>CAXXMM010000009.1:0-134180 GCA_963676385.2 Anaerovoracaceae bacterium
CCCCCGCCGTTGAAATGGCATATTTTTTTAATTCAGTATAATGGGTTGTTGCTAAAATGCTAGCCTTTTTGTAATATAAATGTTCCAGAATGGCAATGGCCAATGCTGCACCTTCCGTGGGATCCGTCCCCGCTCCCAATTCATCCAGCAACACCAAAGTGTCTTGTCTGGCGTGTTCAATAATCGATACAATATTATTCATGTGGGATGAAAAAGTACTCAAACTTTGTTCAATACTTTGTTCATCACCGATGTCTGCAAAAATATCTTGATAAACCGGCATTACACTAAGGGATGATGCAGGAATGTGAAGTCCGGTCTGGGTCATCATTGACAATAGTCCTACGGTTTTTAAAGTAACCGTTTTCCCGCCGGTATTAGGTCCGGTGATAATTAAGGTATGATAAGATTTTCCAATGGAAACGTTAATGGGCACCACCTTTGTCCCATCTATCAGGGGGTGTCTTGCTTCCATCAAAAGCAAGCTGTTATCTTCTGAAAGTGTGGGACGCTCGGCTTTCATTTCCATGGCCAGCTTACCCTTTGCATTAATCACATCCAAGTCAACCAGCAACTTCTGATTATTTTTTAGGGAAGGAGCATGTTCTCCGACACGACCTGACAATTCCCCAAGAATTCGTTCAATCTCTGCCTTTTCCTGCGCTTCCAATTGCCGCAGTTCATTGTTCATATTCACAATGACTTGAGGTTCAATGAATAATGTGGCCCCTGAAGCAGACTGATCATGGACAATGCCGGAAAACCGCCCACGGTGCTCTTGTTTCACAGGAATGACATACCTGCCATCCCGCATGGTCACAATGGCATCCTGCAAGTAAGTCTTGTTGGCATCCGAATTCAATATTTGATTCAATCTAACCTTAATGCTCTCATTTTGGTTGACAATACTTCTTCTAATATTTCGTAGTTCAACGCTGGCATGGTCAGCCATTTCCTCTTCCGAAAGAATACAACGATCAATATCTTCCTCCAAGTCGCGAAAAACTTCCAAAACCTCTGTCATGCCTTTCAAAATTGGCAGCGGAGGAAGGTCTCCACCCAAAAAGTTCACCACATTTCTGGTAATAGTCATGTTGTACAATATGCGGAGAAGTTGGCGCATGGTCAAAGTCCCGCCTTTTTCCGCCAGTATAATGTGATCTTTGATGTCGTATAAATTCCCCATGGGCAAGGGGCCTTTATGGACAATTAGGGTTACCGCCTCACTGGTCTCATCCAACAATTCCAAAATGAGATCCGGATCATCAAGGGGTTTTAGATTGACAATAATAGACCGTGCAAGCTCCGAACCGGCATAGTTGGTTAACATTTCTATAATCTTTCCATATTCCAGGACTCGGAGTGCCTTTTCGTTCATGAATGCTCCTACTCGCTAATACTTCTAAGCTTTTCAATCTCACTTTTTAGTTGGATATTTTCCATCTGAAGGTCGAAAATGTTGTTTTCCAAATCCTTATATTTGTTCTCACTTTCTTCGACCCGCTGATCCATGTTTTCTCCTGTTTTGGCATCATTGTTTTCGGCGGATTTTATTAATTCCTCAATTTCCAGGTCTTTCTCAAACAAAGCCTCTTGGTATTCCTGATCTTTCAACTGAACGGCCTCTTTATATTCCCGATCTTTTTGACGTAGTTTCTCCATGAAGTCTTGTTCCTGTTGGCGCAATGCTTCTTGAAGTTCTTGGGTCTTTTGCTTTGCAACATCGGCCTTCTCTCGAAGATGCTCCTCCATCTGTCGTTCCATAATGTGGAGTTTTTCTGTTAATGAATCCTTTTCTTCGTAGACCTTTCGGCTTTCTTCTTTGTGGTCTGACAGACTTTTTTTGGATTCCTCCCACAATTGTTCAAAGCGATGAATATCTCCTTCCATTTGCTCATTGGCAATTTTTGATTGATTCACTTGATCTACTGCACTAAAATATTCATCTGCAATATTCACCGCCGAAAGTACTGCCAAAGCAGTGGCTGAACCCTTTTTAAAAGCAATGGCAATTTCATGCATCTTACTATCCACATACGCCGCAACCTGAATCATATGATCTCTGGGTTTATCCCCAGATAGAACATACTCCTGTCCGAAAATCCGGACGCTTACTTTGTTTGCTTCCATGGTATCCCTCCGCCTACATATCTCTTAATACAGCACTATAGGTTTTTTCCAGTGCATTCAATATCTGATTATGCACCTTAGCCACTTCTTCTTCAGTCAAAGTTTTGTTCATATCTCGGTAAGTCAGTGTAAATGCCACACTTTTCTTTCCTTCCGTCACTTGACTGCCTCTGTAAATGTCAAAAAGTTTTACTCTTTCCAACAATTTGCCACCATAGTCTCGAATACATGCTTCTAAATCTCCTACAGGCAGCATTTCATCCACCAATAAAGCAATATCTCTTGCCGTTGCAGGATACTTGGGAAGTGGCGAATAGGCAACATCTGTCTTGGCTTGCCGCATGATTGCATCAAACATAAATTCCGCAGAATAGCATCTGGTTCCAATTTCAAAACGATCTGCCACCTCTGGATGGATTTCACCCATAATGCCCAATTCTTCCCCATTAACGGAGATTCTGGCACATCTGCCAGGGTGAAAAACGCCATATTCTGATTCCGGTGTAAACTGAACATCAACAATGCCCATCACACGGAGGAATTCTATGACGCAACCCTTCAAGGTAAAAAAGTCAATTTCTTTTCCATAAAAACCCATGGCCAAGGCATCTTGCTCTTCCGGCAATCCTTCAGGTTCTATCATATTTTTGTTGAAAGTTTTGCCGATTTCAAAGGCTTTTACACTCTCAATGTTTCGGGAATAATTCCTTCCCAAGGTTTCCAACATTGCCGGAGACAAAATTGTTCGCATCACAGAATTTTCTTCTCCTAAAGGATTTCTCAGCACAGCAAAATTCCGTTCCCAAGAATCCTCGGCAATACCAATATTATCAATGCCTCTTGGACTAACAAATGAATAGGTTTGAATTTCATTTACGCCCAATCCACATAAAGTTTCGGTGGCTAATCTACGCAAAGACTCTTCCCTGCTCATAAGGGCCCTGTTGCTTCCTCTTGGAATGGTAACAGGCAATCTGTCATACCCATAGATGCGTGCAATTTCTTCTATGAAATCTACTTCTGCCACTAAATCCTGACGTATTGTTGGTGGCGTAACCTTTAAGACAGCGCAATCGTGGCAAAGAGGATCTGCATAGCACTCTGAATCTGTGAGTTCCACCTTCATCTCTAATCTTTCAAAGATTGACTTCATTTCAGATGCGGATATGTTGATGCCCAACACATCGTTGACCCGTTTGACTCGCACGCCAATGGTGGTAGGTAGGAATTCCTGGGGGAACACATCAACAGTACCTTTTACAACCTTACCGGCTCCAAGTATTTCTACAAGTCTGCAAACCCGATTTGCCGCGTCTAAACACAGATTTGGATCAATACCTTTTTCAAAACGAGAAGAAGCTTCTGTTCGAAGACCAAGTTTTTTTGATGTGGATCGAACACTATCCCCATTAAAATTCGCCGATTCTACCAAGATTGTAGTGGTGTCGGCCATAATTCCGGAAGAAAGGCCCCCCATGACTCCTGCAATGGCAACGGACTTATCCCCATCCTTAATCATCAGCATGGAATCATCCAATGTCCTTACATTTCCATCAAGGGTTTCAAATGTATCTCCCTTCGCTGCTGTATCCACAACAATTTTTTTGCTGCTAATTTCCCTAATATCAAATGCATGGATAGGTTGACCAAATTCCAGCATCACATAGTTGGTGATGTCAACAATGTTATTGATGGGTCGCATGCCCGCATGCATCAATCTTTTTTGCATCCACCAGGGAGATGGTTGAATTGACACATCGGTGACAATTCTTGCCGTATATCGTCTACACAATTTGGGTTTTAAAATTTCTATGGAAACATACTGAGAGGCGTTTCCCGACTCATTGACGCAAGTAGTTTCCGGGTAACGCAATGGCTCCTCAAACGTAGCCGCAGATTCTCGTGCCATGCCAATCATTGAAAGGCAATCCGGCCGATTTGGTGTAATCTCAAAATCTACGACGCCAGTTGATAGTCCTAATCCTTCCACTAGGTCTTGTCCCGGCTTGATATCCTCCGGAAGAATCCACACCCCTTCTCGATGGGAAACCGGGATGACCTTATCATCATATCCCAACTCAGAGGCGGCACATATCATTCCCATGGATTCCACTCCTCTAAGGATCCCCTGGTGAATGCCAACCCCTTCGGATTGTTTTGGCTGACCGTGGAGAGGTCCCGGGATTTTGCTGCCATCTAAAGCAACCGGCACCAATGCACCAACAAAAATATTATTGGCGCCGCATACAATCTGCAATGGTGTTTCACTTCCTACGTCCACTTTGCATACAGATAATTTCTGTGCATTGGGGTGATGTTGGATTTCCTTTATTTTTCCTGCCACAACCCCCTGAATCCCTATGCCTTTCATGGTACAGGTTTCCAGATTCGATCCGGACATAATCATTTTTTCGCAAAACTCGTCAATGGAACAATTGACGTCTGTATATTCTTTTAACCACTCTATTGGTACAAGCATGCCTGTCCCTCCTATTTAAACTGATTGATGAAACGCATGTCGTTCTCATAAAACAACCGAATATCATCAATGCCGTACATCAACATTGCTATCCGCTCTACGCCCATTCCAAAAGCAAATCCTGTATACTTTTCGGTATCCATTCCCCCGACCTTCAATACGTTGGGATGAACCATACCACAGCCCAGAATTTCAATCCAGCCACTGCCTTTACAAATTCGGCACCCTTTTCCACCGCACTTGAAACAAGAAACATCCATTTCCGCACTTGGCTCTGTAAATGGAAAATGATGGGGGCGAAACTTTGTTTTGGTTTCACGGCCAAAAAGTTGTTTTGCCATGGCATCCAACGTACCCTTCAAGTCTGCCATCGTAATCCCTTCATCCACCAGCAGCCCCTCCACTTGATGGAACATGGGTGAATGGGTAGCATCCGGGGTGTCACATCGAAAACACCTGCCTGGCGAAATAATCTTGATAGGAGGATCCTGATTTTCTATGGTTCGAATTTGTACCGAAGAAGTATGGGGTCGCAATACAACATCATCACTGAAGTAAAAAGTGTCCGTTTCATCTCTTGAGGGATGATTGGGAGGAGAATTCAGCGCATCAAAAGCGTGAAAAACCGTTTCTGCCTGCGGCCCTTCAGCAATGGAATACCCCATAGACATAAATATTCTTGAGATTTCATCAATTGTCTGCGTAATTGGATGTTTCACGCCAAGCACAATTTCTTGCCCCGGTTCAGTAACATCGATTCTCTCTTCTTTGAATTTCTCTGCCCTGGCCAAGGCCTTCATCTCAGCAAATTTTTCTTCCAAAAGTTGTTCTATCTTGCTGCGAACAGTATTGGCCTCCTGTCCCAATGCCTTTCTGGCATCGGGAGCCAATGAGCCCATGGTTTTCAAAATTTCAGTTACCTGCCCCTTTTTCCCTAGATATTTGACACGAATCTCTTCTGTTTCTGATAAGTTTTTTGCCATTGCCAATTGCGACGCGGCATTATCCAGAATTGTTTTTAATTGATCCTGCATGGTATTACCTTTCTTTTATGGATTCATAGATGAGTATCCCCGCAGCCACCGCCGCATTAAGGGAGTCCACCTCTTTATTCATGGGAATATATACGTTGAAACTTGTTTTCACCTGAAAGGCTTCTGACAGCCCGCTACCTTCATTGCCGATAATTAACCCAATGCCCCGGCTCCAGTCTGCCTGAGTATAGGGCACACCTCCCACCGGCGTGGTGCCGACAATTATTTTGTTTGCCTCCTCAAGCAAGGAGATTGCATCCGCCTCATTGTCAGCTTTCAATATGGGGATTCTCAACAAAGAACTTGCGGCAGCCCGTACGACCTTTGGTGCGTAATGGTCTCCGGTTTCTTTCATGACAATGATACCAGCATATCCGGCTGCATCTGCCGTCCGAATAATGGTTCCAATATTTCCCGGATCCTGCAGTCTGTCTAAAACCAAGACTTTGCTATTATTTTTTGCGGAAATTTGTGCTAAGAACTCCTGTCGAGTCATGACATTTTCTACTACAATCGCCAAAATTCCCTGGCTGGTTTCTGTTTGGGCAATCTTCGCAAAAAGACTGCCCGTCATAAAGACGAAGGCGGCACCCTCCTGCTGAAAAGCATGGGGGAAATCTTCACGCATAATAACCGTTTGAGCACGTCCGGACAAAAGGGCCTCTCTCACGTTTTTTTGGCCTTCAACAATATAAAGCCCCAGTCGATCCCTGAATTTTTTTTGGCTCAACTGGACACATAATCGATATATTTTGTTGTCTTGAGAAGTAATTGTTATCATTTGCTCCTGTATTTAGAAAAAGCCGGTATCACACCGGCTTATTCGTACCCTATTCCATCCTGGCATCCTATTTTAAGAAAGATGGGATATCAAAGATGTCATCACCGGATTTCGCAGTTTCTTGTTTTGTCTCTTCCTGATCCGCTCCTTCCTCATCCGGGGAAGGGGTGGCGGATAAAGATTCAATACCAAAGAACTTTCCGGTTTCAGCATAATTGCTTGGTTTATTTTCAAACCCGGTGGCAATCACCGTAATGTGCAATTCATCTTGCATGTCTTCTCTGACCGCAGCACCAAAGATAATGATGGCATCCTTGTCGGATTCCGCTTGAATTTGATTTGCTGCATCGGTGACATCCATCATCCCCAAATCATATCCACCGGTAATGTTCAACAAAATCGCCTTTGCTCCCGATACTGTGGTTTCCAACAGCGGACTGTCAATTGCGCTTCTAACAGCATCTTTGACTTTGTCTTCTCCTCTGCCCACACCAATACCCATATGGGCAATGCCTCTGTCACGCATAACGGTCTCAACATCGGCAAAGTCCAAATTAATCAGTCCGGAATCTCCGATTAAGTCAGTGATTCCTTGGACACCCTGTCTTAGGACATTATCGGCCATATTAAAAGCATCCATTAAAGACGTTTTTTCTTCGGCAATTTGCAACAATCTATCATTGGGGACAACCACCATAGAGTCCACATATTTTCGCAAAAACTTTACACCCAACTCAGCGTGCTCTCCCCTTTTCCTTCCTTCAAAAGAAAAAGGTTTTGTCACTACACCAACGGTTAAAATCCCCATATCCTTGGCAATCTTTGCCACAATGGGTGCCGCTCCTGTTCCGGTGCCTCCGCCCATCCCGGCAGTAACAAAGACCATCTCTGCCCCGGCAATGAACTTGGAAATTTCATCCATGCTCTCTTCCGCTGACTTTTGTCCAATTTCCGGATTGCCTCCAGCTCCCAAACCTTTGGTAAGCTTTTCGCCAATCTGCAACGTAGATTCGGCCTTACTTGCCGATAGTGCCTGTTTATCAGTATTAATCGCCAGATAGGTAATTCCTTGTAACCCATCGTCAATCATTCTGTTGACTGCATTACATCCGCCTCCGCCGACACCGACAACGATGATTTTGGCGTTTTGCTCTTCATTCATTTCAAACTGTAGCATCCTTCGATATCCTCCCATCCCGCAACGTATATATGGCATGCCGATATTATACCATAGAATTGCAGAGTTGCACAATATTTTCAACTGATTTCAAGGTTTTGACCCACCGGTTTTCTACTCCAGACTCGGGCTGAAAGAACATATCTTATCGGCACCAACATTTACGGTTCCTCGACTGATTTCTTTTTTGTAAAGATCGTATAAAATTATTTGTAGACTTCCGGATTTCATGCTTTTCATAATGTTTTCCGGGGTCCCCTTACATATTAGTTTATCATAAATATACGCCTTTATGATGACTTCTGAAATATCAATTTTTTTAAAAAACAAATCGCTGCTCTCCATGGTTTTCAGCATTACCAACGTCTCATCTAAAAGACTCTTTTCTTTTACCGACAAAATCTTTCCCTTTTCCATTCCGGTAATGGTTAACCCAACCAGCAACGTAAGTTTTGGTTCTTTCTCCGTTGTTCCAAGAACATACCCTTCATTATCAATTAGGATATATTTGTTTTTAAGGGGAACCGCTGCCATTTCCGTCCGTTCATCCACATCTAACAGCACGGTTCCAGGTAAACGGATGCTGATTTTCACGCCGTCAATGTAGGAATCACCTTCCATGGTGTCTCGTACCTTTCCTTTATGCAAAAAAAGTGCGAACAGATTGCTGCCCTCTTTGATTCCAGATAGTTTTACAATTTCATCTTTGGTATAGTTGTTGTTGTGGCTCACCGATATTTTGTCAATTGCAAAGAAATCCGAAGACATGAACCATCCCAGCCCTCCCAATAGTAGCACTACTATGGTAAACTTCAGCAGATAATGCTTTTTTTTTCGCTTTTTTCGCTTTTTATTCGGGGTGGTCGCAACAAGCTTCTTCGAATTATTTGTCATTCTTTTATGGTCTCCCATATGATTTCTGTGGCATCCTGTGGCCCGGCATTTTTGCTGTTTTTTCCCATCTCAGACACGTGTTCCGGATTTTTTTTCAGGAATTCAATTTGTTGAAAAAGTCCTTGGTCAGTTAGGTTTTTTTCTTCAATTACAATGGCCCCGTCACGGTTCCCCAAGACATTGGCGTTGAATAGTTGATGATCCCCGGTCACAATGGGTGATGGAATCAATATGGATGCTTTTCCGCAAACGGAAATCTCGGAAACTGTCAAGGCACCACTTCTGCAGATTACCAAGTCGGCGGCAGGCAAAAAATGATCCATGTCATGAATGTACTCAAGTATTTTGATATTATCTTCAAGAATAATACCCTTTTCCGCAATTTCGGTTATGACAGGCAAATAATAATATTTCCCGGGGACAAAAACCACAGTTACGCCTTTTACCCCGTTATATTGTTCCACCACATGAATCATAGCTTTGTTGATTCTCCCGGCGCCCTGGCTACCGCCAAAGGCCAAGATTACAAAATCTTTTGGGTTCATTTGTAGCAACTGGCGACATTGAAGTTGAGTATTGGTATAAAAGGTTCTTCTTACCGGATTACCTGTAAAAACATGTTTTTCAGGATGATTGAACCCGGTAGAAGCTTCTTGAAATCCAAGAAACACCTTTTCAACTTCCCTTTCCAGTAGTTTGTTTGTCAGTCCGGGGATGGCATTTTGCTCTTGCACGTAGGTTTTGATTCCTCGCTTTGCTGCGGCTCGAAGCAACGGTGCGGAAACATACCCTCCGGTTCCAATAACACAATCCGGTTTAAATCGGTCAATAATCCGCCCTGCAGCTTTCATGGCAGCCCCATAGTCAATCATCACTTTAATATTTTTAATCCAATTTTTTCGATCCAACCCCCGCACTTTAATATACTCAATTGGATAACCACACTGGGGAACTAATTCACTCTCTTTTCCTCTTTCGGTCCCAACAAATAAAATTTGTCCTGTTGGATCTTCTTGTTTGATTTTGTCCGCGATGGCGATGGCCGGATAAATATGCCCCCCGGTTCCGCCACCTGTCATTATTACTTTCATTTTGTTTCTCCCTGAGATGAATTTTTAGATATATTAAGTAGAATCCCCATGGACCCCATAAATAACCACATTGCATTCCCCCCATAGCTGACAAAGGGCAAGGTCACCCCTGTAGGTGGCATGGAGGAGGTCACCACCGCCACATTCATTAAAACTTGAACGCCCAGCATAATTGTAATGCCTGAGGCAACCAACATACCAAACCGATCCTTTGCATTCACTGCAACTAAGATTCCCCGATATATTAATACAAGATAGCAAACCAACAAAAATAAAATACCAATATACCCAAGTTCTTCCCCAATAATTGCCAGAATAAAGTCGTTTTGCGGTTCTGGCAGGTAAAGATTTTTTTCGATACTCTTTCCTAATCCCAATCCAAACAATCCACCAGAGCCTAATGCCATCAAGGATTGGCACACCTGATATCCATCTCCCAGAGGATCGGCAAAAGGATCCATAAAACTCATTACCCGTTTCATCCGATACCCAGTATCATCCGTAAGAATTAGTCCAATTCCCCCGGCAATCCCCATTGCCCCTAAACTGATTAAATATTTCCACTTTAATCCAGCCACAAACATCATTCCCAAAATAATCACACAAACGATGATTGCTGTTGACATGTTTGGTTGTTTCATAATCAATGCGCCGTATACCCCCGCTAAAAAGAGCAACGGCAAAATCCCTTTGGTAAAGGACAAAATGATTTCTTCTTTTCGACTAAGGAACCATGCCACAAACAAGATGGCGGCAATTTTAGCCACTTCTCCGGGCATGATTGTCATTCCTCCCATCCCCAGCCACCTGGTAGCGTTATTACGTTCCACCCCAAGGGGGGTCAACACCAATACCAACAAAATGACACTGATAATCATAATAACAAAACCAAACCGCTGATAGACATGGTAGTCAATCACCGTGGCCAACCACATTAATACGCTTCCGGATGCGACCCATATCAGTTCTCGAATAAGATAATAATATGCACTGCCTTCACTAAGAGCACTATAGTAACTGGCACTTGTCACCATCATAATCCCAAATACAACTAAAATAATCGTACAAACGATAATGATAAAATCCATTTGTGCTTTTTTTTGTTTTTTGACTTTGATCCGTTTCAGTTCAGCCATACTATTATTTTTCCAATCCTGCAACACAGTCTTTAAAATGTCTGCCTCGCTGCTCAAAGTTGTCATACATATCCCAGCTGGCACAAGCAGGTGATAGCAGCACAGTTGTTCCTGGTTTTGCTTGCCTGAAAGCCTCGGTGACACAAGCTTCCATATCTTTTAGGATGATGGTCTTGTCATACCCCTTTTTTCCTGCGGCTTCCTTTATTTTTACTGCCGTTTTACCCAGCAACAATACCAATTCAACCTTTCCATTAAAGGCGTCAATTAACTTACTATAATCCCCACCTTTGTCATACCCTCCTGCTATCAAGATAATCGGTGGGCAAATGGCCTCAATTGCCTTGATGGCAGCATCTGTATTGGTACCTTTGGAATCGTTCACAAATCGTACACCATCAATCTCATTTACAAATTCTATGCGATGTTCCACCCCGGCAAAAGATTTTAGCGTACGTCGAATCACCTCAACGTCAATCCCGGCAAAATATGCAATTGCCGTAGCCGCCAATGCATTTTCCAAATTGTGACTCCCCGGTATCATTAGTTCATCCTGATGGCAAAATTGAATTTCAGCCCCGCCCTGATTTCGAATGGTAATCACCCCATTTGAGACAAAGGCTCCAAAGGAAAGTGCTTCCTTTCGACTAAAAGGCACAACGGTAGCCTTTGCAGTCTTTGACAACGCAAAACAAGCCTTATCATCGTAGTTTATTATTAGAAAATCAGAAGAATTTTGATTTTCAAAAATTTTCCCTTTTACCCTCCCGTATTCCTCCATGGATTTATGTCGATCCATATGGTCCGGGGTTAAATTTAAAATGGCCGATATCATGGGGTGAAACTGTTTTATGGTTTCTAATTGAAAACTGCTGACCTCTGCAATCATCCAAGTATCTTCTGTGGCTTGCACGGACTTTGTGGTAACTGCCACTCCGATGTTTCCTACCACAGCTGTGTCCCGATCAGCATTTTGAAAAATCTCCCCCACTAATGTGGTCGTCGTCGTTTTCCCATTTGTTCCGGTAATGGCCACATATTTCCCTTGCCCCAGCTGATAGGCCAACTCCAATTCTCCTGTAACCGAAACACCCTTTGCTTTGGCATCTTTGATAAAGGGCAAGTCCAAAGGGACTCCCGGGCTCAGTACTACTAAGTCAAATTCCGTTGGATCTTCCGGCATCACCGAAAAATAGCAAGTAATTTTTTCGTTTTCAAGAAAATTAACCAATTGTTGATCCATTTCATCTAGGGTTTTTGAATCTTGCACCGATACCTTGGCACCTAATTTATTGAGTGCTTGTGCTGCACCAATACCGGATTTTCCAAGACCTACCACAAGAATTTTTTTATTTTGTACTTCCCAAGCCGAATGCCTCATATTCTCTCCTACCTTTCGAATTCACTTAGATTCTTTCTCTATAGCGCAATCATTCCGCCAATGCAACAAACCATTGTCACCAGCCAAAAAACCAATACAACCGTGGTTTCCTTCATTCCCATTTTTTCAAAATGATGATGCAAAGGCGCCATTTTAAATAATCTTTTTCCATTGGATATTTTAAAATAGGAGACCTGCAACACCACGGACAATGCTTCCAACAAATAAATAATCCCAACAATAGGCAAGAGTAATTCCATCTTCATTATGATTGCAGTCAACGCCACCACTCCACCTAACGCCAAAGATCCGGTATCTCCCATAAAAATCTTGGCCGGGTGTCTATTATACACCAAAAATCCTAGGCACCCACCTAAAACGCCCACATAAATCACAGCATCCGCCTGGTTTCCTCTGCTAAATGCAACTCCAACAAAAAACATGGCAACAATAGCGGTTACCCCCGAAGCCAGTCCATCCAACCCATCAGTCAAATTCACCCCATTGACCATGGCCAATAAAGTAAACACAATGAAAGGAATATACCACCCTCCAAAATCAACATATTGATTCCAAAATGGAAGAAAGACGCCCGTTCCCGCAGAGGAATAATTCGCCATATAAAATGCAAATGCCAAGGAAATGACCAGTTGCATTCCAAACTTCTGCCAAGCACGAAGCCCCAAATTTTGTTTTTTGATTATTTTTAGATAATCATCAAAAAAACCAACAGCTCCAAAAAGAATAAAGCAGAGAATGGCCATCCAACTATCCCCAGAGAATATTCCTTTGTCAATCATTGCTCCGGCAAAAACAGCTATCAGAATGCCACCCATAATGGCAAGCCCTCCCATACTTGGGGTGCCCGCCTTTTTTAAGTGGGATGCCGGGCCGTCTTCCCTAATATTCTGCCCTGCCTTTGCTCTGGTTAGAATGGGAATCAACACACCGGTTAACAGTAATGATGCGATAAATCCAATGAGTCCAATCCCTACGATGTAATAGATATTCATAACGTCTCCTTCGTATTTAATAAATATTCCACCACTTCTTCTAACGCCATTCCCCTGGACGCCTTCACCAAAACCACGTCTCCATCTTCAATTAATGTTGGCAATGCATCTATCAAGCTTTCATTATCCGGATAGTATATCCCAACAGGTTCTGCGGCTTCCACCAAATATTTTGTCAATTTTCCAACGCCAAGGATTAAATCCACACCAGCCGTGGCACCAAATGCTCCAATTTCCCGATGATATTTTTCTGTATCGGTTCCCAGCTCCAACATATCACCTAATATGGCAACTTTTCGTTTTCCCGGAAAAGAAATCAGTGATTGTATGCCCGACTTCATGGAATCAGGGCTGGCATTATAGGCATCATCAATAATTGTTGAATTCTTCAGCCCCTTTTCGCTTTTGACGTCAAGTCGTCCTTTTGTCATTTCAAAGTTTTTTAGACCCAAAACGGCTTCCTCCGGTGAAATCCCAAGTTGAACCCCTGCTGCTACCGCTTGAGCCGCATTGCAAGCATGATGACTTCCCAAAGTAGGTAATGTGAAATGGGTTGATTTCCCTTTATTATGCAAATCAAATTCTGTGGATGCTTCCCCCACTTGGCGGATATTGGACACCACAAAATCATTGTTTTTTTCTGTTCCCACTGAAACAATCCTATATGCTCCGGAGATTTTATTTTTTTGAAGAAAATCCGAGCCTTGTTGAATAATAAGCACATCATCGGGCCCAAAATAATTTGTCAATTCCATTTTTCCTTGATAGATATTAGCTCTTGTACCGAAATTCTCCAAATGAGACTGCCCAACGTTGGTAATCAACCCAATGTGTGGCTTAAATACCTTTGCAACTTTGTCAATTTCTCCCGGATGATCCGTCCCCATTTCCAATACTGCCACCTTTGTATCCGGGTCAAAGTCCAATATACACATGGAAATGCCAATGCTGGTGTTGAGGTTCCCCTGAGTTTTTCCGGTTTTATATTTTTGACTGGAAACTGCAAAAACCATATCTTTTGTGGATGTCTTCCCCACACTGCCAGTGATACCAATCTTAATTGCATTCATTTCATCCAAAACAAATACTGCCAATGAAAGAAGGGCCTCCGTGGTATCCTCCACCAAAATAATATTGCCACTTTCTCTTCCGGGGAAGTCGCCAAAATCCTTACGCGATACTATCCAGTTCTTGCATCCCCCTTCAAGAACTTGAGGCAAGAATGCGTGAGCATCGTGGACTTGCCCAATCAAAGGGAAAAACAAGGTGTCCCGGGATACCTTTCTGGAATCCTTGCTGATTTTATTCACCAACACGTCATGATTCCCTAATATAATCTGCCCTTTCACGGCTTTTGCTATTTCGTCCAACCTAAAGTTTCTCATTTGCTCCCCTCCGGCACAACCGATTTATTATACAACATTCCCTATTCTCTGTACAGGTATACCACATCGTTTGTGGTGGCTTCTTCTCCCGGTTTTGGATACTGATCCTTGATAATAAAATCTTTTCCACTGGTGTTTGCCGGTGACACAACATACTTTAACGAGCACCCCCCCAATTTACCTACAGCCTCGCTGAAGCTTTCTCCAATCAAATTGGGCACGGTTGTCTTGTGGCTGTTAATTACTTTTTTTTCTGCAGCGGTATATACCGGCTCCACATTCAAGTATCTAAGAACATTTTCCAATATTACTTTCGCCCCGGGTGCGGCTGTCATACTGCCGTATTTCACCCCTTTCGGATTGTCTACAATTAAAAGAATAGCAACTTGTGGATCATCCATTGGCGCCATGCCCACGAAAGAAGCACATACTTCCTTTGTATATTTTCCGTTCTTTGCTTTGTAGGCGGTTCCGGTTTTGCCCCCTACTCGATATCCTGCAATTTTGGCGGTACCAGCCCCTCCCTCAGACACAACGGATTCCATCATAAGGCATACTTCGTCAGCCGTAGCTTCAGATACTGTCTGCCGCACTTTTACATTGGGGAATTTTTTTATCACCGTTCCATCCGCTGCATCAATTTCTTTCACCAACTTAGGCTGCATAAGGATTCCATCGTTACCTAAAGAGCATACTGCAGTCAACAACTGAATTGGAGTAACTGCAATTCCTTGTCCGTATCCCATAGTAGCCAGGCCAACCGGTCCAGCAGTATCTTCGTCTTGCAAAATCGAATTGGCTTCTCCAGGATAATCAACGCCGGTTTTTTGAGAGATGCCAAAGGTCTCCATATACTTATAGAATTTGCTGATGCCAATTCTACCCGCCAGTTGAGCAAATACTGGATTGCATGAATTTCCAAGCGCCTCAGTGAGGGTTTCTTTCCCATGAGGATTTCCTGTTCGCCAGCAGTGAAGCGTTGCCCCATGAATTTTGATAGACCCTTTGCATACAAAGATTTCGTCTTTTCCCACCAACCCTTCTTCAAGTACAATGGCCGTTGTCATTAACTTTGCAGTAGATCCGGGCTCATAAGTGTCTTGCACCAACGGATTTCTCCACATGTCGTTTAGATAATCCAATTGATCCGTTGCAGAAAGGGATGCCAATTTTTTCTGATCCGCTTTGGAAGTAGGTGTTCTTGGGGAATTGGGGTCAAAGGATGGCGTTGCCGCCATCGCCAATATTTCTCCGGTCTTTGGATTCATCATGATGCATCTGACTCCATCTGCTCCAGTGTCTTCCATTACTTGATCAATGGTTTTTTCCACATAATGCTGTATGACCTCATCTATTGTTAGTACAACAGTCGCTCCGTCTTCAGGTTCATAGTATCGCTTCAATCCGTAAGAAAGGGGATTTCCCGAAGCATCCGTGTCCAACACCCATCTACCGGAAACTCCTTTTAGATACTGGTTGTATTGGCGCTCCAATCCGGTCAATCCATTATTATCATCTGTGACGCTTCCCAATAGCTGAGAAGCGAAATTGCCCAAAGGATAATACCTTTTTGTTTCCTCAGTAATGGAAATACCGGGGATTTTCTCTTTTCGTACAGCATCTGCTGTGGCCCGATCTAAATATTTCGCAATTTTTACCAAGGATTTTTTTTGTGAAAGCAAATCTTTTACCTCTTTTTGCGTCATATCCAAAATGGAAGCTAGTTTCTTCACATAGCCATCCAAATCCCCTTCTTCAATTGCTGAAGGTCTGGACCAAACAGAATAGCAAATTGAGCTAACCGCCAGTTCCATCCCGTTTCTATCAGTAATATTACCTCGCTTCGCTTCCAATTCTTCATCGTTGGTCTGTTGGGTAATGGCTTTTTTGGTCAACTCTTCCCCATCAACAATCTGCACATATCCGACCCGAATGCACAGCACAATCAGCGCAAGACAAAATAGTCCAAAAAATAGGATGATTCTATTTTTGCTTTTCCGTTCAAAGGTAGGCATAATTGAATCCTTTCTGAAAGAAAAGTCAGACAAACATGAAATCTATCATTCAGTTGTCTGACTTCTATATTTTATACGGTTGTTGTTCTCTATGCAATCATGTATGTCAGTTAAATGCTGCCTCTTTTAGCAAAGATGCAAAGTCACTACCCGGAGATTCCTGCCCGGATATCTCAACATACTGATCCGCGCTTGGATAAACCATGCCTAACTTGTCAATTGCCTTCTGCTCAATGGTCTGTACATTGCTGGCACTTTCAATTTTTATTGACAATGCATCAACTTCACCTTGCAGCATGGTTATTTCATTTTTTAATTGATTATTGGAATATGCAATGGAAGCAGCATATGCAGAGGCAACAATGGCTCCAATGCATATCATCCCTACCACCAAAATGAGGATCATTACCTTTCGCCTGTCCACGACGGTCTTCTTTGTTACCGTCTTTTTGGGCATAACGGTTCGAGGCCTCATGTCAAAGCCGTATTTTGAATAATTTCCTTGATATTCGTACCATTGTTCTGCTGTAATCATTCTACTATCCGCCTTTTTTCAACCACGCGTAATTTCGCGCTTCTAGATCGAGGATTTTCCTCTAACTCTCTCTCTCCTGCGATAAGTGGTTTCCTGGTTATTTTTACAATGTCCGGCTTTTTTCCACAAACACATTGAGGAAATTCTTTTGGACATGTGCAAGGATTGACTCTACGCTGAAATATTTCTTTTACAATCCGATCCTCCAGAGAATGAAAGGTGATGATACACAGTCTACCTTCTTCATTGAGGATGTCACAAAATTCTGTAACGGCTTTTTCCAATTGACCCAACTCATCATTGACCTCAATTCGAATTGCTTGAAAAGTTCTTTTTGCCGGGTGAGGCCCTTCTCTTCTTGCCGCTGCCGGAATGGCCGCCTTAATAATCTCAACCAGTTGAAACGTGCTTTCAATAGGGCCTTTTTTCCGCTCCTGCTCAACAAATGATGCAATCCGGGTTGCCCACCGCTCTTCTCCGTACTTGGTGATGATTCTTGCCAAATCTTTTTGACTGTAGGTATTTACTACATCGTATGCAGTAAACCCATCATCCCGATTCATCCTCATGTCCAAGGGTGCATCCTGCATGTAGGAAAATCCCCTTTGGGGAGTGTCCAATTGGAAAGACGAAACTCCCAAATCCAGCAATGCCCCATCAACACCTGATAAATCCAACTCGGTTAATATTTCTTTAATATCAGCGTAATTATTCTGAATAAATATTTTTTTGCATTTGTAGGGTTCCAGCCGCTTCTTCGCTGCATTCAACGCATCTTGATCACGGTCGATGCCAATTAAGGTTCCTTTGGAACTTAACTGGCTGCAAATTGCCTCTGCATGCCCGCCTCCGCCTAGGGTGCCATCCACGTAAATGCCATCCTTTTTAATGGCTAACCCTTCAATGGATTCGGCCAGAAGCACCGAAGTATGTTTAAACGTATTCATATTCGCCATCATCAGGGAGTTCCATCACTCTTTCGTATTCATCCCTACTCCAAATCTCGATTTTGTTTATAAATCCCACTGTAACTACTTCCTTCTGGATTGCTACCAGTTCCCTTAGTTTCTGGGGAATGGTGATTCGATACTGGGAATCCACCTCTACCTCAACGGCGTTGGCAGTAAACTTACGGATTCTTCTTCTGGCTTCCTCTGACCCTGTGGGCAATGCCATTAATTCTCTTGCATGCTTTTCCCACTCTTCAAGCGTAAATAGATATAAGCAATTGTCATTGCTTTTTGTAAGATAACACTTCCTGCCCAATTCATCTCTGAATTTTGCCGGTACGATTAATCGGTACTTTGCATCTATTGAATTGTAATATTCTCCTGAAAACATGAAGCACTCCTCGTACCACTGTGCCATAAATAGGCACTAATACATCCTATTTGAATACCACTTTACTCCACTTCGCTCCACTTTACAACATTTTTGCATTAAAAAATGGGCCTAAGCGCCCACTTTTTTGGGATTCTATTTTATTTTCCCTGCAAATCCATGACGACCCCCAATATGTTGTGCTATTTATCCAATAATGCCCAATATATCGGTTTATATGGACCCCAAATTATCAGATAATTCCACCGGGACCGGTCCACGCAAAGATAACCCATCCGGCAAAACGAAGCAGTCATATGCCAAGACAACCACCCCTGACCGAGAAGCCTCTCGCAATGTCAAACCAAATGCAAAATCCATTTCATCATTGGGTCTGAAGGTCTGCATTTTCTCCATTTGGAGAACAAACAACACATATCCGAAGTAACCCTCTTGTACCCCCCTTTGCAGTTCCTCAAGATGCTTTCTGCCTCGCAAAGTAGGGGCATCGGGAAATCTGGCATGACCCCCTTCCTCCAATGTGACACCTTTGACTTCCATATAGCCTATCCTTCCCATTGAATCTTCCACCAGAAAATCCAACCTGGAATTTCCATAGGTTTGTTCCCTTTTGTATCTAAGGGGAGATGTCATCCCCGGCAATTCCAAAATGCCATTGGATAACGCTTCTCCAACAATTTCGTTGGGCGCCTGGGAATCCATATTCACCAGCAAATCTCCTTTTTCTACTGCTATTAAGGAGTATCTGAGCTTTCGATTCCCCATCTTATGAATGTGGTCTGTCAGGTACACAGTCGCCCCCTGAACCAACAATTCCCTACACCTTCCAGTGTTTTTTACATGTGCGCGAGTTATCACCCCATCGATGATTACTTGGGCAATAAATCGATTGGAGCGTTCCACAAATATTCCTTCTACAACCAAATCATATTTCATAAATTCATTGTACCAAAGATTTTGAGAAAAACAATGAAAGAAGTTGAGAAGTAACGGCTCTCAGAGTATAATACTCGGTGAGGCAGGCCCTTTTGGTCTGCAATAAGGAGTACAGAATATGCCCAACCCGGTCGCCTTTGAAATCTTCAATTTTGATATCCGTTGGTATGGAATTCTAGTTGCTTCCGGCATTGCCCTGGGAACCTTGGTATTTTACAAAAGAGGTCCCAAACGTGGCATTTCGGGAGATGCCGTCCTGGATATCTTGATTGTTGCCATTCCCGTGGGCATCCTATGCGCCCGCTTATATTATGTGGTGTTTAATTGGGATTACTATGCCATGGATCCGATTCAAATCTTAAACACCCGTGGCGGCGGCCTGGCCATTCATGGAGGGCTTCTAGGGGGGCTATTGGCAGCTTGGTTTGTTACTCGACACAAACACCTTCGTTTTTTAGATGTGGCGGATGCCGTTGTCCCGGGGTTTGCCCTAGCCCAAGCCATTGGTCGTTGGGGAAATTACTTTAACAGCGAGGCTCACGGCGGTCCCACAAATTTACCTTGGGGCATTTGGGTCAACGGAGAAAAAGTACATCCTACTTTTTTATATGAATCTATTTGGTGTTTCCTGCTGTTTTTATTGCTCATTTGGTTGGACAAAAAACCTCGGTTTGCCGGGCAGTTGGCCTGTCTATATGGCATTCTATATTCTGTGGAACGTTTCTTGGTGGAGGCGCTGCGAACAGATAGTCTGATGCTGGGTCCCTTCAAGCAGGCACAACTTATTAGCTTGACAACAATTATTGTCTGTACCGTTTTATATTTCTATTTTCGCAAAAAATCTCTTCAGGATCAGGCAAATGCCAACTTGAGGATTATTAAAAAAGGAGACCATTCATGAAATTAGGTATTGTCGGCCTACCCAACGTAGGCAAAAGTACACTGTTTAATGCCATCACCAAATCCGGTGCGGAAGCAACAAATTATCCTTTCAGCACAAAAACTGCCAATGTTGGTGTCGTCACAGTGCCGGATTCTCGCCTTCCGATTCTCCATGAAATGTATCATTCCAAAAAAACCACTTATGCCGCCATCGAATTCTGTGATATCGCAGGTTTGGTTCGTGGTGCATCCAAAGGAGAGGGTTTAGGAAATAAATTTTTAGCCGATATTCGTCAGGTTGCCGCTATCGTTCACGTGGTCCGTTGTTTTGATGACGACAATGTGTTTCATGTGGATGGCAAGGTGGATCCCATGTCGGACATTGAAACTGTAAATTTAGAATTGATTATTTCTGATCTGGACATTTTGGAGCGACGTCGGGATCGAAATGTCAAAGCACTCAAGGGAGATAAGGACGTTCAAAAAGAAATAAACATATTAAACAAGATTATTGCCTGGTTAGAAGAAGGAAAACCCCTTCGCACCATGGATTTAAATGATGAAGAACTCAGTTTTGTTAAAACCTTGGAAATGCTGTCCAACAAACCGGTTATTTATGTGGCCAATGTCTCTGAAGATCATGCCGGAGATAATGGTGAAGGAAGCCAATATGTGGCCGATATGAAACAATACGCTGCCGAAGAAGGTTCCGATGTGGTGGTCATCTCGGCAAAACTTGAAGCCGAATTATCCCAACTGGATGAAGAAGAAAAAAACCTTTTCCTTGATGAGTTGGGAATTGCCTCTTCCGGATTGGACAAGTTGGTTCGGGCATCCTACCACCTGTTGGATTTGATTTCTTTTCTTACCGCCGGTGAGGATGAAGTTCGGGCATGGACCATCCGCCGCGGCACCAAGGCTCCCGGCGCTGCGGGAAAAATTCATTCTGATATTGAACGAGGGTTTATCCGGGCTGAAACCATTCGCTTTGAAACATTAGTAGAATGTGGCGGAAACCTTGCCACTGCCAAAGAAAAAGGCTTGCTAAAGTTGGAGGGCAAAGAATACGAAGTGAAAGACGGAGATGTGATTAACTTCCTGTTTAATGTATAAAGAACGTATAAAGAAGGGAGAAGTTGCAGAATAGTATTTTGCAATCCATAAAAAAATGAAACCAATGAATTTGTATATTGACCACACCCTTCTTAAACCCCAGGCCACCCAAGCAGACATAAAAAAGTTGTGTGCGGAGGCTAAAACATATGGATTTTATTCGGTATGTGTTCATTCCAGTTATGTGGAACTGGCATCCAAAGAACTGGCCGAATCTGACAGTAAAGTCTGTGGGGTGGTAGGTTTTCCATTAGGTGCAATGGAGCTAAACGCCAAGGCTTTTGAAGCCGATCAAGCCTGCCTTCACGGCGCATCGGAAATTGATATGGTACTCCATATTGGTGCATTAATAGAAGGCCGCTATGCATACGTTGCAGATGATATTGCGGCTGTGGTATCAGTTGCTACTGAATATAATGCCAAAGTAAAAGTCATTTTGGAGACTTGTCTTTTAAGCAAAGAGCAAATTAGAAAAGCTTGCCAGCTGGTAGTTCAATCCGGGGCTGACTTTGTTAAAACTTCCACTGGGTTCAGCACTGGCGGCGCCACCATCGAGGATGTGGCTCTCATCCGGGCAACAGTTGGAAACAAGGTACAGATTAAGGCTTCCGGTGGAATTCGTGACATAAATCGGGCAAAGGAAATGATTGCTGCCGGTGCCGATCGACTTGGCACCAGTGCTTCCGTTGATATCATGTTGGCGACGACCGCAGATTCATCCTGTGCCAGCTTCCCTGATTAGCGGAACCAGAGTTGCTGTTTTGTGAAATAAAAGAAGGACTTTTGTTGGATGGTTTTCATCTGAAAAAGCCCTTTTCTTTTTGTATGGTGTGTAAATTGTTATTTTACAAGAATTCCAACTGAATCAGGCCCAAGACCTGCCGCATTTCCCTCATCGGTATCCAGATGAATTTCTCCAAAGTGAGCATCCCCGGAACGCACTAGCACATTATTGAAAATCAAGCCTCTTTCCCCTTCCACTTTTATACTGACAACATCCTTGTCTTTTACCCCAAGGGCTGCAGCTTGAGATGGAGAAAGGTGGACATGGCGAAGAGCCACAATCACCCCATGATCCAATTCGATTTCTCCTGCAGGGCCAATCAACTTGCATCCCGGTGTTCCGTCTAATTTTCCCGATTCTCGAACCGGTGCCTTGATGCCAATGGCTCTGGCATCTGTTGCCGCCAATTCCACTTGGGTTTCAGGTCTTGCAGGCCCCAGTACTCTGATCCCTTTCAAGACGCCTTTTGGCCCAACGATATCTACTTTCTCATCACAGGCAAACTGTCCCGGTTGGGTCAAATCCTTTGTGGGGGTTAGCTGATGTCCCGCCCCAAATAAAATGTCCACATCCGCCGGTCTCAGGTGCAAGTGTTTGTTTGAAAGTCCAATTTTTACCTCGTTACTCATTTGTTGCTGTTCCTCCTTTATTAATCCTCGGCTAAACAACTGATGTATGGCAGCTGTCTGTACTTCTGGTTAAAGTCCAGGCCGTATCCTACGATGAATTTATCTTCTACTGTAAAACCAACATAATCGGCATACACATCTGCCCGACGCCTTGCAGGTTTGTCCAGCAAGGCACATATTTTAATGCTTTTCGGTTTTCGGTTTTCTAGATACCCAGTCAAGTACTGCAGGGTAATCCCAGTATCTACAATATCTTCCACTATGATGATATGTTTCCCCTCAATATCAGAGTCCAAATCTTTGTTGATTTTCACAACTCCCGTACTTTTTGTTGCTGCACCATAACTGCTAACTGCCATAAAATCAATTTCTACATCCAGGTCAATGTGCTTCATCACATCCACCATCCATGGCACGGCACCTCGCAAAATGCCAATGAGCAAAATGCTTTCTCCTTGATAGTCCTGAGTAATTTGAGCCGCAATTTCTATGGCTCGTTTTTGAATCTCTTCTTGGCTAATCATGATTTCGCCTATGACCCGGCTTTTATTCATTCCTTACTCCTTGGTTCGTCCTGCTCTTCTTTGACTTCATATTCCACATTATCTATAACCTTTTTGCTTTTGAATTTCCCTGCATAATCTTTGGTGTCCCCCATCCAATACTTATCAAGGGTGTCCCTCAAATACCACATAATCCAAATCCATAAGATTAAATCATCCAACCATGCAATGGGAAAAATAACGATTGGTATCAGTCCAAAGGGAAGGATGATGTAAATCAATCCAAAAATAACCAGAAGCTTCTTTCGAAAAGGAACGGCCTTATCCTTCAACATGAAACGAATCGCTTTCGTTCGTTTAAATAAAATGTTAAATGCAACAAAAAACTGCATTATGACTCCTTCATCCTAGTCGTTTAATACGGCCTCCATGGCCGCAATTAGATTTTCATGGCCCGTTTTGTTCAACGTAGAAATGGGAATGACCAAATCGTCGGGATGCATGCCCAAAGTCTTTCGTATCAAGGCAACGGATTTTGCGGTCTCATTTCGGGATATCTTATCTGCCTTGGTGGCTACCACCAAACCATCCAACTGATAATGCTTTAAGTAATCGTACATCTGAATATCCAAGGCGGAAGGTGCATGGCGAATATCCACCAATTGGACCACTTTGACCAATTCTCTCCGATCTTTCAGGTAGGTGTCAATCATCTCTCCCCAGGTTGCACTGATACTCTTTGAGACTTTGGCATAGCCATAACCCGGCAAATCCACAATACGAAATTCACCATTGACTTCATAAAAATTGATTGTTCTGGTTTTCCCCGGGTTGCCGCTAACCCTTGCCAAACTTTTACGATTGGTCAATAGATTCAACAAAGAGGACTTGCCCACATTGGACCTGCCAACAAATGCAATTTCTTTTTTGTCTTCTGCTGGATATTGCTCCCGCTTGGCGGTTACTGCAACTAACTCCGCATTTTTGATTATCATTTTTTGTATCCTACCAGTACGTGTTTGATAGCATCCTCCACAGAATGAATCAAAATAAATTTCATTGCTTTTCTGACTTTGATAGGAATATCTTCAATATCCCTTTCGTTATCTGCGGGAAGCAGAACCAAACGAATGCCGGCACGGTGAGCCGCAAGTACTTTCTCACGAATCCCGCCAACCGGTAATACATTTCCTCGCAAGGTAATCTCCCCTGTCATGGCCACATCTTTTCGGGCAGGAGTTTTGGTTAAGGTGGAAATCATCGCCACACACATGGTAACGCCGGCCGAAGGCCCGTCCTTAGGCGTTGCCCCTTCCGGAATATGTAGATGGATATCCAATGACTTATAAAAATCATCTGCAATGCCAAATTTGCTGGCCACAGAGCGGATATAACTAATCCCCGCTTTGGCAGACTCCTGCATCACATCCCCCAACTGTCCGGTAAGCTGTAACTGTCCGGTTCCGGGAACAGCGGTAGTCTCAATAAACAAGGTATCTCCACCGACTATGGTCCACGCTAATCCAGTGGTGACGCCGATTTCGGCTACCCCTTCTATTTTATCATATCTGTATTTCTTTTTGCCAAGATATTCCTCTAAATTATTCTCATTGATGGAATATTTTTTGCGGCGGCCGGATACAGTTTTTCGTGCAACTTTTCGGCAAAGATTGGCAATCTCACGTTCCAAATTTCGCACCCCGGATTCTCGCGTATAATAGTTGATCAAATCACGGATTGCCTCCTCAGAAATCAACATGTTCTCCGGTTTCAAACCGTGCTCTGCCACTTTTTTAGGAATCAAATATCTTTGAGCGATATTCAGTTTTTCTTCTTCTGTATACCCCATTACCTCAATGACTTCCATTCGATCCAAAAGGGGCCTTGGGATGGTCTCTGTGGTATTGGCTGTTGCAATGAACATCACCTTGGATAAATCAAAGGGAGTTTCCAGATAATGATCCGTAAAGTCTTTATTTTGTTCAGGATCCAAGACTTCCAACAACGCCGAAGCCGGATCGCCTTTGAAGTCCGCCCCAATTTTATCCACTTCGTCAAAGAGGAACACCGGATTTTTTGTCCCGGCTTCTTTGATGGCGTTAATGACTCGGCCGGGGATTGCGCCAATGTATGTTCTTCTGTGGCCTCGGATTTCAGCTTCATCTCGAACGCCACCCAAAGACATTCTCACAAATTCACGATTCACTGCCCGGGCAACAGATTTTGCAATGGACGTTTTTCCGGTTCCCGGCGGGCCAACCAGACAAAGAATAGGTCCTTTGATTTTCTGGGACAATTCAACTACAGCCAAATACTCCAACACTCTTTCTTTGACTTTGTCCAGCCCATAATGATCTGCTTCTAAAATTTCTTCTGCGAGTTTTAAATCTATATTGCTGTCGGTTTCCTTGTTCCAGGGAAGCGCTAAGATGGTTTCAATATAGGTACGGATAACCGAGCTCTCTGCAGAAGAAGCCTGCATTTTTGACATCCGTTTTATTTCTTTTTCTACCTTTTCCCGGGTCTTCTCAGGCAAGTTCAACTCTTCCAACTGTTTGTTCCACAAGTTGATTTCGCCTTCCACATCCTCATCCGTCCCAAGTTCCTCTTGGATTGCACGCATCTGTTCCCGCAAGTAGTATTCTCTTTGATTTTGATTGATTTGAGTTTTAACTTTGCTGGTAATGTCATTCTCAATATTTAGTATCTCTATTTCCCTTACCAAAATGGTGTTTAGTGTATCCAACCGCTCTGTAATATCCAGGGTTTCAAGGAGAAGTTGTTTTTCCTCTACCTTAAGATCCATATGCCCCGCAATTAAGTCCGCAAATCGGCCCGGTTGATTAATGGTTGCAACGGTTGGGAAAATATCCGAAGAAACCTTTTGGTTTAAGGCAAGGTAACTGTCAAAATTCCCAAGAACAGATCGCATCAATGCCTGCATTTTTGCAGGGATAAGTTCCGGTTCCTCATCAGGGATTTCCGATACCGCGCATTTAAAATAGGGGACTTCAAATAGTATATCTTCAATTCTTCCCCTGTTGACGCCTTCTACCAGCACACGAATAGAATCCCCGGGCAATTTAAGCATTTGCTTGATTTTTGCCACTGTGCCCATCCGATAAAAATCTTCATTGGTGGGCAAATCTGTGGTTTCATCTTTTTGGGCTGCCAGGAATATATACTGATTCTTAATCATGGCCTTTTCTAAGGCATTGATTGATTTTTCACGTCCAATATCAAAATGCAGAACCATGTTGGGAAAAATCGTCATGCCCCGAAGCGGGATCATGGGCAATATCAGCATGCCGTCTTCTCTTACTTCAATTTTATCTTCTGCCATTGTGTTCTCCTTGATTTAATGAAATGGGTAGTACTTCTTTAAAGAAGAAGGCGACCTAGGAAGCCGCCTTTTTATCTGAGTCCAAAAGAACCAAAGTCGGTCTTACTTCCTCATCTACTGTTGCCTTGGTGATAATGCACTTCTGAACATCTTTACGAGATGGAATCTCATACATAATGTCCGTCATGATGGTCTCCATAATGTTTCGAAGGCCTCTCGCGCCAGTCTTCTTTTCCAACGCTTTGGAAGCAATTCTTCGAATAGCTTCATCTTCAATTTCCAGTTCCACATTATCCATGGAAAAAAGTTTTTTGTACTGCTTCAATAACGCATTTTTAGGCTTTGTGATAATCTCCACTAATGCATCCTCTGAGAGAGGCTCCAAGGTGACGATAACCGGCAACCGCCCTATAAACTCTGGAATCAGGCCATATCTCAACAAGTCTTCCGGCTGTACGGTTTTGAGGGATATGGGAATATCCTTTTGGATTTTCTCCGCCGGTGCATTAAATCCAATCACCTTTTCCCCCATACGTTTTCGAATGATTTTTTCTAGCCCGTCAAATGCACCACCACAGATAAACATCACATTGGTGGTGTCAAATTGTATAAACTCCTGATGAGGATGTTTTCTCCCTCCCTGTGGGGGGACATTGGCAACTGTGCCTTCCAATATTTTGAGGAGTGCCTGTTGGACACCCTCTCCGCTTACATCTCTGGTAATAGAAGGGTTATCGGATTTTTTTGAAATTTTGTCAATCTCATCTACATAGATAATCCCCCGCTGTGCCTTCTCCAAATCGTAATCCGCAGATTGCAGTAGTCGCAACAAAATATTCTCTACGTCTTCTCCTACATATCCGGCTTCTGTCAAGGCTGTAGCATCGGCTATGGCAAAGGGAACCTGCAAGATTTTTGCTAAGGTCTGAGCCAGTAATGTCTTTCCGGAGCCAGTAGGACCAATCATCACAATATTACTTTTCTGAAGTTCTACCCCATCCTGCTGGGTGGTTGTTATGCTTTTTACCCTCTTGTAATGATTGTATACTGCCACACTAAGCGCTTTTTTTGCATCATCTTGCCCTATCACATATTCGGACAGCGCTTTTGCCAGTTCCCGTGGAGTGGGCAGAACAAATTCAGCATCCACGTCGGGAGTTGTGGGTTCTTCCAAACCCTCCCGAATAATATCCATGCATAGGTCAACACATTCGTTGCAAATATACACTTCCGGTCCTGCCACCAGGCGTTTCACCTGGCTTTGAGGCCTGCCACAGAATGAGCATTTTATTTCATTGTTTTCATCGAATTTGGTCATAAGGTTTGTTTTCTCCTGTTATCGGGAAGTAATGACTTTGTCAATCAAGCCATAGGCAGCAGCCTCTTGGGCGCTCATAAAGTTGTCCCGATCCGTATCTTTTTCTATGGTAGAAAGAGGTTGCCCTGTATTTTTACTTAAAATAACATTCAACTTCTCTCTGGTTTTAATAATCCATTCTGCATGGATTTTGATATCTTCTGCCTGCCCATGAATCCCACCCAATGGTTGGTGAATCATAATTTCTGCATTGGGTAAAGCGAACCGTTTGCCCTGTGCTCCTGAAGACAAAAGAAAAGCACCCATGCTGGCGGCCATGCCCACACAAATGGTGGATATATCCGGTTTTACATATTGCATGGTATCATAAATAGCCATGCCTGCCGTCACCGACCCTCCAGGACTGTTAATGTAAATGCATATGTCCTTATCCGGATCTTCTGCTGCCAAAAACAGAATTTGGGCTACCACCAAACTTGCAATATGCTCATCAATGGCTTCACCAATGAATATAATGCGATCCTTTAGCAGTCTGGAATAAATGTCGTAAGACCGTTCACCCCGTCCATCCTGTTCAATTACATATGGAATTAAAGCCATATTGCTTCTCCTTTTTGTTGTATCTTGTCAATCCTCTATTTGATGATTGCTTTGTCGTAAATAAAGTCCATGGCTTTTCTCATTTTAATATCCTTTTCAAGGAACGCCATGTTTTCTGCTCCAAGCATTTCTTTGATTTTGGCCGGCTCAATTTTGTATTGAGCAGCCATCATATCCACTTCTGCATCTAATTCTTCCGGCTGGACAGTAATTCCCTCTGCCGTTGCAACAGCAGTAACAATCATTCGGGTCTTTACCTTGCGATACGCATCGTCTCTCAGTTCTTTTCTGAACTCTGCAGGGTCTTTTTGGAGATACTCAAAATACTTTTCTAAATCCAGGCCCTGGGATCGCAATTGCTGGTCAAATTCTTGCATCATAGAGGTGATTTCATCCTCTACTAAAACTTCCGGTATATCAATTTCGTTGGCTTCGTACACTTTGGCCAGAACAGAGTCTTTCATCTTAAGAAGCGCCTGTTCCTCTTTGCTTGCTTGTAGCTTTACCTTGGTGTCTGCCTTCAAATCTGCCAGCGTATCAAATTCGCTTACGTCCTTTGCAAAATCATCGTCCAATTCAGGCTTTTCTTCCGTTTTGATTTCTTGAACCTGACACTTAAAGATAGCTTCTTTCCCTGCCAGTTCTTCGGCGTGATACTCTTCCGGGAAGGTTACCTTTACATCTCGATCTTCATTAACGCAGATGCCAATCAACTGTTCTTCAAACCCGGGGATGAAGCTATTGGATCCTAATTTCAGAGGATGCTGTTCTGCTGTACCCCCCTCAAACTGATGGTCTCCCACAAATCCCTTATAGTTTAACAATACTGTATCTCCACTTTCGGCAGGACGGTCAATCGCTACCATTCGTGCATTGCGCTGCTGTAATTTTTCCATCTCTGCATCCACATCTGCGTCCAATACTTCTACATTAATTTTTTCTGATTTTACGCCAACGTAGTCTTTCACTTCAATTACAGGATATACATCCACAGCAACAGTAATGGTAAAACCCTTGCCTTTTTCTACTTCACCAAAGTCTACGGAAGGTCTGTCAATAACCTCAAGGTTCAGTTCTTCGGCGGCTTTGGGATAGGCATCATTAATCATGGTATTAATAGCACCTTCCAAAAAAATCCCCTCACCAAAATGCTTCTCTAGAATGCTGCGGGGTGCCTTTCCTTTTCGGAATCCATCTATCTGATACTTATCTTTGGTTTCCTGGTATTCTTTGATAATTGCTTGTTCCAGTTCTTCGGCAGTGAATTCAATGCTGAATTTTGCGTTGTTTTTCTCTTTTGAAATAAATGTTGCTTTCATGTATTTAATCTCCTTCAAATAATGTGCTAAATTTTTCCAAGCAGGGCTAAGCCCCGTGCGAATTTACTTCTTGTTTCCGGCATTAATTCATATTTCTGGGACAATCGTTCACCTATTGTGACCAGTCCCTCCTCTTTGCCGGAATATAATTCAATCTCTGCTTCACGAATCGGACAAGTTCCTTTTTCGGTAATGACAAACCCTGAATCCAAGGCTATTTCCAAAATGGCCTGATTTGTATCTACCCTGACCTTTCGTCTTGAAACATGAACTTCCATGAATCCATGAAGCTGTTTTTCCCCAATTAGTGCTAACAGTTCTGCACCAATATCGCTTTGAGAAAAGACTGTTGGATCGGGGTCAATCTGGCAGGCGTCTTCCCCTAAATTGATATTCAGTTCTTCTCGGGTATGAAGGGGGCCTACGGTTTTGCCATTCCACTTTAGCGTGGCAATCATCCTGCTTCCTTCATTCCTGATTCGATATGCGATGTCATGTTTCAGCAAGTCAAATTCCACTGTATCAAAGTAGATGGCCTTCAGTTCTTCATTGGAGCGAGATCCGTTTTCTTCCATCTCCTTGATCTCTTCATCCTCCCAAATGGCGTTGACAATTTCGTCGGTGCCAATGGAGTACTTCAGTTCTATTTCCATAGAGCTCCTTTCTTTCGTTGCGAACTCAAATATTTTACCATTAATGCACAAATAATACAAGCAAAAACCCCAAGTCAACCCCTTGATTTCAGGTTCTGAAAGAAAAAACAGCACATACTTCAAGATGTCTCCTGTGTAAATGCTGTTAATCTTTTATGCTTACTTTGAACAATACAGGAATTTCCTTTTATTCGAAAGTCATTACTGTTCCTGTTTGACCTTTTAGTGCCAAAACTGCTTTGTCCAAAGATGTAATAATTGCCTTTTTATCCGGATTATTTTCGAGGAATTTCATGGCAGCCTGAACCTTTGGGAGCATACTACCTGGGGCAAACTGTCCATCAGCCACATGCTTTCTTGCTTCAGCAAGATTCATATGGGAGATATCCTCTTGGTTGGGTTTGTTATAGTTGACGGCAACTTTTTCTACTTCAGTTAGAATCATCAACACGTCAGCATCCACGCTGTCAGCCAACAGGCTTGCCGCGAAGTCCTTGTCGATGACTGCAGCGACTCCCTCTAGTTTCCCATCCTCATATTCGATGACAGGAATTCCACCGCCTCCGCAACTTACCACAACCGTTGTGTCCCACAAGGTATTCACTGCACCTAATTCAACAATTTTCCTTGGAATAGGCGATGCAACCACCCGTCTCCATCCTCGACCGGCATCCTCTTTCATGGTATAACCTTTTTCTTCGGCAATGGCCTTGGCCTCAGCTTCTGAATAAAAGAGTCCGATGGGTTTGGTAGGATTTTGAAAGCCCGGATCCTGTGCATCTACAACCACTTGGGTCACAATGGTGGCAACAGGAATATCTCGTCCTCGTTTTCGGAGAGCATATTTGATGCTTTGCTCCAAATGGTAACCAATATATCCCTGAGACATTGCACCGCAAACATCAAAAGGCATAGCCGGTGTAACTTCCTTGGCTGTTTCGGTGGCCAATAGAATCCTGCCAACTTGCGGGCCATTTCCGTGTACAATCCCCAATTCATAACCCATACAGCTGATGTCAGCAATATGTTCGCTGGTTCTCCGGACAACTTCCAGCTGTGCCTCTGCCGTGGCAGGGCCGGCGCCGGATTGAAGGGCATTTCCGCCCAGTGCAACAATAATTCTTGGTGCGCTCATTTATTTCTCCTTCATAATGATTGATTCTTATCACTTTATCGTCCACTGTAAGCCTAGTTTCAAATATTATATGTCTTCTCTGGCTACAGGGCAGCTCATACATCTGGGACCTCCACGCCCTCTGGAAAGCTCAGAGCTGGGCATGGTAATCACTTTAATCCCTTTCTTATCAAGCAAGTCATTTGTTACGTAATTTCTTTCATAAGTAATCACCACACCCGGGGCAATGGCCAAAGTATTGGATCCGTCGTTCCATTGTTCCCGTTGGGCGGCAATTGCATCGTCTCCCCCGCATCGAATCAACTCAACGGCAGGTAATTTTAGTTCCCGGCTCAGCACATTTTGAAGACCCTCTTGCAGGCTTTTGAACCGAATTTTTTTATCAGAGCCCAAAGTGATCTCATAAATCTGAAGGGGACCTTCAATTTCTGGGTGAATTGTAAATTTGTCATAATCCACCATGGTGAATACCGTATCCAAATGCATAAACGCTCTGGACTTGGGAATATCAAAGACCAATAACTTGTTGAAAGTCGACTTGGTCAGCAAGTTTTCTGCAAATCGTTCAATCCCGCACGCGGTTGTTCGTTCACTTAGACCAATGCCTACCACATCTTTTGAAATCACCAGTACATCTCCACCTTCAATGGAATAGTCCTGACAATAGTCATACCATATGTTTGTACCATCCGGCGCAAAATCCTTGTTATATCGATACATATATTCCAGCAAAAGGGCTTCTCTTCTTCTGGCTCTGGTACTCATATGATGTACATTTAATCCGTCCCCAACACAAGCGCCCGGATCCCTTGTAAAATACAGGTTCGGCATCGGGTCTGTATAGTATGGGTATGACGAGGCAATAAAGTCCGCCAAGGAAACCACATGAGATATGGTAACATCGCTTTTTTTAATCCCTGCAATCACAGTCTCTACCATTTGCTTTGTTGGTTTTTCCAGTAAGTAATTTGTTAGTGATTCTCGCATTCCTTGAGACGTTATATTGCTTTCTGTGAGAAATTCGTCAATAAATCGGTTCTTCACGTCCACATCTCGTAAGGCTTTTTCTGTCTCTTCTACATAATAGACAACTTCCGCACCGTTTTCTGTCAAAAGTTTGGCAAAGATATCGTGCTCATGTTGGGCCACTTTAAGATATGGAATATCATCAAAGAGCAATCTCTCAAAATTTGCCGGTACTAGGGCTTCAATCTCGTTACCCAACCGATGCAAAAGTACTTTTTTTAACTTACCTATTTCTGAATAGTTGTATATTCCTCCGGACATGATGGACCTCCTCCCGGTATAAGAAATAATGTTATGTTACGGTTCATTATGCGATGGTCGCAACGATAACAGCCTTTATGGTATGTAGCCTGTTTTCTGCTTCATCAAAGACTTTGGAATGTCTGCTTCTGAACACTTCATCGGTGACTTCCCGTATGTCATAGCCTTCTTCCTTTTGGGTCTTGGCCATTTTGGTTTCAAAATCATGGAAGGATGGCAGGCAATGAAGGAAGATTACATCCTTGTTCCCGGTGGCTTCCAACATTTCTTTGGTAACGCGGTAAGGGGTCAACAGTTTTACTCTTTCCGGAATCTGCGCCTCTTCTCCCATGGATGCCCAAATGTCTGTGTACAACACGTCCGCATCTTTCAAAATGGCAGAATCTGAAGACACTTCTATGATTGCCCCTGTTTGGGCGGCCACTTCCTGTACCTTCTTTAGTACGTCTTTATCCAGCTCTGCCGCCAACACGTCCGGGCCGTATGCCACATAGTGCATCCCCATTTTCGCGCAGCCATACATCCATGCGTAGCTCATGTTGTTTCGAATGTCTCCACAAAAGACAACTTTGACTTTGTTCAATGGCTTGGCTACGTGTTCCTCTATGGTCAATAAGTCCGCCAAAATCTGGGTGGGATGGTCAATATCCGTCAATCCGTTCCACACAGGCACCCCGGCAAATTTAGCCAGGTTCTCAACCACACTTTGCTCATATCCACGATATTCGATACCATCAAAGAATCTTCCCAGCACTTTTGCCGTATCTTCCAAGGATTCTTTTTTGCCCATCTGCGAGCTGCCGCTATCCAGGAAAGTGACGTGGGCTCCTTCATCCAGACAAGCCACCTCAAAGGCGCATCGTGTTCTGGTGGAAGTCTTTTCGAACAACAAAACCACATTCTTTCCCTTCAATACTTCGTCATGGATTCCTGCACGTTTTTTGTCTTTTAAATTATGGGCCAGATCCAGCATGTATCGGATCTCTTCCGGACTAAAGTCCATCAGGGTTAAAAAACTTCTTCCTTTTAAATTTACTGCCATTATAGAATCCTCCTTTTTTCATTTATAATCGGCAAGGTATATAAATCAATTCAATTATTCCTACTAACAACTCCATCATACTCCAAAAAAAGGAAAATAAAAGTGCCAGTAATAATATTTTTCAATGTGCCAGTATATATTCATATAATATGGCCATTCCACGGTCAATTTGCTCTGCTGTGGGATAGGAAAAATTTAGTCGAATGTAAGCATTCCCCAGCATTTTTTCTACATAAAATGCATTTCCCGGCACAAAGGAGACGCCACTTTGTTCCATGGCCCGGAAAAGTTGCTTCATGTCTAAATCCGTGGGCATTTGACACCAAACATAAACACCCCCCTCCGGCTTCCTGTAGGTAACGCCTCTGATTTTCATTCGATCCAGCCAGCCACACATGCGGTCTCGTTTTTTTCGATATTCTTCCTGAAACAACTGCAGTTTTTGGTAATACAAATTGGTTTCAAAAGATTGAGCCAATAATTTCTGAGAAAGCCAATCTAAAGAAATCAGTCGAACCGACACCAAATTTGACAAGCTGTCCACAAGTCGTTTCGGCCCGGAAACAAAGGCAATGCTTACCCCTGGAACAAAGGTAAGGGCAAAAGAAAAAATATAGATTACATTATTTCCCCTATCCAGTGCTTTTAACCTAGGGAGAATAGGTCCATCATAATGTAAATCAGAGGCAGCATCCTCTTCAATCAACGGCACTCGATATTGATATGACAAAGCAAGAAGCTGTTTGCGACGCTCCAAAGACAAACAAGTTCCGGTGGGATCCTGATAACTGGAATTAATATAGATGAACCTAGGATGGTGTTTTTCAATGAGCGGCGCCAATCGATCGCAGATCATTCCATTTTCATCCATTGGCACGGTGATGATCTTCCCTCCCGCCAATTTAATGGTTCGAAACACATCGGGAGAAAGGGGTTCTTCCGCCAAAACCACCTCTCCCGGCTTCAGGAGCAAAGTAACAAGGAAATCCAATGCTTGGTTCATTTCAGAAAGCACCTGAATTCCAGCCGGCGTTGCATCAATACCTTTGCCGTGAAGAAAGGCAGAAAGATGCCGCCGCAAGGTCAAATCTCCTGCATAAGGTGTATAAAAATAGGACGTTCCTCTGCTATGGGAAAGAATCTGATGAATGCTTGTAGCAATGTCTTTTTTTTGATAGATGGTGGGAGAAGAAATCCCACCGGCAAAGGAAATGGATCCCGCATCGTAGGATTTGGAATACAAATCATCAAAGGCACTTTCCAAATTAAGGTATTCTTCTTTGATAACGGATTCCCAATGAATCCCCTTTGGCTTGTATGAAGTGGATGTCTTTGATTTCATGTTGTCCTTGGAGCCTTGCTCAGAAGCGAATTGTACTCGATATCCAATCCCCTGGGCAGAATTGATAAAGCCCTCTGACTTCAATTCATTATAAGCTTTTGTGATGGTGTTTCGATGGACGCCAATCAGGGTAGCCATCTCTCGCTCGGATGGCAAAACAAAGCCATCCATCATCTCTCCTTCTAAAATCTTTTTCTTGATGATTGCAGAAATTTGGAGGTAATATGGTGTTTTGTCGGCTTTGTCAATTGGAATATACATTATTTTGCTCCATGAAACTGATAATAACAAACTTCAAGTCTACCGTTATATAATTTTCGCCTTCTGTCGGCAGGGCGTTCCGCCACCGCTTGTTCCACTTCCTTGTCTGTAGTAATTAAAAACAGGGACCAATCAGGGTGTTTTTTGAGATACCGATTCAATGATAGGTAAATGGTTTCAATGGTTTTTTTGTCTCCAATTCTTTCACCGTACGGGGGATTTGTGATGATGATGCCCCTGTCAGTTTCAGATGTCAATGACCGAATGTCCCCAATGTGGAATTGAATCACATCTCCGACCCCTGCCTCCATGGCGTTTTGCCTCGCTCCTTCAATGGCGGCAGAATCAATATCAGCACCAATAATTTGTATGTCTGCATCCTTCTTGATGGATTCAAACCCACTCTTCCGCTCTTCTTTCCAGGCCACCGGGTCAATAAGATTCCAGTTCTCCGCCGAAAACTGTCTGGAAAGTCCCGGGGCGATATTCATCCCTATCATGGCCGCTTCAATTGGGATGGTCCCAGATCCGCAGCAAGGATCAATGAGGAGTCTGCCCTCTTTCCAAAAAGAAAGTTGAACCAGTGCCGCCGCCAACGTCTCTTTAATGGGGGCGCGTACATCTTTGACCCGATATCCTCGCTTGTGAAGTCCCGGTCCTGTGGTATCCACCGTTAAAGTAACCCTGTCTTTTAATATGGCAACTTTAACCTCATAAGTGCCCCCGGTCTCTTCAAAATTCATAACCCCATATGCGTCTGAAAGTCGATCAACGATTGCTTTTTTTACAATGCTTTGACAGGCAGGCACGCTATGAAGCGTAGACTTGACAGACGTACCGTTTACGGGAAACTTCCCATCTGGTGGAATTAAATTTTCCCATGGAAGTCCCCGAGTCTGCTGATATAGGTCTTCAAAGGTTATGGCATTAAATTCTGCCATCCTCAGCAATACTCGGTCCGCACAACGAAGCCATAAATTTGAGCGTACAATTCCTCTTTCATCACCCAAAAAAGTAATCTTACCATCTTCACTTTTGATGATCTTGTAGCCCAAGTTTTCAATTTCTCTTTTGACTAGGGCTTCCAATCCAAAAGTCGCAGTTGCAATTAGTTCAAGCTTCATATGTTTCTCTCCTTGCCGAGGAAAAAATCCTCGCTTTCTTAGATTCAATAAAGGCTATCTCATCCGAGATAGCCTTTGAACGTCGATAATATTAAATATAGGGTTGACGCTTATTCAAGCGGCTGCTTTCAATAACCCGCAGGTTATCCAACGCCATGCCGGTTCCCTTGGCCACACATGTGGTTGGTTCTTCAGCAATGGTGACTTTGATGCCGGTCCGCTGCTTTACTCTTTTGTCAATTCCCCACAAGAGGGCCCCTCCGCCTGTTAAAATAATCCCTGAATCACTAATATCCGATGCCAATTCAGGAGGCGTCTTCTCGAGAACACTATGAGCGGCTTCACAAATCTGTTGTAAAGGTTCATCTAATGCTTCCAACATGTCGTTGCTGGTCATGGTCACTTCTCTGGGAAGACCTGTGACAAGATCTCGTCCGCTGCACTGCATGGTCACTTCTTTCGTCCTTGTATAAGCGGTGCCTATGGCTTTTTTCAGTTCTTCCGCCGTACGCTCCCCAACATAAAGCTTGTGCTTTTTGCGCATATACTTAATGATTGCCTCATCAAACTTATCCCCGGCAACCTTAATTGATGTGCTGGCAACAATACCACCTAAAGCGATTAACGCAATATCTGTAGTACCGCCCCCAATATCCATCACCATAATTCCACCCGGCTTGGAAATATCCAATCCTGCGCCAATGGCCGCCGCAATGGGTTCTTCAATCAAGTTTACATCTCGCCCACCGGCTTGAGTGGCTGCTTCCCGAACCGCTCTTTTTTCTACCTCCGTTACCCCACTGGGTACACACACCATGATTCTAGGTCGAAAGAATCGGCTGGTGCCGCAAGTTTTGCGGATAAAATATTTTAACATTCGTTCAGTAATGTCATAATCTGAAATAACACCATCCCTCAAAGGTCGAACGGCGATAATGTTGGCAGGAGTTCTACCCAGCATCTGCTTGGCATCCTCTCCTACGGCAAGGATCTCATTGGTATCAGTGTTAATGGCAACGACGGAAGGTTCATTGAGGACAATGCCCTTACCTTTCATATATACCAGAACATTGGCTGTCCCTAAATCGATTCCTACATATTCTGTGAATCCCATTGTTGATTCTCCTCTCGTATACGGTTGTAAGCCCGTTAAAGTATTATATACAAATGTGACGCATTATTCAATCCCTTTTTCCTTCATACCTGGAATCTTTTGTGATATAATTAAAAAAAATAATTCAGGAGGCAAGATATGCTTTACTTAAAAAACGACTATAGTCTTGGTGCGCATCCCCAAGTGATGGATGCATTGATTCAAACCAATATGAACAACGCCGATGGGTATGGCATAGACGATTACTGCCGATTCGCTTCGGAAATGATTCTTCGGCGGATTCAGTGCCCTACCGGAGAAGTCCATTTCTTACCCGGTGGAACCATCACCAATATGACTGCACTGGCAGCATTTTTAAGGCCTCACGAAGCGGTTATCTCTCCTGATACCGGTCATATCTGTTGTCATGAAACCGGGGCCATCGAAGCCACCGGTCACAAAATAATTCATGTTCCCACCAAAGATGGTAAGATTACCCCAAATCAAATTGAGGAGGTCATGGCCTTTCATGAGGATGAACACTACGTGAAGCCAAGGCTTTTATATATCTCCAACAGCACCGAAACAGGGGCATATTATTTTAAAAAAGAGTTATTGGCCCTTCGGCAGGTGTGCAACCGCCACAATCTGCTTCTCTATGTGGATGGTGCCCGTTTAGCCATGGCGCTAACCGCGCCCGGGAACGACGTGGTTCTGGAAGATATACCCCAAATTGCAGATGCATTTTATATTGGAGGGACCAAGTGTGGTCTCCTTTTTGGCGAAGCATTAGTTTTAGTTAATGAAACCCTAAAAAAAGATTTCCGTTTTTTGCTGAAACAACGTGGCGGTTTAATGGCAAAGGGAAGACTCTTGGGCGTCCAGTTCCAAGCGCTGATGAAAGATGACCTGTACTTCACCCTTGGCGCCCATGCCAATGAGCTTGCCGCTATTCTGGCAGAGGGCATAAAAAATGCCGGTTACCCCTTTGCGGTAGAACCGGCCACCAATCTTATCTTTCCAATTTTCCCAAATGCACTAATTGAACGGTTGCAAAAGGAAGTCATGTTTGAGGGTTGGCGCACCTACAAAGATGGTACTTCTGCAATTCGGCTGGTCACCTCCTGGGGAAGCACAAAAGAAGAAATCCAAGGATTTCTCCAAATGATTTCCCTTTGAATTCATTCCCATCATGATTACATTTATTGAACCAAAATAATGGCGTCCGTCATAGTCTTTAAGGCAGCTGATGTGGCATTTTCGGGAATCAACAAGGTACATGCAATCTTATTGGTTTTGTCGTACCAATATGACACGCCAACCCCGTCTTGATCATAGGCAATTTTGTATGTGGCATCATCCGCCAATACAGTCTCCTGATTACCCAGACTTGATGCAACACCGGTAAGATCGGTCTCAGCTGTTGCCCCTTGTATATAGTACTTATATGCCAAACCATCCAGTTTGAACGAGACCAAACCTATTTCACCATCAATGATACTGTAAGCTTCTTTTTTGATGGTTGTGGGGAGCAATACTTGAATCCCCAGTTCATCTTCAATCTGAACAGCACCCACAACATCTACCGTGGATTGCTTATCCATCATGGTACTTGAAGCCAATTCCTCTTCTTCATTGGTGCAACCAACAGTTGCCCCAACAATCAGCAATATGCCAATCAAAAGACCAATCAATCTTTTTTTCATCATGAAATGACTCCAATCTTCATATTTTTTCCCAAACAAAAGGGGCCATGGCCCCCCGTGTATCATGGTGGAGATGGCGAGAATCGAACTCGCGTCCAAAAGTACTTCCGCAAGAGTTTCTCCGAGCACAGCCTTTGTTGGTTTATTTCGCTTTCAGTGGACCTCAAAGGCAAGTTCCTCCGTCAGCTATCCTGTTATTCCCTTATGCTACCAGGAGCTTACATAAGGTTGTCCTACATTGTCGACGCCGGTGATCGGGCCTGTAGGGGAACCCGGACCGACGCGCGGGCAGCGAATTAAGCTGCGTATGCGAATGTGTTGTTATTTTTAGCGTTTATATTTAACGTGCCTTTTTAACGCAGACTGGCAAACTGCGGCTCGCTTATCTTGGTTCTGCACCCCTGTCGAAACCTGTACATCCCCATTTAACTGGTTAATTATACCCCAGCAACACAAATATAACAATTTTTTTGTGTTGCTGGGTGAACGTTCTGTGAATTTATCTTCCTTCGTCTTTGATTTTTTGAATCGTTTCCTCCATTTCGTTGATTTCTTCTTCTTTTGATGTAATCTCTTTGATGTATTCTATGACCTCAGAATCTACATTTTCATCATCTTGATATTTTTCATAGAAGTATCGCCCAATTTTCTTTTCTGCACTGTTTACATCGGATTTTAGAGATGCAATTTTTGCTTTATATTTGCCCATCTCCACAACGTCTCCGGTTTTGTCAGCGGCCATTCCAGCCATTTTTTTTGCTTTGTCAAAAAAGTCTCCCATATCGTTCTCCTTTCCACTACACCTGACACATGTGCCCACTAGGATTATCGGCTTTTGGCTTGTAAAATTCTTCGATCCGCATCCCGTTTAGCAATATCATGGCGTTTATCAAATAACTTCTTTCCTCGGGCAACCGCCAAGTCCATCTTTGCCCGTCCTCTATCATCAATATAAAGTTTTAACGGTATCAGCGTCAACCCTTGAAGGGTAGTATATCCTATTAATTTGTTGATTTCCCGTTTGTGTAATAGCAACTTTCTCGGTCGCAAAGGTTCCACATTAAAAATATTTCCAAATTCATAAGGGCTAATATTCATTCCGTAAACAAAAACTTCACCTTCCAAGATTTTGGCATAGCTTTCCGCAATACTGGCCTTTCCCTGTCGAAGAGATTTTATTTCAGTGCCGGTCAATACAAGACCTGCTTCATAAACCTCTTCTATGAAGTAATCATGTCTAGCTCTCCTGTTGTTTGCTATAATCTTTTGTTCACTCATGTTTTTCTTTACCCATTATTTTAAACTTCCAAACTTACTAAACGGAAGCACTCGTAGTATGGCCTTTCCTGTTATTTCCTTGATTGCGACACACCCTACTTCATCGCTTCGACTGTCCACACTGACGATTCTATTATCTCCCAATACATAAACACGCCCTTTGGGCACAACAAAATCTTTCACATCCCCCGGGGTGGTGCCATCCTTCGTATAAGTTTCATTCAACGGCTCCCCATTAATAATGACAACCCCATTACTGATTGTAATTTTATCTCCCGGAAGCCCGATAATTCGTTTAATGTACAATTCCTTGACCCCATCCGTATTGTGTGGGAAAACCACAATATCCCCTCTTTTGGGTTCCCCAAATACAGTGTATGCCTGCTTGCTAATAATCAGATAATCATTTTCATATAAGGTTGGTTCCATGGAAGTCTTTTTTACAATAATCGGTTTTATTAAAGTCACAATGCAAACCGCCACTAAAATAACAATGATAATATCTCGTATCAGTTGTTTCATGAATTAAATGCCTCCTATTTCGCTAAAAGGATACAGCCTGAAAAATGCTTTCCCCATAATCTTTGAAATTTTAACCGGTCCGACCTCATCAGATCTGCTATCAAGACTGACTTCCCTATTGTCTCCCATAACGAAAACACAGTCATCCGGCACTACATAATTATACAATTCTCCGGAAGTTTCCCCTTTTTCTCCCCCCATAATATACGGTTCTTGAATTAGCACTCCCTCTCGATAGACTTTTCCATCAGAAATTGTCAACACATCTCCGGGAAGTCCAATGACCCTCTTAATCAATAATTTGTCTTTGCCATTGTCGTCCTTTAGGCTAGAGCGGAAGACAATAATGTCATCCCTTTGTATGTCTCCGAATCGGTAAGCTTGTTTGTATATCAATAAATAGTTATTCTCTTCCAAGGTAGGCAACATGGAAATTTCTTTCACAATGGTTGGTCGTACTAACATGGAGATGACCAAGGCCAAAACAAGGGCAAGCAAAATATCACGTATGATTGATTTCATTTATTCAATCCCTCCAAATTCCGAAAATGGCCAAATGCCCAGTAAAACTTTGCCGCGTATTTTCTTCATATTCACAGGGCCAAGTTTTGAAGAACGGCTATCCATTATGACATCTCGATTATCACACAACAGAAACACCTCATCAGATGCTAGTTGTACCGTCATATCATCCCCCAGATTTCCAACGGATTCTTTCACTTTATATTCCTTATTGTCCCGATAGAATTTCCCGTCTTTGATAGTAATGGTTTCCTCTGGCAGTCCAACAACTCTGGCAATAATATTATCCTTTGACAATTCCGTGGCTGCATCCTTTGCCAATATCACTACACTTCCTAATTCCGGAATCCCCCGTTTCACAGAATATGTGTCCTTCTTGATTACAACAAGGGTTCCTTTCTGGATGGTAGGAGACATCGCATTACTCTCCTGAATTTCAGGTGCAACAAACATCGTCAAAATCAATGCCAATACCACTGCGTAAATATAGGGCCTGTTCCTCTGTTTCCAGGGACGGTCATCTTGTTTTTGTGAAGTCATGTATGAGTTCTCCTGCAATTCGCTGAAATTCGTCTGGGGTTGGCCCAATCACCACGTTCCCATCAATGTTTAGTTTGTACGCATGAAGCAACTGAGTGGTAAGACCAAATCTTGCTTTGATTATTTTGTTATTCTGAGCGTTCCCATACTTTGTATCACCAATGATGGGATATCCCGCCGCCGCCAGTTGAGCCCTAATTTGATGGCTCCTACCAGTGATTAACTGAACTTCTACTAAGGTATATTCCGGGCCTTTCCCCCCTGACAAAGAATGACCCAAAGGTCTTACTCTACTTTCCATCCGCTTACCTTCACCATCCGATTCGGCCAACACAGTTACCATGTTGGCTTGTTTATCCTTGGTCATGCTGTCTTGCAGCACCACTGGCCCCGTCAAATTTCCCAATACAATGGTCATGTAATACTTCTCAATAGAATCCCGTTGCCGAATCATTTTGTTCAAGCGCTTCAACGTTTCAGCATTCTTTCCAAAAATCACCAATCCTGTTGTGTTCCGATCCAATCGGTTCACTGGCGATGGCACAAACGTTTTTTCAATTCGAGGCAGATAATCCCCTTTTTCTGTTAAATATCCTAATACTTGATTCGCCAATGTGTTTTTCTTTTCATTGGCATCCCCATGGGTCAGAAGGCCATATGGCTTTGATACCACCAACATATCTTTGTCTTCATAGGGAATAGCAAACTGACGAAGTGCCCGAACCGTTTTCTTCGTCTCCCGGTAAGACTTGGCCTCTTCTTCAGAGATATAAATTTCCACCAAGTCTCCTTCCGTAAGGAAAGACTCTATGGCCATTCGCTTCCCATTAACCCGGACCTCTTTGCGAATCATTTTATAAATTCTACCCAGTGATGCCTTTCTAAAATACTTCCTTAAAAATCGGTCCAGTCGCTGTTCTTCTTCATTTTTTTCTATTTTAAGTCTAATCATAAAGTTTATTATACATCAATGAGATAGTGAAATACACATCATAATTGAAATAATTCACAAAAAATCAGTGGCATCCAATTGGTAATTTTCTTCAATATATGTTACAGTATTATAGGAAGGAGAACGAACATGAAAAGTATTAAAGATATTATCTATGACAAAAGTGACATTGCGGTGGCCCTTATTATTCTACTCATAGCAGGTGCAATCATTTTAAATAGGATTGATGCCATAATGGACTATCCTTCCACCTTTGGCGCAGCCCAATAAGTATTTAATAACTCTGGCGAAAGAAGGAGGACAAAATGGCTTTGGTAACAAGCAGGTCAATGTTTGAAAAAGCATTGAGAAAAGACTATGCCGTTGGTGCATTCAATGTGAATAACATGGAAATTATTCAAGGAATTGTAGATGCGGCAAAGGAAGAAGAGGCAGCCCTGATTCTTCAGGTTTCTGCTGGCGCAAGAAAATATGCTAGGCCGGCATATTTGGTAAAGTTGGTGGAAGCCGCCGTATTGGATACCGGACTAGATATCTGTTTACACCTTGATCATGGCGAAGACTTCGAAATCTGCAAAAAGTGCGTAGACGATGGTTTTACATCTGTCATGATTGACGGCTCAAGGTTTCCCTTGGAAGAAAACATTGCATTAACCAAACAAGTTGTTGATTATGCCCATAGTAAAGGCGTCTCCGTTGAAGCAGAGTTGGGAAAATTGGCGGGCATTGAAGATGACGTAAATGTAGACATCCGGTCCGCAACGTTTACCGATCCGGATGATGCTGCAGAATTTGTAGCCAAAACAGGTGTGGATTCTCTGGCAATTGCCATTGGCACAAGCCACGGCGCCTACAAGTTCAAAGGAGAACCTTATCTGGATTTTGACCGTCTCAAAAAAATTCATGCATTGATTCCCAACACCCCTTTGGTTCTTCATGGGGCATCTACAGTTCTGCCAGAGTTTGTAGGACTTTGCAACCAATATGGTGGGAATATCCCCGGCGCTCAAGGCGTACCGGAAGCAATGATTTTGGAAGCTGCAAAATACGGAGTATGCAAGGTCAACATTGATACTGACCTTCGTTTAGCCATGACTGCAGAAATCCGAAGATATTTGGCAGAGCATCCTGCAGAATTTGACCCAAGGAAATACTTAGGGCCTGCGAGAGATGCAATTCAGGCTATGGTTCAGCACAAAATCAAAAACGTGCTCAATGCTAGCGGTACTCGATAATCAGTTGATTCTTCATTTCCCATAACTGTTGGGAAAGATCTACATAATAAGTTTGAGGATTGTCAAAACGGAGCATTTCGTCCCACAAGGTATTAATCTGTGAGGCGCAATGCTCTTTTATTTCGTTTATGGTTGGGGAAGTATACACCCTGTTTCCGTGGTCAAAAAGACACACCCGCAGGTTTTTCACCTTAAAGTTTCGTAGGGTCTTCGTTTTCCATGGGGAAATTTCATCAAAAATAGTGTATTCTTCACCTGCTGGAATGAGTTCTTCGTCCAACGCAATTAAATCCGCCATGCACCGGTTGGTATCTTTGTCATAAAACCGATACAGGGATTTAAAACCCGGGTTTGTAATTTTCTCCAAGTTCTCACTTATTTTCATTTTAGGGATAACCCGGCCATCCTTCTCAACCGCTGCCAATTTGTATACTCCACCAAATACCGGTTCGGATTTAGCTGTGATAAGTCGTTCTCCAACACCAAAAGAATCAATACATGCCCCCTCTTGTATGACCCCTTTTATAATGTATTCGTCCAAAGAATTGGAGACCACAATCTGGCACTGGGAAAGCCCTGTTTGGTCCAGCATCTTTCTGGCTTTCTTTGTCAAATAGGTCACGTCGCCACTATCGATTCGAATCCCCATTTTGGCCGGTTTCATTTCATGAAAAACCCGAATTGCATTGGGCACACCTGAAGTTAGTACATTGTAGGTATCCACTAGGAGAACACAATTCTCCGGGTAAATTTCTGCATATTTTTTGAAGGCAACATATTCACTTTCAAACATTTGTACCCAACTATGCGCCATTGTTCCCATGGCTCGAATCGCAAAGTCCCTTTCAGAAACCGTACAGGCCGTACCCACACATCCGCCAATATATGCTGCTCTGGCACCATACACTGCCGCCGCGATTCCATGGGCCCTTCGCGTACCAAATTCCATCACATCTCTGCCTTTGGCGGCACGGACAATTCGATTTGCCTTGGTTGCTATAAGACTTTGGTGATTAATAATCAATAAAACCATTGTTTCAACAAATTGGGCCTGAATCACCGGCCCTCTGACAGTAATAATAGGCTCCCCAGGGAAAATCGGTGTGCCTTCCGGCACCGCCCATACATCACAGGAAAATTTAAAATGCAAAAGATAATCTAAAAACCGATTATCAAAGTTCATTTTTTCCCGAAGAAATGCAATATCTTCTTCAGTGAATCTAAGATCTTCCAGATATTCCATCAATTGTTCTACCCCAGCCATAATGGCAAAGCCACCACCATCAGGGATTTTTCTAAAAAACATATCAAAGTAGCCAATGTCCTCCGCCATTCCCGTTTCAAAATAACCATTTGCCATGGTTATTTCATAAAAATCGGTAAGCATGGTTAGATTAACCTTTTCAAACATGAAGCGTTCCCTCCAGTCTTCCTTTTTCTCGGATGACAAAAAATCCTGCAGAAATCACAATAATTCCACCAATCATCTGCATCCCGGTTATCATTTCTCCCAATAGCAGCCATCCAAAGAAGGTGGCAGAGATGGGCATAAAATTGGCGTAAACTGAAACAGTGGTCGGCCCTAGAGAGGACAGTGCTGTAACATAGACGAAAAAGCCTACGCCGCCGCTAATCACTCCCAAATATAATACTTCCCCTGCTACTGCTAATGTAATATCCGAAGGATTTGGCAAATGTGCCATGGCCATGGGAAAGGACAGCAATACTGTACAGGCCAGTTGATTAAACGTCAATGTTAATGGTTGATATTTTCCACCTAAATGCGACGTAATAAAATTATATATATTCCAAGAAATAATCGCACCAACGCAAAGAAGATATCCAATCAGTCGTCCTTGAAGGATTGTATGCAAATCCAAACCAACAATCATGCCCAGTCCACAAATACTGATGAAAATCCCAACCAACAAAGCTGCTGTAGGCACCTTGTGATACACCAGCCACTCCACCACAATGGAAACCACAGGGACAAATGTCAACACAATGGTGATAAGGGATACCGGCATATAAGTCATCGCTTCGTATTCAAAATAAAAATATAGAATCTCGCCGGTAGCGGCACAGAGTATGAAAATCCAAATATCGGAACGCCGCATGAATGCCTTCCCTTCCCGTTTGAATTTTATAATTCCCACCACAATCAAGGCAATGGCATATTTGAAGAAAATCAAGGTGATGGAATCTAATGTCAGCATGGCTTCTTTGGCCAGAGAATATTCAAAACCCCAAGAAATTACAGTTATAATCATTAATATATGGGCCAGTTTTCGATTCATTTTTTTGATTGAGCCATCCGTTTTGAGAAGTTGTTCCTTCTTCTTATCCCTCATATTTACACTCTACTTCACTTTAATACTTTACGAAGATATTCCCCGGTATAGGAATTCTTTACTCCGGCCACGATTTCTGGAGTGCCTGTTGCAATGACTTTCCCTCCACGATTTCCACCATCCGGGCCTAAATCGATAATATAGTCTCCCCGTTTGATAACATCTAAATTATGTTCAATAACAACCACCGTATTCCCTGCGTCTGTTAGCTTGTCCAATACCTGCAAAAGTTTATCCACATCAGCAAAATGCAAACCGGTGGTCGGTTCATCCAAAATATACAACGTCTTTCCCGTGCTTCGCTTGGAAAGTTCCGTAGCTAGCTTGACCCGCTGGGCTTCACCGCCTGAAAGTTGTGTTGAAGGCTGGCCTAGCTTGATATACCCAAGACCAACCTCTTCAAGCGTCACCAATTGCCTAGAAATACTAGGTAGATGTCGGAAGAATTCCACCGCCTCAGTTACATTCATATCCAAAACTTGAGAAATGTTTTTGCCTTTATATTTCACTTCCAAGGTTTCTCTGTTATATCGTTTTCCCTTGCACACTTCACAAGGAACATACACATCCGGCAGAAAATGCATTTCTATTTTGATAATTCCATCTCCGCTACATGCCTCGCAACGGCCCCCTTTGACATTAAAACTGAATCGCCCCTTTTCATAACCCCTTATTTTGGATTCAGGCAGGCTGGCAAAAAGATCCCGAATAAAACCAAACACACCGGTGTAGGTTGCTGGGTTGGATCGCGGCGTTCTCCCAATGGGGGATTGATCGATATCAATGACTTTGTCAATGTTCTCGATGCCAAGAATATCTTCATGGGCCCCCGGCTTCGTCTTGGCCCGATTCATCTTGGCCGCCAAACTTTTGTACAAGATTTCATTAATCAGTGTGCTTTTTCCCGATCCGGACACACCTGTAACACAAACCAATTTTCCCAAAGGGATTTCCACATCAATATGCTGCAAATTGTTTTCAGATGCTCCAACAATTTTAAGAAATTTCCCGTTACCCTCTCGCCTAATCAATGGAACTTCAACGCGCCTTTTGCCGCTTAAGTATTGCCCGGTAATGGAAGCGGCGCAGTTTTTAATATCTTCAACAGAACCTTGGGCAACCAATTCGCCGCCATGAATGCCTGCACCTGGACCAATATCGATAATATGGTCAGCAGCATACATGGTCTCTTCATCGTGCTCCACGATTAGCAAGGTATTTCCCAAATCTGTCAGTTCTCGTAAGGTCCCCAGCAGTTTACTGTTATCTTTTTGATGCAGTCCAATGCTAGGCTCATCTAAAATATAAAGAACGCCTACCAAACTAGAGCCAATCTGAGTTGCCAGGCGAATGCGCTGTGACTCCCCACCGGACAGACTTCCCGCGGACCGGGAAAGGGTTAGGTAATCCAATCCTACATTGACAAGGAAGTTCAGTCTATCTCTAATTTCCTTTAGAATTTGAGCTGCAATCAACTCTTCTTTGGCGGATAATTTCCATCGTTTTAAAAACCCAATGGTTTCGCCCACAGGCAGATCTGCCATCTCTGAGATGTTCATTCCTCCGATTGTCACCGCCAGCACCTCTGGTTTCAGCCGCTTTCCGCCACAGGTTTCACAAGGAATGATGCTCAAGTATTTTTGCATTTTGTCCTTAATATATTCAGATGTAGTTTCCCGGTATCTTCTCTCCAAATTCTTTATCACCCCTTCAAAAGGATGATTCAACATGCTTTCCGATCCCCGCGTCCTACTTTTATAAAGAAATTTAATGGTTCGAGTTCCTGTGCCATAAAGAAGTTCCTGAACAAAGGATTCCGGCAAATCCTTATAGGGGATGTCCAATCGCGTATGATGCTCTTTTGCCAAAGCTTCAATAGTTTGTCTATAATACCCTTCCACCTCCATGGAAGCGAAGACATTGCTCAATGCACCTCCGATAATACTTAAATTCTTGTCTTCAATAATCAGATCCGGATCAATCCGCTGCAAAAATCCAAGACCATTGCATGCCGGGCATGCTCCAAAAGGACTGTTAAATGAAAACATTCTAGGTTCCATTTCTTCAATGCCGATGCCATGCTCCGGACAGGCCAGCATAGTACTAAACACCCGATCATTGGCCATTACCAGGCCTTCTCCTTGATGAATTGCCAGCTCACATGCTTCAGCCAAACGGCTTTCCACGCCTGTTTTAATAATAATACGATCCACAACAATTTCGATGGTGTGCTTATGAGTTTTTTCCAATTGAACCTTTTCTTCTGTTAGGTTGTATACTTCTCCGTCAATCCGAGCTCTGGTAAACCCCTCTCGAACAATTCGTTCCATCACTTTTTCGTAGGTGCCTTTTCGCTCTCGAACCACTGGGGCGAGAATCATCACTTTTGTTCCTTCTCCCATCTCCATAATGCTATCCACAATTTGATCGATGGATTGGCTCTCAATAACCCTACCACAAACCGGACAATGAGGGATACCAATTCTGGCATACATTAGTCTGAGGTAGTCATATATTTCTGTCACTGTTCCCACTGTAGAGCGAGGATTCTTGCTGGTGGTTTTTTGGTCAATGGAAATGGCCGGGGACAACCCTTCTATCGATTCCACATTGGGTTTCTCCATTTGCCCGAGAAACTGTCTTGCATAGGATGACAGACTTTCAACATATCGCCGTTGCCCCTCCGCATAAATCGTATCAAAAGCCAAAGAGGACTTGCCAGACCCTGACAAGCCGGTGAGCACCACCATTTTGTCTCTGGGGATTACGACGTCAACATTTTTTAAGTTGTTCTCTTTTGCACCTTTTATAATAAGTTCTGTTGCCATACTATTTTTCCATTCTATTTATAAGTATTACTCCTGTGGTTTTCACGTGGCGTCACCAAGTTACAATCTCGCTTTGTATTCAAAAACTTGATCCCGCAATACAGCAGCCCGCTCAAATTGCAAGTCGGATGCCGCCTGTTTCATTTCTTTTTCCAGGGCTCTCACATAATCATAAAGTTCTTTCTTGGTGAGCTCCAATGGACTCTTGCCTTGATATTGATCTGTATCCTTGACGATTCGAGTTGCTTCTACAACCTCCCGAATTGATTTTTCAATGGTCTTTGGTGAAATTCCATTCTCTTTGTTATAGGTTTCCTGAACGGTCCTTCTGCGATCTGTTTCTTCAAGTGTTCTTGCCATTGCAGGGCTAACGGTATCTGCATACATCAATACCCTGCCATTAAGATTTCGCGCAGCCCGTCCAACGGTTTGGATCAATGAAGTTTCTGTTCGTAAAAATCCCTGTCGATCCGCATCTAAAATTGCAACCAAGGCAACCTCTGGCAAGTCCAATCCTTCTCGAAGTAAATTAATTCCTACTAGAACATCATATACACCCAATCTCAAATCACGAATGATTTGCAACCGTTCTAAGGTATCTACGTCTGAATGGAGATATTGTACTTTTATCCCCGTATTTTTCAGATATTCTGTCAGGTTCTCCGACATTTTTTTGGTCAGTGTGGTGACAAGAACACGATTCCCTTGGGCAATCACCTGATTGATTTCTCCAATCAGATGGTCAATTTGACCCTCCGATGGATGGATTTCAATAGGTGGATCTACCAATCCGGTTGGGCGAATCAGTTGTTCCGCTGAGATTCCGCCGCTCTTGGACTTTTCAAATTCGGCCGGGGTTGCACTAACATAGACAATCGGGCCTGCAAGTTGTTGAAATTCATCAAATTTGAGGGGTCGATTATCTAAGGCGGAGGGCAACCGGAATCCATATTCCACCAAGGATTCTTTACGAGAACGATCTCCTGCATACATGGCCCGCAACTGGGGCACCATGACGTGAGATTCATCAATAATAATCATGTAATCATCGGGGAAATAATCCATTAAGGTATAGGGTCTGCTTCCCGGTGGCAAGCCGTTCATGTGCCTGGAATAATTTTCAATTCCCTTGCAACGTCCAATTTCCCGAAGCATTTCAAGATCATATCTGGTTCGTTGCTCCAACCGTTGGGCCTCCAATAGTTTTCCCCTGTCTCCAAACCATTTCAATCGCTCATTCAGCTCATTTTCAATGGACTGCAGGGCTTGTTGAATGTTCTCCTCCGTTGTCACGTAATGAGAAGCCGGATAGATAGAAACATGATTTCGAATACCGATGATTTCTCCGGTCACAGGATTCATCTCTTTAATGGCTTCTATTTCATCCCCAAACAACTCAACGCGAAAGGCCACTTCAGATCCGGCAGGGAAAATATCCACCACATCGCCTCTCACCCGAAAGGCACCTCTTTCAAATGCCAAATCATTCCTATCGTATTGAATATCCACCAATTTACGTAGGATTTCATTGCGGCTTTTCTGCATTCCGGGTCGAAGGGATAACATTTGATTTTCATAATCAAATGGACTTCCCAGTCCATAAATGCAGGATACGCTTGCCACAATAATCACATCTCTGCGTTCCGCCAACGCAGCCGTGGCTGAATGTCTGAGTTTTTCGATTTCGTCATTAATCTCCGAATCTTTTTCGATATATGTGTCCGTGGTGGGCATATAGGCTTCCGGTTGATAATAATCGTAGTAACTGACAAAATACTCAACTGCATTATCAGGAAAATACTCCTTAAACTCACCATACAGTTGGGCAGCCAAAGTTTTATTGTGGGAAATAATCAAAGTGGGTCGTTGAACTTTCTCAATCAGGTTTGCCATGGTAAACGTTTTGCCGGACCCGGTGACGCCCATAAGGGTTTGGTGTCTTTTCCCATGAAAAATACCCCGGGTCAACGTTTCCACAGCTCCGGGTTGGTCTCCTGTCATATGATAATCTGATTTCAGTTTAAATTCAGTCATTACGTTTATAATTATACCCTAAGCCAAGGTTTTCTGCAATCCGCTGAAATGTTTTGTTCAGTGGTTTTGCAATAGTTCTTCTCTCAAATTGTTCTATATGAAATCGGACCATATTGCATTTTATTCCTTTATTGTGATATAATATAAAAACTGTCACAAAAGAAATAGGGAGGGAAAAGACGTGTTTAACTTTTGGAAAAAAATAACTGCTGGCGAGCTTACTGCCTCCGGAATTCCTGAAACATATTTGCACAAAATGTCTTCTGCACTGGTTGAGAAAAATGAAATTGCAGCGGATTATTACACCAAGTATAATGTAAAACGGGGACTTCGAAATGCCAACGGTACCGGTGTGATTGTCGGGCTGACTCAAATCAGTGAGGTCAACGGTTACCGAGTTAATGAACATGGGGAAAAGATTCCGGAAAATGGTACCCTCTATTATCGAGGGTACAACATTGAAGACCTGGTATCCAGTTATATCAATGAGGACCGTTTTGGTTTTGAGGAAGTAACCTATTTACTTCTTTTTGGGGAACTGCCTACACGAACAGAACTTGCTGAATTCAATGAATTGATATCTGCAAAAAGGGAATTGCCACCAGGATTCGCTCGAGATATGATTTTAACCACTCCATCTAGGAGTATCATGAACAAGCTTGCAAGAAGTGTCCTTGCCTTATATTGCTATGATGAGGATCCGGACTCTACTTCCATCGAAAATGTTTTGCGGCAGTCAATTGACTTAATGGGCTATTTCCCGGCATTAATTGCTTATGCCTACCAAGCAAAAAGTTCATTTTTCGATAACCAAAGTCTGCATCTCCACAATCCCCTTTCCACGTTAAGTACTGCGGAAAATATTCTTCGAATGATTCGGCCAACCGGAGAATATACCGATATGGAAGCAAAGGTATTGGATATCTGTTTGGTTCTTCATGCGGAACATGGTGGTGGTAACAATTCAACCTTTACAACGCATGTTATCTCATCTTCCGGATCAGACACCTATTCTACAATTTCTGCCGCCGTAGGATCTCTGAAGGGTCCCAAACATGGTGGTGCCAACTTAGCAGTCATCAACATGCTTGAAGATTTAAAACGAAACGTGAAAGATATAACCAACCCTCAAGAGGTTGAAGCCTATTTGATTAAAGTTCTCAAAGGGGAAGCCAATGACCGAAGTGGTTTGGTTTATGGTATGGGGCATGCCATCTATACCCTTTCAGATCCTCGGGCCGTTCTCCTCCGCCAAATGGCAAAAGATTTGGCCGCATACAAAGGATTGGAAGCCGATTTTCAATTATGTGAATATATTGCCGACATGACACCTCGACTTTATGCCCAAGTTACTGGCATAGAAAAACCCCTTTCTGCAAATGTGGATCTATATTCTGGGTTTGTGTACAACGCATTGGATATTCCCATTGATATTGCAACCCCGCTTTTTGCAGTAGCTAGATTGTCGGGTTGGGCTGCCCACCGTATGGAAGAGCTTATTGCCGGAAAGCGACTGATTCGACCCGCCTATGTGAACGTTCTTGGCCACAGAGATTTTGTGGCGATTCCCCAACGAAAAGAACCGGTTCATACCAATGGAAACGGCAACAAATTGGGCAGAGCCACATCTAAATCAAACTCGAAAACACACAAAAAACATGGAGAATGATTTTGTGATTGACTTTTAGAATTATCTCCCATTGACTGAAACACCGAACCCCCGGCTCTTAAGAGTCGGGGGTTCTTTTTGCCCCTATGTTTGAAATTTCTTTTCTATTGGTTTATCGGATTATTTCTTCCAGTTGAGGTTTAAAATCGAATAATATCTTTTTGATGGCTTCAATTTTTTCTAAATAGTCCTCTTGCTTAAAGAAAGAGACAGCAACCACATTGTTGTATTTCTTATCTTGCCCTCTAATAGGTATCCCCACTCCCACCACATAAGACTGGGTTTCGTCCACGCTGATTACATACCCTTGTTCTCTTATTTTTTTGTATTCCGCCAACAACGCTTCGCCGCTTGTAAGAGTATTGGGTGCTGTTTTCTCAAATTTCATACCATCCAATTGGGCAGCTGACAAAGGTCGCTCATGGTATGCCATGAGACATTTGCCATATGTCCCTTTGTTCATAGGGTAAAATGTTCCTGGTCTGTCATTCATTTTAATCGCTTGATGGGCTTCAACCGAATAAATGGAAACGACCTTGTCTCCGTCTCGTCTGGCAAGACCAACAGATTCTTTTGTCCTTTCTGCAATTTCTTCCAGTATGTTGTACACCCGTTCTTCATAGCTTCCACTACTTAGATATAAATTCCCCAGCATATAATTGGTGGGGCCCAGCCGATATTGCTTTGTTTTTTCATCTTTTGTTAGAAATCCTCGATTTTCTAGGGTGGTAAGGTTGCGATAAACGGTGGTTCTGTTCATTGCAGTTTTTTGGACCAAGTCATTTAGTGTAAAGCGATAGGGTGGATCCTGAAACAAATCCAAAATAGTTAATCCCTTTTCAAAACTTGTCATAGTTTCCAACTTTTTCTTTTTATCAATATCCGTTGCCCCTCGAACCAAATAAGCGGCATATATTTTGGTGGCTAACATCATGGTTTGGATGGACAATCTTTCGTTTTCTTCATGAGCGCCACTTTCATCACTCTGAAAAATCGGGCCCCATGAAACACAGTTATTCATGGATTTTGCGTAGGAGGTTCCATCTGCCACCATAAAACTGCCATCACAACCATACTCTTCGGATACTTGTTTCATCAACTGGAGGTGCTCTTGTTTTTCATCAACCATCATCGGAGCAAGGCAATCTTTCATTACAACTGCATAATCGTACTGGGTTCCCCAACGATTAAATGCAGCTAAAACATCTTTGCTTTCTACCGGATATCTTTGGCGAACATTAATATTCATAAAGACACCGGTATCTGTTAAACGTAATAATGTTGGCGTTGCAGTGCTTTTTCCAACATAATGCCCGTTATAAAATTCTTCCCCGTTGTCAATGGCCAGTGCAGATCCTGTGGGTTCTTCAAAAAAATGTCTCACAAACCGGGCGAAATTAAAATCATCTGCTTCAGATAAATTGTTGCACAGTTTTACAATGGCGTTATCTGCCTGTAGCGGCAAGGAACTGTGAGCTGAGACGCCACTCACCATAACAGGGTGCTGCCCTTTTATTTGTATGTTGGCTAATGATGGAATGGTATTGGTGCTATCTCCCGAGTCCAAAGCTATTAATCGACTTCTCTGTGGCTCATAAAAATATAATTCCACATCAGCATATCCTTTTTCAATATTATAGATTGGAAAATCTCCATCAGGAGAAAAACCGTAATCCGGCATGGGAAACTCTTTCTTGAAATTCCGAATATCCGTCCATTCTTCCTCTTCAGCCGTCCCTACAATCAACCATATTTTTTTGTTTAGTTTTATGTCCAGGTCTTTCATCGCTTTTAAGGCATACAATCCCATAATCACTGGGCCTTTATCGTCAATGGTGCCCCGCCCCCAAAGGTATCCATCCTTTTCCACACATACAAAAGGATCCGAAACCCATTTTGCCGGATCTCCAATACCCACCACATCCACATGGACCAAAATACCTATGGTTTCTTTCCCATGTCCGTATTCAATGATTCCCACATCATTGGTGGAAGTTTTCATGGTGGAAAATCCCATTTGAGATGCCATCTCTAAGGTTTTATCCAAGGCATAACGGACTTCCTTCACATGGCCTGTCAAACTGGGAATCTTAATTAATTTCTTTAGATCTTCCACCATGCTTTCTTGGAATTGATCTATCTTTTGATCAATCAGTTGTTTCATTCCCGGTTTTCTCCTCGCCCAAAAGCCAATCCAATGCCGGCATATAGCAACACCGCTTGACGTAACGCCTCCACAGAAATTGATTCATTGGCAGAATGTGCCAAGTCTAGTTTCCCCGGTCCCAAAATAATACAATCGCTTTGTGTCTGACTGTGAATCATTCCTCCATCTGTCCATGCGGAAAAAGTGTCAATGACCGGCTCTCCCATTTTTAATAGGTGCATTGTATTAATGGTGGTCTGCACAATACCACTATTTACATCCATGGAAAACGGCAAATGGGGAAGCATCTCACTATCCTCAAAATAATTGGAAACTTTTGCCTCAAATCCAGGATATTTTGATTCCAATAGTTTTGTTGCATCTTCTAGTTCTTGATAAACTTGCTCTCTGGTTTCCACGGGTAAAAAACGGCGATCCAACACCAGTTGACAGGTATCTGGCACGGTGCTGGGCTGATCTCCCCCGCTTATTGTTCCTATGTTTATGGTTCCGCACCCTAAAACCGGGTGGGTACGCCCAGATAGCACTTTGCTGTATTCTTCTTCAAGGTAATTGATTAAACGTCCAGCCATGGTAATGGCATTGACGCCTTCCTTAAGGTTTCCACTATGGGTCTTTTTTCCGGACACCTCAACCTTAATCCATTCCAACCCTTTATGCCCTAATCCGATGGCTAAATCTGTAGGTTCCCCAACAATGACACCATGAACGTTGGGCCATTCTTGTATCAACGCCTCCACTCCGGTTCCTTTTTCTTCTTCATCTATCACCGCAGCAAAATATAAATCTCCCGGAGGAACTACTCCTGACAGGCGAATTGCTCCCATTGCCGCCATCATTGCCGCCAAAGGGCCTTTCATATCGCAAGCCCCTCTGCCATGAAGGTTGCCATCCAAGATTTTTCCCGAAAACGGATCTTTCATATCATAAGGAGGCACCGTATCCATATGACCGGTGAACATCAGCGATGGTCCATCATTACCGGGGATTTTTGCAATCACGTTAGGCCTGCCTTCGCTGACCCATTGCCGTTTTACTTCAATCCCCAGATTTTCAAAATAGGATACAATATAATTCGCAACCTTTTCTTCTTGCCGAGCCATGTGAGAATAGCTGGGAATGCCTATTAAATCCCCTGCAATGGTCTCAACATTCATGGTTGCCGCCAGTTTCATAATGTCTTTCATTCTTTCTTCTCCGTCTGTGTATATGGTTCCCCACTAATCAAATGACATGCCACAAAATGTCCGGGTCCAACCTTTTTCAGTTCTGGTTCTGTTTCTTTGCACTGGGGCTCTGCCACTGGACAACGGTTGTAAAACTTGCAGCCGGCAATGACTTCTGTGGGGTTTGGAGTTTCTCCTTCTAACACTTCCCGCAGACCATTTCGTTTTCTTCCTGGTTGGGGCATGACAGAAAGAAGGGCTTTGGTATAAGGGTGGAGTCCATAATGAATAATGGTATCTCCTTCTCCGATTTCCATCACCTTTCCCAAATATAAGATTCCTATCCGATCTGAAATTAACCAAGCCAATGATAAATCATGGGTAATGAACAAATAAGACAAATTGATTCGTTCCTTTAAATCCAGCATCAATTTTAGAATCCCCGTGCGTATAGATGCATCCAACATGGAAACCGGTTCATCCGCCACAATAAACTTTGGGTTCATAATCATTGCACTTGCAATAACCACCCGTTGCCTTTGGCCTCCCGATAATTCATAGGGATAACGAAAGAAAAAATCCTCACCTGGCGTCAATCCAGCCAATTCCAAAGCCTCTTTCCCCTTTTGAATCCGTTCCTCTTCCGTCGTGACCAATTTGTTTACTACCAAAGGTTCCGTCACAATGTCCAGTATTTGATCTCTGGGGTTCAAAGATTGATAAGGATCTTGGTAGATCATCTGCGCTTTTTGTCGGAACCCTTGCATCTCAGCGGAATTTCCGGGGTTCAGTGGCTTCCCATCAAAAAGCATGGTCTCATATTCGCAGGGCACCAACTGAAGCAATGCTTTGCCGGTGGTGGTTTTACCGCTTCCGGATTCGCCAACCAATGATACTATCTCCCCTTCTTTTATGGTCAAATCTACTCCATCTACTGCCTTCAGGGTTTTTGCCTTTCCCGATCCAAAAGATTTTTTAATTTTAAAATAAACTTTTAGATTCTTTGTTTCAAAAATATTATTTGCCATTGAGTATTTCCTCCCATCTATGACAGGCCACATAATGACCCTCTTTGATTTCAAGGCCATTTGGGGTTTCTATGTGGCAAATATCTAACGCATACTCACAGCGTGGTGAAAAGGCACAACCTGGTGGCAAATCCAACATGTTTGGGGGTACTCCCGGGATTCCCGTGGGAACGGTTTTGTCTCCATCAATGTTGGGGAAACAGCCAATAAGTTTTTTTGTATATGGATGAGCCGTTTCCTCAAATAATATGTCGGCATCAGCCTTTTCAACAATCTTTCCGGCATACATTACCGCAATTTTATCACAGGTTTCTGCCAGAATAGAAAGATCATGGGTAATAAGAATAAACCCCATGTGAAATTCCTTTTGCAACTTTTCAATAATATTTAGAATCTGCGCCTGTACCATAACATCCAGCGCAGTGGTAGGCTCATCGCCAATAATAATTTTGGGGCTGCATGCCAAGGCCATGGCAATCATAACCCTTTGCTTCATTCCTCCACTAAACTCATGGGGATACTGTCGAATCCGTTCTCCGGGAATTTCCATTAATTCCAACAAATCCGATGCTCGCTTCAGTGCTTCTTGGTGGGGTATTTTTTCGTGGAGAACAATCGCCTCTGCGATTTGATCTCCAATACGCATTACCGGATTTAAGGCGTTCATGGCCCCCTGGAATACAACTGAGACATCATTCCATCTAAAACGTTGCATTTCCACATCAGAAAGCTTGGCCAAATCTTGCCCTTCCAGATAGATTTCTCCTCCCACAATTTTACCTTCTTTGGGCAACAATTGTGCGATGGACAGTGCACTGGTGGTTTTTCCACAGCCAGACTCTCCCACCAACCCCAAGGTTTCACCATAATCCAAATCAAAACTAACCCCATCCACAGCTTTCACCGTGCCTTGAGATATGGTAAAGTAGGTCTGTAAATTTTTTACTTCTAATAATTTCATCTTATCTTTCCTTGAATTTTGGATTCATTATTTCATCGAATGCATAGCCCATCAATGCGAAGGACAATACGACAAGTACAACACATAATCCCGGGGGCAAATAATACCAGTAGGCATTGGAACTGGCTGCCCCACTTTCAAATGCATAATGGAGCATCATACCCCAGCTCGCTTGGGTGGGATCTCCTAAACCAAGAAAACTTAAGGTCGTTTCCGTGACGATGGCGGTTGCCGCAACCAACACCGTGTTGGCGAAAATCAGGGGGAAGACATTGGGCAAAATATGCCTAACCATAATATGCCAGCTTCCTGCTCCTAACGATACTGTTCTTTCAACAAACTGTCGCTCTTTTACCGAAAGCGTTTGAGACCGTACCACCCGGGCAGTACTGGCCCAACTGGTAATGCCAATTACAAAAATGATGTTCCAAATGCTGGTTCCTAAAATTGCTGCAAGAACCATCATAAGGGGCAGCCAAGGAATAACCAGAAAAAAATCAGTAAGGCGCATGAGTAGATTGTCTACTGTCTTTCCAAAATACCCAGACGTAATCCCAACTAAGGTTCCAATTCCCATGGAGAGCAGGGTTGCCATAATGCCAATAAGCAAAGAGATTCTCGCTCCGGACATAAGATTTGCCAATACATCTCTACCCATATCATCGGTCCCCAGCCAGTGTTTGCTGCTGGGCGGCAGCAGCATTTCATTTACGTTGCCTAAATCCGTGGATGAAAATGGTACGATCATGGGCCCAAAAATTGCAACCAAGACAATAAAGGATAATATGACGGTGCCGGTTAAGGCCATTTTATTATGATAGATGCTGGACAAGAACTCCTTCATCTTACGTTTTCTCATTTGAGTTTTTATGTTGCTCATGCCATCACCTCCTATTCCTTCACTCTTGGATCAATGTATGTATAGGTCAAATCCGCAATATAATTTGCCACAATTACGCTAATGGTCATAAGTAGAAACAAACCTTGCAGCAATGGATAATCTCTAGCACTCAAAGCCTCATACATTAAGGTCCCCAGACCCGGCCAAGAAAATATGGTTTCGATTTGTATGGCGCCGGCCAGCACCAATCCCAAATTAATAGCCACGATGGTTACCATTGGCAACATGGCATTTGGCACCGCATGCTTCCGCAGAATATATTTTTCACTAAAACCTTTGGCTTTGGCAGTTGTAATGTAATCCTCTGCCAGTACATCCATCAATGTGTTTCGCATGGTCAACGCATACTCTCCAATGAGCAATATACTCATGGTAACGATTGGAAGAATACTATGATGCAAAATATCACCTAACCGGGTTCCCAAATCCGCAAATGCCAATCCAGGGCTTTCCATCCCCCCAACAGGGAACCAGTGAAGTCCAACAGAAAATACAGCGACCATAATCATTCCTAACCAGAATGTAGGCATTGCATAGGTAATCAGCGAAAATCCTAAAGTGGCAACGTCAATTTTTGTCCCACGTCTAGCGGCGGCAATGATTCCCAGAAGGATTCCCACAATAATAGCTAAAATCTCTGCAATGCCAAGAAGATAAACAGTTGGAAGAATTCGTGGGGCAATAACAGAGGTAACATCGCTTTTGTAAATAAAGGACATGCCCAAGTCGCCTTGGAACATATTCTGGAAATAAATTACAAACTGGGTATACCAAGGCTGATCCAACCCATAAAAGGATCGGACCGCATCAATCATTTCAGGTGTTGCCTTTGGATTTCGCATAATCATGGTTAACGGATCTCCCGGGAGAACACGAAACAGGATATAATTGAAAATGAGTACAATCAACACTGTAATGATGGCATACAATGACTTCTTGATAATATAATTACGTCTCATCAGTACCTCGAATAATGAAAGGGGCAAGGCATCTGCCTTGCCCCGGCATAAATATTGGTTTTATTTTGAGTGCATATTCATGTAATTTACAATGGATAAATTCAAGAAGTAGCAGCCGTTTTCAGGCACTTGGACATATCCTTCCCATTTATCAGACCGAATTGCCTGGATGCTGTTATCATAAAGCAAAATAATATAAGGGGCTTCTTCATAAACAATCTGTTGCATCTTTTGAACAATTTCAATTCTCTCATCCTGATCCATGGTAACTGCCTGCTTCAGGAACAGTTTATCGTATTCAGCATTGGACCAATCCGGCTCATTGCCATAATCCGTTGTAAGAATGTTTAATATTGCTCCGGGATCCACATCCGCTCCCCAACCCCAGATAAACAAGTCATAGTCGTGAGCCAAAAGTTTATCCGTCAACGCCCCACTATCCATGGTGACGCAATTAATTTCAATCCCTGCCTTTGCACAACCAGCCTTGATAATTTGTCCATACTTAACGTCTTCGGTATTGTCCGCTATGCAAATTAACTCAAACTCCAATGGATTTCCGGAAGAATCCTCACGGATGCCATCTCCGTCTGTGTCTTTATAACCGGCATCTTCCAAAATCGTTTTTGCTTCTTCCACATCATATCCACGAAGCAAACTGGCACTGGGTTCCCAGTGGAAAGTATCAGAGGGATTGATTAATGTGGTTCCAACGGTTCCGGCCCCGGAAAATGCCATGTCTAGACCTTTTTGTTTGTCAATACAATACTCTAGGGCATGTCTCACTTTAACATCTTTTAAAATGGAATTACCCGTGCTTTTTTTCTTATCTGAAACATTAATGCTAAGCTGCATGAACCCGGGTATTTCTCCGGAAATAACATCGATTCCATCTTCAGATTTTAACTGGGACAACTGGGCTGCACTTAAGGCCAATGCCGCATCAATTTCCCCGGTTTTCAATGCTTGTGCCGCACTATCACTATTTTTGTACTTTACAAAGGAATAGGATGGAACGGTACCCTTTGTTCCAAAATAGTCTTCATTCAATGTTAGCGTTAAAGAACCATCACCTTTTTCCGCAAACTTATAAGGTCCTGTGCCAATGGGGGTGTCATTTGCATATGTGGAAAGGTCCCCTTCATCTATATCTTTCCAAATATGTTTGGGCAAAATTGGCGTAGTATTTTGGAGCATATTGGCTTTTGGTTCGCTGGTTTTAATGACTACAGTTTGATCGTCAGGGCAAGTAATTGACGTGATTCCCGACAAATAACTGTTATACATGGATTTGGCCCCCACATCTCCCATAAACAACTCATAGGTGTATTTAACATCCGCTGAAGTAAATTTCTCTCCATCCTGCCAGTTTGCTTCCACCAAATGGAATGTCCAGGTCAAATCGTCATCGCTCAGGTCCCAGCTTTTGGCCAAGCAAGGAACACTTTCCAAATTCTCATCATACCGAACCAATGGGTCATAGATCAAATTGAAAACCTCAGAACTCATCACGGCCCATGCCGTAAGGGGGTTTAACGTATCCACAAATTCTCCTGTACCGATTACCATGCCGGTTTTACTACCACCACCACAGCCGCCAAGACCAAGTCCAATGGACAGCACCATGACAATGGACAAAATCACAGCCATTAGTTTCTTTTTCATTCTTCTCCCTCTCTTCCTTTGGGGCATCCTCATCCCCCAAAACAACTGTTATAAGACACCGCTTTCAAGCACAGTGAAGGTCTTACGATCAGCATCCAAAGATACTGAAACACCAAGGGGCAACGTTGCCATATCCTTGGTATGACCCAGCGGCAAACCGTATAAAACCGGAACACCAAGAGGTGTTAAATAGTACTCCAGCACATCCTCTAATCCGGTATCACATAAAAAGCCGGGGTTGTATTTAAAGGGAACGCAATCTTTGCATTCTCCCACTACAATACCGGCTACTTCACTTAACTTTCCAGAGTTTCTCAAATGAGAAAGCATATGATCCACAATCCATGGTTCAGCTTCCACTTCTTCTAACAGCAAAATCTTGTCTTTCACATCAGGTTCATATGGCGTCCCAAGGCTAGCGCAAAAAAGAGTCAAGTTTCCACCAATCAACGTACCCTTTGCTATTCCGGGTCCAAAAGGAATCAACCACTTTTTTTCATCAGCAGGAGGAATCAATCCAAGAGGTTCAACTTTTTCCAATGCTTTGAAAAATTGATTCATCGTATATTCAGTCAAATCTTCTGAATTGAAACGAGCTATCCCCGGGCCATGAAAGGTTACCATGTCGCAAAATTTATTCATCATTAAATGCAAGGAAGTAATATCGCTAAATCCCGTAAATATTTTGGGATGTTTTTTAATAATTTCAAAATCAATTTGCTGCAGCAACTGGGCTGTACCATATCCCCCCTGAGTGCAAAATACAACGTCCACATCATCTCGAGCAAACATTTCCATGATATCTTCTGCGCGTTCTTTTTCAGAAGCTGCCGTAAACCCTTTTGTCTTATTTACATTCTTTCCTACTACAGCATGATATCCATGGTTGTCAATCCAATCCAAACAACGAGCTAATTCGCTTTTGTTTTCAGATGGACTAGCCGGAGATACAATTCCAATGGTATCTCCTTTTTGCAGTCTTTTGGGTTTTTTCATATGTCGCCTCCCTCACGGTTTGATTTGGGCAATTTTTACAGGTTATGTTCACAATGTGAACATCTTGTTGATAATTTGAACAATATTTCCTGAATTATAGCTTGCAGCTTCTCACTTGTCAAGAAACTATCAGAATATTTGTAACATAAAAATAGACAAGGAGAAATCTCCTTGTCTAAAAAACGCTTTTTTATGAGATACTTTTTATAAATTCTCGGAAATCACCAATAATTTTACCCATGTCTGCAGTCTCGTCATCCAATGCCAACCCATAAAATGGTGGCATTTTAATATTTCTGGCAACTATTTCTTTTTTTAACTCTTCAATATATACCCCTTCGCCCTCGATCAGGGCGGCCCCGTAGTCTAAATCCAGCGGGCTTCCTCCCCAATCTTTGTTCCAGCTGGTAATGGTTACCCCACATGTGGGAGATCCATCACAGCTTAATACAGCTACAGTCTGGTACCCTTCCCGAATGTATTCCTCCATGTAGGTTACCACATCTTTTGCCAGTTCTCTGCAATGAGTTCGAAACCCATGGCTGTCATACAGATTTTTTGTCTGCCACCATCGCTGTATTCCCAAATACAATGTTTCAGGACAATGCATCTGCTGAATGCCCAAATCATTTTCATATAAGGTGTCAAAGACCTCCTTGCACATTCCCGGATATCTGGCCAGGCCCTTTACCTTATTGTTGGTATTTAATAGACAACTGGAAACAAATATTATTTTTTTGCTCCTAGCATCCTCATGTCTGTTCATTTTCCACCTCCATACACTTCATGGTTTATAAAAATATATTGTTATTTATGTGACAAAGTTACTGATTGTACCGTTTGGCTCCCCTATAATTAAGGTATAAAAAGGTTATTACAAGTCATTGCATATCATATAGAAAATAGAAAGAGGTAACAATATGGCAACATTGAAAATCACAAAGGCAAATTTCGAATCAGAAGTACTAAATTCTGACAAACCCGTATTAGTAGACTTTTGGGCTGCTTGGTGTGGACCCTGCAGAATGGTGGGACCCGTTGTGGAGGAAATCTCCAACGAAGTCGCCGATGCCAAAGTTGGCAAAATCAATGTTGACGAAGAGCAGGAATTGGCTATGAAATACGGAGTAATGAGTATCCCAACCCTCATTGTATTTGAAAATGGTCAAGTTAGGGACAAAATCGTAGGGGCCCATCCCAAGGCTTCCATATTAAAAATGCTGAACAAATAGGGGTTTTAGGCTTCTTGCTAAATTAGTTTTCGAAGTCCGGCTTTGTCAATAATGGTAAGCCCGCCTCGATATAGTGTCACCAGTTTTTCCTTTTCAAAATATTTAATCATACGGGAAACGACTTCTCTGGCGCTTGCCATATATTTTGCGATTTGCTCGTGGGTCAGGTCTATTCGATCCGACCCACGTTTTGCGGATTCATCCAACAAGAACGTGGCAAGGCGACTATCAAAACTTTTGAATAGGATTTGCTCCATGGCCCACATCACATCAGAAAATTTGTCTACCATAACAGATAAGGCAAAATTTTCAACATAGATGTTTTTGTCTTGGAGTTTTGCAAACACGCTTGCATTGAGCAATAGGATTTCGCTGTCTACTTCTGCATCAATGAATACATCAAATGTTATATTGTGCATCAGGCAGGATGCGGATAAGATACAGACATCTCCAGGGTATAGGCGGTATAATGTGGCCTCTTTCCCGGTTTCGGATAAAATATACGCACGAAGTTCACCGGTTTTTACAAGAAGCACCCCAATGCAATCATTTTCAGCACTATGGATATTCTGGCCTTTTTTGTATGTAATCTGAGAAGTATTGGCAAAGGTTTCCTCTTGTTCTTCTCTAGGAAGTTGGGAGATAAAACCAAATTTTTTGCTCAAAAAGTCAATATTTTCTTGGTTAATCATTGTTGCACCTCGTGGTCAATATAGTGAATACCTATACTATATCATTGTAATGCAACTTTGCGTAAAAATAAATCCATAAATTACCCTTGTAACAACATTTCAAGAATGCGCTGCATTCAGATCGGAGCAATTATGAGTAAAAAAATAGTCATCATCGGCGGGGTAGCCGGTGGCGCCAGTGCAGCTGCCCGTTTACGACGCCAAGATGAAACCGCAGAAATTATACTTCTGGAACGGGGAAATTATATTTCCTATGCCAATTGTGGGCTTCCCTATCATGTTGGAGATGTAATCCAATCCAGAGATGCGCTCCTACTTATGACACCGGAAAAAATGAAGGAACGTTTTCATGTTGATGTTCGGATTTTAAATGAAGTGACAGCCATTGATCCAAAATCCAAGTCTGTTACAGTAAAACAATTGGACACAGGCAAAGAATATGTGGAGTCTTATGACACGTTGGTGGTTTCCACCGGTTCTTCTCCCATCCGGCCTGCCTTGCCGGGAATTGACTCCAATCGAATTATGACCCTTTGGACCATCCCTGACACAGACAAGATTCGAGAAAAAATTCAAAAAGAAAATATCCGGGACGCTGTTGTCATCGGCGGGGGTTTTATTGGGTTGGAAATGGCGGAGAACCTTCAGTTAGCCGGCAGCAGAGTCACCATTGTTGAGATGCTGAACCAAGTAATGGCCCCCTTGGACTATGAAATGGCCCAACTGGTTCACGAACATCTCGTGTTAAGTGGAACCCAGCTCATCTTGGAAGATGGTGTATCCAGTTTTGAAGATACAGACAACGGTGTCAAGATTAAGTTGGCATCCGGAAAAGAAATTGAAACCCAACTAGTCATTTTATCCATTGGGGTTCGTCCCAACAGCATCTTGGCCAAAGAGGCCGGATTAACGCTGAATCCACGAGGCGGCATTGTTGTGGATGATCATCTAATCACCTCAGATCCTAACATTTACGCCATTGGCGACGTCATAGAGGTGACAGACTTTGTCAGCAAAGAAAAAACTATGGTTCCTCTTGCCGGGCCGGCAAATAAGCAAGGTCGCATTTGCGCTGACAACATCGCTTCCGGTAACGAAACCTTCAATGGAACTCAAGGGACTTCCGTTGCGAAGATATTTGATTTGACCGCCGCAACCACCGGTAGTAATGAAAAAGCCTTACAAAAGCGAGGTCTGAAAAAAGGGGTTGACTACGAAATTATTTATGTCAATCAAAATCATCATGCAGGATATTATCCCGGCGCCACTCCCATGATCATCAAATTGATTTTTTCCAAAGATGGAAAAAGGATTTTTGGTGCGCAAATAGTGGGTCGCGAGGGAGTCGACAAGCGTATTGACGTTTTAGCAACCGTCATTCGTCTCAACGGAACCGTTCATGATTTAACAGAATTGGAACTGGCTTATGCTCCTCCCTATTCCTCCGCCAAAGATCCTGTAAACATGGCTGGGTTCACCGCCGAGAATTTATTAAACGGAATGGTGGCATTTTGTGACTGGGACTTTATTGAGAAAACAGATCCAAATGATATTATTTTGTTGGACATCCGGGAAGATATGGAACGATTGGCATACAAAATGCCAAACACAGTGGATATCCCCCTGGGAACGCTGAGAGAACGATTAGGGGAGTTGGATCCATCTAAAACCATTGTTCCGTTTTGCGCCATTGGGGTTCGCTCCTACAATGCTGTACGAATTTTAATGGAACACGGCTTTAAAAAAGTTCTGCTTTATCCAGCCGGTACTTCATTCTACCGGGGAACCCATTATAAGGAGGAATTAATGGATATGAATTATGATGACCCTAAAGGGATTTTTTCTACGGTTGCATCCGATAGTTCGGGAACCGGCGAAACGGTTATGGCTGGTCAGTCATTTCGCTTGAATTGTAGCGGTTTGCAATGCCCGGGCCCCATAATGAAAATATTTGACACCATCAAGGACTTAAACGATGGGGATGTGATTGAAGTGATTGCCTCGGATCCGGGATTTACCAGAGACATTGCCGCATGGTGCAAACAAACGGGAAACACGTTAATTCAGACCTCTAAATCCGGCAATGAATATGTGGCAACCATTCAAAAAGGATTGGGAAAAAATGCCGCTGTTTTAAAGCCTCAGCAAAACGGTGTATCTGTTTCCGGAGGAGACAACAAAACCATCATTGTGTTCAGTGGAGACTTGGATAAAGTATTGGCCTCGTTTATTATTGCCAACGGCGCTTTGGCCATGGGTAAAAAAGTAACCATGTTCTTCACCTTCTGGGGTTTAAATGCCCTGCGAAAGGCCAACAAAGTAAAAGTTGACAAGAGTGTAGTCGAGTCTATGTTTGGGTTTATGATGCCCCAGGGAGCGGGACGTCTCAAGCTGTCTAAGATGAATATGGGCGGCGTCGGCACCGCCATGATGCGTTGGGTCATGAAAGACAAAAACGTTGATTCCTTAGAAACCCTGATTCGCAAAGCCCAAGATGCCGGTGTAAACATCATTGCATGCACCATGTCCATGGATATTATGGGCATCAAGGAAGCGGAGTTAATTGATAATATCGACTATGCAGGCGTTGGCACTTACCTGGGAGAAACAGAGGAATCCAACTTGAACCTGTTTATCTAAACCCCATATTGGGTGAAGATTCCCTGGAAAATCTCCAATCTTATAGAATCAAAGAAAGACCGACAACGTCCATTAGGATGCTGCCGGTCTTTTGACTTGTCAGGTGGGTTATGTCAATGTACTTATCCCAGAATTTTTTTCAGGTCCTCTTCCGGTGTGGAAATCGGTGTCAAATTAAAGTTATCCACCAAAACTTTCAATATATTGGGTGAAATAAACGCAGGCAATGTTGGCCCAATATAGATATTTTTGATTCCGAGGGCCAATAATGTGAGTAAAATGCAAACCGCTTTTTGCTCATACCAGGATAGCACTAATGTCAAAGGCAGTTCATTAACGGTACATTCAAAGGCTTCCCCTAAAGCAAGGGCAACTTTTATGGCACTATAGGCATCGTTGCACTGTCCCATATCCATGACCCTAGGCAACCCGGCAATTTCTCCTAAGTCCATATCGTTAAATCGAAACTTTCCACAGGCCAAAGTGAGGATTACCGTGTCTGCCGGTGTCTGTGCCACAAAATCCGTATAATAATTTCGGCCGGGTTTTGCACCATCGCATCCTCCAACAAGGAAAAAATGCTTGATGGCGCCTGTCTTGACTCCATCAATAACAGTGCCTGCAACGGACAGAACGGTTCCGTGGCCAAATCCGGTCATCATCACATCTCCTCCGTTGATTCCTGTCATATGCTGATCCTCTTTATAGCCTCCTAATTCCAATGCCTTCTGAATCACCGGAGCAAAATCCTTTTCTTCGCCAATATGCACCATTTCCGGATATGCAACCACAGAAGTGGTGAAGATACGATCGGCATAGTTGGATTTTGGGGGCATCAGGCAATTTGTGGTAAAGAGAACCGGTGCCGGAATGTTTTCAAATTCCTTCTGTTGGTTCTGCCATGCGGTTCCAAAATTTCCCTTTAAATGCGTATATTTTTTTAGTTCCGGATATCCATGGGCCGGCAACATTTCCCCATGGGTATAAATATTGATTCCTTTTCCATCCGTCTGCTGAAGCAACAAATTCAAGTCACAAAGGTCATGCCCAGTAATCACAATAAATGGACCCTTTTCAATGTTGGTTGTCACCTTGGTAGGTACAGGCGTTCCATAGGTACCGGTGTTGGCAGCATCTAAAAGCGCCATACATTTTAAATTGACGTTTCCCGTCTCCATGACCAAGGCTAGCAATTCATCAGCTTTTCCCTCTTCCCCTATGGCTGTCAGGGCTTTATAAAAAAATCCATTGACTTCCGGATCGGTATGTCCCAGCATTCTGGCATGATGGGCATAAGCCGCCATGCCACGAAGGCCAAAAAGAATCAAGGACTTCAAGGAACGAATATCTTCGTTATCTCCCCACAAGGTTTCCATATCCATTTCCGGACCGCCTTCCAAGGCAGCTGTAGCCATGTCGATTTTGGCCCCCAAAGCGCCGATGCTGACGTCGTCAAAACTTACGTTGGTCACAGTTGTAAAGAGCCCGTCAATAATAAGGCCATCGGTTTCGAAAGTGTTCCTATCTTTTGCCGCTTTTGCCAGCGCCACCATTTTTCCCGTTAATTGATCCTGCAAATTGGCAGTCTCCGGTTTTTTACCACAGACCCCGGCTACAGTACAGCCACTTCCCTTTGCAGTTTGTTCGCATTGAAAACAAAACATTGACATCTTCTTATTCCTTTCTTATATACGGCATATTTTCATACACCTCATGATATTTCTTGACTTATGCCCCCAATATACTATAATCAAGTTACCTGTTTCGTTGTAAAAACAACGGAATAAATTTTTCTTCAAATTTATTTCAGTATGTTAAATTGGTATTTTCCATTTGTATCCTTTGGAGGCATTATGAATATTCCCTATTCAATTATTAAAGACAACCCTCTTTTTGACCGGATTTCCCAAGAGGATTTGCTGGGGATGTTGCATTGTTTGTCAGCCCGAATTCATTTCTATAAAAAAGACAGCTACATCTTTATGGCTGGTGATTTGGTTCAGTCCATTGGGGTGGTGTTAAAAGGCAATGTGGCAATCACCAAAGAGAATGAAGACGGAGATCGAAATCTGTTGACGATGATTGTTCCCGGCCAGTGTTTTGGAGAATCTTTTGCTTGTTCAGGTCAGCCGGAAGCTTTCGTCTCGGCTGCTGCAATGGAAGACTGTGAAATTATGTTTTTGGATTGCAAAAAAATTGTGACAACTTGTTCTTCCGCTTGCACCTTTCACACCCGCCTCATTGAAAACATTCTTGCAATGCTGACAGGAAAAATTCAAGTACTAAACCAAAAACTGGAGATTGTATCCAAGAGAAAAATTCGTGACAAATTAATGACTTTTTTTCAAGAGCAAAAAAAGAATACCGGCACCAATGTGTTCAGTATTCCTTATAATCGGGAGCAGTTAGCTGATTTTCTATTTATCGATCGAAGTGCCCTCTCCAATGAGTTATGCAAAATGAGAGATGAAGGCCTCATCCGATTCCATAAAAATAAATTTGAAATCCTCTAACAAATTCGTGGCAACCCCTCGCCATACAAAACATCCAAAACCCGAGTGCTGCCCAAAGAAGTCCGCAGGGTCACACCTTTGCCGGATGCCATCTGCCCAATGATAACGGCACCTTTTCCGTGAGGTGTTTTTTTCATCAGTTCCAAGGCTCGTTGACCATCCTTTTGGTCAACGACAACAATCATTTTTCCCTCATTTCCCATGTAAAAAGGTTCCAAACCCAGCAGGTCGCAAAATCCGCGAACTACCGGTTTTATCGGAATGCTCTCTTCCTCTAATTCGGCGGCCAACCCTGCAGTATCACATATTTCATTTAATATGGTTGCCAACCCGCCTCGAGTGACGTCCCGCATTGCCCGGACTTCAATATGGTTTTGGAGCAACTCATCAGTAATATCCCCCAGACATGCGCAATCACTTTGGATGGGATTTTCAATCCCCATTCTAGCCCCTAAAATGCACGCATGATGGTCCCCCAAGGTCCCGGATAGTAGAATCACATCCCCCTGTTGACAGCTTCCTGCATGGATATTCCGATCCGGTGGGATAATGCCTATCCCCGTGGTATTAATGAACAGTTCACCGTTTCCCTCCACCACTTTTGTATCGCCGGCTATAATCATTACACCCGCCGCTTTGGCTGTTTCAGCCATGGATTTGACAATTTCCTCCAGTTGGGACACTTCAAGTCCTTCCTGCAATACAAATCCACATGTTAAATACTTAGGAATGGCCCCCATCATTAATAAGTCATTTACGGTGCCGCAAACCGATAATTTTCCAATATCCCCCCCCGGGAATATCACCGGTGTTACCACAAAGGTATCGGTGGTACAAGCAAGTTTGGAACCGGAAACAAATTCCGTCGTTTCTAAAACTGCGGCATCATCCATCCGGTCCAATATGGGGTTCTTAAAATATTTTCCGAAGATGCTGCCCATTAATTGAGCGGAATCTTTTCCACCGCTGCCATGGGCCATGGTAATTTTCATTGTTCTCTCCTATATCTGATACACGATTACGTCAATTTATCTTACTTCCGGATTTGTCAAAAGATTGAACAAAACTCAAATATTTCGATACCAAATCCCGCATGCCCCTTCCGCCGAAACCATGCAGGGGCCATATGGGGATGCCGGGTTGCAGCCTGTCCCAAACATGGGGCATTCATTTGGATTAATTTTCCCAACAATCACATCTCCGCAGCGACAAGATTCCGGCAGTTCTTTATCTTGATCCAATCCCCGGCTCACGTCTCCATCCTTCAGGTACAAGCCGGAATCCGGAATGATTCCAAGCCCCCTCCACATGGCAGGTCCCGGAACAAAAAAATCATCGATGATTGACAGGGCTTTCTGATTGCCTTCAGGTCGAACTGCCCCGGGATAAGCATTTTCTACCTGCCCTTGTCCGTGAAGGGTCTGTTTTACTATTCGATAGATTGCAGCCAAAATGTGTTCTGCCTCAAAGCCGGCCACCACAAAAGGTTTGTGATATTTTTCCGCCAATCCCACGAAAGCATTACTTCCGGTGATTACGCTTACGTGCCCGGGCATCAAAAAACCATCAATCTCCGGTTGATTGCTGCAAATGTACTCCAGCGCCGGCAAAACGGTTTTGAGGGCAGTTACCAAAACAAGGTTCTTCAAATTTGCCTTACCCATTTCATCTAAGACCAACCCATAAGCAGGGACTGTGGTTTCAAATCCAACTGCCGCTATGACAAACGTTGTTTCAGGATGTTGGGATGCAAGTTCAACGGCTTCAAAGGGAGAATACATCAATTTTACTCGAGCGCCTTGCCCCACCATGTCTGAAAGGCTCCCTTTGGTTCCCGGAACTTTCATCATGTCGCCAAAGGTCAACAAAACATGGTTACTTTTCATGGCATACTCAATGCATTTGTCGATATATGCCGTTGGCGTTACGCAAACCGGACAACCCGGCCCAGAAATCAAGCGAATCTTTGGAGAAATCAGTTGTCGTATTCCTTTTCGGAAAATAGCCGCAGTATGGGTGCCGCACACTTCCATAATTTTCAGATCGGTTCCATCTTCTTTTCCATTATACGCTTTTAATTCTGTAATTATCTGCTGGAGTTCCATGAACTATCCTTTCTAATCCCGTTGGTTATTCCACGAAGTTTCTGCTTCTTCCAGTTCGGCGAACAAATCAATAAGCTCTTGGGCTTTGTCCTTCTCCATGACTTCAATGGCACATCCGGCATGAACCAGCACATACTGGCCAATCCTTGGTTCAATGAGTCCCACGTTTACATTGACCACATTGCCGCTAAAGTCCACCCTTGCATGTTGACCCGCCACTTCTATAATTTTGCCCGGTATGGCTATGCACATAATCCACTACTCCTTTTTCTTTTCATCACGTTTTATCTTATTTTTGTTGTTTCATTTTCTGAAGTTGATGCTGAGCAACAAACATTTGTCCCAAGGCAACCCCTCCATCATTGGGGCTGACAGAAATATTATAATAGGCCTCAAACCCGTTTTGCCGCAAGGCTTCCAAGGTTTGTTCCATCAGTATCTTATTTTGGAATACACCGCCGGTCAAAGCTACCTGATTGGCTTGTGTGTCTTTTCTTATGATCTCGCATTGATTCAATATCATCTGAGAGATTTGCCGATGAAAGGCCAAGGCCAAGTCTGCCGCCTCATTCTTACCCGGATGTTTCATTGCCCAATCAGCAGCATCTTCCAGGGCAATGGCACATTGCCCTTCATAATGGTTGTAGTCACAAATTCCAAGAATAGCTGCTACCCCATCAAAAATCCTTCCCATGCTGGAGCTTTCTATAGTGTTCACACCATGGCCCAAGGCTTTGAGGATGATTTGATTGTCTGCTGTTTGACCAAGGGTATTATGTCGGGCTCCATAGGCAAGAATCGCCCCAAAGTCCAATTGAATTTCTTCCTTATTTGAGGAGGGTCTTTGTTCCCCCTGGGGTTCTGCACTCCACAAACTCTCTTGGGTTTGATTATAAGAAATACTCAACCCGGACTTTCTCCCATCCTTCATAGATGAATCCCCGCCAATCATCCCCATATATTTCAAGTGGGAAATCCGTTGGAAATTCCCTTCTTGGCAAAGAAGGAACTCTCCCCCCCAAATCTTCTTGTCTGTTCCATATCCGGTTCCGTCAAAACTAACACCAATGACTTTTCCCTTCAAGTTGTGTTCCGCCATAACAGAGGCAACGTGGGCATGATGGTGCTGCACCTGAATCAATGGCAAGTTCCATTTTTCAGCATAGTCCAAGGCATATTGGGTTGTCGCATATAGGGGATGCAAATCACAAACCACTGCCGCAAGTTGAACATCAAATAATTGTTTCATCCGCTCAACATTGTGATGATATTGATCTTGGATTTCTTTTCCGTCCAAATCCCCAAAGTACTGACTAACATATACATAGGAACCCTTGCTTAAGGCGAATGCGTTTTTTAGTTGTGGCCCAACCGCCAACATTTGAGTTTGGCAGGCCTCCACATAAAGGGGCACCGGTGCATAACCTCTAGAGCGTCGTATCATCTGAGGCTGCCCATCGATGACCCGAACCACCGAGTCCTCCGTACTTATTTCTATGTTGCGACAGTGATAAAAAACTGCATGGATAAGGGGTTCTTTGTCCATCATCCGGAACATATCCGATTCCCGGGACAAAATTGGCATTCCTGATAAATTGGCGCTGGTTGCAATTAATGGCCCCCCAAAAAAGTCCAATAACATTTGCTGCCCTCCCATAGCTGCCAGAAAGCCGCCGATAAAACGACTTTTGTGGGATTCTACCATTTTCAATCCACCTTCCAATTGTTCCAGCAACAAAATGGGTTTTGCGGCAGAAGTCAACAAATGCTCCTCAACTTGATTTACTTTGCAGTAATGACGGATTTCCCCAATGGTAGGGAACATCACCGCAAAAGGTTTTTCATCCCGTTTCTTTATTTTCCTTAACCGCTCCACCCCTACGGGATTTTGGGGGTCTGCCATGAGATGATATCCACCCATGGTTTTCAAACCAATGACTCCACCCTCTCGAAGAATGTTGACAGCGGAATCCAGCCAGTGATTTTCTCTGGAATCATCCGTCTCAATTTGTTCACCGGCACCTTGATATCGGGCCTGCATCAAAGGCCCACAATCATGGCATGAAACCGTTTGTGCATGATATCGTCGGTCCTCAAGCGTTGTATATTCATGATGACATTCAGGGCACATGGGGAAATCTTCCATGGTTGTGTTATCCCGATCATACGGGACCTTTTTGATGATTGTATATCGAGGGCCGCAAGCCATACAGCTAATAAAGGGATGTTGGTATCTGCGATTTTTAGGGTCTCTCAGCTCTTCCATACAAGTAGAGCAAATAGACAAATCCGCCGGGATCATCACGGCTTCTTCATCGGTCAAGGTGAGTTCTTTACTTTCAGCTATTGAGAATCCCTTAAAGTCCACTTGGGGGACAATGGTTCTACCAATGTGAACAATTTCTGCAGGTGCTGGTTTTTCCTTAACCAAGGTATCCAAAAAATGGTCAATCCGAGATGGCGTGTCCGTTACTGTTAACTGAACCAACCCGCCCAAATTTAGAATTTGACCGTGCATCCCTAGCCGTTTCCCTATTTTGGCTACGAAGGGGCGAAATCCCACACCCTGCACAATGCCCCAAATCTTAATTTGTTCAGTGGTGATGGTGCTCATGCGCCTCCTGATGACCATGCTCCTGGTCTTTTTCATTCTCTCCATGGTGATGCTCATGGGCTTCCAACTGTGCAGCCTTCTCCATCAACCAATTGGCCACTTCTTGGAAACCTTCGCCTGTGGTTCCCGCCACTTTAAAAATCGGCACTTCAGGGTTCAGTGCACGCACCCCACGAACAAAAAATTCTTCATCAAAGGACAAATATGGAGTCAGATCTATTTTATTCAATATAATAATATCCGCTTTTTCAAATGCCAAGGGATATTTATAAGGTTTGTCGCTTCCTTCCGTCACCGTTGAAACCAACATCTTCACATGCTCTCCAATGGAAAATTCGGCAGGGCAGACAAGATTTCCCACATTTTCGATGAAGAGTATGCCTGGCTGGTCAAAAGCGATGTGGTCCACCATATGGTCAATCATAGGGGCATCTAGATGGCAGGCACCATACGTATTGATTTGATAGGCATCAATGCCTAAGCTTTTTAGATCCACCGTATCAATGTCCGACTCGATATCTCCTTCAATCACATAAGGCTTTAAACCTTTTAAATGAGCAATGATATTTTTTAAGGTAGTGGTTTTCCCCACCCCCGGAGCACCCATTTGGTTCACCACTAAAACGCCGTGATTTCCCATATGTTCTTTTACATGGTCTGCTATATTATCATTCTCATCAAGGATTCCTTCCATGATATTTATTTTTTTAATGTCATGCATAATGTCTCCTCCCTTCTCAAGGGTAACAAATTCTTCAGTTTGCAGGGGGTAAACCCTCCCAATATATTACTCAACCTCAATGCTGTCTAAATAAAATTCCTTCCCAATATCTGTAGGATGTCCATCGGTTCCACAGATCGGGCAGGCAAAGGACAAAGGTTTCCGGACAAATTCAGTGCCACAGGAGGGGCACCGCAACTTCGCCTTTATTCTGGAAATTATAATCTCCGACTGGCTGCAAGGTGTTCCTTCCGCAATCAAATCAAAATACATATGGATAGACTCCGGGACAATCCCACTGTTCTCTCCCAATACCAAATGAATGGAAGTCACTTTTTGAGCTCCCGATTCCGCTAGGTGATTCAATGCAATTTTAACAATTTGTTCTGTAATGGGGTATTCGTGCATGAAAAGCAACCTCCTACGATACCTGATATATTATATTATCATTTATTCTTTCAGACAAGGCATTTTCAATTCCTCCTAATTTTCTGTCATTTAGAATATAGAAAAGCCGCCTCAACGTTTGAGGCGGCCCGGCATTGAACATGGTTATTTTTCTATTTCCAAGGGGGGCATCGCTGCCATTCTCTTGTATTTGGCGTATCGCTTCATCGCTTCCTTTTCGGTTTGTTCAAAAAGTTGCTCTGCAATGTCTGGGAACTCCTTGGCCAGAGACAAATATCGAACTTGACCCATAATGAAATCTCTGAAACTTGCTGTTGGTGGCTTGCTGTCCAAAATCAACGGATTCTTTCCTTGCTCTTCCAACTCCGGATTATACCGATACAAGTTCCAGTAACCGCATTCAACAGCATCTTTAATGTTCTCCTGTGCTTTGCCCATACCCTTTTTGATGCCATGATTGACACAAGGGGCATAGCAGATAATGAGAGAGGGTCCTTTATATTTTTCAGCCTCTACCACAGCCTTCATAAATTGATTTTTGTCTGCACCCATGCCTACCTGCGCCACATAAACGTATCCGTAGCTCATGGCCATCATGCCCAAATCTTTTTTGCCTGTTCGTTTGCCCGATGCGGCAAATTTTGCAATAGCCGCTGTGGGGGTAGCTTTCGATGCCTGTCCACCGGTGTTGGAATAGACTTCTGTGTCAAATACCAAAATATTCACATCTTCGCCGGTTGCTAACACATGATCCAATCCGCCGTATCCAATATCGTAGGCCCATCCATCGCCACCAAGGCACCAAACAGATTTTTTAATCAAGAAATCTTTCTTCTGAATAATTTGGTTTGCCAATTCCTTGCATTTCGGGCAAAGTTCTGTTGTGCCGAGGACCTGTAGAAGCTTTTCACTAACTGCTCTGCTGGCATCACCATCTTCCATATTGTCCAGCCATGCCTTGCAGGCTTCCTGCAAAGGCGCTTTGGATGTTTCTTCCGTAAGTGCAACAATAAGATCGTGCAATTTTTCTCTTATCTGTTTAACACCCATGGCCATTCCCAAACCATATTCTGCATTGTCTTCAAAAAGGGAATTTGCCCATGAGGGGCCCTTGCCGTCAACATCTTTGCAATAGGGGGTGGATGGCGCAGAAGCTCCCCAGATGGAGGAACAACCCGTGGCATTGGCAATCATCATTCGATCTCCAAATAACTGTGTAATCACCTTAATATATGGTGTTTCTCCACAACCTGTGCAAGCACCGGAAAACTCCAAATAAGGTTGGGCAAACTGGCTACCCTTCACTGTATTTTTGGAAACAATCTCATCTTTATGAGAAACGGTAACCCCAAAGTTCCAGTTTTCAATTTGGTCCAACTGACTCTCCAAAGGTTTCATTTCCAGCGCCTTTTTGGGAGCCGGACAAATATCAGCGCAGTTCCCACACCCCATACAATCAAGAGGTGTCACCTGCATTCTATAACTAAGGTTTTCAAATCCTTTTCCCATGGCCGAAATGGTTTTAAAGCCTTTCGGAGCCGCCGCCTTCTCCATCTCATCAACCACTACCGGCCTGATACATGCATGGGGACAGACGAAGGAGCATTGATTGCATTGAATACAATTCTCCGATACCCAATGAGGAACATCAACTGCAACACCACGCTTTTCATATGCTGCACTGCCGGCAGGGAAAGTTCCATCTGCTACGTCTGCAAAAGTGCTGACTGGCAAATTATCTCCTTCTTGCCGATTCATGGGAATCAGCACTTCAGTAATAAATTCCGGTTGTTCCGTTACAGTTCCATCCGAATCCACAGCCGTCGCCCAAGTGGAGGGGATATGAACTAAATGAATGCTGTGGGCACCTTCATCAACTGCCGATTGGTTCATTCTAACAACATCTTCGCCCTTGCTTCCATACGCATCAACAATGGATTGTTTCAAATCTTTAATGGCGTCCTCCGCAGGAATGACTTTCGCCAATTTGAAGAACGCTGATTGCATAATCATGTTGATTCGATTCCCAAGTCCCAGTTTCAGTGCAATGTCCGAAGCATTAATGGTGTAAAAATGAATCTCGTTCTCTGCAATATATCGCTTCATGGCCGCAGGCAAATGGGCCTCAAGATCCTCGTCGTTCCAGATACAGTTCAAAACGAAAATCCCATTTTTCTTAAGGCCTTTTAATAAGTTATATTGGTTTACATAAGATTGATTGTGACAGGCCACAAAATCTGCCTCTGAAATCAAATATGTAGATTTTATCTGGTTCTTTCCAAACCGTAGATGGGAGATAGTCACACCGCCGGATTTTTTGGAATCGTAAGCAAAATAACCTTGGGCATACAAATCGGTGTTGTCCCCTATAATTTTAATCGCCTGCTTGTTTGCCCCAACCGTTCCGTCAGAACCAAAGCCCCAGAATTTGCATCGAACGGTGTCAACCGGTTCTGTGTTGACCTTAATGGTTTCCAAGGAACTATTGTACAAATCATCATGGATACCAATGGTAAAACTATCCTTTGGCTCTTTTTGTCTCAAATTCTCAAATACTGACATAATTTGCCCCGGTGTCGTATCTTTGGATCCCAGTCCGTATCTTCCACCCACCACAACCGGAGGCGTCTCATCTTCATAAAACATGGTCTTAATGTCCATGTATAGAGGTTCTCCCTGAGCGGCAGAGTCTTTTGTCTTATCCAGCACAGCAATTTTCTTTACCGTTGATGGCAATACCTTTCGCAGGTATTCCGGTGCCCAAGGTCTGAACAATCGCACTTTAATTAAGCCGACTTTTTCCCCTCGGGCCAATAGTACATCCATGGTCTCTTCAATGGTCTCACAAACAGAACCCATGGCAACGATAACATTCTCCGCATCAGCAGCCCCCACATAGTCAAAGAGATGATAGGATCTTCCCGTGAGTTCCGTGATTTTTTGCATATTTTCTTCGACAATAGCAGGGAGGTTGTCATAATACTTTTGAGAAGCTTCCCTTGCTTGGAAGAAAATATCCGGATTTTGGGCGGTTCCTCGGGTGACTGGATGCTCTGGATTCAGTGCATTGTCACGGAATTGTTGGAGGGCATCCATATCCACCATTTTTGCATAGTCAGCATAATCAATGACCTCAACTTTCTGGATTTCATGAGAAGTGCGAAATCCGTCGAAGTAATGTAAAAACGGCATTTTCCCTTTAATCGCAGACAAATGAGCCACGCCACCTAAATCAATGACTTCCTGCACTGAATTGGAACATAGCAAAGCAAACCCGGTTTGTCGTGTTGCCATAACATCTGACTGGTCGCCAAAAATACAAAGAGCATGGGTGGCAAGGGTCCTTGCTGCCACATGGAAAACACCGGGCAAAAGTTCGCCGGCAATCTTGTACATATTTGGGATCATTAAAAGAAGTCCCTGAGAACAGGTATAGGTAGTTGTCAAAGCCCCAGCTGCCAAGGAACCGTGTACAGCACCTGCTGCCCCGGCTTCCGATTGCATTTCTACGAGTTTAACCTTTTGCCCGAAGATGTTTTTCTCTCCGTGAGCCGCCATTTCATCTACGACTTCCGCCATGGGCGATGAAGGCGTGATGGGATAAATCGCTGCAACTTCCGTAAAAGCGTACGATACATAGGCCGCAGCCGTGTTCCCATCCATAGTTTTCATTTTTTTATGTGTCATTTTAACCTCCGTTAAACATACAATACATTGAAAAATATGGGATTTTAGGTTTTACTCCCCCACCATATTGAGTATAGATTTTATAGCATGAATCCTATTCTGTCAAGAATGAACACTTAATAATACAATATTCATGAAAGAACATTGGATGAAATTCGTGTATACAATATTCTTGTCCCGTTTTCCAAAATAATTTCAATCGATAATTGACGAATTGTTATCTATTTTTATTGTACTGAACTTGCATACAGTTCCCATTTCTTACATACAATTTATCCTTAGTTACATGAATCCCTTTCATATCAGGTTTCTTTCTGAATAAAAAAATAGGTCTGTTTGGTGTCCAGTCCAAATTTCGTCTTTCAATTTTAGTTTCATAAACTTTTTCAGGTTCTAGCATCTTATTAATTCATCTCTATTGTATTCTGTTTTTTTACATCTTTCCATACTTAAAGCTATGTATATTGTATTTTTTTATGTACAAGTTTTTATGTGCGACAAAGGAATAAGCATATTTTAGTTTTTACCTTAGGATAAAAAAACAAAAATGCAGCGCTTACCAAAAGGCAGTGCTGCATTTTCATTTTTAACTATGTTTCCCTTCTTATTTGAAGGCCAGGCTGTCTTTGGGACATTTCTCCACGCAGATACCACATTGGGTACAGGCTTCGTAATCCACTTTCCAAACTTTTTCTTTTCGGTCTACAAAAAGCGCATCGCTTGGACAATTCTTTACACAGATTCCACAGTAAATACAAGTTTCAAGATTGCATTCCAATTTACTGCCGGCAGCTGCCGGTGCCGCTTTCTTCTCAGTTGCGGCAGGGGCCGGAATGTTATGAACATCAACTGTTTTAACAGTGTTTGGTGCCGAATACTGCTGCTCCATTGTCAAACATTTTTTGGGGCAGTTTTCCACACAGGATCCACACTGCACACAATCCATTCTTTCAATAGTCCAGGTTCGACCCGGCTTGTCCACAGTGATTGCATGGGTGGGACATCTTTTTGTGCAGATTCCGCAAAGGATGCAGTCCGCCTCAACAATGGAAATATGTCCACGAGTTCTTTCCTGCCACTTTCGAGGAACCACCGGGTACATGAGAGTTGCCGGCTTCTTGAATAAACTGCCAAGTACGACTTTTCCGATTTTGAACATTGCCATTTCTCTCACCTACCTTTCTGTACAACTAATACATGGGTCGATGGTCAGTACCAGCATTGGTACATCAGCCAAATCACAACCCTGTAATGTTTTAACCATCGCCGGAATATTTGCATTGGTCGGCGTCCTGACTCTCATACGTTCAAGGAATTTGGTTCCTTGTCCCTTTGCATAGTACACCGCTTCACCTCTCGGCTGTTCTAAACGAATAAAATACTCACCGTCAACATTTCCTTTTACAGGAACTGCGATGTCCCCATCAGGAATGGCATCAACGGCTTTTTCTATGATGTCAATGGATTGAAAAACCTCACGGATTCTAACTTTGCATCGAGCATAGCTGTCCCCTGCGGTTTCCACGATTGGTTCAAATCCTAATTCCAGGTATTTTCCGTGTCCATTGAGTCTCATATCTTGGGCAACGCCGGATGCTCTGGCCATGGGGCCAACAGCACAAAGATCAATCGCCTCTTGGGTTGACAATACGCCAATGCCACAAAGACGGCTTTTAACAGACTGATCTTCTAAGAATACATCTGTTAGTTTTTTAATCTCTTTTTCCAACGTCCGAAGAGTGGTTACCATTTCTCGCAGCGTTTTGTTATCAATATCTTTTCGAACGCCGCCCACCTTACAAACCGAGAAAATGACTCGGCCGCCGGTGGTGTTTTCAAAGATGTCCAAAACCGTCTCTCGAACTCTCCAGCAATGCATAAACAGACTTTCAAATCCAAATCCATCAGCCAAAAGACCAAGCCACAGCAAATGGCTGTGGATTCTGCCCAGTTCATGCCAAATTGTTCGAAGATAATCTGCACGTTCGGGAACTTCCACCCCCATGGCACCTTCTATTGAAGCGCAAGCACCCCAACCATGACCAAAACTGCAAATCCCGCAGATTCTTTCAATAACATATACCATTTCGGTATATTCCTTTTTTTCCACTAGCTTTTCCAACCCTCTATGGATAAACCCAATAGAAGGAATGGCTTCAACTACCCTTTCATCCTCTACAACCAAATCCAAATGAATGGGTTCAGGCAGGACAGGATGCTGTGGTCCGAAAGGAATAATAGTTCGTTTTCCCATAATTTCTACCTTCCTTTCCTATTTCTTCGGGTTCCATGGCGTCGGCTCGGAAACTTTATAGAACTTCCCGCCGAAATCAAGGGCCAAATGTTTAAAGGTGATACCGAATAAATCGTGTACTTCGTTTTCATAAACGAAGGCAGGCCAGTACTCCCCGGAAATGCTTTCTATACTTTCTTCCTGAGGGATCAACACTTTCAGATTTTTGGAAATGTGATTCAAGTCAAAAGAATACATCACTTCAATGCCATTTTCTTTTAGGGTTCCACAAATTTGTACTAATCTGTACCCCTCGCCTTTCAAATCTCTCACAGTTGACAAAAGGTTTGCAGGCTCAACAGCCGAAAAATCCTGAACCATATATTTCTTATCAGTCATTGGCTTTACCCTCCTCTTGTTGGATTGAAGTCTCACTACCGGAAGTAGCAAGTTTGGCCTGAGAAACGGCGGTTTCCATGGCCGCACGCTTTGCTGCCAAAACGCCCAGACCAGCCACAACACCATCAATGATGGCCTCCGGCCGAGCTGCGCATCCCGGGACATAACAGTCAACAGGAATGACAGTATCAACCCCGCCCATTACGTTATAACAATCGCTAAAAACGCCGCCTGTGCAAGCACAGATTCCAATGGCAACCACCGCTTTGGGTTCCGGCATCTGCTCATATATTTGCTTGACGACTTCCTTATTCTGTTCGTTTACCGATCCGGTTACCAGAAATACATCTGCATGTTTCGGATTGCCCGTATTGATAATCCCGAAACGCTCAACGTCATACATAGGTGTAAGGCATGCCAATACTTCTATGTCGCAACCGTTGCAGCTGGAACCATCATAATGAATAATCCATGGTGATTTTGTTACATATGACATTATTACACCTCCTATCCTAAAATAATAAATAGATTGACACCACCAAATACAAGCGCTACCGCCCAAGCATAATTTAGTGCTACCTGCCATTTCACTCTCGCGAAACTGTTGTCAATGAATACTTCAAAGAAGTAAACCACAACGCAGATAATCAATCCAATCACAACCATCAAGGCCGAGCCGTTCATGAAGAACAGGAATACCAGCCCCAACAAAAATACGTTTTCATACCAATGTGCCACTTCCATAATTGCCAAGGTTTTGCCTGAAAACTCAGTGGTCAAGCCTTTGACCAATTCCTGATGCCCATGATGGGATGTGGAAAGATCAAAGGGTGATTTCCTAAATTTAATAGTCAAAATATATACAAAACCAATGAAGATGCCAATCAAAGGCAACAAAGGCATGGAGTCCGTGGTGACAATGTCATCAACACGGAAAGAACCAAGATGAACATAAAACCCAATTGCTGTAATCAGTACCATAGGTTCGTAAGCCATCATCAGCAACAATTCTCTTTCTGCTCCCACTTGTGCGTAGGGAGAATTAGATGAGAATGCAGCCAAAATCAGGAACACACTGGCAAGTGTCAAGGTGAAAATCACCATCAACAAACTTTCTCCCGCAAAGAAGAGGGCGCCGGTGATTACAACAAATAAGAAGAAACAGAAAACATAGAAATCTTGAATCTTATTGACCGTAATATTTTCTTTTTCTGTAAGTTTAAATACGTCATAGAAAGGCTGAAGCAAAGGAGGTCCTACTCTTCCCTGCATTCTTGCACTGACAATTCTGTCTGCGCCTGCCAAAAGGCCGCCGATGACCGGAGCAAAAATTAAGTATGCAATTACCACTAATATTCCCATTTTACATACCTCCTATAATTGTTCCGGCAACCATGCCGATAAACACTAATAAGACGACGCCGGTTGCAATATCACCGATGACATTCATACGCACTTCGCCAAAATAGCCTTCCATATACCAGTTTCTAAGGGTAACCGGCATATCTTTTTGCATGGAGCCTTCATAAGTAAGGTTATCACCCTTGTTGACACCTGACAAATAAATAGGAACGATTCGTTTTTTGGATTTACCAAACATAAAGGCGAACAGTAGGATAATTACACCAACCATGATGCACATAATAATCATATCTCCTGCTGTCAATGCCAAATTCCCATCGGATGATGTGAACACGCCATCCAAATATGGAACAATCATGAACTTGGAAATCACTGGGAAACCCACACAAAGGAGCAATGTCAAGAAAGCATGTGCTCCTTGTACCAACCACTCTTCGATGTGAACCTTTCCTTCAATATTCTCTCCGCCAGCAACGATGGATGTCATTTTGCCCATCCACTTGGTCCAATAGAACAAGGTAGCGGCGCTGCCGAAACAGATAATTAAAATCAAGAGAATGTTGCCGGAATCCACAAATGCTGTCATGGCTGCCCACTTGGAAATCAACATTCCCAACGGAGCCAAGAACATCCCTGCAATACCGATAAGCATAAAAGATGCCAAGCGAGGCATTTTGTCAAACAGGCCATCCATATCCTCAATGTCTCTGCTGCCGATGTTATGTTCTGCAGTACCGACGCAAAGGAATAACAGAGACTTGGTAACGGCATGGAAAATGATTAACATAATCCCGGCCCAAACGGCGCCTGGTGTCCCCACGCCTGCGCAGGCAACAATCAGTCCCAAATTAGCCACTGTAGAATACGCCAGTAACTTTTTGGCATTGTGCTGCGAGATGGCGGCAAAAGATGCCATAAGGAAAGTAATTCCGCCAACAAGAATAACCATTAATCCGGCAATGTTGTCTGTCAAAACAGGTGCCAGTTTAAGAACTAGGAACACACCAGCTTTGACCATCGTTGATGAATGGAGCAAGGCAGATGTGGGCGTCGGTGCAATCATTGCACCAAGCAACCAACTGTTGAACGGCATTTGGGCGGCTTTTGTGATGCCGGCGAAAGCTAAGAAAACAACCGGTGCCACAACACTGTATCCCATAGACCCGATGAGGAGCAGTTGGCTCAACTCAACAGTGCTATAGTAATAGCCCAAAATAAGAATAGCAATGACAAAACCTAAGCCACCGGCCAGGTTCATAATAATTGCCCTAAATGAATTGCGAACAGCTTCTTCTGTTTTGGTATAACCAATCAGGAAGAAGGAACACAGAGTGGTGATTTCCCAGAAGAAATACAGCCAAATCAGGTTGTTGGAAACCACAATGCCGAACATTGCCGACAAGAATAGGAACATGAGGAAGAAGAACCACGGTCTTCTGTCCTTTTCCCCAGCGTGGTGATGCTGGAAATCTTTCATGTATCCGATGGCATAAACACAAATTAGTGTGCCAATAATGCCGATGATCAGAACCATGATCAGGGAGAGGCGATCCACATAGATGTTGTTGGCAACTTCAATGCTATGACCTTTGGTCAATTCGAAATAAACCAGTAACGGCGCTTGGATAGCTACAAGAATACAAGCCAGGTATTTTTTGTGTTTAATACCCAGATAAAAAATCAGTACTGCAAGGGCCACTTCGATAACCATCATCACATAACCGATGACTTCGGTGTGAAATTCGAAGTATTGACCTCCCGTACTGAAATTTTGGATGACGAGAACCACAGAAGCTACCGCAATAATAGCGGCTCCAGCCTTCACGATGATGTCTCGCGGCTTGTCAGTCTTGAGTATCAAAAGAGCTACTGCCACAACCAGTGGAAACAATATCAAAAAAATAATTGTGCCCATTGAATCCTCCTTAACTAAATTCGTCCTAATAGAATCTTTTAATAAAATAACGTAGCATACAGACGAACATATTGTATACCTATTAATATGAGAATTCAATATTTCTTTCCACGTTCAAGCCTTGAAATTCCAAAGTTCTAATCTTCTGAATATTGTCTTATAAATGAGAAAGCCGCTGTATTCAGCGGTTAATGATTCCTCTTAATGAAAATGTTTTCCCTTGGGTTATCTCAACATTGACAATATCTCCGGTTGTAACTGAATCTCTTGGAAAATCTACAAGTTTAAAACCTTCTGTTCGACCTGTCAACATCATAGAATCAGTTTTGCTAGGGCCATCCACCAATACTTTAACTGTTTTTCCTACATAGGCCAGATTTTTGGCGGCGCTGTACCCATTGATCACCTCTACCAATTGATTAAAACGGACATGCTTGTTCGTCTCAGGAACTTGGTTATCAAAGTTTTCCGCAGGTGTACCCTTACGGATGGAATAGAGAAATGTGTAAGCGGAATCAAATTGTATTTGGTGACATAAGCTCAAGGTCTGTTGAAAATCTTCTTCAGTTTCCCCTGGGAAGCCGACAATAATGTCTGTTGTAATACAAAGGTTCGGGACTACGGATCTCAACTTTTCCACTAGCCTAATATAATCCTGTGCCGTATATTTTCGGTTCATTCGTGTCAAAATTTCATTGCTCCCTGACTGAACCGGAAGGTGAATCGATGGACATAGTTTGTCATATCTGCCATAGGCTGCAATTAGTTTATCGGAAAGATCTTTGGGATGTGAGGTCATAAAGCGGATTCGCTCCAACCCTTCAACCTTGTTGAGGTGTTCAATGAGATCCGCAAAATCATAAGTGTACAGCTGAGAATTCCCAGCTTTCTTTTCTGTGCCTGCCGGCCCGTGTCCGCAATAGGAGTTCACGTTCTGTCCCAACAAGGTCACTTCCTTGGCGCCTCCCTCCACAAGGTTACGAACCTCCAATAAGATATCTTCCGGATTTCGACTTCGCTCTCTTCCTCGAGTGTAAGGCACAATACAATAGGTGCAAAAATTATTACACCCATACATAATATTGACAAATGCCTTATGTTGGTGTTCCCGTTTTGCCGGCAGCCCCTCTACGATTGCCCCTCCATTTTCCAAGACAACAACTTGTTTCGTCCGTTCTTCCTGAACGTTTTTAAGGAGTCTGGGGAATTCATGAATATTATGAGTTCCAAAAATAAGGTCCACCCAAGGATATTTGCTTTTTACGGTATCAATAATATGCTGTTGTTGCATCATACAGCCACAAATGCACACCACAAAATCCGGACGATCCTCCTTGATTTTTTTTAACTGTCCCAAAGTGCCAAAAAAACGCTTGTCGGCGTTTTCTCGGACACTACAAGTATTTATGATAGCTACAGATGCTATTTTCTTATTGGGCGTTGCCTCATACCCCAGTTCCGTCAACATTCCAGCCAAGGTTTCCGAATCCCGTTCATTCATTTGGCATCCAAAGGTCTGTATATGGAACGTGTTACTCATGTTTTCGTTCCCGCGTCATCAGTTCCACTGCTGCTGTGCGCGCATCCAATTCTCCTTGGATAACCCGATAAATCCGATCTGTAAAGGGCATTTCCACTCCCACCTTGGCACACAGTTGATAAGCCGCTTCCGCCGTATACATTCCTTCAACCACCATACCAACCTGTTTTACTGCATCGGAAGGAGCCATTCCCTCCCCTATAAGTATTCCGCATCTTCGATTTCTTGAATGCATGCTGGTGCAGGTTACAATCAGATCCCCCATCCCGGTCAGTCCCCAAAAAGTAGATGCTTCTCCACCCAGTGCGACTCCCAACCGGGCCATTTCTACCATTCCACGGGTCATCATAGCCGCTTTTGCATTGTCTCCAAAACCCATGCCATCAGAAATTCCTGCAGCCAACGCAATTATATTTTTCAGTGCACCCCCCAATTCTACCCCAATCACATCATGGTTGGTATAGACTCGAAAACGTTCCGTAATAAATACATCTTGAATATACTCAGCCAAAGACAAATCTTTGGACACCACGGTAACAGTAGTAGGCAATTTTAATCCGACTTCTTCAGCGTGAGAAGGGCCTGACAACACAACATACTTTGCGTTAGGAAGCAATTCATCAGCGACTTCTGACATACGTTTTAGGGTTTTTTGTTCAATTCCCTTGGCAACATTCACCAGTACCATGCCATCAGTAAGAAAAGGAATGGCACTTGCAAGGGCACTTCTAAAATGCTGAGCCGGGGCGGAAAACAATACAATATCCGCATCCGAAATGGTTGCTTCCGGTGTAGGTGCAATGGTAAGGTTTTTCCCAAACTTGACCCCCGGCAAAAAGCGAAGGTTCTCTCTGTTTTTTTTACACTCTTCCAAATGCTCCTGATTCAAGTCCCAAATCTTGACTTGATGGCCTTTATCACTTAAGGTAACCGCCAGAGCAGTTCCCCAACTTCCCGCGCCGATAACAGCTATTTTTTTCATGCTCATCCTTTCGTCCTCCCGGCTATTTGCCTTTTTTGCCAAAACTGATTTTGGGTTCCGTTCCCAGTCGGAGTCGAATCAGATTTTGACGGTGAGTGTAAACCACAAGAGCCGTCAAAAATGTTGCGCCCAACATAAAATTATATTCATAAAAAACGCAAAGTATCGGCAGTGCAACCGCACCTAAAACGGAGCCCACAGACATCCTTCTTGATACGGCAACTCCAATCACTACAATGCCTAAGCACATCAGGGCAACCTGCCAATTCACGGCAAGCACAGCGCCAAAGGCTGTTGCCACGCCCTTACCACCATGAAATTTGAAAAAGACCGGCCAAATATGCCCACAAACCACGCCTGCTGCACAAAGATACATGGTTTGATGCATGATAAAATCACCTGCAAAGGCACTAACGTAAGCGCCAAGGTAAACGGCCAGCAAACCCTTTCCAATATCTACAATCAACGTAACGACTGCTGCCCCAGGTCCCATTACCCGAAGGGTATTGGTGGTTCCCGCATTTCCGCTCCCCTCATTTTTTATATCGATTCCCTTTACTTTGGCAAGGATAATCGACGGCGAGATGCTTCCAATCAAGTACGCAACCACCGCCATTCCTAGGGATGTTGCCATTAATGCTAACATTTCAGGTGTCATTCTACTTTTTCTCCTTTCGCTCGAAACACAAATTTTATTGAAGTGCCCATAAAACCATAACAATCTCTGATGCGGTTTTCCAGATATCTGGCATATGAAAAATGCATTAACTCTCTGGAATTTATTTGGAAGGAGAACAAGGGCGGTTTCACTCCAACCTGAGTTGCATAGTATATTTTAAGCCTTTTCCCTTTGTCTGAGGGAGGTGGTTTCAGCATGGTCGCATCTGCAACCAAACTGTTCAGTTGTCCGGTGGATATCCGCAAAGCTCGGTTCTCAGATACTGTCTTTACCAAATCCAACACTTTTTCCACCCGCTGATGTTCTGTGACTGAAATAAACAAGGATGGCGCATATGACATAAAGCTCAACTCTCGATCCATCACTTTTTGAAAGTCTCTCATTGTATTGGTTTCTTTTTCAATTAAGTCCCATTTGTTTACCACCACAATAATTCCTTTGCCCGCCTCATGGGCAACACCTGCAATTTTTTTATCCTGTTCAGTAATGCCCTCCTGGGCATCCACCATCAGCAAACAAACATCGCATCGTTCAATGGCGGCAATAGCCCGAATAACACTATATTTCTCAATATCCCCATACACTTTGCTTTTTCTACGAATGCCCGCAGTATCAATCAACAAAAATTTATCCTCCTCCTTTTCAAAGGGAGTATCGATGGAATCCCTGGTTGTGCCGGCAATATCTGATACAATAACTCTGTTTTCTCCCAAGATTTCATTAACAAGTGAAGATTTCCCCACATTCGGCTTTCCTATGACTGCAATCTTAATTTGGTCTTCTTCTTCCCCTCCAAGATTTTGGGGGAATTTTTCTACCACTTCATCCAAAACATCTCCAATGCCCAATAGATTGGTGGACGAAATGGCATAAGGTTCACCCAATCCCAATTCGTAAAAATCATAAAAATCATCAGGAAGCTTTGCTGTGTCCACTTTATTGACCACCAAAACTACTTTTTTGCCGGTATGCCTCAACATCTGGGCCACGTCACGGTCTGAAGGTGTAATACCATCCCGACCGTCCACCATAAACATTATGACATCTGCCAAATCCATGGCAATCTCTGCTTGAGCCCTCATTTGGGCAGGAATAATTTCCACGCTATTGGGTTCGATGCCGCCCGTGTCAATTAGCCCAAAATGAATGCTTCGCCATTCGGCCTCTGCATAAATCCTGTCACGGGTCACGCCGGGGGTGTCTTCTACGATAGATACCCTTCGCCCAACAACCATATTAAAAAATGTTGATTTGCCAACATTAGGTCTTCCAACCACGGCAACCAGTGGTTTACTCATCAAAAATTCCTCCTATGTATTCCACCGGGTCAAACGCCACCAAATCCTCCAGTTTTTCGCCGATGCCTACATATTTAATAGGCAAATTCAACTCGTCTGCAATGGTTATGGCAATGCCGCCTTTCGCGGTTCCGTCCAGTTTTGTCAAAACAATGCCTGACAAATCAGTAATTTCCCCAAACTCTTTTGCTTGAGAAACAGCGTTTTTGCCTGTATTGGCGTCCAACACCAAAAGGGTTTCCTTGGTGGCTTCCGGGTATTCCCGGCCAATCACCTTGTTCATTTTTTCCAATTCAGCCATCAAGTTCTTTTTCGTATGTAACCGACCAGCGGTATCGCAAATCAGCACATCCATATTCTTTGCCTTGGCAGAACCTATGGCATCAAAAATGACTGCAGAAGGATCCGACCCTTCTTTGTGGCGGATGACATTAACTCCCACCCGGTTTCCCCATATTTCCAACTGTTCCCCTGCTGCTGCACGGAAAGTATCTGCTGCGGCAATAAGCACGGTCTTTCCTTGATTTCGATACATTTGAGCCATCTTTCCTATGGTTGTGGTTTTGCCGCTACCGTTGGTGCCAATAATGAGGATTATCAGAGGATAAACATCGGGAATTTGCTGCCTATCACCTTTATCAATCAGTTTGATCATAGAAGTTTTGAGTCGTTTGCGCACCCCTTCCCCGTTGGTGATTTGTCCCACTTTTACATCGTTTCGCAAACCTGTCATGATTTTTTCAGTGGTGTCCATTCCAATATCCGATGTAATCAGTATTTCTTCAAGTTCCTCCAGCAGATCTTCATCCACACTGGATCGAACCATCAGAACATCTCCAATTCGTTCTGACATTCTGCCAAAGATATTCTTTTTTTCTTTAAATAAAGACATCTGTTTTCCTTTCGTTTATGCCAGTTCTCCCGGAGGAAAAGGATCTTCTCCCAGTTTGAGAGAGTATATTTTTGAAACCCCTCGTTCAGGCATGGTAACGCCATACATGGCATTGGCATGTTCCATTGTAGCTTTTTGGTGGGTTATCAGCGTAAATTGTATGTCGTCAAATTTCTTTAGATACTTGGCAAAAATATCTATATTGGTGTCATCCAATGCTGCCTCCACCTCGTCTAAAATACAACACGGGGTAGGTTTGGTCTTAAGAACTGCAAACATCAGGGCAATGGCTGTCATGGTCTTTTCTCCACCAGACAGTAAGTTAATGCTCCTCAGTTGTTTTCCCGGCGGCTGAGCCGTAATCTGAATCTCCGCATCCAAAGGATTCGCCTCATCGCTTAGGGTGATGGTTGCTTTCCCTCCTCCAAAAAATTCGATGAATACATCTTCAAAGTTTGCCACAATTTGATCGAAACTTTCTTTGAAACGATTACGAATAATCTTATCCATATCTTCGATAATTTTGCGAAGTTGGGTGATACTCGCTTCTATATCTCCTCTTTGAGAGGAAAGGAAGGTATACCGCTCGCTAACCACCTTATATTCTTTAATTGATCCAACATTTACCTCTCCCAATTCTTTTAGCCTGTTTTTGATTTCTCTGTTTTCTCGGATAGCGGCATTCATGGAGAACTCAGTCTTACGAAAATCCATGGCATGTATATACGAAAGCTCAAATTCTTCCCATAGTTTTTCTTTGAAGTTCTCCAATTGAGTCTCCTGCTTGGCCATTTTTATTTCCAGTTCATATTTCTGACTCTGAAGAGCTGTTATGGTTTCATCAAGACGATCCCGTACTCCATATAATCGATTCAGGTGATTTCCCACTTCGCTGCGTTCCGATGTCATCTCCTTGAGTTTGTCCTGCATGACTTCTTTGGCCAATTCCTTTTCTTTAACCAAATCCTCATTGCCATTAAAATGATTTAGTATGTCATTTCGCTCTTCTGTCAATCCAACCAATTCCTGCTCTTTTGACCGTTTTTCACTTTGAAGCTCTGCAATTGTCTGGTTGATGCGGTCTACAATTTCATCAATTTTAATTTTTTCATTTTCACAGGCATTCACAGCAATTCTGGCTTTGGTGATTGCTTCGCTGGCATCTGATAGCGCCCCTTTTTCATTTTCAAGCCCGCTGGTTTTCGCCTCGATTGCGGCTTCCGTTTCACCAATGTTGAGCTGTATTTTTTCCACTTCTTCATTAAGGTGCAAAATGTTTTGCTGGGCACCGTCCATTTCCCTCTGGATATTTTCCAGTTCACGCTGCCACTTTTGCGAGGCATTCTGAAAATCCCCCAATGAAGTTTCCATTATTTTCACTTCATTTTCAGTGGAAAACAACTGGTGTTCCGTTGCTCGGAAGGCTTCCTCCATGGTTTTCAAAGAGCGTTGATTCTCTTCAATAAATGAAATAAGATCTTGGCGTTTTTGGCTTGCTCCTTCAATTTCAGTCATTATTTTGTTTAATGATGCCTCCAGCTTTCCAATCTCCGCCCGTCGTTCCAATAAGTTGGCCGTGTTATTTTTATACTTTCCACCGGTAATTGCACCGTTGGCATTAATAATCTCTCCTTCCAATGTAACAAACCGCAAATTTCCATCAATCTTTTTGGATAAGCTTATGGCGTGATTCATGGTGTCCATGATAACCACACGTCCCAACAGATATTGCATTACATTGGTATATTTTTCATCATACGAAATACATTTTGATGCAATTCCCTTATATCCGGGTTCTTTGGATAGCAACTGTTCTTTTGCCCCGTATGAAGCCTTTACTGATTCCACCGGAAGAAAAGTCAGCCGGCCGGCACGGCTGTTTTTTAGTTCAAGAATCGCTTCCTTTGCTGTATGGTCACCATCGCAAATGATATGTTGCAAGGAACCGCCTAAGGCGGTTTCTAAGGCAATTTCATACCCTGAAGGTACCGTAATCAATTCAGCAACAACGCCATGAATTCCCGGAATACCGGAACGCATAATATGCTTCACTGCACCGTTATAGCCTTCGTAATTGCTTTCCATCTCTTCAATGGTCTTTTTACGGGTGGCAATCTGACTTTTTGTTATGTTCAGTTCTTCCAACTTTCTTGACGTTTCCCGTTCTTCTCCCTGTGCCTGAGAAAACTGTTTTCTGCAAATTTCAATTTCCTCACTTAACTTTTGTCCCCCCTTTTCCAGTTGTTTCAAGGTTTGTCTGGCCAATTCCAATGCAGCCATGGTGTTTTGATTTCCCCGCTCTCCACCATCTTTTTCAGAAAGAACCTGTTGTTTCCTGTTGGCTAACGTATCTTTCAGATTCGCTAAGCTATCCCGTTGTGCTTTTTGGGAGCTCATTTCATTATGATAATCAAACATCATATTTTTTAATTGGTCAATTTCGGCAGTCTGTTCTGCTAAATCACCACTTGATACCTGAAAAGCCCGAATTTTTCCTTCCAACTCCTCAATCAGCCCGGAAAGCAATTGATCTGTCTTCTGTTTACTCTCAATCTGCCCATCGGCATTGTTTTGCTCCCGTTCCAGTTTGTTCTCAAGGGATGCTATTTCAGTCAACAGTCTCTGATGATCCTTTTCTATGGCGGCCAACCGCTCTGATCCCACTTCACTTTTGTTCACTAAGGAATTAATCTCTTCAATGCTGTCCATCAAAGCCTCTCTGGTTTCGTTGCTCAACGCATCCAAGTCTTCACTGCGAAGCCGCAATGCTTCCAATTCCTTATAGAGCAACGTCTTATCGTTGCCCATTTCATCCAGTTTTGTCTGTAGGGAAGTCACATCTTCTCTATATTCTACTGCCTTTTGTTCAATGGTCTCGATACTCTTCAGGGTAATATTGATTTCCAGTTCCTTGTATTTGTCTCGAAGGGCAAGGTACTCTGTTGCCTTTTCGCTGTCTTCCTTCAGACCGTCAATTCGCCCTTCAATTTCCCCGATAATGTCGGCAACCCGTTCCATATTGATAGAGGAAGAAGTCAACTTCTTTTCCGCATCTTCCTTTTTCTTCCGATAGCTGACAATGCCAGCTGATTCCTCAAAGATTTCTTTGATGCTATCAGATTTATTGCTTATAATATCTCCGATATGCCCTTGCCCAATCAGCGAATATCCTTCCACCCCGATGCCCGTATCCAAAAGAAGTTCTGTGATGTCTCTCAGTCGGCACGAATTGTTGTTAATGGCATATTCGCTTTCCCCGGAACGAAAAAGTCTTCTCGTAATAGCCACTTCACTATAATCAATAGGCAGGATTCCGGTACTGTTATCAATCACCAAAGTGACCTCTGCCATGCCCCGGGATTTTCGGCTGGTCGTTCCGGCAAAAATAACATCTTCCATTTTGTCGCAGCGAAGCATCTTGGAGCTTTGTTCTCCCAAAACCCAACGAATGGCATCAGAAATATTGCTTTTGCCACTGCCATTTGGCCCTACCACACAAGTAATCCCCTTGTCAAATTCGACCACCACCGGCTCAACAAAGGATTTAAATCCATGCATTTCTATTCTTTTGAAGTACATACTTTGTGCTCTCCTCGTTTCAAAATAGCCTGCTTCGCAGCATTCTGCTCCGCTTCTTTTTTGCTTTTCCCAGATCCCTCTCCCATGACTGTTGCATTGACCAATAGCTGAACATGAAAGATTTTGGCATGGTCAGGGCCTTCACTTCCTGCAGAAACATAAGAGATATTGTCTCCCGCACGGCGAAGTTGTATCAACTCTTGGAATTCCGACTTATAATCGCTGTGAAGTTTTCCTTCCATGGCATCATGAATCGTGTTTTCAAAAATCATAAGAATCATGTCTTTTACAGGCTCAAACCCACCATCTAAATATACCGCTCCAATAATGGCTTCCGTCGCATCTGCCAAAATGGAATCACGTTGCCTGCCACCACTTTGGTCTTCTCCATGCCCGAGGCACAACACCTCACCAACACCCAGTTGTCTGGCAACTCGGGCCAAAGCATTTTCACAAACAATAAGCGCCCTTAATTTAGAAAGTTTTCCTTCTTCTCCATGGGGAATTCTACGGTACAGTGCTTCTCCTATCACTGCATCCAGTAGTGCATCTCCCAAAAACTCCAGGCGCTCATTATCTTCTCCGGCGCTTTGACCTCTCCCCCGAAAATAGGAGCTATGGGTCAAAGATTTCTCCAGCAAAGCTATATCACGAAACATATATCCGATCTTATTCTGAAATGTTGTCAGGTTCACTAATGATGATCTCCTCTATCTCCAATACTGAGTTTTGAATAATTTCTACCACATCCTCATTGGCGAATGGGATTCCTTTGAGGATAGTGTTTTTCACCCCGGTGGCATTGGACGATCCGTGCATTTTTACAACTGCACCTTTTACGCCCAAAATCGGTGCCCCACCGTATTCCGAATAGTCAAATTCAGCTCTCATGGCCTTCAATTTATCCACTAAGAATACCACACCAATTTTTGCTTTGACCCCTTCAGTAAATTTTTGCTTTAGCATTTGAAATATATTCCAGCCCAATCCTTCGGTAAGTTTCAAAATTACATTCCCAACAAATCCATCACAAACAATTACATCGCAAGCACCTTTCGGCACATCTCTTGCCTCCACATTGCCTATAAAATTAATCCTGCTTTTGGAAAGCAGTTGGAAAGCAGCTTTCGTCAAAGTGGAACCCTTTGCTTCCTCATGGCCGATATTAACCAAACCAACTCTTGGATTTGGCATCTTCATGACTTTTTCCATGTAAATTGAACCCATTATGCCAAATTCAAGCAAATTGTCGGCCTTGCATTCCGCATTGGCCCCGGCATCAATTAATAATGCCGCCTTATGTTTGCCAATAATAGGATAGACGCTTGCAATCGCCGGCCGGTCCAGCCCTTGAATCCTGCCTAAAATAAACAAGCCCTCCTGCCATCAACGCGCCGGTGCTGCCTGCCGAGATAAACAAGTCACCTCTTCCATCCTTCAGCATATTCAAGCCCTTTACCAGCGAAGAATCTTTTTTGCTTCGAACCGCACGCACCGGAGCTTCATCGTTTGTGATAATCTCTTCCGCATGAACCACATAAATCTTTTCCGGGTCGTATTTGTACTTTTTTAGTTCGGCATGAATTAACTCCTCCCGACCCACAATGCAAATTTCATCATCAATTTGTTTGGAGGCCTCCACCGCACCCTTCACAATTTCTAAAGGCGCAAAATCTCCGCCCATGCCATCCAGTATGATTCTCACATTACACCTCCATCAACATCACTTCAGGGTGACAGTCCACACCATATTGGGGGCATGTCAAACATTCAAAAAAATTTGGTGCCAAATCTTTGGGAATCGTGACAAAACCGGATTTTCGAAAAAAGCCAGGCGCTCTTGCCACTAAATATATCCGCTTTCCCTTTCTTTTCCTGACTTCATCCAGCGCCGCATCCAATAATACTTTCCCAATATTGTTTTTGCGATAGGTTTCATTCACTGCAATTCCATCAATAATATATTCTCCCTGACGAAGCGCCAGACAAATCGCTCCTGCCAGTGTGTCTTCCCCCTTTGGTGTCACTTTCCAACACTGCACCACATCCGTTGGGATTACCTCTTCGCTATCCACTTCAAGATAATTATCTTTAAAAAAGCCCATCAATCCCCGATACTCGTTATCTTTGGTGACAGACAGAATCAATCCCATCCTTTCCAACAAATCGTTTCTCATTTGGTTAGTTCCCCCTTGTTCATATCAGCCGTCAGAATGCTTAATCGTTTGTGTAAAATGCTAAAATCCAAAGGCAGTTTAGCCCCTGTTTCACCATCCACATCAGTAGAGATATCCACCGGAGATTCAATTCGAAGTTCACTTGTTTGAAATGACAAAACATGTTTGTTGTACAAGTGTTTACCTTGAGCAAATTCAATGATTAACGGCAAAACATTTAAGATTGGGATTTCACGAAACAATATCACATCCATTTTACCATCATTTATTTCCGATTCAGGAGAAAGAGTCTTTAACCCCCCCGCAGATTTGCCATTCATGACAACCATGAAGAACATCTCTTCCTCATAGGTTTCTTCCGGGGTGATCAGTTTCACCGGCAAAGGTCTTAAGTTCACCATTTGGGATAAACTCATCAGATAGTATGAAGTAATCCCCAAAGCATTTTTCAGGTTTGGGTCTGTTTTCTGGCTGACATCCACAACGTTTCCAAGAGCAGTAACGTTAATAAAGTTTTTCCCATTACAAACCCCTACATCCGCAAAGGTGGTGTGTTTTCCCAAGGCAATATCCAACGCACCTGCTGTATCTGTTGGAATCCCAAAATAGTAGGCAAAGTCGTTAGCGGTTCCAACCGGCAAAATTCCCAGTGGCAAATGGATGTCATGCTGTATCATTGAATTGACACAAATATTAATGGTTCCATCCCCTCCGGCAACGATAATCCGGCTATACTCTTCCTGATTCATCTCCGTTAAAGCGGTATCAATACACTTTCCTCTAGCTGCACGAACAGGAATGACCTGATATTTTTTTGTTTGTAGCCGCTCTATCACCATATCCAAATTATTTTTGAACATTCCGTTTCCAGAAAAAGGATTGTAATATAGCAATATTTTTTTGCGCGGTTTAAGAATCATTTTAGCACCTTCCTAATTTCCCCAATCATATACAGTGATCCTGTAAACAAGATGGCATCAAATTCCGAGGATCTGGACCTTGCCAAGGCCAGTGCCTCCATTAAATCCGGAACTTCAACACATTCACATCCCCTAAGGCTTAGCCCTTTCTTCAGCTTATGAGCATCTAGTTTCCGAGGATTGTATGGTTCTGTGGCAATGAAAGAACCCGATTCGGCTGCGTAGGCAGCTAGGCAATCCAGCATGGTGTCTACCTCTTTATCTGCCAAGATGCCCACTACGTAAAGGATTTTTTTGCCATAAAAATGTCTGTCCACAGCATGAACAAGAGCTTCAACCCCTTCTCGGTTATGGGCTCCATCCAAGATGAAACAGGGATTGCTGCCAAGGACTTCAAATCTGCCCATCATTTTGGCCTTTTTGATCCCCGCGCACAACCCTTCCAGATTTATCTTTATTATACTATTTTTGCGCAATATTTCAATAGCTGCCAATGCAGTGACCGCATTCTTCACCTGGTGTTCTCCGGCCATGGTAATCTCAATTCCATCGTATCGTATGCCGTCTATGGAAAGATTAAAGATGGTGCCCTCCCCAGTGACTCTTTCATTGGTTATTTTGAGTTTTGTAGAATCTTTCAATGGGCTTCCGTTTTCGTATGCAGTTCGTGCAATCACTTTAGCCGCTTCAGCATCCTCCACGGAAACCACCACCGGAACGCCTTCCTTGATGATTCCCGCCTTTTCGGCGGCGATGGATGCAAGAGAATTGCCCAATCTGTCCATGTGATCATGCCCTATGGAAGTGATGATGCTCACCAGCGGTTTTTTTATAATGTTGGTAGAGTCTCCCTTCCCCCCCAGTCCCACCTCAAGAATAACAAAGTCAGGGGATTTTTCTGCATAATAAACCAAGGCAATGGCCGTTACAATTTCAAATTCTGTGGGAGACTCAAGTCCTTCTGAAACCATTTGATCTGCTGCAACAATCACTTGATTTGTAACCTTGGCAAGGTCTTCTTGGGAAATCATCTCACCTGTCAATTCAATTCGCTCCCTGAATTCTTCAATGTATGGCGAAGTAAACATGCCAACAGAATATCCTGCATGCATGAGAATCTCATACAGATAACGGCAAACCGAACCCTTCCCATTGGTACCCGCAACATGAATGTAACAAAGCGAATCCTGTGGATTCCCCAACTTTTCCATGAGGCAAGTCATTCGTTGTAGTCCTAATTTGCTTCCAAACCGCTGAAATCTTTCGATTCGTATGATTGGATCTATATTTTCTTGAGAAGACATTATTTTATTTCTATCCAAGTTTTTTCTCCACCGCCAACAATCGTTCTTTGACTTTTGTAAGCATATCTTCATATTTGGCCATTTTTTCTTTTTCTTCCTGAATGACCTTCGCCGGTGCTTTGGATACAAATCCGACATTATCCAATTTCTTCTGAACCCTCATTACCTCTCCGGTAAGTTTCTCCTTTTCACGGGAGAGTCTTGCCAACTCCACATCATAATCCAAAAGTTCATCTGAAGGGATAAACAGTTCTGCCCCTTCTATCACTGCAGACATAACATCCTCCGGCAAAGAATCCTTGTTCTCAACAAAGGTAATCTCGGTAATATTAGCCATTTGTTTTATATATCGTGTGCCGGCTACAAAGGCGGGCCGAACATCCACTTTTGTAAAGACAATAATGGAGAGTTTTTTGCTAGGGGCCGCATCTGCTTCAACTCGAATTGTTCGAATAGCTTTAATCGCCGCCATTGCCAATTCAATGACCTCTGTTTCCTCCGGAAAATTTTTGTCATCTTGATAAATCGGCCACTGAGATTCCATAAGGAATCCCTTTGTCTTGGGCAAATAACTCCAAATCTCTTCGGTAATAAACGGCATGAAGGGATGTAGCATCTTAATCAGGTCTTTTAATGCAGCAACGAGAACACTAACCGCAACTCTTTTGTCTTCCGCATCTGTGCCATAAAGCCTGCCTTTTACAAGTTCAATATACCAGTCGCAATACTCGTTCCAAATTGTCTCATATACCCGCTGTCCTGCCATTCCTAGCTCATACTTATCCATGGCATCTGTCACAGCTTTTGTCCCCTGATTGATTCGAGAAATTATCCATCGGTCTTCATCTTGAAGACTCAATTTACTTAGATTCTCTTCAATTTCCAGTTGAGGAGAAAAAGTTCCATCTTCGTTTTCCCCTCCCAGATTCATGATAACAAATCTAGATGCATTCCATAGTTTGTTGGCAAAGTTCCGTGCTGCTTCCAATTTTTCATCCTGAAAACGCATGTCATTTCCGGGGGAAATGCCAGTCATTAACATAAATCGAAGGGCATCTGCGCCCATATGATTTATCACATCCAAAGGATCAATCCCATTCCCCAAGGATTTACTCATTTTTCGGCCTTGGGCATCACGCACCAACCCATGAACAAAAACATGATGGAACGGAGGTTCTCCTGTAATTTCCAAGGCTGAAAACACCATTCTAACTACCCAGAAGAATATAATATCATATCCGGTTACAAGTACATCGGTGGGATAGAAATACTTCATATCTTCTGTGTCCTCAGGCCATCCTAATGTACTGAAAGGCCAAAGACCAGAACTGAACCAGGTGTCCAGAACGTCTTCATCTTGACGAATGTTGGTGCTTCCACACTTGGGACATTTGTCCGGCATTTTCCGGGCTACCATGATTTCACCGCATTCATCGCAATAGTATGCCGGGATCCGATGCCCCCACCATAGTTGTCTGGAAATGCACCAGTCTCTAATATTTTCTAACCAATGGAGATATATTTTCTCAAAGCGTTGAGGAACATGTTCCAACGTTCCGTTTTTTGCGGCCTCCATGGCGGGAATTGCCAAGGATTCCATGTCAACAAACCACTGGTCCGAAAGCATTGGCTCTACAATTGTAGAACACCGATAGCATTCTCCTAAAGGGATTTCCTTTTCCTCAGTCTTGACCAAATAGCCTGCTTGATCCAAATCAGCAATCCATTCTTTTCGGCATTGGAAACGATCCAGCCCTTCATATTTTCCGGCCAAGCTGTTCATTTTCGCATCCTTGTCAATGCAGGAGAGCCTTGGTAATCCATGACGTTCTCCAACTTCAAAGTCATTTTGATCATGGGCTGGGGTAATCTTAACTGCTCCGGTACCTTTTTGGGGATCCGGATATGAATCTGCAATAACAGGGATCTCCCGTCCAACCAATGGCAAAATCACATTTTTTCCCACCATTGCCTTATATCTTTCATCGTCAGGGTGAACCGCAATGGCCACATCCCCAAACATGGTCTCCGGCCTAGAAGTGGCTACCACAATGCCTTCTCCGCCGTCAACGGCTGGATATTTGAAGTACCAGTACTTTCCGGCTTTATCTTGATGTTCCACTTCTGCATCAGAAAGGGAGGTTCCACAGGTGGGGCACCAGTTGATTAATCGATTTCCCCGATAGATTAGTCCCTTTTCGTACAGCCGAATGAAGAATTCAGTCACTGCTTTGTTACAACCTTCATCCATGGTAAACCGCTCTCTGGACCAGTCACAGGAGTCCCCCAGCTTTCGGCACTGGGCGGTTATTTTCCCGCCATATAGTTTTTTCCAGGCCCATGCCCGTTCCAAAAAGGCTTCCCGTCCGATTTCTTCTTTCTCCATCCCTTCTTCGTTTCGAAGTTTCTCAACCACCTTGACTTCCGTGGCAATACTGGCATGATCGCTTCCCGGAAGCCATAAGGCAGAGAATCCCTGCATTCTTTTCCATCTGGTCAAGACATCCTGTAGGGTTTGGTCCAAAGCATGTCCCATGTGCAACTGTCCTGTAATATTGGGAGGGGGCATCACAATGGTAAAGGGCTTTTTGTTGGCATCACGTTGTGCAATAAACGCCCCGCTGTTCTCCCATTCCGCATAGATTCGGTCTTCAAACTCTTTGGGGTTATAAGTTTTAGCCAGATTTTTTTTCATGCTGGTTCTCCTTTCGCTTCCCTTCCATAAATTTGGCTTTACCAATGGGAAGGTCCTTTTCAATTCTCCGAGGTCTGGTATTAAAAATCCGCCCCTCGTCGCCGTCAGGCAAAAACTAAAGGACGGATATAGTTCCGCGGTACCACCTTTATTCTATGGGAATCCCCCACAGCACTCATTATAACCTTTGACTCAAAAGCAACCTTCAGGAAACGCGTTTCTCAGGAACCTTCCAGCCGGTCCTCCCGGGTTCCATTCTCTGTTGAGGCCTATTGCCCTACTCCTCTTCATCACAGTCAATATATGGTTGTACGTTGTATTATAGTTGATTTATGGAAGTCGGTCAAGGTTTCTATTTGAATATATGAATGACACCTTTACTATTTAGATGCATTACCAGAGAAAGGCCAATGGGGAGTCCAAACAGTCCAATCACTCCAAATAGTTGGGCACCCACAAAGATGCACATTAGGGTAACCAACGGGTGAAGTCCTAATCGCGGTCCCACTAATTTGGGTTCAATAATATTACGGATTATTGTAACAAAAACATACAGCCCAAATATAGAAAAAGCAAATTTGTAATCTGTCTGTATCAGCGCAATGATGGTCCAGGGAATCATGATACCCCCGGTTCCGAATATAGGTAGAATGTCAAAGGCGGCAATCCCAATGCCCACTAAAATAGCATTGTCCACTCCTATAACGGTCATCCCTATGGACAGTTCAATGGCAGTTACGCTCATGATGATGCCGTACGCCTTAAGCACTTTTAAAACTGTGCCTGTTAGATATCCTTTGATGTGATGCATCAATTCTTTTTTTTGTGGCGAAATTTGTCGACTGACAAATCCTGTAAACCGATCAAAGTCCATGGCAGCAAAGAAGGTAGAAATCACCATCAATAAAATCTTGATGACCATTACAGGGACAGAAGTGACCAAGTTTGAAATCCAAGTAAGCATCCATCCCGAGAAATTTCCCAGCATGGCTCCCACAGATTTAAGCAGTTGATCATAAAGTCCGTTAAGGCTGTCCACCAAATTAGGATCCATCAATGCCACCCCTCGCTGAACACTCTCGTATATTTTGTTCAAAAGTGGCTGGAACTGGGTTTCATAAAGCCCCGGTATATTGGTAACAAAATCTGCCAGACGGGCAACCGCACCAATGCCAAGAAAAGTCAGTAAGACACCGATGGTGGAATAAAATATCAACACATACAGCGCACATAATGGTTTGATGGGAATCCGAACTTTGCGAACCGTTTTTTCTGCAAGTTTCCGAACAATCGCCGCAAATAAAAAGGCGAATATAAAGGGGGAAATAAGCCCCAAACCATAATATAAAACAAGGAAAATAAGTCCTGCCCATAATCCATAATACAAGGCACGGATGACAAAATCCTTCTTTGGGCCCAGGTTATGGTCGACCTTTTCCTCCAATTGGTTCAAAATAACACTCCTTTGATGGTATGCAGTGCAACAAAATGTTGATGACAAGTATATTGTAATGCATTTTTGCGGGAATAAAAACAGATTTCCCAGAATACTTTAATGTTCTTAAAATATCTTACCGATTATATTTTGCCTAGCCTCTGATAATAGTTCCAAGCATCCTGACACATATCCTCCAAGGTAAGCTCCGCTTTCCAGTTTAACTGGGCTTCAGCTTTTTTGGTTGACGCATAACAAATGGGGATATCCCCCTCTCGTCTGGTTCCAATATCATATGGGATGGAGACCCCAGTGACATTTTCAAAAGCCCGAACTACTTCCAGAACACTAAAACCCTTACCTGTCCCCAAATTATAGATGGAAACCCCGGGCATTATGTGGTTTAATGCTGCCAAATGACCATTGGCCAAATCGCATACATGAATATAATCTCTAACACCGGTTCCATCCGGGGTTGGATAGTCATTTCCAAATATGTTTAATTGCTCCAACTCTCCTGCTGCAACTTTTTGAATGTATGGCATCAAATTGTTGGGAATTCCTGTGGGATTTTCTCCCAGCAGACCACTGGGATCCGCACCTGCAGGGTTAAAATACCGAAGCAAGGAGATTTCCCAAGCAGCATCCTTGCTGCTAAGATCTCTCAACATTTTTTCAATGGCCAGTTTGGTCTTCCCGTAAGGATTGGTGGCTCCAAGGGGCGCCTCTTCATCAATGGGAACAATTTCCGGATTCCCATACACCGTGGCGGAGGAGCTGAAAACAATTCGCTTGACCTGATGCCGTTTCATGGCATCCAAAAGGTTAGTAGTACCCCCAACATTATTTTCAAAATATAGTTTGGGACGTTTCATGGATTCCCCAACAGCCTTCAGCCCAGCAAAGTGTATCACACCTTCAACGTCAAATTCCATAAAGGTCTGCTCAATGTCCCCAGGGTTTCTAAGATCACCAAGAATAAAGGGGACTTCTTTTCCTACCAACTTCTCCAAATTTCCTACCACATCTAAAGAGGAGTTAGACAGATTATCAAGGAGCACCACATCTATGCCTGCTTTGATTAGAGCAGCTGCTGTGTGGCTACCAATGTAGCCGGTACCGCCTGTGAGTAGAATCGCCATCCTCTTCCTCCATTCTGGGTTTAATTTATACCTATTAATATTATATAACATACCCTCCCTGAATTGCACCAAAAAATTATTCCCAGTAGAGATTTTAAAAAACCACCTCTGCAGGGTGGTCTTTTATCTTTTTCTTAATATCCCCATTTCCCTTCCACAATAATCACATGCAACCTATCCGGATCAAATTGTCTGGTTATCATAACGAAGTCATTGCAAATCCGGTCTTTAGCGTTACAGTCTGTGCAACTGCCTGTAGGGACGCATGGGGTATCTCGCCCCAGTCTTTTAGCATCCAAAGGGGCAGCGACTTGTCTGACTCTTTCCATTCCCTCCGCCTCATTTTTGCTAATTTTGTTGGTACCAACAACCAAAATCACTTTAGGTGGACCATAAATCATAGGCGCAACCCGGCTGCCGTTGCCATCAATATTAATAATCTTTCCATCTGATGTAACAGCGTTTGCACCGCTAACAAAAACATCCGCCCTAAAATTCTGTAAATAAATCTCCCGTTTGTCTCTCCCTGAAAGGGAGGGTTGCTGTTTGTCTAAAAAATCTATTTTTCGGTCTCTTAGATAATCAAAAACCCCTAGCTCCTCTAAGGTCATGGAGTCTCCCGTTCCAACAGTACTCCCGTCAGGAATCAAGTGATTTAATAGTTCAAAAAGGGTCTCTGCCGTTTCCGCGTAGTGCCCCTTCATATTGTGTCGGGCGAGATTTTTCATTGTATTCAAAATGTTTGAATCCATGGAGTCCTCCTAACCCTATTTTTGAGATTGAATTCGATACAGTTTCATGCCTTCGCAGAAACGCTTCCGGGAAGATTCTTGCTCCATTGTTCTGGTGCCAACTGCCATCACCGTGTCAAGTACAAGCCATTCATCTGTGACTTCGTCCATAAATTCTGCGCCCAACCCAATCAGTGCTGCAAGTCCGGTGGGAGTCACCCTTTCCATTTTCACGTCATCACAAACAAATTGAAGTTGACATTGTTTCATCATGGCCTTGACCGCCGGCACGGGGACAGAAATTTCACCGTGACTGCACATCACAGTGCCCCACCCCATCATGAATGGTGGAACAGAAAACATATTCCGGATCCAGTTTGTGAATTGCCGCAGCAATTCCAACCATATTCTCAATGGCTTGGTTCCTTCCCACTTCATGAAAATGGACGGTATCCAGAGTTTCCTTATGAACTTCAGCTTCCGCTTTTGCCAAGGCTGTATAAATATTCAGTACAATCGCTTTTACTGGATCTTCAAGTTGACTTTCACCAATAAGGGCCTCAATTTCCCGAAAGCTACGGTGGTGATGACCATGAGCAGGCTTGTCATCCCTTGAAAATATACTGGCTTGCTGCCCTTCCACATAGTCAGAATCTCCACATAAGGAAGTCAATCCCCGGCATAGCATATCCCCGCTTACACCATGGGTACAATCAATGTATATAGCTATTTTTTGCATCCGCAATCCACATTTCCCTTCAGTATTTCTTTCCAATCATCAATCACATCATGCGTCCAACAGTCATCGGCTCCTGCCGCTTCCCGCATAGTCAATGCCAAAATATAAGTAAGTTCTTCAACCGTGGCTCCTGCCTCTAACGCTCCCTTAAAATGCTTTAAAACGCAAGGTTTTGATCTACCTTTGATGGACAACGCAAAACAGATGAATTGATAGGTTTTTTCATCAATATGTCTTTTCTCAGCATATAATGCATCTAGTTCATCAAGTTTTTCAGCAAACTCCGGAAAAAATTCTTCTAACATTCTCATTTCATTTCCCTCACTTTTCCAACAAAGCAACCACTTCTGATACAGACAAAATTTTGCCTGCAGACACAACTTTTTCATTGATTACAAGCGCCGGAGTTCTCATCACCCCATACCCAACAATCTCGGTGATATCCCTCACATGATCAACTGTTGCGTCTAATCCCAATTTTTCAATTGCTGCATCCACATTTTTTTCTAGGCTATTACATTTTGAACACCCAGTTCCCAAAATTTTAATTACCATTTTATCCTCCTGCTATTGTATATAACTATTATAGTCATGCCTCATGACTCAATCAATGTAAACCTATACTTGTTCAGCCATTTACACTTCTACACCAAGCCGAAACGGCTCTTATTTTATTGCCTGCTAGTCCGCTCCGTGAGTTATCTCAACAACAATTTGAATTTTCCCCACATCCACAAGCACAATTACATTGACTACTTACCTCTTTTCCCGTATCTCCGACATATTCAATGGCAGATGCCGGGCACCGAGCTTGACATCCTTTGCAACCGTATCCACATCCTTCCGGATTGATTACTATCGGACTGTCCGTTCCTTTTTCGTAGACCCCATTGGGGCACATCTCAATGCAAGCACCACACTGAATGCAATTTTCAATGTTAATGACCGGATACCATTCTTTTGACATATTATCTCCCTTCGATTTCACAACCAAACATTACAATAATTTATATTAGGAAAAATCCAAATGCATTAAACACATAGCCAATGATAAGGATACCAATAACCACAACCCCAAAGAACATGGCTAACAATTTTGTTTTCACCACTTTTTTTAGCATAATTAATGAGGGAAGCGAAAGTGCTGTCACCGCCATCATAAAAGATAAAGCTGTGCCAATGCCGACGCCTTTTCCCACCAAGGCCTCCGCGATGGGGAGGGTCCCAAAAATATCCGCATACATGGGCACTCCCACAAAAGTAGCAACCAAAACGGAATACCATTTGTCCTGTCCCAGTAAGGCAGAAATAACTTCCGCCGGAATCCAGTTGTGAATCAAGGCACCAATGCCAACGCCAATGAGTATGTAAATCCAAACCCGCTTCACAATATCCAACACTTGCAGTTTCCCAATATTCACTCTGTCCCTTACAGATAAAGTTTCTTGCTCCAATTCGGCCATGTGGTTTTGATAAACAAAAGGTTCTACGTAGGCTTCCATTTTTGCCTTACTAATAACAGTGCCTCCCACTACAGCCAATATAAGCCCCACAAATACATATGCAATGGCGATTCTCCAGTTAAAAATACTGGCCAAAAGCAATACGGAGGCCAAGTCCACCAAAGGAGAAGATATCAAGAAAGAAAAAGTGACACCGATGGGAAGGCCCGCGCTGGTAAATCCAATGAAAAGGGGGATTGAAGAGCAAGAGCAAAATGGGGTAATGGTGCCAAGCAAAGCACCGAAAATATTAGATGCAATGCCCCTATGCCCCCCAAGAATTTTGCGGGTGCGTTCCGGAGGGAAAAAGCTTTGAACATAAGAAATCACAAAAATCAGCACCGAAAGCAAGATAAAAATCTTGATCACATCGTAAATAAAAAAGTGGAGGCTGCCTCCCAATCTATCATCCAAACTGAGGCCAAACACATTTTCAACCAAACCTTTAATTAAATCATACAACCAATTCATTTTTAGTAATTGATCGTTCAGCCATTCTAAAATGAACATTTTGGGTTCTCCTCTTCTATCTTATTGGGTTCGCAACATTCACTTTCCGTAGATACACCATCCGACGCGGCAGCAAGGGATGCCCGATAAATTTGATTCACAAAGTCCGAGTAATCGGACAGCGTCTTCAAATTCATTGAATAGTGAGACCACTTCCCATCTTTTCGAGTATGAACTAAGTCACAATCCGATAAAATACGCATGTGGTGGGACAACGTGGGTTGGGTAATATCAAAAAAAACCAAAAGTTTGCAAGCACAACGTTCTTGCTGAATAATCATCTGTATTATCTGCAGTCGATTAGGGTCTGACAAGGCTTTATTAATCAATGTAAACTGTTCATTATTCATGGAAATTCCTTTCACCGCTTGATTCACATAGACGTTCATCTATATGTCTATACCAACATATCACACACATAGATGAATGTCAATATGAAAAACACCCTCCTACCAAAATTTTGGTAAAAGGGTGTTTTTTTCTACAAAACAAAAAACTATTTCCTTCTGTTTATTTTTGATGCCAAACAGGCGGCTCCATAACCATTGTCAATATTCACAACCCCCTATCCCATTGGCACAACTATTTAACATGGAAAGAAGTGCCGTAAGCCCTTCAAAACTTGCACCATATCCCACATGGGTAGGAACCCCAATGACCGGGCTGCTAACAAGTCCCCCAACCACACTGGCCAAGGCGGCTTCCATTCCGGCAACGACAATGACCACATTGGCCTCTCGAATTCGATCCAGTTTATCATCAAAAGACGATGAATGCCCGCAACCCCCACATCATAGATCCGATCCACCGGATTGCCCAATAATTCGGCAATCACTGCAGCTTCTTCAGCCACAGGAATATCCGCAGTACCTGCAGTTATAACGGCAATGACCCCCAATGGTTCCCTCTCCAGCCTTTCCCTTCTTTGTAGATTCTTCCACCGTGGGACAGATTTTTCGTACTACTGCTATGACCCTGGCTACCGAATCATAGGTGGCCTCAGGTATCATCCCCTTGACAACATGAAAATCTTCATGGGTTGCCCGGGTCGCCATAATGTTCTCCCCTGGGTGCATACGGCTCAATTCTTTCAGAATCTCAGCAATTTGAAAAGAGGTCTTTCCGGGGCAAAAGACGGCTTCCGGGGCTCCGGTGCGAGCCGGTCTAAATTGATCCAGACATGCAAACCCCATCTCGTCCAAAGTAGGAGATTTTCTCTCCCCCTCTGTCGGTTTGGGGCTGGCAGATTGTAGATTTGATTGTTTTGACTCTTTGTTCTCTTCCATCACTTACGTCCGTTCTCTCCTGAATCGTATGGCTTGTCCCATCATTGTTTCATCTCTTTGATTTGTCTAGATGCGTTTTCAATAACGTGGGCCAACAAAATGGCGGTGGTAACCGTTCCCACGCCTCCCGGTACCGGGGTAATGGCGCCAACCAAAGGAGCGACTTTATCATAGTCCACGTCCCCACAAAGATTGCCTTTTTCATCCACATTAATACCTACGTCTATCACCGTCTGGCCTGAATGAACAAAAGTATCGTCCAAAAAAATTGGCCTTTCCCGCTGCTGCAATGAGAATATCCGCCCTGCGGCATTCTCCGGGCAAATCAGCCGTTTTTCGATGGCATAAGGTCACCGTTGCGTTTTCCCCCCAATAGCATCATGGAAACCGGCTTCCCAATGACCAAACTTCTTCCCAACACGACTGCTCGTTTCCCACCAATGGGAATATTGTAATAATTGAGAATTGATATAACAGATTCTGCCGTACACGGACCAAACCCATCCGGATTTCCCGAATATACTCTTCCCATAGAAATATCGGAAATGCCATCCACATCCTTTTCGGGGCTGAGAATGTTGCATACCGCCCTTTTCATCCATATGGGGAGGCAGCGGTCGAAAAAGCAAAACCCCATGCACATCTTTATCCCGATTTAATTCCAGCAGACGATTTTCCAGTGCCTTTTGAGTCATATTTTCGGGATACAAACACTCTTGTACCTCAATCCCCAGAGCTTTTGCCTTCTTGACGATGCTGGCCCCATAGGCCACGTCATCCGGTCTATCTCCCAGGCGAATCGTCACCAAGGTGGGAATAATATGATGTTCCTTTAAGGTTTCAATTGCGGTGAGATTTTGGAGATTTAAAGCATCTGCCACATCTTTTCCCTTTAGGATCTTTGTCATACAGGTCCCCCTTTCTGCTCAGGTTCTATTTGGTCTATCCACGGTCTGCCCAATCTATGCATCCTTCATCTGGCCTATTCAAGTGCAATCCGGATTATGCCTGACCACTTAAGTCTGCTTTTACGGATAGAAAAATCTCATCTGCCAGCCCACAGTATTCTTTCAGCATGGCATTTGCTTCTTGATTAAAGGCCTGGGCTTGAACGTTGTTTTCCATGGCTTTGGTATTAATAAACACGTTTAGACTAGCCGCTTTTAAGGCACCACATAACAATGCTGCGCCTGCACCGGCATCGCTGATTGCAAGACGGCTGCCCTTATGACTGTAAGCTTGTACCAGTTCAATCGCCTTGCAACATTGTTTCATGATTTCCAAAGGAACCAATGTGGCATCAACTAGACAAGTCTCCATGTTCTCTTTGTCCTCTGGTTTGCCATATGCGGCCGCCAAAGGGGCAAACACTTCTGCATCCCGGGCAACCAGCTCCAACAGGGCAGCCTCGATTGCCTTGGCCCCCTCATTTAATGCCATAATTTCCGATTCCACATTCTGATATTTTTTTTTGCCCACGGTGAGAGATCCTACCATGTTGCCCAGGGCGGTGCCGATGGCACCCACCAAAGCTGAGGCACCGCCTCCGCCGGGAACCGGGTCGTTCCCGGCCAGAATTCTAACGAATTCTGTACTGGGCAGTTGAATATAATTCGTTGGATTCATTCTATTCTCCTTAAAACAACCCGGAAATTTTTCCAGTGCTGTCCACATCAATCCGCTCTGCGGAAGGAACTTTAGGCAGGCCGGGCATGGTCATAATATCTCCGGTAAGTGCTACAATGAATCCGGCGCCTGCGGACACTTTCAAGTTTCGTACCGTCAGTACAAACCCGGAAGGGGCGCCACGAAGGGCCGCATCATCTGAAAAGCTGTACTGGGTTTTGGCCATGCAAATGAGCAGGTTGCCAAATCCCAGGCCTTCCAGCTGTTTCAGCTGGGAGGCTGCGGCAGGAAGGAAATTCACATCCCCCGCCCGGTATATCTTTGTCGCAATGGCCCGTATTTTTTCTTCAATGGTCTGTTCAGACGTATAAATCTGGGCAAATTCATTGGGCTGTTGGCAAAGTCTGACCACTTCTTCAGCCAAGGCAATGCCTCCTGCACCGCCTTTTTCCCATACTTCACTTAATGCAACATTCACACCCAGTTCCCGACATTTCGCCGCAACTAAATCCAGTTCTGCTTTGGTATCCGTTGGAAATGCGTTAATCGCCACAACTGCAGGAAGTTTGAATTCTTTGGTGATATTTTCAACATGGCACAGCAAGTTGGGCAATCCCAGTTCCAGCGCCTCCAGGTTTTCCTTTTGGAGGTCCGCCTTTGCCACACCTCCATGATGTTTTAGGGCGCGAACAGTTGCAACAATCACCACTGCAGATGGTTTGAGGTTTGCCATTCTGCATTTAATGTCCAGGAATTTTTCCGCACCTAAGTCAGCACCGAATCCTGCCTCCGTCACCACATAATCAGCCAACTTCAATCCCATTCTTGTAGCCATAATCGAATTACATCCATGGGCAATATTGGCAAAGGGCCCACCATGAATAAAGGCCGGTGTCTGTTCCAAGGTTTGAACCAAATTAGGCTTTAATGCATCCTTCAACAAAGCTGCCATGGCCCCTTGGGCATTTAATTGTGCAGCAGTTACAGGCTTATCATCGTATGTGTATCCTACAATAATGCTGGAAATCCGTTCTTTCAAATCATCAATGTCTTTGGAAAGACACAGCACTGCCATGACTTCACTGGCAACGGTAATATCAAAACCGTCTTCTCGTGGAACGCCGTGGGCTTTTCCACCAAGACCGTCAACAAGATTTCTCAATTGGCGATCGTTCATGTCCACTGCTCTTCTCCAAGTAATTTTTCGGGTATCAATGCCTAACCCATTCCCTTGGTGTATATGATTATCCACCATAGCCGCCAAAAGATTGTTTGCTGCCCCTATTGCATGCATATCTCCTGTAAAATGCAAATTGATATCTTCCATAGGAACCACTTGGGCATAACCACCGCCGGCAGCGCCTCCTTTGACTCCAAACACCGGTCCCAAAGAGGGTTCTCGAAGCGCGACAAATACTTTCTTGCCGATTTTATGCAACCCATCCGCCAACCCAACAGTGGTTGTCGTCTTTCCTTCCCCCGCCGGGGTGGGAGTTATTGCTGTCACCAAAATCAGTTTTCCGTCTGGTGTATTCTGGTGCTCTTTTAAAATGTTATAATCAATTTTTGCCTTGTGCGTGCCGTAAAGCTCTAAATATTTTTCGTCGATTCCTGCTTTTTGGGCGATAACTCGAATGTCCTCCGGTTGATTGGCCTGTGCAATTTCAATGTCCGATTTTATTGCCATACTAAGTTCCCTCCTGATTTTTGATGACTGAAACAATAATTTCAATATGTAAGATTATTTATTTTCATTTTTTAGTTGCTGTTCTTTTGAAATCGCTTCCACCAAGGCTGCAATGTGGCTGGGATCCGTGCCACAACATCCGCCCAACAATCTAGCCCCCGCCCGGTAGCAGGCTACCATTTGAGACGCGAATTCTTCCGCCTTCATAGGGTATTGGGCTTCTCCGTTTCCATCCAATACCGGCATCCCTGCATTGGGAATGATAAAAATGGGTTTGGGAGTATTTTCACCATATTCCCGTATAATGACTGCATATTCCAAAGGGGTCAAATCCCCACAATTGGCGCCCACGGCAAAGATGTCGTTTTCGTTGGCCCATTGGGCAATCTGGGCAGAGCGATTTCCCATTAAGGTTGCCCCGCCTTTATTGGTCGTCGCAAACGTCAGGCTCATGAGTATTGGCAGTTCCGGATTTATTCTTCTGCATGCCTCCACCACCAAACTGATTTCTGTTAAGTCAAAAAATGTTTCCAACAAAAAAGCACTGATGGGATACTTGGCCATGGTTTCAGCCTGTGCAGTATAGGATTCTACAATTTCCTCATTCTCATAATTCTTCGTACGCCCCCGCATAAACAATTCACCACAAGGTCCAAAACCACCAAGCACGTAGGTTTTCTCCGAAGCATTTGCGGCAGCAGCACAGGCAATTTCAACCGCTTTGTTCAAGGACAAATCCATGGCATCCAATCCAAATTCTTTTTTTGCCATGTATATTTTGTTCAGGGAAAATGTGTTTGTATTAATCCCTTGGCTTCCGGCAGCAATATAATCGTCATAAACCTGCCGCACCAAGTCTGGATGTTCAATATTATTCTTTGCCCCAAATAGATCCCCACCTAGTTGTTGAATGTATGTGCCCATGGCCCCATCCAAAAAAACCGGCTCCCCGGATAAGCACAATTTTTTAAATTCCAAATAGTCTTTCATCATCAGCCACCTCATTTCCTCTTTTGGTTATTCTATAATATTTTTGTGGATTGGGGAAGAGGGATATCCTTCCAAACCCCATTAAAGATATTTTTTCACAAAAGATCGACGGTGTATCTGGCAAACCCCGTGTTCTTCAATCCCCTGATAATGTGCCTTGGTCCCATATCCTTTGTTTTGTTCAAAGCAATAATAGGGGTAAATCAAACTATATTCAGTCATCATTTCATCTCTGGTCACTTTTGCCAAAATAGACGCTGCGGCAATGGATACGCTGAGGCAATCCCCATGAATCAAGGGGGTTTGAGGTCTTGGAAGGTCTTTCAGCATTACCGCGTCCAACAGAATATGATCCATCTTAGCTCCTAACATTTTTTCTGCTTCGTGTATGGCTTCCTTCATGGCCAGCTTGGTGGCTTCAAGAATGTTGATTTCATCAATCACCTTTTCGTTACACATGCCGATTCCATAAGCCAGCGCCGATTCACAAATAATATTTGCCATCTCATTTCGTTTTTTTGCCGATAATTTTTTTGAATCGTCAATGCCGACAACATCAAAATCCTGTGGTAAAACTACAGCAGCAGCTACAACCGGTCCTGCCAATGGGCCTCTTCCAACCTCATCAACACCGGCAACAAAAACAGCACCCTTTTCGTAAAGCGCCATTTCATAACGTTTCATCTCGACTAATTTTTGTTGAAGAAAAACTTCCCGTTCGGCTTTATTCATTATACCTCAAGCCCCTTCGCTTGTTGTTCCGCCTCCTCCAACGTAATCCTGCCAATTAGGCCACCACGAAATTCATCCAGTAAGGTGCGGGCAGTTCGTTCATAATCATATCGTTTTCCTGCCATGACAAATCCCCGTTTGGTTGCAATGGCTTCCATTATTTCCAACGGGGTTAACCCACTTAGGTTTTCCAAGGTTTCTGCCCCCAGCTTATATCGTTCTGCCAGCTGCGCCGGATAACGGTTAGCCAACACTTCAATCAATTCCAAGGCCAACTCTGCAGGTGTCCATGATTTCATCTTTTATGGAACCACAAAATGCCAAGTTCATTCCCACATTAGGATCTTCAAACTTGGGCCACAAAATCCCAGGAGTATCCAACAGTTGAAACGTACCCATTACCCCTTCTGCCTTTACTGTAAGCCATTGCTTCCCCTTGGTCACTCCAGGTCGATCTCCTGTTTGGGTGCTCTTTTTCCCAGTCAACCGATTAATCAGGGAAGATTTACCGGAGTTGGGGACCCCTACAATCATAATACGAAAGGGCTTATTTCGAAGGGAAATCGCGTTGTTGGCGGATCGAATCCCCTCCAACAATTGGAAAAGATCTCGAATGCCATCTCCCCTCATGGAATTCAAAGCCAACGCGTGGCATCCTTGTTTTCTAAAAAAAGCCAGCCAACGGCTGCTGACAGCTTTATCCGCCAAGTCACTTTTATTTAATACAACCACCCTATCTTTTCCCTTTATCAACTCATCAATGATGGGGTTTCTGCTGGAAACCGGGATTCTGGCATCCACCACTTCAACAACTACGTCAACCAGCTTCAGATTTTCCTGGATCAGTTCACGGGTCTTCTTCATATGTCCTGGGTACCAGTTGATGTTATTTAGCATAAAAGTTCCTTTCATTTTGGAAATAGTACTGTTGTTTTTTTCCGCGAAGAGATTTATATCAAAAAGGGGCCGTAGGCCCCTTTTCATTGATTAATATTATTCGTTGATTTTATCTTCAGCAACGGCAGTAGGTTCAGCAACAGGTTCTACTGTGGCTTCGGCTTCTGCGGCGACTTTTGCAGCTTCAGCTTCAGCAGCCAGTTTTGCGGCTTCGGCAGCGGCTTCTGCGGCGGCAATTGCTGCGGCTTCTGCTTCCGCATCAGCGGCCAGTTTTGCTGCAACTTCTGCGGCAGCTTCGGCAGCCATGGCTCGCTCATTAGCCAGCATCTTCTCGCTGTTTTCTTTGGTCTTAATCTTTGCGGCTTTTCCTGTACGCTCACGCATATAGTTTGAGTTTCGCTTTTCTAACCCGTCCCTTTTTCACAATCTCGATTTTGTCGATTTTTGGTGAATGCAGGGGGGAACGTTTTTTCAACGCCAACGCCTGACGCGATTCTTCTGACAGTAAAGGTTTCTGCGATTCCACCATTCTGTCTCTTAAGCACAAATCCTTCAAAAATCTGAATTCTTTCTCTTGTGCCCTCTTTTATTTTAATGTGTACCTTAACGGTGTCTCCCACATTAAACGCAGGGATGTCATTTTTCTGATATTCTTTTGTGATTGCCTGAATTACATTCATTGGTATTTCCTCCTTCCCTCCAAGACGTTCATGGTATCTTTTATACGCAGAGGACCGCCCGTAATAACTTGTATATTTTAGCACGGCAAACCTGCCATTGCAAGGTTTTTTTAATTTTGACCCTGCTCTTACGAAATCAGCAGGGACAATCCAATCTCAAAATGATATAATGTTGAAAACCATAGCATAGGATACAGCGGACAAAGGGTCCATCTATTATTGTAGGGATATCGGGAGATGTAAATGAAAAAATCAATTTGGGAAAAAGAGCAAAAGAGTGCCTGGTGGTTCCAATCGGCTTGGTGCCGAAAAGAATTCAAGAAACATAGCAAGGATGCCATTGGCAAAAATTATACCACAGTTGTTATGGCATGCATGATTATGGGCATCTTCTCCATTATTTTTGGCTCGTCACCAACAGGAATGACCAATGGAGAACAACCTTTTACGGATACATTGATTCAAGAGTCCGTCGGCACAGGAAATGCCTATGGGGATCTTTTTCCAGATGGTAAACATAAAAAAAAGTGTGATGAACTCCCACAAAGGTGTTTCTTGGCGGCATGATGCACCAAATCACCACCTATCATTCCCCATTTCTCAACACTATAAAAGGCGTTTGGTATGGGGTCACCGAAAACAAGGTATCCCGGCAGATATTCTCCTTTCTTGGTGTGGTACTAGGTGCGCTTCTCACTATTTTTGTGTTTAGCATTATGAAGGTAGGAGAAAAACGCTTTTTTCTGGAAAATCGCCAGTACGAAAAAACCGAGGTGGGGAGACTCTTCTACCTTTACAAAATACGATGTATCCGCCGACCCGCCTGGGTGATGGTATGTCGTTATGTACAGTTGTTATTGTGGCAACTAACAATCGTCGGTGGAGTTATAAAAGGATATTCCTACCGATTGGTTCCTTTTATTTTAGCCGAAAATCCCACGCTAAGTAAAACTGCGGCCATTAATCTGTCACGGAGAATGATGCATGGGAACAAGTGGCGCTGGTTTTTGATGGAGTATCTCTTTTTTACCCTTGGACAGTTCTGCGAGTTTTTTACCCTTGGATTAGCCGGCATTTTATTTGTGAATGGATACATCAGAGAAACAGAGGCCAATCTGTACGCCCACCTGCGTACAGAGGCAAAAAAATGGAATTTGCCGGATGCGGATTTATTAAACGATGAGTTGCTGTTTCAAAGTTTGGACTCACCCCCTCGCTTGGTATCCCGGCACTGGAAAAGGATGGGCGAAGAAATTTTTTGGACAATCAATTTTGATCGACCTTACCCGTTGCTGCATCTTGTGATTATGTTTTTTTATATTTTCAATTGTGGGATGGACCTGGGAAGTGAGTCTTCACCTCATTCGGGATGGTGGTCTTTGTCAATCGAGGTATGCTCCATGGTTTTTGGTTTGCCCATATACGGGTCAGGGGGCATTCTTATTCTGATTGTACTGAAAAAATTTCGAGAAAATGTATTTCTGATGTTCGTTATGACCATGGTGCTTTGCGGTATTGTGGAATATATGACCAGTTATTGTTTGGAACTTGCTTTTCACAAAAAATGGTGGGGATTATAGCGGCTATTTGCTTAATTTAAACGGAAGAATCTGTCTTGAAGGATTGTTGGTTTTTGCCATTGGCGGTTGTGCCTTCGTTTACGTTTTAGCCCCCATTGTGGACAACTGGCTACGCAAATGGCCGAATGACCTATAAAATCATTGCCGTTGTCCTTCTCGTTGGGCTTTTTTCCAGTGATGTCATCTATTCAATCCAACATCCAAATACCGGTGATGGCATCACAAGCAGCACTTGCAGGTCTTTTATCTCTGCGGAGCATGAAGAAAAAGTGGAAACACAGTAGAATCATAGAAGGGCATTTCATGTTTATCTGGTTTATGGCATTTCTATACACTATAGTCAACATATATATCGCTTGGCGCATCTACCAACTGATGATTATTTCATTTCCAAGTATACACTCAAAGGGCCTTGCCGCAACTTTCACCGGTCTCTACCTTTTGGTGGCCGGTAGCCCGATTTATGGAAGTTTTATTGTCCTCGGAGACCTTCAATATACCCTATTAAAGGTGGGGGACTGGTGGCTGAGCGTCATGATATATGTGGGGCTTTCATTGCTTCTCTTTGAACTATTTTTGTTATTCAAGAAAAAAAGTATTAGGGCGCAACAAGGGAAATACCTTTCATTTAGCAGGCTTCATTGGGGTGGTGATTATTTGCGCAACTTTGACTGCCTATGGTGGGATTCATGCTGAAGATACCATCCTTACCTCCTATCATGCCAACGTGTCCAACCAAACGACCCCTTCTCATTCCTTAAGAATTGCCTTTGTTGCAGATTTGCATCTGGGAAGAAATGTTGGATTAGAGCAGGTAAACAAAATGGTTAAAATAATCAATCAAATACACCCGGATATTATTATTTTTGGAGGCGACCTCTTTGACAGTGACATGGATGCGGTCCGTAACCCCAAAAAAATTATTCAAGCTTTAAAAGAACTTCACTGCCAGTACGGAATATATGGGGTCTGTGGAAACCATGATGTGGAAGAGAAAATCATTGCAGGGTTTTCTGCATCGCCAAAAAAAAGACGCATTCCGGGATCCGAGAATGGTATCATTTCTAGCAGCTGCAAGAATTACCATTTTGGATGACCAGGTGGTCTCTCTTAATGGAGGAAGGTTCTATCTGGCGGGGCGAAAGGATGGGATAAAGGCGGGAGACGGAACCGAAAATAGAAAAAGTCTTCCTCAGCTACTATCGGGACTTGATGAGAAATACCCTTTGATTGTCATTGAGCATGAACCCAATGATTTAACCGCCCTTGCACAAAGTGGGGCGGATTTGGTCCTCAGTGGACATACCCATGGGGGGCAGATGTTCCCCATTACCTTGGTAACCGGTTTATTTTGGCAAAACCCCTATGGAATGATGGAAAAGAATGGGATGACTAGCATCGTCACTTCCGGAGTGGGGACCTATGGCCCCCCCATTCGGAGTGGGCACCAACAGTGAAGTCGTAGAAATCACGTGGGCCTACTAATTATTTGGTTCCATCACAATCCCTTTGGTTTACTATGTTTTTGATTTTTCCCCTCCTCTTGTTTTAATCTTGGCCGCAAATCATTCATATCGGTCATGACCACCAATACAAATGTGCCTGCCACTGCCAAAAGTCCCAGACTTTCTACGTATAATGATCTGCTTACCAGCACCGGCTGCCACACCCATAATGCCACAAACACCATACATACAAAGAACCGTCCTTCTTTGCCCCATTCCGGCACCCATCATTCGGTGATGAATATGACCCTTATCCGCTTCCATAATAGGTTTCCCATTCACTTTTCTTCGTAGAATCGCCCAAAATGTATCAAACAGGGGGAGTGCTAGTACCAAGGCTGGAATTAACACAGCAACCATGGTTGCCCGCTTGACCGGTTCCAAAATGGAGAAATTGGCAATCATAAACCCCAAAAACAAAGCCCCTCCATCTCCCATGAATGTCTTTGCCGGATAAAAATTATATGGCAAAAATCCCATGGCACCACCAGCCACTGCCAGAAGGCAAAAGCACGCCGGGTAATATCCGAAGATGTAAGCAACATAGGCAATGCAAAGGGATGCTATGGTTGAGATTCCAGCGGCTAAACCGTCCAAACCATCCACCAGGTTAATGGTATTGGTAATGGCCACAATCCAAACAACCGTAATAATAAGACTGGCAAAACCGGCAAGTTGTTGGGTTCCTTCCCCAAGATAATTTGCAATAAAGTCAATACGATTTCCAAAGGCGAAAACAACCAGCGCACAAGCGATTTGGCCAAATAATTTGGCAAGTGCCGGCAAATTTACGAAATCATCAATGGTTCCAAGAATATAAATTAAGACGCCCCCCACAATAATGCCGATGATTTTCATCTCCGTTTGGGGGAATCCCAATATATTCATGGCCAATGCCAGAAGCAACGCAAGGGTTGTGCCAAAGAAAATTGCCATCCCTCCAATTCGTGGAACAGGATTTTGATGTACCCTCCTATTGTCTTTTGGGACATCAATAGCACCTGTTTTCTTTGCGATGATAATCGCTAGAGGGGTCATGGCAAAGGATACGCCGGCAGCGCATAAAAAAACAATCCAAAAGTTCATTTCAACTCCTATAATTCCAATAAATAAAGGCACGTCTTATGCCCTGGGATGGGTTTTATCATATATGTCTTTAATCCGGTTTTTCGTCACCGACAAATAAACTTGAGTCGCCGAAATATCTTCGTGACCCAACAAATCCTGTAGTGATTTTAAATCCGCACCATTTTGAATCATATGTACAGCAAAAGAATTCCTCAACGTATGGGGTGTAATCTTGTTGCGAATGCCCGCTTTGGATCCATATTCTTTCAAAATTTTCCAAAGCCCTTGTCGGGTCATTCTTTGACCATAATAGTTTACAAACAATGCATTTTCAGACTTGTTATCTTTGAGTAGCAAGTCTCTGGCATCAAAAACATATTCTTCCACAGCTTTTCTGGCCGGTCTTCCCACCGGGATAATCCTGGCCTTGCCATGCTCCCCCGGACAAGTGAAAAAACCAATTCTAAGATTGACGTCGGTTACATTTGCTGCGATGATTTCATTCACTCGAATGCCTGTGGCGTAGAGAAGCTCCAAAATGGCTCGATCCCGCATGCCACGAATACTTTTGTCCGGCATGTCCAAAAGAGTATCCACCTCTTCTAATGACAAATATTCCAATTCTTTTCGCTGAATTTTGGGGGATTTTATCCCTATTGTAGGGTTAACCTGCAAGTGGCCTTTTTCCTGTAGAAAATTGTAGTACCCTCGGAGAGAGGCTAATTTTCGATTGACTGTCGCCGCAGATTTGTTGTCCTCTTTTAATTTTAATAAATAGGACACCACATCAGTATTGGAAGCATCAGACAAACCGTCATTCCCGGTTGCTTTCACAAAAACAAAAAAATCCATCACATCGCTTTTGTAAGCTTCCAGCGTGTTTTGGGCCATTTTCTTTTCTTGATCTAAATATTGAATAAACTCTTCCAAATACATGCATTCATCCCCTTAATAATTTCCAATTGCATCCATAGTATATCCGAAGGGAAAATGGTTTACAATAATATTTATGTTGTTTCAAAATGATTTTTTGCCAACAATATGCCTAGCATGGTTTTGGCGTCCTGAATTTCACCGCGAATTACCATATTATGCGCTTCTTGGAAATCAATCTCCAAGATATCCATTGCCTCATGCTCGTCATAATCCGTCTCCCCCGGTGATAGGCCCGACGCCAAATAAATGTATAGGGTTTCCGTGGTATACCCAACAGAAGGGTAAAAGGCAGTTAATAATGTGAACGTCCTTGCGGTGTAGCCGGTTTCCTCTCTCAATTCTCTGCCTATCGTGTCAATTGGCTCTTCCCCCTTTTCGATTTTGCCCGCAGGAAGTTCCAAGACTGCCTTCTCCAAGGGTTTTCTAAATTGGCGAACCATAACTAATTTTCCGAATTCCGTAATGGCTACAGCCACCGCGCCTCCGTTGTGTTCCACAATTTCTCTATAGGATGGTCCCCCCGTGACGGTCTGCACTTTGTCCCGCCTAAGGTTCAGGATTTTTCCCTCATATATCATTTCGCTGCTAATCGTTTTCTCTTCAAATATCATTTGGTCATTTCCTTTGATTTCTTTACTGCTGCCCGAAACCCTTGGGCAACTTTTTCTTTAAATCCATTTTCCAACAAGACATTGACCGCTTCAATGGTAGTTCCGCCCGGGGAGCATACGTTGATTCGAAGTTGTTCCGGACTTTCTCCTGTTTGAAGCACCATGGCCGCTGCCCCTAGCACGGATTGGGCTGCGAAAATCACTGCCTGATGATAATCCATTCCATTTGCCACCGCCTCATTAGCCAACGCATCAATATACATATAAGTATAGGCGGGACTGCTTCCGCTAACGCCAATTACACAGTGGAACAAGTCTTCAGATACTTCTTCTGCCTTGCCGATGGCCTTGAACATCTGGAAAATCGAAGAAAAAGTAAAATCGTCTACATTTTTGTTTCTGCTGACCGCTGTCATTCCTTTTCCCACCATAGCCGGCGTGTTTGGCATAATTCGAATGATAGGGACATCTTTGCCAAGGAAAGATTCCACATAAGCAATGCTAATGCCCGCTGCCATAGACACCACCACTTTGCCAGAGGGAAAAAATGGGGCAATTTCCGGCAAGAGTGACGGGAATAGATTTGGTTTTATCCCAAGGACAACCACATCCCCCTGCGATACCAGTTCTTCTTGGGAATCACAAGGTGATATACCGGTCTTTTCCGCCATAGCCATCAACTTTTCCCGGTTCAAATCAAAAGCCAGCAGTGTGTTTCCGTCCTGTTTTGCTTGGGGTGCATATCCGCTGATTAGTGCTCCCCCCATATTTCCGGTGCCTAAAAACCCAATCTTCATAAGGTTCCTCCTGTCATCTATATTATTTACCGGGGAAAAACACTGTTCCGGTTTCTTCACCCGTCAATATTTTTTTGAGAATGCCGGTTTTCTTACCGTTTAGCAGTATGGTGGGGATGCCATATTTGGCTACTTTCTTGGCCGCGGCAATTTTAGTCACAATGCCGCCGGTGCCAAAAGTACTTCTTCCCGTGGTTTCTATTTTGTCGCTTACTGTGCCAATATCGTGTATTTCTTCAATCAGCGTAGCACTTTTGTTCCCTTTGGGATCCTTATCATAAACCCCATCAATGTCGCTAAGCAAAATCATCAAATCTGCATTCCATAAACTGGCAGTCAATGCAGCCAACGTATCATTATCACCAATTTTTATTTCGTCCACACTGACAGAGTCGTTTTCATTGATAATGGGAATGACTCCTTCATCCACCAATGTAAACAGCGTATTTCGAATATGTAACGTCCTTTGATTATCACTAAAATCTTGGCCTGTCAGCAACATCTGCCCAACTAAAACACCGTATTGGGAAAAGAATTTTTTGTACGCCATCATCAGCTCTACTTGACCAATGGCGCAAAGCGCCTGCTTATAATTAATATCATTCCTTCGACTCCATTTGTCCATTGCGCCAACGCCACAGATTCCAGCGCCGGAAGAAACAATAATGACTTGTTTTCCATTGTCCATTAATTCTTTGACCTGCTCCACCAATTGGCGGAGGGATTCTTTGTTTACTGTGCCATCATCATTGGACAACACGTTGCTTCCAACTTTCAAGACAATTTTTTTACTTTTTTGCATCAGGGTTTGGATTGCACTCATTGGGGGCCTCTTCTCATAATACTCTTAGTTATCTATGTTTTTTTTTGCATAGGGCAATTATACCATCATATAAGTGAAAATAATATTATAAAATTTCAAGTAATTTCAGTGATAATTCAAAATATCTCTTGATTTTTTTTATTCTTCTGATAGACTTACAGTGTGGTTATCCCCCTGATAACCACATTAATCTCTAATCCCAATACCCCTTTTGAACAAAATAGACTGCTTTGCAGTCTATTTTGTTTTTTGCATCCATAGGGCCTGTGTGGTACAATAATTTCATGAAAACCGTTCTGGAAAAAATCCATATGCCACAATACAATGCTGCCCCTTTCAACCAATATTTTAGTCAGATGAGGATAGGGGTTTTTGATATTGAAACCACTGGGCTTTCCCCTAGCACCAGTCATCTAATATTGTCGGGGTTTTTAATTCAAGAAGAAGCGGATCTGTCTTTGCATCAGTTCTTTGCCGAATCGCTGGATGACGAAGAAACGGTACTCAATGCAACACTGGAATTACTGGACTCTCTTGATGTGGTCATTACTTATAATGGCAGAAGTTTTGACATACCATTCATAAACGCTCGAATTCGTAGCATGTTGTCCCAATCCAAAGGTAGCAGACCTTTCATGCCATATAATTTAGATTTGTATACTATCGTTCGAAAGTTTTCATCTCTCCGGCAACATCTGCCTAACTTAAAACAAAAGACTTTGGAAAACTTTCTTGGGCTTTGGGAAAGTAGAATGGATGAGATATCCGGAGCAGAAAGCGCTTCCATGTATATGGACTACTTGGTCCGACAATCTGCACAGTTAGAAGAAAAAATTCTTCTCCACAATCGGGATGACGTGATACAATTATATCGACTTCTTCCTGTCCTGGGCAAAGCCGATGTTCATCAAGCAATGTTCACTTTTGGTTTCCCGGTGGAAACCCGCCGGCATTCCTTTCAAATAGAAAACATTGTATTTGTTGGTAACCGGCTAACTGTCTTCGGCCAGCAGCGTCACGGTTCAATCAGTCACACCTGTTTTGACAGTTTGATGGAAACCTGTGGTCCGGGTGGAACCTGCTCCTGGGATTTTTCATCTTCAACCAATTCTTTTCAACTGGAATTGACTCCTATGATGGAGCAACATCTGGCACTTATGGATTTAAGAGCCCTGGGAATTTCAGAAGAAGACTTTTCCTTTACCCCTTATTGTGAAAGTGGATACTTAATATTACGAAACCAAAATCAAATTAATTATGGCGAAATTAATTTGTTGATTGCCCGCCTGTTGGAAAGGATAACTGAAATATGGATTTCTCAATCATTGCAAGACAAGTAAAAGAAGACAGCTATCAGATGGCCAGTCTAACCGGCCAAGCACGAAACCGGGCCCTTGTTGCGGTTGCAACGGCACTAGAGCAAAAAAAGACGGAGATTTTTCAGGCTAACGAAAAGGATTTGACCCATGCCAAAGAAGAAAATCTGCCAGGGCCTATTGTCGCCAGACTAAAATTTGATGAACACAAACTTGTGGACTGCATCAACGGAATTCACAATTTGTGCCAAATGGAAGACCCCTTGTTCCAAACACTTCTCAAAAGAGAACTGGATGAAGGCCTTTTACTTGAAAAAGTCACCTGCCCCATTGGGGTCATTGGGGTCATCTTTGAATCTCGACCGGATGCCTTGATTCAGATTTCTTCTTTGTGCATCAAAAGTGGCAATTGTGCCATTTTGAAGGGTGGTAGCGAAGCAGCTGAAACCAATAAAGTCCTCTTTCAAATTATCTTTGAAGCAGGGTCTTTTGCAGGTCTGCCCCATGGCTTTTGTACATTAATTGAAAGCCGCCAAGAAATCACAGAAATGCTAAAATGCCATGAATCCATTGATTTAATCATCCCAAGGGGTTCTAATGAGTTTGTCCAATACATCATGGCAAACTCCAAAATTCCTGTCATGGGTCATGCCGATGGGATTTGCCACATATACATTGACTCTTCTGCAGATTTAGAAAAAGCGACGGCTATCATTGTGGACTCCAAGACCCAATACGTTGCAGCCTGTAATGCAGTAGAAACCCTACTCATTCATACAGATGCTCCTATCGGATTACTGGATCGGGTTCAGGAGCTTACATCAGTGCCCATTACCTATATGGAAGGTACATCGGAAGAAGATTACAAGGAATACTTGGATTACTTTCTCACAATAAAAACCGTAGGGTCTTTGGAAGAAGCCATCTCCCATATCAACCGATACGGTTCGCATCATACTGATTGTATTGTCACTGAAGATCCAAGGGCCGCAGAGACTTTTATGAATTTAGTCGATTCCGCCGGGGTTTACCAGAATTGTTCCACCCGGTTTGCTGATGGTTTTCGTTATGGATTTGGTGCTGAGGTAGGCATCAGTACGGGGAAACTCCACGCCAGAGGGCCGGTTGGATTAGACGGCCTTTTGACCTACAAATATAAACTATACGGTAACGGTCAAATCGTTGCCGACTACGCTTCCGGCAAACAGTCGTTTCACTTTAAAGACTTAAAATAACTTGGAGCCCCATTATTTATTCGAGGAAACGGCATCATCATGATGCCGTTTTTTGTCTTGATACATCATGGCATCTATTTTTTTATAAAACTCCTTGGCGTTCATGCCGGAATCCGGATCATAAACCGCATAACCCATGCTTAATTCCAAGCGATAAGGTTTGAGACTCATTTCGTTGTAATTCGCCAGTTGGCGATTAATTTTGCCCACCACGGTGGTGAGTGTCTCTTCGTTGGACGTATCCAAAATAATACAGAATTCATCCCCTCCATAACGAGCCACAAAATCATTGGAACGCAGCAGGTTGCGAATCAAACTGGATACTGTAATTAACGCTTCGTCTCCCACGGTATGCCCATAGGTATCGTTGATTTGTTTCAGCCCGTTAACATCCGCCATAATAGCAGAAAACGTATTGGTGCGGCTGCTCCCGGCAATTTTTTTCCGCAAATAGGATTCCAATCTCTTTCGGTTGTAAGCACCGGATAGGTAGTCCACATTGGTCTCAATACTTTGGGCGAAAAATGCAATCATCAACACGGAACAAATCAATCCCATCAAGGTAAACGGATATCCATATATCAATGATTGAAGTACCAACCCAATAACAGGCGTCACAGGGAAAAGTAAAAATGGGATAAAGTGAGAGTGTTCAATTTTTTTTCTGTAAACGCATAAGTATCCTGTTGCAGCCAAAAGAAGATATACAGTCATGGCCGTGGCAACCATATATAAGGATCCCCTTGAATACACATTTGCTGAATCAATGGAATAGTACAAGCCGTCGAATTGGGTGGCAATAAGAAGTGCAATATTGAGCACATTTATTACGATGATAGATGCCATAATAAAAACAGTCGGCCGTTTCCGGGGAGCAATATAGTAATGCACATATAGCAACCAGAGAGACGGTATCACCGGAGACAAGAGAAACAAAACAAAATTCCCAATATGATTTACTGCCACAAAATATGTACCTGGCGAACCATCAAATCTACCTAAGCTATCTGCAATCAATATGATAATCGCCATCCTGAGAATAGTCATAAATATTTTTGAATGTTGGGATCCTTTTTCTCCATTGATTTCATAATAGATTGTGATAAACAATAAGATAATGATTGAAAAAACATTAATGGTAATATTGTCCAGCAAAGTCATATTTCCGCCTCCGCAGCATGTATAGCCATCCTGTATTTTAATTGGATAAACTAGTAAAGTATTCCATAAATTATAACATATGGTTATACATGCTTGCAAGCGCGTGGCGTTTCTTATTGCGAAAATCTGTTAAATGAAAAACTAAAAGCAACCGTAAATCAAAAAACATCACCATAGATCATATTTGTTGCGGAAATTGGGTCGGGAATCGTGTAAAATACAATTGAAACTGCTAGAATTCGCTATGAAACAGGCACAGCAAACAAACAGGGCTAAAGTTTTTTGCAAAAGTAAACGCGACCCCGTTTTTCGCAGGTATATCAGTTGGTTGTCTGACCAAATACTGCTACTTACGTTTGAGTAGTGCCGGTTTCAAAATGACCTCATCGGGTGGAATAGGTGAGAGATCAAGTGAATCCAGCAGTTTTCCATAGTCTTTCCCTTGCAGGAGTTGAAACGGCGTTTTGTTGCCGAATACCTCTCTTGCCACGCTGTTGATGTGACGACAAACCACGTTCAGGTCCGCCTGAGATAAGGGGTCGAATGAAACGCCTTTGGGCAGGATTCGCCGAAGCAGGGCGTGGTTTTTCTCCACCTGCGGCTTTTGCCAGGATGCCTGAGGGTCGCAGTAAAAGATCCGGGTGCGCTGACAGTTGCTTAGCGAATATTCGAGGTTTTCGGGGTTCTTGAATTCGACTCCGTTGTCGGTGAGGATAATCGGGAAGAGTTTGCGGAACAAGGAAAGCCCAAGCAGGCTTGTGAGTTTGTCGAAGACAGCTTCAACACTTTTCATTTTGCCATCGTCCATAAGAAACATAAGCATAAAATTGTTTTGCCGAAAAATCATGGTGAGGATAACCTTGCCTTTGCAACGCTTGCCTTTTACCGTGTCCATCTCGACGACGGAAACACCGGGATGCTCGCCGAGATAATGGTTGAAATCCTCGTAGGTGCGGCCTTTGCGGCAGCGATACTCCAGTTTTGTCAGCACTTTTTGCTTTTTTCGTTGCCGGTAGGCGACTTTTTTGGGAAGATCGATGTTCCTGACATCGAAAGCCCGGCAGTCGATGTACTTGTAAATGGTTCGCTCGGAGCAGCCGATTTCATCCGCATGAGTGGAGAAAATGTGGTTGATGGACTGGCCCTTCATGATGAGGGGAGAAATGAGAATTCCAATTTCCGACAGCTTTTGTGGACTGATTCGAAGCCCTTTTCTGCTTTCCTTCAGGGTGGTTAGGTAAGCTGCATGGGCCCGATGTGCGGAGTAGTAGGCATGATCTTTCCTGCAGGCCTTTTGTGAAAGGCATCCGGTGCAGACATAGGGAGGCTTTTCAAGGAGCTTGCAGTGAACTGAGACAAATTGGCCGCACAAGGCTTGACAGTCGAAATCTTTGCAGGTTTTGCATCTGGAAAAACAGCCTGTGGAGCGGGCCTCGCCACAAAGGTCCGTACGAAGACATCCAAAATAGTTGAGACATTCGTTCTTGCCATCGCCGATGCGACTGGCAAAAGCACGGTGCTTTTGGATTTCACGTGAAACGGTGGATGAAGAACGTCCAAGCAACCTGGCGATTGAGTTGAAGGTGAAATTTCGGACAAGGCAGCGTTCAATCAGTGCTCTGTCCGACAAAGATAAGTGCTTGCTCATGATATGCTCCATTCCGGTCAGACAACCAGAATTAAGTATATCCAAAAATGACTCTTTGCAATAGTAAATGCAAGTTTGCACAAGTAAAAGTAGACAAAAAGTTGCGTTTAGTTTTGCAATTAACGTATTGCGAAAATCCTTTATTGTACGATTCTATAATAGGCCCGAGCGGTAAGACTATACGCCAAAGTATAGATTATTCCAAACACCAACAAGGTTCCACCTGTGGTCATGGCAAACAGTTGCCAATTTGGCATATACAGCACGGACAGCATCTTTGAAATCATATTAAATGCAAAACAAATGTGGATACAGGCGACAACTAGGGGAAGGAAAAAAACAGTTAAGACTTGAGATTTGATGGCTCCTCTAATCATGGATTTTTCCATGCCGACTTTCTGCATAATCTCAAACCGATTCCGATCATCGTATCCCTCGGAAATCTGTTTATAATACATAATCAATATGGTTGCCAAGGTGAACATAATGCCCAGAAAGATTCCAACAAAAAACAACCCGCCGTATACGGTTAATAAGTCATTGGTAAAAGAAGCAACCGAGGTGGCAGAAATCCAGGCCTTGCCACTCACGTCCAACTGGCCCGTTGCCTGATCCAGCTTTGAAGTCAAATCTACTAAGTCTTGATTTTTCTGGGTAACATTAAACCCATAATAGTAGCTTAGGCCGACCCCTTGTTCCCCAACTGACTGGTCGAGCCACTTGGAAATCGCCTCGTTCATTTTTGCAATTGCAGCATCATCGGGTACTATGACAAAATAAAGGGGAACGCCATTGTACGCTTCATTAGGAACATCCAATCCCGGCTCTCCCTCGCCTTTTACAAAATTGTATGTAATTCCAGCGAAAGTTGCCTTTTCTCTTGAGTAAGTAACATCCCTAGTATAAAGCAGTGCCTCTCCAGGCTGCAACGCAATATTGCTCCCTACTCTTTCGTTATAATCTTGAGCAGTAATAAATAAAACCCTTGCGTTAATATTTTTATTCACAACCCCTAAACTTTTTGCCTCAAAATTCGTCCCTGCAGTCTCCATATAGCATTCCAAATAACTGAACTTTAGAATCTGCTTCGGCTGCAAGGATTCATCTGAAATAAATTTGGAAACAGCACCATCAATTTTTTCTATGTTGCTTTTCGTAATATCAGTGGCATGAACTTGTATATTTCGAGGGCAGGCATCATTTGCCGCATCGTTCATCCCCATATATAGCGAAGTGGTGGTGGAAAGCATGACAAGCACCATGGTAGATAAAATACAAATAGATGCTAAGCCAACGGCATTTTGTTTCATTCGATACATCATTGAAGACACCGAGATAAAATGATTGGTCTTATAGTAGTACTTCTTATTCTTTCGAAGCATTTTCAGAAATACAATGCTGCCGGTGGTCATCACTCCATAGGTTCCGGCAATGACCAACACCACCGCTACAAAAAACAAAACCAACGCACTAAGGGGGTCTTTTACCGATAATGCAATAATGTACCCTGCCGCCAAAAGCAGGGTGCTGACAATTGCTAGAATCCATTTAGTCTTTGGTTCCTTCTCTCCCGCGCTTTGAGATTGTAGCAATGTAATTGGATTGGATAGATGCACATGCCCAAGGTTATAAATTAATGCAATGAAATACACAGACACAAACAAAATCAAGGTTATCATCAGTGCCCAAACTGATATGGAAAAAGCAAAGGGCACATCCACTTGTACAATCCGAAGAACCATGGCCAACAGCAATTTAGAAAACAAAATGCCAATTAAAAGCCCTCCAATAATAGAACATCCGCCCATTATCAAGGTTTCCACGGCCATTAATCTTCCAATATGCTTTTTTTCCATCCCCAAAATGTTGAAAAGACCCAGTTCTTTTTTTCGCTGCTTCATGAGGAAGCTGTTGGTATACAAAATGATTACAAAGGAAAAGATGGCAACCACCACCACGCCCAGTGTAAGAATAAATGCCAATTGCTCCCCGCCGAACATGGATGCACTCTTTACTTTGTCCCTCATGAAGCACAACAAATAAAACATCATTACTGTGGCTGTGCCTGCCAAAGTATAGGGAAGATATAGCTTACGGTTTTTTTGAACATTCGTTAGGGCCATTCGAAGGTAGAATCCACGTTTCATTATTGATTCCCCCTTACATCCTGTTTCATTTCTTCAGCATTCAATTCCTTCCCGGTTAGGAGCGTTGTCAATGTATCAGATATGTTGGCATACAATTCTTCCTGGGACATGTTGGCACGATATATCTGGTGAAAGATTTCACCGTCACGTAAAAACAGAACACGCTTCGCGTGACTGGCCGCTTTGATGCTATGAGTTACCATTAATATGGTTTGCCCCTCATTATTGATTTCGCCAAACACCTGAAGTAAATTCTCCGTGGAGCGGCTGTCCAGAGAACCGGTGGGTTCGTCGGCCAGAATCAGTCGAGGGTTAGTAATTAAGGCTCTTGCCACGGCAGCACGTTGTTTTTCTCCGCCCGAAATCTCATACGGAAATTTTTCCAACAATTTGGTAATGCCTAATCTTTTTGCAATGGGCATAAGTCTCAATTCCATTTCTTCATAACCCTTCCCTGCAAGAACCAAAGGCAAGAAAATATTGTCTTTGATGGTGAAGGTATCTAACAAATTGAAATCTTGAAATACAAACCCCAGATTGTCTCTTCGAAAAGCGGATATCGCCGACTCTTTTATAGATACAATGCTCTTTCCATCCAAAAGGACCTCCCCACTGGTAGGCTTGTCCAGGGATGCAAGCATATGTAGCAAGGTGGTCTTTCCGATCCGGATTCACCCATGATGGCCACAAATTCCCCTTCCTCTACTGAAAAAGAGATATTAGACAAGGCTTGCACTTGTTGCAACCCAAACCGACTGGTATATACCTTTTTTAAATTATTAACTATCAAAATTGACATTTGTGTTCCTCCTCTTCTTTGATGATTTTATTTTACAGAAAACCATCAAAGGTTGCCTTGGGTTTGGCTTACAATTCACCTTTTAATCTTACAGTTCTGCAAGAATCTACAAAAATAGCCGTTTTCCATCTGAATCAAAGGATTTTCCCCCACATAAAAAAAGGGAATGTCAGGTCACTCCCAGTTTTCGTTTCCTTGATAAAATCCAATTTTGACACGAGTTCCAACCCCCGCTTCGGATTCAATTACTATGGTATGGGACAGTTTTGTTAAAATTTTATGGCAAAGGTAAAGCCCAATTCCTGTCGCTTTCTTTTGTTCCCTACCATTATATCCAGTAAATCCTTTTTCAAAAATTCGGGGCAGGTCACATGGATCAATGCCGATACCCTCATCGGCAATCACCAAAGAATCCGGTTCATCCGGATCCATGTAAATGGAAATCTGTCCGGCAGCAGTATATTTAGGGCATTGGACAAAATCTGTTCCAACACAAAAGCCAACCACTTTTCATCGGTAACTGCGTACACATTCAGCGGTTCATAAGACAGGGTTATTTTTTTCCGGATAAAGGTTTTTGCATGCCGTTTAATTGCATTTTTTATAATGGGGTCAAGGGAATACCTTTTCAAAAGCAAGTCACCGGAGATCCCCTCGGTTCGGATGAACCCAAGAACCATTTCCACATATTCTTCAATACGGGAAAGCTGTTCACCAATCTCATCATATTGAGGCAATTGTTCTGTCTGAAGAATTAATCGCAAAGCGGCAATAGGCGTTTTAATTTGATGTGCCCATACCGAATAGTAATCCTTCATTTCCGCCAAATTTCTATCATGCTCGTAATTTATCTTTTTCACTTCTCCATGTAACAAGTTGATAATGTTTTGGTATTCTTTTTCAGCGCTGTCTGAAGGAGTTGGCAAGATTGCTTGATTCACCATTATGGCATTGTTTTGTTCTTTAAGGCGCTGAGTTCTTTGATGCCACATAAAATACCTTAACAATGAAATCAACAAGGATACAAAAAGAGTTAATCCCGCCGCATAAATCAGGGGATTCGCCGGCAAGGAGTATGCATAAAAAACTGCCGTAAAAATCACTGCCATTACCAGCCAACTTAGGTAAATCACCATTTCTCTTTTAACCCACATAATAACCTATCCCTTTTTTGGTTTTTACAAAGTCCAGTAATCCAACTTCTTCAATTTTCTTTCGAAGTCTTGTCACGTTTACAGTTAAGGTATTGTCATCAATAAATTCATCGCTTTGCCATAACCGTTCCATAATGGCATCCCTGGACACAATGGTTCCTCTGTTTTCCATTAAAAGTTGAAGAATCTTTACTTCATTTCGCGTCAATTCGATTTTCCCTGTCCCCACAGACAAGGTGGCATCTCCAAAATTTAATATTACCCCATCGCTTTCCAGCACATTGGTCTGCCCATGATAAGAATAGGTACGTCGCAGAATCGCCGAGATTTTTGCCAACAATACATTGATATCAAAGGGTTTGGAAATAAAGTCGTCTCCTCCCATGTTCATTGCCATGACAATGTTCATGTTATCCGCCGCTGAGGAAATAAACATAATGGGAACTTTTGAATGTTTTCGAATTTGCTCGCACCAATAAAATCCATTGAGTCCGGGAAGCATAATATCTAGAAGGACTAGGTGGGGTTCCTCTCGAAGCACCTGACCGGTCACATCGTCAAACTGATCTACGCAAAAAATCTCATACCCCCATCTTTCCAAATTTTGTTTCAACAAGGCGGAGATAACCGGATCATCTTCTACAATTAATATTTTCATATAGCCTCTCCTATTTTGACCTTCGTTCCATCAGTTGAACGTTTTGCCATTTTCCATCCATATCCATGGAAATTCTTTCCCGATATCCAATGTGACGAAATCCACATTTCTCGTGGAGACGAATGCTTGCAAAATTTTTTGAAATAATTGAAGATTGCAGCGTCCACAATCCGGCCTCTTCAGCATCCCGAATAAGTTGATTGAGTAATTTGGTACCAACGCCTTTGTCATTTTCAGAGGGAGTAACATAAATGCTCACTTCTGCAACACCCTGATATACACAACGATTGCTCACAGGCGTCAATGCGGCCCATCCCACAATTTCCTCCTTTTGATTATAAGCGACCAATCGGCATGTAGGCAAGTGTTCCTGATTCCACTTATCATATGCCGGCACAACATCTTCAAATGTGGCGACCTTTGTCTTGATTCCTTCCCCGTATATCCTTGCAACCTCCGGCCAATGAGCACGGCACATTTTTCCAACAAATATTTGAGTCATATCTTTACACCTACACTAATTATTATACTGTTATTTTATCTTACTTACTATCAAATGGCTATATCCTGTCTCCCCGCATTTTCTTTGTGAAAACAAAAACCGCAAGACCCATAATCAGCACTGCATAGACGATTACCCACCACAAATCCGGGAAAATCTCTGAATACCTTCCGGCCAAGGCTTCTCTTCCCGCATCAACTGCATGCACAAAAGGTAAGGCTTCTGCAATGGCTCGAAACGTGCCTCCAACCAAATTCAGATCAAACCAAGTTCCTGAAAGCCAGGCACTGACATTGGTCAAAAGTGCACCACACACACCACCCACCTGCCTGTCAGTAAATATACTACCACAGAGCAGCAGACCAATTCCAATAAACAAAATCGCCACCGGAATTAAAACAATTATCGCCATCAAAATATGAATGCTGATTTCTAACCCCAAAAGTATAGCTACAATGAA
>CAXXMM010000010.1:0-139551 GCA_963676385.2 Anaerovoracaceae bacterium
AACAAAACCATCAAAATCGGAGCCCATCTAAGGTTTACAATGCTTCCATCGTTTTCGTAATTGCTCTTGCTGAACATAGGCCCAAAGATTTCTTTTGCTTTGGGCAAAATGCCTTTGACTATGATACCAACACCGGTACCTACCATTAAGCCAATACCTAAGGATGATTGAATGCCTTTGGCGGTTGCCAGATCCCACCAACCCCAAGACGTTCCACCAACAACGATGCCAAAGTTGCCTAAAACTGCGCCCAAAAACCAAACGCCGATAAAGACAGGGCCAACAATATAGCCCACTGAAATCAGCATGGGGGATGCCCAAATTGCAGGGATGATGCCATAGGTGGTTGTCAAATTAGACGTAGCCGCACTACCCGGCAACAGAGACGGGATTAATAACAGTTTGTCTCGGAAGAATGTCCAGATTGCCGCAATGCCCAAAGATGAGAATAGGGTGATTGCTTTCTTTCCGCCTTCGTCTCCGACAATGAGTGTTTCCGCAGCTGCTTGGCCCATTGGATAGGGAAGGGCTTTGGTTTCAACAAAGTATTTTCGTATAAGTGCTGTAAAAATCAGGCCGAGAAGTACGCCGCCTAACACGACCAAAAGTAAATCCAAAAAGCTGACATCTGCACCTGGATCCAGCATATAGATGCCTGGAATGGTGAAGGCCAGTCCGCCTGCGGTCATGGCACCGGCAGACATTGTGGTATGGGTTACATTAATTTCATTAATGTTTGTCTTACCCAATGCTTTCAAGAAGAACATGGAGATTAGTGCGACAAAGATTATGGGGAAAGGTAATGCGCCTAACTTCAGTGCCACATACATGGAACTGCAAGTTAGAACCATTGAGCCGGTGGCTCCGATTATCATCCCACGAACAGTAAACTGCTCTCGGAATGAGGTGGCATATTTGATGCCTTTTGTTTCTTTTTCCATTTTTCCTTCCTTTCATCTTAACAAATAAGTCTCTTCTTATATAATGCAAAACAGTGTTCGTTACGAAGTAGACTCTTCATACTCAATTATACCATCTATTACGGTCATTTCAATCTTTACTTCTCTGATTTGCTCCGGTAAAGTTGTAAGAATGTCCTGGGAAAGGACAACCAAATCCGCCAGTTTTCCCACTTCAATACTTCCTTTGATGGCTTCTTCTCCGGAAGCAATGGCGCCGTTGTAGGTGTAGAGTCGTAAGGCCTCCAATAAAGTAATACATTGAGTTTGATCCAGCACCTCTCCGGTGGTTCGATCAACTCGATTCACTGCAGCATCCAGTAATGCCATGGACTCCATGGGCCCTGACGGAGCATCACTGGAAATGGACACACGAACCCCGGCATCAATCATGGATCGAAGGGCAATGAAATACTTCATTCGCTCTGCGCCGTAGAATTTCACATAATTACTTCCATTCCAGTTGAGAAATCCCGGATTGCAGCTGGGGCAGATGCCCAATGTTGCCATTCGGTCAATCAGATCCGGATCCACAATGGCGCAGTGTTCAATTCGATGGCGCGGATCCTCTCTTGGGTATTTCTCCATGGTTTTTTCGTACCCCTCCACCATAAATTCCACCGCCAAATCTCCCACAGCGTGGGCAGTGGCTTGGCAGCCGGCCTTGTGAAGGAATTCAATATAATCTGCGGTCTCTTCTCGGGTCCATCCCAAAATTCCCGGAAGTTCCGGGTCATGGGAATAAGGCTTCCGAGTGGCGCAGGAAGGTGCACTGGTACCACCGTCAATCATGAACTTGCAGGATCCAAAGCGAAAATAGGGATTGCCTTCTCCGCTTCGATGACCCCCTTCAATAAAGGCCTTGTTTTCCGCCAAAGAAAAGGGTTTTCCAAAGATGCTGTGAATCATCATGTATGACCTTGGCTTAAAAATTCTTTTCTCGCACAACTCCTTCATTAGCTGATAGGAAACATCACCACATTCCCCTGCATCGTGAACAGAAGTAATCCCATTTTTCAGCAGCAGCGTGTTGGATTTCATCGCCGCCTTATACTGTTGCTCCCTTGTATATCCCACTTTGCTCCATAGCAAAAAATGGGTGTGGTCATAGACCAATCCAGTCAATCGGTTTTCATGCACTTCAATTTCATTTTTTGGATATTTTGCTGCATCCGCCGGGGTGACCACCCCAATGGTAGACAGGGCCATACTGTTATAAATGGAAACGTGGCCGCTGACATGCATACATTGCACCGGGTGATGAGGTGCCGCTAGGTCTAATTCTTCCCGGGAAACATGCCTTTTTTCGGCAATGCTGTTTTGGTTATAGCCCATCATAGAAATCCAACTTCCCGGCGGCCGATTGGCGGCTGCCTTTCGCACCATACAAAGGATGTCCTCTATGGATGGACAATTTTCAAGGGAAATGTTGATAATGGCCGCATGCTCATCATCTCCAAAAAACCCATTTAAAATAGGATGGTAATGGCTGTCGATAAATCCCGGCAACAGGGATTTTCCCTGTAGGTCAATGACGCTTGTGTCCTGCCCTTTGTACCGGAGCGCTTCTTTCGAAGTTCCAACATAAATAATTTTGTTCTCCCTTACGGCCACTGCCTGACAAATTCGATCCATGGGATCCATAGTGACCACTGAGGCGTTGACAAAAATAATGTCGGCCAATGACGCCTTGTTTTGCATTTCTTTTTCCATTTGCTGCACTCCATTTTTTCCATCGATGTGGTTATCAAAAAGTGTCTGCTTTGGTTTTTTCAAACTTGCAGTGTCTCATTTGGCTTTTAACTTGTATATGTTCTATGTATTTCGTTTATCCCTTTTTTTGTTCAATGGTTTTGATCAAGTTGGTTAACACCAGGTTGGTTGGGGTTGGAATGCCCAATGCCCGCCCTTCCCGAACAATGGCGCCATTGATCATGTCAATTTCAGTTTTTCTGCCGCTGGTTACATCCTGCAGCATGGAAGACCGATTGGGGGCTGTCCCAATGCACAGGGCACGGGTATGTTCCACCGCATCTTCATAACTCAGTTTGATGCCTTTGGCATCTGCCACGGCTTTGGCCTCCAGCACCGCCAAGGCCATCAGTTCTTCCGTTTCCGGATAGTCCAAAATCTGTCCGTTCAACAGTCCTGTAATGGCAGTTAAGGCATTGAGGCCAACATTGCTCAGCAACTTGCCCCAAATCAGGCCAATGGCATTGTCCGACGTGTCAGTATCAAGGCCTGCCTCACAAAACATGGTTGCAATTCCTTGGGCCCGTTGGGTAATTACTCCGGAAAGTTCTCCGATGATGGTTTTCCCTTTTCCGGCATGTTTCATTTTGCCCGGGCCCAGCATGGTTGCCCCATGGGCTGTAGTTCCGGCCAAAACGTTATTTGGCGATACCTCTTCACAAATGGCATCCACATTGCCCAAACCGTTTTGGAGCGTCAATACCATGGTGTTTCCCCCCAGCAACGCTTTGTTGGCTTTCACCGCATCCTTGGTCATGGTGGATTTTACAAAAATGATTGCCAGATCCACAGGTCCAATGTCTTCTGCCTTGCTGCAGGCTTTGATTTTTTTGTATGTTTGGAACTGACCGTCTTCTTCCATTTGTATACCATATTGATTCATGGCATCCAAATGATCCTGCCATACGTCCAAAAGATAAACCTTATTTTGTTCCAAAGTGGAAAGTCTGGCACCATATAGGCAACCCATGGCACCGGCACCAACGATGGCTATTTTCATAATTGCTCCTTTATCCCGGCAACTCGTCGTTGCCTCCACACGAACGCCTTACCTCGGCATTTTAATACAGTCGCTTTAATTCTTCCTCGGAAACACCGCCAAAGGTGTGCTTTTCTTCGGGGAATGCGCCGGATTTTACTTCTTCTTTGTAAGTCTTTAAGGCCCCAACAATTTCCGGGGATAGCTTCATGTACTGCTTCACGAACTTCGGCAGGAATTTTTCAAAGAGTCCAACCATATCATGGAAAACCAAAACTTGCCCGTCCGTATATCTGCCACCGCCAATACCAATGGTGGGAATCTCCAATTTTTGAGTAATCAGTTTGCCCAGTTCTTCCGGCACACATTCCAGCACAATGGCAAAGGCCCCTGCCTCTTGAAGTGCCAATGCATCCTCAAGCACGTCTTTGGCAGCGTCTCCTTTGCCTTGGATTTTAAATCCTCCCAATTTGGAAACCGTCTGCGGGGTCAGTCCAATGTGTCCCATCACCGGAACACCGGCATCTACAATGGCCTTCACAATGTGAGCCACGTCTTTTCCGCCTTCCAGCTTTATGACGTCGCAACGACCTTCTTTCATCAGGCGTGTTGCATTTTCAATGGCTTGCTCTTTTGAAATATTATAAGAACCAAATGGCATGTCCCCTACAATCATCGGCGTAGGTGCTCCAAGAACCACCGGCCGAATGTGGTGCAGCATTTGATCCATGGTGCAGGCTACCGTGGAGTCATCTCCCAGAACAGTCATCATCAATGAGTCTCCAACCAAGATGATTTCAATGCCCGCCTGTTCAACCATGCACGCTGTGGGAAAGTCATAGGCGGTAGTCATGCTGATCTTCTCGCCCTTCTCTTTCATTTCCTTTAATTTAAGTGTTGTAATCTTTGCCATAGTCCTGTCTCCTTTTATTTATACTTCTGTATCCATTGTACATGATTTTACGAAAACTTTTTACAATTATTTAATTATATATCTTTTTTTTCTTTCCGTCATGTGTATAATATACTTATTGTCGCGGGACGTGGCGCAGCTTGGTAGCGCGATTGCTTCGGGAGTAATAGGCCGCAGGTTCAAATCCTGTCGTCCCGACCAAATACAAAAACGAATTTGTTTATCCTGATTCTTTGGATTCTGTGATCCCACAGAACAGATCAGAAAAAGAAGCCCCCATAATACAGTATAATTTTAGAAAGATCAATCAAGTATAGAATAGTATTATAGTACAGATATAGTTCATTTAATTGCACTAATTATTCAAGTATCTACAAATCACTTTACTATCTCTTTTCACATTCTGCGCTAACACATGTTTTTTATTTTTCTTCAATATGCTATACTGCAAATGTATACAAATTATGGGTTTTTAATGCCAACTAATATGATAGGAGTGGTTGTTATGCAAATGGTATCATTCATTGCCAGTATTCGCGAATTTTTTTTAATGAAGCGGGATAACAACCCTGATTTTAATCCGCACCAGACAAGATTTGTCATCCCCAAGTACCAACGAGAATATAAATGGGATCGTGAAAGAGTGGTTACCTTATTTGGGGATATTAACAATAGAGATAAATTTTTAGGAAATATTATTTTAAATGAAGTGTCTGATTATTATGAAATAGTTGATGGGCAACAGCGAATCACAACTATTGTACTGTTTTTAGTTGCATTATTTAATCGCAGCAAGGATACGAAAGGTACTGCATTAAACGAAGAGCAAACTAAAATATTAGAGTATCTTAAACGCGAAGACCATCTTATATTGGAAAACGAATCTATCGGGGAATATCTGAGGCAAGATTTAAATACTATCAACATTGAAATTGAAGTGCAAAAAGATATTTACTTTCAAAATGACACTTTTATTTCGCTATACAATGAAATAGAAAGCGAGCTATCATCAGTAAAGAATACTCTTAGTTTCCTGAAGAAACTTTTGGATTGCAAAATACTTGTACTAATTGGAGATACGGGAGGACAACAAAATGAATCAATAGAAGATATATTTCTTGATATCAATTTTAAATCTCAATTATTAGATGTTTCAGATATTTTTAAAGGATATTGTTTTAAAAACTATTTTTCAAGCAATCATGATGAATTAAAGACGCTCTGGACAGACATTCGTAAAAACACGAAAGAATTTGAGAAGTTTGGATATAAAGATTCCAAAGATACGAGTGAATACTTATATTATTATCTTTTATCTTTGCCAGGAAGTTATGAGATAACTGCAAATCTTTCCCCGCATGGCAAACATTATTTAGAAGGGAAAAGCAATTCTGAAACAAAAAAACTTTTATCCAACATGGTTGAGTATGGGAAACATGTCATGAAGTTCTATTCCAAACTGACAGATGAAACGTATACATTTGTTGATATTTGCACGGATGCGGAAAGCCATAAAGCAGAAAGTCAAAATATTTCAGTCATGCGTCAGATGTGCCGTGACATTATACGATATCCGAATGCTCAATATTTTAAGTTTCCATTCTTCATGTTCATCCATTGCTTGCATGGTAATACTCATTACAAAGATTCTCTTACCTATGAAAACCTAAAAAAAATTGTGTCTAATTATTATATATATGCGTTTCTTTTTATAAACGATAGTACCTCCAAAAGCAAAAGTTCTATCGATCATACAATATTTGATGCTCTTTACGATTCCCAAAAGAATCCACAAGAAATCGTGGACGATATCATAAATGCACTAAAAAATCTTCGCAAAACATACCTTGAACGCTATGTCCAGTTCAGGAAATTTAATCTTGAAAGCTCATATGCCCTGTATTCTTTGATTGATAATTATGATTCACAAAGTAACTTTTTAAAGGAACTCTACACCTTACCAAACTACAATAAAGAACACTTTTTAGTGCATGCTAATTCTAAAATGGATGTCCAATGGCATGATAATGGCAATTCCTTTACATTTAGCTTGAAAACTCTTTTGGGTATTTCAGAAGGGAGAAATTTTTTGGGAAATCAGTATAGAAAGCTGACTTCAAATTACCTTATTCTTCCTGCAGAACTCAATAGAACCCTTGGGCAGTTGGACGTTGTAGAAAAGATATCAAAGATTAAAAATCACTATCAATCACAATCGAAACGTACTCCTATCCATGTTGAAGTTTTTATCCAGCATATCGAAAACATAAATGAATATGTAAAATTGCAACAAATAAAAGGGGAAAAGGCAACGCAAAAAGAAATTACGGATACATACCAAGCGTTTATTAAAACCTATTTTAGCGAGGAACAACAACAAGTACTATGTAAAGCAATTGAAACGGCTTTGCAAATGGCATTCAGAACACAAGCAACAATTCAATGAAAGAAGCTACTGTTGCTTCAAAACTTGTGAGAGTAATTGGGGGAAAAAGTTCTTCTCAATTGCATAAACTCCCCAACTTAACCTAACAGCACTCTCGATTCTATCTTCAGACAACCCCATTGCTGTTAAAACGTAACTCGGGCTATAATCGTGTGACGTGCAAGCGGAGCCATTTGAAATGCTACAGTATTGCTTTGTTGCAAGCATAAGTGCCTCAGAATCTACACCGAGAAAACTGATATTTAGCGTATTGTCCACACAATAGAATGGATCCCCATTAATTTTATAGAGAACCCCGGATTTTTTGATTGAATCAATAATGTCTTGTTTATTCCGCCTATAACGTATCTGGTTGTCCCTATATTCATCCTGAGCAATCACACATGCCCTGCCCATCCCTGCAATGAGCGCAACAGGGAGCGTCCCGGGACGAATCCCACCTTCTTGCCCTCCTCCAAAAATGATGGGATGCAGCGGAGGTCTTTTATTCTCTTTACGTCGGAGAATAAGTGCCCCTATGCCTTGCGGCCCATGCATTTTGTGAGCAGATATAGAAAGCATATTATATTTCAATAGCCTAATTTCACCTACCAACTTACCACAACTCTGAACTGCATCAATATGAAAAAATGTATCTGTTTTCCATAATGCATCCCCAATTTCTTTTACTGGTTGAATAATACCCGTTTCGTTATTAACATGCTGAACACTGACGAGCAACGTATCCGATCGAACTTTGGAGAGTAAAATTGCAGGATCAATACGTCCACTCTCATTAGGATTTATTAACTCAACCTCAAATCTCTTTTCAATTAGATGCCTAGTTGCTTCCAGAACAGCCTTGTGTTCGATAGAAGTCGTAATGATGTGACGTTTGTTGCTTCTTATCCCATATTCTTCAAGGCCCAATACTGCCATATTATTGCTCTCTGTCGCTCCACTTGTAAAGATAACTTCATTGCTTTGAATTCCAAGCAATGAAGCGACCTGTCTACGCGCATCCTCAATTTTCTGGCTTGCTCGTTGCCCATAGTCGTGGGTTCTACTATCTGCATTTCCATAATACTCACGATAAGAGACAACCATTTCATTAAGCACGCGCTCATCAATAGGGGTCGAAGCATTATAATCCAAATAGATACTCATTCCCTCTCCTCCTCTTGACCTTTGGATAACCCTAGGTTAACCAAATCCTCAATAGACCTAATCACATTAGTGCCAGAAAGATAGGCAATCCCACGATTAAGGTGTAGCTTAAAATACTTTGCCAAAGTTTCTGTATCTGTGGGCAAGCCATCCTCAAGGCATCTGGCACGTATTAGCGCTTCATATAGCTCATAATTTTCACCAGCAAATGTATGCCATGACATTTCAACATTACTATCTGCAGCCAGGTCGAAATCAGGTGGAACAGATTTTTCAGACAGAGAGAAACAAAGTGCCCATCTACAAAGAACATTCCAGTTCTGAATTCCGGTTTTTCCCTTTAGCCTAGACAATTTATCTTTTGATTGGTTTGGTAGAGTAACTTGTCTTATAATCATTTCATCTGCCCCTTAAAATATCCAATTTCGATAGAAGAACATTTTGTATCTTCATCGTACAGCAAGGTATATTCTCTGCCAATATGTGGGTATAGCATCTTATACATGTTGCCGTGAATTTCCTGATCTGTGGAAAGCAATATTATTTGCTCACTTGCCTTTGGGAAATAGTTCATAATTAATGCTTTCCTATGAACACTGTCTAGTCGCGCTAATGGCGTATCTATAACGACAGGAAATTGCTTCTTTGAACAAATGCCAAGCGCCCACAACATTGCAATTACTAATAGCTGTTTTTCCCCAGCAGAAAAGGCTGAATAATCCATTTCTGCCCCCTTCTCATTATAATACTGAAACTGTAGTTTCTCTTTATCAATCCTGATTTCTCGAAGCAAATTGCGTTTTGATACCAATTTTTTAAAGCAATCAGTCATAGTTGATGCCAACTGTATAGTTTTTTCAGACTGAAGACGCGATTTGAACTCTCTTAAGATTTCTATTGAATATCCTGCATATACTAAAATACGCTTTATCTCCTCTTCACTCTCCATCCCTGCTACTGCTTTTTCAATTGTCCGGGTGTTTTGTCGGCATAAGATATCATATTGAGAACTACAGTATACTACACGAGTCTGAGCCAAACGTAACTGCTCTTTAATGGTAGCAAGTTCCGTTGTATATTTTAAAATATCTTTATAAAGTTTCTTGGAGTCCTCATCATCTACATTCACAGAGAGGTAATGCTCTATCCCGGCTTTTTCGGTAAGAATTTTTTCCCTCTCAACAAGAATGGCATCAACCTCCTGTTTCAATTTATCGGGTAACGTAGTACAAAGCGTATTAAGTTTTGTCAGCCCATCTTCTGTTAGGTTATAAACTGGTATGCTTGCGCTTGTATTATTTCTAATATACTCCATAAAATCTTCTACATCAAATAAGGCTTGGGTTTTTTCCCTATAACTACGAAACAGCAATGGCAATTGTTCTAGCACCATCTGTATGTTACGTTGCAATCTTTCATTAGTTGCTTCATTTTGTATTTTTTTAAGCAATGGCATAATCATAAGTAGTGGCAAACTTCCGGATGCTACTTCAAGCAAAGATCCATTTGCTTTCTCAAATTTTTCGTCAAGGCTCGCCTGCTTAGTCAATAGCGCCGCACGATTTGTTGCTAGACTACCACCCATTGAAGAAAACAAATTGTCTGCTTTTTCAAGTTTATTCTCAATTTGAAGGCGAAGTGCATCAAGATGTCCCGCCTCAATTTTTGCAATTTTTAATTCTTTATCCGCTTCACTTAACTTTTCCTCATATTCATCCAGCTCTATTGAGCAGACATCAAATTTAACGTTTTTTTGTTGTCTTTTGATAATGCGTTGCACATCATCTATTGCTGTCTCAATAACATTAATTCCAAGTAGCGATTTAATAGACTCCTTAATGTAAGTGTCATCCTTAGAAGTCGCCATGTCAGATACTTTCTCCCCGTCAAAAAAGAAAAAAGGTGCAATTGCACTTGGAAGCATTTGCTCAACAAAATAATCCCAATTGTCAGAAAGCAGTTGGTCATATATGCCGTTTTTTTGTACCGATGTTTTTAGCAACGGCGTCTGTGCTGATACGCTCCATTCTCGCCGCACACAATATATCTGCATTTCATTTTCTGAAGATAGTAAAAATTCTAATTCAATTTTTGTGGCATTGCAACCATCCGATGTATTAGTGCGTAGATTAAGATAATTGGCGAAAGATAAACGGCTTTCTTCAAACGCAAAAGATCGACGCCCATAGAGCGCAAACAAAATTGCTTCCACTATAGTTGTTTTTCCTCTCCCGTTCATGCCACCGATTAGTATGACTGGCTTACTACAGTTAAAGTCAAACACATTATTACCTGCATATATTCCAAAATTGCAGAGAGTTAATTTGCTAAGTCTCATCGCATACCCTCCTCAAAACCAAACAGGTTAACTTGGGTATCCTCAACCTCGGCGCGGGGATCAAATGAAGCGCCCATCGCTTTTTTACGTATTATCTTTTTAGATGCATATTCCAATGCATCATCCTCATCTTTATAAAAGCTACGTTTTATTTGCGACTCCACAGTATTTAAGATACCATGGCGTTTTTTCATATCAGTTGATTTCCTCTCAACATCAATAATTCCTGCAACCATCTCAAATATTAATTCTTCATCTGGATATTTTTCATGGCACACCTTAGCCAAAAGTTCCCATTCAGTTTTTCCAAATGATAAATCCGATTTAGGCATCTGTGTATCAAAAGGAATTCCTACGACTTCTTCATAAATTTGTGGCAATGAATCATCAAACTCATGCTTCTCGTTCAACCAAATTTGTTGGATAATCCTTAATTCATCCAATGTAATAAGTTTTAAGTTGCGAAATTCTTTGGGGCCATTTATGCTGATATCTTTTTGTATCTTTAAAAGCATTCTAAGCCATTCTTCGCGAACTGCTTTTTTATAGGGGCCATGGACAAGCCGACCTCTAAACATATGAGCATTCCCTGTCATACGACGAAAATCGCGTCGTCCACGGTCTTGACTGGCATCACCAATATAATTCCGAAAATTTAGCAGGGGGCTCATCCATTCTTTCTCGCTATCGTTTATAATCATTGCAGCCATACTTTTATCCTGCTCAACGAGTGTACAAACCCAGCAACCAAAACGACTTTTCCCACAACTTGGAGTATCAGTATTTATAACTAACGGGCATTCGTTATCTGCAGTTGCGCCTTTATACATAGTAAGTAAATCTTTGTTAGAATATCCCCAAGGATTTTTATATTGCATTAGAAAATACCAGACGTCATCATCTGTCCAGTTTTCTAATGGAGAAAAAACTAGTTCATTTTGTATTGAACCATTTGGGCTAAGATAATCTCTTACTCTTAATTTTTCATAGTAGCGCATTGATTTTGCACGATTGGCACTTTCAGCTTTTCGTGTCCCCAGTAGTAAAATAACTTCTCCATACGTGGAAACCACGTTCTGAACAAAAGTGTTTGCAGGCTTTATTTTCAATCGATCCGTACACCAGCGCATGGTAGCCCGTGGGTATGGATAACCTCTACCCAGCAAATTCACCCAAAAAGAATCGCAATAATCTGGAATTAGCCGATGTGGGACAATTGGCATTTCTTTGGCGTTTGCTTGCATCTTCATTTGTTCCAAAGAGTTTTCTACCCAATGCGCAACGACCGGAGATTCAACTAACGTATCCGTGCTTATAACATGTACCGTCTTATGCTTACGCTGACTATCTGGAAGGTCTGCAAGCGCCATCCAGACAAGCTGTAGCGTAGCTGTGCTATCTTTTCCTCCAGAATAACCAACAACCCAGGGTATATCATCTTCGAGATATAGTTTGCGAATGATAGCAGTCAATTCGTTCACATCATTTTTTGATATGCTCATTTTATTTCCTCCAAGCCTTGTTGTCCCACCCGGATTTATCTAGTAAATATTGGGCAAATGCTTTCTGATTATTTTGAGATGATGAAATTCGCCCATTGACAATCACAAGGCCCTGCAATTCGGGATTGTCCTTGTTCCAATTAATCCTCTGCAAAAAGGAAAGCTTATTACTCCACTGTGTTTGATCTGCGCAGGTCAAAACCAAAACATTTCCAACTTCACCCAAAGCTTTCAGCACAATAGCATGCGCACAAATATATGTTTGTCTGTATACATCTGGTGGTACTAGCCTTTGTTTTGCCCTTACCCAATCAGGCATATTGTCAGCCACAGCTTTCCAAAAAGAAATAATTGTGTCTTTTATACCATCGTCAGGCAGGTTCGATGACCGCAGTAACAACTTGCACGCATAAAATATTCCACTTAACGTAAAAAGTTCTTTCGATCGATTAGATAAGGTTGATTTTTCATTTTCCACACTACCATTAAACGTCGGTATCTGTGTAATACATTCTTTTATCATAAGTGAAAATCTATCACGATTATCATACAAAATATTCAGAGATTTGGTTGGTCTTATTGCATAACGATTCAAGTCAGTAAAGATTTGCTGCGACCGTTCCAATCCTAAATCATAATACATGACAATCGATATATCCTCATGACGCAAATCAGGACATTCATCCAAAGCGGCCTCAATTGCGGCTCTTCGATGCTGCCCATCGTTAATAATTATACGTGAAGAAGCTGGAATTTTCAATTGACCAACCGATCCATGTGTAGTGGTGGGTTTGAATTCCAGGTTACCATCCACAGATGCAGTTAAGGCAGAAAAGACATAGGTATCTCTATTATTTAAAATATAGTCTCTCATTTCCGGTATGCGCTGTTTATTTAAGATTCGCTGCACTCTCATATTTGGCGGAAGAGAGCTGTCTGAATATGTGAAAAATTTTGCAACTAAATGAAGTGGGCACATCACTGTATAATATGGATGCCCTGCTTGTAATCCTTTGATGGCTGGGAGCTCAAAACACTTTTCCAAATTATTCACCATAGTCCCATTGGAAGTACTGAAAATAACATATGGAAGTATTATATAATAACTTCCAATTAGCGTCAATTACATTACAATCCCAACCACAAAAAATATTTCGCAAACTTAAGAACAAACCACTCCAACGAATGGTGACACATTCCATAGTATTATTTCCCAAAATATGTTCTGCATAAAATCTCTCCGAGATGTCATGCTCTAGATTCAAACAATTTACATCTTCTTCCGGACAATAATCGAATTTACCAAAAAAAGTGCACATCTCACTCTTTTCACCTCAATTGCATCATTTTGGGCAAAATGATACAATTGAATCGAAAATGAGCAAATTGATTGTGAAAATGAAGAGGAATAATCTTATGAAAAAACAAATGGTTGGTATTGCCTTGATACTACTTGGAATTATTTTCGCCATTCCAGTTTTAAATGGGGTTGCATTCTCTTGGTATATTGGAGTGGCTCTGGGTGTCCTCGGAGTAATTATAGTCATCGCCACTTCCGGTCAGAATCAAGAAAAGTGAACATTGTGGAAAGGAACAACCCCCATGATCAATATCGATAACTGGATGACAGAACTGACTTGCCAATTAAAAAACCATTTTGAGAGCAGACTTTTGTTTGTTGGATTGCAAGGAAGTTACCGAAGGGAAGAAGCCCACAAAGACAGTGACATTGATGCGGTGGTTATCCTAGATGTATTGTCTATTGAAGACTTAATCGCTTATCGGAAGATTCTTTTGGCAATGCCGGAAAATGATAAGTCCTGTGGTTTTATAAGCGGCAAGCAGGAGTTGAGAAACTGGCCGAAACATGAATTGTTCCAGTTTGAACGAGACACTTATTCATACTATGGGGCACTAAATGAATTGCTTCCGGATATTTCCCGGCAAAATGTGATAGATAGTGTGAAAATCAGCGCATCCGGACTTTATCATCTGTGCTGCCACACCGCCATTCACTCCCCATTGGATATGGATGCCTTACGAAATATATACAAGACGGCATTTTTTCTTTTGCAAGGGATTTACTACCTGCAAAATGACATCTATATTGGCACAAAAAAAGAATTGCTTCCATTATTGACAGGTGACCAGCAGGAAATTCTCAATATCAGTATGCATTGGGATACTTGCCGCCATATCATCTCCGAAAACCCGAATCGTTATTATGATTTGATATTACGATGGTCTTCAGAGATATTAAATACCTATCACTAACCTTGTGACTCTGGGAACACAATGCAGATACGCAGTTGATGGTCAACATATTGGGCATCAATTTTCCCATTCATTTGCTCCACCAAGTTTTTTGCAATGGATAGCCCGAGGCCTGTTGATTTTTTGCAATCTCTCTCTACTGCCTCGGCTTTTGTTCCTCAACCATTCGAATCACCCTGCTCAGCACACCAATTACAATAAGGGTACAGCCAATCACAACATCGCATAGGATTGCAATCCCAACAATCACAATATTCAGACCTGACGGGTCGCTCCCTAACAAGGGTCCAATGGCACCCATCAAAAAAATAACAGCCACCGGGCTTAGAATCATAATTAAAATGACAAAAACAACATTTTTTACTTGCATGATTTCACCTCCTATTGGTTACATTATATTGAACTCAATGAAATAGTCAAATCATTCCAAGCATCCAAGTTCTTTTATGTTTTTTCGCAAAACCCCGTTACATTTTTCGGCTGAGTGGTATAATAAAGTTATAAATCGAAAGATAGAAATTGGAGGACAGACCAATGAAAACCGTGATAAACGTCGAAGGAATGTCTTGCTCCCATTGCGTCAATGCCGTGAACCGCGCATTGAGGGAAGTAGAAGGTGTGGTCGCCGTAGACGTGGATTTGCAGTCCAAAACAGCTACTGTGGAGCATAGTGATGCAGCAACCTTCGACAAAATGAAAACAGCAATTGAAGAAGCAGGGTACGAAGTCAAATAGACTTAGCATCCTGCTTTTTATATTCCCGTTCATGTCTTGCCCTTTGCTCCAATTACGGGGTAGCGTAACCAATAGCACTAGTCTTATTCCCCAAGCCGCTCCACATACTTTTGTAGGAACTCATAAAATCGATTCGTTTCCTCCTCTGACAGATGCCAGGTCCAAAGATGCCTGGATCCACGAAAGACGCTCTTGTCATCGGCATTAAAATATAGGGTAAATTTTCGTTTGTAGTCCTTGTCCACAAGAATCCCATAAGTTCCAAGCTGGAATCCCCCAAGATGGAACAACCTTGCCGTTCCATGAAAAAAGGAACAAACCTGTTGGATATCCTGCCTCGTCATGGCAGCTTCCCGACTGATTTGGTTCCCATTTTGATCCAGCCTTACCAACCGCATGGCAGTTATGTTCCCTTTAAGAAGTTTCCTTTTCCCCGCAACAAATGGAAATAATACCACCCCGACAAGTCCCATTAGGATTACCAGTCGAAGCCACAGGGGATTGCCTCCCTTGTCTGGATTTTGTTCGACAGAATAACCAATCGAAGCAATCAAAAATGAAATTGCTATCACGCCGGTTCCTAGATTGGCCCAGATTTTCTCCCAGAATTGCTCCGACCAGCCAGTCCACGCACCGCTCTTGAATTTTGCAACCACGAATCGGCACAGGCGAATCTCGGAAAAGAATTTAGCAATCGCCTTCCAATTCTCTTCTTGCTCCTGCTGGCTTTCTTCCTCTCGCTCTCGTGCAAGCTCAGTTTGTTCCTTAATCACTTTTTGGACTTTATCGTACCATCCCCAATTCATAAAACCCTCCTGACTATACCAATTCCACCAAGTGGAAGGTCTTTTTTCCTTTTTGAATCAGAAGCTTTCCCTCTTCAAAGTCGGTGATTTTCACCAGCCATTTAGGATCTGTCACTTTTTCTCCTTTGACCAGTAGGCCTCCCTGCTGAATGGTTCGAAAGCCTTCCCCGTTGCTGGGTACCAGCCCGATTTCTCGAATCAGATTGACAATACCCATGCCGTCTCCTGCAAATACCGAAGCATCCAGTTTGGTTGTCGGAATGTTTTCCAAGTCGCCGCCCCCACCAAAGGCTGCCCGGGCGCCATCCAATGCCTTTTGGGCTTCTTCTTCTCCATGAACCAGTTTGGTCACCTCAAAGGCCAACACTTCCTTGGCCCGGTTGATTTCCGCATCTTTGAAGGAAGCAAGTCGCTTCACTTCATCCATGGGGAGGAAAGTCAGCATCCGCAGACACTTTTCCACGTCCGCATCTTCCACATTCCGCCAATATTGGAAAAACTCATAGGGAGAAGTTTTGCCTTTGTCCAGCCACAGTGCCCCTTTTTGGGTCTTGCCCATCTTTTTGCCTTCGCTGTTGGTCAACAGGGAAAAAGTCATGCCGTACACCTGCTTGCCCAATTCTCGCCGGGTCAAATCCACACCGAACAAAATATTGGACCATTGGTCGTTGCCACCAAACTGCATTTTGCAGTCAATATCTCTGGCCATGACCATAAAGTCGTAGGATTGCATCAGCATGTAATTGAATTCCAAAAAGGACAGGCCTGTCTCAAGGCGCTGCTTGAAGCATTCCGCACGTAGCATGCTGTTCACGCTAAAGTGTCTTCCAATGTCCCGAATGAACTCAATGTAATTCAAAGGCATCAACCAGCTGGCGTTGTTAACGCAAATAGCTTTGCCTGGATCCGGATCTTTGTTAACCGTTGCTTTTTGGCCAAAAGGGCCTCCTCTGTAAATGTATTCATCGTCAAAATCCAGATACCGGTCAAAAAGATGTTTGAACTTCTTGCCGTTTTCTTGGATGGTATCTTCCGTCATCATCTGCCGCATATCTGTCCGCCCGGAAGGGTCTCCCACCATGGTGGTGCCGGCCCCAATGAGAACAATGGGAGTATGTCCGAATTTTTGCATATACATCATGATGATGACCTGCATAAAGTGACCAACGTGAAGAGAGTCGGCAGTAGGATCAAATCCAATATAAAACTTGATTTTTTCCTTACCTAAAAGTTCCCTTACTTCCTCTTCGTGGGTGCATTGCTCAATAAAGCCACGTTCTTTCAATACATCAAATACGTTGGTGTGGCGGCTTACATCATCTCTGATAAAATCCATTTTCTCCTCCTGTTGCCCCGGGAGCGGGGAAATGATTGCGGCGGCCCGAAGGCCGCCGTCTTATTACTTCTTCAGTCTTTCTTCGGTTGCTTTGAGTTCCTTTGTCAATTCTTCCGGAAGTCTGTCCCCAAATTCGTCATAGAACTTGGAGATGTTTTGCATTTCTTCTTTCCAAAGGTCTTTGTCCACGTTGAGCAGATCCTTGAGAATCCCCTCATTGACATCATCCAATTGTTCAATATCAATGTCCTTGGGTTGTGGCATCGCACCAATTGGCGTTTCCACTGCATCAATGCCCTCATGGCAACGTTTCAAAATCCATTCCAACACTCTTAGGTTGTCCCCAAATCCCGGCCAAATGAACTTTCCTTCATCGTCGGTTCGGAACCAGTTTACATTGAAAATCTGAGGCTGATGTTTGATTTTTTTGCCCATTTCGATCCAATGGGCCCAGTAATCTCCCATGTGATAGCCACAGAAAGGCAGCATAGCCATTGGGTCACGACGAACCACCCCAACAGCTCCTTCTTTGGCAGCTGTCGTTTCGGAAGCCATAATAGAACCAACAAACACGCCGTGGTTCCAGTCTCTGGCTTGATATACCAATGGTGCGGTCTTTGCTCTTCTGCCACCAAAAATAATGGCTGAGATGGGCACACCCTTGGTGCTATTGAATTCAGGAGAAATACAGGGGCAATTCTCTGCCGGTGCAGTAAATCTTGAATTGGGATGCGCGCCTTTTTCGCCGGAAGCCGCGGTCCAGGGCTCCCCTTTCCAATTTAATGCGTGTTCCGGGGGAGTTTTGGTCAAACTTTCCCACCATACTGTATTGTCGTCCAGATTCTTCACCACGTTGGTAAAGATGGTATTCTTTTTGGTGGTTTCCAGTGCATTGGGATTGGTCTTTGCATTGGTGCCCGGGGCAACGCCGAAGAATCCATTTTCCGGATTCACCGCCCAAAGCCGTCCGTCTTCTCCAACACGAAGCCAAGCAATGTCGTCGCCTACACAGTAAATTTTCCAACCCGCCTTGATGTAATGTTCCGGGGGAATCAGCATGGCCAAATTTGTCTTGCCGCAAGCGGATGGGAAAGCTGCCGCCACGTAGCGGGTTTCCCCTTGGGGATTTTCAATCCCCAAAATAAGCATATGCTCCGCCAGCCAACCTTCTTGCTTCCCGTAATAAGAAGCCAGTCGAAGGGCCAGACATTTTTTGCCTAAAAGCACGTTTCCGCCATAACCGGAATTTAAAGAAATAATGGTGTTGTCTTCCGGGAAATGAGCAATGTATCTTTCCTTGGGATCCAACTTAACCTTGGAATGTACCCCACGGGTAAAGTCGTTGGAATCTCCAATGGCATCCAATACCTGCTTGCCCATTCTAGTCATAATTGCCATGGATAACACCACATAAATGGAGTCTGTAATTTCAACACCATACTTGGCAAAGGGAGAGCCAACCACGCCCATTGAAAATGGAAGGATATACATAGTTCTTCCCACCATGCCCCCTTCTAAAATGCCATCCAATTTGGCGTACATTTCCTTGGGGTCCATCCAATTGTTGGTAGGCCCGGCGTTTTCTTTTTTGCGGCTGCAAATAAACGTTCTGTCTTCCACTCTGGCTACGTCGTTGGGATCGCTTCGATGAAGCACGCAGCCCGGGAGTTTTTCTTCGTTAAGTCGTTCTAATTCTCCGGTGTCGCATCCTTCTTGTCGAATGGTCTCCAGTTGTTCCGGGTCACCGGTAATCCAAACGATGGACGATGGTTTGGCAATTGAAGCAATTCTGTCCACCCACTTAAGCATGTGGACATTCTTGGTCATGGGATTGTCCTTCCCAAATGTCGATGTCATTTTTCTTTTCCTCCACTGTATTGTTTATAAATTATTTGGTTCCATATAATCGATCCCCGGCATCTCCTAGTCCGGGAACAATATACGCATGCTCGTTGAGTTTTTCGTCTTTTGCGGCGATGTAGATGTCCACATCCGGATGCTGTTTTTGAAGGACTTCAATTCCCTCAGGCGCGGCGATGAGGCACAAAAATACAATATTTTTGCCACCCTTTTCTTTGATGAAGTCAATGGCTGCAGAGGCGCTCCCCCCGGTGGCCAACATGGGATCCACCACAAATATTTTTCTCTTGTCCAAATCCTGAGGCAGCTTGCAATAATATTCTACCGGTTTGTGGGTATCCGGGTCTCTGTACAAACCAATATGCCCAACTTTTGCATTGGGGATCAGTGCCAGAAGACCGTCAACCAATCCCAATCCTGCACGGAGAATGGGGACGATGGCAATGTCTTCACCTTTCAGCATATTCATTTTGGCCGAACAAATAGGTGTTTCAATTTCGACTTCTTTCAAGGGAAGATCGCGAGTTGCCTCGTAACCCATCAGCATGGCAATTTCTCTTACCAATTCTCTAAAATCCTTGACACTGGTATCTGTCTTTCGGATCATGGCGGTTTTGTGCTGAATTAACGGATGATCGAATACATAAACTTTACCCATTGTTTCCCTCCAATTTCACTTTACAGTTCGGTTAATCATTAAATTATAGTTCATTTAATTTATCTACACGGCGATGATGGCGTCCGCCCTCAGCCTCCGTAGTAAGCCACGTATCCACAATCTGAATGGCCAAATCCGGCGGGGTCAGTCTTCCCCCCAGAGAGATGATGTTGGCGTCATTGTGTTGCTTAGCCAAAACTGCCATTTCCACACTGTCCACCAAAGCACAACGAATTCCCTTCACTTTGTTGGCTGCAATGCAAATGCCAATGCCGGAACCGCAAAATACAATGCCCCGATCCCCTTTGCCCTCTGCAACCGCAACGCCGGCTGCATATCCGTAATCCGGGTAATCAACAGATTCTTCCGAATTGGTTCCCAGGTCAATGAAATCATACTTTTTTTCAATTAAATGGTTCTTAATTATTTCCTTGAGTTCATAGCCACCGTGGTCGCTTGCCAACACTATTTTCATATTAAACCCTCACTATGTTATATCCTGCGGATTTGAGCATCCTGTTCATCACCGCAAATCCGACCCCGTCTGTATCGCTTAAGGCGCCGGCCAAAATCAAATCCACATCCTCTTTGTCCATTTCCCGAAGCTGAGAAAAGAAATCATGGGCTGCTTCCACAAAGGCTTTTTCTTCAAAAAGAATGACGCCTACCTTGTTGCCTAAGTTTTCGTTAAGGCCGCGAAGCCGTTGAATTTCTTCTTTTACTTTTTCTCTTCTGCCCTCTACCACCAACATCTGTGCCTTGGGGGCGTAATGTTTGTATTTCATTCCCGGTGCCTTCGGGGCCAAATCCGGGTTGGGCACAGCATTCAGGGATGGATCCAGTTTTACCGGTTTTCCCAGCACTGCCTCAATGCTTTCCGGGGTTACAATGCCCGGGCGCAAAATCATTGGAGTTTCACCGGTCAAGTCCAACACCGTTGATTCAATGCCCACACGGCAATCTCCCCCCATAATAATGGCATCCACTTTGCCCATTAAATCGTCACGAACATGGTCTGCTTTTGTGGGGCTGGGTTTGCCGGAAAGGTTGGCACTGGGGGCTGCAATGGGCACCCCTGCAAGTCTGATTAACTCCAAAGCCACCGGATGATCCGGCATGCGAACGGCAACGGTATCCAGGCCGCCTGTTGTACGTAAAGGCACAATCTCCTTCTTTTTTATTACCAAAGTCAAAGGACCCGGCCAGAAATGGTCAATGAGTGTAATCATATCCTGAGTGATATACCGGGTCAGTTGCCCAATATCGCTGGCTCTGGAAATATGAACAATCATAGGATTGTCGCTGGGTCTGCCTTTGGCCTCATAAATTTTGCCCACAGCTTCAGCATTCAAGGCATCCGCCCCAAGGCCGTAAACCGTTTCAGTGGGAAATGCCACCAGTCCACCCTGTCGGATGATTCGCGCCGCTTCTTCAATATTTTCTGTTGTTGTGTCCAGTATTTTCGTATCCATTAAAAGTTTTTCATCTTTTCTGCCTGATCGTGGGTGGTCAAGCCATCAATAATTTCATCCATTTCCCCTTTGAGGAAATTGTCCAACTTATATAGGGTCACCCCGGTTCTGTGGTCCGAAACCCTGCCTTGCGGAAAATTGTAGGTACGGATTCGCTCACTTCGGTCGCCGGAGCCTACCTGACTTTTTCTCTGCTCGGATATTTCTTTGTTTTGTTCCTGAAGTTTCAGGTCGTATAATCTGGATTTCAGTACTTTGAAAGCCTTCTCTTTGTTTTTGATTTGTGATTTTTCATCCTGGCATGTTACTACCAACCCTGTAGGCTCATGGGTCAGACGCACCGCCGAGTCTGTGGTGTTAACGCACTGGCCCCCATTTCCCGACGCCCGATACACGTCAACTCTCACGTCATTGGGATTCAAATCCACTTCCAAATCTTCCACTTCCGGAAGAACGGCCACTGTCGCTGCGGAAGTGTGGATTCTTCCACTGGCCTCTGTCTCAGGAACTCGTTGAACCCGATGAACGCCGCTTTCATATTTTAATCTTGAAAATGCGCCGCGTCCCTTAATTAATACAACCACTTCTTTGATGCCGCCGATTTCTGTGTCATTGATTTCTATGATTTCCGACTTCCACTTCATGCGTTCCGCGTACATTCTGTACATCCGAAGCAAATCCATGCCAAAGAGAGCGGCCTCGTCTCCTCCGGTGCCGGCTCTTATTTCCAGAATAACATTCTTGTCATCATTGGGATCCTTGGGAAGGAGCAACCTTTGCAGCTCTTGTTCCAAAGGTTGGAGTTGGTCTTGAAGTTCATACAGTTCTTCTTTGGCCATTTCCTTCAGCTCATCGTCCATGCCGCCTTCATCCAACATCTCTTTGGCGCCTTTCAGATCCTCTTTGACTTTTCTGTATTCTTTGTATTTATTTACAATGGGTTCCATCTCTGCCATCTCTTTGATGTGCTTCTGCCAAAGGTTTTGATTGGCAATGATCTCCGGGTCGGAAACCTTCGCTGACAGCTCATCATACTTGTCAGAAATGAACTCTAATTTGTCAAACATGTTGTTCTCCTCAATGTGTTTTCTCAACTGTTTATTATATCATGGTTTGTATCATAAAAAAACCGGAAAATACATTCCGGTTTTTGACTTCCTAGTCGATCTTGTACTTGTTTTTGAACTTTTCGACACGTCCGCCGCGGTTCACAAACTTTTGCTGTCCTGTAAAGAACGGGTGGCACGCTGAGCAAACGTCGAGCCTTATGTCACTTTCCAATGACTTTGTTACAAACTCGTTACCGCATGCGCAAGTTACTTTACATTCCTGATACTTAGGATGGATTCCTTCCTTCATGCATATCACCTCTTTCCTGCTCAGGGTTCCCCCTTGCATAATTACTACAATGTCCATTGCAGCCTGTTTAATATATCACATTCCTTCTTTGCTGGCAAGGGGTTTTTGTTGGGCTGGGTGGTTTTTGTTGGAATGCTCGAGATATGAAAACACAGGACCCAGTGCTTGGTTTGTTGCACAGCTTAATCCAAGTTCTTTCACAATTAGCCCGGATAAACGGAACCATCATCATGATAACGTTTCCACTTTATTCTTCCCAGTACAATAATCCCTGAAAACCCCAAAAATATCCACACCATACTCGGAAATGGACAATTTATTAGCCAGAATCCAAAACTATCGCCGGCAAAGTGAGATCGGTTCCCCTGACTATCAATAACGGTAATCTGTGCTGTAATTGGATTTGCCTTAAAGGTTCTTCCCTTGCTATCCTTGGCTGTATATCCTCCCTTCGAATACACCTCACCCGGCTTAAAACTTTTCCATAGAATGTCATCATGAGGCCATTGTTCATAGGTCAGTATTTTTATGAGCTTCCCGTTTTTGAAATAATAGGTTGAACTATCCCCGTTATAGTCGATAACCACCGTATTATCTCTCTTACTCATCATACTGCTGGATCCATTCGTTACAACTTTAAAACAATAGGTGAATAGTGGCTCTCCCTCCGGCGAAAATGCGACTAAACATTCACTATGGTCTGACATAACATATAAGTTGTCATTCATATCACAGACAATCGATATTATTCCACTCATTGGGCCTTGTATGTTTGGATACATGGTATTTGCCTGTTCGCCTCGCGCCGTTCTAAGGACATCAGGTAACGTCGATGCCAAAATACCAAATAAAAGGATTATGACAAATATCACTAGCCCAATCTTATACAGAATATCAAAATACTTGTTAGATATCCGGCCACAAAACGGCCTTTTGCTGTTACTTATATCCACTCAGTTAACCCATTTTCCCCTTATTTTCTATAGTGAACATTGCTATTTCTATATTTGGAAGCCGAGTTTGAAGCTCTGCTTGATAAATTATTTATTGCACTAAATACTTGTCCACAACTAGCGTACCAAGATACCCCGCTTGAGCAAGATGCCTTTGAGGTACTTAAACCTCCACCGATTGCCCAAACATCACTATTCCACGCTTTGAATCCCTTACCGTGGAAGACAGTTAGCGATGCATAGTTAAAGTATCTCGTATAAGCTTTAGGTGTTGTAAATTTTCTAACATCCGCCTTTATCACAAATATGCAAATTGACATACTAACTCCAGTTTTTACTAGGTCTTTTGGTTCGCCAATTTTCCATGGTTCTTTTATAAGTTTTTTTAGTATGTTTCTTGGATCCGCGACACCTCCCATGGCTCCATATACATAAACATATGGCTTTTTCTCGAATGTTTGACTTTGATTTTAGTGTTTGTAAACCACACTACTTCAACACCACAAGCAGCACACCCAATATTAACTTCAATCTGAATTCCATAGCCTACCCATTGCCACGTTGAGCCCCCAGACGGGTCAGTTCCCATAATCGGATTGTTGAGGCAATATGAATATAGGTTGTATTCAAGTGAAGACAAGTCACTTCGAATTTGCTCTTGGTCATCTGCATTCAACATTCTGCAAGTATCCGGATCATAATACCTTGACTGCAGATAATATAATCCTGTCTCTGTATCCTGATAATATCCCCTGTACCTCATTGGATTTAATTGGCCAATGGTACTTGCAAGGCTCCCTGTGATGCTTTGAACTTTGCCCCATGCATCATAGCTGTAGTTTACCACAACGGTTCCTGCCGTATCAACAATGGAAACAATGTCACCTTGCAGGTTCTTGACGTAGATATACTCCGTTCCGTTAATCATCACGCCAGCCAATTCGTTATCATGGTCATAATGAAATTGCAGTACATTTGTGCCATCATTTTGATAAGTGATTCTGCCGTCGATTGTAGTATATCTTGTCACAGTAGTTCCAACTGTCTTCTGAGTTCTGTTGCCATCCTCACCATATTTGAAGTATAGACTTTGGTTGTTCCCTACCATACTGTCGAGCAACCTACCTGCCGTCCATGTCATTGTATACCCTTTATAACTTAAGGGATTGCCGATTTCATCATTGGTGATTGTCTGCCCGTTGTATGAGGTTAGTTTGTCAGGCCAATTGGAATCTCCATAAGTATAAGTATCCGTACTGGTTGGCGTGCTACTAATAGGATCTGCTGTTGTGTAGGAATAGATTGATTTGGAAGTTATGTTACCTCTAGAATTATAGTTATAGATAAATGTTTTGTTAAGTGTTTCATCATTCACACGTACCAGTTGATTATTTGAGCCGTAAATATAGTCCACATCATCACTACCACTAGAAACCTTCGAGATTTGGTTGCCTGAATTATATTGGTAATTATAAGCTTTGGTAATCGATCCTATCACGTTGGACATTTCAGACACTTTATCGCCACTATATGAATACGCGGTAGACATCAGTTGTGTGCCATTCTTGCTTCCTAGATTTACAGATGAAGAATTCAGTCTATCATCTGTTTTGTTATAATTTTTATATATTTTTGCGTTTGTCCCTCCTGAGACATTATAGAACACATCACAATCCAGAAAATACTCACTTAAATAGTCTCTGGGTATATCGTCAACGTATACGGTTTCTCCTAGTGACTGCCCCGCCCCTTCGGTTTCGTCACAGGTATCACCAAAGCTATATCCATAATAGGGATCCTCATCATAATCACAAATTTCAACCAATCCGCCTGAATAATGCTTAGTAAAAGTGTTATTAATATTGTCCGTATCACGATCATACCCAAAGGAATCATAAACATGAGAGAACGCATTGGTAGTCGTGCCATTCTTAACATATTGTACTGAATTGACACTGCCATCACTATTATATGTATAATGTATTGACTGATTATTCCCGAAATTTTTGGTTGAAAGGCTTCCGTCAGAATTATAGTTGAAATCAACAAAGTCTTGAGTTCCAATTTTCACATCAGACAGTGCTCCGGAGTTCGTCTCATCTAAGGTGTACAAATCAAAGTTTTGTACCGTCTGGTTTCCATTTGTATCATATGTGTAATTGGTGGTAATTCCATCCGAATTAATTTTTTCAGCGAGATTCCAAGTTGTGTTATTGTAAGTATATCTTGTTGTGTTGGCATCCACCGAATATGCTCCAGAAGACGATGCCATATTTTCAGAGTTGGCACCGAAGGTATCGTTTGCTGCAACATAATGCTCCGCATCCACTTCTTTCAATATTCGCCCAAAGCTATCGTATATATTTCTGGTGGTTTCATTTGAACCACTTTGCTTTAATAATGTGCCATATTCATCATAATAGTAATGGGTTGTTGTTGGAGTTCCTGCGTCTACTGTAGTTTCTTCTTCAACCAATAGACCAAAGCCATTATAGGTGTTCTCTGTAACAGTTATTACGCCCGCTCGAGAGGTATCGGTGCGAGTGGCTATTCGCCCAAAAGAATCATATGTGTATTCAGACTGACTGGTTTGGACTGCGTCGATATTTGTCTAGCACATTTGGGCAGTCATATGCATTCCTACATTGTTGGTTTTAGCTTGTTTTTCCTTTTCTTTCGTCATTCGGTATTCTACCGGGCTCATGTATCCCAAATGCGAATGCATACGCTTCCGGTTATAAAACAGTTCGATATATTCGAACAAATCCGACTTCACTTCTTCCAGTGTACCATATTCCTTTCTGTAGATGCGCTCTTTTTTCGCAGTGGAAAAGAAGCTCTCAAGGCATGCGTTGTCGTAAGGGCAACCAGGCCTGCTCATGCTTCCTTCCATGGCATATTTTTTTAGCATCTCTTGAAATGCGTTGCTGGCATATTGGCTACCCCGATCACTATGAAATGTTACTTTCCCATTTCGTCGATCTGTTCTTGCCAGCGCATTTCCCAGCGCATTCTTTGTCAACTCGCTGTCAATATTTTTGCTGATAGCATATCCTATAATCTCACGGTTGAACAAATCCATCACCGCAGCCAAATACATAAATCCTTGATTCGTCTTGATGTAGGTGATGTCTCCGGCCCAAACTTGATTTGCTTCTTTCGTGAAAAAATTCTGTTCTAATTTATTCTCAAAGAATCGTCCATCTGTCTTGCCCTTGTGCGCCGGCCTGTATTTTCCAAGAGAAATGGGGTACAAGCCGTTCTGACGCATGATTTTCCTCAGTTTGTAGGTACTTAAAACATAGCCTTCATTCTCCATGGCATGCTGCATTTTTCGGTAGCCATATATCTGTTTATTGTCTTCAAAGACTTTCCGAACCACTAAGGACAAGGCTCTTTCTTCCTGTCTATATGCTTCTCTTTTCTCCCATCTTCTTTTCCATTGGTAGTACCCACTTGGTTTCAGCTCCAAGACTCTGCACATCCTCCGCACCTTAAATTCGGAGCCATATGTATGTATTGCTTCATACTTCATTCTGGTGCTTGCATGACGATGTGCAGGGATTTTTTTAAGATTTCTACCTTAATTTTTTCCTCTTCTAGTTCCTTATTGATGCGTTTGTTTTCTCTTTCCAAGTCACGCATTTTGATTTTTATCTCCTGGGTACTCGTTGGCTTCGCCGTCAAATATCCTTTTTCTTCGGCATAAGTGCCCAGTTTATTTTTTCTTCTGTAATCTCTCACCCAACGGCAAACCGTATTAGTGTCGATTCCCATTTCTTCGGCTACGCTGGTGGCAGACTTTCCGCTGTTTAAGATAAATTCTGCTGTTTGGATTCTCATTTCTTCTGTGTACTTCGAGTTATTGCTTGGCATCTGTAATCTCCCTTTCTATGCATATGAAATTACAATACCCAGTGCTCGTTTTTCGACGCATACCAATTTAACAAAACCAATATAGCACTATTAAAACAAATTGCAATATGTATTTTTTAAATTTTCAGAATTATTTAAGGAAGACGTGATCACTATGGAAATAAGCCCCTTGTGAAAAATTACAAAGGGCTTGCAAAACGCTGGTTTTATATAATTATTGAATTCGCTTAACCGTATAGGAAAACTTCCATTTTGCGGTTTCCCCAGAATACCTTCCACGATTTTCTGTGACCACCACTGTGTTGGTGTATTTCAAAGTTTTGCCAACACTTAGCTTAACATATTTTGAAGTATGATTGGAGTCAGGATAACTGTCGTTTTCAGTGACCTTACTTACAATGGTAATCCCTCCTGTGGAAGACACGGTGCAAGATCCTCCGCTGTGTATTGTCTTCCCTTTTACACTCACCCTACAATTCCACTGGTTCCCCACATGATTGTTGTAAACCAAATGGATGTAATTACATGTAACCTTATATTTTGCAGTCGCAGCCGACGCTTGCATTGGGTTGACAAAAGGTACCAATGTAAATGTCATTAATACAGCAGCCATAAGGCACATCAATAACGATTTTTTGGATTTTTTTATCAAATTCATCATTAACCCTCCCCATTAAGTATACTAGAACATACACTTATAGTACCACTATGATTTAAATTGAGCAAATCACAATAGTTGAAACAGTTATTCGTTCTTTATAACTTTAAGAAAAATCTTATTTACCTTGAGGATACCACTTCCCTACATCAAAATTATCTAGCTAATCTGGCCAGTCATGTGCATTCCAACAGCTCGGTTATTTGTAAACAAAAAGCGCATTTTTGATGCGCTTTTTGTTTTTCCGCTGAAATTCTCCTGAAGTCCTCTATGTTTTCTAAAAAACTAGCATTATTTTAATAAAATCTGTACTTTTTGACCCTAAAATGCCAAAAAAGTACAGATTTTTTTGCATTATTTCTTAAATTAGTGAAAATTTGCTCGGTTTTTTCCAAAAAACGGAAAATTCATGGGTGTTTTTGCTGTTTTTGTACAGATTTTTTCGTTTTTTGACAAAAAATTAGAAATTCCGCCGCTGACAACGTCTACCGCCCCAATCGCTGCCGTGGGATATCAACGCTATACACGATTGCACTCGTAGAAAGGAAATCGCCGCCTACTTCTCTTCCTCATGGTCTTTCTCTATCTCTTTCCCTTGCTTTTTCTCTTTCTTTTCCCTTTTTTCTCTTTTGTTCACTTTTTTATTTTCTTTCTCTTTTCCCCGCTCTTTCTTATTTCCTTTTTCTTTCCCCGCCAGCTTAACTGCTACCGTTCGATTCTGTCCTGCCAGGTCTTGATATACGGCGGCCTCTTCGAACGCCCCGGTTTCCGCCAAAAGGCCCTTTACTGCATCTGCCTGATCATGTCCGATTTCCAAAACAAGCCACCCCGCCTTCTTCAAGTGCTCCGGCGCTTGGGCTATAATTTTTTCATAAAAATCCAACCCTGTGGGCCCACCATCCAAGGCATCTTGCGGTTCAAAGCGGCGAACTTCATCTTCCAGGGTGCTGATGACTTCCCGAGGAATATAGGGAGGATTGCTAATAATCATATCATATTTTTTTCGGCCAATCGGCGAGAACAAATCCCCCAACAAAACATCCACTTTGACGCCCATTCTTTTGGCATTGGTCTGAATTAATGCCTTGGCGGCCGCGCTGTGATCTGATGCGGAGACTTTAATGCCTGGGGTTCTCTTTGCCAAAGAAATGCCAATGACACCACTTCCGCTGCACAAATCCAAAACGGTTTTTATTTTATTGGCCTTTATAATTTCTTCAGCCTTTTCCACCACCGTTTCTGTATCTTGGCGGGGAATCAGTACATCTTCCCGAACACCAAAAGTCAACCCCATAAAGTCCTGAGTCCCGGTGATGTGTTGCAATGGCTTTCGCGTGGACCGCAGTGCGATTAAATCAAAATACTGTTCGCAAATTCGATCTTCCACAATATCGGACCATTCCATAATAAATTCTGTCCGGTCAATGTTTTTCATAAAACAATAAAGCTGTTCTGCATCCACTTTGGGATCCGGGCATTGGGCTTTTGTCAGTTGGGTTTGTCCCATCTTTACTAAATCTTTTACCGCTAAACTCATACTTCTTCGTTATCCTTTGCTATTTCAATTTTTGATACTGGGGCATTTTCAAGGCTGGCCTCGGGGTTTGGTACTACATCAGATTCTATTGTACCCTCTGGCTCAATTGTAATCAAGCGTCCATCCAAATCACAGGGGCCTTCTCCGAGGGGAAGGGATTCATCCGTCACGGCTTTCACGGCAGCAATAGCAACTTCCAATTGCTTATCGTTGGGTTCGGCGGTGGTCAATTTCTGAAGATATAATCCGGGCAAACTGAGGATTTTTACCACCCACCCATCGCTTCTGCCTGCCCATCGAAGAAGCTCGTAGGACAAGCCTGCAATGAAGGGAATCAGTAGCAATCGAGACAAAATTCGCCATAAAAGGTTGGGCCACCCCAACAAGGAAAACAGCACCAAACTGATTACCATGACAAACATGAGAAAGCTAGTTCCGCAACGGGGATGCAAGGTGTAATATTTGCGACAGTTGGCAGGTGTCAGTTCTTCGCCTTTTTCCAGACAATGGATGCATTTGTGCTCCGCCCCATGATATTCAAAGACCCGATGGATATCTTCCATTTTAGAGATAAGAACCACATAGAGCACAAACAGCGCAATCCGCAGGATGCCTTCTGCCAAATTCAATAATATCTCGTTGTGTGTAAATATTTTGAGCCAGGACACGGCAGCTGTGGGACCGATGATAAAGATTCCAACGGTAAAAGCCAGGGCGAGGATTACAGAAAGATAAATCATCACGTTCCAAGCGCCTTTTTTCCCAAATTTGGCTTCCAGCCACAAGGTGAAACGATCCGATTCCATTTCCCCTTCACCTTCGTAAGCTTCCAGCAAGTCCGCCGAATACATCAGAGTTTTGATGCCCTGGACCATAGAAGCGATAAAGACAACCACCCCTCGGATAATTGGAACGTTACGCCAGGAAGACACCGGTGGCAACTCCTCATTTTTCATATGTAGGGTGCCATCGGGAAGGCGAACCACAACGGCTGCCCGTTTGGTACTCTTCATCATAATTCCTTCCATGACTGCCTGCCCTCCGGTTTTCGTTGGACATGCGTCTTTTAGGAAAATCTTGCTTAAATCCATATTACCCCTCAAGTTTGATTTTTTTGATAAGCTGAATAAATTCAGCATTGTTTCGTGTATGTGCCAAATGGTCGATAATTGCTTCTGTGACTTCTTGGGTATCCCCATTGCCCAGTGCCCGTCGCATGTACCAAATGGCTTCCATTTCTGCGGGAGACATAAGCAGGTCTTCCCGCCTGGTTCCGGATTTGTTCAGGTTGATTGCCGGGAAGATCCGTTTTTCGGAAAGCTTTCTGTCCAAATGCAGTTCCATGTTCCCGGTGCCTTTGAATTCTTCAAAGATGACGTCATCCATTCGGCTGCCGGTTTCAATAAGGGCGGTGGCCAAAATAGTAATGCTTCCCCCTTCTTCCATTTTTCGGGCTGCACCAAAAAACTTCTTTGGCTTATACAGTGCTGATGGATCCAAACCACCGGACAAGGTTCTGCCGGAAGCAGGCACCACCAAATTGTACGCACGGGCGAGCCTGGTAATGCTATCCAACAAAATCACAACATCTTTTCCGTGTTCCACAAGGCGTTGAGCTCTGGCCAATACCATTTCCGCAACTTTCACGTGATGCTGTGGCTGTTCATCAAACGTGGAATAAATAACTTCTCCCCCAACAAGGGACCGCTTCATATCTGTTACTTCTTCCGGTCGCTCATCTACAAGTAGGACAATCATTTCTACTTCAGGATATTTCTTCTCGATGCTGTTGGCAATTTTTTTGAGGAGCACTGTTTTGCCGGCTTTGGGGGCCGCAACAATTAATCCTCGCTGCCCTTTGCCAATTGGCGCAACCAAATCAATTACTCTGGTAGCCAAATCTTGACTTCTTCCTTCCAAGGTAATTCTCTGGTTGGGGAAAATCGGTGTTAGGCTATCAAAGTCCGGACGTCTTCGTGCAACCCCGGGCTCGTCATCATTGACAGTAGTCACGTACAAAAGGGCACCAAACTTTTCTCCCGGATTGGGTAGCCTGCTAATCCCTTTTATTTTATCCCCGGTTTTCAAATTAAAACGTCTGATTTGAGACGGAGATACATAAATGTCCTTGTCGCTGGTCAAAAAGTTTGAAAATCTGAGGAATCCAAACCCTCCTTCCGCCAAATCCAAAATGCCCTCCACCTCCGGCCGTTCATCAGCAACGGTGGTGGGTGCCGCTTCAGCGCCTACCTCTCCTTCTTCCTCCGGTGTTGCTTCTGTCTCTGCCGGAATCATATCACAGGGCGCAGCGGTTTCTCCCGGAATCGTATCACCGTTTTCAGGAGTTTCTGACCGGGTTTCCTTTTTGCTATCTTTGGCATGTTTGGCCACTCTGGTCACAGTTGGTTTCTTTTCAGGTGCCTCTCGCAGGGCCAATAAGGCTTCAATAATCTCAGCCTTTTTCATCCCATTGGTTCCTTCAACGCCAAAAGCCGCCGCAACTTGTCTCAGTTCGGCAATTTTTTTCGACTTTAATACTTGCTCTTCCATAGATTTATCTTTCTTCTTACGATGTGTTAGGACGATAACATAGGGGAAGTGTATCAGACAGGCGAAACTCGCCTGATAGAATGTTTGATAATATGAAGTAATATATACTTTTTGCCGCCATTTTGCAAGAGGGAAAGCAAAATCTCATTGACAAGGTATTTTTTCACCACTATACTGAATCCAAGTTAATGGGCCCTTGAATCGTTAGGGGAAGAAAAGGAGAAATTATATGGATCAAAATAATGCACCTGTGGTACGCACCTCAGACTGGATCATCACCCTTTTACTGGTTGCCATTCCTATTGTTAATTTGATTATGTTGCTTGTTTGGAGTTTTGGTGGCGGTGCAAATCCCAACAAAGCCAATTTTGCCAAGGCATCCCTCATTTGGATGGCGATTGGAATTGTATTGACCGTTATTTTTTATTCGATCTTTGGTGCTGCTATGTTTGCGGCCCTTAGCCAAGCCAGTTATTAAGCCAATTTGTATCAAAAACGCAGCCTCATTGGAAGGCTGCGTTTTTTTGTTTTTTCAGAAAGATCTAGGCCGTTATCTTTAATAACCTTCTCTGTTTATTTGCTGTAGTTGTAAAAGCCGATTCCGGTTTTCATCCCCAGCTTGTTGCCGCGAACCATTTTTCGAAGTAGTGGATGTGCTCTGTATTTTGGATCACCAAACTCAGCATAAAGAACATCCATAATAGCCAGACATACGTCCAAACCAATCAAATCGCCTAATGCCAATGGACCCATGGGGTGGTTTGCCCCAAGCTTCATTGCGTTATCAATGCCTTCAGCATTTGCAACGCCTTCAGCTAAAATACCAATGGCTTCATTGATCATTGGAATCAAAATTCTGTTAACGACAAATCCTGGAGCTTCTGCAACTTCAACAGGTGTTTTGCCTAAGGATTCAGTCAGAGCCAAAATAGTAGATTTGGTTTCTTCGGAAGTGGCCAAACCTTTGATGATTTCCACCAATTTCATTGCAGGAACCGGATTGAAAAAATGCATCCCAATAATTTTGTCAGGTCTGCCGGTTGCCGTGGCAATCTCAGTAATGGAAAGGGATGAGGTGTTGGTAGCAATAATTGTGCCCGGCTTGCAAAGCGCATCCAATTCAGCAAACAAAGCCTTCTTTGCTTCCATATCTTCCGTTGCAGCTTCAATAATCAAGTCAGCATCGGCCACAATACTAATGTCTGTGGATCCATGAATTCTGCTGAGGACTGCCGCTTTGTCGTCTGCAGTGATCTTTTCTCTTGCCACAAGTTTATCTAGATTTTTGGTTACTGTGGCGATACCCTTTTCAACAGACGACTCTCTTCTGGCACGAAGAACCACCTCGTACCCATTTTGTGCCAGGACCTGGATAATCCCTGCGCCCATTGTGCCGGTGCCTAATACGCCGATTTTTTTCATTTGTTTTCCTCCTTAGTAAAGACATATATATTTATTTGATATTGTAAACATTTTGCCAACTGGTTTTGTACTGGTATTATATCAGTAAACAGCCTCGTTGAAAATCTATTTTTATAATGGCAGTATCCAATGTATCACATCCATCCAAAGGGGAATGGTAACCATGGACAAAACGGTGGTAAAAAAGATAATTTTGCTAGCCATTAAGGCATCTTGCCCCTCCTGTTTGACCACCACTGAAATGATGGCCGCCGTAGGCAATGCCGTCGCAATAATCAAAATCCCTTTCATTACCGGATCAATGGGTAAAAAGTACACTGCCAACGTGGTAATTGCCGGCAACAAAATTAATTTTACAAGAGAAGATTCCCAAACAATTCTGTTGCGGAACATGTCCAAAAATTTTGTTCCTGCCAAGGTTGCTCCAATGAACATCATTGCCAAAGGGGTGGCAATTCCTGCCATGTAGTCCAAATACGTCCCCACCGGATTATCCAAGGAAATGTGTCCAAAGCAAATGATAAAACCGATTACCATGGAAAGAATATTTGGGTTTAACATGAGCCGAACTGTCACTTTCCAAGCCTTCTGCATTCCAGTAATCAGCCGAACTTTTTTACTGACACAAACGGCGGATTTATCCTTGCCTCCATCCTTTCGCAAACGGTAAAGTCCATAGGTGAAGGTGTATAAATTCAAGGCAATGTTATGTCCCATAATGAGGAACAAGCCTTCTTGCCCAAAAAACAACAGGGCAATGGGAAAGCCCATAAACCCGTTATTGGGCGCGGCCATGGATAACTCCGCAACGGCGGCAACGCGAGGCGGATATTTCAGCCCCTTGGTCCACAGTCTTGCAAACACTGCATACACCCCAAACAGGCCGCAGGAAAGCAAAGTGATAACCAATAGTTGACCGGCCAAAGCCGAAGACATATCAAGGGTGCCAATTTTGTATGCCAAAAGACAAGGAAATGCAAAGTAAGAAATAAACGAATGGAGCCCTTCTGCCATTCCTTGATTAATAACCTGAAGCTTCCTCAGAATATATCCGGTGAAGACCAGTGCAAACAGCACAAAAAATTGACCATACATGCCGTTAACCAAAATACAGATTCGTTGTAACGTACTCAGGATCGCAAGTCACATCAATCCCCAAGGCGTTTAACGTCTGCTCATCCCGATCGCTTAAAATTGCTGTGCAATGAGCACGGCATCCCCGCAACAAGGGTAATTTGCTGGCTGCAACCTCTGCCGAAGGGTTGTTTGTGGCAGAAACCGTCAATGCGTTGAGAATTTCTTCTGTGCTAAGGCTTAATTGCTCCTGATGCAGCACTTCTTCTTTTAGTTTTTGAACCCCTGTCAACACGTGGGGGGATATTAGATGAAGATCGTCCGACATGCCGGAAAGAAGTTTGATGCCATTTAAAACCGTAGCGGCAGCGGCAACCATTCTTGTGGAACCTCTTCCTGTAACCGTTCTGCCGTCAGGTAATTCAAGGGCCATTACCACAACATTTTCATATTCAGTTCCCAAGCCTCGTTTGTGTTCTGCATATTCTCTGGCAAAGGAGACCACCTTTCGGTCTTCTCCCCGCAAATTCAATTCATCCATCAACAGCTTGGAACGCTGAACAGATTCTTCATTAATTTTGCCCTTTTTGTAGTCGCAGCAGGCAATTAAATAACGTCTGATAATTTCCTGTTTGGCCGCATCACGACAAACATTGTCATCAATAATGCTGAATCCGGCCCGATTCACACCCATGTCTGTAGGTGATTTATATTCTGATTCCTGTCCGGTGATTTTTTCTATGATACGCTTCACCACAGGAAATACTTCCAAATCTCGATTATAGTTGATTGCCGTTTCACCATATGCTTCCAGATGGAAAGAGTCAATCATGTTCACGTCCCGCAAATCCGCCGTTGCCGCCTCATAGGCCACATTAACCGGATGCTTCAAAGGCAAGTTCCAAATGGGAAAGGTTTCAAATTTTGCATATCGAACTTTGGTACCTCTCCGGTTGTCATGATACAGTTGGGAAAGACAGGTAGCCAGTTTGCCGCTGCCCCCTCCCGGGCCTGTGACGACAACCAAGGGTTTGGTTACTTCAATATATGGGTTTGCCCCATATCCCTCTTCACTGACAATGGTTTCCACATCTGTAGGGTATCCCTTTGTAAAACTATGAGTGTAGGTTTTAATCCCCCGTCTTTCCAGCTTATTAATAAACATATTTACTGCCGGCACATCCTGATATCGGGTGACCACCACACTATTGATTGTTAATTGGTATTTTCTAAAAACATCAATGAGACGAAGAACTTCTAAATCATAAGTGATACCAAAATCCTGGCGTGTTTTGCTGGTGGCAATGTCTCCGGCATAAATACATATAATGATTTCCGCCCGATCCCTTAACTTTTGGAGCAATTTGATTTTGGCATTCTCGTCAAACCCGGGAAGAATTCTCATGGCATGCTTGTCATGAACCAGTTTCCCTCCAAATTCCAAATATAACCGTTCGCTGTTGCCTTCGTTAATGCGTTCTATAATATATTTTGATTGCTCCTCAATGTATTTATCCGCATCAAACCCAATTTTTTGCTCCATTGTTCACCTCTAAATTAATTTACACGATAACTGATTTGTCTTTATAAAATTCCACCCACCATAATTAGTGATGTAATCACAAGCGCGGCAACCAAAACCAATGCGACGACTTGAATCCATTTGCGATTTGTGTACATGTTTTCCTCCTTGGCAATTACACGATTTCCAGTTCCAACCTGCTTCGCCCTTCGCTAAGGCCGGCAAGGCTAATATCATAATCAATGGCCAATCGGCCCTTTTGATTCAACGTAATTTCATTTTCTACCTGAGTTGTCAAAACTTCCATTTTTATGGGTCCATACGGCGTATCAAATGTCCCTGCATACCGCTTCCCTTTTTCAAAAACAATTTCTGTTCCCAAGTCAAGTCCCTCTCCCTGGCGAGTCATTTTGATAGCGTTTCCCTTCACCGACATTAATGTGGTACAACCCGGCATACCGGAAAGCTCCGATTCTTCATAGGAAAGAAAGAGGGTGCCGCCGCGGGTGTACATTTTGCCTTCTGTGACAAATTCCACTTGTTCTTCCTCTTCTTGACCGTTATATTGTTTGCCGGTTATTTTCAGGGTTACGTTTTTCATTATTTCTCCTTCAACAAATCTCTGATTTCTGTGAGCAGTTCTGCTTCACTGGGCCCCGGCGCAGGCGCAGGCTCTTCTTTTTTGCTAAGCAAGCCAGCCTTGTTCACCACTCGAATCACCAGAAAAATCGAGAAGGCGATAATGAGAAAATTCAGGCACTGTTGCAAGAAAAAGCCATATCCTATGGCAGCATCTCCCACTGTAACGCTGAGACTTTCGATGTTCACGCCACCTATCAACACGCCAATGAGGGGCATGATAATTTGCTCCACCAATGCGGCGATTATTTTTCCAAAGGCACCACCTATCACCACGGCGATAGCTAAGTCAATCAAATTTCCCTTAAATGCAAACTCTTTAAAATCTTTCCACATGTTGTTCTCCTTCCTCAACTAACGCTCTTACTTCCTTTTCTAATTGTGACAGCCGGCTTTCTGCGGTCTTGGCCTGATCACTTTTCACAAATAGGTATATCTTCAATTTCGGTTCCGTCCCCGACGGCCGAACAATGAAGCTGTTATGGTTTGGATATACAAATTCCATGATATTCTCTTTTGGCAACCCGGTGGGCTTCATGCCTACCGACATGTCACAGCCTTTTTCGCCTCCTAAATAATGAGTAACCCCTTCCAAATAGTCTACTACTTTTTTGGCCTTGCTCCCCATAAAAGGTTCCCGTTGATTTTCTCGGAAACGCTCCATAATGGCCTGCATCATGGATACCCCATCTGCCCCCTCAAAAACAAAGCTGAGGACTCTTTCACAATAATATCCGTATTTCCTGTAAATTTCATTAAGTACCTGCACCAGTGTCTTTCCGGTTCTTTTGTGATACGCTGCCATCTGGCAAAGGAGCAGTGCTGTTCCTACCGCATCCTTGTCTCGAACGTAAGGATTTTCCAAAAACCCATTTCCTTCTTCAAACCCAAAGACAAAACGATTTTCTTGCCCCTCCACCTGCAAATCAGAAAGAATCGCCCCAATATATTTAAAGCCGATAAGGGTGGTTCTCACTTCTCCCCCAACGGTTTTGACCATTTCATCTACCAGCGGCGTGCTGACAATGGTTCGAACCAAAATCGGATTCTTTGGTAAAGGTTTCTTTTTTAAAATAAAATCAAGCAAAAGGATGGCAATTTCATTACCCGTAAAAACCCGATATCCATTTCTCAGATGTCCGGTAGGATCTCCCTGAGATTCTTGGCTTGCCACGGCAAGGCCTACGCGATCGCTGTCAGGATCGGTGGCAAGAATCACATCTCCGCCAACCTTGTCGCACAGTTTCATCGCCAAATCGTAAACTTCCGGCAGTTCTGGATTGGGATTGGGACAGGTGGGAAAGGTACCATCCGGATTTCCTTGTTCTGAAACCACATGAAAAGAAGTCAACCCGGCATCGGTTAAACCCCGGGTAACCGGTCCAAGGCCCGCACCATTCAACGGGGTATAAACCACCGATAAATCCGCCAAACTTTCCCCGAGGGATAGCCGATGGATTGCCTGATAGTAACTTTCTTCAACTTCCTTTGAAATATATTGACATCCCTTTTGCAACGCTTCTTCAAAAGAAATGATGTGGGAATCGTCAAAATACGAAACCTGCTCAATCTCTGCCAGTATTTCATCCGCAGCCTGAGCGAGAATCTGGGCGCCATCATCGCCATATACCTTATAGCCGTTGTACTCTTTTGAATTGTGGCTGGCCGTAATCATGATGCCCAATTGACACTTCAGAAATCGGGTTACAAAAGACAACGCCGGCACAGGCATGATTTGCGAAAACATCCGTACATTTATGCCCTTGGAAACCAACACCAAAGCCGCTGTTTCCGCAAAAGCACGGGAATTCTGTCGACTATCATAACTAATGGCAACCGTAGGGGTATTGTACTTGCCCTTAAGGTAATTGCTCACTCCCTTTGTCACTCTTCGGATAACCACCTGATTCATTCGGTTGGTACCCGGTCCCATTATACCCCTCAACCCTGCCGTTCCAAAGGCAAGATCTTTGTAAAACGCATCATAAACCTGTTCGCTTTCCGGATCCATCTGCGCCAGTATTTTTTTTGTATCCTCATCAACCGTTGGCTCTATCATCCATTTATGATAGCCTGTTTGGTATTGTTTCATCTCCATAATGCCTCCCTAAATACCGTATTATTTTATCACAGATGCCGCCAAAAATACATATAAAAAAGAAGCCTCCTTCCCAATGAGGAAGGAGGCGGGTCGCTTTTAGATGTTATCTTCTTCAACTAATTTCTTAAGGCGATCGATATGTACATCGGCAGCCTTTCTGGCCTTTTCTGTATCGCCGGTGAAGATCGCATCATAAATCACCTTATGTTCCCGTGGCATTTTTTCGGCCCGCTTAAAATCATCATAATACAAATATCGAAACCGCAGCACTAGTTCTTGCAACTGTTCAATCATATGAACCAGCATTTTGTTCCCGCTTCCCTCAACAATCAGGTGATGAAACGCTGTATCGTACTTTATCATATCCGGGGTGTTGTTTTCGATAACCGCCTTATTGTACGCCTCTGAAATCTCGGCCAATTTTTCCTTTTGCTCGTCTGTCATTCTCAAGGCTGCATAATAGGCCGCCAAGCCCTCCATGTTTTGACGAACTTCAAGGATGTCAACCATGTCTTTGGTGGAAATTTGAGAAGCATAGGCGCCTTTTCTCGGTTCGATGGTCACCAACCCTTCTTTTTCCAATTTGCGAATGGCTTCTCGAATAGGTGTACGGCTGACCCCCATTTCTTCCGCCATTTCAACTTCCATCATCCGTGTTCCCGGGACAATTTGCCCTTTAAGAATTTGCATTTTTAACTCTTCGTATACGATTTCCCGTAAAGGTCTATGGTTTTGAATGTCAAGATTTAACATGGTATTCTCCTTATGGTGTAGTTTCGGTCAGAAACGTCTCTTTGTTTATGGTTTTCATTTCGCTGTAAACCCGCTGTGCATCTTCCAACGTTCCATATATCCCATAAATGGTAGGGCCGCTGCCACTCATCAACACCTTGGCATTGGGGCAAACTTCCGCCATTTTGTTCTTTGTATACACGACAGTATCATACATTTTTAGGGTATAAAATTCAAGCACATTTGCCATATTTTTTTCTATGTTGAGCAAATCACCTTTCTTCAGTCCCTCTATCAAGGCTTGGTTGTTTGGTCGCCGTAGAATCTCGTTGAATCGCAAGCCTTGGTAGACCTCCTTGGTGGACACGCGAACCGGCGGTTTACTTAAAACAACATAGGCAAAAATGCCGGGAAGCGGGGTTAATTCCGTCCCAATTCCTGTGGCCAGGGCACAACCCACCGCCAAAGGATCATGTAAGAATTTTGACCTCAAGTTCTTGTCATGAGCCCCTTGACCCATAATGCAAAAAGGAACATCCGCACCTAATTCCTTCCCTACTTGGCATAACTCCCCAACAGATAATCCCAGTTGCCAAAGCTGATTGACACCATGAAGCACCGCCGCACCGTTGCTGCTTCCTCCTGCAAGTCCCGCTGCCACAGGAAGCCTTTTTTTAATGTCAATTCGAAGGGTTCCGCTTCTCCCTTGGCCATATCGATTTGCCATCAGCCTGGCGCCTTTGGTGCCAAGGTTTCTATCATCCACCGGCAAATATGGCCGATTGGTTGAGCATATCACAGATATTTCCCCCGATGAATCCGGCATCCATTTCACTACCACATCATCGTGGAAGGCGATTTGCTGCATCACCATTTCCACCCGATGGTAGCCGGATGGCAATTTTTCCATCACGTCAATGGATAAGTTGATTTTTCCAAAAGATTGGATGGTAATATACTTCATTGAAACATCCTCATATATACCAAGTTGATATTTTTTTAAATAAAATGGGCGGAACCCCGCCCATTTTAATGTGGTTACTTATTCTTTTTCTTGCCTTTTTTCGCGGTTTGCTGCTTCTTTCTTTCTTGCTTCGCCTTTTCGGCGGCAGCTTTTTTTGCTGCGATGGCCGCTTTTCCCGTCTTGTATTGAGCGCCACCTTCAGAAATTGGTCTAGGCTTTGAAACCCTCATGTTATTTGAGGCGATTTCCACTTTATTTTCTGCGACATGCCGCTTTTTCTTTGCTTCCTTTTGGACTCGCTTCTCTTTTTTCTTTTGCTCCAGTGCAACAATTTCTTGTACTGATTTCCCGGTTTCTTTTGCGACTTTGTAAGGATTGACAGGTTCGTCCTTTTTCTCTTTAGCTTTCTCCGCTTCTTTTTTGGCAGTCTTAGTAGTAAAGAAAATCATTCCCACTACCATGACCCCCATCATAACCATACTGGCAGTCATGCTGCTTGACGGATTCAACGTTTCAAATTGGACCTTCAGCTCTTTTCCCAAAGCCGTCCCATCCGCCGAGACAAAGGCTGGGTCAATGGTCAATGTATATTTTGTGCTACCTTTGATGGTAACACCTTTCTTAGCAGTATCTGCAAGTACCAACAAGATGTTGGTTTCCTTTGGATTAAAGACCACTCGAACAGGTACGTTTTTGCCCTTGGCATCCACCAGTTTGCACAGCTTGGCGTTGGTTGCCTGATATTCTTTAGAATATACCGATTGAGTAAACTCAACTTTCACCCCCATGTTGTCTATGGCCATGCCGGTCTGCCCGTCCGTTGGAGAAGTTTTTGTTACCTCAAAAGTAGCGGCAAAGGCAAAGGTAGTTGTCAGCAAGACGAGCAACAGCACAAGGCTGATGATTGCGCCTATTCTTTTCATAATATCGTGTCCTCCGATTTCTTATTCCTTATTGAAATGAAAAAGTCCTGCATAATGCGCCTGCAGTCTTCTTCCATCCTGCCAAACTCCACCTGTGGGTGATGATTTAACTGTGGATTTCCGATGACGTCCAAGACTGTGCCGCAGGCTCCCGCTTTGGGATCCCTGGTTCCGATGACGATTTTGGCAAGACGTGCCAGTACAATTGCACCGGCACACATACTGCAAGGCTCTGTTGTTACATAAAGGGTGCATCCTAAAAGACGCCATCCGCCCAAGGTCTTTGCGGCATCTCTGATTGCCAAGATTTCCGCATGGGCAGTGGGGTCCTTCATGGTTTCGGTTCGGTTATGGCCCCGGCCGATGATTTCCCCGTCCTTTTCGATTATAGCCCCGATCGGCACTTCTCCCATGGCCAGCGCCATTTGAGCCTGCACTAAGGCTTCTTTCATCATCTTTTCCATATACTGTACGATATTATCATACTTTCATGAAGGATTCAACATTTATGTATGAGTAGACTTGCAATTTCAAGCCTTGTTTAGTATGATAATTTCATTATGAATTTTTGAGAGGTTTCCTTTATGATAATAGATATCCTGGTTGGCATTATAATTGTTGGCGCAATGGTCCACGGACTACGAAAAGGTTTTATATTTACTTTCATCCATACCATCGGTTGGGTGTTGGCCTTGATGCTTGCATATATTGCGACCCCCTATGTGAAGAAGCTATTGTTGGGAGAAACCACCATTTATGACTCCCTAAAAGAAGACTTTGCCAACCGATTTGCAGATTCCACTCCTTCCGCTCAAACAGCCTTTGATAGTTTGCCGGCCAACTATGGCGATATCATTAGTGACAAAATCGGCAACATGACAAACAGTATGATTCAGCAGGCAGCTGAAGGATTTGCGGGTCTGGTTCTCACGGTACTTGTGTTTGTTGGATTGGTAATTGCCATTAAAATTGTGTTGTGGCTAGTTCTGCGTTTATTGTCCAAAGACTATAACGACGGCTTTATGAACTTTTTTGACGGGTTGTTTGGTTTAGTTTTTGGGTTAATAAAAGGACTGTTGGTTGCATTTGTTTTCCTCGCATTGCTTTTGCCGGCAATCAATTTGGTTTCGCCGGATTATACCACCCAAGCTGTAGCTTCTCTGGACAATTCCTTGTTTGCCAAAGAATTATATGATAACAACTTTATTGTCTTGTTCCTCCAAAGCTTTATCAGCTAATCGCCCTTAGGAGAAACGATTGAAGCCTGTTATCTTGAAATGAAAAAGCGACACCTGTTCATCTATTCAGGTATCGCTTTTTTGATGGTGAAACGCCCATTATTTTATCTTTTTGGCCACAACCACAAATCTGCCATCCTCCACTTGATAAGCACAAGTGGATAAGGTTAAAACCTGCTCATTATCAACGGTAACACCCGTGTCATATTCAGCAATGGCTTTGCTGCTTGCAATGTATTCCCTCAAACTGCCGGCAGAGGTTATATTGTTATATTTGTAATACTTAAAACCTTTGTAGTCTGAGTCATAAATTTGAGTATAAAATGCCGCTACCACTTTGTAGGTTCCCTTTTCCTTAATGGTGTCGAAGGTAAAGGTTTTATGGGTTTTGTAAAAATCTTCTTTGGCATATTTGAGCAAGTCATGGAACATGGTGCCGTTTTTCATATTGTGCCCGTAGATTGTCCAGTTTAGTGTGGGGATATCAATGTCGGACGTAGCATCCATAAAAGGCGTGCCTGCAATGGAATGCTCTTTTTTGAAATTTCTTCGCAAATAATATTCCGGGCTTTTTTTGGTTTGCATAATCGGATAGTTGACCTTGGTGTCTTTGATTTGCAGCCATCCTATAATGTCACTGTTTTGTTTGTGAAGCGCCTTAAGGTCATAGGTCCCGGAAACCGTCAGCTGGGTGAAATCATCTTGCGCTGCCTTTCCCACAAAATAATTCTTGGCCAACATGCCGGCTGAAACAAGAAAAATGCATAGAAAGATGAGAAACAAAACGGTACGAACAGGCCCCATTCGGCCAAAGAAGCCTTTTCGTTTTTTCGCTTCTCTATTTGCCTGCAAATCTATTTCTTCACCAACATCTATGTTTTGCAAGTTAATATTGTTTTCCTTGTTATTTTCCATCTTGTACCCTCCCGGTCGTAATCTCGATGCTTATTGTTAACGGCACTGTATACGCCTATTTCTCATCCAAAAGAACCTCGCGTTTTTCATATATACGATTTCGTATATATGAAATCATTATACATAATAATATTATTACAACTGCAATCGTCATATATAGATCCCCATAGCATATCCCACCATATCCCGCCATACCCTTTCCATAAAAAAATCCAGCCAAAAAAAATAAGCAAAAAACATATCCAATCCCTGTTACTTCTGACACTCTACATAAAATATCATTATACACGTAATTATCATTTGCGTTAATACATACCCAAATGATTAAAGGCAACCCAATCATTGCCCAAAAAATAAATGTAAATTTGAAAATACGCTTGTTTTTTATGAAAAAAATCAACAAAATCCACGAAAAGACACATAACAAAGATGCTATAAAATTCAATAATGTTGTTGTGCCCTCACCTGGATCCAATTGTGTCATGGTGGTAATCATTGCAATCGTTGATGGACTGCGTCGATATTTGTCTAGCACATTTGGGCAGTCATATGCATTCCTACATTGTTGGTTTTAGCTTGTTTTTCCTTTTCTTTCGTCATTCGGTATTCTACCGGGCTCATGTATCCCAAATGCGAATGCATACGCTTCCGGTTATAAAACAGTTCGATATATTCGAACAAATCCGACTTCACTTCTTCCAGTGTACCATATTCCTTTCTGTAGATGCGCTCTTTTTTCGCAGTGGAAAAGAAGCTCTCAAGGCATGCGTTGTCGTAAGGGCAACCAGGCCTGCTCATGCTTCCTTCCATGGCATATTTTTTTAGCATCTCTTGAAATGCGTTGCTGGCATATTGGCTACCCCGATCACTATGAAATGTTACTTTCCCATTTCGTCGATCTGTTCTTGCCAGCGCATTTCCCAGCGCATTCTTTGTCAACTCGCTGTCAATATTTTTGCTGATAGCATATCCTATAATCTCACGGTTGAACAAATCCATCACCGCAGCCAAATACATAAATCCTTGATTCGTCTTGATGTAGGTGATGTCTCCGGCCCAAACTTGATTTGCTTCTTTCGTGAAAAAATTCTGTTCTAATTTATTCTCAAAGAATCGTCCATCTGTCTTGCCCTTGTGCGCCGGCCTGTATTTTCCAAGAGAAATGGGGTACAAGCCGTTCTGACGCATGATTTTCCTCAGTTTGTAGGTACTTAAAACATAGCCTTCATTCTCCATGGCATGCTGCATTTTTCGGTAGCCATATATCTGTTTATTGTCTTCAAAGACTTTCCGAACCACTAAGGACAAGGCTCTTTCTTCCTGTCTATATGCTTCTCTTTTCTCCCATCTTCTTTTCCATTGGTAGTACCCACTTGGTTTCAGCTCCAAGACTCTGCACATCCTCCGCACCTTAAATTCGGAGCCATATGTATGTATTGCTTCATACTTCATTCTGGTGCTTGCATGACGATGTGCAGGGATTTTTTTAAGATTTCTACCTTAATTTTTTCCTCTTCTAGTTCCTTATTGATGCGTTTGTTTTCTCTTTCCAAGTCACGCATTTTGATTTTTATCTCCTGGGTACTCGTTGGCTTCGCCGTCAAATATCCTTTTTCTTCGGCATAAGTGCCCAGTTTATTTTTTCTTCTGTAATCTCTCACCCAACGGCAAACCGTATTAGTGTCGATTCCCATTTCTTCGGCTACGCTGGTGGCAGACTTTCCGCTGTTTAAGATAAATTCTGCTGTTTGGATTCTCATTTCTTCTGTGTACTTCGAGTTATTGCTTGGCATCTGTAATCTCCCTTTCTATGCATATGAAATTACAATACCCAGTGCTCGTTTTTCGACGCATACCATTGAAGAAAAAGCAACAACCACCATAAGCAATACATCTCGATTTAATTTGTTTTTTTCAAACATCCTCATAGCCAGCTACCTCCCAATAGGTTACATTATATCTCTTTGTTGTTTTACTGGCAACAAAAAGACCCCGAGAAGAGTCGAACTTCCTCCGGATTGCATGGCAATCTCCACAGGGGGCGCTGCCCCCTTATGGCGCAACGCGAAGCGTTGCTGTAACCCCCGAAGAAGTGGTTTGATCTGAAGTCCTTTACCCTCTACGCGGGGGACGACTCCTCCCCCGCCCCCTTGGTCGGAAGTTCGACTTTTTACGAATACACAAACAAAATCTCCCAGCCATCAGGCTGGGAGATTTTGTTTATGGCACCCCCGAGAAGAGTCGAACTTCCGACGCACGGTTTAGGAAACCGACGCTCTATCCACTGAGCTACGGGGGCTCAAGTACGCTTTTTATCATAGCACACACCCCCTGGGAAGACAAGTTTGTTTTACCCGTTCCTTACCGAAGCTCTTTTCTATTTTACCAAAATATAAAAGAGAAGGATGACCGGATATAGAATGATTGGGTGAACCAAATAAATGAATAAAGTATGTTGCCCGCAGAAAACCAAAAACCGACTATGTGTTTGGGTAATCCATTTTGGAGGCCAATGTTTTACAACAAGAATACCGGCAAACCCACCGGCAAAAAACAGTAGCGTCCAGGGAAGCAGCGGATAAAAGTCCACCGGCGGGAAATAAGACCAGTTGGGATATCCAAAGAAATACAGAAGATTCCATTGGAACAATTTCCTCATTGGTCCAAAAAGCAACAAAGAAGATTCCCAAAGATCTTTGTACACCATCAGATACGATAGGGCAAACAATCCACCGGAGACTGCCATGCCGGCCCACGGTTCCGTTTTTTTCACTATCTTTTCTGTCAGCCCAAACAAAATCATGGAAACGCCTAGCAAATGTAGAATACCAAAGAAAATGAAAGTGCTTGGTTGGTTAAAGCCCTTCCACAGGATGAGTGTGCCAAGGGAGATGGCAAAGCCAAACCCCAAACAAACCAATCCCCGTCGAACATTACTTTTTGCAAAAGAACAACTGACCCCCGAGATAAAGATAAACAAACCACCGCCGGCAATAGCGACAAAACGAAAAATCGGATCTTCTGTAAAACCCAACCGGCTGCCAAAGATCATTTCATAATAAAAGCACCCATGGACAATCAACATGCCCAGAATAGCAAGACCGCGAATTTCATCAATTAATCCAATACGGTTGGGGCCTTCCTTTATTTTCATTGAAAACCACCATTTTCTCTTTCCCACAACTTCTTCTTAAATATATTGGATATTATATTACACTTCTCCAGTCGTTGGTGATATAATTTTCATGTTACAAGTAGGAGGAACAAACTAGGAGGGCGAAATCATGAAAAAGTTGCTGGTGGTTGTAGATATGCAAAATGATTTTATTGACGGCGCTTTAGGGAGCCCCCAGGCTACCGCCATCGTTCCTTATGTGACAACCAAAGTAACGCAAGCGCTGGATGCCGGGGATGAAGTGGTTTTTACCATGGATACCCATCTGCCAACGTACCTTTCCTCCCAGGAAGGTCAGCATCTTCCTGTTTTGCACTGTGTCAAGGGCACCTTCGGGTGGCAACTCCATCCTTCCCTTCAGCCTTATGCCAAAAAAGTTTTTGAAAAGCCGGGTTTCGGTTCAGAGGAACTTATCCAATATATCCGTGAAAGTTTTTTTGATTTGGTTGAATTTGTTGGCCTTTGCACGGATATCTGCGTTGTCACCAATGCACTGATGTTAAAAGGCGCTTTGCCTGAACTGCCCATTGTTGTAGACGCCGCCGGATGTGCCGGGGTTACTCCTCAAAGTCATGAAGAAGCGCTTCATACAATGAAAATGTGTCATATTGATGTTTAGCCCTTGCTGATTAGGGGCAATGATATATATAAATTACCCATTATTAATTCCATGAACGGAGGTACCAAAATGAATGTATTAATTACCGGAAATGCAAGCCCGGAAGAGCAAACAGCTTATGTGGACTACTTGGAAGAAAAATATCACCGCAAGTTGGAGAGCCTGGACATCAATCTGGACGGGGAATATGCGGATCTCCACTACCGATTTGCCGAAGTTCCATTTGAACGGATTCGCCGTATCACCGGGTATCTGGTTGGTACCATGGACCATTGGAATGATGCAAAGACTGCAGAAGAAGCTGACCGTATCAAACATTCCGCCAAGGAATTTGAACAGCTGTAATCTTTATTTTTCAAGGAATTTGAACAGCTGTAAAATTATATTTTTCCAAAAGAAATCTGCCAAGTATACGTGGCACTCAACCGGCAAATCACCAATCATTTAAACGAATGGTTCATGATTTGTCGGCTTTTTATTTTATCACCACAATTTTCTATCATTTCATCTATTTTCAATGGAATTATTGTTACTCCCTCTTTCATATTTCTTGAAGCGGCTTCGGTAAAATGGTATAATGACTTGTTGACGGAGGAAGAATATATGAAGAATTACGTTAGTCCTTTTTCGGAACGATACCCGAGCCAGGCCATGCAATACCTGTTTTCACCAGACAAAAAATTTCGTACATGGCGAAAACTATGGATTGCTTTGGCAGAAGCGGAAATGGAGCTGGGCTTATCCATCACCCCTGAGCAAATTGCCCAGTTAAAATCTCATTCGGAAGATATTAATTATGATGTTGCCAAAGCGCAGGAGGCCCTTGTGCGCCACGATGTAATGGCTCACGTCCATGCATATGGTGTTCAATGCCCTGATGCCAAAGGTATTATTCATTTAGGCGCAACTTCCTGTTACGTCGGAGACAATACAGACTTAATCATCATGAAAGAAGGTTTGGACTTGCTTCAAAAGAAGCTTGTCAACGTCATTGCCGTTCTTGGTGATTTTGCAGAGAAATATAAGGATTTGCCCACGCTGGGCTACACCCACTTTCAACCGGCTCAACCTACCACGGTGGGCAAGCGGGCCACCCTTTGGATTGCTGAACTTCTCATGGATTTAGAAGATTTGCAGTACATTTCAGGACAAATCAAACTGCTGGGCTCCAAAGGAACCACCGGAACCCAAGCCAGCTTTTTGGAACTCTTTGACGGTGACCACAAGAAATGCAAAAAACTGGACAAATTAATTGCAAAAAAAATGGGCTTTAAGGACTGCATACCCGTATCCGGACAAACTTATTCCCGCAAAATAGATAGCCGCATCCTCAATGTCTTGGCCGGCATCGCGCAAAGCGCCCACAAATTTTCCAACGACCTTCGATTATTGCAGCATCTGAAAGAAATCGAAGAACCCTTTGAAAAAAACCAAATTGGATCTTCCGCTATGGCTTACAAGCGAAATCCTATGCGCAGTGAGCGAATGGCCTCTTTGGCCAACTACGTATTGACGGATGCCTTGAATCCTGCCATCACTGCTTCCACCCAATGGTTTGAACGAACACTGGATGACTCCGCCAATCGAAGAATCAGCATTTCCGAAGCTTTTCTTGCCACTGACAGCATTCTAGAGTTGTATTTCAATGTGGCCTCTGATTTGGTGGTCTATCCAAGGGTCATTGAGTCTCATCTCAAAGCGGAGCTTCCATTTATGGCAACCGAAAATATATTAATGAAAGCCGTCAGTGCCGGGGGAGACCGGCAAGAACTTCACGAGAGAATTCGTGTTCACTCCATGGGGGCGGCAAAACAGGTCAAGGAAGAAGGCAAACCCAACGATTTGCTTCAACGAATTGCCAAAGATCCGGCCTTTAGTCTGACATTGGATGAATTAGAGGCGCTGATGAAACCGGAGGGATTCGTGGGTCGGGCAGAAAAACAAACGGAAGAGTTTTTAGAGGAAGAAGTAGCCCCTGTCCTGTTGGAGCACCGAAAGCTTCTTGGCATGAGGGACGAAGTCAAAGTATAAACATCAACTAATATATATAGTGAGGTAACAAAATGGTAAAAGCAATTGTAGGCGCTAATTGGGGCGATGAAGGAAAAGGCAAAATCACTGACATGCTGTCAAAAGAGTCGGACATTATTGTTCGTTTCCAGGGGGGAAGCAACGCCGGGCATACCATTGTCAATAATTATGGTAAATTTGCACTGCATCTTCTACCTTCCGGTGTTTTTTATAACCATACCGTCAGCATTATCGGAAACGGTGTGGCGCTGAACATTCCCTATCTCATCAAAGAGATTAACGACCTAACCAGCAAGGGCGTACCAACACCCAAAGTATTGGTTTCCGACCGTGCTCATTTGCTGATGCCATACCACATGGAATTTGATGCATATGAGGAAGAGCGTCTGGGACACAAATCCTTTGGCTCCACCAAGTCCGGCATCGCGCCTTGCTATTCCGACAAATATGCAAAAATCGGATTTCAGGTCAGCGAGTTGTTTCTGGACGAATCTCAACTGCGGGAGCGGGTCAATCGGATTTGCGCCCTAAAAAACCCTTTGCTAGCCAACCTTTACCACAAACCTCTTCTGGATGAAGAGATGCTGGTTGCCCTGCTGTTGGAATACCGGGAAATGATCAGACCCTATGTCTGCGATGTATCTTCCTATTTGTACCATGCCATCCAAGACGGCAAAAAAGTTTTGTTGGAAGGCCAGTTAGGTGCTCTAAAAGACACAGATCATGGTATTTATCCCATGGTTACCTCATCCTCCACTTTGGCTGGATTTGGCGCTATTGGCGCAGGCGTTGCTCCCTACCAAATCTCTGAAGTAATTGCTGTTGCCAAGGCATACTCCAGTGCGGTAGGCGCCGGCGAGTTTGTCAGCGAATTATTTGGCGAAGAAGCAGAAGAATTGAGAAAACGGGGCGGAGACGGGGGAGAATACGGCGCTACCACAGGTCGCCCTCGAAGAGTAGGCTGGTTTGACATGGTTGCCACCCGCTATGGTTGTCGAATTCAAGGGGCAACAGAGATTGCCTTGACTGTATTGGATCCCCTTGGGTATTTGGACGAAATTCCTGTTTGTGTTGCCTATGAAATTGATGGTAAGACTCATACGGAATTCCCCAATACCGCGTCTCTACAAAAAGCCAAACCTGTTTGGAAAAAGTTACCCGGTTGGAAGTGCGACATCCGCGGCATCCGAACCTTTGAAGACCTGCCTCAGGCATGTCAGGATTATATTGACTATATTGAAAAGGAACTTGGCTTCCCTGTGTCCATGGTATCCAACGGACCCGGCAGAGAAGACATTATCATGCGAACACCAAAACGATAAGGACGTCTTAAGCGTATCAAAAAAATCGCCTGCACGTCATCAGGAGAAAAGAACATGTACCAAGAGGCCAACCGATCAGCTTGGGTGGAAATCAACCTGGCGAATCTGGATTACAACATCAAAAACATTCAACAGAAAGTCGGACCCGGTCCGGAAATCATCGGCATTATTAAGGCCGACGGCTACGGCCACGGTGCCATCCAAGTCGCCAAGGTGCTTCGACAAAACGGCGTCGCTTCCTTTGGTGTTGCCACGCTGGACGAAGCCATTGCGCTTCGGGAAGCAGGTGCAAAAGAAACCATTCTTATTTTGGGATTGACGCCCAACCAATACGTTGACCCCTTGGTTCAATACCAATTGACCCCTGTGGTGATGTCCTATGAAAATGCTTTTGCCATCTCCAATGCTGCCAAGGCTGCCGGAAAAATTGTAGAAGGATTTATTGCCGTTGACACGGGAATGGGGCGAATTGGTTATTTGGCCGACGATGTGGGTTCTGCAATTTTGGACATCAAAAAAATCACCACCCTTTCCCATTTCAGGTTAAAGGGACTGTTTTCCCACTTTGCCACAGCGGATGGGGCAGACAAAAGCTTTTCTCATCTTCAGGAAGAAAAATATCTGCATTTTGAGGCCGCTCTTCAGAATGCGGGAATTCATATTCAAATGAAAACTTTTGCCAACAGCGCCGCCATTATGGAATTGCCTGCTGTGCATTTTGACGCTGTCAGGCCGGGTATTGTGTTGTACGGGTGCTATCCCTCTTCAGAAGTAGATGTAAATCAACTTGATATTAAGCCTGTCATGTCGGTGAAAGCCAACATCGTGCGGCTGGTCAAGGTGCCAATTGGATTTTCTGTTGGGTATGGACGAAAATTTATTGCAACCCGGGAAAGCTTAATTGCGACCTTGGCCTTAGGGTATGCCGATGGATATCCCCGGCCCTATTCCGGTGTTGGCAAAGTTCTGGTCGGTGGCAAAGTTGCCCCATTGGCAGGGAATATTTGCATGGATCAATGTATGGTAGATGTGACAGACGTTCCCGGTGTCCAAGAAGGAGACCCGGTGATTCTCATGGGTTCTGATGGAATTCACACCATTTTGGCTGATGATATTGCCCAAGCAACCGGTACAATCAATTACGAAATTGTCTGTGCATTTGGGCAACGACTGCCAAAGATATATATAAAATAGTTTCAAGGAGGATTTGGGATGAAAACACGAGAGCGTATTAAGGCTATCTCCGTGTCTCTTTTTAATGAAAAAGGTGCAACCAATGTAAGCACCGTTCAGATTGCAGGGGAACTGGGCATTAGCCCCGGAAACCTATACTATTACTTTAGCAATAAAGAACATATTATTCGCAGCATTTGGGAAGAGGATATGATTCTTCAAGAGGATCACATTTTTTGTTGCGATGAAGACAACTCCCCGGAAAAATCACTTTCCATTATTTTAAACGGTATTTCTCAATTGGCACAGGCTTACAGTTTCTTTTTTGCCGAGTTACATACTTTGCTTCAAAATGATATTTTGCTGCAAGAAAAATACAGTTTGCGATGGAATGCATTAATCGAAAAACTCACCACTATGTTTGTTGGCTGGGAAGCCAAACAATACTTGCGCCCTATCCCTACGGATAGACTAAGATTGATGGCGGAAGATTTTTTAATCTCTGGCCCTGCATCATTCCAAGCATTTCTTGCCATTCATCCGGAGTATTCTCCAAAAGATGCCATCCAACGATCCATTAATATCTCTCACAAAGTGACTGCCGGAATATTTATCGATGAAATATGCGAAAAAATGATGCCAAGCCTTGAGACGTAGCACCCTTTTGTGAATGCAGCCCTTTATGTTTATTCTTTACTAAAAAAGTGCCACAGAACATTTTGTTCCATGGCACAATTTTTATTTTTAATGATTAAATTCCACTATATTGGTGAGATTAATTCGTTCTTCTTCTGGCAACCGTTGCCATTCCCACGCCACCTAGGGTAATCAACAAGATGAGTGGGAACACCATGTCCGCATCCCCGGTTTTGGGAGATTTATCCATTGCAGTTTCGGCGGAAATATCCTTTGTGTCTGTGTCTGTGTCTGGATCATCCACAACCGCTTCTTCCATGGCAACTGTAATTTCATAGGTTTCTCCGGGAACCAGTTCCGCCCCGGTGCCATAGTCTCCATTGTTCATGGATGGCCATTCAGGGTCTCCGCAAGTTATGGTAATTACTGTGCCATCTTCAATGGGAACACCATTCATTAACTTATATACTGTCCCATCAACACTGGTTCTAACCTGATAGTTCAGATTAAATGCAATGGGCAATACAAAAAGCTCACTTGTATCTGCCGGAACCGTCAATGTGTATTTATGCACATCCGCGGAGAACTCCGGAGATAAGGTTCCTTCATCAAACTCAAGTTGCTGCAAAGTTTTATTATTGGCATCTTCCACCGGAGTAAAAATGCTTCCCAAATCGGCTCCCATGCCATCCACAGAATATTGAACGGAAATCCAATCTCCATCTTCTGCCGGGGCACTTAATCCGGTTGTGTTAAACCAGTTATCCACTGTAAACATCCATCCGGACCAGCCTCCCGCATCCCCGGAGGACAATCCTTCAATATCAGTGATATAGCCGGTTGTGGCCCCGGTTACCGATACCCCTGCCGCCTCACAGGCAGCCTGTACCGCTTCTCCCATGGTCATGCCAGGGGTTAAGTCCACGTACTCAGTAAAAAGTTCTCCCGTCCAATCTCCTTCATCAAATGTGGTGTTGGAAACCGTAACGATAACAACGCCAGATGAATCAGAATCATCAACAGCCATTGCGGTGGATGGGATGAAAACCAGCATTAACGCCAAGGTCATCATCACCGCGAATAATTTTTTCGTTCTTTTCATTGTTCCCTCCTAATAATAATAATAAAATGCTGAAGCCCCAGAGACTATTTTGCTTTTTTGTAACTGGTGCTGGAATAACTACTGTAATATGTTTTACCGTTGACTACCCGGTAAGCAATGATTTTGTAGTAGTACGTTTTGCCGGTGGTAAGTTTCGTGTTGGTCCAAGTTGTTGTGCTGCCGGTTGTAATGGTTTTTACCCTATAGTAGGATCCGGACGAAGATGTCTTTCTGTAAATTTTGTACCCCCGGGCACCGGAAATCTTCTTCCAGGTTAGTTTGATTTTATCGGTTCCTGCTGTTGTGGTAAGGGTTGGCTTGGACAGTTTGGGAATGGCGCTTTTGTATCCGGTGGAGGTAGCGCTGTACGCAATGCTTCCCTTGGTATTTTTGTGGTATCCTCGAATCTTATAATAATAGGTTTTTCCTGTTGTAAGGCCTGTATTGGTATAGGATACAGTTGCCGCGGATGTCAAGGTTTTGATTTTGCTGTATTTGCCGGATTTTGACGTGGCGCGTAAAAGCTCATACCCGGTCACCCCTACTTGTTTTGTCCAACTGAGTTTAATACTGTTGTATCCGGCAGATGCGGCGGACGTAAGGTTTGGTGTCGTCGTACGGATAAAGATTCCCTGGATGCTGTGCGGGGCTGTCACACCGGCAAACGTGTAACTGCTCTTCTGCCCTTGACTAACCTTATCTACTTTCAAATCTGCAATTTTATAACCGGTGGAAGCCTTCAGGGAGAAAGAGGCTGAACCGCCAACCAGAACGGACTTGGTCCCGGTAATGGTTCCTCCTTTCGAAGCAATGGCTTCCAGTTGATACCCGGCTGTAACAGCCATCAGGTTGCAGGAGTCATTTTTGTAGTAAAAATTCCCCTCATTATCTGTTTCTAACGTAGAAATACCATAGTTTTGCATGGTTGTGGGCGGCGTGTACAACGTTCCCGACGTTGAGTCGTTTATTGTCTTTGTTGTTGTTCCTGCAACATCGTTGATTTCCATCATGTAAATCCCACCGGGCAGCTGATTATAGGTCATGTAAAGGTACAATTTGCCGCTTGTTTCCCGAGCTGTGGAAAGAACCATCTCTGATTGTACAAAACCGGGTGTCGCGGCACTATCATCCACGGATAATGTTGCTCCATTAATCACTTTTACTGCATGCCCCGTAGTGCCAAAAGGTGTTGAGCCTTGGATTCCAACATATACCTTACCCTTATAAACCGTTGGGGTTCCAGTGGTATTCCCCCCCAATTCCATATAGGTTAATCCGCCACTAACAACTTTCCCATCTTCCCCCAAAACAACCTTGTATAAGCGTCCGGCTCGAGAAGTGAAATAGTAGGCATCAGTCTGACTGTCATACGCAACCCCGGAACGAACGTCGCCGTACAGGGTTTGGGTGTCAATCACCGGAGAATCAGCAGATCCCTTCCCGGCGTCCTTAAAGGCCTTTCCTTTCATACAAGAAAACAATTTGGATCCGTTTGTTGAAGTTAAATATCCGCTGCTTCCATCTTCTGATCCAAACAGCACATAGTCCCCTGCTACATTGGCTTCCGACCAATAAAATCCCCCTGTATGAGCCACCGTCCATGTGGGCGTTTTCACTTCTGTTGCGGTTGCTGAATTTGTGTCTCCTGCCGAATAGCAGAAAAAATACCCGTCGGTTTTGTCTGTCTTCCACGTACCAAAATAGAGATATCCGTTATCATATGTGACCCGGGAAAGACAACTCTGCCCAACGTATTTTTGGGTTACCCAAAGAGACTTCATGGTATCCGCATCTATGGCTTGAACCCGTCCCTCACTGATTGGTGCGAAAATTATGTTTTTGCCGTCTACATTTTCCGCATAGGTTAAGGCCGCCGTTGCATAGCCAAAGGTATCCGCCAACGTTAGCTTCCCAACTTCTGCCCCGGTGTTCTTATCAAGTTTCCGCAAAGTTTGGTTTGTCCCCACATAGACATAATCTTCATGAACCAACGGTGGTGTGGGGGCATCTGTATAGCCGGTCCCAAGATTTAATGACCACTTCAATCCCCCGTAATTCAGTTGGGTGGGAAATGAGGATGTTGTCACGGACCCATGTACTGTAGGAATGCCAAACCCTGCTGTGGCTACCATCAAAGTCAAAGCAATACAAAATCCCTTGATGGCCCACTGATGTTTTCGTTTCATTTTGTTCTCCATTTCCAGCTTCCTATTGTTCTCCATTTCCAGCCTCCTATCCGGTTTGCCTTAGCAGCCCGTATTTTTGTTGCACTCGCTCTATTTTTTCGGTCATGGGACGGGTTAAAATCATTAAAAAGAATACCGTTGCCACTGCCAAAATAATGTTAAATACAAACCCGGTTCCATACACTGTCATTATCATTGCAAAGGTCGGGTAGGCCGTCATGCCCAAAACCGTCCATAAATCCGTGATGCCCCCGTGAAGTAAAAAGACTGCCAAAACACCATAGATGGATAAGGCGACAGGGCTTTTGCTTTTTAACAAATTGGCGGCCAGAAGTCCGGCAAAAAATCCAATCAACCCCCATGCCAACATTTGGAAAGGGGTCCACGGACCTTGCCCAAACAGAAAATTCGAAACAAAGGCGGACATGGATCCAACTAAAAATCCACTTTGCGCCCCCAGGCAGACACCGGCGATAATAATCACCGCAATGAGTGGTTTGAACTGGGGCACCATGAAAAACGCCGCCCGAGATGCCACTGCAAGGGCAATCATAACTGCAATCAGCACCACTTCCCGGGCCTGCGGCTTCCGGCTTTCAAAACTAAAGTAAAAGGGCACCATAATATAAAAAATCATCAACAAACTGCTAATTAAGTAGCCGTTATCGCCGGGTATTTTCAAGCCGGCATAAATGGTAATGGGCATACAAATCCACATTAGAATCGTCGTCAGCTTTCGCCGGGTCTTGGACGGCGAATTTATGGTCTTCTTCCCATCTTTATCTGGCAAAGATGGGGCAAAACAATCTGTTTTTTGGGATGGCGCGGGTGTTACTGCGTCTTTTTCATTGGGTGTGACCCCTGCATCTTTCTCACTGGATGTGCACTCTGCTGTCTTTTTCGGATTCTCCAAATTACGAAGACACAACTCTGCAACATCTTTGGGGGTAACCGCATTATAAAATATATGCCGTGACATTCGGTTGGATGCCGTGGTATAAAAACTGTTCCCGGAAAAAAACTTTCTTGGCGCGTTGGTGGTGGAAATTGCTCCATCAAAAAACATGGCGCATCGATCCGCATACTTGCCGCAAAATTCTATGTCATGAGATACCATAATGACGGTAGCCCCATTTTCCGTACATCGGCGCAAAATTTCCGCCAGTTTATTTTTAAAATGGTTGTCCAAGCCCTTTGTGGGTTCATCAAGCAAAATGATTTTTGGGTTCAACAGGAGAATCTTAGCCAGCGCCGCACGTTGCTGCTCCCCGCCGGACACATCATAAGGATGGGCCTCCAATAAATGTTCAATTTCCACTAATTGGGCGATTTCCTTGACCCGCTCATTCTTTTCATCCTCCGGCAGATTTCTTCCCACCAAAACTTCCATCAGGTCGGCGCCAATGGTTTTTTCCACAAAAATCGCCTGGGCGTTTTGGGGCAACACCCCTACCATACCTTCTCCCCTTTGCTTGGTTTTTCGTTGCTTCCAAGATTCCAAGGAAAGGTGGACTTTGCCTCGAACCGGCTGTTTCAATCCGCTGATCAAAGACAAGGCCGTGGTTTTTCCCGTGCCGTTCCTCCAACAATACAAAATATTTCCCCGGAGAAGACTTTCATGGAAAGCCCTTTAATAACATCTTTGTCGTCTCTGGCGTAGCGGTACCATACATCGGACAGCTCAACAATGGGGGTTTCCCCTTGATAATCCGGTTCATCCACCGCCAAAATCTCCCGATAGGAAGGCATTGACGCTTCAAATAAATCAGAAAGCCACTCCCGCCCTTCTTTTACGTCTACCGGGCAAGGCAAATCCCTTCCGTAGCCGTTGCTGTACACCATGGCATAGGCCTGAAGGGGTGCCGGCATTCCTTCAAACATGTGGTGCTCCATCTGGGCCAAAATAGCACCCACATTGGCGGGTATATCGTCAATAATGATTTTTCCTTCATCCATTACCACCGCTCGGTTGGCCAAGGGAAGAATTTCATCCAGTCGGTGTTCTGTCATAATCACCGTAGTGCCGATTTCCCGATTTACTTTTCGAACAGTATCCAAAAACTCCCCGGCTGCAATGGGATCCAACTGGGATGTGGGTTCGTCCAATACCAATACGTCCGGTTGCATTACCATTACCGCTGCCAAATTCAATATTTGCTTCTGGCCGCCGGACAACTCATTGACGTTTTTCTCAAACCAAGTTTGAATGCCAAAATAACTGGCCATCTCTGCCACACGAACACGGATGGTTTTGGTATCCAGCCCTAAGTTTTCGAGGCCAAAGGCCAATTCATGCCACACTTTGTCTGTAACCAATTGATTGTCCGGGTTTTGGAGAACATACCCAATTCTTCCCGCCTGCTCCCGTTGACTAACAGTTTCAAGAGCTCTGCCATCAAAACAGACTTCCCCGGATCGCTGCCCATAGGGCGTCAATACGGTTTTCAAATTCCGCAGCAACGTGGTCTTGCCGCAGCCGGATTTTCCGCACAGCACAACTAACTCCCCACGGTTCAATGTAAGATTCACATCTATGAGAGCCGGCGTTTTGGCACCTGAGTAGGTAAAATTTAGATTTCTGATTGCAAATGTTTCCACTTAAGTGCCTCCATGAGATTAAGTAATATTGGAGCAAAACAAAACAGTGCGTAGGTCAGTGCAAAAATCCCTTCCAAGGGGCTTGCTTCCACCATTACAATGGTGGGGTAACAGGAAAATAAATTTTGTCCGGTTGCGGTCGCTGCCACAGAGAGTCCTAACAAAATGCACAATACGATGGCCAACCCCATATCTCGTTTCGTCAATCCATAGGGCACATAGGCGGAGCGATTGCGAAGACCATACCCTCGTGATTTCATTGAATCTGAAGTGTCAATGGCATTTTCCAAAGACCAAGTGGTCATAATGGATAGCACCTTCATCCCATGTCTGATTTTTTCCCACAGCCGTCCATCGGACACATCATTTCCCACACATTTCTGTGCATCGGAAATCAATCGCATTCTCACGGTAAATCGCGGAATAAAGCTGAGGACCATGGAAAAAATCAAAGAGCCGGCGGGAATGATTTTTCCAAACAAATGCATGAACTTGTCCCCTGTCATCAGATATTGGTAGCAATAAAACCACAAAAGCCCTGCGCCGAACATCATTCCTCTGGTAATTCCATAGATGATGGCTTCCATCGTTACCGGGTTATCATGAACGTAAAATAATATGGTCACCCCTTGATGAACAAACAAGGGATTTAAGATTGCAGTCAGAACCACCATGGGAACGACAAAAGTCAAAATAAAACGAAACCCTTTTCGCCTTCCCAAAAATAGTGCATAGCAACCAGCTGATACAAATGAAATGCTAATCCACAAGGGATGCTGCACCATCAATCCCAGAAAAATCGCCCCACAAAGGAAGAAAAAATTCACAGCAGGATGATAGCCTGCAAACGTGTCTCTTCTCATAGGTCATTTCCCAGATTCAACGAATAGCCCCAAACGATTTTATCCTTGGCCTTCACTGTCTGGCTCCCGCAACTAATGCCGGGTTTTTTGCCGTTCACCAAATAGATCCATCCACTTTTTGAGTTATACGCCTTTTCGTAGATATTTGAAATGCCATCCACATATAAGGTCCCCAACGTTTCGGTTCCTTGGGCAGACAACTGTATTTTTTTGCTTTTTGTGATGCGCCGAGTCACATCATACACTGTATCCCCGGATTGAAGGGTAACGGTGGTGGTTTTCAGAATAATCCCATTGGCAGGGACTAAGGTTTCAAGCCCGGTATCCGTCAAATCTTCTCCTACCAGCAAAGAGCAGTTGATTTGAATGGTGCAAGTTTTTGTTGTAGACGTACTTGAGCTGTTGTCCGTATTTGTGTCGGAAGAAGTGGACCCGGTATCGGATTTTGAATCCGACTTGGTGGTAGTATCGGAATCTTTGGAACCGGTAGACGTTTTTGAATCGGAAGTTGTCGTTGAATCCTGACTGTCCTGGCTGGTAGCCTTCTCTTCTGTGGCGTCATCACCGGTGGTTTGCTCCTGATCTTCCACGGTGGTCTGGTTGCCTGCATCTTTATCGCCGGTATCTTTGTCTCCACATCCGGAAAACAAAAACAAGCCCAGCCCCAAGATCAAAACCAGTACAAGACATTTTGCCAAGTATTTATACGATTTAACAGTGCAATCCGATTTCATTTTTCTTCCCTTTCAATACCGCTCCCTCCATTTTTACAATGAAAAAAGCATCCTGTGGAAATAAGACAGAATGCCTATGTGCGTTGCATCGTGTCTATGTATCCACGCCCTGTGGGATCATAAACTCGGTGAAAAATTTCACCCCTTATTGGCAGGTTTTCCGGCTATAACGGCAGCAAGGTCTGCTCGGGAGTTCCACCCGATTCCCTATTAGTATGTTGCGCTTCTGCGTCGCACACCAATAAGTAAATATTTATTTGTAGCCTCACTTTATCACAAACTTCATCGGAATACAAGATGAATTACCAACATGGTTCCAGAAGTAAAATGAAAAACTAAATTCCACTTGGAAATGCGTTGGGAGGGCTGCCTCTGGTCTTGGTTTTTATGCATATGATACTACAGTTACCCCCTGATGTTTTTTCGACGCGATGCAGTTTTCCCTCATATTCCATATATCTTTCGAAACTCCTTGGAATATATGAAGAAGTCATCATTTCCCCCAAGTATTTCATTTTTGTGTTTATCATAAATTGATTTGGAGCTGATGACCTCGTATACGGTAATATCTTCAGATCCATCAGATCCCTCTCCGCCAATTCCAGAACTGGGGTGCCATCCAAAAGTGGGCATATTTGACAAAAAAACCAATCCATCCACAGTAACATCCAAGGTTCCTATTTCACCGAATTATTTCATAAATGATTTTGCCTTAAAACTTGGTTTGACACAATGACAGATGCTTTGATAGTATTTTTGTGCGTTCTTTTTCTCAGCATTTGTAATGGATTTTTTAATAGTGATTTCACCTTTTTTATATTTAAAAGAATCAAGGATAGACAAACCAATCCGAGTAACCCCCTCACCTTCTTCATCATAGGTCACAATCCGGAACATAACATTTTCACTAAGCATAACCTTATAAACAGCCCAACCCTGATGCTTCGTAATTTCATAATCGCTTTCTATAAGCGGAAGTCCTTCACTGTCAATTTCCTTATTAAGATTTGCTATGCATTCATCTACTGAGACATCAAACACATTGCCTGCCACTTTGATTACAGGCTCTGCTGTAGATCTGTTTTCATAGGGTTTGCCAGTAAAAAAATAAATATACGCAGCAAGGCCGATTATAATGAGTATCAGAGCGAGTATCCATTTTGGTTTCATAAATGTGCACCTTTTTCCTTTAAAATAAAATCTTAACTAAATTGTATTTCTCTAAAGCTAACTTTATAATCTCCCAGAACGATAACAATAAGAACCGTAAGTATGCACCATTTTTTCTGGATGTCCCCATTGAACAGCCCCAAGTGTCCCATAAGGTACAATCCCCCTGAACCATTTGTAGTATCGGCTAGAATTTATATTGATGTCTAAAACGTAATAACCTGTCAACCCTTGTCCACCACATGCGCTACTTACATATCCCCAGGCTATTCTATAATAGTAATTCGTCGTTCCCTTGTATTCCTTCTTATAGAGTGGTGACGACGTTGCAGTTCTACCAAATCCCGCCTTCGAAACTCTTGCGGCTGTACATTTTTGGTAGTTAAATACTTTTCGATCATTGTTTATATCAACTTGAATAGTTGCAAAGAAAACTGTTTGAAAAATGTTGTTATTTCCATAAAGCCCTGTAAAAGTCTTAGCATAGATTGAATGCCCTTTTGGATACCCAGTTATGTACGCATGCCCGCTGGGATCCACATAGTTCACCGGGTTGTTGGCGCAATAGGCGTAAAGATGCAGGGTATCTGGTTCGTTCACATCTCCTCCGTAGGTGTCTTCCGACAGGAACCTGCCTGTGCCTGGGTCATAGTATCTGGCGTTCAGATAGTACTGTCCTGATGCCCAGTCGTAGATGCCTCCAGTATAACAGATTTCGTTTTCGAAGGTGTAGTTTCCGTCCATGGTGGTCTGACCGAACTCATCATAGGAATATTTGGTGGCAGCTTATTTTACTTTTTTATATCCCACCACCTCAAGCAAACGAATACTTTTTTTTAGGCTCACCCCATTTTCTTCATCGCCGAATACCATTACCCCTTCAATTGCTTCGCCAATTTTCCGACGTTCCATTTTTTCATAATTTACAGATATCGTTTCAATTGCAACATCATTTTTATAGATGATATCCACTTCAACACCTTCAAGAGTTTTCACCTTTTGAGTTTCTGCTTCTAGTACTTTTTTCGCGTCATCTTTTGTCGTTACCTCTAAACTCGTGTAAGGTATCCTCTTAACTGCGATTACCTTCATCACTTTGTCGCCTTTTGCAAAAAAAGTAATTGTTTTTTCTATTCCAAGCTGCGTCCATTGATAAGTTTCTTCTTTTTCCTTATTCCTATCATAGCTAGCTATTATCAAAAGTATTGTAATTCCTAATACAATCAAAAAGATGCTTATAATTTTAACAACGTTTTTTCTGCGATACATTATTTACTCTCCTTTTTTCAATCTTGATTAGTTAATATATATCAAGCGTTTACATTTTTGTTTAAATAAAATTAATCTGAAAGCTCTATATTCTCGAAGAGAGTCCCACAATACGAAATTTCACAGCATAAGTTGACTTGGATCCATTCTGGACTGCGTCGAGATTTGTCTAACACATTTAGGCAGTCATATGCATTTCAAACCAAAAAGAGCACTAAAAAAATGCTCTTTTCATTCAAGTTGTATATTCAAATCTAATTCTAATGTTCATAGGAGCCCCTCCCACTCTATACAATTTTCAGTATAGATGCTTGGTAAGTGGGGGGCAAGTCCTTTTTTGTTTGTTACCAATCAATCGGCCGAAAATGTTATGTGAAATCTCCCGTGATTTGAGATTCTAATTCTATGCAGATGAAGTAGCAATACACAGTGCTCGTTTTTCGACGTATACCAATTTTAAAAGTAATTTGCATATGGTGTTAAATATATCGCCCAAATTATTAATATCACAACCCATGCAATTGCAATCGGTTTTTCAGTTTTTTCACGACTCTTCTGGGGTGCAACAACAATATAAATAAGCCATAGAATTCCAATTAATATGGGTATCCATAACACAATTTTTTCCATACTTTTTATCTCCTTTTTCTCCTTACTGCTATGTTTCAAACCTTTTATCACGCGAAGGTATTATGTGCAAATCGGATTAAGATATGGCAAGCAACACGATGCAAACCAGTATGAATACTAGACCAAATCCATACTTTTCACACGTTACAAATACACACACAATATGGTAACGCGCCCCCCAAGTCTTACATCCTATGTCAATCTGTCCCTGCAGCACATTTGAATTTATACCTTAAAATGCTAATTGATTGACAGATTCTCTTCTTGCCTCCTATACTAAATTTTACAAGTACTGTGCAAAATATATAATTACCGAGAACATTATACATAACCATAAGCACGGGGTAGCTTTGACCATATTTTGCCGAGTTTCAAATCTCTTCCGAAACAAGTAGCCCAACCAGACACATCCCAAAACAACTGGGAACCACAAAAAAGCTCTTTCCAACTTTATCCCTCCAATCATTTATTCCATTTTATGCTTTTATCATACACAACTGCCTTTATTCTCGTCTTATCTTTCCATCCTATAACCGGCCCCCGCTCTCCATAGGCACGGATTGCCACTTTATAATGAACTTTATTTAATTTTAAATATATATTGACTTTAGCTCCTTTCCCATGATCATAGTAGTCTAAAGTATATTCTGCCGCCCCCATTGCCGACGTAACAGTCACCGCCGCCGCCACTGAAATCCCAGCAGAAGGAATAGCTCCAGCAGCCCCAAGCCAAGCTATCATTGTATCAACAAAACCTGTATATACACCTGTTGCCCATTTTATCTTTCTTATATCCTTATCACTAAAAGATACAATAAATTTATATCTGTGATTATCAAGATTTTTTACTGAATATGATACATGCCCACTGGGATCCACATAGTTCACCGGATTGTTCGCACAGTATGCGTAAAGCTGCCAGGTGTCGGGGTCTTTTGTCACTCCCCTGTAGGTGTCTTCCGAAAGGAACCTGCCTGTGTTCGGGTCATAGTATCTGGCGTTCAGGTAGTACTGACCCGAGGACCAGTCGTAGATTCCACCGGTATAGCATATTTCGTTGGCAAAGGTGTAGCTCCCGTCCACGGTAGTCTGTCCAAATTCGTCATAGGAATATTTGGTGGCAAATCCACCAGATTCGTTCAGGATGCTGGCCGTACTGTTTCGGATGTCCTTGTTATAGAGATAATAGGAGATATCCGAAGAAGTGTATCTGGCGGAGTCAATGGTGCTGCCAACCGGAGTCAGGAGATTCTGGCTGGTTTTGGTGTCGGAATCGTCTGTAGTATATAGTACATTGCTGCCTTGATAGAAATAGTTGGACAGGGTGTCGTTTTCATCTTTGGTGATACGCTGCCCACTCCCATTATAGGCGTTTGTCTGGGTCAGGGTATCTTCCGTTCCAACCTGGATGCTTGTTCCTGCAAGCAAACTATCCACGGTATAGGTGTTGCTTACATCCGTCTCCACACTCCCTTTAGTTTCATTGTCCTGAGTCAAATTACCCTTGACATCATAAGTATAAGCGGTAGACGCCACTTGTTGGAACTGACCGTTCACCTTGTTCTTTTCAACCATCGAAGTCAACTGGTTAAGCCCGTTATAAACATATTCGTTACGTGTGGTAGCAGTTTCTTTTGAGAGTCGGTTTCCGGCATTGTCGTAAGTGTAATTGGTTGTTCCCGTGGTCTGTCCCTGCGTCGTCTGAACCGTTATCAGCCTGTTTAAGTTATCGTAACTATAACCCTTTGTAGTGCTTCCGTCAACTTCTGATGTGATATTGGAATTGGGATCATAGGTCAAGGTGAAACTCTCTAAAGTTGTTGTTCCTTTGACATACTGCATGGTAAGAACACGGCCAAAACTATCATACGTATAGCTTCGCTGGATAATATTTGCTCCCGAACCGGTGAAATCAGATCTGTCACTAATTGCTGAAATCTCGCCAAAAGCGTTGTTATACGTGTAACTTCGAAGTGTCTTGTCTGTGGTCCCCACTTTGGCTACTACTGTAGTAATTCGGCCATTGGAATCATAGTTGTATTTCAGGCCTTTAACCTCATCGGCTGTGTTCAGTGGGTAGGTTATTTCCGTAACCTGTCCCGATGCATTGTATAAGTAACTGGTTCTATGGCTGTCCTTATCAGCAGTAGTTGGGATTGCTTCCTGATTCAATGCAATTGCGCCAGTCATACGTCCCAATCCATTATATTCGTAGAAAGCATAGTAATATGCTGCCATTTCACCGGAACTATTGAGCATATAGTCGGTTTCGTCGGAAAGTTGATTATCGCTATTATAGTTGTAAATCACTCTGGTCTGAATAACTGGACTGCCACTTACCATTTTAGAAGTTGTAACCTCTGTCAACAACCCTTTGTCGTTATATTCGTATGATTTAAACGAATTATCTTTGTAGGTCTCTTTGATTAAACGCCCTTGACTGTCATAATCAAATGTTGTTTGTATGTTGGTGGTGGTCGTTCCTGTGCGGGTCAGTATTGTATTTCCTGCGGCGTCAACAACTTGAGTAGTTGCTGTGCCTCCTGCATCTGTGCATGTGGTTGTAAATTGATCCGGATAGGTTACATTAGTTTGAATACCTCCACTTTGAAGTTCCCCATTGCCATTCAAAACCGCATTTTCTGTAACACTGGTCACTTTGTCCATTGAATCGTAGGTGTAGTAGGTAATAACACCTTTTCCATCAATCTCGGCCTTCACTTTGCCATTATCATAATACATTGTTCTTGTCAAAATAGAGTTTGCAGCAGATTTGTAGGTTGCAACATTGTTATCAATTGTTATGGTTGGATTTTGTATGGTCGCAAACTGGTTGCCCTTTTCATCATAAAGAGTCATGGATGCCCGATCTCCCGAAACGCTTGGAGTAAGTTCAAGCACTTGATTGCCACTTTGATCATACTTGTAGTATTTTGTAACTCCTTCAGAATCTTCCTTCACCAGATGCCCCTTGCCATCGGTCCATTTTACTGTGGTTTTCCCATTATCTGTGGTTGTCTCCTTATAGGCGATGGCAACTGCAGACGTATCCAACTTGTCCGGGAAGGTCATACTGTATTCATAGTCATATGATGTTGTTGTACTTCCTCCCGAAAGACTGCCGCTTGTAATGGTTTTTCCCGTTTCACGGTTCAGCGAGTCGAACGTATAGGCTGTTGTAATTCCCATTCCGTCCGTGGTGCTTGTCAGACTCCCATTTTTGTTATAAGAAGAAGTGGTTGTTTTTGTCTGAGAATCCTGGGTAATCGCAACGGATATGGCCCGACCAAGATAATCGTAACAGTAAGTTGTTGTTTTGCCATCCAAGCCAACTTCTGAAAGAATCCGCCCCATGGCATCATAGGTTGAAGTTGTGGCATCGCTAGTTAAGACTGTTTCTCCATCGTTGTCTAGGGTTTCAGTCCCAACTGCTTTTTGGCAACCTTCTCCATCAAGTTTTGCTGTTGAGTTTTCAATATTTTCGCCTTCCTTTTCAACGCTGGTTTGGACCTCCAGTACTTCCGAATTGGCTGCCTCTATATATTGATAACTTGTATCGGTCACACCATCGGTGCCGGTCGTTTCTGGTGCCAGATCGCTTATTTCATTAGTGACTCTCCCGGCATCATCGTAGGTATATGTGGTTGCCTCCTCCGCTGTTCCATTAACCAGCGTTGCCTCCTGCGTTGGCAAATTGGGATTATCAGAGTCAGTATAGGCATACACCGTCGAATCCGTTTTTGACACTCCGTTAATCGTAACCGCATCCACCGAAGATGTCACATTTTCATCCGCATTGTAAGCGATTGTGGTCGTCTCAATCTTTGGTTGAGATGGAAATGCCACGGTTCCTGTGCCCAGATCCAAGGTCTCATAAAACCTCTGGGAAGTCTTTTGTGTCACCAATAGTGGGTGGTTTGAGAATGTGTATTCATACTGAGTTGTGATGCCCGAGGCGTCAGTGGTGGTCAATATTTTGCCTGTACTGTTGTCAAGCACAGCTTGCTCGGTATAGAAAACAGAACTTCCAAGTTTTTTGGTGACGGTGTTGATGGTATTGCCATTGCCATCAGTTGTGTATCCAATCTGATAATATTCATTATTTGGATAGGTTATTTTTGTAGCGTTGCCATTTGTATACTCAACGGAATACGTGTTTTGCTCTCCATCTTTAATAAGGTTCAACAGTCCAGAATTTGTATCGTAACCATAATTAAAGACAATATTATCTGTTGTGCCACCGCCGGTGAACCCCCCTTCGCTGAAGGTGACCGAAGACAACTGACCCTCTGAAGTAACGCTGTAGGTACGCTCCGTCAAATCTGGAAGGACAATTTTAGATAAAGTATATGGGCTAGTCTGAGAATAAGTCATCTCAATTGTCTTTTCAGCATCACCTATGCTATTGAGTGAAATCACATTTGCCAGTCTGCCACGGCTGTCATATTCATATCTCAATGCAATACCCGTTGGTTTGGTGGCTTTTATAAGTTGCCCATAGGTGTTGAAATCATATGTCGTCTCATCTTTGGTCTCTATTCTATACTTGACATCGTTGTCTAAAGCCGCATTCACTGTCAAAACATAGTCCAAGGTCTGATCGCATTTATATGCCCCACCTGCAACTTGGCTAAAGGTATAACTTGTGCCATCGCCCTGGCGGAAATATATAACACCATCGCTCCCGGTATATAGCTCCATATGATAAGAGTCTGACCATCCTTTTCCAAGCATGCCGGTATTTGCTGACTGACTATTGTAGGTTCTGGTTAGGCCATAGTCGAAGTCCCCATTGGCTAGAGTATAATCTTGCTGTGTATATCCCAAATTGCCGAATCGTTTTTCAATATATCCGTTTCCGGATGGGGTACCAAAGGTAAAATAGTCCATATATGACTGCTGACCGATTCCTGAACTAAATTCAGAGATGGGCTTTTGGGTTCCAGACAGAGCACTTGAGGCAACATTGGAAGTGACCTCATCCCCATAAATATTTTTCTTGATGACCTTTACCTTGTAATAATAGGTGCCGGATCCGCCAACGCTCATGTCAACATAATATGAGGTTTTTAAATCTGCTGCCAAAAGCGTGCTGCTATCCATAGTAAAATCTGCGGTCGTTCCGCGATAGACTTTGTAGTATACCTGAGATGGAATCGTTGTGGGTGGATTCCAGTGAATGAGATTTTTACCGTAGTAATTGACAAGGCTTACATCCCCAAGGTAGTTGTTGCTATCCAGTACAATCCCGTCATCCATGTAATATGAAATATTCTCCGACTCCACAGAATTACCTGCCTTGTCCACCGCCTTTATTTTTATAACGTGTTGACCTTCACTTGTGATTGCATTAAGGGGCAAGGTGAAGCTACCTGAAGCGGTTGTCGCCATTTGTTTGTACGCTCCATTGTCCACTTTATACTGGACACTAGCTAAATTAGCTTCCGTAATTGCTCCCCAAGTAATGGTTGGATTTGTGGTTGTCGTGGGTGTTGATGAAGTTGTTGCCGGACTGACGCTTACGCTTCCAAGTACAGGGGCAGAATTATCCCATGTATATGTGACGGCAGGCATTGCTGCTTGATTACCAACTTGGTCCATCACCTTAAAATAAATGTTGTATGAACCTTCTTGTGGAATATGAATTGCCGCACTAACGCTGGTAAGCCCACCTATCGTCGAAGTAACTGGGGACGGTAACGCCGCATATGTCAATGCTGCAGTACTGTTCACCTGCCTTATGGCATAGGTAATCCCTGACGTATTTAGGCCTGAGTATGTGTCAACCATATCATTTAGCTTAAAGACAGGGTTTGCGTTACTAGAATAACCGGGGAGCGGAATCGCCGTTCCTAACGTGGCGTTTGTATAAGCTGTAACCGATCCCACAGTAGGCAAGGAACTATCAATATATACTTTATGCCCGGTAATGGTTTTCTGATTTCCCATTTTGTCTTTGACACTAACGGTTATGGAGTTTGCACCCGGTGTTGTCACTTTATATTGGTTGCTTTGTGATAAGTTGCTTACCGCACCATTGAATCGATAACTGCTGGTATCAATCCCCGAATTTGCATCTGTACCAGTAGCTGTTAAGGTTGCTTCTCCCTTGACCCAATTGGTTGAGCTTGCAGGCGTCACCGTTAGTGCCGATGGAGCAGTATTGTCATAATAGTAATTTACGGTGGCTGTTGTATAGTTGCCTGATTTATCCACAGCACGCAATTTAATCGCATTTGATCCGGATACAACCTTGCCAGTGGGCACTGTGTAGCTCCCGGATTTTGACGAACTAATCTTTGTATATGAACCGCTTCCAATAGCATATTGGATTTCTTTGAAATGTTTGTCGCTTGCAACCCAAGTTAATGTTGGTGTACTGTCTTTTGTATAGTTGCTGCTGCTTGTGCTAGGCGATACCGTAAAGGATGATATCGTTGGATCCAATGTATCCGGGGCATACTCTATACTCAGGCATGGGTAGTATGAAGTTGAAATAGATGGATGATCGGAAGAATAAAACCAATTATAGTCGTCGATGTCTTCATCGGTGTATTTAATCATATAACCATTGTTGTCACCTGTGTCATACCAATCTTCCACTGATGACTCCACATTGAAAGTATATTTGTAATATCCTCCGCTTGAGGTTACCGTACCGATTGAAAGATAATCGTTGCTTGTTGGTCTGTTTCCCCAATCGATGGTCGATGCATGCCAGACACTTCCCGGCTGGTAGATTTTCATTTGGTGATATGTACTAGTCCCGGAAACAAGATATCCAATGAAATCTCCTCCGGTGATATCATTGAGATCCGTATCGATTGAAGGGCGATTGACAAAATCAACATAACCTCGGCACGAGGCGCCTTCAGTCTCTCCGATTTTGATATATGAGGATGTATAATGATCCCCGGAATCATCTCCACTATGAATATATGTTTCTATTATATTGTCTTGAGATCGAGTGGTTTTTACGGTCGGATCTAATATTACAGGATATACTCTCTCCGGATCATTCATCCATTTGGAGTCCGGGGTCAAGGTCAAGATGTAGCCTTGGGTGGTTTTTTCAAGAGCAACTCCAATGTCAAAACTCTCCTCCGGAAGGGTGTTGCTATCCAGCATCAAGGGAGTTGGAATCGTAAAAACAACGTCTCCTTTTTCATTGGAGAAGGTAACGCTATTATCTTCCGTAATTTTTCCTATAAGGTCTCCTGCATTAATCAGGTAGCTGATGCTTTCAAATCCTTTAGGGGAGTTGATAACCAAATTTTCTTTGAGTTTGTCCGGCGTTACAGTAACTGCAACGTCTACATTTTTTATGACGTTTTTATATGTTGCTGTTGAAAAGAGGTTGGGAAGAGCGGTCATTTGATCGTCATGAGAGAGTTTGGAAATGTCAGGCTGTTTGTCTTTGACCAAATCAGCAGTTGGTATTTCTGTTTCATCAAGGGTTTTCTTTGTCGCTTTGTTTAAAAAATCCGAAGTATAATCCTTGGAATTTCCGAGAATATTCCAAGAAATGGAATCATCGCCATCGGTGATTTTTGCCAGATAAGAAGAAGATAGGTCAATAATGGCAGACTTTGAGTCACCACTGGCAGGAACAAGGATGTCTGGTGTGGCGGTTTCGGAAAGGGACACGTTTAGATCACTGGACGTTGGGCCATAGAGCCCCTTTTCCTTGTCTTTCAACACGAGTCTACTATCAATATCCTGCCATACACCATTTTCGTCCTTATAGTGGATTTTTTCCGGATAACTAACCGCAATAGCTGTGCCATCACTTTGGACGAAATGCTTTTCGTACTCACCACGTTTTGATGTGAGTTCATCCTCAATTTGTATGGTCCCTTTATAATCAGGATCATATTTTATTCCACTTTCGGCCTCAATGGAATCAACTGATGTATCTTCAGTTGCCACAACCGGTTGAGTCGCATCTTCTGTGTTGGCATATCCGAACACATAAGACGGAAAACTGGTAACCACAAGAGCGGCTACCAGTAATATAACGAAGCTTTTTCGATATCGTTTCTTATTCATAATATCTTCCCCTCATCACGCCCTGCAAAGAGCCCAATAAATATACTTTAATGGAATTATATATCCAAATAAGAATTAAATGCAATATCTTTTTTCAATTTTCAGATTAATTTAAGCGATGGGTGATGTTTTTCTTTGGCCATTCAGTTTCCCTCGCATACCAACATGGTTCCGGAATAACTTCTGTGATATAATATTGTCGTTCTAACTTGAAGGGAGGATGAAAATGGCATTTAGTTTGTTTGGAAAATCCAACGTGGCGGATCTGATTATTGTGAATGGCCACATCTATACCCAGGACCCGGAATTACCCTGGGTGACTGGTGTTGCATGCAAAGACGGGAAAGTGCTGGCAGTAGGATCTGAAGAAGATATGTCACAGTATCAAGGGAAGACCACGGAGGTCTTGGATTTGACGGGGCACTATATGACCCCCGGCCTGTTGGATTCTTACGGGACACCGGTATTAGACGTGTTTCGACAATGTTGCTTATTTCTTGACGACTCCCTTTCAATCGCAGACACCCTTGACCAAATTGCCTCCAAACTAAAAGCAGACGACGGAGTAGACACCTTTTTTGCCTACGGGTATGCTTCCGACCTTCTGAAAGATTTGACGGCGGAAGAAGCCACGTCTTTGTTGGACAAACTGGAAGAAACCCGGCCGATTTTGTTGCTAAGCCAAGATGGCTACGGTGCTTGGATTAACACTCCTGCCCTGACAATGGTACAGGAGGCGGCGGACGAAGAGGCCTTGGATATTCTTACCTTACCGTTTACCTTTAGTGTGTTGAACCCATTTTCCTATGATGCAATTCAAAACTCCGTGGTTCATCAGGCCTGGAACTATGCATCCAAGGGGATTACGGGAATTTATAACAGTGGATCTCCTGATGTCTTTGATAATATATACCAAAATGTTCTTGTGGCTATGGACCAGGAAGGGCTTCTGCCTCAAAGGCATTACGGTTCCCTTACCATTCAAACCAATATCAACCCGGAATTTGTTGCACACAAGTTGATTCAGAACCGAACGAAATGCATTGAATTGGATGAGTTGATAAACTATAATTCCTTGGCTTTGTTTATCCAGCCGAAAACCCTGCCTTTGTTTTCTGAAGAGTATCTTCGTGCTGTGTTTACCGCCGCCTTGGAACGGGGTTTTGATATTGAAATTCAAGGGATTGGGAAAGAAGCCGTCCTGACCTGTTATGATGCGTTGACGAATCTAAAAGTACCCGGCGGGAAAAAATCAAACATCACCTTCATGCATTCCGAAGAGCTTCGCTCCGACGAACGGAACAACGCCTCTTTATCTGTTGATATTCTAGAGGTTGAAATGTCCATGGATTTCACCGGCAGCAATGCTGACATCTTGGAAAAATCTACCCTTGATGCCGCTGAGAAACTGGGCTTATTGGACAAATTGGGAACCATTGAACCCGGCAAGTATGCGGATTTTACCATTTTTGAATCGAATCCGCTGGAAGGGAACAACTTTCCTTCCGTCTCCATGACCCTGATTGCCGGAGACGTTGCTTACGACAAAGAAGAAGACCATCCGGATGAATGGAACCGGCTGGTCTCTTTGCAAAACGATGAATATGAAGATTAAAGTTTGGCCACTTGAAGGGATACTGTTTTTTGGCCATCAGCCGTCTGCTGTCTGCCAACTTCTTCAAAGCCAAATCGGGTATGGAATTTTTCTGAAATCACATTGGGTGGCACCACGTAGTATTCTGCTGTGACCACCGGAACCTGAGTTTCTTTTGCAATCCGAAAAATCTCTTGATATAAAGCGGATCCCAATCCGCCACTTTGGGTGCCCGGCTTAATGACAATTCGATCCACATACAGGAATTTTGGATAATGGGATTCAAACCATGTATAGTTGATACTGTCATAGTCCGCACCCTCACGAAATCCCAGAAGAAATCCTGAAAACTCCCCTTGTACTTCTACCACCAACTTAATGGCTGCTTCTTGGTACAGATGCGCCAATTTATCCATGGTCAAATGGCTGAGAAAGTGTACCAACTCCTCATTCAACGCTAATATGTTTTGGAAATCAGCTTTGGTGGCAGGACGAATCCTGACATCATTGTTTTTTTTGTTGTTTTCCATTAGGTGTCCTTTCTTTATTCCACAAAAACCGCTGTAATGTTTTTTGCCGGGTCTCCTTTTTTTTGAACCACTTCCAATGTCCATCCCAAATTTCTTACCGTCTTATATACGTCTATTCCGAGAAAATACAATGGAGGTCTCAGGTTTCGTCGGTTCACACAAGAGTTTCCCTGCTCTGCGGCACAACTTTCACAACTGGCACACTCTGTTGCTGCCAGCGCAAAGGTATATCCGGCTAAAAACGCCTTGCTTTCCAAGGCAATGGTAAGGTCTTGCCCTTTTTCCAAATCTTCAGTTTGTACCAGTACGCCCCATTGGTACTTCTGAATCAGTTGTTGAAAGAGTACGGTATTGGACGCCTCGGAATAGTTGGTGGGGCAGTAGGCAAGACCGCCGGGGCATCCGTACAAACACTTTAATATGGTTCTGCTGTCAAAGGCAACATCCTTCATATCAAAAGCGATTGCTTGCGTAGCACCTAACTCCAAGGCACGCTGTACCAGTTCTTTTGCGTAGGTTTCGTTTATCATATTGGCTCCTTTCCCGCAATGCTGTGATTGCGGGAGGGATCCCACAATCTTAATTTGTGTTTGTGGTTAAGGTGACGGTCACTGTTTTGGTGCTGTTGTCCCGTACGACCTTCACTTTTACTTTATCTCCGTTTTTATACTGGAGCAAGGTGCTAATCAAGTCTGACATATTCTCAATTGTGTCACCATCAATGGCCACAATAATGTCACCCTTTTGGATACCGGCATCTTTTGCCGGTGAATTGGTCAAAAATCCGCTGACGTATACACCTGTTTCGGATCCCAATTTCGCATCCGGATAAGATTCCAAATACTCGGATACACTTCCTCCTTCAACCCCCAGATACACTCGCTGAAAACTGCCATCTTTGAGAACGGATTCAATAATTGGAATGGCGGTGTTAATAGGAATTGCAAATCCCAAACCTTCTCCGTCTTGGGCCTTGGCCGAATTGATGCCGATTACTTGCCCTGAGGCATTGAGCAACGGTCCGCCGCTGTTTCCCGAGTTGATTGCTGCATCTGTTTGAATCAGGTTATCCATTGTAATTGAACTTTGACCTTCCGTAATGGTAATGCTACGGTTCAAACCACTGATGACACCTGCCGTAACACTTCGCTCAAAGTCTAGCCCCAACGGATTGCCAATGGCCACCGCATAGGCACCGATTTTTACATCGTCGGAATCTCCCAATTCTGCGGCCGTTAATCCTGTGGCATCTACTTTTATGATGGCTAAATCGATGGTGCTGTCATTCCAAAGAACTGTAGCTTTCTTTTCTGTTCCATCGTATAACTCGACCGTAATGGTATCCGCATCCCCATCGCTGATGACGTGGGAGTTGGTCAATATATACCCATCCGAATCGATAATGATGCCGGTTCCCACACCGGTGGTATAGCCGCTTTCCTCACCATTGTAGCTTTGATAAGTTACCTTGGTGCTGGTGCTGATGCCCACTACAGATGGCAACACCTTTGTGGCAATGGCCTCCGCAGTATTCACATCATCGTCAGCATTGATTGTCACATTATCTCCGGAAATTGTGGATCCGGAAAAATAGTTGGCTGCCATTCCCCCGCCAAAGCCTGCGCCGCCGCAAAGGACCACAATCAAAATTACTGAAATAACTTTCTTGGACTTGTGGGTAAGGGGCCTTCGTTTTTTCTTTGGTTTTGAAGGTTTTTGTTCTTCGAAGGCAGTTCCGGATTCTGTGGCTGCGGATGCTGTCTCGGCAGTGCCGGATTCTGTGGCATCCAAAAAATCAACACCTGCGGGTTCAACCGATTCCATGCCGTCTTTGCTTCCCCCCCCCTCCGGGGTCTCGTCGTTTTTCGGGGTTTCCGAAACCGACGATATGTCTTCTTGCAGTCCTTCCTGCAACTCTTTTTCATTTTCCATAAGGCATTCTCCTTCCTGTCATACAACACTCTCTATAAAGATATTTATGCCACGGAAAGATTAAAACAATCTGAATGAAACTTCTTGTCACACCTAAGGCTGTAAAGCCAACAAATCCCCCCATGAGCAGTATTCGTGTTCATTAATTTTATGATACCTTTTGGCAAGAGGAAAGGCAAGAAAAAGGTGAGACGCCTAAGGCCTTATTTCCCTCCAATCAGCGCTTTCTCCATTCCCTCAGAAATTTCCACTCCGGTTTGAGTACCTATACCCGCATATATGATTTCACCAGTTTTCTTCTTTAAAGAAACACCAACGATGCCGGCGATGCTTTCCCGAATTTCCTCAGCCATTAGGCCGTTTTTAGGGGCTTTCAAACTTTCTCCCGATCCGTTTTCCACATCAATGGAAAGACTGTATTTCTTGTCAGAAAGCCGGATTTCCAGTTTCCCTTCACGCAAATTTAAAACGTCGATTTTGGCCCTCGTATATGTGGCAAATCGGTATAGGTCATCTCCAATTCGCAAAAATGCAATCAGTCCCATAAAGGAACGCTTCAACCAAGGAATTTTGGCATAGGAAAACATCAATGAAATATTTTCTTCGGGGAAATGATTAGACTGCAACCAAATCCAGGCGCCGGGAAAAGACGTCCCCCAGTCTTTTTCAATGTATCCATACCCGCCGTCATAACAGAATTCTTCTCCATCCAAGGTGAGGCACCCGGAAATTTCATGATGAATATTGACGATGCCATGATAACACTCCATCCATGGAATAAAGGTAAAGGGCCCCATAATCCCAGGGTTGGTCACGGTCTTGGGGAAAGGGACAATATGGTCAAACCGGAGCTGTCCCGTAAAGCGACCCCGGTCTGTATCAATGTTCAGCCGTATTTCATTTCTGCAAAAATAATTTTCCCCAATCCATACTTCAAAAGTATCCTCGCTGACCCGAAACGCCGACAAAGGAAACCGGAAGTAATAGGCATGCCCATGTCTGGCATCCATCACCTGAATAAAGGCGTGGGCGTCCCGACCGTCTTTTTGGTAGGAAACCCCGGGAATCACCGCCAGCGGCGCCTGTTGCCCAGTGTCAATTATTTTGAAGTACCAACCTTCAAAATAATCTTTTTTCGTTTTGTGCTTTCCCTGAAAGATTTCAGGGTGTAAAAGCCGGTGAAGACAATACATGGGTACTCCTTCTCCTCCTACCTATGGAAGGTGGCTTATAGCAGGTGGTTTTCGATAACCTGAACTGCCGGGTCAAAGTCTTCAATCTGAAGATAGTATTCGGCTGCATCCAGTAAGGCTTTCATTGGACTAAGCCCAACGAGCTCGGTACCAATAATCGGCACCCCATAACGTGCCGCTTCGTTTCGCACCAACTCTGTCACTCTGTGAAGCGGGGTCACGGTAACGTCTGTCATATTAATGGAAACCTGAGCGATGTTTCGTTCTTCCAGCATGACGCCCATGGCTTTGACACACTTTAGGCCGCCGCCGGCTTCCCGGATAATTTTGCTAATTTTTGTTGCAATTTCAAGATTGCTGGTTCCTAAATTAATGTTATATGCCACAAGGGGAGGTCTGGCCGAAACCCCAACAACGCCGCCGGTTGGGTGAATCCGTTGCCCGCCAAAATCGGGAATCCATTCCGGATCTTTCACTTTTTCACCCATGCCTTCAAACTGTCCCTTGCGAACCTGTGCCAAGTTGACTCGATGGGGAGCCGATGCGGATTTTTCGTACAAGAATACCGGCAGATCCGCTTCTTTGGCGATGCGCGCCCCCACTCTCTTGGAAAGCTCAATGCACTCTTCCATGGTGGCCTCTTTGATAGGCACAAAAGGCATAACGTCAACACAGCCCATTCTGGGATGTTCTCCTTTATGCTTGGTCAGATCGATCAATTCCACCGCCTTTTTGGCCAGCTTCACGCTGGCTTCTTCACAACCTTCCAGACTTCCCATATAGGTAATTACTGTTCGGTTGTGACTGGGATCAGAAGTGTATTGGAGCAAGGTGCAACCGGGGGTCTGACGGATTTGGTCCACACAGGCCTCAATGATTTCCTTGTTTCTTCCTTCACTGATGTTTGGTATACTTTCAATAATTTTTGCCATTTTATCCTCCGTTTTACAGGCTTTCCCGGACTTGCTCAACCACCCGGTTTGCCAATTGGTTACTCTCATTATATAGACGTTTGCCCTCTTCTTCAAAGTGTCTGGCCATGTCCGGGTCTTTTACCCCAGGCAGATTAATGGAAACATTCAGCCATGCTCCTTTTGCCGCAGTTTCCAAACAGGTTGCGGCAACCCCCAGGTCACTGGCTGCATTGGGGTTAGAGTGTCCCACCAACTGTTCCACCAATTTTAACCCTTGAACTGCCAAAGTCATCACCTCAAAAGGAATCTGGGTTGCCAACAGATTGGCTTCACCAATCGCCTTACTGCGAATCGTTTTTTGTTCTTCGGTTTCTTTGCTCATCTTGTACGCTGCGGAAACCATGTTATAGGCCTGGGTATCTCGATCCACCGCATCTGTCATGGCATGAAATAAAGGCAATCCGGCCTCTTTCACTTGCAGACACAGGGGGTGCTCCTTCTGGTATTTTTCCCTTGTCAGGGTCAAATCCGCCACCATTAAAAGCAGAGAAAGCCCTTGGGCCCCTGTCAGTGCGCTTACCGAACCGCCGCCGGGGGCGGGCGCATCTGATTTCAGCAATTCCAAATAATCAAGTACTTTCATTTCCGTTAATTTCATCGAATCAATCCTTCCTTTATCGTCATACATGCCATATTGGAGCCAAACCGATAGCAAAGCATTTCCATATCCGGGGCATCCCAGATGACCAAGTCTGCCTTCTTTCCCGGTTCCAAGGTTCCCACCTGTGTTTCCCTGCCAATGGCGCAGGCTGCATTAATGGTAACCGCCGTCAATATTTCTTCAGGCGTCATTTTGTATTTCAGATATCCCAAGTTCATCACCAGTTGCAAATTCAATGAAGGGCAAGATCCGGGGTTAAAATCGGATCCCATTGCAACAGGTATCCCCAATTCAATCATCCTGCGAACCGGTGCAAATTTTTTGTCCAAATAAAAGGATGTTCCCGGCAGGACCATGGCGATGACGCCGCCCTTGGCCATTTTGGCCAAGCCTTTTTCGCCAATGGCAATCAGATGCTCCGCAGAAGTGGTTTTCATCTGCCCGGCCAATTCTGACCCACCTAATTCAACGATTTCATCGGTATGAATCTTTAGCCCAAATCCCAGTTGCGCTGCGGTTTCCAGATATTTTTTGCTTTGGGGAACATCAAAGACCCCTTCTTCACAAAAAACATCAACAAACTCCGCCAAGTTTTCTTTTCTCACCTGAGGAAGTAGTTCCTTACAAAGAAATTCCATATATCCATGGGCATTTCCTTTGTATTCCGGAGGCACAGCGTGGGCGCCCATAAAGGTGGCCACCACATCCATGGGGTGGGTTTCATTTAGTTCTTTGATGACCTTGAGGGTTTTTCGTTCATCTACCAGATTCAACCCGTATCCGCTTTTGGCTTCGCAGGTGGTCACCCCAAGTCCCAGCATTTCATCCAGAAAACCCGTTGATTTTTCCACCAGTTCTCGGAGCGTGGCCTTGCGAGTTTCCCTGACTGTGTCCAAAATGCCTCCACCGGCCTTCAAAATCTCCAGATAGGATGCTCCCCGTAATTTCAACGGAATTTCGTGTTGACGATAACCGCCAAAGACCAAATGGGTATGACCGTCAATCAGTCCCGGGGTCACCAATTTTCCTTCTGCATCTATGACCGTATCCCCATCCATTCCCGCCACATCCGGCTGAGAAAAGATTTGCCGGATTATCCCATCTTCAATGAAAACGGAAGCCCCTTGAATTTTTTGGTTTTCGCCCTGGGCAGTTCCGGCGTGTTTGTGGTTTCCCACCGGTGTCTGGAGCATTCCTATGTTTTTAATATATAAGGTGCTCATGGTCCCTCCTATCGATAAAACTTGTCTACCGTCTTATTTACCAAGTCCTCATCGGCCAGATAAGGCAGGGTAATGTGTCCCTCCCCTTGGTACTTGGCATTGTATTTGATGGAGGTCTCAAGGGCAGGCTCATTTCTCGCCCAGTTTCTTCGGGCAACACCTCCCATGACATCCCACATCATGGCGGATTTCAAAATGGTATCCACTCGGTCGCTGCCATCCAGCACCATACCGAATCCACCATTGATGGCCTTTCCAATGCCGACGCCGCCGCCGTTATGAAGGGCGCAAAGGCTCATACCTCTGGCCGCATTCCCTGCAAAACACTGAATGGCCATATCCGCCATTACGTTGCTGCCGTCCTTGATATTGGCCGTCTCTCGGAAAGGAGAATCGGTTCCGCTAACATCGTGGTGATCTCTTCCCAGCATTATCGGTCCGATTTTGCCTTCCCGAATCATCTCATTGAATTTCAAGGCGATTCGAGTTCGACCTTCTGCATCCTGATATAGAATTCTCGCCTGGGTGCCCACCACCAACTTGTTCTTACCTGCATCTCGAATCCATGCCCAATTGTCTCGATCCTGGAATCTACCGCGAGGGTCAATGCAACTCATGGCCGCCTGATCCGTAGCCTCCAAGTCTTCAGGTTTTCCGGATAGGCAAACCCAACGGAAAGGACCATATCCATAGTCAAAGAGGAGGGGTCCCATAATATCTTCCACGTAAGAAGGCCAAATAAATCCGTCTTTTTCGTCAACACCATTCTTTGAAATCTCCGTGATTCCGGCATCGTACATGGCCTTCATAAATGAATTTCCATAGTCGAAGAAATAGGTGCCCCGTTTGGTCAAAGCGGAAATGGCATTATAGTGTCTTCTCAAAGAGTGATCCACCATTTCGCAAAACAGTTCCCGATCTTTGCGCAGCATATCCGTTCTTTTTTGGAAAGTCAGCCCAACCGGGCAATATCCCCCTGTGTAAACATTGTGGCAAGAGGTTTGGTCGCTGAGCAAATCAATTTCAAAGTTATTGGCAACGGCGGCCTCCAGCAAATCCACAATATTCCCCCAATAAGCGATAGAAATCTTTTCCTTCGCCCGCACTTTTTCTTGTGCCAGACGGAAAACTTCATTTAAATCTGTGAGCACCACATCTACCCATCCCTGATTTTTACGGGTTTCGATTCGAGACATGTCCACTTCCGCAAAAATGCCTACAGCCCCTGCAATGGTAGCTGCCTTTGGCTGTGCCCCGCTCATACCGCCTAATCCCGATGAGACAAAAGTAATCCCGCTTAAATCACCATGATCCGACACGCCGAGAAACTTCCGTCCGGCATTGAGAATGGTGCTGAAGGTTCCATGGACAATTCCCTGGGGGCCGATGTACATCCACCCGCCTGCGGTCATCTGACCATAGTTGGCAACCCCCATTTCCTCAGCAACTTCCCAATCAGCGCTGTTGTCGAACATCCCTACCATCATGGCGTTGGTGATAATTACCCGTGGCGCCTCCGGTTTGGATGGAAACAAGCCCAATGGATGTCCGGATTCCACCACTAGTGTCTGATCCTGGGTTAATTCCTCTAAATATTTTTTGATTAACCGATACTGAAGCCAATTTTGGCAGGGTTGACCGGTTTCTCCATAGGTTACTAGTTCATAAGGATACAAAGCGATTTCAAAGTCCAGATTATTGTCAATCATCACCTGCATGGCTCGACCTTCCAAGCACTTTCCTTTATATTCATCCACCGGCTTTCCGCAAATCCGACCTTCCGGCCGATAACGATAAGCATAGATTCGCCCATAGGTGACCAATTCTTCCATAAACTCCGGAGCAAGGGTCTCGTGTAGCTCTTCCGGCACATAGCGAAGTGCATTTTTCAAGGCCGTTATAGTTTGGTTTTTTGATAGGCGAAAGCCTCGATCCGGGGCCCTTCTCCGTCCCTTCTCAAACTTTGGGTAGGAAGGAAGTTGGTTGTCCAGCTTGATGGTCATCGCCTGACCAATGTTTTGATTGGTTATCATTTATTTTAGTCCTCCTGTCACCCGTTCCACAATTTCAACCAATTCATTGCTTTTCACCATTGCGTCAAATTTCACAAGTTCGTCATGCATTAAAATGTCTTGATCGATAGGGTCAACGGTTTTGCGTATATGTTCATAGGCCGCTTTCATTGCCGGGGAAAGTCCTGTTTCGCCACGAAGCCAAATCGCCTGAGATGCGGCAAAAAGTTCAATACCTAACACTTTTTGGACATTGTCCAAAATCATGGCTGCGGTTCGCGCTGCCGTAGTGCCCATGCTCACATGATCTTCCTGATTTCCAGAAGAAGGAATGGAATCCACCGATGCCGGATGGGCATAAATCTTATTTTCCGATACCATTGAGGCTGCCGCGTATTGGGTAATCATAAATCCGGAACAAACGCCTCCATGTCTTGTCAAAAACGGTGGCAAGCCTTGATTCAAGTGGGGATTAATCAAGCATTCACTTCGGCGCTCCGAGATGTCCGCCAATTCTGCAATGGCAATTTTCAAATAATCAAAGGCCAACGCCATGGGTTGCCCATGGAAATTGCCTCCGGAGATCACTTCATCTTCATCGGGGAAAATAATGGGATTGTCTGTCACCGCATTGATTTCCCTGGACACCAGCCCCCACACATGATAGATGGCATCTCGACTGGCCCCATGTACCTGTGGGATACAACGAAGTGAATAGGGATCTTGCACTTTGTTTGGATTGATATCCTTCGCGTTTTCACTCCCCTCAAGGAGTCTCCGCAAGTTTTCCGCACAATCCATTTGCCCCAATTGTCCTCTAACCTGGTGCACCTTAGAATCATAGGCTTTTTTTACAGCATTGAGTGCTTCTCCTGTCATGGCCGCCGCAATATCGGCAAGTTTGGACAGATTCACCGTATCCCAAAGAACAATAATGCCAATAGCCGTCATAATCTGCGTCCCGTTAATTAATGCCAGACCCTCTTTGGCGGCCAACTGAATTGTAGGAATGCCAGCCATTTGCATGGCCTCTTTGCCGGACATGACAACGCCGTTATACTCTGCCTTTCCTTCTCCAAGCATGGGCAAAACCATATGAGAAAGGGGGGCCAAATCCCCGCTGGCGCCCAAGGATCCTTTTTCGGGGATCACCGGATGGACTCCCTTATTTAACATGGTCAACAAAGTATTCAACGTAGTTAATCGAATGCCGGAATTTCCTCTAGCTAAAGCATTGCAGCGAAGCAACATGGCCGCTCTCACCACTTCCCGTGGCAAAGCATTGCCCATGGCGCAAGTATGGCTTAAAATCAAATTCCGCTGCAGGGCTGTGGTTTCTTCCATTGAGATAACTGTATCAGAAAATTTTCCAAATCCGGTGGTCAGCCCATAAATGACAGCACCTTCTGCTAATTTTGTGTCAACATAGGCTCTCGCCTTTTCTACTGCTTCTTTTGCTTCCGTTGAAAGCGCTACTTGCTGGTTATTCCGGGCAACCCCAATGACTTCTTCCGGGGTAAGGCTTTTTCCGTCAATGATAATGCTCATGTTTCACTCCTGACTGACAAATACATTGCGTTACGTATTTCGGCGGACAAGCATCATCTTTCCTAAGACAATAGACAATTTAAATTCTTGTCTTAGGAATCCTTCATTTTCGTTATGCATAATCATTCATTTTCGGTGAATAGATATTAAAGTTTTGCTATCCGTCATATCGCTTTATTATAGCCACTTTTGCTTTATTTTTCAATGCTTTTCTTGCGCAATTTGACGGTTTTTCGCTTTACTCTAATAGCACTTTACTATGTATATTTATTAACGTGTTGGCGGGTAAAAGAACGCCGGTTAAATCCGGCGTTTTTCCCCTATTCTCCTTTAATGTATGTTTGGTCCGAATCCTCATCATCCTCAGACACTTGGTGGATCAGATAATCTTTGTAATCTTTCACCATAACAAATACGATTTCGCCGTGGTATGTATCCCCTGCATGAAAATCATATCCTTGAGGCAAATCTCCAATTTCCCATGTTGTTTTTAGGTTTTTATAGACAGTATCGTCCACTTCAATATCTCCACCGGTCATGGATACAATTTCAAAAGTGACTGCCACATCTGTAATTCCAAATGTTTTCTGTGGAAAAGTGTCCGGATAAGTCGCACTGTATTTTGCCATGCAAAACTCCAGATTGTCGTTGTCCAATTCCCCAATCACATTGCCCTTCCCCGAAAGATTGTATTCCTCTATTGCTGCTTTTACCTTTTTCTGATCTCGAATAATGACGTCGATTTTATATTTCATGTCGTGGGCCTTATTATCTGCTTCCGCGACTTTTTGACTTTGAATCCAAGTGCCGGCATCCACGCTTTTCTTCGTGTCGGTTTTTTGACCCAAAGCGCAGCCGGTTACCAATAGGCTTACCATTATAAATATTGCAATTACAGTTATTTTATTTTGTTTTTTCATGAGGTTTCTCTCCATCTGACAAGGTTTTGCAAATTAACTTTCCTCCGCAGCGGCACCTATACTTGCCGGTTGATGTAGTAAGGGAGGACTTTCTTTGCCTATACATCTGTTGGCCACAACTGCTACACTCAATCACATACTGATACCTTCTCTGTTTTCTTGTATCCGCAATGCCCAGAGCATCATACGTGCTGGTTCGCCCAAGTTGATACCCATAGACCTCTTCCATTTGGCGACAGTACGATTTCCATACAATCCCGTGGTTCATACTGGAAGGGCATGTATGTAGCACTTCATGGGTAATAATTTCCTTAATCGCTTTACTTTCTGCTCCCACCAGCACCTTGCTGATTTCTATTTGATAGGTATCATGAAGAAACCCCTTCACTTTTTTGCAGCCGCCAAAACGCGCTTTCGTGCGACTGTTAACAAATAGCGAAGGGGAAATGTGTCTTGAAACCGGAATCCCCAAAGCCATTGCTTCTTCAATTACCTGCTGCAAGAGTTGATTTAGTTCGTTTCCTGTCCAAGGTTTCACGTGAAACATTTTTGCTGTCTTACCTTATACCTTTTTTAGTAACTCTATGAGTCGTTCCAATTCTTCTCTGCTGTAATACTCGATTTCTATCTTTCCCTTTTTCCCCGTCATGTTTATTTTTACCTTTGTGCCCAGGACGTCTTTCAGTTCCCGTTCGACCTGAAGCATATTCGCATCTCGCTCTGCATGTTTATGTTTTGTGGGCGTCGTTTCATGCTTTTTCTCTGCCATTGCTTCAACTACACGAACAGATAATCCATCGCTTACAATTTTATGTGCAACCGTCATCTGATGTTTTGGATCGGAAATAGATAATAAAGCACGCCCATGACCGGTACTTAAGGACCCGTCACTAAGCATATTTTTGATTTCCTCCGGTAGTTTTAGCAATCTCAACGCATTTGTTATATATGGCCTGCTTTTTCCAACACTTTTTGAGACTTGCTCCTGCGTAAGGCCAAAGGCGTCAATCATGCGATTTAATCCATCAGCTTCTTCAATGGGGTTTAAATCTTCCCTTTGCATATTCTCAATAATTGCAATCAGTGCATTTTCTTCTTCATTCAGTTCACGAAGCAAACAAGGTACGGTTTTTAGTCCCGCTAATCTTGCGGCGCGCCAACGTCTTTCTCCCGCCACCAGCTCATATCCTTTGTCCATGGTTCGAACAATCAGTGGTTGTATCACACCATGGGTTTGAATGGAATCCGCCAGTTCCTGCAATTTGTCATTATTGAATACTTTTCTTGGCTGGTTTCTGTTAGGTTTAATTGCATTGATGTCAATATAGTTTATCCCGTCTTTTGTTGGCCCGGATTCCGGATTCACGGCTTCTATTTCGGTGTCAACAATCAGAGCTTCCAAACCTCTACCCAGCCCTCTGGATTTTGCACTTGCCATTATCTGCCCTCCTCCAGTTCAAGAAATTCATCTGCGAATTCACGGTACGCTTCCGCCCCAGTCGATTTTGGATCATATTCTCCAATAGTCATGCCATAGCTAGGTGCTTCAGCCAACCGTACATTCCTTGGTATCACTGTGGTATACACCTTTTCTTTAAAATATTTTTTGACTTCTTCTACCACTTGGATGGACAGATTGGTTCGACCATCGAACATGCTGAGGATGACTCCTTGAATCGACAACTCAGGGTTTAAATTCTTTTTGACGATTTCAATGGTGCTCATTAATTGGCTAACTCCCTCTAGGGCGTAGAATTCACATTGAATTGGAACCAACACAGAATCCACCGCAGTAAGAGAATTAATTGTCAACAACCCCAAAGATGGCGGACAGTCGATAAAAATATAGTCGTAATCCTCTCGAATGTTCTCAATCGCCTTTTTCAAAATCTTTTCCCGACCTACAATTTGTACCAACTCAATCTCCGCTCCTGCCAACTGAGCATTGGCGGGTATGATGTCCATGTTTTCAACCGACGTCCGCATTATAGTATCTCGGGTGTTAATATTTTCTTCTGTTAACAGCTCATAAGTAGAATGAGCTAAATCTTTCTTTGAAATGCCAAGGCCACTTGTTGTGTTCCCTTGAGGATCAATGTCAATGACTAAGACTTTCTTTCCCTTCTGCGCCAAACATGCGGCAAGGTTGATATTTGTGGTTGTTTTGCCCACACCACCTTTTTGATTAAAAATCGCAATTGCTTTACCCAAATTCGTGCCTCCTTCATATATGTTCTCTTTGCATTTGATTATATATGATTCCCATAAAATATACTATACGTTTGAAAAAAATATAAAGAAAAAGAATGTTTCACGTGAAACATTCTAACGCAAAAGCCGCTACCGCCACTGCCATAATACCCCAACACATGCGCCCATTACAAATTATTTTATAGGGGCCTTTCCAGGTGTGCCGGCTTTACGAGGATAATAAGGAGAAGTGGTTGAAACCTTACGGATATATATCATTGTATGCTCCGTGGAATATTCTTTCGGTCTTGGCATTTCAGCTCGGTCCAGAATACCTCCCAACAATTTTATTGCCTTTTGTGCATTGGCGACTTCGCCATTGCAATCCCCGCCTTTGTATGCAACAAAGGTTCCGCCCACTTTAACAAAGGGAAGACACAATTCAGATAAAGTACTCAGATTTGCCACCGCCCTGGAAACACATAAATCAAATTGCTCTCGATACAGTGCCTCTTTTCCCAAGTCTTCCGCCCTTCCGTGTACAACTTGAATATTTGTAATGCCAAGCGCCTCCGCTACTTCATCGACAATTTTCAGTCGCTTCTGAAGAGAATCCAACAGCACAAATTGTTTCTGCGGAAACAGTATTGCCAAAGGAATGCCGGGAAAACCACCGCCGGTTCCAACATCAATGATCCGATTACTTTGCACAAATTCTTTTGAGTTAATGCAAAGTAAAGAATCCACATAGTGCTTATGAATAAAGTCATCAGGGTTGGTAATTGATGTCATATTTACCTTATTGTTCCATATAAGAATGTTTTCCCGATATCCTAAAAATTTGGGGATTGCCAGATTTATTTCTGCCTGGGAAAAGCCCATGTCATGGAGGAATGCCTCAAACTGTTTCATGCCTCTTCCCCCCGCCTCTGCTTTTCCAGATAAATCATCAATACGTTAATGTCAGCCGGAGATACGCCGGAAATTCTCGAGGCCTGCCCTAAGGACAAAGGTTTCACCTTTGCCAACTTCTGTTTTGCCTCCAACCTTAACCCATCAATACCATCATAGTCTATATTCTCATCCAAAACCTTAGATTCCAACTTCTTAAACCTTGAAATTTGAACAAGTTGTTTGTCAATATACCCTTGGTACTTTATCTGCACCTCCAGTTGAGCGGTGGTATGCTCGGGTAATTCCGGTCGTTTTGGATCCAATTGGGCAATGTTATTGTATGTCAGCCCCGGACGTCGAAGCAATTCTTCCAAAGAAACCTTATTGGCAAGGGGCGGGTTATCTAATGTTTCTAATATTGGATTCGCAACCGATGGCAAAACCCAAGTCGTTGCTAACCGCTTTCGTTCTTCCTCCACCTGTTTCATTTTCAATAGAAGCCGATCAAATCGTTCTTTTGTGGCCAATCCAATTTTGTAAGATTTTTCGGTCAGCCGAATATCTGCGTTGTCTTGCCGCAAAAGCAATCTGTATTCTGCACGGGAAGTCATAATTCGATAAGGTTCATTGGTTCCCTTCGTAATCAAATCATCCAACAAAACCCCAATGTAAGCTTCACTGCGATCTAGAATAAATGGCGGTTTCCCATCAATTTTTAAGGCGGCATTGATTCCTGCCATCAGCCCTTGAGCGGCCGCTTCTTCATATCCGGAGCTCCCGTTGAATTGCCCTGCGCAAAACAAATTTTCAACAGTTCTGTTTTCCAACGTTAGCTTTAAATTTAAAGGATCAATGCAGTCATATTCTATTGCATAGGCAGGTCTTACAATCTTTAAATTCTCCAGTCCGGCAATAGATTGATAAAAAATCTGCTGAATATCTTCCGGCATACTGGTGGACATGCCCTGCACATACATTTCATCTGTGTCTTCCCCTTCTGGCTCAATAAAAAGTTGGTGCCGTTTTTTGTCGGAAAACCGATTTACCTTATCTTCTATAGAGGGGCAATAACGAGGTCCGACGCCTTCAATTAATCCGCCATATAACGCTGATTTTTCAAGGTTATCCATGATTATTTTGTGAGTAGATTCATTGGTATAAGTCAGCCAACAGGAAACCTGGTCTTTTTCCAATTTATCATTCATAAAAGAAAACGGCGTAATCACCACGTCCCCTTTTTGCTCTTCCATTTTTGTATAGTCCAAAGAAGATCCTAAACATCTGGCCGGCGTCCCGGTTTTAAAGCGGCGAAGAGGAAGCCCTAGCTTCATTAGACTATCCGACAGGGCCACAGAAGCAGAGAGTCCGTTTGGTCCACCTTCATAGGTACTGTTTCCCACAAATACCTTTCCTCGCAAATACGTGCCTGTTGCCAAAATCACTGTTTTTGTCTCATATTGGCTGTTGGTTCTGGTTTGAATGCCACAAATCTTGCCATCCTTTACCATCAAGTCCGTAACTTCTCCCTGTTTTAGGTCCAAATTAGGCTCCGATTCCAAAGTTTTTTTCATTTCCGTATGGTATTTATGCTTGTCAGCCTGGGCCCTTAGGGAATGTACCGCCGGACCTTTAGCTGTGTTCAAAACCTTGCTCTGCAAAAAAGACTTATCAATGTTTCGGCCCATTTCTCCCCCAAGGGCATCTATTTCCCGAACCAGTTGTCCCTTCCCGGTTCCGCCAATGGAAGGATTACAGGGCATCATGGCAATGGATTCCAAATTTAACGCAATCATCAATGTCTTTTTTCCAAGACGCGCCGAAGCAAGGGCAGCCTCACAACCTGCATGGCCGGCACCTACAACAATCACATCGTATTTTCCCATTTTATTTGTGTTGCTATTCATCTGTTATTTTCCTAAACAAAAACGCGAAAAAACTTCGCTAATGATATCATCGGAAACCGTTTCCCCGATAATTTCTCCAAGCAGCTCATAGCCACGGCGAACATCTACTTCTATAATTTCCAAAGGCTCCCCTAAGCGAGTCTGCTTAAGGCTCTCAGAAATTGCATTGCCTGCCGAAGCAAGCAACGTTTCATGTCTGGCATTTGATACCAGAACGCTTTCTCCCTGCGCAACTTTACCGTTATAAACCAAATTCTGAATTTCATCCTCTATCTGTTCTAAGCCTACATCCGACGTCATTGACGTTTCAATGATTTTGGCATTGGGCAAAAACTGGCGAAGTTCATCCATGGTTGATTTCATCCCCAGATCGATTTTGTTTGCCAGCAAAATTGTTGGACGCCCACCAATATGCTCAATAATATACTGATCCTCTGTGGAAAGTTCTTCGCTAATATCCAGCATCAACAAAATCAAATCTGCCTGTTGAAAAGATTGTTTGCTTCGCTCTATGCCAATTTGTTCAATGGCATTCTCAGTTTCATGAATGCCAGCCGTATCAGTAATGCATACCGGAATTCCTCTAATGTTAATGGTTTCTGAAATAGTATCTCGTGTTGTTCCGGGAATATCCGTGACAATTGCCCGGGTCTCACCCATCAATAAATTCAGCAAAGATGATTTCCCAACATTGGGTTTCCCAATAATTGCGACCTGCAGTCCTTCTTTCAAAATTCGGCCGGTATCGGCTGAAAGCCTTAATTTATCTATCGTGCCGCCTATTTGCGATAAACTATTCGATAGCCGCTCATATAGTATTTCTTCAATGTCTTCATCGGGGTAATCAATGTTTACCGTCATCTCAACAAGGACATCTAACAAGGCTCCCCGAAGTTTCATAATCTCCTTTGAAAGTTTTCCTTCCATCTGCCCTAAGGCAACTTCAAAGCCCTTCTCTGTTTTTGCCCGAATCATATCAATCACAGCTTCTGCCTGAGAAAGATCCAAGCGCCCATTGAGAAATGCCCTTTTTGTGAATTCACCTTCCTCTGCCAAACGTGCGCCAAACCGAAGGGTAAGGCCTAAGGTTTTTCGTAAGGAAATCACACTACCATGACAATAGATTTCTCCCACATCTTCTCTGGTGTAGGTGTTGGGTGCTTTCATGTACGCAACAAGAACTTCATCTATGACGGTCCCCGTATCCGGATCAACGATTGATCCATATCTCAACATTCTGTTTTTAAGACTCTCAGGAGCACAAATAGAATCCGTTGCTGCATGTGAGGTTGACTTGTCTCCATCATAATTTGCATGAGAAAAAGGGACAAACAATTTTGACAGAATTTGTCCGGCAAGATCTCCGCTGATTCTTACAATGCCAATTCCCCCTTCACCATAGGCGGTAGAAATGGCAGCAATGGTTTCGTTCATTTCCTTTTCTCCCAATGATTAAAAAGAGCCCGTGTCAAACACGGGCTAATTCGTAGGTCTATTTCAGTTCAATGATGACCCTTCTATATGGCTCCTCTCCTTCACTTCTGGTTTTCACCTTCGGATTGTCCTGAAGCGTAGCGTGTATGACCATTCTTTCGTAGGGGTTCATAGGTTCCAATCTTACAGTTCTTCGAGTCTTAATGACTTTTCCAGCCAATCGCTCTGCCAATTGTTCCAAAGTATTTTCTCTTTTTACTCTGTAATTTTCGGCATCCACAACAACTCTCAAATATTTTTCCTTGTCCTTGTTCACCATCAAACTGGTTAGATATTGAATGGCATCCAAGGTTTGTCCCCGCTTGCCAATGATGGTTCCTGAATCTTTTCCTTCTATGCTTAGAAACAAGGTCTCATCATTTGCTTCAGCGGTTATGGTCAGGGTCAAGCCCATTTTTTCAGTGGTTTCCCTTAAGAAATCAAGGGCGGGATGTGATTCAACGGAAACTAGATTTTCAGGTCTAGTAATTGCACTGACCCGTTTGTTACGTACAACCGGTGTCTCTCCATCCTTTGATTCTCTGGGTTCTGTGGCCTCTGTCGATTCACGAGGTCCTCTATTTTCTCTTGTCTCACGATACTCCCTCTTTTCGCGAGGAGCTCTTGCTTCCTGTTGATATCCTTGTTTTTGCGGCTCTACCGGCATGGTGTCCCCGGCCTTTGACAAAGCAGGTTCTTCCTTTGCAAGGGTGCTTGCAGCACCTTTCACTGTGACACGAACTTTGGCCAGTTTTGCCCCAAGTCCTAAAAATCCTTTTGAGGGTTCTTCCAGCACGACCACATCCGCTTCTTCTCGGGAACATTTTAAATCTTTAAGTGCCAATTTGACGGCTTCTTCCACGTCTTGGCCCCATTTTTCTGAAAAATCCATGTTATTTTTTCCCTCCTTCTTTCAGCTTCGTTCTGTACTTTCCAAGGTACAGATTAAAGAAGATCTGAATAAATTGTCCGAAGAACCAATAGATTGAAAGACCAGCAGCATAAGATCTACTCATCATAACAATCATCAGAGGAAATACATACTTCATCATTTTCATCATGCCATCCATACCAGGCTGTGTTTGTGCCTGTTTGTTGTTGGTGGTCAGGAATGAGAAGAAAGTGGCAAGTCCCGCTAAAATTGGGAGTACCCACTTATCCGGCTGACTCAAGTCAACAATCCACATGAAACTCTCGTGAACAGCATAAAGCATATCTGAATTCATATACAAAAGAGGCTGTCTTAACAAGGCAAATACCCCAAAGATAATGGGCATTTGGATTAACATGGGAAGACATCCCGCTGCAGGATTAAACTTTTCTTCTTTATAAAATTCCGACATTTTAATGTTCAGCATTTGTTTGTCATTGGCATACTTTTGCTGAATTGCTTTCATTTTTGGTGAAAGCTGGCTCATTTTAGCCGTGGATCGAATTTGTTTGGCATAAAGGGGAAAGAGACACAACTTCACCAGCAAGGTGAAAATTACGATTGCTACGCCATAATTTCCAACCAGGCCATAGATAAAGCTAAGTATCCATCCGATTGGCTGTGCGATAGCACCAATAATAGCATTCATGAAATTCCTCCGATTTCACAACTCTCAGATTACTTCAACGGGTCGTATCCGCCTGGATTCCAGGGATGACATCTGAGAATTCGTCTGATTCCTAAATAACTACCCTTAAAAAACCCATACTTTTCCAATGCTTGGATAAAGTAGGAGGAGCAGGTAGGGTAGAACCTGCATGTGGGCGGGAACAAAGGAGAAATGAATTTCTGATACCCTCTGATAATGATAATCATAACGGTTTTCATATCTTCACCTTTTTGACGGCGGCTTCAATAGATTTTTTCACATCCGCACATTTCCTGTTTCGTATGGTATTCCTGGCGATAAAAATAAAGTCGTATCCGGCAGGTAATTGCACCTGACTGGTTCTTACACTTTCTTTCATCAGCCTCCGCGCCCGGTTTCTTTCAACACTGTTGCCGACTTTTTTACTTGCCAAAAATGCGGTTCTGCAATATGGCAAATCATTTTTCCGATAAAACAGCACAATATAGCGCTCTCCCATCGGTTTTCCTTTGTTGTAGATTGCGGAAAAATCACTTCGTTTCCGCAAAACATTTTGCTTCAGCATCACTGCTTCCTTCACTAGGCCGTCAGGGACTTTCTCCCGCGCAGTCTTCTTCTTTTCAAAACGTTTCTACCATTTTTGGTTGCCATTCTTTTTCTAAAGCCATGTTCAACTTTTCTCTGTCGTTTTTTTGGCTGATAGGTCTGTTTCATTGTTTCACCTCCTTGCACATATGCCTTGTAATTATATAGCCGAGGGCTGATGATGTCAACGATTTTATGTTTTGGCGAGCCATGTTTTTTCTAAAGTTCTATATGTTGTGGTGTTGTGAATTCTGTGCACAATTTTATCCACCGCTTGTGGATAACTCTAAGTTTCGTTGGATGAAAATAAAAAATTTTACCCCTTGTCTGTGGATAACTTTTTATGTATGATGGTTCTACAACATAGTGAAGTAGGGGAAAATACATGAAGACATTAAAGGAAAACTGGACAGATACTTTGGAATTGCTCAAACCGGAGCTTACTCAGATTAGTTTTGATACCTGGTTCTCTCCATTAGAGCCAAAAAGACTGGACGAAACACAAAATATTCTATATATAGAGTGTAACGAAAGCTTCGTTGCCGAGGTTTTGCACAACCGGTATGTCCCCTTACTTGAAACCGCAGTAAAAACCATTTTCAAGACGCCTTACCATGTGGAATTTTTGGTGAAAGAACCAGACTCTGTAGAGGAATTAAAAAATACAGATAAGGGAATTTTTGTCAACGAGTTTTATTTTAATCCACGATATAGTTTTGAAAATTTTGTGGTTGGCAGCAACAATCAATATGCTCATGCCGTTGCTTTGGCCGTAGCCGAAACACCTTCAAAATTATACAATCCTTTGTTTATATATGGTGGCTCCGGTTTGGGAAAAACCCATCTGATGCACGCCATTGGTCATTATATTCTGGAACATCATAAGAAATTAAAAATTCTTTACGTTTCCTCTGAAATGTTTACCAACGAATTAATCACTGCCCTGAAAGAAAAAAGGAATATTAACACTTTCAAAAAAAAATATCGGAATGTGGATGTCCTTTTGATTGATGACATTCAATTTATCGAAAACAAAGAGGCAACCCAAGAAGAATTTTTCCATACATTCAACAGCCTTTATGATTTGAATAAGCAGATTATTATTTCCAGCGATCGTCATCCAAACAAACTGACCAATCTGGATGACCGGCTACGCTCAAGGTTTGCATGGAATATTGTGGCGGACATTCAACCCCCCGATTATGAAACGCGTGTAGCCATTCTTATGAAGAAGGCAGAACTGGAAAACATTGAAATTACTGACTCTGTGCTCCAAGTCATTAACCTGATTGCTGAAAAAATAAGATATAACGTAAGAGAATTGGAAGGGGCTTTTTCAAGAATCATCAGCTTTTCCATCGTTCTCAATAAACCGATTTCTGTTTCTTTTGCAAAAGAAAAACTTACTGAAATTTTTTCTTCCAGTGATATGAATGTTACCATAGAAACCATTAAACGATCGGTTTGCAAATACTATAATATTTCTATTAAGGAAATGGAATCTGCTAAAAAAACCAGGGAACTGGCGTTTCCCAGACAGGTTGCCATGTACCTTTGCCGAGAAATGACAAATAACTCTCTCCCAAAAATCGGGGAATCTTTTGGAGGTAGAGATCACACCACAGTTCTTCATGCCCATACAAAAATTTTCAAAGATATGAACGCCAACGAAAACATCAAAAAAGACGTGGAAGAATTAACATCTATATTAAACGAAAAATAATATGTTCTTCCTTTATCAACAGGCCTGTTGATAAAAATACAAGGGTTATGCACAACTCAACTTGCATAAAAAACTATGCTTTTTCAACCAAAAAACCCTTTGTACACAAATTCACAGGGCCTACTACTATTACTACTAATATTACTATAAATAAGAAAAAGACGGAGGTGCTGAAATGAAATTTTCCTGTAACCAACAAATCTTATCCAAAGCTTTAAATACTGTATCAAAAGCAGTTACCATTAGAACGACAATTCCTATTCTTAAAGGAATCTTATTAAAAGCCACTGAAGACGGTAAATTAATGTTAGCAGCCTCTGATTTAGATTTAAGTATTGAAAAAAACATTGATGTGAATGTGGAAAAGGAAGGATCCATTGTGGTTCTTGCAAAACTTTTTGGGGATATCATCAGAAAACTTCCAAATGAAGAAATTTTCTTTGAGTTACAGGATAATGGAAATGTATTAATTAAGACGAGCCAATCCGAATTTAGAATTATTGGGCTTCCCGCAGAAGAATTTCCAAATATAGGTGAAGTAGAGGAAGTTTCAAACCAATTGTCTTTCCACAAAGAACTTTTCAAAGAAATGATTCGAAAAACCGCTTTTTGTGCCAGCATTGATGAATCCAAAGGGGTTATTGTTGGCGTGTTAATGGAAATGGAAGAAAGAAAAGTAAATATGGTAGCGCTGGATGGATTTAGAATGGCGGTTACCAGAGAAGCAATGGTTAATAAAGAAGAGGGAAAAGTCATTATTCCGGCAAAAATTTTAAATGATATTTATAAAATACTAACGGAAAATGAAAAAGAAGAAGAAGTCAATATTATTATAAGCAATAAAAAAGCGGTACTTCTTTTAGAAAGAACAAAAATTGTCATTCGGCTGTTAGAAGGAGAATTTATTAAATATAAAGATATTATTCCAAAAGAAAACCCAATTAAGGTGATTGTGGCCAGAGATGAAATGGTAGAAGCCATTGAAAGAGCATCCTTGTTGGCAAAAGAAGGAAAAAACAATTTAATTAAGTGTAAATTGGAAGAAAATTTGTTTACCATTACCTCTAGATCTGATGAAGGAACAGTCAAAGAAGAAATTATTGTGGAAAAAGAAGGGGAAAACATAGAAATTGGATTTAATTCCAAATATTTAATTGAGGCTCTTCGAGCAATAGATGATGAAAAAGTAATATTAGAGTTTAAAACAGGAACCACTCCTTGCTTATTAAAACCGGTTACCGGGTCTCAATACGAATATTTAATTTTGCCGGTTCGAATTTCAACAAATTAAGAAATAGAATATGGAAAAATGTTTATTGAAAAAATAAAGATTGAAAATTTCAGAAATTATCATGAACAGGAAGTCTTTTTTCATGAAAAGGTGAATGTGATTGTAGGTAATAACGCCCAGGGAAAAACCAATTTATTGGAAAGTATTTATGTTTCCTCCCTGGGACGTTCTTTTAGAACGGCAAAAGATAAAGAGATGATTCGCTTTGAGCAGCCATATACCAGAATTATGGCAACTTATGATTCCAATCAACAGGAAAAAAAAGTTGATATAGGGTTTAATAGAGAGGGAAAAAAGGAAATCAAAGTAGATAACATAAAAGTGGAAAAAATGGTAGAAATGCTCAATCACTTTTATGTTGTTGTTTTTTCACCGGAAGATTTAAAAATAGTGAAGGAAGAACCGGAAAAAAGAAGAAATTTCATTGATAGAGAACTGTGTAAGATGAGAATCTCTTATTTAAATAATCTAACACAGTACAAAAAAATACTGATGCAGCGAAATGCATATCTAAAAAACGAAAAAAAAGATCGTCAGGAACTTCAGATATGGGATGATGCACTGAGTCAGTATGGAGCAAAGGTTATTTTGCAAAGAAAAAAATTCATTGAAGAAATCAATGAAATAAGCAAAGAAATACACGAGAAAATAACTCAAGGAAAAGAACAGTTGGAAATCCAATACCAACCCAGCATTGAGCCGGAAGAAAATTTGGAAGAACTCATTGAAAAAATACAGAAAAAATTAGGGAAATCATATCAACGAGATGTGTATACAGGAAGTACAGGATATGGCCCTCACAAGGATGATCTAAATATACTTATTAACGGGATTCAGGCGAGACAATATGGTTCTCAGGGCCAGCAACGAACCGCCGCTCTTTCCATGAAGTTGGCAGAAATCACTTTAATAGAGAAAGAAAAAGGCGAAAAACCTATATTATTGTTGGATGATGTTCTAAGTGAGCTGGATGGAGACCGACAAAAATATTTAATTCAAGCCTTATCAGAATCTCAACTTTTCATCACCGCAGCCGAGTTGAATCCCCAATTGATAGAGGCGTTGCCCGTGGGAAACACGTATATAGTGACGGACGGAAAAGTGAAAAGGAAATAAATGGAAAAAACCATAGTGTATACTCGAAAAAATACCCCATCTTAAACAGGCTAAATTGCCCCAAAGAACACAGTAAAAATAAATAAGACAAAAATACCTTAAAAGAGCCAAGTAAAAATTGTAAAACTGGCTTTTTTGTATTATAATGTACTAGTATTTTATACAGAAGAGGTGAGTAATTTTATGGCAGCAGATACAAAGCAACAGAAGTATGACGCAGAGCAAATACAAGTCTTGGAAGGCCTTGAACCTGTACGAAAAAGACCGGGTATGTATATCGGTAGTACGGGCGAAAAAGGTCTTCATCATTTGGTATATGAAATTGTGGACAACAGCATTGACGAAGCCCTTGCCGGTTTTTGTAAAAATGTACTGGTAACCATCCAGGAAGACAATTCCATCATGGTGGAAGACGATGGAAGAGGCATGCCGGTGGATCTTCATCCAAAACTTAAAATTCCCGCAGTGGAAGTCATTCACACAGTGCTTCATGCAGGCGGTAAATTCGGCGGCGGCGGATATAAAGTTTCCGGCGGACTTCATGGTGTAGGCGCATCGGTTGTCAACGCCCTTTCCACTAAAATGGAAGTGGAAATCAAAAGAAACGGCAAGATTTATAAGCAAACCTATTCAAAGGGCAAGACCATGACCAAATTGGAGGAGGTTGGCACATCTAGGCATACCGGTTCTAAAACCACATTTTGGCCGGATCCTGACATTTTTGAAGAAATGGAATTTGATTTTGCTACGTTGGAATACAGGCTTCGTGAAATGGCTTTCCTCAACAAGGGAATTCGAATCGTTCTCACCGATGAAAGGGAAAAACTCAAAAGAAAAGAAGAATTCCATTACGAAGGTGGTATTAAGGAATACGTCAAATACCAAAATCAGAGCAAAGAACCCATCCATCCGGATATTATATATTTTGAAGCCAAAGGAAAAGATCGAACCGGGATTGGTGATATGGAAGTGGAAGTGGCCTTGCAGTATACCGACAGGTATACGGAAGTCATTCTTTCCTATGCCAATAATATTAACACCACCGACGGTGGGTTTCACATGGTTGGATTTAAAACTGCCTTGACCCGGGCCTTTAATGACTATGCCCGCAAGAATAAATTTCTCAAAGACAACGACGATGCCCTCACCGGGGAAGATGTGAGAGAGGGACTTACTGCGGTTATTTCTGTCAAGTTAAGCAACCCTCAATTTGAAGGACAAACAAAAGCCAAATTGGGAAACAGCGAAATGAGAGGCTTTGTAGAAACCGCTACCAATGATAATCTCACCGCATTTCTTCAAGAAAATCCGGCTCAGGCGAAAAGTATGCTAGGCAAATGCCTTCAGGCAGCCCGGGCTAGAGAGGCCGCACGAAAAGCCAGAGAGATTACCCGAAAAAACAGCTTGTTGGATGGACTTTCACTTCCGGGAAAACTGGCGGATTGCTCCGAAAAGGACCCGGCACTTTCAGAAATTTTCCTGGTGGAAGGAGAATCGGCCGGTGGCAGCGCCAAGCAAGGGAGAGATCGAGCAAGACAGGCGGTGCTTCCGCTTCGTGGCAAGATCCTCAATGTAGAAAAAGCCAGACTAGATCGAATTCTCAATTCGGAAGAAATAAAGAATATGATTACAGCCTTTGGCTGCAACATCGGACAGGATTTTGACATCACCAAACTTCGGTACCACAAAATCATTATTATGACCGATGCTGACGTGGATGGTGCCCATATCCGAACCTTGTTATTAACTTTCTTTTATCGCTATATGGCACCTCTCATTGAAGGCGGGTATGTATATGCGGCACAGCCACCCTTGTTCCAAGTGAAAAAAGGGAAAGAAGAACATTATACTTACTCAGAGCGGGAACAAGAAAAACTGCTGGCGGAACTGTCTGAACAAGGCAGTGGGAAAGTAGATATTCAACGGTACAAAGGTCTTGGAGAAATGGATTTCCAACAACTTTGGGAAACCACCATGGATTACAAGCATCGCACCTTGATACAAATTACCCTGGAGGATGTGGCGGCGGCAGATGCCATCTTTACTACGTTAATGGGTGACAAAGTTCCACCTCGAAAAAAATTCATAGAAGATAATGCAAAATACGTTCAAAACTTAGACGTGTAGGAAGGAGGGATTTCAGATGGCAGAAATTAATTTATTAGAAGATCACAAACTGATACAGCATGAAATTCATACAGAAATGAAGAAATCCTACATCGACTATGCCATGAGCGTTATTGTAGGCAGAGCGCTTCCCGATGTACGGGATGGAATGAAGCCGGTGCATAGAAGAATTCTATACGGCATGAGTGAGCTGGGCGTAACCCCAGACAAACCCCACAAAAAATCCGCACGTATCGTAGGTGAAGTCATGGGTAAATACCATCCCCATGGTGACTCTTCTATTTACGATGCTATGGTTCGAATGGCTCAGGACTTTTCCACCAGGTATATGTTGGTGGATGGTCACGGAAACTTTGGTTCCGTAGACGGTGACGGGGCTGCAGCCATGAGATATACGGAAGCCCGTATGTCTCCCTTTGCATTGCAAATGCTTCGGGATATTGACAAAGATACTGTTGATTTTATACCTAACTTTGATGAGGAAGAAACGGAACCGGTGGTTTTGCCCGCCAGATATCCCAACCTTTTGGTGAACGGTTCCAACGGAATTGCTGTTGGAATGGCCACGTCTATTCCTCCCCACAATTTGGGCGAAATTATTGATGCAACCGTCAAAATGATTGACGATCCGGAATGCACCATTGATGATTTGATTAAAATCGTTAAAGCACCGGATTTTCCAACCGGCGGCATTATCATGGGAAAAGGCGGCGCTAAGGAAGCCTATCGAACAGGGCAAGGCAAAGTCGTCGTCCGCGCCAAGGTAGAAATTGAAGAAACCAACAAAGGGAAGACTCAGATTATTATCAGTGAAATTCCTTTCCAAGTGAATAAATCCCGTTTGATTGAAAAAATCGCGGAACTGGTAAAAGACAAGAGAATCGAAGGGATTTCCTACATTCGAGATGAATCCAACCGAAATGGAATGCGTGTTGTCATCGAAATGAAGAAAGATGCCAACCCTCAGATTACATTAAATCGGCTATACAAACATACTCAACTTCAAGACAGTTACAGCATGATTATGATTGCCTTGGTGGATGGACAGCCGAAACAATTGACCCTATATGAAATTTTGGAAGAATACCTAAAACACCAAAAGAAAGTAGTCACAAGGCGTACCAAATATGATTTGGCTAAGGCGGAAGCCCGGGCTCATATTTTGGAAGGTCTTCGCATTGCCTTGGATAACATTGATGCCATCATCAAAATTATTCGAGAAAGTTATGACAATGCCAAATTGCGATTGATGGAGGCCTTTGGTCTTTCCGAAATTCAGGCTCAGGCAATTTTGGACATGAGATTGGCTAGATTGCAAGGGTTGGAACGAGAAAAAATTGAAGCAGAGTATGAAGAGCTTCAAAGAAAAATCACCTATTATAAAGAATTGCTGGCGAATGAACACTTGCTCATGGGCGTTATTAAGGATGAATTGGTTGCCATCAAAGAGCGGTATGCAGACAAGCGACGAACTGCTATTGTTGGTGACGTGGAAGATTTGGAAGATGCTGATTTGATTCAGGAAGAAAAAGTGGCGATTACATTGACCCACTTGGGTTACCTGAAGAGAATTCCGTGTGACACCTACAAAGCACAAAGGCGGGGGGGCCGAGGGATTACCGGCGTGACCACCAGAGAAAACGACTTTGTCAAAGACTTGGTGATGACATCCACCCACTATCATTTAATGTTCTTTACCAATTTAGGGAAGGCCCATAAGATGAAGGCCTATGAAATTCCGGAGGCAACGAGGACTGCAAAAGGAACACCAGCAGTCAACTTCTTGAATTTGCTCCAGCGAGAGCGGATTAATGCCATTATTCCCATTAAGGAATTTGCCGATAATCAGTATCTGATTGGAGTAACCAAGCATGGGATTATTAAGAAAACCGCTTTATCCAACTTTGATACCAATCGAAAAGCAGGATTAATTGCCATCAATCTCAAGGCAGATGATGAATTGGTTGGCATCAAACAAACGACAGGCACAGATAATGTAATCATCGTGACCAAAAACGGCAAATGCATTTGCTTCTCCGAAGATGACGTTAGACCAATGGGTCGAATTTCCGGCGGCGTTCGTGCCATCAAGTTGGAAGAGGATGATGAAGTGGTTTCAATGCAGTTGGTTCAACCCAACGAACAGCTTTTGGTGGTCACCAAAAATGGCTACGGCAAGAGAACACCGGTGAAGGACTATAAAGTTCAGGTTCGTGGAGGCAAAGGATTGCTAACCTACGACAAAGCTAAGTTCAAAAAAACCGGGGAGCTGGTAGGAGCCATGGTAGTTTCAGATGAAGACGAAGTTTTGTTGATTAATTCAGATGGCATCATTATCCGAATTAAGGCGACAGAGGTAAGCAAACTGGGACGAGCAAACCCAAGGGGTTAAGATTATGCGGGTCAGCGAAGATTCAGAAATTATTTCCATTGCGAAAGTCATAAAAGAAGACGAAGAAATGGAAGATGCAGACTTCGGTGAATGTGGCCCTGACGAAAATGGAAGCGATGGCAAAAATGGAAAAGCAAAAGAAAAGACAGGAGACAAGGCAGATGGACCGGAACAGATTGAAATCGGAGAGATAGAATCAGGAGAAACAAAATAATGACAGAATTAATGACCCTCAGAGTACCGGGTACTCCCGAGTACATCAAAATCACTGAGATTGCTGTTGCCAGCGTGGCGGCGTTGGCCGGCTTTGACGTGGAAGCGGTGGAAGACATTAAGATGGCAACAGGAGAAGCGTGCAAGCACATTACCTGTCACGGTTTCGATTGTTGGTCGGAGCATTATGAAGTTTACTGCACCTTGGAAGATGACAAAATGACAGTGACCATCACAGATGTCAATGCCAAACATGAACTTCCTAAGACGAAGAAGGCCTGTTTGGACTGCCCCCAAGAAGGAGATTTGAGTTTTTGCTTTATTCAATCAATGGTAGATGCCGTTCAAATCAAAACCACCGGCAATCAAACCAAAAGTATCATTATGGTGAAAAATAAATGACGCAAAAAAGTATTGATACAAGAAACAAATTGGTAGAAAACCACTTGTATCTCGCAGATATTTTGATACGCAAGTTTTTGGGGAAGGGCATCGAATACGATGACCTGTATCAGGTGGCCGCCATGGCGTTGGTCTCTGCTGCGGATCGTTTTGATGAAAGTTTAGGTTATGCCTTTAGCACTTTTGCCACGCCAACAATTCTTGGGGAAATCAAAAAATACTTTCGGGACAAGGGTTGGAGCGTTAAAATGCCCAGAAGACTCAAGGAAAATGCTTCTGCCATGCAAACAGTCCGTGAAAGTCTGACCAACCGTTTGGGACGACCGCCTCGGATTGATGAATTGGCAGCAGAAATGAAAATCTCTGAGCAGGACGTATTAGAGGCCATGGAAGGCAGTTTGGCATATAGCGCATATTCCCTCAACAAAACCTTTGATGAAGAAGGGGAAGAAGGAGAGAGCAGCGTCTTTGAAAAATACACGGCGGAAAAAGACAAAGGATATGAGGAACTGGAATACCGGGAAATCATCGGTTCAGTGCTTAATAATTTAAGCAATACCAACCGATATATCTTTAAGAAAAGGTTTATTGAAGAAAAATCTCAGGCCGAAATTGCAGAGATGCTGGGGGTTTCCCAGATGACCATTTCAAGAGCTGAGAAAAAGATTAAAGAAAAATTTGCAGAGGAATTACGAAAATGAAAAAAGTGTTTTCCGGCGTTCAACCGACCGGCAATATTCACATTGGCAACTACTTGGGCGCCCTAAAACAGTTTGTGGAATTACAAGACGAGAATCAGTGCATCTACTGTATTGTGGATTTGCATTCCATTACGTTGCCTCAAAATCCGGCAGAGTTGCGCCACAGTATTTTAGACGTGGCGGCCTTATACATGGCAGTTGGACTAGATCCCAAAAAATCCATATTGTTTGTCCAATCTCAAGTGCCGGCCCACGCAGAGTTGGCATGGGTGTTAACGTGTAATACCTACACGGGAGAGTTGTCTCGTATGACCCAGTTCAAAGATAAAAGCCGTGGAAATGAATCTTCTCCCACAGGGTTGTTCACCTATCCGGTGCTCATGGCTGCGGATATTCTTTTGTATGACACCAATATTGTTCCCGTCGGGAATGATCAAAAACAACACATTGAATTGTGCAGGGATGTGGCCATTCGCATTAATAACAAATACAAAGACACGTTTGTCATACCAGAGGGAAGATTTCTAAAAGCCGGGGCCAGAATTATGGCATTGGATGATCCGTCAGCCAAAATGAGTAAGAGTGCTGAAAACGTACATAGCAGAATTTCATTGTTGGATGATGAAGCCAAAATCAAAAAATCCATTATGCGAGCAACTACCGATTCAGACGGAGAAGTACGTTTTGATTTGGAAAACAAACCGGGTATCAGTAATTTAATGAACATTTATGCTGCCTTTTCCGGCATGGCAATTGAAGATATCCAGAAGAAATATGTAGGTTGCGGATATGGGGAGTTCAAAAAGGACTTGGTGCAGGTGACCATCCAGTCCCTTTCCCCAATCAAGGCTAGATACGAGGAAATTCGCCATAGTGATGAATTGATTCAGGCGCTGGCCGATGGCAGAGCGCGGGCCAACGCCATTGCCGAAAAGACAATGACCAGAGTAAAAGAACGATTTGGCCTTGGAATTTAGAAAGTGAAGGCCGAAGGGAATAGGAAAAGAGGCACATAGGAGGCAAATCATATGTGCTTTTATTTTGAAAAAAACAAGTTTGCATCAAGGCATAGGAGTTTTAAACTGAAAAAACAACGAGTTTCACCCTCAAAATATATGAGTTTCGCCATGAGGTAAAATTTTGGCAAATTTTTTTGGTATACTTTACATGTATTTGTCTGCTATTTTAAATATGAAGTTAGTGTATAAACCGGGAGTTGGGGGATGAAAACAAAAAAAATCATTATTGGGATTGTCATTTTTGTTGGGGTAGTATTGTTGAGTATTGGCTATTATTTTTTGATGAATGGTGTGTCGCAAGTTCATGGGATTGTTTGTGTACACAGCAATCTAGTTTCAGGAGGGATATTATCAACCGGGAACAGATATAATGACTTAGTTCAGGCTAGCGGGTACAACATGAAGGGGATTCATACAGAAAAGAAATTGCTTCTTTCAACAAAAAACAAATATAATAAATCCGGATTAAAATACTCTTTTCAAGCCAGACAAAACAAAAAGGTCTTGATTGTATTGTATTTACAAATGGATCAGTTAACCGGAGAGTTGGGACAAACTGAAGAGTTGCATTTTTTAACAAAAACCAAAAAGTGGGGACGGACAAAATGCGACTTTGACATTTCGTTTCATAAAAAAAAGGGATGGGAATGTGTCACCATTATTGTCAATGGCTTAGGGCACAAAAGCCCAAAAGTTTTTGAATATCCCATTCATAAAATTCCAGCCGCTATTGAATTATAAATTCAAATTCTTAGAAAGAATTTCCAAGGAATTTTTTTGTTTTACCAGTGGTTATAAATAGATACAGGTAAGCTTTTCCATGGTGGTTCATATAGTATATAGTTATTCCATTTCAATGAGTCGGTTCAGTCCGTTTTGGATGATTTCCTTCACCTGATCCGGCAAATCATGTTCTTGTGCCCGGGTCAGGTCCGAAGTGGGGAGGGCAGGGTGAATCATCACCTGCACGGGGCTTCCCTTGATGATGCCGGTTTCTTCATATATTCGATAAGTTCCATTTAAGGAGACCGGAACAATGGGCACGCCGGGTTTTGTGGCCAACTTAAAGGCACCGGGCTTGAAGGAGCCCATAACAGGACCTTTACTTCTGGTTCCCTCAGGAAAAACCAAAAGGGAAAATCCCATTTTGATATATTCGATGCCGGTTTTAATGGATTGCAAAGATGAGCGAAGATCGTCCCGGGTCAAAAATACTGCCCGTACCCGATCTATCCACTTTCCATAAAGAGGAACCTTTGATAATTCAACTTTGGTAACAAAGCTAAATTGGATGGTATCCAAGGCGGCACACAAAACAACAATATCCCCATATGCCTGATGATTGGAAACGTATAATACCGGACCCTCTTTCGGGAGATTTTCTTTTCCATAAACTGAAATATCAACACCAATCAATTGAGAAAGCTTGCTGCCCCAAGTAGTGGTAGCTTTCAAAATGGCATCCTTTTCTTTCTCAATGTTGCCATCTTCTCTGGCGGTTGCAATCTCTTTTTTGTACGCCGTTAGATATTTTAGCGCACTATAGGCTTTGATGACACTGGGAAGGTTTCGTACAATTTTCATGAATGGTTTCCTTTCGCTACTGCATTTCGTTCTTCAATGATTCGTAATGCGGTGCGAGCCGCATCAATCGCATCTTCGCTATAGGCATCAGCACCGATTCTGGCAGCCCACCGAAGGGTGCAAGGGGCTCCGCCTACCATGGTTTGGAATTCACCTCTAAGGGCCATTTTGTTCAGCAACGCCTCAAGTTTTCGTTGTTCCTTTAAAGTTGAAGTGAGAAGCGCACTGGTTGCAATAATGTCCACCTTGTTTTCAATGGCCTTTTCAATAATCGTCTCAACGGGGACTTCCCTGCCAATATCAATGACATGCAAGCCATAAGCTTTCATTGTGGAAGATACAATTCCTTTGCCAATTTCATGAACATCCCCTTCTACTGTGGCAATCAGTACCCTTCCCTTGGCAGCGGATTCCGCCACCCCTAAAAGTTGATCAATGGTGGTCAAAACCTTTTTCATTACTTCTGCAGAATATAATAATTCAGGCAAAGAGATTTCTCCCTTTTCAAAAAAAGTACCAACTTTTAAGTTGCCGGGGGCAAAACCTTTTTGTAGCAACTCAATTAAGTCGACACCTTCATCATATGCCGATTGTATTAATTCCATTGCCCAATCTTCATTGGCATCAAGAATAGACTGTTGTGCCTGCTGATACAATTCTGCCAACTCCATGCTTTCACTCCTGTTCATTGTACTAATTGTAACATAAAATCCGGAACAAACAAGAACACATCATAAAGAAAGGGGGGCACTGAATTCCTTGCGGATTCAGGCCCCCTACTGTAATGACTTTCCCTTATTTCATCCCAGCTCTTTCTTTAAAACGTTCTACGCTGTTAATCTTAATGTCGAGGGCTTTTGCGATTCTAAACTTGGCTTCCATGCCAATGTTTGATTCTGCACAAGGTTCTAGATTTCCAAGACCAAATCCTCTTTCTTCTCGGACTTCTGCCATTGTGACAACATCGCAAATTTCTTCAAGAGTAAGACCTAACTTCTCGGCAACATATTTTTTTGCTTCATTAATTTTCATCTTTTTTGAAAGTTGAAGTCTGAAGACCATGTCGCCTGCTGTGCGTACGCCGCCCATGCTTGCGGCCAGGGCGTGAGCTGCCTCAGCACCCAGGGGATCACCTACGCCTACCTACAATCCGTCGACTTTAGCGATTTCCACTAAGCAACGGTCTGCTCGGGTAACCACATCAGCCGGAAGGTTTTCGCACATGGGAATTCCGCCTACGCCCATGCCGGCATCGGCATGAACCGGAATTGTGGCTGCTTCTGTGCAAGCTTTCATGAAGGTGCACACTCGGGCAATATTCCATGGGAAGGTAGCGTTGCAGTTGGTATTCACAACGGCACCAAAGATGGAAACGCCGGCCTGTTCAGCCAATTTTACTTGTTGGTGAGGGTATAGACCTGCCAAACGAACATCATTGTACTTCAGTTTGCCGTGCATTCCCAGTACAAATTCTCCCGCCATGCCCATAATAACAGGCATGTCCGGAAATTCTTTGGTGATTCGCTCTGCCGCTTGGAGGGCGACTAAGAAATCAGCATCTCCGGCTGCGCCACTGGTATCCAGTTCAAAGCCGTCAGCGCCTACATCGTTCATTTGCTTTGCCACATACATAATGTCAGAAACAGAATGGGGAATGGCCTCTTCCTGAGCTGCCAGAGCCTCTTTGATTCGTCCTTCAGGCAGCAATACAGCCCAGTTCTCCACCGGACCATCCGGCTTAGTATAAAAGCCTAGATTTGGCATTGCGCCGTAGTAAATCGGCATGGTGGTTTTGGATAACGCGCTTTTCAGTACGCCGGCCTCTCTTTTGGCCACCCCTTTTACGGTTTTATAGTTATAGTCACTGTATCCGATATCAACGGAATCACAGCCAAGCACTCTTTCGTGAATCATCGCATTGACACTTCTATCAATGGGAAGTCCGCACTTGGTGCTGAGTTTGTCGGAACCGGAATCACTGGTAGTGACAACAGCATCCATGGGATGAACGCCCACAATGCCGCCCGGCGCCGTAACGATGTCAAAAATTTTATCCATTTCTTCTTGGCTTAGGGGAGGAATTTTTCCTCTGCTGGCTGCATCTTCCACGCCTACCTGAATGTCTTCTCGTATTTCATCGGCAGTCATGTAGACAATGGATCCATCACCCATTCGGGTGAAGAATTTCTTATCTTCGCTCATTGGATCTCCTTTCTCAAAATAAATTAGTACTACTTAGAATGTGCTTTCTTAAATTTTGCCAATTCATTGGCCTCGGCTTCTCCTTCTACCACCAGGTCGTGAATCCTCTTCGCAACTTCCGGCGGCAGGGGGTCTACTTTGTAGTTTTCCAGAATTTCTCTGGCTTGCTCGTTGGCAACTTGTGCCATGTCCTTGGCTCCCGCATTTTCCCAATTGTCCCGCATTCTTCGGTTAATCAGGTTGGTGGTGGACAGGTCACTTCTCATATACTTTAGGGTATGCCGCTCTGACAAGTAATTCCCTGCAGGTCCCACCTTTTTAATCACATCCAGGGCAATGGTCTCTTTGTTGACGGCGATGCCTTGCAGTACCCTTCGTATCATTTTGACGATTTCCTGGTCAATCAGCAGACTTTCGTAGCTCATTGTCATGCCCATCTCCAACATGCCCATCCCATAAATCACGTTGCTGCCGGTCACTGCCGGAAGGAGTGAGGTAAGGGTTTTTTCGTGGCCCAATTGGATGTCCAGGCATTTGCTGTCCCCCTATGTCCCGCCTACATTGGTGGGAATGCCATAGTAGTGGCCGAGTTGGCCTACCGCCGCTCCGCACATGGCGTGCTCCGGTGCGCCTACCGGGGAGGTAATGGTTTTCATATCCATAATGGTGGTGGAAGTGCCATACAAGATGGGGTTCCCTTTGTTCACCAACTGTGCCAAAACAATGCCTCCCAGGATTTCTGCGTTGGTGGTTACCAAAGTTCCTGCCAAGGTGGCCGGAGTGGTTCCTCCGCATAGTCCCATGGATAAAATGTCGATGGGCAATCCGTGTTCCGCGGACAGTTTGATAATGGACGTTTCGTTTTCGTTGATTTCAAGCGGGCTGTTGGGGCAGGCGCCCATGCAGATGATGGGACGTTCCCGAAGTTTGTCATAGCCTCCTTGAATGGTTGCCGCCATATCGATGAACCGTTGGGTGTTTTTTACCCCCTCCAAGTCATGGGCGAAGTTTTTGGTCAGGTTGTTAAAGACCACTTCCGCTTCGTGGAGAGCTCTTACCTTTTGGTTCACATCTCCCGCTGTGACGGCGATGGAAAATACATTGACTTCATCCAGGGCATCAATAAATCGAGCCACATTTCCCAAATCTTCTTTGGTGGATTCTCGTACGTCCCCGGTGTATGGATCGATGATCATAACCCCGGTTCCAAAATTCTTGTAAGCCACCCGTTTCTTCCCAATCAAAGTGTCATTCTTCGGGTTTCGTCCGCAAAGAGTAAATTCCTCGGGACAGGATTCAATGGCATCGTTGACCAGATTGGCAGGAAAGCGTACCCGGTCCGTTTCACGGTCCACGTCGCAACCGGCAGCGCTGAGAATGTCATGGGCATCTTTTCCGTGAATCTGAAGTCCGTAGTCCCCCATCAAGTCCAACGTGGACTGATGGATGGCATCCAAATCTTCATTCCCCAGAATGCAGTACCCTTGTATGTCGTCTTCGTGTTTGAATTTTGACATTTGCTGCTCCTTTAATCATGTCGGGAAATTATTTTCCTTCAATGCAAGCTAAAATGTAGTTTACCGCATCTCCGGCCTCTTCGCAGTATGCATCGGCACCGATTTTTTCGGCCCATCTCTTGGTAACGGGCGCACCGCCTACCATGGTCTTTACTTTGTCACGAAGACCGGCTTCTTTGAGAGCTTCTTCAATGTCTTTTTGAACCGTCATGGTTGTGGTCAATAGAGCACTGCTGCCAACAAAGTCTGCGTTTGTTTCTTTTACCTTTTCAATGAAAACAGATGCGGGAACTTCCCTTCCCAAATCATGAACTTCAATGCCGTTGGTCTTTACCAAAGAAGCAACGATGCCTTTGCCGATATCATGAACGTCGCCTTCTACAGTGGCAATAACCATAACACCTTTGGCCTTTTTTTCAGAAGCATCCAATTTGCTTTCAATGACTTCTGTGGCCATTTTCATGACTTCGGTACTAAAAATCAATTCGGGAAGAAAGATTTCGCCTCTACCAAACAAATCTCCGAGATGTCGGATGCCGGCACTAAATCCGTCGGCCAGTAAATCGACCATACTGATGCCCTCAGCTTCTGCAGCGTCCAAAGCTTCTTTGGCCATGTCTTCGTCGCATTCCACGATAGAGTCAAATGCTTTTTTGATGATATCATCTTTTGCCATGTGTCTTGTTCCTCCTTTATAACTTAGTCTGGGTTAATATGTTAAGTTTCAGACTATTCTAACGTCTATATTAAAGGTTGAATTAGAAAAATAATAGAAATAGCGTTGGCAGTTTTTGTAATTTCATATGGTTAAATTCGGCCAAAATAGTTGTATTTTGTCATTCTCGCTGATATGATATAAAAATCGTTATAAAAACAGGCAAAAAGGAGACTTTATGGCCACCAATCGAGATGTGATTTCCCTGCAAGCCGTTAATCATGGCTTGCCGCTGAGGACGGAAGAACTAAAAAAACTGGAAGAAGCTATGACCGCTTTTTCTGAATTTACGGGTGTTCCGGTGACCTTTTTTAATGCCAAAGGGGAACCTATCTGGGAACGTCGAGGGGAAGCAAAACTGTGTAATTTGTTTGATATTTACCGTGAGCCGGGAAGCCTTTGCCGCAAAGGGCTGCTTTCGGCCACCAAAATTTCTAACCAACTAGGGGATCCCTATGTTTTTGTATGTAAGGCGGGGTTTGTAAACATTTCCATGCCAATCATGATTATGGGCAAATCCTTTGGTCACTTTGTTGCCGGCCCTATGGTAATGGGAATCATGCAGGAAAGTTTGTTGACAAATATTTTTTCCCTTACGAAAGTCAATGAAACAGACATTCCAAAACTGATGGTTTTTGTCCGAGGCATGCGGGACTACACCCCCAAGGAAGTTTCTCATTTATCGGTTATGTTTGGCAGTGGGGTGATTTCTTCTATTCGACAAAATGCTGAGTACGCCAAAATTTCCAGCCGCAATGCGGAGCAACAACGAATTGGGGAGCGGATTCGTCTTCGCAAGCAGGATGGAGACGCGCGAGACAATAGGTTACCCTTGGAGCGGGCGCATAAACTGGAAACTCAATTGGCAAACTTGATTGAAGCCGGTGAAGCCGAAAAGGCTTCGGATTTGGTGAGAGAATGGGTGGAAGAACTTGCCTTGGCGGAAGCGGGAGATTTGGCGGCGGTAAAAATAAAAATCCTTAGCAGTTGTACCGTGTTGGCACGGTTGACAGAAGAAGATTCATTTATCTATGAAATCGATGAATTAAGTGAGGCGGGGGACATAGAAGAGTTGACCCACCTGACAGGTAATTTCGTTGGGAAATTATCCATTTCATTTAATGCTTCCTCATATGGGGGGAATTCACAGTTGATTCGAAATGCTTTAGATTATATCCATCAAAACTATGATAAAAAAATAGCTTTGGCCGGGGCAGCAGAGATTCTTCATATTAATCCTTCCTATCTTTCTATGTTGTTTAAGCAAGAGGTGGGGCTGGCTTTCACGGATTATGTAAATAATTTTCGAATTGTAAAAAGCAGAGATTTGCTTTCCAGAACCAACCTTAGCCTGGGAGAAATAGCCGCTATGACCGGCTTTGAAGATCAAAGCTATTTCTCAAAAACCTTCAAAAAATTCACAGCGTCCACGCCTATGGAATTTCGAAAAAATCATAAGGCACGCAATGCTGCAGAGCGCCAGCAAAAACTCTTTAATCTGGGAGGCTCCTAATTCGCCCGCACTTGGCCATGCGGTTTTCAAAAAGCTAAATTCCAAACCGTGACGGCTATGGCACAAAGTTCCTCGAATCCCAAAATACATTGAAAAATGAAAGGAAATCACAAAAATACTTTGACATTGACCGTCAAACCATATACAATACCTTTGTCGCGCGTTAGGAACCGTTATCCGTGACCGCGAAACTAAATTATTTTTAGTCATGCCGAACCAGATTTAGCACGGAATTATCTGTGGGAATCCCAGTAGGCAGCGCCGAACCAGATTTAGGAAATTCAGAATGGATGAAGCTCCAAAAATCCCAGTAGGTAGAAAGGAAACCCCAATGAAATCGTTTATTGCGAAGCCAGCAGAAGTGGAACACAAGTGGTACGTCATTGATGCTGAAGGTCAAACCTTAGGCAGAATGGCATCCGAAATTGCATCCATTCTTCGCGGCAAAAAGAAGCCGACTTACACCCCCCATGTTGACTGTGGTGACTACGTCATCGTAATCAATGCTGAAAAGGTAGAAGTAACAGGCAACAAAAGACAGGACAAAATCTACAAGAGACATACCGGTTATCCGGGTGGCTTAAGAGAGATGAACTTTGACACCATGCAAAAGAAGCATCCTGAAGACATCATTACACACGCCGTCAAAGGCATGATGCCCAACGGAAAGCTGGGACGTGCAATGTTGAAGAAGCTAAAAGTATACGTGGGTCCGACACATGAGCATGCCGCTCAAAAGCCGGAAACATGGACATTCTAGGAAGGGAGGAATAAGAAATGGCAAAGATCCAATTTATGGGAACTGGTAGAAGAAAGTCTTCCGTTGCTAGAGTAAGATTAATCCCCGGCAAAGGAAACATTACCGTAAACAAAAAACCTCTTGACGATTACCTTGCAATGGAAATCGTAAAAAGAGAAGTAAGAAGACCTTTTGAGGTAGCAGGTTGCGAAGGTAAGTACGATGTAATCGCTACAGTTCATGGCGGCGGATTCACCGGACAAGCCGGAGCGTTAAGACATGGTATTTCAAGAGCCTTGTGTCAAGCTGACAAAGAAGCCAACAGAGCACCTTTGAAGGCGGCAGGATTTCTAACAAGAGATCCAAGAATGAAAGAAAGAAAGAAGTACGGTCTGAAAAAAGCAAGAAGAGCAAGCCAGTTCTCCAAGCGTTAATCGACCAGGGCATTACTTTCCAAACCGGATTGGAATGGCAAACTTCAAAAGATTTCAGGGGCTTCAAAGCCCAAACAAATCAAACAGTCAACCCCCGCAAACCTTGTTTGCAGGGGTTTTGTTTTTGGGAGTGCTGGAGTATAATCATAGAAAGCCGATGAAACTTAGGTTGCATCCCTTCAGGCAAAGTTGACCAGGATAAGATCCCGTGGACCCGGCCAGGCCAACTAAACCAAGGGCGGTAGGCCTTGCAACATACTCAAAAAACCACGACTGAAGCAAATGTGCTTGGTCAAAACTACAAGGGTTAGCAAACCGCAAACAAAAAACGGAGGTACTTATGAAACTGATTTCCTGGAATGTCAATGGGTTGAGAGCCTGCATGGGCAAAGGATTTATGGATTTCTTTCTGACAGAGAAGCCGGACATGCTTTGCTTGCAAGAAATTAAGATGGAAGAAGGACAGGGGGAGGTCATTACGGAAGGCTATCACCAGTATTGGCATTCGGCGGAAAAGAAGGGATACTCCGGAACTTTACTCTTTTCGAAAGAAGAGCCACTGTCCGTCCGTTTTGGCGTCGGCATTGAGGAACACGATAAGGAAGGGCGAGTTATTACCGCTGAATATGAAGACTTTTTTCTTGTAAATGTATATACGCCAAACTCCAAAGATCAGTTACAACGACTGGAATATCGTATGCTGTGGGAAGATGTTTTTCGCAGTTATTTGAAGGGTTTGGAGAAAAGCAAGCCAGTTATCGTTTGCGGTGACCTGAATGTGGCCCACAAGGAAATTGATTTGAAAAACCCCAAGTCCAATCGCAGAAACGCTGGATTTACCGATGAAGAGCGAGGGAAGTTGACGGAGCTGCTTGATGCCGGCTTCGTGGATACCTTCCGGTACTTTTATCCTGACTTGGAAAGTGCATATTCTTGGTGGAGCTATCGATTCAATGCGCGGGCCAACAACGCCGGATGGAGAATTGACTACTTTTTAGTGTCGGAGGGACTGAAGCTTCGGTTAAAAAATGCGGCAATTCGTAATGAAGTGTTTGGAAGTGACCACTGCCCGGTGGTGTTGGAATTGGCGTAGAGGATATCGGAGATGCCGAAGTTGAAGATGACGAAACCCAATAAAATGGAGGGACCAAAGGAAATGGACCTTGAAATTCTAAAAAACTTAGGTTTTGGAAAAAAATCTGTATATTTTAGGTTTCGTCACCATTTTCCCACATGATGAGAAAAAAGCAGAAAAAGGCTATTTGATGACATCGTGAATTCCAATATCCGCTACAGCTAGGTTTCCAAGAAAAGGTTGGACGGCAGAAGACAGGTGCACTGGCTTGAGGCTATGAAAAGCAATGGTGTGTGTTGCATTTACGCAAAGACCTGGAGAAACGGGACGGACCCAATTGTTCTTAAGGCTATTCGGGGAACGGGTTTCGGGATTTTCGGTTAAATTCATATCCCCAGAGAGGCCTGATGGGAGATCTAAAGAAAACACAAAAGTTTCTCCTGCCGTGTCAGGTTTTTGGTTTATCCAACGGATAATCCGAGCCACTTCCGGGGAAAGGTCGCCGCGGAACCCGGTTCCATAGATGGCATCTACCAATATGGTCACAGAGAAGGGGTCTGAATTTTTTGAGGGATCTTCCGTTGATCCGGACAATTGATGCAGAAAGGTATCGAGAAACATTTCTTTGGAGAAATGCTTCACTTCTCGAGGCAGCAATTTGTAATTTGCCATGGCATCAGGGGTCTTAGGTTGACCTTCAACGAAAATTACTGAAACGGGAAACCCCCGCTGAGAAAGTAACCGAGCCACCACCAAACCATCGCCTCCGTTGTTGCCTTTTCCGCAAAAGATGAATACGGGGAGGGCTTCGGTTGAATTGCAAATAGGCGATTTGGAGTCCGGTGGTTGGAAAAAGCCGCTGTCGCCGGAAAAGCTGCGGCCACGGGAAAAGGCGGGAGAAAGAGCGCCGCAGATTTCGGCTTCTATATAAGAAGTTGCACAGAATCCGGCATTTTCCATCATTTGATAATAGGATAGTCCTGCTTCGTCAGCAGCCTTTTCCAGCGCCTTCATTGCTGCGCAGGTCACAAAGGGTAAAGAAGATGGATGCTTAAGATCCACAGTAGTAATGCCAGAGGACATGGATTTCAACTCCTTTCCAAGTGTATCGACCCATAGATTTCATAAGTTTCATAAATTTGGACCGGGGATTCCAACCCATAGGCGACTGTCCCTATGGATACCAAAATTACAATTTACAATTTTGAGATATCCAGACAGTCAAAGGTGTTTAAAAATGGTCGCAACATTTCGGCAATGCGTTTGCATCCACCGGGAATGTCGGATTCAATGTTCAGGGGCATAAGAGGATCATGTAATGATTTTCGCAACAGGCACCAACCTTGGGCGCCTTCTGTATTCCCGGAGCCATCCATCCCGGACAAGCTGTCTGCCCCAAAAGAAAAGTTCAAACGAACACCCTCGTAGTTGGGAGAAACCACTTGAATTCCAGCAGTTTCTTCGGCCCAAGCCAACAATTCTTCCAAAACCTTATCCCCATAAGAACCATATTCTTCACAGGTGATTTTCATGCGGACTTCCCGTTCTTCTCCAGGATCTTTTAGTCCTGCCAGAAGTTGATCGATGGTTTTTCCCTCTTTCGCAAGATGGGTGGCCTTTACCACGATTTTTGCTGCAAGGTAAGCACCGTCATCAAGAAAATAGTTTTCTTTTAATGCGGCATGACCGGAAGTTTCAATGGCCAACTGGCAATTTATACCGGCACGGTTTAGTTCGACGGCCTTGTTGATGACATTCTTATATCCGCGTTTGAAACGAAGGTGGTGAAGCCCGAGGGGACCTTCCAGAAAAACAGTCAAATGATTGCTGGTAATACTGTCGGTTACAACGGTGGAACCAGGATGGTCTTGAGAAATTAGAGACGCTGCCAAAGCAACAATGCGGTTTCGGCTGATTTCGTTTCCGCATCCATCTACAGCCGCAGAACGATCCACATCCGTATCAAAAATTAATCCAAAATCCGCCCCGGAAGAAATCACTGCCATACTAACAGCATGCATGGCTTCTTTGTTTTCCGGATTGGGAGGATGATTGGGAAAAGTTCCGTCAGGGGTCAAAAATTGGCTGGCACTAATGTCGGCCCCAAGAGGTGCCAAAACTTGGGTGGCAAAAAACCCGCCGGAGCCATTGCCTGCATCGACGACGATGCGAAGCCCGGAAAGAGGGAGCTGCCCCCCGGCACTTCCAATGCCCTTTTTTATAATTCCACGCAGGTGCTTGTAATACTCGTCCATTAAATTGATTGGTGTTGAAGGATATGTTTTCTTGCCCAAAACCATTTGAAAGTTGTCTTCAAAAATGGCAGGACCCAACAAGGTTAATGCCTTTTTACCCCCGCCGGCAGTTTGCAGTATTTGGGAAATGTCTGACTTGTTTAGACCACCATCCTTGTCAAAGAATTTAAAGCCATTTCGATTTGATGGCAGATGGCTGGCGGTAATCATAATAGCACCATCACAGGAAAACCCGGGAAAAATCGTGGACATGAACATGGCCGGCGTAGACGCCAAACCGCAGTCCAGCACTTCCGTACCATAGGGCCCCATTCCAGTGGTTAATCCATGAAAAAGATGTTTTCCGGAAAGCCGGGGATCTCGACCAATGGCAACAGTCAAACGATCCGGGGTCTTGCCGGTTTTGTTGCAAAGCCAAAGCAAAAACCCTCGAGCAATCTTTGCAGCCTCATCGGCAGACAGGGTAACAGGCTCTCCCTCAACGCCGCTTAAAGAAACTCCTCGGATATCACTGCCATTTTGCAAATTTTTCAAATCTTCCATAGCACACCCTCCATATATTAAATAAACAAATTTCTGCTAACAATCTTTACTAATAATCCTTCTCATTGGATAACGCTTCCTTGTCAAGGGTGTCTTCGCACACGCCTTGGTTTAAATTCCCCATAACGTAGCCGCCCAAATCCAAAGCGGCATACTTGAAACCCGCTTTTTTTACAGCTTGGTTAACCAAGTCCATAAAACCCTCATCAAAAAAACGAGAGCGGTGGGTGGGGGGAACTTCAATTCTAGCCACATCCCCGTGATGACGAACCCGAACCTGAGTAAATCCCAAACTGCGCAAAGCTACTTCTGCCTCGTGGATGGACCCTAATTTTTCTGGGGTAATTTTTTCCCCATAGGGAATCCGGGAAGCCAGACATGCATATGCCGGTTTGTCCCAGATATCTACATTCATTGCTTTCAGGCCAAGGCGAACTTCCTGTTTTGTAAACCCTGCATCTCGAAGAGGACTAATGATGTTCAGTTCATCTAAAGCACGTTGTCCAGGCCTGTAATCCAAGGAATCGTCGGCATTGGTTCCGTCTGCCAGGGTTGAGAATCCCAATTCCCATAAGGTTTCAAGCAAAGACGAAAAAATAGTTTTTTTGCAAATATAACACCTGTCTTTGGGATTGTCAGCAATTACGTCAATAAAATCATTTCCTAAGTTGACAATCAAATGGTGTATGCCTCGCTCTTCGCACAATTTTTTGGTTTGCTGAATTTCATCTGGATCAAAGTTAGGAGCTAAGGCGGTCACTGCCAATAGGCCATCCCCTAAAATGTCGTGAGCACATAACAAGAGAAACGTGCTGTCCACACCTCCTGAAAAAGCTACCGCCAGATTTTCGTGACCCAGCAATTTTTGCCGCAATAATTCTAATTTGTTTTGCATAGACTTCCCTTCGTATTCATGGGCAAATGCCCTCAACTGGGTGGGCAACCCCCAAACAGCTGAGGCTGGCTACCCCTTGTAATCGTTGATTTCATCTTCACAGGTTCGCATGGCCATAATGGTATCGGAAAATAATTTATCCAGATCCCAACCCAGCATTTCAGCCCCTTGCCTGATGACGTCCCGGTCACAGCCTGCCGCAAATTTTTTGTCCTTAAACTTTTTCTTTACAGAACTGACTTCCATATCCTTGGTACTGCGGGAAGGCCGCAGTAGTGCCGCGGCACCAATGAGTCCGGTTAACTCATCTGTGGCAAAGAGTACTTTTTCCATTTCATGGGTTGGCTTTACGTCTACAACCAAGCCGTAGCCATGGGAAACCACGGCATGGATAAAATCTTGGTCATATCCAGCTTCGGACAACAGTTCCGGTGCTTTTATACAATGTTGTTCCGGGTAAAGCTCAAAGTCGATATCATGTAATAATCCAACCATACCCCAATATTCAGGGTCATAACCAAGTTGCTGGGCAAAATATTTCATAGTGCCTTCAACTGTAAGGCCGTGTTTCAAATGGAATTCGTCCTGGTTATATTTTTTGAGCAATTCCAAGGCTTCTTCTCGTGTTTTCATAAGGGCTCCTTTCAAACTTTCAATTCATTTTTGTTTGGCAATTGGGCCAAGATAATAGCGGCAAACATAATAACACATCCCACCGCTTCTTTGGGTAACAACTGTTCATGAAGAATCAGCATTCCTGCAATCACAGCAAACACGGATTCCATAGACAGAAGCAGGGAAGCAACGGCAGGCTCTGTATCCTTTTGGGCAACCACCTGAAAAGTGAAAGCCACACCGCAGGACATAACACCGGTATATAAAATGGGGAAAGCGGCATCCAGAATATAAGATAAGTGAGGTGTTTCAAAAAAGACCATCAGGATTAAAGACAAAGCACCACAGACAAAAAACTGAACGGCGGACAGTTTGACCGGGTTGGTCTTAGGTGAAAAATGGTCCACCACCAAAATATGTGCGGCAAATCCAAAAGCACAAAGAAATACCAGAAAATCTCCAAAGTTGATGGAAAAGCCTTCGTTGATAGAAAGCAAATATAGGCCAACGACCCCGAGGGCAACGCTGAACCAAAGAAGCATGCGGACTTTTCGACCAAGAAATATTCCAATAACAGGAACAATTACAATATATAATGCAGTGATAAATCCGGTTTTGCCGGCCGAGGTATAAACCAACCCCATTTGTTGTAACACAGATCCAGTCAGCAGGGCACACCCACAAAAGAATCCGCCGGTCCATAGGATTTTTCGTTCTTTTCTTTTTTCTTCCACCGTCATAGGTATCTCCGGCTTGTTTTTTTGGTCCTTTTTCTCCAATAAATAGATAACGGGAATCAGGACAAGGGCCCCAATGATAAACCGGATACCGTTGAAAGTCAAAGGACCAATGTATTCCATTCCCGACCGCTGCGCCACAAAGGCAGTCCCCCAGATGATTGCGGTTGTTAACAACATAATGTCTGCCCGAATTTTTTTGCTCATTTTTTACCTCGAATTCTGTAATAGCTAAAGTTGATTCATCTATATTTTCCGTTTAAAGTTGATTTGGCTATTTTTGCATAGGGTTTTAAGGCGCTGTTATATTTGAAGCCGTTTCATTTCATGAAGGCGAACCAAAAGGTACAACTGTATTTCTGCATCCCGGGCATCTTGAAGACCCAGCACCGTTTTGATTTTATCCAGCCGATAGCGAATGGTATTGCTGTGCTGAAAAGTTTCCTCGGCAGTTTTGGCAATGTTGCTACTGTTTCTCACATAGGAAACCAAGGTGGATATCAAATTGGATTCGTTGGTTCGGTCATAGTTGGATAACCGATTGAACAAATTGTTGTAGTATCGATCTGCCCATTCGTTATCGCGAAAAGGAGCCAAAAAGCCGACCAGACCAATGTTCAGGTAATCTTTGGCATCTTCATCGCTGAGGAGGGCATCAATAGCCGCATGCCTGGATTCGTGAAACGCCTTTTTCAGGTTTCGAAGTTCACTGTACGGATTGCCAATACCAATAGAAACACTGGACAAGTCCATTCCGGACAGTTGTAATATTTCCAAAAGCTTGTTTCGCATATCCTCTTTCCGGGCACCTGAAGTATAAATCACACCAATGCCTCGAGGCCATTTCATTACCGAGTAGGCATATTTTCCGGATTCCTGAGAAACATGGGAAGTCCGTAAATATTCCTCGAACAATGCTGTTGTTTCGTTGGGAATATTTTCTTGATTTTTTGGAATGCAGAAAGCGCAAATCACGTTTTTATGAAACATGGGATTGATTTCCCTGGCCAAATATTCAATCTGGTTTTCGGTCATGTTTTCAAACAAAATTCTAGCCATTCGATTTACATTTAGCGTATTAATTTCATAAGGAGTCAACGCGTTTTTTATTGTATATAAAATCTCGTCCAAAAATGTTCCTGAAAAGAAAAAAATAGGCACATGCAATGCGTTTGCCCGATCCAAAAGTTCTTGCTTCAACGTTTTGAACATCACTTCCTTGATACAAAGCGCTGCCGGCTGCCGCTCAATGAGGGCCATGATAATGCCATTAGGATTATCGGGTTGATCCCATAGCACAGAAGGAGATAATATAATAAATACTCCTTTTTTGTATATTTCCGCAATGGTACTTTCGGTAGCATCTTCATAAAGCTTCGCATCAAAAATTTCGTTATACAGCCCGCTGTTATCAGTTACAAGGCGAAAGTCTTTAAAGAGGGGAAGGGACAGGACATCCAGTACATTTAACATGATTTTCCTCCAAAATCCGGAAAAAACTCCTATATATTTAACAGTATATCATGAATCCACAAATATGAACAACCAATATTCGTTGAAATTTAGATGTTGTTGTAAAAGTTACAAAAGATATGCTGTAATTTAGTAAAGACTTATATTGTATTATTACATAAAAATGTTAGAATACAAGTGTCGAAAGGCGTAAGCCTGCGACCTAACATTGATAGTATCTATCCCCAATAAAGATACCCCCTATATAGCTGAGTGGGAGACTGACGTAAATCGGTCTCCCCTTTGCTATTCATAGGGGGTTTTTTATTGCAGCGATTGCTGGGATTTCCAGGAGATTGTTATGGAACAATTGTTCCATATACAGCAAGGTGTTTGGTGCATATAATAGTAATACCTATATTGTATTATTAAGATAATGCAGTACTTGATAAGGAGGGGGAATCATGCGTACAAAAAAGATACTTAGTTTAGTTTTAATATTTGCTTTGATTTTAGGAGCTCTGAACTTTGACAGAAGCTATGCTGACCAGGGAACGGCAATTACCCTTTCTCTAAATCCAGCGACAGACAACAAATTTGAATACTACACCAACGAACTAATAGATGTTAATTTGAATTTGGATTTGTCTGGATTTGATGCTAGTATTCAAAATGCAGATGTGATTATTACGGTGCCTAAGGAGTATTTAGAGAGCCTCACCGGGTCTCCCATTGTTTCAGCCACAGGGCCGACGGAAGTAGAAACTGCGGATGGGCAATGTCAATTGACTTATCATTTTAGCAAACTGACCGGAGGAAGCTCCTTTCAAATACCTTTCCGTGTCCAGACAAAGGCAGGCACCACGCCGGGCAATTATGTGTTGCCAATCAACGCATCTTTGATTGCTTCTGACGGAACAACCTTGGTATCGTCTACACAATTAGATCTCAAGCAGATTGTCAGAGAACCAAATGTAATTAAGGTTTGTAACGGAAAGAATGAAGACGGAACCGTATCGTACGGCGGGCAGGGAACCGCAGCCGACAACAATATCATTGAACCGGGTACGGAGTATGAGCAAGTATTTTGGGCCTTGATTGACTACCCAAAATTGACTGATCCGGAAAAGGCGGATACTCCGTATTTGGGTGTGCGAAAATATGAAAAAATAATTCTAACGGATACTTTGCCGGCAGGCGCAGTCTTTGAACAGACCAGAAATCCATCGTGGACATATGATGCAGCCACTCGTACGGCCTCCTTCACCATCAATTCACAACAGTTGGCAACAGGGATTTTCTCGGAAAATTTACAGATACCGTCACTTAATTTAACCTTTCCCAACGGAGACACAAGACTTCAATATACCAATACGATGCACGCCGAGTTTATACCAGAAGACAAGCAAAGTTATGAAGGCGAAAATGTGGTGGCGGAAGACAGCATCGCGTTTGGCTTAACTACAAGTCTGCCTACAGCAATTCAAACGTCAAAGTGGACCTATGATGATACATTTTACGATCAGATAGCTTCAAAAACAGCCGAAAAAGAATGGTACTGTCATTTTTCAAATCCTTCCAAAGCGATGAATCTGGAAAACATAGTAATAGAAGATTACAAGCTGGATGCAAGAATGAAATATGTTTCAGTTACAATCTGGGGGTGGATTAAAGGCACCTTCACAGTAGAAAGCATTGATGCAGAGGGCAATGTCACAACGATTTCGCAAAATGCCAAGATCGAGACGGGAGCGGCAACTTTGGACATTCCAAGCAATGCTGTTTCAATTCGAATTAAAACGAATGAGGGGAGTTATGTACCCACCAATTATGGAGTAGACCTCAAGGTTGTGACCCAGTTAAGAGATCCAGAAAACATCCATTATAACTCAAATAACAGCTCTGACAATCTATTTTCAAATTCTTTGAAAGTTTCGGGAACTTATGTTGGAACAGAGGCATCGGCATCGGGGAGCGCTACAGAAAGAATGCGAATCATGGAATATGCACCTTCAGCGTACTTGTCAAAGTACTGCTCGAAAGCATCAATTTTTGTTGGTGAGAAGGCAAACTTTACCTTGGTGGGCAATGGCGGGCAAAAGTTAGTCGCACCGGATACGCTTCAGGCGACAAAGCTAATCGATTTCCTTCCGGTCGGCATGGAATATGTTGAGGGGAGCACGGAAATGACCGGTCGATATGCCGGCTTGCTCGTCTCGCTGGAGCCAACAATCATCGACAACTATAAGGGAACGGGGCAAACCGCTTTGATTTGGGAATTTGAAAACCCGCTTCAACAGGAAACCCCATATTTCTATGTATACTATTCAGCTGTTGCCACAAAAAATATGACAGAAGGGTTCAGCACCAATACAGCCTATTGGATATGGGATAACAATGGTTCGGAGAATTCCAATGATACTCAAGTGGCTGTTAATGGTAACACGATGGAAGATAAATATGATTTTGACGGGGATGGAGATTTGACTGAAAGGGTGGCAGTGGCAAAAGCAAATGTTGAATTCGTCCCACCAAAAGAGTTTGTTGCTTCAAAATACGTAAAGGGGTCTTTGGATTCTACTGAGACCTTGACTGGTGGAAGAACAGAAGTGGGTGCAGGATTTTCATACAAACTTGCTCTCCGAAATTATTCAATAACAGATTTAAGCCAATTGACTGCCTTAGAAGTCCTTCCATATGTGGGGGATAAGGCAATTGTTGCCAATGAGGCAGGGAATTACACAACAAGAAATTCCGAATTTGCTGTTCAATTGACCGGACCGGTGGTTCCGCCAGTTGGATATATGATTTATTACACAGTAGATCGACCAATATCAGATAGTGAGAATAGTCCTTCAAATTATGCAGCGGGCGCCAATTGGGTAACAGAAAATTTGGTATCCGACTGGAGCACGATTCACGGAATTAAAATAGTAATGAATTCTGGGGTACTCTTTCCAGCAGGTGAAACAGTGTATCTTTCTATCCCTGTTAAAACCCCAACGGATATGACATTAACCAATGGTGAATTAGCGCATAACTCCTTTGCGGTCTCTACAAATGGAGAAAATGATTTTCTGGAAGCCAATGCCGCCAGCGTTATGGCGGTCAGTTATCAAGTTACGGGAACAGCATTTATAGACAAGGACAAAGATGGAATGTTAGGAACTGGGGAGACAGGACTTTCGGGTCGAGAGGTTCAGTTATTGAACGAAGATGGCACCCCGGCTTTGGATTTAGATGGAAATCCTATTAAAACAACGACGAAGGAAGATGGCAGCTATGTGCTAAATGTGTTTGAGAAGGGCAACTACTATGTGCAGATAAAAGCGCCCGAAGGCTATGGCACAACATCGCAGGGAGACATCACAAACCCGACGGCATCCCATGTAAGCAAAACGACCGGAAATACCGAAGCATTCACCTTAACACCGGAGAACAACACAACGGTATGCAATGGTGGATATTACGAGAAAGAAGTAGGAACAAAGTCTATCGAAATCAAAAAAACCGTAAAGGGAAACCCAAGCAAAGATGAAACCTTTACCTTTGAACTAAGTCCCATTGAAGGATCGCCCACATACCCTGCATGGCCAAAAGACAACATCAAAAAACAAGAGATAACCATAGAAGGCAGTGGTTACGATATCTTTTAAGGCTTGGAACTACACAAAACCAGGTGTTTATACTTATAAGGTGCATGAAGTGGCGGAAGACAATTCTCACTATGCCTATGACAAAACCGTTTACACCATTACCGATACAGTGACGTTGAATAACGAGGGAGACTTGGAAGTATCCCGAAGCATCCAAAGCGATGGCGGCAAGACGATAACGGGCACCTTGGAATTCACCAACCAGTTCACAGCCAAACCGGTTGTGGCGGACTCGGTTGATATCCAAAAGGATTGTGAAGGGAAATCCAAGTACCGATGAGACCTTTGCTTTTGAGTTAATACCGGATGAGGACACCTTCCCCATGCCAGAGGGTAGCGGAGAATTCACACAACTTAATATTGTCGGCGCAGGAACCGCATCCTTTGGCACTTGGACCTATACAAAACCCGGCGTATACACTTATCAGATAAAAGAAGTTGCTGGCAGCAATAAAGACTACACCTACGACGCAACTGTGTACACCATTACTGATACAGTGACGTTAAACGATAGTGGGGATTTGGGAAGTGACAAGAACTGCAGTGGATGGGGTATTAAGCTTTACCAACGAATACACTGATTCCAAGACAGCAAACGTTACTAAGCCAGACAAACCAACCAAGATCGACAAGCCTGAAGAAAATTTGGCGGTTCAGACAGGAGATAACGCTCATCCGTATATCTTGTTGGCGATGGCATTTATGTCTCTCATCGGTCTGATGATGATTGGACGATATTGGAGAAGAAAAACCAAGGATAACAAGTAAAAACATATGGAACAATTGTTCCATAGACAGAACCGAAATTGGTGCGTACAATAACAATACCAATATTGTGCAATTAAGATATTGCCTTACAAAAACTATAAACCCATGGTGAAACGCAAATTGAATAAACAAGGTAAGAGGAAAGAATAACAATGAAAAGAGAAAAAAACGGGATAAAAGTGAGAAAGAAAATGAGTTTATTTGCAGTTTCCCTGTTGACGCTCATGACGATAGGATCGTCTTTTCTTGTGACTCAGGAATCCGATGCGGCGACATACACATTTAATACGCCGAACACATCGGCACCCAGACCAATAGCTTTTCAAAATGGTAGTTTTGAGCAACCTGATTTAAAATCCAGCACGCCATATGCGTTAGGAGGACCCTATTCAACTTGGGGGGTCTTATTACAATGGTTCTTATGTTCCGGGATGGGATGCGATTAATGTATATTCTTCAGGTAATACCAATCCGTATCGCAACTGTTTGCAAATAGTCCCATCAGGAACGTACGTTGAGGCTTCATCTTGGGGAGGGGGTTATTCGATACCGGTTGATGGCAAACAATATACTGAGCTTGAATGCAGATTGTGCTCAGCGTGTGTATCAGAACGTTGCAACGGTGCCGGGTACAAAATTGTACTGGTCATTTTGTCATGAAAGCATTGGTTACATCTACAATGACGGGGCCGATTCTATGAAATTTTCTCTTCGCCCATCAGGGAGCCCATCCACAAGTCCTTCAAGTAGTGAGGTACAAGCCGCAGTTACTACATACAGTACGACTTCTACAGGGGGAGTTCATGGAACGACATCCAGCAGCAATGTTACGGTGAGCGGCCCCGTAGGTGACGGTCGCTGGATAAGATACAGTGGCATGTACACAGTGCCGGCTGGTCAGACAAGCACACAGTTTGCGTATGAGGCAGTGTCGTCAAGTTGCTGGATTACAGGAGGAAATTTCCTTGATGATATTCATTTCCAGACCGGGGCATCCCTTATCGCAGTAAAGTCAATTTATAATTCCCAGGGGGATCGTATTGACGGAGCGTATGGTGAGTATGGCGATACCGTTACCATAAAGATCAATGTCACCAACTGGGGAGAAACAGATTCTTCCAGAACCGTCTTTACAGATAAACTCTGGACCGGACTAGAGTATGTCGCCGGCAGCGGCTCTGTGACAATAGGCGGATTAAGTGCCGGGACGGTCAGCTGTGTCGGTGATACGTTTACAGCCAATATCGGAAGCGATGCCACTTCTACTGCGGGAGGCACGCTTTCAGGGTCGGTGGCCACTGGCAACAATTTGCTGAGTTCAACTTCTGCCGATTACGGCAAAGGAAAGACGGCGGTGGTGACTTTCAAGCAAAAATAACGGGAGCTCCGGGGTCCACAGTGAAGAATCAGGCAAAAGTCACATATAATGACAAAGGATTCGAATCATATAACACCAGCGGTTCTACAGCATATTCCACTGTGGATTATGGAATAGCTGATCCTGACAACTTGACGACCACCGATGGTAATTTTACTATGAATATCCTGAACCCAGACGGAAGTGTGAATAAGAGTTTTAAACACACGAATCTCAGCGATGAGGATTCATATGTAAATCGGTTTACCATAATGGATAGGCAGGTCAGTGGAACGGCATGGGTAGACGCGGACAATGATGGCAACTATACCGGTGATTCGGAGGAGACTCGTCTTGCAAATAGGACAGTTTGGCTGCAGAAGCTGAATAGCGGATCGTGGATGACGGCATATAATTATAGCGGGACCGCGCTCAGTACAACCACAGACTCGAATGGCAAATATACTTTTAGAGGGGTTCCTACAGGCACTTACCGTGTTGTTATGGACCCAGGCGATTATGCTGCTACTGTGGGAGGACAGGGAACCATTTTCGCCGGAAACCCTTTCCACAACAGGAACTCAGGGCGACCCGGAAAACGACTGTGTGGATGCCACGGTTAATAGTGATGCGGTGGTAGTAACTTCATCGTTTCTATTTTCTGCAAGTAGTTATACCCCTTCGTCTCCTGTTTACTATATATATAACGCTGACCTCGGTGTCGTTGATCCGACAGGTGATGTGACCATATCAAAAGAGGTTATCAGTAGCGATTTGGCTGATCCAAATGATGAATTCGGATTTACTGTTACTGTGACCGGATTGACTTCAAGCACGGATGATATCACTTATACAGGGGTTGGGACCTATGCAAGTGGAGGAACTATGACATTCGCTTTGGAGGGGAGCACAGGAACCAAGTCGCTTACGATGAAAAGCAGTGACAGTATTACATTAAAAGACTTGCCTTGCGGAGCAAAAGTAACGGTGACTGAAACAGCCAGTGGCAATTATATCGCATCATATACATATAAAGTCGGGAACGGAACTGAAAGCGCAAGTACAATCGGCAACACGTGTACGATTGACTCGTTGATAGGAGGGGCAACCACAGCTATATCCTTCACCAATACGCAAAACGAGGTTGTCATCACTTTTCAAGACATCCCTGGTGGATGGAGTACAGGAATACTGCTTGTGTTAATCCTGTTTCTTGCGGCAGATTTGTTATACCTGTACAGCCATAAACTAAAACGCAGACAGAAAATGTGAAATGAGGCGCACATATGAAAACAAAAACAATAGAAAATAGGCCAAGGTCTCCAAACAAACTGGAAGGAAAGGATTCTGCTTCAGGTCCGGGTCTGGAGGATGGGGTGCTGAAGGATTTGCTGGCGCTACTTCTGAATGTGGGTATCATAACTGGAGTCATTGTACTTCTATTCATCTTTATCTTAGGAGCGTTCAGACTCTCGGACGATTCCATGAGTCCGGCGCTGGAAAACGGAGATTTGGTGTTCTACTACCGGCTGGACAAAAATTACGTAGCCAACGATACGCTGGTTTACGAGTATAAAGGAGAGAAGCAGATTCGAAGAGTGGTAGCCGTAGAAGGGGATACGGTCGATATCAAGGATGACAGCCTCTATATAAATGGCTCACGACAACAGGAATCCTGGATATACACAGACACCAAGAGATATGACACCGATGTGGATTTTCCCATGAAGCTGGGGAAAGATGAGGTATTTGTACTGGGAGATAACCGGAAGGTGGGAGCGGACAGCCGTGTATACGGAGCGCTGAATAGAAAAGATACTCTTGGTAAAGTAAAGATAGTCCTTCGCAGACGAGGGATATGACAAAGATATATGACATCGTAACAACAAATGATGCGTATATACAGGAAGGTATTTTTATAATTATTTATGAAAGAAGAAAAGGAGAATGATAATGAGAACAAAAGCATTAAAGAAAACGGGCAGTCTTCTGTTAGCTTTTGCGGTGACTGCGCTTATGTCTTGTGGCATGTTGACCACAGCGTTTGCAACAGTGGATACATCCAATGGGCCTGTTGAAACTGCTGGAACCGCAGGCACATCCCTAGAGGCGGCAATCACCAAAAAACTGGAGACGCCGTATGGTACAGCACTTACGAATCCGATGAACTTCACGTTCACGGTAACACAGGTAAATAATGATGGTTCAGCTTTGAGCAGCACAGAAGTTGCTGATTATACGAAAACTGTGACAATCAATACAGCTGACGGAACAAAAAGTACTTCAGGCGACGTAGATACCTATTCAAAGGAAAGTGCGGATATCTTTGCAAGTGTAACAAGTGATGACTGGAAAGCAGTCGGTGGTAGCGGAGAATACACCTTTCTTATAAAGGAAACGGCAGGAAGCACCAGCATGAACTGGGATGGCAATAGTAATACTACAGAGACCACACAGTATTCTACAGCCCAATATCTGCTGCATGCATGGGTAGCTTATGATTCGGTAAGCGGCAATTACTATATCAAGTATATTGGCGATGTACAGACTTATGAAGATTCGTACACATTAACAGAAAACGGATCGAAAGTGGATCCGACTCCCGGTGGAAACAGTACGACAAATGACGGCGACAGTGATATGGAATTCACCAACAGCTATGTGAAACAGGAAAGCGGTACGCCGAACACGCCTGATCCCACTTCAAGCACGCTTACATTAAATAAAATGATTTCCGGAGAATTTGCTGATTCTGAAGATGAATTTACATTTAACGTAATGGTAACCTCCAATTCCCTGTTTGGGAAGGCATCATACATCGGACAGGTATATGACACAAATGGCAGCAGTGATACATCAACATGGACAAAGGTCGGCACTGAGATTACATTTAATTCCGGTCAATCTACTGCAGTAACGATGAAGGGCGATTATGAAATCGTATTCAGCGATGTAGAAGTCGGCGCAACAATCAGTTGCACAGAAAACAATCCATCCGGGTACACGGCTGTAAACGTTGTTACCGCCGGTGATGTGGTTACGGCAAGCGGAGACGGCAACGTACTTGATTCCGGAATATATTACATAAGTGATTCTGCAAATGACAACGTCACATTCACCAATACTGCAAAGGATCAGACAATCACAGGCATCTTGATGAACGATATGCCGATGATTCTTCTGATACTGCTGGTAGGTGGAAGCATCGCGGGATATCTCGTACTGAAAAGGAGAAAGAGGCTGGCAGCGCAGTAAAATATCCTAGTAAAAGACGTTATGCGCTCTCGGACGATATATCCGATGAAAGCAGAAAGCAAAGGTAGCACCGGTATGCCCTCACCGAGTAACCGACGGGGACATACCGGTAACTATCAAAAAAATCGGCTATTGGAGGCCGGGACCCACAAATATGAAGGATACAGCATCAAAGTTGATTAAATATATGAAAGATACGGATGTGAAACAAAGGACAAAGAAGAGCAACAGCAGAAAAGAAACCACGGGTAGTGCAGTTCCAAGAAGCGGAGCCGCGAGGTTCATCTGGATTCTCGATAAGATCGTGGAGAATGTTCTGATATTAGGAATAATGCTGGCAATTGCTTTTATGGCATATACCTGGTGGGATAATAAATATATCCAAGTGGCGGCTACGCCTGAAACATATGCGACATACAAGCCAACCGGAGAGGCCACCCTTTCGTTCGGTGAACTCAAGAAGAAGAACCCGGATGTCTTCGGTTGGATTAATATTTATGATACAACAATCGACTATCCTATGGTTCAAGGAGACAGCAATCAGGAATACCTGAGCATGAATGCGGAAGGAAACTTTTCATTAACAGGTGCGATTTTCCTTGATAAAGACAACCGAAATGATTTTACGGATTTTAATTCCATAATATACGGTCATAACATGGTTCCGGAGGTTATGTTCGGAGGCATCAAGAGATTTAAGAAAAAAGAATTCTTTGATTCACATAAATACGGAGATGTCTATTATAACGGGAAACATCACGGACTTAAGATTTTCGCACTTATCGAGACGGATGGATATGACTGGACCATATACAATCCGGGAGTGACTGGAGATACGGCGAGAATTAAGTATCTCCGGCATCTTCTCGCAAAAAAGTTAAGTTACCGCAAGGTCAGTGCGGATACGGACGATCATATAGTGCTTCTTTCGACTTGCACAGAGGATAAGACCAACGGCCGGCTTATATTGGTCGCGAAAATCACCAATCAGACATTTGATAATCCGTTCGCCGAAAAAGATGAGAAAGAAATTGGAATTCCCTTGTGGCTGTACATTATAGCAGGAATACTGGGTGCGTTACTGGTGTTTTTGATAATATTCGGTTGGTGCCGAAGGAAGAAAAAGAGCAAAGAGTTTGAAAGTGAAAAAGAAACGGGAAAAGAGCATATGATTGGAGATGCTTGACCAGATATATAGATAGAGGGGTATCTGGAGAACAAAGCAGACCTTTGATACTACGGCAAATCGTTTTGCTACAAAGGCATTTAAGAATCAAAAATAATCTGATTTTTATATTATTATTGGGCTCCCAAGAAAAAGAAGGAGAAGGTGGAAATGGGTGTTTTAACAAAAAAGGGCAGAAAAATCATATTGGTCGCATTGTCTGTGATTTTTGCAGGATGTCTTATGTTTACAGCAACAATTACTGCGAGCGCAGCCACAAGGGTGGTGGACTTCGATGTTGTGCAGTCATTTTCTGGCATAAACATATCTGATACGGTCGGTACATATACATTTTCAGCTAGCAACGAAACGAATCCGATGCCTTCGGGAGCGTCTTCGAGTATTTACAACTTTACTTTGGATGAAAACAACAGCGAGAATATCAAGATTGATTTTTCAGAAGCCCATACCGGAATATATCTGTACGAGTTGAAGCAGACAACCCCAAATCAGGACGGCTATAGATATGATAATCAGGTCTATACCGTCAAATGTATGGTCACATATGATTCTGAGACCAAGAGCAAAACGGTGGAGGTGTTCATATACAGGAGTGATGGAAACAAGACCGCCAGTGTAGTATTCAATAATTCTTATCAGGCCGATTCTGCGGTAGAAAAACCTCCTGTTGTTAAGACGGTATCAGGGAGTACATCGTCAGATAGTGTGTTCAAATTCAAGCTCAAATCGGAAGGCGAATCAAATCCCATGCCTTCCGGGAGCAGTAACGGTGTCAAGTACATAACGATTCAGGGAAGCGGTACTGCCGAATTTGGAACCTGGATTTATACCGAGTCCGGGACTTATGTATACAAGGTGTCAGAAGTGAATACCGGCGTTGCTGGATATACATATGATAAGACGGTCTATACGCTGACAGATGTAGTCACAGTAGATCAATACGGCGGCATGTTGGTAGAACGTTCCATAGAGGGGAATATGGTTACGTCAGCAAGCAAGTTCAAATTTGTCAACCGTTATGCCAACAGTTCTCTGATGGGCGTGAAAACAGGCGATATTGCACAAACAGGGCTGTATATCCTCATAAGCGCGGCTGCGGCAGCAATGGCATTTATCGTGGCAAAACCCAGAAGGCATAGAAATGGTGGGAATTCGGCCCGTAGTTGACAGTTTTTCATGTTTGGGAGATTCGTTTGATGATAACTCCCTTGCTGTATATGGAACAATTGTTCCATATACAGCAAGGGAGTTGGCGCATACAATAATAATACTAGTAATGTATTATTAAGACAATGTATTATCAGATTTAAGGGGGAGATATCATGCACAAGAAAAAAACATTCAGTTTGATTCTAGTTGTTGCCCTGTTGTTTGGGATGATCAACTTCAGCGGAATGAACAGTTACGCAGAACCCGGAACAAACATCAAGCTTACCTTGAGCCCAGCGACAGAAGGTAGGTATGACTATTATACCTATGAAGAGGCAGTTGTATATTTGGATTTGGATTTATCTGGATTTGAAAGCAATATTCAAGATTCAGACTTGGTTATTACGGTGCCCAAGGAATATCTAAATGCCATGGTTGGGTCAACCATTGGCTCTGCCACCGGGCCGACGGCCGTGACAACGGCAGATGGGCAATATCAGTTGACCTATCATTTTAGCAAACTGACAGGGGGGACCTCTCTTCGGATTCCCATTCGAGTTCAGACTTTGCCAGGCACCACTCCCGAAAACTATGTGTTGCCAATCAATGCGACCTTAGTTGCATCGGATGAAACTGACTTGGCGATCGCTGAGGAGTTGGACCTGAAGCAAAAGACAAGAGACCCTATCATTACCAAATACAAATCCACACCCGGGGGTGTCATTTCTTATGATGGCTCTACCACATATGGTGGGCAGGGAACAGCGACAGACAGTAATATCATCAAGCCTGGAACGGAAAACCCGCAGGTTTTTTATTTTAATGTGGCCTACGAGGCAGCGGCGGGTACCGCCGCAACGACATACCTTGGGGTGCGCAAATATGAAAAAATCATCATTCGGGATACACTGACGGATGGAGCAGTATTTGTCCAGTCTTTAAATCCGGGATGGGTATATGATGCGGACACCAATACTGCATCCTATACCATGAACAACCCAAGTTTGCATTCTGGAGCCACAACTCCGGTAGGTTTTAATGCACCTTCTTTATCTTTGATTTATCCCAATGGGGATGTTCGAAATACATTTAACAATACTGCAAGTGTGGAATTCGTGCCGCAAAATAAGCAGATATACGAGAATGACAATGTGGTTTCCACAGATGGCATTAAGTTTAAAATGACAACCATTCTTCCGGGCACCATGACTCTATACAAAGGTTCCTCAAACTTTGCGGACCAGATAACCCAGAAGGAGGCAAACAAAGTATGGACTTGCAGCGCAACCAATCAGTCAGATAGTTTCGGCTTAGAAAATTTGGTGTTAGAAGATTCTGGCCTGGATGCCAGATTGGAATACACGTCAATACGGTTAATGAGCACGTTCAATAATCTTTTTTCAGGAACAGTCGACATTGAAGGGGAGGATGCTACGGGTACCGTCACAACCATTGCCCAAAATGTATCTGGGGGAAACACGGAGTATGCAATCCCTTCCGGCACGATTAAGGTGTACATAAAGTCTACAGACGGCAGTTATCTTTTGCCCGGCAAAACATTTTCATTTTATGTGACAACAAAGTTAAAAGACCCGGAGAATGTTCACTATGATGCAGTGAACAATACCAATAATAGGTTTTTAAATACGCTGAAATCAACCGGCGAATATGTTGGGACGGATGTTACGTCAACCGGAACAAGGCTTGCCAGCATATATATTGTGCCGTATGCTCCGTCGGTTTATCTTACGAAGCGTAGTTCAAAAACTTCTCTTTTCGTTGGCGAAACCACCACATTTACCTTGGATGCACGTTCATATAACACAATGATGGCCCCGGATACCATTAATGACTCTAGTGTGATTGATTTACTTCCCCAAGGCCTTGAATACGTGGCAGGCAGTGCTTCTATAGCCTACAATCTCAATTTTGTTTCCAAAGAACCAACGGTGGTCCAAAACTATAAGGGGACCGGACAGACGGCACTAATATGGACTTCGTCTAAAGATTTTGAACCGGCAGGAATATATTTTTATATTTCATATCAGGCAAAGGCGACAAAAACCATGAGCCAGGGGGTCAATACCAATAAGGCCTACTGGATTTGGTCCAATAACGGTTTTGGCTCCTCGGAAATACAACCGGTCACAGTTGGGTACACCACTGCTTTTAGAAGTGCCGACCTTTATGATTTTGACAATGACGGAAATGTCACAGAATACGTTGCATATTCTGCTGTAAATGTGACCTATACCCCACCCAGGGAGGTCATTGCATCCAAATACACCAAAGGGTCTTTAGATCTTGAGGACACCTTGATTGGAGGACGGACCGAAATCGGAGCGGATTTTAGTTATACACTAAAGGTATGGAATAATTCCATTGTAGATTTGAATAGGCTTTCGGCAGTGGAAGTGCTTCCTTATGTAGGGGACAAGACCATTGTTGCCGATGGGGAAGAAAACTATCTCTCCCGGAATTCGGAATTCAAAGTTGACCTTACCGGTCCGGTTATAGGACCCACTGGATATACGGTTTATTATTCTACGCAAGTTCCGGCATCGGATTCGGTCACAAGTCCGGCAGATTATTGTGCAAGAAGTGACTGGATGCCGGAAGCAATGGTTTCTGATTGGAGTACGATTCGAGGAATCAAAATCGTAATGAATGCAGGAACCACACTTCGTGTGGGTGAAACTGCGAAATTCGATGTGCCGGTGAAAAGCCTTTCTGATATGTCCTTGGCCAATGGGGAGGCGGCACACAACTCCTTTGCCATCTCCCTCAATGGAGAGAAGGAGTTTCTTGAAGCAAATTCGACGAGTGTTACTTTAACAAGTTATAAAGTATCGGGCACTTTATTTAACGATGCGAACAAAAACGGATTATTGGATGATGGGGAGGAAGTGTTTAAAAATCAGGAGGTGCAACTCTTCGAGGAAGACGGCACCCCTGCGGTTGATTTAGATGGAAACCTCATCAAAACGACGACAAAGGAAGATGGAACCTATCAATTTGCTGTATACAACAAAGGAACCTATTATGTACATGTCACTGCTCCCGATTATTACATTGCCACAGAAAAGGGTAGCGATGATAATCCGCTGGCATCCCACGTCAGCGTAACGACAGGTAACACAGACACCTTTGAGTTAACTGCTGATGCAAACTCGGCGGTGCGAAATGCAGGGTACTACGCCAACACCGGGGATTTGACCATCAAGAAAGTATTGCTGGATAGCGATGGCAATATCATCGATGAAACAAGAGAGTTTACGATTTTAGTCACCGGACCAAGCTATCCGGATGGAAAAGAAATGACATTAAGCAATGAAACCCCACTTCTTCTGGAACACTTGGAATATGGGACCTATGAAGTAAAAGAACTAGACGCATCAATCTATGAGGTTTCAATCAGTGGAACGGTTACGTTGAGTTATGAAAATCGAACAGGTGAAATCACAGTTCAAAACAAGGAGAAGACTGTTGAATCGGCTTCTTTGGATATTGAAAAAATCATCGGGGAAAGAACTACAAATGGCGGAAGTAACAACGGTGGGACCAACAACGGCGGCGGCAATAGCAATTACGTTATTGGAATTCATGGTGCAGCAACCATAGCCATTGGGAAAACCGCTGAGCTAATGCCGAATGTTGATGAGACCTTTACCTTTGAATTGATACCGGGCGAGGACACGTTCCCCATGCCACATGACAGTGAAGTTACCATTGAAGGAGAAGGGACTGCATCCTTTGGAACCTGGAACTATACAAAACCCGGAACCTACACGTATCAGGTGAAGGAAGTGGCGGGAGAAGATTCCCACTACACCTATGACGGAACCGTTTACACCATTACCGATACCGTTGCATTAAATGATGCAGGCGATTTGGAAGTATCCCGAGTTGTTAAAAATAGCAGGGGGGCAATCGTAACAGGCGCATTGAGTTTTGCAAATCAATTTACAGCCAAGCCTGTGACCGCAGCAACGGTGCAGATTGAAAAAATCATCGGGGAAAAAACATCACACGACCCGACCACCACCAGGAGTCACAACGGCGGGGGCAATAGTGATTACGTTATTGGGATTCATGGCGCAGCAACCCTAGCGATTGGGAAAGCCACTGAGCTAATGCCAAATATTGATGAGGCCTTTACCTTTGAACTGATACCGGATGAGAACACGTTCCCCATGCCACATGACAGTAAAGTAACCATTGAAGGAGAGGGAACCGCATCCTTTGGAACTTGGAGTTATACAGAACCCGGAGAGTACACCTACCAGGTGAAGGAAGTTACTGGTGATAATTCCCACTACACTTATGACAAGACGCTTTATACCATCATCGATACTGTAACATTAAATGATGCAGGAGACCTAGAAGTCACACGGATTGTTCAAAATGACAGGGAAGAGACGGTAGATGGCGCGTTGGCATTTACCAACCAGTTTACGGCCAAACCGGTTGCGGCTGCCACGCTGGATGTTGAGAAAACGGTGAAAGGAAATCCCAACGTGGATGAAACCTTTACCTTTGAACTGGCACCGGATGAAGAGACCTTTCCCATGCCAGGGAAAAATGGAGGGATTGCAGAGGTGACCATTGGCGGATCGGGAACTGCATCCTTTGGAACTTGGAGTTATACAGAACCCGGAGAGTACACCTACCAGGTGAAGGAAGTTGCTGGTGATAATTCCCACTACACTTATGACAAGACGCTTTATACCATCATCGATACGGTAACATTAAATGATGCCGGAGACTTGGAAGTCACTCGAGTCATCCAAAATGACAGTGGAGAAACGATAAATGGCGCGTTGGCGTTCACTAATGAGTACACGAATTCCAAGACGAACCATGTCACAAAGCCCAATAATCCAAATGATAATTTGGCAGTACAAACGGGAGATAATTCACACCCATATGTTTTACTGGCTGTGGCCATAGGGTCACTTATCTTGCTGCTGATTCTTGGATTGATTTGGAGGCGAAAAAAATAATTAATAATAAAGACAGAACAACTCCATAAATAGAAAATTTCCAACAGTAAAGCCCAACCGATAAGGTTGGGCTTTACTGTTTCATATTGACATTCTTAGTGATGTTGAAATTGCCATAGGCAAATTTATGTTAGAAGTTAGTTGCCCCATCCAGAGGGTACTTGTCAGTCAATTCTTTCACCATGGCGTGCACTTTTTCTTGGTTGCCTCCATCTTGGATCATCAGGTGAATGGCTTCCGCCACCGTATCCATATCCGCCACAGTCAGACCTCGGGTGGTTACTGCCGGGGTTCCCAGACGAATGCCACTGGTCACGAAGACGTTTTCCGGGTCGTTGGGGATGGGATTCTTGTTGCAGGTAATATGGGCATCATCCAAACGTTTTTCCAATTCCTTGCCGGTAATTCCCGTTCCAATCAAATCAACCAGCATCATGTGGTTGTCTGTCCCATTAGAAACCAATGAAACACCACGATCCATCAGTCCTTTGCTGAGAGCGGCCGCGTTGAGAACTATGTTCTTCTGATAGGTCTTGAATTCCGGTTGAAGGGCTTCATAAAAACAGACGGCTTTGGATGCAATCACATGCATCAGTGGACCTCCCTGAATCCCGGGGAAAACAGCTTTGTTCAGCTTCAATTCCTTGGCCACTTCTTCGCTGGAAAGAATCATGCCGCCTCTGGGTCCTCGAAGGGTCTTATGGGTGGTTGTGGTGGAAACATGGGCATAGGGAATGGGATTGGGATGCTGGCCTGCAGCAACAAGTCCTGCGACATGAGCCATATCTGCCAAAAGCCATGCGCCGACTTCGTCGGCAATTTCCCGAAATCGTTTATAATCAATAAATCTGGAATAGGCACTTGCCCCGGCAATAATCATCTTGGGATGATGGGTCAATGCCAAATCCCGAACCTGTTCATAATCAATATATCCTTTGTCGTCAACCCCGTAAGCCACAATATTGTAATAAGCACCGGACATGTTGGCCGGGCTTCCATGGCTCAAATGACCACCGTGGGCCAAATTCATTCCCAGAACAGTATCTCCCGGTTTTAGCATGGCAAAAAAGACAGCCATATTTGCCTGAGCACCGGAGTGGGGTTGAACATTGGCGTAGGTGCAGCCAAAAAGTTCCTTTGCCCGTGCAATGGCAAGGTCTTCGGCCATATCTACACATTCACATCCCCCGTAGTGCCGTTTGCCACTGTATCCTTCCGCGTATTTGTTGGTCATCACACATCCGTTGGCGGCCATGACCCCTTTGCTCACCCAGTTTTCGGATGCAATTAATTCAAGATGAGAATTTTGTCGGTCGGCCTCTGCCCGGATGATGCGGGCAATTTCCGGGTCTGCCTTTTGGATTTCGCTGAATGGATACATGATATTTCTCCTTTGATTTAGTAATAGTCTCCCCAGTAAAACAGGGAATATTTTACCCCCTATTTTAACAGAATTTAGAACAAATGCCAATAAGGATTTCGCGGGTGTAGGCGACTTTATGTGAAGATTCAGGTGGCTGGGCGAATAGAGACTTCTCCCCCTGAAAGGGTTTCAATGTTTCCGGCCTTTTCACCCTCCAGATACCGGACTACTAATCCACCGTCCCTGTCTATTTCCAGGGCCTGAGCCAACATGCCCACGCCCGTTTGAACGCCCGGAGGAAACACCAAAATCTTTTTTCCCAAAACCCCCGAACGGCTTCGATATTCATCCAAAAATCCACGGTCTTCCATGCCGGGGAGAAGGGCTGCCCATTGATTTAAGATTTCGGCAGCCAATTGATTCCTGCTAAATCCACCTCCCAAATTCCCCACAGTGGTGGACAGGTCCGAAGGCAACGTTACTTCAAAACAATTAATGCCAATACCCAGCACTACATATTCAATGCCCCCGGTTTCAAAATCACTAATGGCTTCCGTTAGGATGCCACAGATTTTTTTGTCATTCAAATAAATATCATTCACCCATTTAATGGAAAGCGCCTCCGGGGAACGGGGTGCCGAAGAAAGGGTCTCAGGAGAAAAGGTCTCAGGAGAAGGGATTGCCGAGGAAAGGGCCTCAATGGCGCGTACCACAGCAACGGACGCCGCAGTGGTTACCAAAATTGCATGACTCATGTCAAAGGTGGGACGAAACAAAATGCTCATGTATAGGCCGGCATTTTCAGGAGAATAAAAACTTCTGCCGAGGCGGCCGCGTCCTGAAGTTTGTTCATTGGATATAACGGCTATAAAATGATCCGGCGCTGTTAAGGCCAGTTCTTTGGCAGTCTTGTTGGTAGATTCCACAGAATCATAAACTTGAATTTCAATGTTCCCAGCCTCAGGGCGCAGGTGCCTTGCAATTTCCGTAGAGGACAAATAGTCTTGGCTGCCGGCCAGGCAATACCCCTTGTTGGTAATGGCCTCAATGGGATAGCCGTCTTTTCGCAAGGCGTTGATTCCTTTCCACACAGCGGCACGAGAAATCCCAAGAGCCTCCCCCAAGGTTTCTCCGGAAACCGACTGGCCTCGATGTTCCATCAACATGCGAAAAATTTGTTCTTTTGTTGACACGGTATACTCCTCTTTTCTTTGATGCCTTAGGTATTATGAACAAGTGAAAGTCTCAGCGTGGTAGCTCCGATTTCTCGGCGTGGTAGCTCCGATGTTAGAATGAGCCAATCCGTGGAAGACCACAAACTTCAAGTGAGCTCAACTAATATCAGTGTAAAAGATTCAAAGGAAATCGTCAAGGCGTGTAGGGAAAGGTTCTCAATAATTCATTCGACTCATTTCGGGAAGAGAACCAATTAAACTATACCATGCGACTTCTTTTATAATAATAAAATGTGAAGTATAATGTACAAAATGTACAGGGGTGTAAAAAAATCAATCTATTGCATTACTTTATTGAGAAGGGACAAAACCATGAAAAAAAGAATTGCTATACTAGCCTGTATTGCCATAATAATGGGAGTATATGCGGTGCCAGCCTTTGCATCTGATGACAATTATTCGTTTGACTTAGATTTGGGTGGTGGGCATCGAAACGATTATACGACATATAAGTATAGAGAAACCAAACGTGACGCAAATGAATGGAAAGTAAACATGAGATACAATGAAGAAGGCAAAGGGACCAAAGCAACTTATTGGTTGGTAGATGCGACTTCATATGAGCGGTTAACAAATACTTACACAATAGCCCAAGGTAGTGGTGCCAATTACTTTTGGGGTTCATGGAATGCAAATGAAAACTGGGTGCGAATGGGCGCAGAAAATAACAATGACACAGTTTTTGCGGTAACGGTCAAGGGGTATTGGGATGAAGAGACATGGTAAATAAAACTGGTATGACAGTATGAATAATAGTTATATCCTTCGATTTATCAAAGACACTCAAAAAGTATCTTTGCTGGTTATCATGTTTCTGATACCGCTGATTGATCTTGGACTAGTTTGGTTGTATAGCTCCAAATTGCAACCCCAATGGGAGTACACAACTTTCTTAGCTGTGTACCCAGATGGGCTTGGGTTTATCACACATAGAATTCTTGTTTGGTTCGCACCGCTTTATTTCTTGTTG
>CAXXMM010000011.1:0-165748 GCA_963676385.2 Anaerovoracaceae bacterium
TTGGGCATCCTTTGCATGAGACGTGCCGCTACTCACTTCGTGAGTAGGGCTACGGCTTCAACGTGCAAGGTCCAGGGGAACATGTCCACGGGGGTGGCCTCTACAAATTGATAGCCTAGGCCGGCCAGGACTTTGATGTCCCGGGCCAAGGTGGCCGGGTCGCAGGAGACGTACACAATTCGGGAGGGAACCACGGAGGCCACTGCCTCAAGGAGTGGCTGGGGGCATCCGGATCGGGGGGGATCCAAAATCACAACGTCTGCGTTTCGGGCAATTTGGATTCCTTCTTGATCCAGTTTTTCTTCACATTCCGGGTCAAGAAGCTTTGCAGGATTTCTTCTGCTTTGCCTAAGAGGAATCTGGCGTTGACAATTCTGTTGATGACAGCATTTCGATTGGCGTCCAAAACGGCATCCCGGGATACTTCTATGCCCAGGATGGATCCGGCATTTCCGGCGCAGTAAAGGCCGATGGCCCCAACACCGCAATATAAGTCCAGAACGTTTTCGGTTCCGGTTAAGGCGGCATATTCCAATACTTTATCATAAAGAGGCACGGTCATCTGTGGGTTGATTTGATAAAAGCTTAAAGGTGAGATTTCAATGTCCAAGTCCCCTATTTTGTCCAAAATGGATTTTTTGCCGGCCAAAAGCAGGGAGTTTTTGCCATAGATTGCCGAGGTTTTATCTTTGTTGGTGTTCACGTAGACGCTTTCCAGAGAATAACCGGTTTGTTCCACCCTTTCATCCATCATTTGGATAAGCTTTTCTGCCCCGGGGATCCCTTTGCCGTTGATGACCAAGATTACCATGATTTCTTTGGTGGCAAAGGCGGTTTTCACAATCAAATGACGGAGAAGGCCTTGTTCCCAATTTTCATCCCAAGCGGTAATGTTGTCTTCTTCCATAAAGAGCCGCAAGGCTTCTGCCACTGCCATGGCGCCTTGGGTCTGCAGCTTGCAATCAGAACAGTTGATAACTTCATGGCTTCGAATTTTATAAAATCCAACTGCCGGAGCTCCTAGATTTTCGATGATGCCACCTTTGATTTTTCGGTTGCCTCCGGTGCTTACCGGCAAGGTGACTTTGTTTCGATATCCATAAGGCTCATCCATAGCCAAAATTGGTCGAATCAAGGGATTTTCCACGCCGCCCAGCCTTTTGATTCGTTCTGCCACCTGTTTCTCTTTGAGGGCAAGCTGACTTTTGTAGTTCATTTCCGACAAAGGGCAGCCGCCGCAATCTGCGGCATGGGTGCAGTATTTTTCGATTCGATCCGGGGACGGGGTTAGTATTTCAACCACTTCCCCATTGGCATAATTCTTTTTCACTTTGGTGAGACGAACAGAAACCTTGTCTCCCACCACTGTGTCCGGTACAAAAACAGCAAGGCCGTCGATTTTGCCGATGCCTTGCCCTTCAAAACTAATATCTACAATATCCATCGTGGTGATGAATCCGGTTTGTATCAACATATTATTCTCCATTCCCGGCGGTACCCGTCAGGTCGCCAACTTGATTTAGGTTCACATTGCGGGTGGGGTAAGCAAAATGAATCCCCTCCTTTTGAAGTGCCTCTAGGATTTTTAGATTGATTTGATGATGCGCATCCAAGTATTCATCGTAATCATCCCCTTCTATGAAATATACTACTTCATAATCCAGATAGTATTCCCGAAATGCCACAAAATGGGCTCGCCCAAATCGGGCAACTTGAGTACCATTTATGATTTCTTCCAGCATCTGAGGCAGCCTGGCCAGTTTGTCATGCTCCGTTTCAAAGTCCACCATCAGGTGAAACAACACCCGGCGTTCTTTCATGGTTTTGTAGTTTTGAATTCGGGATTTGGTGATGTCCGAGTTGGCCATGACGATTTGCTCTCCATCCAGCGAACGAAGTCGTGTGGTTTTGACCCCAATATGCTCCACTGTGCCGGATTGAGGCCCCACCACAATAAAATCCCCGATTTCAAAGGGTTTGTCAAAAAAGATGGTAAAGAAGCAAAAAATATCAGCCAAAATAGATTGGGCGGCAAAGGCAATGGCCACGCCTCCCACACCCAAAACTGCAATTAAGGAGGAAATCTTCACCCCAATGTTGTCCAAGAACAAAATCAAGGCAGTGGTCCAGATAAAGATCTTCAGAAAAACGGTAAGCCAGTGAATGGCATTTTCTTTTGGCTTGTCTTTCACATCTTCTCCCGAATACTTATGGAAGACACTGACCAAAAATACAGAAATTGCAGCGGCGGCGGAAGTGGCCACGGTGGCAATGAGAAGCAGATTCAAGCCCCTCATAACCCATGCCGGCAGGTTTAACAAGTTCAGACACACATAAACCAAAATCACCACCATGAGAGGAAAAGCGTTTTTGTTCAAAAGGTTTTCCCAAAACAAGGGTTCCCTGTCGCTATCTGTCTTTTCATGTTTTTTGATAAGATACAGTGCCAGATTTTTTAGTAATATGAAGATGAGAATGCCTATGATAATCACCAGCAAAATTTCAATGACTTCCCGTATTGTATTTTCGTAAACCGTAAGATTCAGCCAATCTCCCATGGTATAATTTCCTTTCTTAGTTCAAGGCTTATCCTTTTACTTATGCTCTGTGCTTGTCCTTTTGCTTACGCCCTGTGCTTGTCCTTTGCCATTTCGGCAATTCGGGCAAATCGATTGTTGACCCCTGCCTTTTTTAAGGGGGGATCCAACATGGCGCCCAGTTCTGACATGCTGGCGTCGGGATTTTCCAGGCGCAAGGATGCGATTTCCCGAAGTTTCGGCGGCAAGGTTTCTAATCCGCCGGTACCCATGACCGCCTTTATGTCTCCAATTTGTTTTTCCGAAGCCATAATGGTTTTGTCAATGTTGGCGGTATCACAGTTTTGAATTCGGTTGGCCCGATTCACCAACTCTTTTTTCATCCGAATATCTTCAAAGGCAAAATACTGGGAATGGGCGCCCATAATGGCCAGCAAATCCAAAATCTGCCCGGCGGCCTTGACATAAACCACATACTGACCTTTTCGCACAACAACCTTTGCATGAATGTCAATAAATCCGTTGAGAAGCCGTTTTACGTCCCCGGCCAACACTTCCGTATCGCAGACAATTTCAAACTGGTATCCCTTTTCCGGATTGCTCATGGTGCCGGTGCCCAGAAACAGGCCTCTTAGATATGCTTTGCGGCAACACTTGGTTTTGATCAGATTGTCATAAATCCCGTCGCTGATATAGTTCATTCCCCCACGAAGCATGAGGATGCCGGTTTCCCGGAGAATCTGCTCGCTTAAATCTTCAGGTCCCAAGGTCATCAAATAGACTTTCCCTTTGTTGATGGCTTGACTTCGCCCAATCTCCAGGGTAGGATCCACATTAAAATATTCTTTTAGCAAGGTTTTGTAGTGACGTGCCACCGCATTATGCTCTGTGGTGAGGACAACTTTAAATTTGCCGCCTCCCACCAATTTTATGGTGCCGCAGACCCGAATAAAGCCGGATAACTCTGCCAGCATGCAGCAATTTTTGGTTGGCACGATGTGCGCCAATTCATCTTTGGTATCTTTGGAAAAAGTCATAGCTTCTGCTTTCTATTTGTTTAATTCTCTGTGCTCTACTGTGACGATTCTGCCACCTTCACGGAAAATCCTGGCCACCTCATTGGCCACGACAACAGATCGATGTTGTCCCCCGGTACACCCAAAGGCCAAATTCAAATGGTTTTTGCCTTCCCGTTCAAAAGACGGAATAATTGAATCCACCAATTCCACGATTCGTTTCACATAATTCTGGGTTTCCGGTTGTTTCAACACAAATTCTTTGACTTTTTTGCTGTTTCCCGTAAGTTTTTTCATGCTCTTGATGTAATAAGGATTGGGCAGGAATCGAACATCCAACACCATATCCGCCGTGATGAGAATCCCTTTTTTGAACCCAAAGGAAGTAACGTTAATTACAAAGGTATTCAGAGTCTCTTCAGAAGAAAAAATCTCAAACAGCTTCCCCTTAAGGTCGGCTGCCTTCATTTTTGAAGTGTCAATGATATAGTCGGCGCTTTTTTTGATTTCTTCCAGCATGGCCCGTTCTTTTGCCAATGCTTCCAAGGTAATGGCCTTACCGGTCATGGGATGCACCCTTCGAGTTTCACTAAATCGTTGCACCAACACATTGTCGGTGGTATCCAAAAACAATACCCGGTAGTCTGTTTGGCTTTCTTTTAATTGCTCAATGGCACCCTTCAAATCTCCAAAAAACTCGCCACCACGAATATCCACCACAAAGGCAGCCTTCTGAATGCCGCTTCGCCCGGACAAAACCAAATCGATAAAGTTTTTAATCAATGCCGGCGGCATATTATCAATGCAATAATACCCAAAGTCCTCCAAAAAATTGGCTGCCTGGGTTTTGCCGGCTCCTGACAATCCTGTTATAATGATGACTTTCATTTTGCACCTGTTCTCTCTATATTTCTTGGATATTTACAATCCTCGCTGGATCCAATCCGGCATCCAGTGCTCGTTTCAGACCTTTTTCAAACCCGCCGATTCGCTCCGGTCTATGGGCATCGCTACTAATCACAAACTTTGCTTCTGTTGGAATGACCGCCTTGATTTCATCTTGGGTCAAATTTCGATGAAAATTGCTGATTTCCATCCAGGTATCCGTCTCTGCGCAGGCCTTGGCAATGGCAACAATATCCACCGGTGCTTTGTCCCCGGGATGGGTCAAAATTCGCAGATTGTTTTCAAATAATGCCCGAATTATCATCTCTGTGTTTTGGATTCTTGATTTTTGGGTTCGGGTTTGGCCCCTGAGAATCCCCTTTGTCATCATGTAGTTTGACAGGGTATGGCTGTTTGGAACCGCCAAATGATATCCTCCTATGAGAAAATCAAACCCTCTGGCTTCTTCCGGTGAAACATCCAACGATCTTTTTCCATCCATAATATTGGCTTCCACGCTGAGATAAATCTCAAGTTGAGGTAGCAATTCCTTCATCCCATTAATTTCTTCCCTGATTTTGGGAAGATCCCTTAGCTTGATACCAAAGGTCACATGTCCGGGTCCGTGGTCGCTTAACGCCAAGGCTGTCAACCCTTTGGCTGCGGCAGCTCTGACATTTTGCTCAATGGTTCCTTTCCCGTGGGGAGTCCATGGGGTCAGTCCATGGGAATAGGTGGAATGGGTATGATAATCAAAAATCATTTTGTAATTCATTCTGTTTCTCCAATAATGCGTACTTCCGGCTCAAGAAAAACGCCAAATTTGTCCAGCACTGTTCCTTGCACCATGTGCATCAAGGTAAGAATATCGGCGGCCGTCGCCCCCCCATTATTGACAATAAACCCGCAATGCTGGGGAGAGACCTGGGCGCCTCCATAGGATAGCCCGGCAAGGCCTGCATCTTGTATAAGTTTCCCGGCAAAGTGTCCTTGGGGCCGCTTAAAAAAACTGCCGGCGCTGGGCAATGCCATGGGTTGTTTCTGGTTTCTTCGGTTATTGAAGTCTTTCATTTTGGCGGAGATTTTTTCTCTGTCCCCTGGTTTCAATTGAAGGGTGGCACTTAACACAATCTCCCCGGATTCCATCAGACTGCTGTGGCGATATTCATATGCCATTTCTACCGGGGTCAAAATCCTCGTGTGCTTCCCATCTTGGGAAACCACTTCCCCCTGGACAACCACGTCTTTCATTTCTCCTCCGTATGCCCCGGCATTCATAAATACCCCGCCCCCCAAAGAGCCGGGAATGCCTGAAGCAAATTCCAAACCGGTCAATTCATGTTCCATGGCAGTTCGTGCCACCACAGACAACGCCGCCCCGGCACCGACGGTCATGGTGTTCTCTGCTACGGTGATGGCACTAAAGGGTTCGCCCAAATGAACAACAACTCCCGGATAGCCACCATCTAAAAACAGCAAGTTGGTTCCCTTTCCCAAAATAATAAAGGGACAGCCTTCTTGGTGCAAAAGTTTGAGAATCTCCAATAATTCCTTCACCGAGTTTGGGGTCACCAAAAGATCCGCTTTTCCACCGGCCTGAAAGGAAGTATAGCCTGCCATGGAGGGGTTTTCAGTGATTGGGGAAGAAAGTCCCAGTTGATTCAGTTGTGAAACGATTTGGTTCATAAGGTCGTACCTTTTCCGGATGACAAAAATATCCTCTTTTGGACATTTTACAACAAAAATTGGGGAAAGTCTTTACTTTTTTTGTGTTTTCCCCTTGAAAAACCCGGAGAAATATGTATAATTAGTACAAAATGTTAATAAATATGCATAGGAGAAAACACCATGATACCCAACGAAAAAGTAGTGCTGGCATACTCCGGCGGACTTGACACCTCCGTCATCATTCCCTGGCTTAAGGAATTCTATCACAGCGATGTGATTGCGGTATGCTGTAACGCAGGTCAAAAAGAAGATTTTGATGCCATTGAAAAAAAGGCCTATGCCACAGGTGCTGTCAAAGCATACATTGTGGACATTCAGGATGAATTCATTACAGATTTCATTTGGCCGACACTCAAAGCAGGTGCCATCTATGAAGATGAGTACATGCTGGGAACGTCCATGGCCAGACCACTGATGGCCAAAAAGTTAGTTGAAATCGCCCAAAAAGAAGGTGCTTACTATATTTGCCACGGATGCACCGGCAAAGGGAATGACCAAGTCCGGTTTGAGACCACTATAAAAGCGTTGGATCCTGCTATTAAAATTATTGCTCCTTGGAGAGACCCGGCATGGACATTTTCTTCCAGAGAAGAAATGATCGAGTATGCCGGCTTACATAACATCCCCATTACCCAAACCACCCAGCAGATTTACAGCAGAGACGAGAATATTTGGCACATCAGCCATGAAGGTGGCAATCTGGAAAATCCATGGAATCAGCATTTAGATGATATCCATGTCCTAAGTGTTACCCCGGAAAAGGCCCCGGACTTCCCTACTTATATTGAAGTGGGGTTCAAAAAAGGCATTCCTGTTTCTGTTAACGGCAAAAAAATGTCTCCGCAGGAATTAATGCGCACCCTAAACAAATTAGGCGGCGACAACGGGGTCGGCACCATTGATATTATTGAAAACCGACTGGTAGGTATGAAATCCAGAGGTGTGTACGAAACTCCCGGCGGCACTATTTTGTTCAATGCCCACCGTGCTCTGGAAAAACTGATTTTGGATCGTGATACCCTCCACTACAAAAAAATCATTGCAGAGAAATTTGCTCAACTGGTTTATGATGGTTTGTGGTATACTCCTCTCAGAACAGCAATTTCGGCTTTTGTGGATGACACCCAGGATTTGGTAACCGGAAAGGTGAAACTGAAGCTATACAAAGGTACGGCAACCCCGGTGGCTTCCCAGTCGCCAAACTCCCTGTACATGGAAGAGTTCGCCACCTTTAGCAAAGACGAAGTCTACACTCAAAGCGATGCTACCGGGTTTATCAACCTGTTCTCATTGCCATTGAAGATACGTGCCATTCAAAAGCAAAACAAAGAAGGAGGGTCCACCAAAGATGAAACTTTGGAAAGGAAGGTTTACAAAAGCAGCGACTTCATCCAGTGACGCATTTAATGCTTCTATCACTTTTGATGAAAGACTGTACAAAGAAGATATTACCGGCAGCATAGCCCACGCAAAGATGCTGGCCAAACAGAATATTATATCTCAAATCGAGGCAGAAACCATGGTTTCTGCCTTGACTGGGATATTGCAGGATATTGAGGCAGGACGTGTGGACTTTTCCATTGAAATGGAAGATATCCATATGAATATTGAGGCACTGCTCACGGAACGTATTGGCGAATTGGGGAAAAAACTTCATACTGCCAGAAGCCGAAACGATCAGGTGGCCCTGGATTTTCGCCTGCACGTCATGAAAGAAACCGCGGAAATTTCCCAAATCTTACAGGATTTGAAGCTTCTGCTGGTGGATTTGGCGGAAAAACATGTGGAAACCATTATGCCCGGCTACACCCATATGCAACGGGCCCAACCGGTGACCTTAGGATATCATCTGCTATCCTATTTTCAGATGTTTTCAAGAGATCAGGATCGGTTTGGGGATTGTTTGAAACGAACTGACAGCCTTCCCTTAGGTTCCGGTGCTTTGGCAGGCACCACTTATGCCACTGACAGGGATTATCTGGCCAGTGAATTGGGATTTTCCAAAGTCTCCGAAAACGCCATGGATGCTGTCAGTGACAGGGATTTTGCCATAGAATTCCTTAATTGCTGCGCCATGACCATGATGCATCTTTCCAGATTTTGCGAAGAATTGATTCTTTGGAATTCCTCGGAATTTGGGTTTGTTGAAATGGACGATGCTTATTCCACGGGAAGCAGCATTATGCCTCAGAAAAAAAACCCGGACATGGCAGAGTTGATTCGCGGCAAAACCGGTCGGGTCTATGGAGATTTGATAACCCTTTTGACCATTATGAAGGGCTTGCCCTTGGCATACAACAAAGATATGCAAGAGGACAAACTGCCGGTTTTTGATGCCGGGGATACCCTAAAACACTCTCTTCAAATTTTTATTGAAATGCTCTCCACCCTGACTTTTAAGGAAGAAACCATGAAAACTGCTGCTAAAACCGGTTTTCTCAACGCAACAGATGCGGCAGATTATTTGGTTTCCAAGGGAATTCCCTTTCGAGATTGTCATGAAATCATTGGCAAATTGGTTCTCCACTGCATTACAACGGGGCAAGCCATTGAAGATTTGCCTTTGGAGGAGTTGAAACAATTTTCCCCTGCCTTTGATCAGGATGTTTATGGGAAGTTGACCTTGGTTAGTTGTGTAAATAACAAGGGTTCCTATGGTTCAACATCCTTTGACAGTGTAAAAAAACAAATCCTCAACATCAGGAAAAACATGGTATAATAAAAAAAATGATTACTACCATTACTACCTTGATCACTATATAAGGAGTACCTGATGAACCTAAAAAATCCCCGCGACAAATGGAGTTTTCGCACCCACCTGTTTGGTGCTTTTTTAGGTGTTTTGGCAACCATCTATTTGGTGTCCGCCCACTTTGATCATGTTGTGCCCTATTTGATCTTTGGCCTTTCTGTCATCGCCCTCTATAGTTGCAGCGCTTTGTATCACTACATGCCAGGTCCGGCATCCCGGATTTTAAAACTACGGAAACTGGATCATTGCATGATTTTTGTTTTAATCGCCGGCACGTACACCCCTATCATTCTTGCCTTCTTTTCCCCCACCAAAGCATTGATTTATCTCTTGGTTATGTGGGGAATTGCCCTTCTGGGCTCCTTAATGAAATTGGTCTGGATTCAGGCACCCCGTTGGTTATATACCCTCCTTTATTTGGCAATGGGATGGGCGGCAGTTGGGGAAATCCCCTTCTTTTATACCCTTTCTCCATCCTTTGTTTTCTGGTTAATTGCAGGAGGGATTGCTTATACCATCGGTGCCGTTATGTATGCCTTTAAAAAACCAAATCCCTCGCCGGATTTTGGGTTTCATGAAATATTTCATGTGTTTATTATTGTAGGCACCGCCTGCCACTTTGTGGCAATTGCGTTTCATTTGTCCTAGGAGGTGATAGGATGCATCTGATGGCTTTACCCAGCTTCATGTACGAACTAAATGTCTATTCCATTTGCATTCGCCTAATTTTGGCCATTGTGCTGGGTGGTATTATTGGTTTGGAACGAGGCGCTTCAAGACATGCTGCAGGATTTCGAACTCATATCCTTGTATGTGTGGGGGCGGCCTTGGCCATGTTGACCAACCAATTTATTGTAGATACCTTTGAAGGAATCAGCGATCCTGCCCGTCTTGGTGCCCAGGTCATTACCGGCGTAGGCTTTTTGGGTGTGGGTACCATTTTGGTAACAGGTAGTAAAAAAATCAAAGGACTGACCACCGCCGCAGGTTTATGGGCGTCCGCTTGTCTGGGTTTGGCTGCGGGAATTGGTTTTTATGATGGTGCTATCCTTGCTGGAATTGCTATCTTTATCAGCCTTGCATTGTTGCCGAAGCTAGAAAATTTCTTTTATCAACGGTCCGGGATTATCAGCATCTATGTTGAAGTGACCTCCTTTGATGGATTTAAAGCATTCATTGCAGGTTTGCCTGAACACGGCATTACCGTAGTGGAAACCGACTTGAATTACCCAAATCCCCTGACCCCTGGGGGCTTGGCTTTTGTCTTATCTCTAAAACTGCCACGTGGACATCGTTCCCAAGAAATGATTGACCTACTAAGCCAACCTGAAGAAGTAACTTTTATTGAGGAGCAATAATTTGAAAATACTTGTGATTAGCGATACTCACGGTCATATTGACCGGGCCATTAAACTCCTTCCCATCCTTACAGAATTAAACTGTATTGTTCACTTGGGAGATTATTTGCACGATGCGGAGAATCTCAAAGCCTATACAGATGTGCCGGTGATTGCCGTTGGCGGCAACTGCGATGGAATTACTTCAAAGATAGAAGGGATTTTAACTCTTTCCACTCCTTATGGCCCTATTTTGATTACCCACGGACACCTTCACGGAGCAAAAAAAGGTGTGGATCGCCTTCTATATCAAGGGGAAGAATGCGGTGCAAAGGCTGTTCTTTTTGGTCATACACATAATCCCTACTATGAAGTGATCAACAATATTACCCTCATCAATCCAGGCAGTCTGTCTCAACCGGACAACGGCAGACAAGGCACTTATGCAATCCTAAATATTGATTCATCCGGAATCAATTGTGCTATTGTAAATTATCAGGAACCTCCGAGACAAGTTACCACTCCCAAGACCGTCTCGGCGGACCCTCCGGTACAAGTTCCCGCTCCCAACACTGTCTCGCCGGAACCTTCGTCAATGGAAACGACTTCCGGGGAAGGAACAGAAGAACCACAAAAAAATCCCCCGGAGAAAAAACATCCCGGCGGATTTTTAAGAAATCTAATGAACCACAGCGACCGTTTCTAACGGCCGCTGTTTTTTCAATCATTGAAATGATGAAACCTTTGTCCTACTCCATGGTTTTTATATGTCCTTTGAAGTCAGCACCTTTATGCCATTGCTTTCAAGGATTTTTCCGGCGGTTTGTGGGTCTTCCACCTTAAAAATCAGATCTGCCCTGCCATCGGCGGAACGAACCAGTGAATAGATATAATCCACGCCAATCCCGGCATTGGTAAGAAAGTCCAATACGTCATGGAGCCCACCGGCATCGTCGCTGACACTGACAGCCAGCACCTTGGTAATACTTGCGGTAAAGCCTTTTTCTTTCAAGGCCTCCACCGCCACTTCCGGCTCATCCACAATGCATCGCAGGATGCCAAAATCAGTGGTATCTGCAATACAAATGGCCTTAATGCTAATATTCTTTTCTGCCAACGTTGAGGAAAATGCCGAAAGCCGTCCTACTTCGTTTTCCAAAAAAACAGATATTTGATCAATCATAGATGGTACCTCCTTATACACGTATGGAAATGTTTCTCGTATCTTCGACTCTCACTGCCTTCCCTTCGCTTCTTGGCAAAGTGCCGGCATTGAGGAATTTCAAATTACAGCCAATTCCCAGAATATTTCGCAGTTCGTGCTCAACCCGATGTTTCAGTTCTTCCACAAATCGGATATTGTCAATGGCCAAGCCTTCTGCCAATTCAACAAGAACTTCAATGGTATCCGTATTGTTTTCCCTGCCCACAAGGATTTTGTAATTGAGGGTCAGTTCTTTGAACATGGAAATCACTGTTTCAATTTGTGATGGGAATACGTTAACGCCTTTAATAATCAGCATATCATCGGATCTGCCAAGAATTCGACTCATCCGAACTGTAGTCCTGCCGCAACTGCATTTCTCAGGCATAAGGACGCAAATATCCCGGGTTCGATATCGAATCAATGGAATCCCTTCCTTGCCAATGGTGGTAAATACCAGTTCCCCTTGTTCTCCATAGGGCAGCACTTCTTCTGTTTTGGGGTCGATAATCTCCGGGATAAAGAAATCTTCCATAATGTGCAAGCCATTTTGGGCCTCACAGCTACAGGAAACCCCGGGTCCCATGACTTCTGACAATCCATAAATATCAAAAGCTTTTAATCCCAGTCCCTTTTCTATTTCATCCCGCATTCCTTGGGTCCAAGGCTCTGCTCCAAAGATCCCCGCCTTCAAACATAATTCGGCAGGGTCAATTCCCGCATGGGCCACCGCCTCAGCTAGGGTCAAGGCATACGATGGAGTGCAACACAAAACGGTACTTTTAAAATCTTTCATTAAAAGGATTTGCCGTTGAGAGTTTCCGGAACTAATTGGAATGACCGATGCCCCTAAATATTCTGCCCCGCCATGGAGTCCCAATCCACCGGTAAATAGTCCATAGCCATATGCCACTTGAATTACCGAAGTTTTGTCGGCGCCGGCCATGGTTAAGCTACGTGCAATACACTCTGCCCAATTTTCCAAATCTTTTCGGGTATAACCAACCACCGTAGGTTTGCCGGTAGTACCGGAAGATGCATGAATCCGAACGATTTCACTTAATGGAGAGGAAAACATACCGTACGGGTAGTTGTCCCTCAAGTCGGCTTTCGTTGTAAAGGGCAAATTTTTTAGGTCTTCCAAGGAGTTGATATCCCCAGGGGCAATGCCTTTCTCCTGCATTTTTATTCGATATGATTCTACATTTTGATAAATCCTTGCAACTGTACCTTTTAGTTTCCTAAGTTGCACCTTCTCCAAGTCTTCACGGGTGCTACACTCCGCTGGCTTATTCCAAATCATTCATTCTCCTTCCTACCCAGCATAAATGCCTCTTTATTCAATTCAATGAATTTGGGTTTAACGTTTTTTTCTATTTGATTCAACCACATTTCTTCTGAAAACGGCATTTTTGTAGATAACGCGCCCATCAACACAGTATTCACCGCCTTGATGTTGCCGGCTTGAACAGCCAATGCATCGGCATCCAAAAGAAATAGATGTTTTACATGATTCTCAAGGTATCCCACAATGTCCTCCGGATACGGTACCGCTCCCATAATCACAGGCATGGGATTAATTTTTTGATTATTGATGAGCAAAGTGCCCTCAGGCTTGAGATAGGAAATCCATCGAAATCCTTCCAGCAATTCAAAGGCTATAATGATGTCGGCGCCTCCCTCTTCAATGAGGGGCGAGCTAACCGGGGATTTGTTGATTCTAACGTGGGTAACCACGCTGCCACCCCTTTGTGCCATACCATGGACTTCTGCCAGTTTTACGTCATATCCGGCCTCCATAGCCAGGTTTCCCAGCAAGACACTGGCAAGGAGGGTGCCTTGGCCACCAACGCCTACAATTAATATGTTTAATTCTTTCATTTATCGCACCTCCAAAATGGCCCCAAAGGGACACACGCGGACGCACAATCCACATCCTACACAACGTTCCTTGATGATGACAATGTCATTCCCTTGTTTTTCAATGGCGGGGCAACCGATACGCATACAAGTCTTGCACTTTTTGCATTGATCCGTGATGACATAGGTTTGCTCCGGCTGCTTGACAATGAGGGCGCAGGGTCGCTTGGAAATAATCACAGAAAGAACCTCTTTTTCACATTCTTCCGCAATGGCAGTTTCCATCGCCTTCAGGTCAAATGGATCAACTTCACGAATGCTTTGCGCGCCACAGGCTTCCACTAATTGGGTAATATTAACGGCGGGCGCCGCCTTTCCCTTGGCATCTTTTCCCGTGGAAGGATTGTCTTGATGTCCGGTCATGCCTGTAATACGATTATCCAAAATCAACACTGTGCCGGGGCACTTATTGTAACTCATGTTAATCAGCCCGGTAATGCCGGAATGGAAAAAAGTAGAATCCCCTATCACCGCCACCACGTTCTTCCCATCTTTGTTTCCCCTGGCTTTTTCAAATCCATGGGCCATACTGATAGAGGCACCCATGCATAAGCAGGTATCCATGGCAGATGTTGGGGGCAAGGAACCTAAGGTATAGCACCCAATATCCCCAATTACTGTCTTTTTCATTTTTCCCAGCAAATAGAATAATGCACGATGGGGGCAACCGGCACACAAAAGAGGGGGCCGGGTTGGGGCTTCTTCCTGAGACAGATGTTGGTCAACAGGGAAACCAAAGGCCTTTTTGATTTGTGTCACCGAATATTCACCTTGAATGGAAAACCGTTCTTTCCCCGTTGCAGGAATTCCCAAAGCGCGGATTGCATCTTCCAAGATAGGTTGTCCTTCCTCAATGACAATTAATTGATCTACTTTGTCGGCAAATTCTTTGATTAACTTCACCGGCAGGGGGAATACAGAACCCAACTTTAGAATACTGGCATTGGGTAATGCTTCCTGGGTGTATTGATAGCAGATGCCGGAAGTGATAATCCCAATAGACAGATCTTTGTATTCCACTTGGTTCATATCAAAGGTATTGCTGTCTTCCTGGAATCGATTCAGCCTTTTTTCCTGGGCAATGTGAAGTTTTCTTGCCATCGCCGGCATGGCCACGTATTTTCCCACATCTTTGTTGTAATCTCTTAAAGGGGGAAGCACCCTGTCCTGTTCCTCCACAATCCCTCTGGAATGGGAAATCCTTGTGTTGGAACGAATCAAAATGGGCGTATCATATTTTTCACTGAACTCAAAGGCTAGTTTTACATAATCTTTGCATTCCTGAGCCGAAGCCGGTTCTAACATGGGAACGCCGGCACTTCTGGCATAAAATCTGGAATCCTGCTCGTTCTGGCTGGAGTGGCAACCGTTGTCATCCGCTACAATGAATACAACCCCTCCATTGACCCCTGTATAGGCTACTGTAAAAAAAGGATCCGCGGCCACATTCAGCCCGACGTGTTTCATGGCTGTCAGGCTTCTTGCTCCACCGATTCCGGCCCCGATGACCACTTCTGCAGCCACCTTTTCGTTGGGGGCCCATTCCACATAGATTTCGTCATACAAGGCAGCGTATTCTGTAATTTCAGTGCTGGGGGTTCCGGGATAAGAAGAAATCACGGTGACCCCTGCCTCATAGGCTCCTCGGGCAAACCCTTCATTCCCCAGCATAATTTTTTTTGTCGTCATTCTTTCGTCCTCTTGTCCATTCCTTTATTTTATGCGCTTATGGATATCCGTTATTTTGTTCTCTTGTCAATGACCCGTTTGCCTTTTCCTTCAAATCGCGGCAAGGTGCCTGATGAAACCAACGTAACTTTGGCGTCAATGTTCAAAATAGTACGCAAATTGTGGGCGATTTTGTTTCGCAACTCTTCCAATTTTTTGTAGTCATCCAACAAATCACCGTTGGCAAATTCCACTCGAACCTCAATTTTGTCCATATACCCTTCATTGTAAACGATAATTTCATAGAAAGGTTCAATTTCCTTCATGGACATTACCACTGATTCAATCTGTGATGGGAATACATTCACTCCGCGAATCACTAGCATATCGTCGGATCTGCCTTGGACTTTTGCCATGCGAAGAGAAGTTCTTCCACAGTCGCAGGGGGTATCATCCAGCCACGTAATATCACGGGTTCGGTATCGGAGAACCGGCGTGCCTTCTTTGGTCAGGGTGGTCATAACCAACTCCCCTTTTTCCCCAATATCCAGGGGCTCTAAAGTATCCGGGTCCACAATTTCCGAGAAAAAATGATCCTCGGCAATATGCATGCCTTTTTGTTTAATACATTCCCCTGATACGCCGGGGCCTATGATTTCCGACAAACCATAGTTTTCGGTGGCCAGAATGCCCAGTTGCTTTTCAATTTTTACCCGCATGGCTTCTGTATGGCCTTCTCCCCCAAAAAGAGCCAACCGCAATTTTATTTTGCTTTTGTCTATCCCCTTCTTTTCCATTTCATCCGCCAAGTATAGTCCGTAGGAGGGGGTGGAAATCAAAATGGTGGTTCCAAAGTCTTCCATTAGCATCAGCTGCCGCTCCGTATTTCCGCTGGAAAGGGGCACCACCATAGCGCCTAATTTTTCCATTCCATAATGAAGTCCAAATCCACCGGTGAAAAGTCCATATCCAAAAGCAATTTGAACCACATCTTCCGGCAAGCCACCGGCGGCGCAAATGACTCGGGCAACCACTTCAGACCACATATCAATATCATTTTTCGTATATCCTACAATTTTGGGTTTTCCGGTGGTACCGGAGGATCCGTGGAGCCTGACAATCTCTTTTTTGTCCACTGCAAACATGCCAAAGGGATAATTCTTTTTTAAGTCCTCCGCCGTGGTGAAAGGAATATATCGAATATCCTTGAGTGTTTCAATGTGCCTGGGTTTCAATCCGATTTCATCAAATTGCTGCCTATAAAATGGGATTTTTTCGTAACAGACTTCCACCGTCTTTTTGAGACGGTCAAGTTGCAAATCCTGAATTTCCCGGCGACCGGCACATTCCATTTTTTCATTCCAAATTAAGTGTTTCATGTTATACTTCCTATTCAATCAATAATAGGATTATTTTATCTGATAAAGCGCTAAATTACAATATTCCATCACGAAGTTGTTTACATTTATTGTGTTTCAAGCTATCATAATCTAATCACACAAAATAAAAAGGAGCAAATCATGGGAAATTTTAGAAATTCTTTGGCCAGATTCATGATGGGACGATACGGCTTTGATCAATTATACATTTGCCTGTTGGTGTTGTACTTTATGGTTATCATCGCCAACACCTTTATCCGGTCCCCCTATCTTTCTTATGGAGACAATATCATCCTGTTGTATATGTTTTTTCGTATGCTGTCTCGGAATATCTACAAGCGCAGACAAGAAAACGAAAAATTTCTTCGGATGATCGGTCCATTGAAAAGATCTTTTACTTATCGCTCCCGCCAACTTCGAGAACTAAGAACCCATGCTTATCACAAGTGTCCAAATTGCAAAGCAGCTCTTCGCTTTCCCAGAAAGGCCGGAAAATTTCCGGTTACCTGTCCCCAATGCAATTGCAAATTCAAGATTCGCAACTGGTTCTAAAACAAAAACTTAACCACCCTTTCGACGGGTGGTTTTCTTTTGCAAAAAAACAGGAGCGTTCATATTACCTCTCCTGTTTTGTGGATTACATTAATTGTAACGAATTCATTCAATCTTTTTTTCTTATCGAATAAAACTGGTGGAAACCTTAGATTCCTTCTCCGGTGTTGGAACCTTTCCTTTGCCGTTTTCAATGAGTTGAAGCAACCATGCCATGTTTTTCCCTAAAATCCGCATGGCCTGAGAGCCTTCAGCATCCTGAGCAGCATCACCGGGTACACGTCCATAAATTACATCCCAGTAATTAGCAGATGCAATGGGCATCTCCGCATAAAACAAATATTTATTCAACTGATCCAAGGTTGCGGTTCCCCCGGCACGACGAACAGCCGTCAAAGAAGCCCCCACCTTGTGTCGAAACAGAGATCCGTTGGCTGTGTGTACATAAAAGGCACGATCCAAAAACCCCTTAAAGGTGCCGTTAACACCGGCATAATAGGTGGGAGATGCCAAAATAATTCCGTCGGCTTCCTTCATTTTGGAAATCAAGAAATTGGCAATATCGTCATCAAAGACACATTTTTCGTTGCGGTTTTTGAAGCAGGCTCCACACCCAATGCATCCTCGAATAGGTTCTTTGCCAATTTGGAGTGTTTCCACTTCAATCCCTACAGCTTCCAATTCTTTTGCTACCAATTCAATCCCATAGGCGGTATTGCCATTGGTCTTTGGACTTCCATTAATTGCGACGACTTTCATTTTGCACCTCCATTGTTGAGTTCCATTTCCAGCATGGAAATTCTTGTTTCTGCCTCACTAAGTTTCTTCATGGCCATTAGTTTTTCAATAAACACATCGGATTTTTCGTTGATTAAGGCAGTGGTTCTTCGGCATTCCTCCTCCATCCGGGTACACATCGTGCTGTTGGATAAAAGAAGCTTTTCATTTTGCAATGTTAAATTCTCAATAGTCGTTTTGAATGTAGCCGAGTCAGTTTTCAGTGCCTCAATTTGTGCGGTTAAGGACCGAATGGTCTCTTCACGTATGGTACGTTCCGTGTTTTCACTGGCAACCAATTCCGTTTGCAATGAAAGCTGCTCTGTCAGTTCGTTTACCCGCATCATCAAATCGATATCTTGCGTTGAACGTTGTTGCAAATCAGCATTGGCAGTGTTCTGTTTTGATAGCAAAAGTTTTTCTTCATATTTGAGCTTTTCAGTTTCAAACGCTGTACGTTCCGCCTCCCATTTTACCCGTTCGTTTTGCAATGTTAGGGATACCTCGTCCAGTTTTGCAGTCAAGTCATCCGTCCTGTTCTTTTGTTTTTGGCTTTCTGTATCATTGGAAAGGATTAAGGTTTTTCGGGTTTCCGACTCCTGATTGGCCAAAGCCAATTTCGCCTTCAATTCTTCATTTTCTGAAGACAAGCTCTCCAACAGTGCAACCCCCTCTTGAATTTCCAATTCAAGGGACACAACCTGTTGTTTCAATAGAAGGGCATCCCCCTCCAGTTCTTTTCCGTCAGAAGGAGATACATTGGAAGGGCTGACTTGCACTGTCAAATCCAAATATTTGCTGTCCAATTCGGCCAGTTTGTTTTTCAGTTTTTCGTTGTCTTTCCGAAGTTTTTCTTTTTCTACATAAAGAAGCTGCTGATTTTCGTAAAAGGTTTCAGCCATAGATTGCTGATTTTTTCGCATAATGGCCAGATAATCCATAACGGATTGCTTTGTGTACCCTCCAATTGAAGATCGGAGCACCTGCTTCAGATCACTTTCTTCCGTTTTGGATCGAAGCATTTGCACGAAATCAATTTCTTCATTATGCTTTTTTTTGGCTTCTTCAAATGACATGTTTTCCTCCCAAATCCCAATTATTCTACAGCCTTAATATCCAGTTGATCCCCTTTTTGGATTTGACCTTTTAGTGCCCCCTCCCCCAGTTCCAAGATATGAGTCGTCCCCCTGACAATTTTTCCTATTCGCCAAGGATGAACCGTCTCATAATCTAATATAACATATTCTTTGGAAAGATAAACCACATCAATGGTAAATTTCATAAAAAAACAGTGTATAGACGAACAATGGGTCAGGAGTAACCCTTCCCCATCTTCTAAATGATGTTTGCCCAGCAAACCCCGAAGCCTCTTAAAATAATTATCTGCTACCAGTACATGATTGGCAATTTCCTTACCATTGCACGTCACATATTTCACCATGGTTCCCCCACTTATAAAGTTTGAAGCATATGCACCACTGCAGGGCCAAGCAACATAATAATGATGACCGGCAAAATAAACAATACCATAGGAAAAAGAATCTTTACAGAAACCTTCATGGCTTTTTCTTCTACTTTATTTTTGTGGGTCTGACGCATATATTCCGATTGGGAGCGAAGCACGTTCTTCACCGCAATCCCCATTTCTGTAGCTTGTATAATAGCTCGCGTAAAGGATTGAACATCATCACTGTCACAACGGGTGCCCAACAGTTCCAATGCATCATTTCTAGATCTGCCCATGGCCATTTCTCTATTGGTAATGGCAATTTCATCAATCAGCGGCCCATCAAAGTGTTTGACCACTTCAATCATAGCCTGCTCCAACCCCAGTCCGGCTTCAACACTGACGCTAATCATATCTAACACTTCCGGAAGCTGAGACTGCATTTTTTGTTTTCTGGTAGTTACTCTGGATGTCAAAATAAAACGAAGACCCGCATATACAATCATCATAGTAAACAGGAACAAAAGTAGTGCGACACTAAATCTATGAGAAAAAATAAATGCAACAACGCCAATAATAATACCGCTTCCCGGTATTACCAACAGCCTCATGGTCCGGTACTCATTGACTGACATCTTTGATCCGGACTGACGCAATGTCGCCTTTAATTTTGCGTTCCGTTGATCATTGATAGATTCATCTGCATCGCTTTGCTGTGAAATGATTCGAATGCCGCCATAAATCTTGTCCCCAATGGGTTTCAGGATTCTCTCGGAAAAAGATTTGTTCAGGTTGTCATCCAAATAATCCACTCCCGTTTTCACACCGGATAATTGATTGAGTCTTTTTTGGAAGTCATCCTTTTCTTTTCCATAATTTCTAAGTTTCCAAAGAAACAGAGAAGCAATGAAAACGCCAAATACAATGGCAACAATATACAAAATTGGGTTGGATAAAGAATCCATTCTACTCACCTCAATATTTTACATCCGATATTTTTCGGATAATGAAAAAGCCAATCAATTCCATAACGACACAAACCGTTGCCATGACCACTCCGATTAAGGTGTTAAAAAATCCACCAAAGTAGGATGGGCTGACCATCATTAAAATCAAAATGATAAATACCGGCAACAATCCAATTACCATGGCTGAAATTCGCCCGGCAGCCGTCAATACCCGAATCTCCTGCTTGATTCGAATTCGATCTTTAATAGTAGATGCGATGGTATCCATCATATCTGACATATTTCCTCCTACCTGAGAAGAAATCAGTACGGCGCAAACCAGCAAGTCCAAATCCGGGTTTTTAATTCGCTGAGTCATGTTGTTCAAGGCTTGTTCTAAACTAACCCCATAGTTTATTTCTCGGATTGCTTTTGCAAATTCTGTGGAGATTGGAGGCAACATATCTTTCGCCACACCATCCATGGATTGTCGAAAGGAAAACCCCCCGCGGACGGCATTTCCCATAATAACCAAAGCTTCCCCCAACTGTTTTGTAAACAATAGCTGGGTCTTGTTCCTTGCGCGTTTCAGCATCACCGGTGGAATGACAAACCCTACCAAAGCAACTGCTGCAATGGTTACAAGACTAATTCCCATCAATGCCAAAAGGATCATGGGAATAAAAATCAGACCAATCCAAATCAGTATAAATTCCTGGGGAGTCAGTTGAATCCCTGAGGATATAATATAATCTGACAAATCTTTGCTGATAAACCGCTTGGTTCCCACCCGTTCCCCTTTTTTTTGGCGGCGCTCTTTTATGACCATGTCTTCTACATCATCTAGATTTCCGCCCTTAAAGTACTTGGAAACTCTTTCTTCCACAATTTCTTTCTCGGTTTTTGGAGTTAGCAGAATCACCGCAAAGAAAACTGCAATTGCAGTAAACACCGAAATTAGGATAATAAGATAAAAATCCATATGGTCACCTCAATTCGTAAACCAATCATCTCTCACCAAAATGCCACTGGCAGTCAACTTATCCAAAAATGTGGGGCGAACGCCGGTGGCATAAAAATTTCCGGCCAATTTCCCTCTTGCATCCAGGCCTTCCTGACGATAGACATAAATGTCCTGCATGCTAACTGCATCCCCCTCCATACCAATAATCTCGCTGATTTTAACCACTTTACGAGATCCATCTTTTAGTCTGGACTGGTGAACCACCAAGTTAAGGGCTGCAGAAATTTGTTCTCGAATAGCTTTCACCGGCAAATCCATTCCTGCCATTAACACCATGGTCTCCAGCCGAGACATTAATTCCCGTGGAGAATTGGCATGGGCCGTTGTCAAAGAACCATCATGTCCGGTATTCATTGCCTGTAACATATCCAGCGTTTCTGCAGAACGCACTTCTCCTACCAATATTCGATCCGGTCGCATTCTCAAGGAGTTCCTTACCAAATCGCGAATGGTAACCTGACCGGCACCTTCAAGGTTTGGCGGTCTACTTTCTAAGGTAACCACGTGATCCTGCCGAAGTTGCAGTTCTGCTGCATCTTCTATGGTCACAATACGTTCGTCGTTGGGAATAAAGGTTGATAATACGTTTAACAATGTGGTCTTTCCACTTCCGGTTCCTCCAGATACAATAATGTTCATCTTCCCTTTGACGCAAGCATCAAGAAATGTCATCATTTTGGGGGACACAGAATTAAACTTCACCAAGTCGCTAACAGTAAATGGCTTCTTTGAAAACTTTCGTATGGTCATTGTCGGTCCATTCAACGCCAAAGGAGGAATAATCGCATTAAAACGTGATCCATCCGCCAATCTGGCATCCACCATTGGGCTGGATTCATCCACGCGCCTGCCAACCGAAGAGACGATTCTATTAATCACTTGCATGACATGGTCATCATCTCGAAAAGCTGTATCGGATAGTTCAATTTTGCCATTTCGTTCCACATAAACTTGAAATGCATTATTCACCATGATTTCTGTTACTTCATTATCATCCAATAAAGGTTCAAGGGGTCCCAATCCCACTACATTGTCATAGATTTCCCTTACCAATTGCAAGCGCTCTGCTCTGGGGATATTGGCAGAATTGGACTCAATGAGTGACTCCAATGTTTTTCGAATATAGGCATCTTGATCCGCCAAAAGCTCAGGATTTGATCCGGCTTCTTGGTTGATAATATCAATAATCTCTCGATGCACTTTTGCCTTCAAGTCCGCATATTTATCAATTCGAGCATTGACACCTTTTGCAATCCCCGTTGATTCTGGAATACTTTCCTGGGTGGATTTTTGTTTTTCCAATCTTTCCAATAAACTCATTATTACACCCTCTCACTTATGAGTGCCGAACCAATCGGCCCTTATTTATTTCTTTTGAAGAAACTTTTCTTTTGCTTTGGTTGTTCTGTAGGAACTGCATCTCCTTCCAACAGCATGACGGCGATATCATCAATGGCGCCGGATAACTTGCTGGTTGGCATACTACTTACAAAAGGAATGCCTCGGTTCAAGGCTGTTACTGCAACTTTGTAGTCACTGGGTACTTTTGCCCAAATTGGTGCCCCTAAGATTTTTTGGACATCATCAATGGAAATAGTACTCATATCTACAGCACGGTTCACCACCAACTTGGTTTTTTCCGACAGTTGAAGGGAATCCAACAACGCCAGACTGACTTTAGAATTCTTCAAAATGGAAATATCCAGACCGGTGACAAAGAGAATGGTTGACGAACTTTCCAACGCTGTAATCACCACATCTGTAAAAAACGGTGGGGTATCAATAATCACGTAATCGTAATATGTTCTCAGCAGGCTGAGAAGGCTCTGGATTTTCTCCGCGGAAATGGTCTCTGCGTATTCAGGACTTTTGGGAGAACACAAAACGTGAATCCCACTGGAATGAACGGTCATAAAACTGCGAACCGAGTCGATATTTGAGCTGAAATATTCTTGAACCAATTCGGCAATGGTATCAGTTGGATCAATATCCAAAAAAATGTGTACATCTCCAAACTGTAAATCCAAATCCACAAGAACCACTTTTTTGTTGTATTGAGCCAGCTTTGCCGCCAAATTAACCGCGATGGTGGTTTTTCCCAAACCTCCCTTGGGTCCAAATATTGTAATCACCCGGGACATCCATGAAAGATTTTTCTTCCCTTCGCTCAATGCGTTGATTCTCGCGGTTTCACTATGGTATACCGACTTAATGTACTCCCCGAATTCTTTGGCATTTTTGGGGAATTCTATGATATTGTGAGCGCCGATTTTTACTGCGCTTTGAAGTACATCCACATCCAACGTTTCTGCCAACAAAATCACGTGGGTACGAGGCCGATCCGAAATAATTCTCTCCGCTAAACTGAGTACATCTGTATCCCCTGCACCCAAAGGCATAATGACAACGTCAGGAGAAATATTCTCCAATTTATCCAAAGCAACCGCACCTGTAACGGAATCGCCGATTACTGTCAACTCTTCGTCTTGTATCATGTCTTTGATTAGGTTAATGTTGCGGTCGATTTTGCTTACCAGCATAATTCTAATGTTCATTACAATCTCCCTTCATTATTTCAAATTCAATACTTTTTTAAGGGTAATGCTCTTATAATCTAGTTTCTTCTTGTCCAAAGGAGATCGCAATACAGCTCGAAGCGTGCCGTTATGAGCCGCTGAACTTAATTCCATAGCCTTATGAGGCGTCACTTCCAACGTCAATGTAGTATAAGATGTAATGGTTCCATCACCGGTTACTTGGCTACTGGACATGTTGGTGTCAGTGGCCAGTACATTAATATTCTCTGCCACCAAATCCGTATATACATTGCCGTCGTAATCAAATTCCCCAATAATATCAACTTTATCCGAAGGATGAATCATCCCCGCTACACCTGTGGTGGAATCCACCGCAATGGTAATCGCCCGCATCCCTTTTTCAATGGCATAAGCCAAAGTTGTATTACTGGAATCTCCAGGAGAAATCAGCTTTTCGCTAATGACTTGTTCCCCTTGATATAATTCTGCATTGACAGTCTTGCCCACGGCATCGGAAATCTTTGTTACTGCACCGGGTAATACTGAATCAGTAGACACATCGGTCAAGGTAAGCATTTCCTCAGTGATTGCCGTATTTGCGGCAATGTTTTGGGCTACCGTAACGACCTGAGTCGTGTCCCCACCGCCAAATTTAATCACGGAGCTAAGCAAAACAAAAATAAGGATTGCAGCGACGACTCCGGCCAGTAAAGCTAGAATTTTTACCTTTTTCACGATCAAATACCTCCACTAATGATAACATTTAATAATAACATCATGTCATTTCAAACGGCATGATTCCCAGAATAAGAATTGTGGATTGTTTTAGTTGTTTTCAATGTATGCAAAACTAATATTAGTATGATTGTCTATTCAATGCGCATGGTGGTTTCACTGTCAATGGTCACCTTCCCATTGACGGCAAACACCATGACAGGCGTTAAAGTTTGCAATGGGTAGGAAGCAGTAATGGTAATACTGTTATCTGTGGTGTTTACAGACAATGTTAAAGTCAAAGAAGAGCCGCTTAATACGCTGGTTCCCAGTACAGACTTCATCTCCGTCAATGCAACTGTTTGGTTGGCACTATTGGTGAGGGTGTCATCATAATTCATGGTCATATATCTGGTTGTTTCTCTGCTGGCATTATCTAGCAAAGACTGGTTCATAAATAGCCAACCAAAATCTATGATTCCGCACAATAAAAGAATCAGCAGTGGTAATACTAGTGCAAACTCCACCATGGCCTGACCTTTTTCATGTTTCATGTTCATTTTGCGCATACGCCATCGCCCCCTGATAAAATTTTAGAAAAATGGCCCCGGCCAAAACAGCCGAGGCCTTTTCAAGATCAGATTATTTTAATACCAAAATTAGATCTTGCTGTTCACGTTGCTAAACATATTGGCAATTTTAGGTCCAATGACAACCAATACGGCAATAGCGCCGACAGAAATAAGTCCGATGATCAGTGCATATTCAACCATGCCCTGGCCACTCTCTTCATTCTTAAACCAACTTACAATGTTCTTCATAATCTTTCATCCTTTCTTTGTGTATGGTCACCCCATATACGTTTATTATATTAATGCAAAACTAGTATAGCATGGTAGTACAAATATGTAAATAAATCTTTTCAATTTTCAAAATACGGTCATTTTTCATTGATTTCTAGCCAATTATGTTGGGAAACAACATGAGTCCCAAGGCAGAAATCATCCCAATCATCAAAAATGGAGCAAAAGGAAACATGCTGACATGGGTAAGTTTTCGGATGGTGATACCCACAATGCAATAAACCAATAATGCAACTGCCATGACCAATATCCCATACATTATATACGGATATCCCAGAACCAAGCCCATCACCCCTGCCAGTTTCACATCTCCGGCACCGATTTTGTGTAGCCCGATGATGAGTCCTAAGATTAGGAATATGGCGAAAATGACAACCATGGAAACTGCTGCGAAAAGCAAGTGTGTTAAGTCAAAGGCGACTAGTTGAAGAGCAATGCCCAAACCGCCTGTAATAATCAACATTTCATTAGGTATAATATGAATGCACAAATCAATAATGGTAAACAACAACCCCATGGTAACCAAACATCCAATCAATACTGCCATGAAAATGCTTGGAGCTGCGTACCCGGCCCCCCCCCAAAGAATACCGTTTACCAGGATCCCCATAACCAGAAACCATTTTTCATCCAATCGGTTTTCTTTTCGTTGAAGGCCCTTTTGGGATAGTTTCTTTTCAATCATTAGGATTGATAGTTTGGGGATAAATATGCCGATGACACATCCCACTACGCACAGTACAATCGTACCAATATATTCCATGCCTGCTCCCTTTGTCTGATTTTCTTTCAAAAAAACCACTCGATTTCATCGAATGGCACATACAATCTACAAAGCTTCTCCTACACATCTTAAGATGCGGTAGCCGGCTGACATACCCAATTGGTTTAGCCCCGTGGCTTTGCGTCGCAGCCTTTCGACTGTTTTGCCATTACTGGATTCTCTTATCACAGTTATAGTATTACATTATTTTACATTCGTCAAGTTATTTTTTACACAATTTGGAATTTTTTCAATATTTTTTTGAATTCAAACCCGATTTCCTCTAATTCTTCTTTTCGTAAACAACAAAGTTCTTATTTTGAAACACATTTGTATAATTCTTGTCCTTCCCCAAGTACACATTTAGCAATTCATTCTTCTCAACCAGAAAGACATTTAATTGATACTTCTTAATAAAATCCTCATAATACATCTTTCCTGCATCCATATTAATGTAGTCATCCAGAATATCCGCCTCACCATTGTTGACCTTAAGAAAAACCTCAGCCCGGGCATCAATAAAGGGTTTTAACCCTTGGAATTCAGCATATCCACCCCAATTATATCCTGTATACAGGCGAATATTTTCTCCTTGATATTCTTTTTGGATATAAGTGATGGCAGCTGTAGGCAATCCTGTCTCCTGATTTGATGCATCTTCTTGGATATGAATGACAAACGATGTGGTAACGGCGCAAAAGAAAATAGCAATCAGCGCAATTTGTACTTTTCCTGATATTTTTTTCATTGATCCGGTTTTGGGCATCCAATCTCGAAGCACGTAAGCTAACATGGGCATTCCACATACAGCAAACAGGCTTAAATTGCGAAGTGAGGATAAGGCCATGAATCCGGTCCCCAGCATCAATAGTCCATATCTTAATTTTAACTTTGGCGGTTTTGCCATTATTAGGATTAGAATAACCAACAAAAGAACTGCAAAGACAAAGAGTCCGGTTCCACTTTGGAAATTGGGAGACTGCATCTCTAAGATATTTTTTGAAATGCTGTGATGTCCATAAGATCGATACAAATAGGTCATCGCCTTGATCCCATATGGATTGATGAAACCAGCAGCAAAGGAAATCCCAAAGATTAACAAAAACTTCCCACGGGGAAACCCTTCCCCTCGAATGAATCCAACACGAAACCAAAAACTGTCTATCAAATATGGGATAAAGATGATGAAAAAGAATGGCCACATGGCGGCATGAAAATTCACCAACAGGATGGACAACACCGGAAGCCATATCAACCTTTTTCCACCGCCGGTTTGGACATATTTTTCCAGAATAAGAATCTCTATTAAGAAAAATAATAGTGAAATCAGAAAAGGTCTGGTTGTCATAAACGGCCAGATGACAACAATGGAAAAAATAGTGATTACATAGCCGACAAATTCATTATTGCCACTAATCAACAGACACAGCTTACGAATCAAGAATGCCATAGCAATAAATATAGCCAGCACAAACAACAATATCCCTATGGTGCCAAAGGTGTCGAAAATTGATGCAAAACAAACAGCCGAGAGCCACTGCTGCATAACAAAGTGAAGCCCACTGTGCAGCGTTAGGGGTTCGATGGTAGGAATTCCATGCTGTAATACGTATCGTCCCGATTGAATTAACCAATACCCATCATTGTCCAAAGAAAATCGAATAAAAAAACAAGGCGCAATCATAATCAGTTGCATCATAATCTTTTCATATTTTGAGGTGCTTCCCTCTTGTAATTGGATATCCTTTTTAGGCAACATGTTTATTTCCTTTTGAAAACAATAACAATTTTCTGGCCGCAAAATTCCAACCCAAAACCACAATTTGAGTCAATAGTTTTGAGTATTCAACCGGAATCAGAAATTGGCCTGTTAGCAAAAACAGCATGCCATCATTGAGTCCCAGTCCAACCAATCCAATCACCAAAAATAATATTCTTTCAATATGTACGTTTTGCATGCTTCTTACGTGAAACACAAAGTAAATAGATCCTAAGTAGTTGACCAAAATCCCAAAACAAAATGCCAATGAAGCTGCCCAAAGGTAGTTTACATCAAATACTTTATTCAGTGTCAACAAAGTTCCATAATCTGCAATAAATGCAATCCCACCTATCACAAGATACCTAAATATTTCTCCAAGGAGACTCTGCTGGTTCATCATCTTTTTTAACATTTCAGTTGGTTTCATTGATCCGTCTCCGACTTTTCTTCATGATAGCTTTCTTCGCTGTTCACTGCCCAAATAGTGGACTTGTCCGGATTATTCTCCAAATACAAACGAACTGCTTCTCTGGCCGTCAACATGGAATGATCCATATTGTTATATCGATGTTGCCCATTTCGTCCGATACAATATAAATTTGATATTGTATCAAGCCAATCCCGCACTTGATCAAATTGATCATACGCTCCAAAGTAACCCGGATATGCTTTTTTCACTTTGACTCGGGTTGCATCCAAAACTTCTTCTTTATCAATAATACCTAATTGTACCATTTCATTAATGGCCAGTTCAATAAAAGCTTCATCTGTAAGAGTCCACAGAGAATCTCCCTCATTGCAAAAATACTCCAATCCCATCCAAACCGTATTTTTTGGATCTTTCACCATATAGGGGGACCAATTGTTAAAAATTTGCAGTCTGCCAATTTGAACATCCTTTTCCTGGATGTAAATCCAACAGTCTGGAATTAATTCCATGGTTTTTTTCTTAGAATCCTTCAACTTAATCTTATTCACAAGTAGGCCAACGGTTATAAAGTCCCGGTAAGGCAATGCTGATGCAATGGATACGACATTATTGGGCACTTCAATATTCGAGGCGGCGGCAATCAAGTCTTTTACGGGCATAGAAGAAAAAATTGCATCTCCCTCCACCACTTGCCGCTGTCCGTCTTCTCTAACCGTTTCAACACCATAGGGTCTTCCATTTCGAAACAGTACTTTTGTCACGGAGGTATTCATCCGAATTTCTCCACCTCGCCGAATCACCTCTTCAGCAACAACTTCCCAAAACTGACCGGGCCCAAGCATGGGGTATAAAAATTGTTCGATGAGGGAAGTCTCCATCTCCTTCTGTTTCAAATCTCCCGGCTTGCGCCATAAGTTTCGAATGGCCTGCAACACTACACCAAATAAGGATAACCCCTTAATTCGCTGTGCCCCCCACTCCGGGGACAAATCCTTGGGGTGCATACCCCAAACCTTTTTAGTATAGTCCTCAAAAAACATATGATACAAAGGTGCCCCAAAACGATTTATCATAAAATCTTCCAAGCTTTTTTCTTTCCTTCGAAAAATCTTTGCCCCTATATATCCAAAGCCGGCAACAATGGTACGTCTTAGTCCCATGTTGGCAAAGGTACTCCATTTGATGGTAATGGGATAATCAAAAAACTTTCGCAAATAAAAAATCCTGGATACCCGCTTTCGCAACAGCATCACACGACTTTCTTTTGGATTCTCGTTATTTTCTGCCAAAGGAAGTTTGGACGTCCACCACCCCATCACCTCATCAGATTTGGAAAAAAAGCGATGACCGCCTAGGTCCATTCTATTTCCGTGATATTCAATGGTGGCTGAAATTCCACCGACCCGGTTTTGTTCTTCAAAAATAATTGGCAACGTGTCACTATGGTCCAAGAGTTCTATGGCAGTCGTCAGACCCGCAGGTCCCCCTCCTATGATAATCGCCTTTTTTTGTTGGTTCATCCTGTCCTCTTCTTATCCTATACATAAAAAAACCGCCGATGCAATACGAAGCGGATTGGCTCCCGTTAATTGAAAAATACTACATCTTGGCTTAACTACTCCTAGGGCCTTGGCGTAGTTAACGTTGCATAAATCCTGTAAAGATCTCCATTAATCAACCCAATGGCAATAACCAACGACAAGGTAACGATGAATATACCAATCCCGTAGACCATCAAGCCTTGACCTCTTTCCTCTTTGATTACCCATTCAACAACCTTTTTCATGTCTCTCCCAATCATACAACCAATAATGATACTCCAATAACATTATACCCATTGGTTATGAAAAATCAACCATCGAAGTATAGAATAAATTCTGTCAAATGAACTGTTAAAAAAACAAAAACGACTTTGAATATTCCACATAAGTCGTTCCTACATTGGGCAACCGGCTGTCATTCCAAAAGGATTAGACCCTGTGGCTTTGCGTCCATGTTTTTCAACATGTTTGCCAAAATTCATTTATTTTTGATAATTATACTATATCTTCCACATATTGTCAATCAAAAAGCACTTCACCAATTGGTGAAGTGCTTTTTGCAGTATCTGCAAAAGATTATTTCTCGTCAAAAATATACTTATATAAGTTGGTAACAATCTGTTCTTCCCATATCCAATTCTCAGAATACTCACCGTAAGGTATTTCAGAATAGATATCACATGCAGCCCCATTGCACACATAGGTAAACCCGCTCTTCCCTTCTCGATCAACCATAAATAAGGAAAACATATTATAAGCATCTCCATAATGGCCAACAAGATTCAAATCTTTTCGGTCCTTTAGGAAGGTGTCCCCGTAGCCATCGTTATATTGTCCATTGGTAATGATATGCAATCCCAGACCCCAACAAGCCATCAAACCATACTCGGAATCTCCATTGGTTCCTTTATCTTTTCCATTCCATGTCCACTGAGGTGTAAACATTTGATTAACCGATTCCTTGGACAATATTCTTTCTCCGCTGGTTGCAACGCCGTCATTTATATACATTTGAATGTAGGCTGCTAATTCGTCAGCGCTGATTCGCAACCCGCCAGCTGGGCTAAAAAATGAAGCGTTGGTACCGATTTTATAATTCTTAATATTCGTCTTAATTGGATTATCACTGCCATCTGGATTCGCAATGATGACATAATCTTTATCCTGGATTTTGCCATTATAATCATCCTTTGTGGCAATCCATTTGCTACCTTTAATGGGTGCCCCATCCTTATCCCAATTCATTTTATACCCGGTTGCCAAGTTATTCATTGCATCTTGATCAAAATCAGATACATTAAAACTAGCCCCAATGTCCATGGGTTCAAAAATGTGTTTCGTCATATATTGATCAAACCGTTCTTCGGATGCACATTCAATAATTGTCCCAAGCACACTATAGTTCATATTTGCATATGAAAAATACTTTCCCGGGGCTTGTCCTGTTTTCGCGAAATGGTTTCCACTATCATAGTATTTCCCGTCTTTATCAAAAAATTCATTGAGGCCATACTGGGGTTCAATACAGTACACCTCTTTTCCCTCTGTTCCATCCCTTAAGGAACTTGTATGGGATAACAGCATGCGACATGTGATAGGGGTGTCAGGATAATTTGGGTTTCTTAATGTGAATCCTAAGTATTTACTGACATCCTGATCCAAATCAATTTTGCCTTTTTCTACCAGCTGCATGATTCCAACTGCCACAAAAGTCTTTGAAACACTTGCAATTCTCATTCTCGTTGAGGACTCAAAGGGTACATTGTTTTCTTCATCCTCATTATCAATACGCTGATACCCACCTCCATATTGATATACGACTTCTCCATCTTTTACGGCCACTACTGCCAATCCTGCCAAATCCAAATCGTTTCCTTGGTTCACAACCCCATCTAATGCTTTGTCCAAATCAGGGTTGCTGGCGGTTCCTGTTCCGCATGAATACAGGCTAAATGTCAACATAATCGCCAATGTTATAACTACTACTTTTTTCATGATATCCTCCTCTTCGTTTTGCTCTTTAGTTTCAGCATATCAAAAAAAACCGTGTAATTCAATAAAAACCCTGCAACAGTTGATGTTGCAGGGCTTGTGGTGCGCCACAAGGGATTCGAACCCCTGACCTTCGCATTCGTAGTGCGCGACTCTATCCAGCTGAGCTAGTGGCGCAGGATAAGGGCGATGCCATTTTTGCATCGTCCAAAATTATATCCTTTTGAATCGGCTTTGTCAATTCAATCTATGTCTTCTTTAATGGCACCACTATGATAAGCTTCAATGAGGGCCTCCAGTTCCGCTATTTCGCTAAGTAATTTTTTTCCATCATCCGTATTACGGATGTACTGTCGCTCCTTCAGTAAGTGGACTGTCTTAATTTCCGGGGTGGTAAACATCTGTGTTCCGTCCGGTTGCAAAGGCTGATAAGGTTTATGTTGAGAAAGGGCCATAAATCTTGAGTTATAAATGAAAGTATATCCTGCGATTCCCGTTGTTTTTTGGTATGCTTTGGAAATCCCTCCATCAATAATATACAGTAGACCCTCTCCACGCATGGGACTTTCCCCATCTTTAAATTTAACCGGCACATGACCGTTAAGGATCTTGGCCGTCTCGGGGTTCAATCCAAATTCTCGGATTATCATTTCACAAATGCTTTTTTCTTTGATTAATTTGTAATAAGGGCACCGTATTTTCTTTATGGGTTGCTTTATCCGCTATAAAAAGCCGTTCAAAAGTGGTCATCTGATCTTTTCCAAACAAAGGCGATTTGCTCCCCAGCCATAGATACCACATAATGTCTCCGGAATGGTAGCCTCCTTTTCGTCGATAGGAATTAAAGTAAGCCTTTCTTATTTCCTCATCCAAGTAATCCATATACGCCCTGCCTTTGGCCGTGACCCCTTGTATGGTGCAAGCCTCAAACTCTCCGCTTTTGGTAAGAGGAATACAACCATGATATAAGAGATTTCCGTTGACAATTTTATACAAGGATCCGTGGCTGAAAAGGAATCGAATATGTTCTTGAAGACAAGTACTGTTCAGTACCGAAGCCTCCAATGTGTTCATCAACAAGTTTTCCTCTTCTGTTAGTTCATAGGGATTGGCCGGATTCACCGTAGGGGAAGTTTTTATCCCGCAGTTCGTGTTTCACTCCGGCGATAGTGACGGTCCCTTTTTCAAAATCAATCTTATCCAATAGAAGCCGGTTATCCAGTCCATATTCCGGATGGCTCTTGATGGTTGTTCCCTCCACCTTAAATTGGCAGATGGCAATGGCCTTATGCATTTTTGCGGCCAGTTCCTCATCCACCGGATCGTATTGGTTGCTATCCAGCATTTTCACCTTAAAAAACTCACAAGGGTCTCATCTCCATACACCTTCGTTGCAAAAGTAGCCAATGCCCGCAGATTAATTCCGTATCCAATTTCCAACATATCAAAGTTATTGTAACTGATATTCATTCGAAGCACATTGGTCAAACATGCCCAGTTCCCCGTAGCAGCACCCATCCAAACGATATCATGATTTCCCCACTGAAAATCGACATTATGATAATCCAACAGGTCATTCATTATCCGATCCGGATGAGCCCCTCTGTCAAAAATATCTCCAATGATGTGCAGTTTATCCACTGCCAGTTTGCTGATGGATTCCGCCATGGAAATCATATAATCGGATGCCAGACCGCTTTCAATGACCGAGGTAATAATTTGGCTATAATATCTGGCACGGTTTGTCTCTTCGTCTGCATGGAGAAGTTCATCCATGCTATATCCCCAAGCTTCCGGCAACCGTTTTCGGACTTTGGAGCGAGTATATTTGGTGGATACCGCCTTGCATACTTGTATCATCTGATAAATAGATTGATAACACCACTTGTCAAAGTCAGGCTCTGATACTTTTCTTCTGGCAATTTCCGCAGAAGCATTATAGATTAATGATGCCAAGGATTCCCTTTCATCAAAGGTTAATTCGGTGTCAAAGACTTCTTCGATTTTTTCTCGAATAACACCGGAGGCACTCTTCAACATATAGATGAATGCCTCATGTTCCCCGTGAAGGTCACTGAGAAAGTATTCTGTGCCTTTGGGGAGGGCCAGAATAGCCTTTAAATTTATGATTTCAGCTGAGGCCGTTTTTACGTTTGGATATTTGTTGGATAGTAAATTTAAAAAACGGGAATCAATCATTTTCTTTCTCCATTTCATACAAATCATTTCCGTTGCTGTCGATAGCAACCAATGCGGGAAAATCTTCAACAGTTAGTTTGGTAATGGCTTCCGTTCCCAAATCCTCATATGCAATCAACTCCACTTTTTTAACGGATTTGGCAATTAAAGCGCCGGCGCCGCCAATCGCTGCGAAGTAGATGGAACGATTCCTCACAATTGCCTCTTTTACCTTAGGGTTTCGCGGTCCCCTTTCCAATCATAGCGGACAAGCCTAAGTCCAAAAGTCTTGGGGTATATGGATCCATGCGATAAGATGTGGTAGGCCCTGCCGCACCAATGGTTTTCCCCGGTTTTGCCGGAGTTGGTCCAGTATAATATACGACAGCTCCCTTAATGGGAAATGGAGGGGCTTCGCCACGATTCAACGCCTCAATCATTCTTTTGTGGAGCCGCATCCCGGGCAGTGTAAATCTCACCTGAAAGCAACACTCGGTCTCCGGCTTTCAAGGAATCCACCTGCTCTTTGGTTATGGGAATTTTAATGGAAATAGTCATTTTGTTCTCCGTGACTTTTGATTGTTACAAGATTATTTCTTGATGTCTTGATACATGACAATTAATGTTTACCGCCACCGGCAATCCGGCTATATGGGTAGGCGCTGGGAGAACCTTCACAGCTAACGCCGTGGTATCTCCCCCAAATCCTTGTGGCCCAATTCCGGTTTGGTTGATTTCATTCAGTAATTGTTCTTCCAATTCCTGATAATAAGGATCCTGGTTGGTCTGATTCAATGGTTTCAGCAAGGCACGTTTCGCCAACAAGGTCACTTGGTCGAAGGTTCCGCCGATGCCAACGCCCACAATAATTGGAGGACACGGGTTTCCGCCGGCACGCCTCACAGTTTTCAAGGACAAAATCGATTACCCCTTGTCTCCCTTGGGATGGAGCCAGCATGGCAACCCGGCTCATATTTTCAGAGCCAAACCCTTTTGGTGCAAATATGATTTTGACTTGATTCCCAGGTACAATATCCACATGCAAGGCTGCAGGGGTGTTATCCCCGGTGTTTACCCGACGGAGTGGATCGGCCACCATGGATTTTCTTAAAAATCCCTCCTGATACCCTTTTCGAACACCTTGATTCACGGCATCTGTAAGGTCTCCTCCATCCAAATGGACGTCCTGTCCAATTTCCAAAAAAACACAGGCAACTCCGGTATCCTGACATAAGGGGATGCCTTCCTCACCTGCGATAATCGTATTTTGTTGAATCATAGATAAAATGTCTCTTGCCAGTTCCGACGTTTCGGAATCCTTTTGCGCTGCTATTCTCTGGCAAACGTCTTCGCCCAGAAAATAATTTGTCTCCTGGGCGAGCCGGGCGATGGCGTCTGTTATTTGATTGACTGATATCCTTCGCATTCTAATGCCTTTCGGTTTAATAATTTTCGGCTTTAAGCTGGAAGTAGGCTTTTGGGTGGTTACATACCGGACAAGTCTCCAATGCTTCCTTTCCATAATACTGATGACCGCAGTTGGCGCATTGCCACAATACTTTTTCATCTTTGGCAAACACTTTTCCTGCTTTTATGTTTTCTGCCAATTGTCGATACCGCTCCTCATGCTTCTTCTCAATGGCCGCAACGCCTTCCATCTGTGCCCCGATTTCCGGGAAGCCTTCTGCCCTGGCGGTTTCCAGCCATTACTTTGTACATTTCTGTCACACTCAAAATGCTCGCCGGCAGCGGCGGTCAATAGATTTTCTTCTGTTGTCCCAATGCCGACTGACATGTTTATACCAAAGTTTTGGATGCTCTCTTTCGTTTCCCGCGGTTTCTTCAAAAATCTTTTGAATTTGCACAAACCATACTCTTTTTTTGCCTGTGATGCAAAATATGAATACTTGTTGGTCGCTTGAGATTCCCCGGCAAAAGCAGCCATTAAATTTTCCAATGTCTTTGTTCCTTTTAAATCTTTCATTCTTGTTCCTCCTTCACTTTTGAAATAATTCCACCAAGACGATTAAGCTTTCTCAACGAAATGCTCGTATCCTCTTTCAATATGATATATCTCTGAAACTTCAGTAGTTCCTTCTGCCACCAAACCGGCCAGAACCACAGCTGCCCCGGCACGTAAATCGGTTGCTACAACCTTGGCCCCACGAAGATTTTTTTTGCCGGTGATAATTGCGCAACGATCCTCTGTCTTAATGTTAGCCCCCATGCGATTTAATTCAGAAACATGCATGTAACGATTCTCAAATACCGTCTCAATCACCACACTTGAACCATCTGCTGTGGAAAGCATAGACATAAATTGTGGCTGCATGTCTGTGGGGAAACCCGGATAAGGTAGTGTTTTGATATCCGTTGAGTTGATTATTGAATTTTCTGCAATAACACGAATATCATCATCGACCAGTTCTACCACAACGCCACATTCACGTAACTTTGCAATAATCGGTTTTAAGTGGTCAGGTAATACATTCTTCAATAAAACATTCCCACGGGTAATGGCCGCGGCAATCATAAAGGGTTCCTGCCTCTATTCGATCCGGAATCACATTGTGAGTGGCTCCATGTAAGGCATCAACACCTTCTATCTTGATGGTGTCGGTACCGGCGCCCTTTTATCTTGGCGCCCATTTTGTTTAAGAAAGTTAGCTAGGTCGACAATTTCGGGTTCTTGCGCCGCATTCTCCAAGAATCGTAATGCCTTCGAGCTAAAGAAGCTGCCATCATCAGGTTTTCGGTTGCACCCAACGCTGGGAAAATCCAGATAAATGTTGGCTCCGACTAACTTGGTCTGCTGACGCATGAACAGTTCCCGCATCATCAATCAGGATAGTCTGCACCCAGTGCACGCAAACACTTAAAATGCAATTCTACAGGTCTGATCGCCAATGGCACAGCCACCAGGCAAGGTAATCTCAGCTTTTCCAACTCTGGCGCAAGCAAGGGGGCCCATCACGAGAATTGAGGCACGCATTTTTTTGACCAGCTCATATGAGGCCACATGTGGGTGGAGATTGATGCTGGATCTCTATAATCACCTGATTCGCATCTAAATCTTCTACGCACTTGTAGATCCCAGTTCCCGAAGCATATCACACATGATGTCAACGTCCTTTAGGGCGGGGACATCGTATATCTCACATCTCTGCTCGGACAATAAAGCAGCAGCTAAAATGGGTAACACCGCATTCTTGGAGCCGCTGATAACTACTTCCCCTTGCAAAGGTTCACTCTTTGTTTACAATATATTTTGTCAAATGAGTCCTCCAATCAATCGTTTATCTTTATATATACTAACCTATACCACGCTTGTTTTTTCAAGCGGTATCCGGCTTATCCAATCCTGAAGAAAGTGCAAAAATATATAGGGAAAACAAAAAAACAAAGAGGCAGGTCTCCCTGCTCTTTCGATATGATTAAAGCTGTTTCAGTTCTTCGATACAGTCTCCGCAAATATTCTTTGCCAGAAACATTACGAATATTCTTAGCATTGCCGCAGAAAATACATGCTGGCTCATACTTTTTTAGAATGATATCAAGTTTTCGTCAACAAAGATCTCAATGGGATCCTTGATTTCGATGTCCAATGTACGCCTACGGAGTTCAATAGGCAAGACAATTCTGTCCCAACTCGTCGACTTTTCGAACAATACCAGTCGCTTTCATAAGTAATAATCTCCTTTCACTGTAACCCAATACATTTGTAAGTAAATTAAATTATTACCTATATTTGTCAATTTGTCAAGTTACTTTTTTTTGAGCATATTGACGATGGATGTAATTGCGGACGCAATGGAAGACAAGAGATCGGACAACTGATTCCTTTCCCTTTGAGGGCTGAAGCAATTCCCGTCACTGATTCTATCGCGACGCATCAACCATCCCATTTTGTCAACATCTTCTGTACGTTCTCTCGCAATTTTTGTGATGATTTCAGCATCAGCCATGATTACGTTTGTATGCTTTACTGGTAGTGACTAAATTTTTGATCAAAACAATCACATAGATAATTAGGACGACTGCGCCACCCATGATTAAGAACAGCAATGCATCTTTTAATTGTTATGGTTGTATCCATGGTATTCCCCTCCCTGGTTCATGTTCATTTATACATTATTGCACATCGTCGATTCAACGCACAAATGGATTAACATTATTTCCCTCTTTCATATTATCCCCTACAAAGTCGGACTTATTCAACTTATTTCTCATAAATGGCCAATATTTCAGATGTATATTCCCCATTCGCAGTGTATATATGGCAAGAGGTGGTAGAAATCTTTAATTCCTTGCCACCACCCTTTCACAAAGTGAACCATCAGATAATGTTAGGAGGATTTCTCCATCTCTGGGGCTGACCAGTCGCAATTCTTTTGGCTCCAAGCCTTCTTCCCTGCGCCAGGCAAAATAGATCAACCATTCTGTTGACGGACGATGAATCAATATATAGATGTCCTTTCTGCTTTAATAGCCGTCGCAGAAGCCTGAAAAAAATCTGCTAGTTCCCCTACTGTTTCGTGCCTTGCAATGGTTTTGGCCAGATTGCCATTTTTAATTCCTCCATGATTCTCCATATAAGGAGGATTGGATACAACGGCATCTAAAGCTTCTTTCAGTTCAGGATACAACACGGCGCCAATGTCTCTAACGTTTCCCTGTATCATTTCTACCCTAGCATTCAAATTGTTAATATATACATTTCGATTGGCAATTTGAAATGCACCGTCTTGTACTTCAAGTCCATAGATTTTTGTGGTTTGCCTTTTGTGGCTTAGGATTAAAGGAATAATGCCATTTCCAGTTCCCAGGTCCATAATAGATTTGGCATTTTTCATTCCTTTTGCAGCAAAATCCGACAAAATCACCGCGTCCACTCCATAGCAAAAATCCTCAGGCTGCTGTATCAGCCTGAGGTCACCAAATCCAATAAAATCCATTCGTTCTGCCTTCATCAGTCCTTAAGCAGCTCCTTGATTTCTTCCGGAATTTCTTCTTCCTTTATTTCCGGCTCTTCTTTTTTAAGTTTATTTCCTTTTCCCAGCCGTCTAATATCATCTTTATGATAAACAAATAAATCGGTAGATAGCTTTCCTTGAATATCGTTTTCTTTATCCGCCTCTTCAAGAATTAGCCGGGCCTTTACTTTATTTTCTAAGATATTTGACTCCCATACAATGGCCAAGCCCTCGGGGATTCGGATTTTTTCGCCCACATCGGGCATTCCTTTTCTCATTTCAAGATAGACTTCATTTTCATAATTTAGACAGCACATCAATCTCCCGCAAATCCCCGAAATTTTTGTTGGATTCAAAGACAAGTTTTGAACCTTAGCCATCTTAATGGAGACAGGTTGAAAATCCGACAACCACTCATGACAACAAAGCCCTTTGCCACAATGTCCGATACCCCCCATCATTTTTGCTTCATCTCTGACCCCAATTTGGCGAAGCTCAATTCGCATACGGAATACACCGGCCAAATCTTTCACCAAATCTCGAAAATCCACTCTGCCTTCCGATGTAAAATAGAAAATCACTTTTGTGTTATCAAAGGTGTATTCCACGTCGACAAGCTTCATATCCATGTTATGCCGGTTGATTTTCTCTTGGCAAAGTTGCATGGCCTTTGCTTTCTTCTTTTGATTATCATCGTTTCGCATAATGTCTTTTTCATCAGCTTTTCGAATCAACTTTTTAAGGGGTTGAACAATGTCCGTAGGGCTAACTTCGGTGGTGGCCAAGGCAATGGTTCCGTATTCAAGCCCTCTGGCTGTTTCCACAATCACTGGGTCCCCTACTTCCACCGCATACCCGGCTGGGTCAAAATAGTATACCTTTCCGGCTGACCTAAATTTTACGCCAACAACATCTATCATTTTTTATCCTCCGATTCTCAATATCAAACTCATCATCACGTATCGCACGCCAATGTTATTTTTGATGTCATTTTTTGCTGTCTCAATGGCTTCTATGGCAGCAAACACATATTCTTTGCGAAACAATTGGATTTTATCTCCTTTTCCTCGCATAATGTCTCCATAAACATTCTCCAAACAATCTAAAAATAACAGTACCTGATCTTTTTCCTGGGAAAGACTATCAATAAGATTTTTGGTTCTATAAAAGGGTGCCTTCTCAATAAGCAAATATGCCAATTCTTTTGCGGCGGCAAAGGTCTTCTCATCTCCATCCACCATCACAGCATCTGTCCTTACAAGAACACATCGGGATACAATGGTGCGTGGCAGCACGCTGGCATTTTCACAAAGAAGCAATATCACCGTCCCAACCGGTGGCTCCTCCAATGTCTTCAATAATCGATTGGCTGCTCTGGAAGTAATGGTCTCAACCGACTCCACGATGCCAACATTCCGATTCCCTTCATATGGTTTTTTCTGAAGTCTTTGTATCAAATTTTCTATATCACCATCTTTCACACTGAACACTTTGCTGGTTTCAGCCTTGGATGGATGAATAATAGTCAAGTCAATATGGTTTTCGGTTTCAATTTTTCGGCAAATATCACAGATTCCGCATCCCTCTCCCGGTTTTTCCATACATAATAAAGCCTGGGCAAAAGATTTCGCAATCTGAGTTTTGTTCACTGACAACGGGCCTTCCATAATATATCCATGGTGAACCCTTCCACCCGAAGCAATTTGCCGCAACTGATCCAACAATCTGCTATTTTGGTGAATCTCTGCAAAAGTCATTTAACCCCGTTCCCTTTCGTTGAGAAGTTCTTCTAAATGCATTCCAATTTCGTGGCTGATCTGTTCTATATTTTTGCTAGCATCAATGCCGACAATCCGATTGGGATATTTTTTCTCCAAGGCTAGATATCCCTTATAGACATCCTCATGAAAAGCATCTGCTTCCAATTCCAAACGGTCTTGATCTTCAGATTTGATGCGACTTTTCGCTACTGACGGAGAAATCTTCAACAAAAAAGTTATATCAGGAATACAACCTGCGATTGCATAGTCATTAATGATGGAAACCCCTTCCCCCAAGTGCCTACCATACCCCTGATAGGCAATACTTGAATCCACATATCGGTCACAAACCACGGTTTTCCCTCTCATCAATGTTGGTCGAATCACTTGTTCCACATGTTGAGCCCTCGCGGCTGCATACAACAACGCCTCTGTCATCGGGACCATTTCAGCATTTTTTTTGTCCAAAATAATCCTCCGGATTTTTTCACTGATAGGCGTTCCTCCAGGCTCCCGAGTAAATAACGCATCAATTCCTTTTGATAGAAGCAAATTTCGGATATACTCCAATTGCGTTGATTTACCTGCGCCGTCCGGGCCTTCCATTGTTATAAATAAACCGTTGTTCATCCTTCTTCCTCATTTGTTGTTTTTGTCTAACGTTTTGTGCCTGTTGCTTATTCAACTGTCTGATAAAAAAGAAAGCAAGGTACATGACTGGAATGCAAAGCAAAACAATAAACACGATTTGTAATACAGTCATAATGCCCATTTGCGCCTCCTTACATTTGCATATATTCAACGTTAATTATACCACATCTCGCAGACCTGTGTGCTAGAAATCTAGTGTAAAAAGTCAGACAATTCAAATACAGTTTCTCCCTTGATATCCGCACTTGCGAGTGTTAGTATGGAAATATAGAAACTAATGCATACTGTATACAAAAGATACGTAAAATGATCTAAGGAGGAACAAAATGATTATCGGATGTGTCAAAGAAATTAAAAACAATGAATTTCGCGTAGGCATGACACCCATGAATGTGAATGATTACGTGAAAGCCGGTCACAAAGTGCTAATTGAGGCAAGCGCAGGTGTCGGTTCTGGTTTCTCTGACCTGGAATACAAAAACGCCGGAGCACAAATTATTAATTCTGCTAAAGAAGTTTGGGATACCTGCGAAATGATGATTAAAGTCAAGGAACCCCTCCCCTCAGAATATCAATATTTTAGAAAAGATTTGTTGCTATTCACCTACCTTCATCTGGCAGCAGAAAAACCATTAACCGATGCCATGTTATCATCCGGCATCAAGGGATTTGCATATGAAACCCTTATTGAAAAAAATAATTCCATTCCCATGTTAGCTCCCATGAGCCAAATTGCGGGACGACTTTCAATTCAAGAAGGTGCAAAATATCTGGAAAAAACCTTTGGCGGATCCGGACTACTTCTGGCCGGCGTCCCGGGAACCCCACGGGCCAACGTCCTGATTCTTGGCGGCGGTACTGTCGGAACCCATGCCTGCAAAATTGCAACAGGAATGGGCGCCAATGTAACCATTATGGACATCAATCTTGAAAGATTAGGATATTTGGATGACATCTTTGGATCCACCATCCAAACTTTATATAGCTCTGATGCGGCCATTGAAGAAGCAACAAAGACCGCTGACTTGGTAGTGGGCGCTGTATTGATTCCGGGAAAAGCCGCACCAAAAGTCATGAAAAAAGCATATCTGAAAAACATGAAACCGGGCAGCGTCTTGGTTGACGTTGCAGTGGATCAAGGCGGATGCTGCGAAACCACAAAGGTTACAAGTCATACTGACCCAATTTATGATGTGGATGGTATCATCCATTATTGCGTTGGCAACATGCCTGGGGCAGTTCCCCGAACCTCTACCATCGCATTGACCAATGCCACTTTGAAATATGGAATCCAACTGGCAAATCTAGGATTGGAAGAAGCCTGCAAGGTCAATCCTGTGATGCCTTCTGGCGTCAACACCTATCACGGTGCCCTGACTTGCAAAGCGGTAGCGGAAACCTTTGGGATGAAGTATACCGATGTAATGACCTTAATTTAATCACCTCTCCAAAATATAGAATATGATTTTTGTAAAAAAGACGGCCATCCGTCTTTTTTACTATACCGGATTGTGCATAGACTTATTCATGTGATAAAATGTTTTAGGAAAATAAAAAACAAATGGAGGCACGCTCATGATTAACATTACGTTTTCACTGGAAGCCGACAGGTATCACTCAGAAATAACAACATTAATGAACCATTTATATGACGAGGACCCAGGCGACCTTCCCCTCACCCCGGGAAAAATCCGCTTAACTTTTCAGGAATGCTTAGCTCACCCTGATAAAACCATGATGTTAGTCATCAAATCAGGGGATGAGGTTGTTGGCTATGCCCTTTTAATACTATTTTGGAGTAATGAATATGGAGGGAACATTCTCAACATTGATGAACTTTATCTTGCTTCCCCTTACCGCAATTTGGGAATTGGAAGCCACCTTATTTCCTGCCTTTCTTCAGAATCCAACATTGTTGGATTCCCACAAAATCAAAACATCATTGGCCTTGCCCTTGAAACTACACCTTCCAATATTAATGCTGAAAGATTATACAAAAAACTCGGTTTCTTGCCTGCTGCTAATCACCCATACTTCAAACCTACTGAAATATGGGCACATCTACACACTAGAAGAATTGGCTATTAGGAAAATAAAAAACCCCTGTACCACAAAATACAAGGGGTTTTATAATTTCATAAACCTTAACGAAAGCGATTCTTCGTTTCCGACAGCTTAGAACGGTTTGTAATGTCCCATTGGCAATCAGCACGATAGACGCGACAAAGGCCACAAGGATAACAATGAACAACCCAATTTCAAAAGCATTATCAAAGGACTTCAGTCCTCTTTGCTTTCTGGCAACGATGTGTACAATCACACCAGGAGCATAAAGGAGTGCTGTAATTAGAGCATATTCTAAACCTGCAGCATAAAGCATCCAAATTCCATACAAGGATGCAAAGATTGTCACGATCATGTAGAAGGTTTTGCTACCCGGACTTTTTTGTGCCCAAATATTCTCGCCCTTTGCAGTTACTTTAACGCTATAGAGGGCCGACACAAAGTACGGGAACATAATCATGCTGGCTGAGATACTCAACATTGCATAATAACCGGATGACCAAACCAAGGTAATGATTAGGAAAAGTTGTACCACTGCCATGGTAAAGATTAATGATGCAATGGGTGCCCCATGCTTATTTGTTTTGGCTAACGCTTTGGGGAAGGTGCCGTCTTTTGCCGGCATGTAGCAACACTCTGCGCAAAGAAGTGTATAGTTATACATTGCGCCACCCACCGAGATAATAACTGCAATGGCAACAAATGTCATACCCCATGGACCAACTACTGCAGCCATGACAGATCCCACTGAAAGTTCATCATTTGCACCTAGTGCTACCAAATCGGCCTGGTTCATCACTCCCATGGAAAGGAGAGAAATTGCCACATAAATTATAAGCAAGCATATAAAGGAAACCAATGTCCCCTTCCCTGCTGTTTTGGCATCCTTGCTACGCCCTGAAGCAACGATTGCCGCTTCAAATCCAACAAAAACCCACACTGTAAACATCATAGTTGCCTTAACTTGTTCAAATAAAGGTGCCGCATTGCTGCCACCAGTAAAGTTTTCTACAAACAAGGACCACTTAAAGTGAAAAGAAAAGATAATAACTACAATTAGTGTCAAAATTGGAATAATCTTGGCAATTACAACCGCCAAATTAATCCCTAATGCTTCCTTGACGCCACGTGAAATCAGAAGCACAAACAACCAAATCAATATTGATGCACAAATAATTGCAGGGGCCGTTGCGCCTCCTTCAAATGCAGGAATAAACTGACCTAGGCCGGTAAAAAGGGCGATACAAAAGGACACTTGCGCCAGTAATGCACTTGCCCAATATCCCCAGGCAACATTGAACCCAACATACTCGCCAAATCCAGCCTTAGAATAAGTATAAAGTCCACTTTTCATTTCCGGCTTTGAAGCACTTAATGCATAATATGAAATTACCAGCGCCAGAATACCCAATCCGCATATTAACCAACCGATAATCATTCCAAGGCCGAACACGCCACCTTCAAGGCCTCCACCGGCAGCCATATTGCCCGGCAAGTAGAATACACCACTGGCCAGTGTGCCGCCAATGGCAAACGCTGCCATCATGATATAGCCAACACCTTGCTTGTTTAGCGTATCCCCCTCGGCAACTTTTGTAACTTTTGTTTCTGACATAACTAACTCCTTTACTATAAAAAAATAACAGATTTTTATGAAATATACCATTTAAAAGACTACCATTCTTTTGGGGTTCTGTCAAATCATTAACGTGATAAAGTAAGGAAGTTTATTGTTGTTTTTGGATAAAAAAAGAACTGCACTTCGTACAGTTCTTTTTATCCGGCAACGTCCTACTTTCCCAGGCAGTCGCCCACCAAGTATCATTGGCGCAAAGGAGCTTAACTACTGTGTTCGGTATGGGAACAGGTGTGACCTCCTTGCTATAGTCACCGGATTAATGAACTCCTAACCCAATTTGCAAAGCAAATATGGTAGGTGTCATAGTAGAAGGTAGGTACCTTCAAAACTAAATAGTAAATTGTGTTCCTTCAAATTATCATTGTTCTATCTTGAAACCATTGGTCAAGCGTTCGACCTATTAGTATCAGTCAGCTCAATACATTACTGCACTTACACCTCTGACCTATCAACGTGATAGTCTCTCACGGGTCTTACCCAATTAAGGGAGGAAATCTCTTCTTGTGGGGGGCTTCGCACTTAGATGCTTTCAGCGCTTATCCCTTCCGTACGTAGCTACCCGGCTATGCCCTTGGCAGAACAACCGGTACACCAGCGGTACGTCCATTCCGGTCCTCTCGTACTAGGAACAGCTCCACTCAAATTTCCAACGCCCACAGCGGATAGGGACCGAACTGTCTCACGACGTTCTGAACCCAGCTCGCGTACCTCTTTAATGGGCGAACAGCCCAACCCTTGGGACCTACTTCAGCCCCAGGATGAGACGAGCCGACATCGAGGTGCCAAACACCCCCGTCGATGTGGACTCTTGGGGGGTATCAGCCTGTTATCCCCGGGGTAGCTTTTATCCGTTGAGCGATGGCCCTTCCACTCGGAACCACCGGATCACTAAGCCCGACTTTCGTCCCTGCTCGAGATGTATCTCTCGCAGTCAAGCTCCCTTCTGCCTTTACACTCTACGTGCGATTTCCGACCGCACTGAGGGAACCTTTGGGCGCCTCCGTTACTCTTTAGGAGGCGACCGCCCCAGTCAAACTGCCCACCAGACACTGTCCCGATACCGGATCACGGTACACGGTTAGAACTTCAACATTACAAGAGTGGTATCCCAACGGTGACTCCACCAAAACTGGCGTCCTGGTTTCAAAGTCTCCCACCTATCCTGTACATGCAATGCCGAAGTCCAATATCAAGCTGCAGTAAAGCTCCACGGGGTCTTTCCGTCCTGCTGCGGGTAACCGGCATCTTTACCGGTACTACAATTTCACCGAGTCTATTGTTGAGACAGTGCCCAGATCGTTACGCCTTTCGTGCGGGTCAGAACTTACCTGACAAGGAATTTCGCTACCTTAGGACCGTTATAGTTACGGCCGCCGTTTACCGGGGCTTAAATTCATGCCTTCTCTTGCGATGAGCAGTCCTCTTAACCTTCCGGCACCGGGCAGGCGTCAGCCCCTATACTTCAGTTTTCACTTTAGCAGAGACCTGTGTTTTTGGTAAACAGTCGCCTGGGCCTTTTCACTGCGGCCAGCTTTCGCTGGCACCCCTTCTCCCGAAGTTACGGGGTTATTTTGCCGAGTTCCTTAACAATAGTTCTCTCGCTCACCTTAGGATTCTCTCCTCATCTACCTGTGTCGGTTTACGGTACGGGTACCTTAAATCTCGCTAGCGGCTTTTCTTGACAGCGTGAAATCAGCAGCTTCCGGTACTTAAATTCCCACCCCATCACGCCTCAGAATTGACCAGGGGGATTTGCCTCCCTGTTCTCCCTTGACGCTTGGACATGCTCAACCAACGGCATGCTCTGCTTATCCTTCTGTGTCCCCACATTGCTCAAACGATTTTCGGTAGTACTGGAATTTCTACCAGTTGTCCATCGCCTACGGCTTTCGCCCTCGGCTTAGGCCCCGACTAACCCTGAGTGGACGAACCTTCCTCAGGAAACCTTAGATTTTCGGTGGCCGTGATTCTCACACGGCTCTCGCTACTCATGCCAACATTCTCTCTCGTATGAAGTCCAGCATACCTTACGATACACCTTCTGCCCGCATACGATGCTCCTCTACCACGTATCTTACGATACATTCTAAGCTTCGGTAGTAAGTTTTAGCCCCGTTTATCTTCGGCGCGAAGTCACTCGACTAGTGAGCTGTTACGCACTCTTTAAATGAATGGCTGCTTCTGAGCCAACATCCTAGCTGTTTGTGCGACTTCACATCCTTTTCCACTTAACTTACATTTTGGGACCTTAGCTGTAGATCTGGGCTGTTTCCCTTTCGACCATGAAACTTATCTCCCATAGTCTGACTCCCAATTATGATTGCACGGCATTCGGAGTTTGATAGTTTTCGGTAACCGGTGAAGGCCCCTAGAACATTCAGTGCTCTACCTCCGTGTATCTTAAATTGAGGCTAGCCCTAAAGCTATTTCGAGGAGAACCAGCTATCTCCGGGTTCGATTGGAATTTCACCGCTATCCACACGTCATCCCAACCTTTTTCAACAGATATGGGTTCGGTCCTCCATAACCTTTTACGGTTACTTCAACCTGCACATGGATAGGTCACCCGGTTTCGGGTCTACAGCACATAACTAAACGCCCTATTCAGACTCGGTTTCCCTACGGCTCCGTTGCTCCAGCAACTTAACCTTGCTACATACCATAACTCGTTGGCCCGTTCTACAAAAAGTACAAGGTCACTTGCGCTCCCTTTGCTTGTAAGCATAAGGTTTCAGGTTCTATTTCACTCCCCTCCCGGGGTTCTTTTCACCTTTCCCTCACGGTACTGTTCACTATCGGTCACTAGGTAGTATTTAGCCTTGGGGGGTGGGCCCCCCTGCTTCAGACCGGGTTTCACGTGTCCGGTCCTACTCTGGTGCCACTCTACATCTTATCCATTTCGTCTACGGGGATTTCACCCTCTGCGTCGTCCCTTTCCAGAGGACTTCGACTATAGATGCCATGCGTGATGAGTGGTCCACAACCCCAGCAGTAAACTGCTGGTTTGGGCTCTTTCCCTTTCGCTCGCCGCTACTCAGGAAATCGATGTTTCTTTCTCTTCCTCCGGGTACTTAGATGTTTCAGTTCCCCGGGTTGCCTTCTCGCAAGCTATGTATTTACTTGCGGATAACTGCACATTACTGCAGCTGAGTTTCCTCATTGGGAAATCTGTGGATCAACGGTTATTTGCACCTCCCCACAGCTTATCGCAGCTTGTCGCGTCCTTCTTCGGCTCCTAGTGCCAAGGCATTCACCTTATGCTCTTATTCACTTGACCAGTGATTGCTTGTCCCTAGCGTGGGACAAGACTTTGGCTTTTTTACAATTGTTAATTACACTCTTGTGAAAAAGTTAATTTTTCTGGTTTCTCGGTTTAAAATCGTAATATTTTACCCGCAAATCTTTCATTTCAGAAAAACTTGCTTAGTATATAAATATTGTTGAATGCTTGCGCATTCCTCGATTTCGTTTCGTTGTAAATTTGTTTTTACACATTTTACTATTCAGTTTTCAAGGTACATGGTAAATCCTGTCCACTGGAACTTCCTGTCGACAGAATATGTGGTGGGCTTGGGAGGACTCGAACCTCCGACCTCACGCTTATCAGGCGTGCGCTCTAACCACCTGAGCTACAAGCCCAGAAAACCCTGATGAACCCATAATGCAGAAACTTAAGTCTCCCTAGAAAGGAGGTGATCCAGCCGCACCTTCCGATACGGCTACCTTGTTACGACTTCACCCTAGTCACTGATTTCGCCTTAGGTAATCTATTTCTTGACCAACTTCGGGCGCCCCCAGCTTCCATGGTGTGACGGGCGGTGTGTACAAGACCCGGGAACGCATTCACCGTGACATTCTGATTCACGATTACTAGCAACTCCGACTTCATGCAGGCGAGTTTCAGCCTACAATCCGAACTGGGACCGGTTTTGAAGATTTGCTCCACCTCGCGGTCTTGCGTCTCTTTGTACCGGCCATTGTAGCACGTGTGTAGCCCAGGACATAAGGGGCATGATGATTTGACGTCATCCCCACCTTCCTCCGAGTTATCCCCGGCAGTCTCACTAGAGTGCCCAACTAAATGATGGCAACTAATGACAAGGGTTGCGCTCGTTGCGGGACTTAACCCAACATCTCACGACACGAGCTGACGACAACCATGCACCACCTGTCTCTTCTGCCCGAAGGAGGGACCGGTTAAGGTCCTGTCAGAAGGATGTCAAGTCCTGGTAAGGTTCTTCGCGTTGCTTCGAATTAAACCACATGCTCCGCTGCTTGTGCGGGTCCCCGTCAATTCCTTTGAGTTTCATTCTTGCGAACGTACTCCCCAGGCGGAGCACTTAATGCGTTAACTGCGGCACCGAAGTCTTGCGACCCCGACACCTAGTGCTCATCGTTTACGGCGTGGACTACCAGGGTATCTAATCCTGTTTGCTCCCCACGCTTTCGTACCTCAGTGTCAGTTACAGTCCAGAAAGTCGCCTTCGCCACTGGTGTTCCTCCTAATATCTACGCATTTCACCGCTACACTAGGAATTCCACTTTCCTCTCCTGCACTCAAGTCTCCCAGTTCACAGGGCGAACAATGGTTAAGCCATTGCCTTAAACCCTGCGCTTAAAAGACCACCTACGTACTCTTTACGCCCAATAATTCCGGATAACGCTTGCCCCCTACGTATTACCGCGGCTGCTGGCACGTAGTTAGCCGGGGCTTCCTCCATGGGTACCGTCATTTTTTTCTTCCCCAAGGACAGAGCTTTACGACCCAAAGGCCTTCATCGCTCACGCGGCGTTGCTGCATCAGGCTTTCGCCCATTGTGCAATATTCCCCACTGCTGCCTCCCGTAGGAGTTTGGACCGTGTCTCAGTTCCAATGTGGCCGATCACCCTCTCAGGTCGGCTACTGATCGTAGTCTTGGTAGGCCGTTACCCCACCAACTAACTAATCAGACGCAGGCCCATCCTTAACCGATAAATCTTTGGCCAACGAGCCATGTGACTCTTTGGCATTATCAGGTTTTAATCCCGGTTTCCCGAGGCTATCCCTGTGTTAAGGGCAGGTTGCCTACGCGTTACTCACCCGTCCGCCGCTATCAATATATTTCCTAGACCGAAGTTTCGTCCATATACATCTCGCTCGACTTGCATGTGTTAGGCACGCCGCCAGCGTTCATCCTGAGCCAGGATCAAACTCTTCATAAAATGGTATTAAAGCCTTCCGAAGAAAGCATTCAACCTGTTTGATTTCCTAAACTCAAAACGCTTGCTTTGTTTGCTTTGCGTTTCGCTAATTCATTTCCGAATTATTGTTTTTGTTTTAAGAAATTGTCGAAAACCTTACACTTTTGTTTTACCAATTGTGCTTAGTTTCGTTTAGTTTTTTGAGCCATGGTTGGCTCTTTGACTAAATTTCTACATTATGAAGTTTTCAAGGTTCACCGCTGCTTCCCGGTGGCTTTTGGCCACTTTTTCACAGCTGTCGGCTTTTGCGAGCCGTATGTTATTCTACTATCCTCGACCCCTATTGTCAACAGATATTTTTCGTTTTTATTTTGTTTTTTTAAAAAACGGAAATCTATTGGTTTATGTGGGTCTTTGGAAGGATAACCTTAGTCTTTGGTCGATGATTCATCGGCCTTGATGATCCACTTGTCATCCCATCGGTTCTTGTGAACCCGATACCTTTTCCCTTTGCGATCCGTTAATTGGTTCGACTGGATATGGAATTCGGTGGTCATCAGCGGAATGTTCCCTGAAGATGCCTCATAGGAGGCTGCTGCCGGGATGACACCAATTGTTCTCAGTGCCAAAGCCGCTGCTCCATTATATATGTTAAGTCCCGGTCCTGCAAATACTTTTTTGCCGTTTTCCAATATTTCTTTTATCCAACCTAAATTGTTTACCATAACTGGCTGTTTCGGCAAGTTTTCTTCCAGCCAAACATCTTCCCTGCCTTTGGTAATCGGCGGCAATTCCAAAAGATCTTTGGGTAATGTCTTCTCCAACGAATCCTGAAGCTTAGGATATTGGGGCATTATATATGCTGGCAAAGGCCTCCTTTGAGTTTTCATTTTAACCAGTTGCTCCGATGCCTCTCTTCTCATAGCATTAATGGCAGCCAAAGGCATGGAAATCCCCTCATCTATTTGAATTTGGATATTTACCGGATCAAATGGCGTCCCCCCGGTTTTGGAAAGTTGCCTGCGAACCGTCTCTTGATCCAGACTTCGGTTTTCAGCTCTTTGGCACAATTCCTGGCTAAAGACTGTGATTTGATGGTGTCCTTCCATCAGTTCCAACGCCGCCGGCTCATTTAATGTTGCCCGGAATTTCATGGCAACCGGAATGGTCCTAGAGATTCTGCGGGCTTCAGGTGTAAAGCTGTCTTTGGCCGAAGTGTATAATTCCTTGGAACTGGTACGATAAACTAAGTCCCCGGAGCGAATATCTCCTTTGAAGTCTCCAATTTTTGCTCTATTCTTTCCCATAGACTTATAGTACGTAAGAATGTTCCCATTAATCTCTCTTCCCTGGATTTCAATTCCGTCTCCCAAGGTAAGTGGTTTGGTAAAACTAATGTCCACCAAATCTTTTTCCTTTGGCCTAGCCAATACCTTGCCCACCAAAACCCCCTGATGCTTCGGGATTCGTCCTGAGAGCAGCTTTTGTCCTGGGTTCCCAAGAAGATATCCTTGAGTAAAACCACCTCGGTTAAAAGCTTGCATAAGGTCTTCCTTGTCTTTGGCTTCTACGGCATAGGTCTTCCCTCTGAGGGCTAGATCCAGATACTTCCTATATATGCGAACAACTGTCGCCACATATTCCGCGGATTTCATTCTACCTTCAATCTTAAAGGCGGATACCCCTGCCCCAATTAATTCTCCCAGTTGGTCAATGGCGCAAAGATCTTTTGGGCTTAGGAAATATCCTTCATTCCCGTCTTCATCCCGATAAGGCAATCTGCACGGTTGTGCGCAATCTCCTCGGTTGGCGCTACGACCTCCAATTGCTCGGCTCATCTGACATTGACCGGAATAACAAAGACAGAGTGCCCCATGAACAAACACTTCAATGTCGCAAATTTGTTCTGCAGTAATGGTTTTAATTTCTGTCAGACTTAATTCTCTGGCTAACACAACGCGACGAAACCCCAACATGGCAGCAGTTCTGACGCCAGTTGCGTTGTATAGGGTTCCCTGGGTCGAAAAATGAAGGGGCAAATCAGGTAGGATTTTTTGAATTGCATCTGCAAGCCCCAGATCTTGAACAATTAGAGCATCAATACCCATGCAATACATTTGAACGGCTTGATCCACCGCATCCTTTAGTTCTTCATCTTTGATAAGAACATTCATGGTAAGATATGCTTTCACGTTTCGAAGATGGGCATAATCAATGGCCTCTTTTAGCTCCTCCATGGAGAAATTATCTGCATTCATTCGAGCATTAAAAAAGCGACCTCCCAAATATACTGCATCTGCGCCATTTTCCACGGCTTGCAAGCAATTGGGGCATGCCACCTGCCGGGGCAAGCAATTCAGCATTTCGCTGGTTTTGGCCGGGGATTTTCCCGGGCTTTCGGTTTGTATTTTTCATTCCTATAGTATATAATACTATCACATAAAAAGGGAGGTTATTATGAGTAAATTCCAAGATATCTTGAAAGACAGAATGTTTGTCCGGTATGGGGCCTTTATCATATTTACCACAACATTGCTGTACATCATTTACCTGGTATTAACCCATATTAATGGGATTGTCTCTACGATTGGGGCGGCCCTTGGTAGTATTGCGTCAGCTTTGTCGCCATTGATTATTGGTTTGATTTTGGCCTACATTATCAACCCCTTGGTGACAATAGTTGAGAACAAAGTTGCCAAGAAGGTAATTCGGATTCCCTCTCATCCTGAGAAAGCCGAAAAAATCATTCGACGCACTCGAGTATTAAGCGTTTTGCTAACCTATATCTTCCTCATTGGCATTCTGGTTCTATGTTTGTATTTTCTTGCAACCTTGCTTCTTGGAAAGTTAGTGTTTAATGTGAGTTTGCCTCAACTGTATAATGACATTTCTGCTTATCTCGTTTCGTATGAGAGCAGTATCCGAGATTGGGTATCCAATCTACCTCAAGGCGTATTCACTGAACAAATTGATAATTTAGTTCAAAAAGTAATTAAATGGATTACAGACAACTTTTCTGCAGAAGCCGCAATGGGGCTGATTAGTGGGGTTGGCGTAAGTGTGGTTAACTTTATCATTGGAATCATGGTGAGTATCTATTTGTCTATTGACAAGGATTTTTTCATCCGTCTCTGGGGAAATGCAATGGCTCTCATGCTTCCGGAAAAAGGATGCTTTGCCTTAGATCGAACCCTAAAAGAAATCAACGAAGTCACCTCCAAATTCCTTCGGGGTGTACTGTTGGACACTTTGATTGTAGCCATGCTATCATCAATAGGACTCTTAATCGCCGGGCAACAATTTGCCTTATTCCTTGGTGTTTTTGCCGGTTTATGCAACATCATCCCCTATTTCGGCCCCATTATCGGAATGGTTCCGGCCTTTATCATTGGGGTATTTACAGATGGTCTTTGGCAAGGGCTGTTGGCAATTGTCGTCCTCTTTATTGTTCAACAACTTGATGCCACTTTAATCTATCCACGTGTTGTTGGTGCCGCCACAGGAATTCATCCGCTTTTTGTCCTGATTGCAGTCACAGTTGGGGGATATTACTTCGGGCTGGTCGGAATGATTTTGGCTGTTCCCACCGCAGGAATTTTGCAAATTTTTCTTCACAGATGGGTCGCGTGGAAGAAAGGAGCAGATATGCATGCTGCTGATTCTGTTCCCCCGGAAGAATCTGTCTAACTATTATTCATGTTTTTACAAACGAAAAGGAGCCTCAGCATTGGCTCCTTTTTTATCTCCGGTTATTCTGTTTCTACCACTTCTCCGTTATGTGTCATGTCAATCTCCGGTGGGGCACCCACATTATAGGCTGCAAAAATGCCATCCTCCGTTACTGATACTGGTTGACCCTCATAGTATGGCACATAGTATTTATCATAAATCTTTCCAATAGCAAATCCCAGGCCATCCACATTTTCAATTTTGCATACAGAATAATATGCAAAGTCATCATCTTCAATTTCTCCATTGGCATTAAGCCCAAAATCGGCTGTACATTTGAAAAACCCATATCTTCCGTTTCGTTTCTTTTGCAACAGCCACATAGGCAACATGTTTCGTTCGTCCATCTTCATGATATGGTGCCTTCACCACAGCATACAAATTGCCTTTATGCTCAACAGAAAGGACAACATTGCTCAAGGCAGAATGTTCATCGGTATCTCCCAGAGATTCTTTAAGAATTCCCTTCCTAAGCGCTTCATGCCTGCTTTGATACTTATATTCCGCTTCCATTAATTTTGTCTCATAATGATGCTGGTACAAAACGACAATTCCTGCCAAAACCAAACCTGTACCGGCAATACAACAAATTTTTTTTGTTTTTTTTCATCGTAGCCCCTATATACAAAAATACCTTTCTAACTTCAACCTAGGTTGTGTTCAAGTGCAATATTCGTCTATTAGTATAGCCACCAAAATATACAATGTCAAGAGAAGCAAAAAGAGCAGGTTGCGCCTGCTCTTTTGTCATTTGTTTCTATTATGCGCGGATGCACAATCGACCCTGGTTACACCAGTTCCAAAAATACCATCTCGGCCGCATCGCCCTGCCTTGGACCCAACTTAAGAATACGAGTGTATCCGCCGTTTCTGTCCGCATATTTTGGCGCAATTTCATCAAACAATTTTTTGGCTACGGTTTCATCAAAAACGTAAGCCATTACTTGTCTTCTTGCATGTAGATCACCACGTTTCGCCAACGTAATCATCTTTTCTGCCTCTCTTCCGGCTTCCTTTGCTCTGGTATCAGTAGTGGTGATACGACCTTCTCTCAAGAGGTCTGTAACCAGATTCCGAAGCATTGCCTTTCGGTGAGCAGCAGGTCTGCCTAATTTTCTATAGCCTGGCATTGTGTTGCCTCCTTTCTTCTATTCGTCGGTTGCACGAAGTCCAAGACCCAGTTCTTCCAGTTTCTGTTTGACTTCATCAAGAGATTTTTTGCCGAGGTTTCTGACTTTCATCATATCCTCTTCGGACTTATGGGTCAGTTCCTCTACTGTGTTAATGGGGAAGCTCTCTTCAAACAATTGAAGGATCGAACAGAAAGTTCAAGTTCTTCAATGGTCATTTCCAGCGCTTTCTCTTTTTGGTCTTGCTCTTTTTCAACCATGATTTCCAGAGAATTGGTATCTTCGGTAAGCTGGATAAACAGGTTTAAATGCTCCTGCATAATCTTCGCCCCGATGGAAACTCCCTCTTTTGGAGAAATGGAACCATCAGTCCAAATTTCCAAAATCAGCTTGTCGTAGTCAGTAACTTGACCAACTCTGGTATTTTCAACAGAGAAATTCACTTTAACAACCGGTGTAAAAATGGAGTCCATGGGAATAACCGCAATGGGTGTATTCTCAGTTTTATTTTGCTCAGCTGTCACATACCCTCTGCCCTTGGACAGATTCAATTCCATTACTAGGGTTGCATTGTCTTCCAAGGTGGCAATGTGCAAGTCGGGGTTGAAGATTTCCATGTCGGCATCTGCAATGATGTCGGCAGCAGTCACCTCTTTTGGCCCAACTGCATTGATGATTGCACGCTTGGTATTTTCTTGTCCGCCCAATCGAACGGCCAATTTTTTCAGGTTCAGGATGATTTCTGTTACATCTTCCTTTGCGCCTGGAATAGTTGAGAATTCATGGAGTATTCCATCAATCTTCACAGATGTAACGGCAGTGCCCGGAAGAGAACTGAGAAGAATTCTTCTCAAGCTATTTCCCAAGGTCGTTCCGTAGCCTCTTTCCAGAGGTTCTACAATAAACTTGCCATAATTCGCATCGTCGTCTGAAAAAATACACTCAATTGTCGGTTTTTCAATTTCTATCATTAAAAAATCCTCCTATTTCTTTCCAAGTGATAACTGCTATTATTAAGCATTACTTGGAGTACAATTCAACGATCAAATGCTCTGCAACCGGTGTGTCAATTTCAGCTCTTGTCGGCATGGACACAATAGTGCCCTCCAATTTGCTGACCTCAACGGTCATCCATGCAGGAACGTTGATGGACATTTCCTTAATCTCCTTAAACTTAGGAGAACTTGCGCTCTTTTCTTTGACCTTGATTACGTCTCCGGCTTTCACGTAATAAGAAGGAATATCAACTTTCTTCCCATTCACGGTAAAGTGTCCGTGGACAACCAATTGCCTGCCTTCTTTTCTGGACGCTGCGAATCCCAATCGGAATACCACGTTATCCAGTCTTGTTTCCAGCATAATCAACAAGTTTTCACCAGCCATGCCTTTTTTGGCGGCAGCTTTGTCAAAGGTGTTTCTGAACTGTGTTTCCATCAGTCCATAGAATCTCTTTGCCTTTTGTTTTTCTCTCAACTGGAGGCCATAGTCGGAAGTCTTCTTCCTGCCCTGGCCATGTTGTCCAGGAGGAAAATTTCTTTTTTCCAGTGCGCATTTTACGCCGTAACATCTATCGCCTTTTAAGAAAAGCTTTTGCCCTTCTCTCCTGCATAATCTGCAATTTGCATCTGTATATCTTGCCATCTAATTTCTTCCTCCTTTCATTAGACTCTTCTGCGTTTGGGGGGGTCTGCATCCGTTATGTGGGATTGGAGTAATATCCTTAATTAGGGTAATATCCAATCCAGCACTTTGAAGGGCTCTGATTGCCGCTTCACGTCCGGATCCGGGACCTTTAACATACACTTCTACGGTCTTCAGGCCATCTTCCATGGCTGATTTCGCAGCCTGCTCGGCAGCCATCTGAGCCGCAAACGGTGTGGATTTTCTTGATCCTTTGAAACCAAGGGACCCTGCGCTGGACCAAGACAAGGCGTTTCCGCTCAGGTCTGTTAGAGTTACAAGAGTATTGTTAAAGGTAGACTGGATATGTGCTTGGCCTTTTTCAATATTCTTACGTTCTCGTCGTTTTTTTCTTGCTACTTTTTTTACAGCTTTAGCCATTTTTTTCTACCTCCTTCCTACTTCTTCTTGCTTCGGCCAACGGTCTTCTTGGGACCCTTACGGGTTCTTGCGTTGGTTTTTGTTTTTTGACCTCTTACAGGGAGGCCTCTTCGATGTCTAATCCCTCGATAGCATCCAATTTCCATTAATCTCTTAATGTTCATGGAAACTTCTCGTCGAAGGTCACCTTCAACTTCATATTCTTGTTCGATGATTCTTCGGATTGCTCCAGCTTCATCTTCAGTCAAGTCCTTCACTCTAGTGTCAAGGCTGACCCCTGCTTTTTCAAGAATAGCAATTGCGCTGGGTCTACCTATACCATAGATATAGGTTAAGCCAATTTCTATCCTCTTCTCTCTTGGTAAGTCTACTCCGGCTATACGAGCCATACTTTCCTCCTCTTCCCATCTTCCGTCGCGCAACCATTGACCCTTACCGGTCCGGGCGCAATATAAACGGGATGTTCTTTATGATAACAAATAACGTACTTCATTAACCTTGTGTCTGCTTGTGCTTTGGGTTTTCACAGATAACCATGACCTTCCCGTTTCTCTTGATGATTTTGCACTTTTCACACATAGGCTTTACGGATGATCTTACTTTCATCTTGCGTAACCTCCTTACTTATCTCTCCAGGTAATTCTGCCTCGCGTTAAGTCATAGGGGGATAGTTCCACCTTCACCTTATCACCGGGTAAAATCCTGATGAAATTCATTCTTATTTTGCCTGAAACGTGAGCCAATACTTGGTGCCCGGTTTCCAGCTTCACAACAAACACTGCATTAGGTTGGGCGTCTATTACAACCCCTTCTGCTTCAATTAGATCTTTCTTGGCCATCACATTCACCTCTCTTGTAAGGTAAGCAACTCAGGCTCGCCTTCGGTAATTACAACAGTATTTTCATAATGCGCGGATAGTTTTCCATCTGCCATGGACAGGGTCCAGTTATCCGCAGCTGTCACAATCTCGTAAGTACCCTGAGCAATCATGGGTTCAATGGCGAAAACCATTCCTTTTGCAAGTCTTGGTCCCTCCCGGGTTGTCCATAATTGGGAATCTGTGGTTCTTCGTGCATGTTTCTTCCTACACCATGTCCCACTAAATCCCTGATGACAGAAAAACCTTGGCCTTCTGCTTTCAACTGGATTGCATGAGAAATATCTGACAGTCTGCATCCCAGTTTGCAATAATTCAATCCCTCGAAAAAGCTGTCCTTTGCGGCATCCATGATTCTCTGTGCTTCCACAGAAATCCGGCCTACCCCATAGGTTCGGGCTGCATCGGTTACATAACCGTTATAAGTGCACCCCACATCCACACTGATGATATCTCCCTCATGAAGAACTCGTTTGGTGGATGGAATTCCGTGAACCACTTCCGAGTTTATGGATGTACATACGCTGGCCGGATAGCCATTGTATCCCAGAAAACTGGCTGTCATTCCATTTTTACGGATGATTTCACTGACATGCTTGTCAATGGTCTCTGTGGTCATGCCCGGTTTAATAAAGTCTTCCAGCTCATTCAAGATATACCCGGTCACCTTGCCTGATTTTCGCATGGTGACAATTTCCTGTTCTGACTTGATAATAATCATGATATCACCTTAGCAGCCCCTCAATTTCGGCAAACAAAACATCAACATCTTTGGCGCCATCCAAAGGAGTTAGCGTGCCCGCATTCTTGTAGTACTCTATGAGTGGGCGGGTTTGCGCGTCATAGACTTCAATTCTGTTTTTAACTGTCTCAGGTTTGTCATCTTCTCTGTGAAACAACTTGCCTCCGCACAAGTCACAAATGCCTTCTTTTTTAGGTGGCAATGTTATTGTATGGTAGCTGGCACCGCAGTCACGGCACACAACTCGGCCCATCATTCTTTTCATGATTAAGTCAGGTTCAGCAAAGACATAGAGCACATAATCAACTTTTTGATTGCGCTTGCTGAGAAATTCATCCAGAGCACGGGCTTGCTCAATGGTTCTTGGGAATCCATCTAGGAGAAAACCATTTTTACAATCCGGTTCCTCTAGACGACTGAGGGCGATGGCGACGACCAAACTGTCCGGTACCAATTCCCCTCGATTCATGTATTCCTGTGCCTTTTGTCCTAGCTCTGTTCCGCTACTAATATGCCAACGGAAGATGTCTCCCGTAGATATTTGCGGTACGTGATATTTTTCTGTGATCTTTGCGGCTTGTGTGCCTTTTCCAGCTCCCGGTGGCCCTAATAAAATTAAGTTCATCGAAAGTCTCCTTTATTTCAAAAATCCTTGATAGTTCCTCATTACCATTTGCTGTTCCAGTTGTTTCATGGTATCCAGTGCAACACCTACTGCAATAAGCAGCGATGTTCCTCCGAACCTGACATCCAAAGGCGTAAATTGTCCAACCAGTGTGGGCAAGGTTGCAACGAGTGCCAGAAAAATGGCTCCAACAAAGGTGATGCGAGTCATCACTTTGTTTAAATACTCTATGGTGGTCCTTCCCGGTCTGATGCCTGGAATAAATCCACCGTTGTTCTTCATGTTGTTAGCTACTTCCGTTGGGTTAAATGTTACGGCTGTGTAGAAGTATGTGAAGAACATAATTAATACAATGTTACATGCGGCATAAAACCAAATCCCCGGGGAGGCTGCAGGCGATAGCCACTTTTCAATCCATGCGGTAAAGTCTGAATCAACTCCGGCAAAATACGTTATGGTTAGCGGAAACTGCAGAAGTGAAAGTGCGAAGATTACAGGAATAACGCCTGCTTGATTTACCTTTAGTGGAATGTGTGTAGATTGTCCACCATACATTTTCCTTCCGACAACTCTCTTTGCATATTGTACGGGAATTCTTCTCTGCCCCTGTTGTACTTCAATGATGCCTACAATGACAACAATGGCAAAAGCAACAAAGATAGCCAGAGATATAAATCCGATTTCACCTGCCTGGAATTTCACCCAAGTAGTGTGGACTCCCGCAGGAATTCTATTGACAATCCCCGCAAAGATAATCAGTGAAATCCCGTTTCCAATGCCGCTTTCATTAATCTGCTCACCTAACCACATCAGAAACGCAGTCCCAGCAGATAAAACGATAACGATGACCGATACGGAGAAAAAGTCCGTATTAATCAATGCTTGTCTGAACATGCCCACCGATACGCCGATTGCCTGAATAAATGCCAGCACAACAGTCAAATATCGGGTATATTGTGTGATTCTTTTTCTGCCTTCGGTGCCGTCTTTGGCAATACGCTGAAGGGGTTCAAATGCAATGGTCAATAATTGAAAGATAATTGACGCAGTTACATACGGCGTAATACTAAGGGCAAAAATAGTCATATTTTGAAATGCCCCACCGGAAAACAAATCAAACAAATCCAGCAGTCCTGTGTCTCCAGCAAAGGCTTGGCTCAGCACTTCTCTGTCGATTCCCGGTACCGGGATGTTGGATCCAATTCTGAAAACGACGAGCATCAGTAGCGTGAAAATGATCTTCTTCCTGATATCGGCTATTTTCCAAGCCTTTGCAATAGTTCTCAGCATATCCATATTAGATCACCTCTGCCTTTCCCCCGGCAGATTCAATTTTTTCGATTGCCGACTTGCTAAATCGTTGGGCCTGAACGGTCAATTTCTTTTCGAGTGTTCCATCTCCAAGGATCTTGACGCCGTCTTTGACCTGTTTCACAAGTCCGATTTCTCTCAGCAATTCAGGGGTAACAACGGTGTCCGCTTCAAATTTATTTAAATCATCCACGTTTACTTCGGCAAAATCTTTGCCCCAAATATTAGTGAACCCTCGTTTGGGTGTTCTCCTATAAAGTGGCATCTGTCCGCCTTCGAAGCCTAGCCTTGTTCCACCACCGCTTCTAGAATTTTGGCCATTCATACCACGTCCGCCGGTTTTACCCTGTCCGGTTGCGGTACCACGTCCTCGTCTTTTTCGGTTTTTGGTGGCTCCTTCAGCTGCTTTAAATTCATGCAGTTTCATTATTCAGCACCTCCATTTCTATAGCTCTTCAAGCGTAAGAAGATGCTCGACCTTGGCGACAGCTCCTCTTGTTACGGGACTGTCCACTAATTCGACTGATTGGTGCATCTTCTTTAGTCCCAGGGCTTCCACAACTTTTCTTTGTCTGGGAGAAGCGCCGATGATACTTTTTGTCAATGTAACTTTTACCATTTTAGTCATAGTGCGGTTCCTCCTATCCTAAGATTTCTTCTCTGGTTTTGCCTCTCAGCTTGCCGACCTGTTCTACAGTCATTAGGCTGCTAAGTCCTACGATGGTCGCGTAAGCCATGTTCCCTGTGTTATTTGAGCCAATAGATTTGGCTCTCACATCCTTCACACCGGCAGCTTCCAATACAGTACGTACGGAAGATCCGGCGATTACGCCGGTACCTTGTCTGGCAGGCATGAGCAATACTCTTCCTGCGCCAAAGACACCTAGGCTTCTGTGAGGAATGGTTGTCCCTACAGTAGGAACATATATCAAGTTCTTCTTTGCATCTTCTGTTGCTTTTCTTACGGCTTCAGGAATTTCCTGTGCCTTACCAAGCCCAACGCCAACGTGGCCTTCGCCGTCTCCAACGACAACCGTCACGCTAAATCTCATGTTTCGCCCACCTTTAACGGTTTTGGCGACACGTCTGATATTCACGATGGTCTCTTTTAATTCCAGCTTGGATGCATCAATTCTATTTCGCATTCCGCTTCCTCCTGTTAGAATTTTAATCCGGCTTCACGTGCGCCGTCTGCCAGCTCCTTGACTCTTCCATGATATATGAATCCGCCTCTGTCAAAGATGACAGATTCAATACCCTTGTCAATCGCTCGTTTCGCAATAGCTTCTCCGACTTTCTTCGCTGCTTCTTTGTTGCCGCCGTATCCTGCTTCACTTTTCAAGTCCTTGTCCAGTGAGGATGCTGCCGCCAGCGTAGTGCCGTTTACATCGTCAATAAGTTGAACAAAGATGTTCTTATTGCTTCTGAAAACGCAAAGTCTGGGTCTTTCAGGAGTGCCATGCAAAGTTTTCCTGACTCTTTCATGTCTCACGACACGTCGATCGTTTCTGCTTTCTTTTGCCATTTTCATTCACTCCTTTCTTATTTACCTTTTACTCCGGATTTTCCTTCTTTTTTGCGAACCTTTTCGCCTTCATATCGAACGCCCTTGCCCTTATATGGCTCCGGCTTTCTCCAGGCTCGAATGTCCGCGGCGTAGTTGCCCACCAGTTCTTTGTTATTGCCTTTGACCACAATTTTGGTAGGTTCAGGAACTTCTACGGTAATTCCCTCAGGGTCTACCATGATAACCGGATGGGAATATCCCAGATTCATGGTAAGCTTTTTACCACTTTTGTCTGCTTTGTATCCTACACCGACCAGTTCCAACTTCTTTTCGAAGCCATTGGTGACACCTTCCACCATATTGGCAATCAAGGTTCTTGCAAGGCCATGTTGGCATCTGGGTTCCTTGGTATCGCTACTTCTGGAAACCTTCAACACGCCTTCTTCTTGTTCAATTTTGATTAATTTGCTAATCTGCTGTTGCAGTTCGCCTTTGGGTCCTTTGACGGTGACAATATTGTTCTCATCTACCTTGACTTCTACACCGGCAGGAAGAGCAACAGGTTGTTTACCTATTCTTGACATTTCTGATTCCTCCTACCATACATAACAAATCACTTCGCCGCCAACACCTAACTTTCTGGCTTCCTTGTCGCTGATTACTCCATTTGAAGTGGAAATAATCGCAATGCCCAGTCCGCCAAGAACTTTTGGAACGTCGCTGGCCTTGGCATATACCTTCAGGCCCGGCTTTGAGATTTTCTTAATTCCGCTGATTACTTTTTCGTTGTTGGGACCATACTTCATTTTGACACGAATGGTTCCCTGTTTATCATCCTCTATCACATCAAATCCATTAATGTATCCTTCTTCGGTGAGAATTCCTGCGATGGACTTCTTTATTTTTGAAGCCGGAATATCAACCGTTTCATGTCGTACAGTATTGGCATTTCTGATTCTAGTAAGCATATCTGCTATTGGATCTGTCATTGTCATATCTGTATTTCTCCTTCCTCTACCAGTTTTGCCCCACGGCAACTTAGTAAATTTCCTTAATTCGCTTTTTTGACAACAGTCAGCTTACCAACTTGCTTTTTTCACGCCGGGGATCTCACCTTTGTACGCCAATTCTCTAAAGCAGATACGGCAAATGCCATACTTTTTAAGAACTGAATGAGGTCTTCCGCAGATTTTGCATCTGGTATAAGCTCTGGTCGGAAACTTGGGTTTTCTCTGTTGTCTTACTTTAAGAGATGTTTTAGCCATTGTTCCCTCCTACTTCTCAAACGGCATACCCAGAAGTTGCAATAATGCTAATGCTTCTTCATCGGTTTTTGCCGTCGTTGTAAATACAATGTTCATACCCTTGACCATTTCGACTTTGTCGAAGTGAATTTCCGGGAAAATGAGCTGTTCTTTCACGCCCATGGAATAGTTCCCACGGCCATCAAAAGCGTTTTTGCTCACGCCTTTAAAGTCTCGCACTCTGGGAAGAGCGATATTGAATAACTTATCTGCAAATTCATACATTCTGTCGCCTCGTAATGTCACCTTGGTGCCTACCGGCATGCCTTGTCTGACTTTGAAGTTTGCAATGGACTTTTTCGCGGTTGTTACAACCGGTCTTTGTCCGGCAATCAGGCCCAGTTCTTCCACAGCGCCTTCCATCAATTTTGCATTGTCCTTTGCTTCGCCAAGGCCAATATTGAGGGTAATTTTCACCAATTTAGGAACATCCATTACGTTTTCGTACTTGAACTGTTCTATCAAGGCTTTGAATGCTTCATTTTGATATCTTTCTTTCATTCTGGCTGCCAAAATCGTCTCCTCCTTTCTTACTCGATTACATTTCCGTTTTTACGTGCAAATCTTACTTTTTTGTCACCATCCATTTTATAACCTACTTTGGTTTTAGTTGGTGTCTTGCCTTTGCCTTCTAAAAGCACAACGTTAGACACATGAATGGGTCCTTCCTGATGCTTAATTTCAGCAGCAGCGGTCCGAGATTGTTTTTGGTGCTTGGTTTGCATGTTGATGCCTTCCACAAGTACCTTATCGTCTTTGGGCATGGCCTTAATAACCTTGCCTTTTTTCCCTTTGTCTTTTCCGGTAATAATCATTACCATATCATCTTTTTTTATTCGCATGCTGTCACCTCCTATAATACTTCCGGTGCCAGGGACACGATCTTCATGAAGTTCTTGTCTCTCAGCTCTCTGGCAACGGGTCCGAATATACGAGTTCCAACCGGATTCTTGTCCTCTTTGATGATGACTGCTGCGTTCTGGTCAAATTTCACATAACTGCCGTCTGCTCTTCGGGCACCATGTTTTGTTCTAACCACAACCGCTTTGACAACTTCACCTTTTTTGACTAAACCGCCGGGTGTTGCTTGCTTCACGGCACATACAATAATATCTCCGATATTTGCATACTGACGGCTTGTTCCGCCAAGGATACGAATACACAAAAGTTCTTTTGCACCGGAATTGTCAGCGACTCTTAGTCTACTCTCTACCTGAATCATAATCTGGTGCCTCCTTACTTCACTTTTTCAACGATGTTGACAAGTCTCCATCTCTTACCGCGAGATAGGGGTCTTGTCTCCATAATTCTGACTTTATCGCCAATATTGCATTCGTTGTTCTCATCATGAGCCTTTACCTTTTTGGTGGTCTTGACTGACTTACCATAAAGGGAATGTCTTACGAAGTCTTCCAATGCAACAACCACAGTCTTGTCCATCTTGTCACTAACAACCAAGCCAACTCTGGTCTTCCTTCTGTTTCGATCTTGTGTTTCAACTGTCATAATTCATCCTCCTTTCTTACTTGGTTTGTCCAAGCTCATTTTCTCTGATAATAGTTTTAACTCTTGCAATATTTCTCTTGACTTCTCTCATTTTAATCGGGTTCTCAAGTTGCCCGGTTACATGCTGGAATCTCATATTGAACAAGTCTTTCTTCATTTTAGCCAGTTCAGCATTTAGTTCCAGATCTGTCATTTCTCTCATTTTCTTCAGTTCCATTATGCTTCACCACCCTCTGCTTGTTCTTCTTCCTTCATGATGAACTTACATCTAATTGGAAGTTTATGCATGGCCAGTCTTATGGCTTCTCTGGCCTGAGCTTCGGTAACGCCTTCGATTTCAAACATTACTCTGCCCGGCTTAACAACGGCTACCCAGTAGTCCGGAGCACCTTTACCGGAACCCATTCGGACTTCTGCAGGTTTCTTGGTTACAGATTTGTGCGGAAAAATCATAATATATACTTTCCCGCCTCTTTTGATTGAACGGGTCATAGCGATTCTGGCCGCTTCAATCTGATTTGCAGTAATCCAGGCGGGTTCAAGGGCTACAAGACCGTACTTACCATATGCAATGGTGTTGCCTCGTGTCGCCTTGCCTGTCATTCTGCCTCTATGGACTCTTCGTCGCTTCACGCGTTTTGGCATTAACATGGCTTATTCCTCCTTTCGCCGCTGTCTATTCTTCAACCTGTTCAGTCACAGCATTTACCTCTGCAGCTTGAACGGCTGGCTCTTCAACTTTTGATTTGGGTTGGGGGGCTGGGGTATTTCGAACCCTTGGATTAACAGCCTTTGGCAGTTCAGGTTTGTCATATTGGCCGCCGCGACGTCTATTGTCACGATTGTCACGTTGCCCGCCTGCCGGTCGATCCCCGTCTCTCCGAGGTCTTCTGTCATCCCGTTTGTCCCCGTCTCTACGAGGTCTTCTGTCACCACGTCGTTCGTCTTGTTTTTCTTCCCTGATTGCACTTTGCAATCCTTTATCCAAGATTTCTCCATGGTTGATCCAAACTTTGACACCAATTTTTCCATAGGTGGTGTCCGCTTCTGCAAACCCATAATCAATATCGGCTCTCAATGTATGAAGGGGCACATTGCCTTCACTGTACTTCTCGCTTCTGGCAATTTCTGCACCGCCCAATCTACCGGCTACCAGCACTTTAATGCCTTTTGCATTGGCTTTCATGGTTCTGCCGATGGCTTGTTTCATTGCTCTTCTGAAAGAAATTCTCTTTTCCAACGCTTGTGCAATACTTTCAGCAGTTAACTGGGCATCCATTTCTGCTCTTCTAATTTCTCTGATATCAATGGATACAGTTTTCTTTGTCAGCTTTTCAATGTCTTTCTTCAACTTGTCAATGCCATCACCGGCTCTGCCAATGACCATACCCGGCTTTCCTGCCAGAATGGTGATACGCATTTGATTCTCAGCCGCCCTCTCAATAAGCACTCTGGAAACGCCGGCTGCATAAAGTTTTTTCTTTACAAATTCTCTGATTTGATGATCTTCAACCAGAAAATCCGCAAAGCTGCCTTTTTCTGCATACCATTTGGAGTCCCAGTCTTTAATGATACCAACTCTGAGACCATGTGGACTTACTTTCTGACCCATTACTGAACCTCCGTTTCTGATTTCTTGTCTTTAAGCGTCACGCTGATGTGGCTGCTTCTCTTTAGAATCATCGATGCTCTGCCCTGTGCTCCGGCCCGCCATCTTTTCATGGTTGGGCCCTGGTTGGCAATGATTTCTGCAACGTACAGTTCATCCGGATTCATGTCAAAATTGTTTTCCGCGTTGGCAGCAGCTGACTTCACAACTTTTTCTACCAATTGAGCACCCTTTCCGGGTGTAAACTTTAATATGGTCAATGCCTCGCTTAACTTCTTACCTCTCACTAGGTCTGCAACAGGCTGTAATTTTACAGGAGACATTTTGACATATTTTGCAATTGCTCTTGCTTCCATTTTCATTGTTCTCCTTTACTTCTTACCTTTGACTTTTCTGTCAGATGCATGACCTCTGTAGGTACGGGTCGGAGCAAACTCTCCAAGTCTGTGACCTACCATGTCTTCCGTGATATACACAGGAACATGTCTTTTTCCGTCATGGACCGCAATTGTATGTCCCACCATTTGAGGGAAAATGGTCGATGGTCTTGACCATGTCTTAATGACTTTCTTTTCGTTGGCAACGTTCATCTGATCAATGTTCTTAAGCAGTTTTTCGTTGACGAAAGGTCCCTTTTTCAGTGATCTACCCATTATCTATGCTCCTTCCTTATTTTTCGTTCCTTCGCTTCACAATATATTTATCGGAATCCTTCTTTTTCTTTCTGGTCTTGTAACCCAATGCAGGTTTACCCCACGGGGTTACTGGGCTGACACGACCAATTCCGGTTTTCCCTTCACCACCACCATGAGGGTGATCGTTGGGGTTCATGACGGAACCTCTAACAGTAGGTCGAATGCCCATGTGACGTTTCCGTCCGGCCTTTCCGATTTGGATGTTTCCGTGATCCTCATTGCCTACTTCTCCGATAGTGGCTCGACAGTCAATTCTGACTCTTCGAACTTCACCGGAAGGAAGACGAACCTGCGCATACTTTTCTTCTTTTGCCATAAGTTGTGCGGCATTTCCAGCAGCACGAACCATTTGTGCACCTTTTCCCGGTTTCATCTCAATATTGTGAATCATGGTACCCACCGGGATGTTGGCTAGGGGTAAAGTGTTTCCTATTTTAATGTCTGCTTTTGGTCCGGATACAATGACATCTCCAACCTTAAGGTTTAAAGGTGCTATTATGTACCGTTTTTCGCCATCTGCATAAAAGATTAATGCGATATTGGCACTTCTGTTTGGATCATACTCGATGGTTGCCACTTTTCCAGGCACATCATCTTTATCCCGCTTGAAGTCGATGATTCGATATTTGGCTCGATACCCACCACCCTTATGCCTGACAGTGATTCTTCCGGAAGCATTCCTGCCGGAGTGCTTCTTCAAAGTAACTGTCAAAGATTTTTCAGGTGTGCTTGTTGTAATTTCTTCAAAAGTCGAAACCGTCATCCCTCTTAAACCGGGAGTAGTTGGCTTGTATTTTTTAATTCCCATTTCTTCCTACCTCCAGTACTATAGGCCTTGGAAAAATTCGATTTGCTTGCTCTTCTCAGTCAGCGTTACAATCGCTTTCTTGGAAGCAGCCGTCATACCTACGTTTTTTCCCATTCGCTTCAATTTTCCGTTTACGTTCATAATGTTGACTTTTTCAACATCCACATCGAAGATTTCTTCAACTGCCATCTTCACCTGGGTTTTGTTGGCGTCTACTGCTACCTTAAATGTATATTTTCTATCCTGAACATCCGCCATGCTTCTCTCGGAGATGACCGGTTTCAGTATAATGTCGTAAGGGGTTCTCATTATGAATATACCTCCTCAATTTTATTCACAGCATCCTTGGTGATGATGAAATTCGTATGGTTGATAATTTCATATACATTCATGGTGGATACCAAAGCTGTACGTACACCCGGAATGTTAGCTGCTGACTTAATCACATTTTCGTCTTTTTCTGCCATGACAATCAAGGATTTTTTCCCTGCTTTGATGTCTGCCAAAACTTGAATCATTTCTTTGGTCTTTGGTGCATCAAATGTCAGGCTGTCCAAAACGATGATTTCGTTTTCTACTACTTTTGATGAGAGCGCAGACATCATCGCAAGTCTTCTCAACTTCTTGGGCAATGAATACCTGTAGTCTCGGGGTTTTGGAGCAAATGCCACGCCGCCGCCAATCTGGCTGGGGTCTGTGGTGCTACCCTGTCTATGTCTGCCGGTTCCCTTCTGTCGGAACGGTTTTCTGCCGCCGCCGCGAACATCGCCTCTTGTCTTAGCTGACTGAGTGCCTTGTCTTTGGTTTGCCAAGTAGTTCTTTACGACTGCATGAACAGCAAACTGGTTGGGCTCGATGCCAAAAATGTCATCTTTGAGCTCTATGGTACCGGCATCTTGGCCGGTCATTGTAAGCACATTTACTTTTGCCATTGTTGTTTCCTCCTTCCGTACTCTCTATTGCTCTTGACCTTTTACTGCATACTGGACGCGGACCAATCCGCCTTTTCCACCGGGTACTGCACCCTTAATCAGTAATAGGTTTCTGTCTTCAATTACTTTTACCAACTGGACATTTTGAACCGTTACGGTATCTCGTCCCATTCTGCCCGGTCCATCATTGCCCTTGAATACTCTGGAAGGATATGTACCTGCGGCCAGTGCGCCTGCAAGTCTCTTGTGCTTCGAACCATGAGTCATGGGGCCTCTGTGGTGTCCATGTCTCTTAATGTTTCCCTGGGTTCCCTTACCTTTGGAAATCCCTGTTACATCCATCAGCTTTCCTTCTTCAAAGGTGTTTACTGTTATGACCTGTCCCAACTCATAAGCGTCACCCTCATCGGGTATAAATTCAACCAAGTGCTTCTTCACATCCACACCGGCTTTTTTGAAATGACCGGTCTTTGGTTTGTTCACTCTTTGGGGTTTTGCATCTTCAAAGCCGACTTGCACCGCACTGTATCCATCGGTTTCGATGGTTTTGATTTGTGTGACGGTCTGGGGGCCTGCTTCAATCACTGTGACAGGGATGACTTCTCCTGCCTCGGTGAAAATCTGTGTCATGCCGATTTTCTTGCCCAGTAAAATTTTCATATTGTAACCTCCTGAATTCTTACAGCGGATTGCTTTCGCAATCATACTAAGGGAGTAGTCCCTCTTTATAATTTGATTTCGATATCCACGCCAGCGGGCAATTCCAGTTTCGTTAACGCGTCAGTGGTCTTTGCTGTTGCGTTGGTGATGTCAATCAATCTTTTGTGGGTTCTTTGTTCAAACTGTTCTCTGCTGTCCTTATATTTGTGGACGGCTCTCAAGATTGTGACAACTTCCTTCTCTGTGGGAAGGGGAATGGGGCCGGAAACCTCAGCGCCGGTTTTTTTGGCGGTTTCCACGATCTTGGCTGCGGATTGATCCAACAGTGCATGATCATATGCCTTGAGTTTAATTCTGATTTTTTGTAATTCGCTCATTTTTTTCCTCCTGTTTTGCTTTTTGTACTTTTTCGCTATTCTCGTACAAGGGGTTCAAATGCCTACTTTTCAACGTGTATCGTATCATTGTCAGGTACGGCTTGCATCTTACACGTCTCCGTGCGTTTCCCAAATGGAGGCACAAAGCAAAAGTCGGCGAATCCCTTCGCCCCTGTCTGGCAGGGACAATTCTCAGTGGAAATTACCTGATAGCTCAGCAACTTCCCACTTCTTCGCCTATTCGCAAGCCTTTGTAGTATATACCAGTTCTTTTTGTTATGCAAGTATTTTTTTGAAAAAATATGGAGATGCTTTGAGGGGATTTATTGCCACAAAGCTACAATTTTCAACATGTTTTTCCGGCTTTATTGCACACCGCCCCACGTGTTTCTTTTGTGGTTGCCTTGCCCCATCGCCTTTTTAGTCAAAACGGACAATGTTCAATCCGTTAATTTTCTCAGGAGCATAGGTCTTGGCGTATTATCATATTGCTTCGCCACAACCTGACCCTTGAGGACTTGAAGAATCCCCATGGCCATTGCCTCCAGTTCTCTGTCTCCAGGTTGTATATTAACTGGCGCAATAAAAGAAACCCGTTCCTCAACCCACTTTGTGAATTGGTCTGAATATGCCGTCCCTCCAGTAAGAATGATTTGGTCTACTTTTCCCCCGACTTCTGTTGCCAGCAATCCAATATATTTGGCCACATGAAATGCCATGGATTGATAGCAAAGCAATGCGTTGGCATCTCCGGCTGCTATGCGCTCCTCAACCTCCAAGGTATTGGCTGTACCAAGTAAACCATGAAGCCCCGCTTCTTTTCCTTGTAGACAGGCGAATGCTTGTTTCCGATTAAGACCCTTTGAAAAAATATAGTCAATCAATTTCCTCGCGGGTATCATTCCTGCCCTCTCCGGACCGAAGGGTCCTTCATCATCTGAAATCATGTCTATCATTTTCCCCATATGGTGAAGGGAAATTGTAATCCCTCCTCCCAGATGGGCAACAATCAATGTCAGGGCTTCATATGACTTCCCCTTTTCTTCTCCCCATTTTCTCGCCACTGCCTTGCTGTTTAGCACATGTCCGGTGCTTGTCCTCTCGACCCCCGGCAAGCCGGTCAGCCGTGACAAATCCCAGCATTTCATCCACCGATACGGAATCATAAATGTACGCCGGGGCCCCCACCTCCTTGCCAACATCAGCAGCTAATTGTGCCCCAAGGTTTGCGGCATTTGCCTTGGAATTATTTCTCAAAGCCGCCAACATTGTTTCATTTATTTTGTATGCCCCTGATTGAACCGGGTTTAATACGCCGCCACGACCAACAATAGCCCCGATGGTTTCAAGGGGGAGTTTATGTTCCATAAGTGTGTTTAATATCGCCTGCTTTCGATATTCGTATTGGTCCTTTAGACTATAAAATAAGTCTAGTTCTGACTGAGGATGTCGGATGTTGGTAGAAACCAATAATTTCTCGTCGTCGTATAGGGCAATTTTCGTAGATGACGACCCTGGATTAATTGCCAAAATTCGAAACATCTAAGAACCTCCTTCTCCCAAGAAAAAGTCCAGGCTAATAGCCTAGACTTTCATTGACCAAGATCACATGAATTCGACCCGGTTTGTTGCAATATCTTGTGACCACAGTCATGGAACAGATGGTCTCCCCCGGAATCAAACAGTTGGTACATCGGCCGGTTACTGCACACGGCGTTTTTCGATCTAGACGAATTACTGTTGGCAATGCAAGCTTCCGTCTTGACACGAGCAACTGCAGATGTTTCATCCCGAACGATTTTGTTTACTCCCGCAACGACGATGACCTTTCCCGGCCCAAAGCAAAGTGCCGCAACCCGGTTCCCCGTTCCATCAATATTCACCAATTCACCCTCTAGGGTAATGGCATTGGTTCCTGTGAGAAACACATCTGACGAAAGTGCATTCACCCGGGCACGATAAACCTCTTCCGGGTTTTTATAGGACATGGGGTCCAATATTTTTGCGTTGACCAATTGAAGTCTGTCTTTCACATCAATTTCATCCAAGGTGGCAGATCCACCCCAAGATACCAATGCACCGTCAGGGATTAGTTCCAAAACCTTTTCTGAAGCTTCCCGAGAATTTTCGCAATAATATCCGGCCATTCCTCTTTTTTCTAAATTCTTCACCACCTGTTGACACTTTACCTTATTTGCTTTCTTTTGATTCGACATCTGATTCCCCAACCTTTCTTATTGACTGAATTGCAATATCTTTCGCCGTCTTTCCACAAGCAAATCCTTGTACAATGGCGGAAAGATTTGCCGGTCCGGGTCTTTGAAGCCCCTCACTTTTTTCATCTGTGAAAAATATGCCCCCTTGTCCCAAATATAAAAAAATTTGAGAAATGCCCTTTCCTAAGAACCACTGTCCTGCAGCGAAAAGCTGGTCTTCACTTAAAATTTCAAGTCCACTAATTAGTTCTGCCTCTCTTCTACCCACCAAAATTCCTTCAATGGAATTGATAATCGGTTTCCCATTCATTGCATTTTGGGGTGATTCCGGACAAAGTAATATGGGGATTTGAGGGAAAGTCATGCCGATATGTTGAATTGTTTCCGCAGAAAAATATGTATCCAGAACAATACAGTCGGACAGGGCAATTTGGGGGGCGGCCAGGTCAATCAATTCCTTGGTCAAAGATTGAAACACTTCATCATTTTGGAATTCCATTTCCGGCTGATCCAAAAGATTGAGTACTGCATGTTTGGCCGCAGTATCTTTGCCATCAATTAAATAGAAATGTTCTACGGAAACACCCTTTTGGGCGATTTGCGCTTTCAGTGCCTGCCCCGGAAAATCGTTCCCTGCAACACTAATGAAATTGACTTTGCAACCTTGGTCTATGAGTCCCACTACCAAATTCCAAATTTTCCCCTGGCATCCAACGGAAATTTGCCCCGGGTTTTCGTCACCAAACTGCAATTGTCCCTGCGGTCGATTTTCAATAAATATTTCCATTCCGCCAATGACCGCAATGGTTGGTTTTTCTGCTTTGCATTTTTGCATTATTTTTATGCTCCTTCTGTGTTGTATTTAATCATCCAAAAAAACGCTTCCCCCAATAAACTCCCGGATGATGGAGTCATTGTTGATGATTGTGTCGTCATCAATTACATTAAAAAAGTTTAAAAACCGAAGCATCCTTGCTGCTTCACTGTATTCGGATTCTTCCTGTGAGATGGACAAAAGCAAAGGTTCCGCGTATTTTTTTAGTACAGCCAATTCGTAAATATGAACTGAATTAAAAAACACATCCGCCTCACTATTAAATGGAAAAATGTTTTTATCTTCCCCTGCCCTTACCTTCGGCCATTCCTTTATGGTTCCCAATGCAGATTTGCCACGATACTGATAATCCCTCACCATTCGCCTTAGCATTCGGGTATCCGTTGTAGGAATGCGATTGTGGTCATCAATGTTCAGCTGTGTCAATGGACTAATATAAATTCGAAACTTTTCGGCTTCCTCAATATCCGGGGTAAGGGATGGATTCAAACCATGAATTCCTTCTATTATTATCGGATTTCCAGAATCAAGAGTCGTTTTTCGCAAGCCAAATTTTTTGTTGCCGGAAATAAAATCAAAAGTGGGTAGATCCGTTTCTTGACCTGTAAGCAGTCGGTTCATATCTTGGTTGAACAGCCTAACATCAAGAGCATCCAAATCTTCAAAATTTGGCTGCCCCGTGGCATCCAATGGCGTTTCGCAACGCTCCACAAAATAGTCGTCCGTGCCAAGATAAAGTGGATGCAACCCTTCCACCTGAAGTTGTATCCTCAGTCTTCTGGCGAAAGTCGTCTTCCCGGAAGAAGAAGGTCCGGCAATTAATATAATCCGCTTTTTTTCTTTGACAATACGCCCGGCAATTTCAACAATGCTTTTTTCGTGAAGTGCCTCAGAAAGTTGTATGACCTCTTTGATATTGCCCGATGCAATCTTTTCATTCAAATCACAAACATAGGAAATCCCCAAAAGATTTTGCCAGCGAGAAGCCTCAGTGAAGGCGTTGTACATTTGTTTTTCATTTCGATAAGCTGGCATTTTGTTGGGTTTCGTGGGCTGTGGGAATCGTAGCAGCACCCCTCTTCGGTATTTCTTTAATTCAAATGTTTTTAAATATCCTGTTGAAGGCACCATTGTTCCGTAAAAAAAATCTTTATATCCATCTAATGTATAAAACTTCACCCTCTCCAATTGAGGAGATGCCTTGAGAATCCGAATTTTTTCTGCCATGCCCAACTCTACTAAAGAAGTCATTGCTTCTTCCCGGCTCACAATGTGTTTTACCAGCGGCAAATTCTGCTCCACTAATTTTCTCATTTGTTTACGAATGGCCGAAACTTGGGTTTCTGTAATAGATTCTTTTGTTTTAATTTCTGTATAAATTCCTTTGTTCAAGGAATGTTCAATTTGGACCGGCACTTTGCCTAATACATTCTGGGCGGCTTTGATGTACAACAAGGAAACACTGTTTTGATAAATCAACTCAGCTGTACGATTGCGCATGTCTAGAAATTCCACTTCACTATTCTCAAAAACAGGTTCCGTCAGCCGGACTACCCGATTGTTTTGCTTAACCGCCACCACCGGGAATGGCAATTGAGAAGCGATACGTTGTGCTAACATTTCATAAGTTGTTCCAGCAGGTAACTCCATGGAAACGGGGCTTTCGGTATCATTTAGTTTCAATTGGATTCGCATTCAATCACCTCCATACCGATTCAGTATACCATAGGGAAAAAGGCGACACAACCGAAGTTGGCCGCCTTTTCAGCTTGGTGATTGTTTAATGACTATTGAAACTTTCTGTCCTGCAAAAGTTCAACAACTTTTTTCATTTCTCCAGTATGGAGAGTCACTCCTCTGGACATATGCTCATGATCTTGATCCCAATCCCGAATGTCAAACTTGGGCACCCCTTCGTTCCATGCTACAATATTAAGTTCTTTGTTCCACCCCGTTGGAAATGCAGTTATCACACCGATGTGTTCCTTAATTTCGTAAACCACTTCCATTTTGTCTTTTTCACTAGCAACCATATAATGCTCCTTTCTATGATGCAATGTATATATGAAACCCCTTTGGTTTTTCATATTATACCTTTTTTGTAAATATATGTCAATTACTAATTTGTCAGCTTCTCAAAAAAAGTTCATTGCGCCATAGTGGGATTTATTATATGATTAGCCTACTATTTTAATTGGAGGTGGCGTTGATTCGTACAATTTGTAAGAACAAAATGTTGTTAAAGAAATGGGCCTTTGGGATTTGTGATGTTTATGGCGGTGGTTCTTTTAATATAGTTAATTTCCTGTATCCCGGTTTCTTAGCTATGGCAGTTGGATTGTCTCCCTATTGGATTAGTGTTGTAATGCTGGTTGCCAGAGTCTGGGATGCGTTTAGCGATCCTATCATGGGGAAAATATCCGATGGAACTACTAGTCGATTTGGAAAGAGAAGAATCTACTTAATTGTGGCCTCCCCTTTGGTGGTTATTTCTTTTGCCTTAATGTTTTATCCCTATGCTTTTGACAGTACTACCTTGAGGGTATTATGCGCTCTAGGATCTTATATGATTTTTTGTACGGTACAAACCATGGTGATGATACCCTACTTTTCTTTGTCTTCGGAAATTTCCGCAGACTATCAGCTGCGGGCTTCCTATAACTCTTGGCGTTTAGGTTTTAGCATTTTTTCTTCTATTCTATGTGTTGCAGTCCCGGGTTTGATTGTCGCTTCCTTTGACGGCAACTTTGGTTACATCGTTATGGGTGTTGTCTTTGGTCTTGGGTTTTCCCTTTGCGTATTAACCACCGGACTGTTTGCAAGAGAGGAAATCCAAACGCCACCAGTAAAAAAACGGGGCAATGTATTTGCCTTTGGGCATTTGTATCGCATGCGCCCGTATCGGCAACAACTCATTATGTTTTTGTCGGTATCGGGAACCATGGCCATAATGAGTGGATTATTTTTCTTTTATATTAATTTTTATATATGCCAAGATCTTACTGCCCAAGGAAAGCCAAATACCCTTGGATTGCTTGCTGCGGCTTTGATGTTTGGGATGCAGATTGTTGCCTTGCCATTTTATTTATGGCTAATTGGAAGGACTAGCAAAACTTTTGCCTACCGTGTTGGGGCAATCATTTGGATTGGATCAGCTTTACTTTTATATATGGTGACCCCCGATTCCTCTCATATCGTTGTGTATTTATTGGCAGCAGTCATAGGTTTTGGGATTAGCGGCCCAGGTTTGGTTCCCCATACCATGTTTGGCGATGTGGTGGATTTTTCAAGACTAAAATTAGGTTATCGAAATGATGGTCAATTGGGAGGTTGCAGTAATTTTACTAACAAAGTGGTTTCTGCCATCGCCATGGCGGTGGTCATGGCTGTACTTGGGATTTTTGGTTTTCAAGAGCAGGTCCCCGGCGCCGCCGCCGTATTATCTCAACCGGAGTCAGCACAAAACGCAATTCGATTTTTTATGTGTATCGTTCCCATATTTACCTTGGGGATTGGAATCTTTGTCTCTTCACGGTACAAAATTGATGCAAAAAATCAGCGGAGAATCCGCGATGCCATAGCTAGCGGAGATCCCACCGAAACTGCCGAGCTACTGTCCACATTATAACGGGAACAAAAATTTTCGAATTCTATTACATTTTATGTTTAAAAAAGCAATATAAAAGGTATTATTCATACATCATTAATTAAAACAGATTACAAATATCATTACGGAGGTAATTAATATGAAATGGACTTGTTCAGTATGTGGATATGTTTTTGAAGGCGAACAGCCACCCGCCAATTGTCCCCAGTGTAAAGTACCCGGAGAAAAATTCATTAAGGCAGATGAAGGGAAAAAGCAATGGGCTGATCAACATGTGGTTGGTATAGCCAAAGATGTGGATCCTGAGATTATTGAGGGATTGCGAGCAAACTTTATGGGAGAATGTTCCGAAGTAGGAATGTATCTTGCCATGTCCAGAGTGGCTCACAGAGAAGGATATCCGGAAATTGGATTATATTGGGAAAAAGCAGCTTGGGAAGAAGCGGAACATGCAGCAAAGTTTGCAGAACTATTGGGCGAAGTCGTAACGGACTCCACCAAGAAAAATTTGGAGTTGAGAGTTGAGGCTGAAAACGGTGCTTGCGCAGGCAAAAAGGCATTGGCCAAGATGGCAAAGGATCAAAACTTAGATGCTATCCATGATACTGTCCATGAAATGGCAAAAGATGAAGCAAGACATGGTTGCGCTTTTGAAGGTCTTCTTAACAGATATTTTTCCAAATAATCTGTCTCACTAAAGCATGATCACTTAACAGTTTATGCTGTTCATTAAAAACCCCTGCAACATATCATATGTTGCAGGGGTTTTTAATAAAGACCTTACCATTCGTGAGTTTCTTCAACTTCTTCAAGGGCAAATTTATCCTTGGAAACACCACAAACCGGACATTTGAAATCCGCACCTAACGTTTCAAAATCCTCTTCTCTGTCATAGACATATCCACATACCGAACACACATATTGTTTCATAATATTCCTCCATATTCCCTATAATAACTAAGATTATTGATGGTTTTATACCACAAATCTGTTATTAGAATCAGCCAATGCCCGGATTATTTTTGAATCAATCATCTCCTCTGTTGCTGATTGAAAAAACAAAGTCACAAATATCTTCCGCCGCATTTGGTTTGGCATATAGTTTCATGTTTTCTGTCATCAATTCCCGCCTCTTTGGATTAAAAAATAAAAATCCCAATGCCTCCGTTACTGAAAAAGTTTTTGAAGCCCTTAATGCCAAACCTAAATTCATCAAGAATTCTGTATTGCGTTCTTCCTGACCGGGAATGGGATTTGCCAAAATCATTGGCAGTCCCTTAATCATGCTTTCAGATACAGTTAACCCCCGGGTTTGGTAATAATGCAGTCCGCTGCATCCATTAATTCATCAATATTATTCACAAACCCGAACACGCTTAAATTGGGATATTCTTCAATTTGGTTCAATTTGTTGAATTGGCGTTTGTTGCTTCCGGACACGGCAAGAATCTGCATATTTGTATCTTTGAGAGACTCCACCAGTTTGGTGATGCCTCCATAGCCCATGCTCCCTCCCATGACCAGCACCACCGGGGAATCCTGTTTCAGATTCAGCTTTTCTCTGGCTTGGAATTTCGACATTTTGTTTTTAAATTTTGGTTGAACCGGAATCCCCAACGGTAAAATTCGGGATTCATCAATACCCAAGGCCACTGCGCGATGGGTAAGCAACTCACTGGCCAAAATAATATGCTCCACTCTCGTGGCATCTTCCCAAAAGGGATGAAGGGTATAGTCGGTAACAATGCCAATGGCCGGGGCAGTTTTGCAATTTCTCTTTACCTCGCTGACCACGTGGGCGGCGGTTACGTGGGTGCAAATAATCACATCCGGGTTGAAGGAATCAATAAAGTCTTCAAAACGCAATGCCATTAAGGCCGGAGCCATGTTCCCAAAATTATATCTTGACGTCTTCTGACCTTTCTGTTCCATCAGTGCATACAATTTTTTGTATGCTTCCTTTCCAAATTTAGTGGACAATAAATAGCCTTTCGCAAAGGCTTCCTGGAGCAACTTGTTAATCTGCTTCAGAACATCCACCACCTCCACCGTCGCCCCTCGTTGGGTGAGTTCCTTCTCAAGAGCCTTGGCAGTTGCATGATGCCCATATCCGGCTGTTACTGTTAGAATCAGTACTTTCACAATGTTTCCTTCCTTCTCTTTGGACAATGGCGCAAATCATGCTTTTTTTACAAAATATCGGAGCACCGTTCTTAAGCCCTCCGGTTTGGTCTTGCGAAAATCCGAAAGATATATTTCCTTGTGCATTTTGGTAGTGCGCTCCAGTTTCACGTCCCCCAGATATTGATCCATCAACGCAAAACTTTTGGGTTCACTGTCAAAGGTCCCAAGGTGCATCATCTGCACGCATAGCCCATCTTCCAGTTCTTCAAAAATAACTTGGTCCAGTAGAGGTGACGGCGTCTTGGTGCCAACTTTCTCCAAGGCCCTTTCCCAAACTTCCTTTTGAACAAAATCGGGTTGTCGCATCATTATCTTATATACCAACTGTTCTTTGTCCAGGGACTCTAGTTGTTTTCCCGCTTCCGTCAAATCCCAAATGCCTTCTAATGGATAGACTGTGTACTCTTCATATCCTTCAGGGATAAACCCAGACTTAGGCATCATTCGGACAGCATAAGATAAAGAATACAGCACACTGATTTTTTGTTGAAAGATTTCGGTATTGGGATTTCCAACACCAGAGATGCAAAAATACTTCATCTTCGGTATTGTGATAGTCGCCGGTGTTTTTGCCGGCAAATATATTTCTTTTTCTGTTTTTTTCCATTCCAATTTCATGATGCGCCTCTATTCTATCTCTTTTTCTAGATAGCAGACAGCCGCTTGGCCGCCGGAATCTCCAATCAATACGATGCCCTTGGATGGGGAAAAATAAACTTTGGCGATGTCTGCCATGGACTTGGGCATTTCGGGAATATCATCAAAGATATTATGGAGTTCACTAAATTTCTCTGGCCGAAAAATACTTTTTTGCCCCTCATTGCAGTCGTTTTCGTAAATTGCTCCATAATAAATGTCCGCCTCCACCAGGTCTTGGAAAAAGTGACTGCCAAAGGACAATTCCGGCATTAGCCCGCTGCTTTCAAAGGACATTTCAAAAATGGCATCCACGCTGGAAATTTGTGCAAAGTTAACAGGCACACCCAACTCAGGGGAAGTTGTCCCCCACCTGCCCGGTCCCATTAACATTAGCGAAAGTTTGTTGACATGTGCGTATCTATTTACAGCATCCACGGCTTTTGCCACCATAAATTTTTCTTTGTAGGGCATCTCGGCATAACCCTTGGGATCAATGATGCACAGCAAGTCAAATTTTTTCTGGATTGGGCCTCCCATGACGTTTCCAAATACTTTAAACACAATTTGCTCCAACGGAATTTCGGGAATAGCAACTTTTAGAGTTCCCTCACCTTTGGATTGCAAAGGTCTACACTGCACCAGATTAATTAGGAAATCTCCATCTTCCGAGAAATTTATGGTGAATTCCAAATCCACCGGATACTGATACTGGTCATGTATGGTGCGTAAAATCTCTCTCATGGTGGTGACCAAATCTTCTTTGTTGAGAATCCGTTGGCAAGATGTGGCTATAACCTGTTCATTCATCCCCATTTCTCGGAAACGTTCCTCGGCGGCATAGTCATGTTCTATGATTAAATCTTGGAACCACTTGGGGGCTTTCGCCACGATTTCCTCAATGGGAACCGTCAAAAGCACATTGTCTGAAAAGTCCAAGACGTCAAGGTTTCGTTGAACAAACTTAAATTTGTCCTGAGGGGAGGAAGATGGGGTTAATTGTGGTTTATCCAAAGAAGCAATCCTTGGATGGTCTGTAAGGGTTCGATCCACCGCCCTTGTCCCTAGCCCGGCAACAATCCGAACCATTCCTGCTTTGGGATCTATGTCTTTATTCCAGACATAAGAGTTCTCAGAATAAGCGACTCCCGCCGCTCCGGGAAGGAAGATGTCATCAAAAATAGACCCGGATACCCGTTGAACTAAAATAGACATTTGTTCATCGGATTTATCCAATCCTCGTTGCTTACGATATACCAATGCGGATTCATCCATGGCACTGGCATACACTTCCTTCACTGCCTTGATAAATTGATTATACCTAGTTTCCGGCGTACCTCCGTTAACTAGGAAAACAGAATCATATTTTCCAGCAAAAGCATTGCCAAAACCGTCTTCCAGCAAACTGCTGGAACGGGCAATAATAGGATTCTGGCCATAATAGTCCAACATTCGCTTGTACTTTTCGTTGACCAAATCCGGAAATTCACCATAGGGGATTTGACTCTTTAATGCTCTGGCAGCCATAAAGTAACCATCTTCTGTTTTGTGCTCCAGCCAAAGCTTCCACCAGTTATTTCGAATCAGAAAAGTGTAAAACACATTAGATCCTATATAGTAGGAATCATGGGGCTCCAGCTTTTCATACAAGTCCGGTCGATTCTTCTCCAAAATTTTTCTTGCCAAAAGCATCCCTGCGGCCTTGCCTCCAATGCTACCGGAACCGATTAGCCTCAGATTAATGTTAATGTAATCTTGTAGGTCAAAATTCTCCTTAAACAACCTTTCTCGCTCAGGATCTCTGCCGATAAGCATTTTGTATGCCTTGTTTAAAAATTGCTGCTGGGTTTTTTTGTCTTTGGATTTGGCCTGTTCCGCTTCCATGAAAAAGACTTCCCAGTTATCCACAAAACGTCGACCACTTTGAAAGGTTCTCTGATTTAATAAGTCGTAATACTTGCTGGTGGAAATGCCATCCACAATTGGTACCAGCACATCGTGGTTGTCATCCTGAAACAGGTGGGGAAAAAACAATGTGGGAGACTGGCGGTCCACCGCCCGAAGCGGATGAACGTAGGTTCCCTTTTGCCCGGTCAGCGTATTTAAAAAGATACTGGCAGAGTCTCCTATCTGTTTCACCGAATCATAGGAATGGATGCCGGTCCAAATACTAAAATAGACCACGCCCTTGACTTCTTTAATGGCGGAACAAATAGCTCGATAAAAGTTACGCATCATAAAGTCTGCCGCCCAAACCGTTTGAAGGTTAGAAATGCAATCAAACACATAATACGTTCCGGGATTTTCCTTTTGTATTTCATTGTATGCTTTCACTGTAAATGCTTCAAACCCTGTGTTCACATCCATTTCAATGGTGCGAAGCCCTTCTCTGGGTTCCAGCAGTTCCCGGGAATTGCCAAAGTGAAAATAAAGTGCATTTTTCCCTTCGGAAATAGCTTGATTGACAAACCGGTCTGCAAAGAATTTATAGTCTTTGATATCCGTTATCTGCCATACAATATTTTCACCGTATCGGATATTTTGAAAGAGTTTATCCAACCCTTTAAATCCAGTTTTTGCGGTTTCTAGTCTTGACATAAGTACACCTCCCTTTTGTCTATGATTATACCATATTCGACGTGGAGGTGTGTTGAAAATCGGAAAGGGCCTATGAAAAGCTACTGAGTTTTCCTCCAAATATTTTTGTGGGGGCCCCCAAAAGAATTTCGGCGGCAAAGGATAAAGGTTGTCAAAGATATCACCAACGCAATGGTACAAATAATCACAGCCAGCGGGTTGATATAATCCACCAGGTTGGCCTCCATCATCCATTCAATGTCCCGATTCATGGTGTCTTCCGCCATCTGAAAGGTAATCCCCAGCCCAATCAAGGACAATACCACCATGCCAAGAGATATATTTCTGTCCATTACACTGTCCTCCCTGTGACTTCTACCGTTCTAAATTCCACAGAAACTTTAAACTGATCTCCGTCAATATCCAGGTCAAACGTACCCCCGCAGGACTGGGTAAAGCTTTCTGCAATGGATAATCCCAAGCCGCTTCCCTCTCCTGTTCGAGATTGATCTCCACGGGTAAACCGCTGAAGTATTTCCTCTTCCGAAAAATTCATTTCGTATCCGGCGGTGTTCTTCACCGTAACTTTTACCGCATTCCCCTTTGAAACTAAATCAATGAAAATACGAGATCCGGTCAAGGAATATTTCAGTGCGTTGTCAATAATATTTTGAAAAACCCGGTACAGTTTTTTCCCATCGGAGAAAATAGTTGCAGGTTCTTGCCCCAAATTGGTACGCAAGGTATGCCCGGAACTTTCGATGGGATCTTTCATGTCTGCCAAGGTTTGCTCCATTAATGTTCTCAGATCCAGCACATCCATCTCTAAGGGTATATTCCCGCTGACACTTTTAGACAGGTCAAACAGGTCAGATACAATATGTTTTAGTCGTTCTGCTTTGCCGGCAATAATGTTCACATAATCTCTGGATGTCTCGCTTAAATCTTCTTCCTTCGAAAGCAAATCCACGTAGGTAATTATGGAAGTCAACGGGGTCTTCAAATCGTGGGACACGTTGGTAATCAAGGCGGTCTTGGTGTTCTCCGACTTTGTCTGCTCTTTCAAACTTTCCACATACCCGGCATTGATTTCACTATATGCTTTCTTGTTTCCTGACACATACCATGTGGTGATGAGAAGTTCCAAAACAATAAATAAGAATACCGGGAAACTGCTGTAGGAGGCGGCCGACAGGATGACACAGAACAGTAATAGTCCTGCACTGCCACATATGTATACCATCTGGCTCCGGAATAATCGTTTGGTTAATAGGTGTTCCTTATAGGCACTCCCATCAAAAAAGCTTTTGATTCCCAGAACAATTTTTTTGAGAATAATCCAGCACCACCTGAGAAGGCGAAAGATTAAACTACTTTTAAAAAATGTTTTGGCCTTTGCTTTTCTGACTATTGGGAGGAGGAACATGGTGGATAGAAGTACGGTTCCTGCGAGAAGGGCCAGAAGAGAACCTTTGGCGGCCATGCTTAGGGACTGCCAACTATCTGAATATACAACATCCGCCCCACCCGCTATCAAAGCGCCGGACAGCATCCAGATTCCTATCAAAAGTCCTAAGAAAATCTCCGTATACCAACCATCCACCCTCATTAAATGAAGTTCCTTATCTTCCGGTTTTCTCCCTGCAACCACAAAGAGAAAAATGGTGATGGCCAAACTCATTATTCCAAAGAAAGCAAGAATAGCCAAATCATTGAGCAACGTCCCCCTGTCCTTTTCCCAATCCGCTTGTAGGCTATCTATGGTATCTTCTGAGATTGCAAAATAGATACTTGTTTTGGACTTTAATTCTTCCCCAAAACCGAAACCGTTCCAGCCGATTGTTGCGCTTTGATTCTTAATATTGCCGGAGGTATCCACATCCTGAACAAACATATATTTTTGACCTTCATAATCCTTGCGATCCATTCCCTTGCTATTTGTAATCACTTTATCACCGTTTGATGCATAATAATGAAGGGTGTCTTTTGCCAAGGGAAAGTTGAGTTTATAATTCTCGTCTACTAATCCATTCATAAGTTCATCCATGATATTATATGCAAGATTATTACATTCGTTGCTGTCAACATAGTTGGAAATCATCAGGCATTCAGGATCAATGTCATCTTTGTAGGTGTCTTCGACCGTTGTAGATAAAGCCCTGCCTGCCATAAACAGACATACCGCCAACAACAGCCATGCAATGGTTTTGGTTGTTTTCCGTTTCATTTACTGTCTCTCCTTCTCAATTTTATATCCGACACCCCAAACGACTTTCAGGTATTCCGGTTCTTTTGGATTGATTTCAATCTTCTCCCGGATACGCCGCACATGTACCATGACGGTGTTTTCAACAGCGTAGGATTCCTCATGCCATACCATTTCATAGATTTTTTCTGCGGAAAAAACCATCCCCAGATTTTTCATGAGAAGCTCTACAATTTTGTATTCCGTCGGTGTCAGTTTCGCTTCATCCCCATCCACCAATAAGGTTTTCGCTTCCAAATCCATGATTAAACGACCATTGACAATGCGAGATTTGGACTTACTAGTATCCATATCCCCCAACTGCATATATCGACGCAATTGGCTTTTTACCCTTGCCACCAGCTCTTGAGAATTAAAAGGTTTGGTCACATAGTCGTCAGCACCCATGGAAAGACCCAACACCTTGTCGCTATCCTCTCCTTTGGCAGAGAGAATAATAATGGGGATATTGTTTTGTTCTCGGATTTTCATGGTCGCGGAAAGTCCATCCAGTTTTGGCATCATCACATCCAGAAGGATTAGTCGAATTGGCTGGACTGCCATTGCTTCCAGCGCCTCAAGTCCGTCTCCGGCAGTAATAACCGTGTATCCTTCATGAAGCAGTAATTTTCCAATGGCCTCACGAATTTCCTTGTCGTCATCCACAACTAAAATGGTAATGTTGTTCTCGCTCATGAAATCATCCTCTTTTCTTTCCTCTGCTCCAGTATAGAAGGTATTTCTTACAGACGGACTGACAGAATTCTTACGGGTTTCTTACGGTTTTGAGAGACAGCACCCGCATTAATGAAATTATAACATAAAACCCCCGTCCTCATTAAATGGAGTTCGGGGGTTTTATTCACAGTACAATTTTTACAATCTCCCCTTGAGCGGTTTCAATATCTACCAACGTTAGCTTCCCATAGGTGCGTTTTGCTTCTTTCAAGGAGTCGACCAGTTGTTTCATCTGATCTTTGGTAATGGGAACTTGTGCATTGTTTTTTATGGCGATCCCCAATCCCCAAGCGCCAAGACCAAAGAGACAATTGGGGAGAGGAAGGGCAAAGTTTGTGCCTTCCGCCTTTATTTTGATGTACATTTCTCTCACCTACTCTACGACAATCTCAACAATATCCCCATCGACACTTTCTACCTCAACCAACTTTCCAATGGCACCATTTTCTACCATTTTGAGAATGCTTTCAAAGTCAATTCCCTTGAGTGCATCGTAATTTCCCATGGTTTCCATGTTCATCCCGATTTGAAGCCCGGTTTTGAGCAAGGGCATAGGCAAGTTTACTTTCACCTTATCTCCCTTGGTGCTCAGCACATTAATACGAAGCATCATTTTACTGAAATCTTTCCTATCTTCTTCCGGTACGATCTGTGCTTCCGGGGCCCCGGCGCCTCGAAGCAGGTCATCAACGCGAATGCCAAAGTAATCAGCCAGTTGGGGAAGCAAGGTAATGTCAGGGCAGGAAATATCATTTTCCCATTTGCTTACTGCCTGAGGAGAAACCCCCATTGCTTCAGCCAACTGATCCTGGGTCAGTCCCTTTTTCTTTCTCGCTTCTGCGATTCTTGTTCCAATTGAATTTGCCATTTTGTAATCTCCTTTCTACACCCTCATTCTATTAAATCAGGGGAAGAAGTACAGCAATCATCCGTTGTTTTTATCACTTCTAGGTTGTATTTTGCACAACCATCGGTTGAAAAATCGGTTATTTTCCATCCAACCAGCGCAGTAGCGCCTGTTTTGCTTTCTTTTGGTCCAATTCTTCAAACACCGGAGCCGAGCTTTGGGACTGATCCTTCCCAACGGCATTTCGAAATTCAGTAGGTGTTTTATGAAACCACTTTTTAAAATTCAAAGCCAAGTGTTTTCGGTTGGCGAAGCCAACTTGGTTTGCAATTTCATCCACGTTTTTATCCGTTGTAAACAACAAACGTTCTGCCTCTTCAGACCTGGCCAGAGAAAGCAACTCAGAAAACGTCAACCCAACAGTACTTTTGAGAGAACGGGACAGGTGGGATTGACTCAAAAAAATTTCGGCGGCCAATTCTGACAGCTGGAGATTTTCCTGAAAACGCTTAAAAATCTGGTCAGCTACATGATAATACCGATTTGTGGATGTAAGGTTTTTGGTTGAAGCCGATTGGCGAACAAGTTCCAACTCCCCATCCGGTTTCTTCTTGTAAGTATAAAAAGTGAAATCTTCCAAAAGCATCTCTAAAAGCTCTCCCGTAATGTTAAAGAGCATCTGTTCTCCGGGTGCGTTTTTATTGTACTCCTGCCAAAGTTTTGCCATAAGGAACCGCAATCCATTTAACTCCGGATCCGGCGTTTCCATATCTCCACCGTAAGGTTGACAAACAGCATACATATCTTTTAAATCCGGGAATTGATGCTTGTATGCTTCCCGAAGAATATGAACCGTGATAAATCCGGATTCTTCATTGGAAACAATTCGATGGGGATCATTGGGATTAAAGATATAAATATCACCGGGTGTCATTTGATAATCCATGGCGCAATCAGAGATTGTTGCCCTTCCATACAAAAGGCCTACCAATTCCAAAACATCATTGTGAAGATGGAACGGATAGGTATGAATGGCATCCACTGAAACGCGAACTCCGACATTAAATTTAAATCCGACAAATTCGTTAAATCTCATATTTGTAATATATCATATTTATACCCTACTAACAATAAATTTATACCCCAACCCCAACTACTGGAAGGTTATGATGAAAGAAACTCAATATTGTTGTAAAAAACAATGAAATAGGAGGAACCGATGAGTCAAAAATTCGAAGAAATGAGACAAGCTGTCCTTGAAGGTGATGAAGACCTAGCCAAGGAACTGGCTCGCGAAGCATTAAATGCCAATATGGATCTGAAACAAGTCATGAATGAAGGTTTCCTAAAAGGAATTCAGGAAGCCGGCGTGTTATATGAAAATGGAGAATATTATCTTCCGGATTTGGTATGCTCTGCAGATGCTATGAAAAGCGCACTGGAAATCATGGATGAAGCATTAAAGAAACCCACCAGCGGTGTTGTTTCAAAGGGAAAAGTTCTGCTGGCAACCGTCCAAGGGGATGTTCATGATATCGGCAAAACCATTGTAGGTGCTATGCTGACGGCAAGTGGTTATGACGTCACAGATTTAGGTCCGGATGTACCCAATGATACAGTCGTTTCCAAAGCACTTGAATTGGAAGTAGATGCCATTGGCCTAAGTGCACTTTTAACGACCACCATGGAAGAACAGCGCAACCTGATTCATATATTTAATGAAAATGGAATCCGAGGGAAATACAAAATTATTGTGGGTGGTGCCCCGGTTACCCATTCGTGGTCGAAACAAATTCAGGCCGACGGATATTCCGATGATGCCATTGGTGCTGTCAATCTGGTAAACAACTTATTAGAGAAATAAGGGGGAATAAATCAATGAAAATGAATGGACAGGTACTCAGCCAAAGTGAAATAGAGTTGGTTCACAGCAAATCCATCCGCATTTTGGAAGAGGTTGGTATACAATTTCCGGACGAAAGTGTTCTGGCATTGCTGGAAAAAAACGGCGCCCAAATTGATTGGGATAAACAAGTTGCAAAGATTAGTGAGGCTATGGTTCAAAAGGCATTATCCACCGCTCCCAAAGAATTTACCTTAGGTGCGAGAAATCCCGAAAACGATTTTGCCCTTCCATCTGCATATTCGGCCTTAAACCTAGACGGCACAGGTGTCTATGTGTTAGACCCGGCAACCGGAGAGAAACGATATGGTGTCTTGGAGGATATCTCCAATGCGGCAAAGATGTTTGAGACAATCCCCATGGGCAAAGTGCTATGGCCCCCCGTTGTGGCCTCAGATTGTCCCAGCGGCACTCGAAACCTGATGGGTGCTGCAACCTCCATGCTCCATTGCAGCAAGCATCTGCAAGACGAAGTCAAACATGTGGAGGAAATCCCCTATCTGAAGGCTTTGTTAACCGCCATTTTGGGCAGTGAAGAGGCCATCAAAGAAAGAAAAATCTATTCGGTTACATATTGTACCGTTGCGCCTTTGATGCACGACAAGGATATGATGCTAGCCAATATGAAAATCACTGATATGCATGTGCCAATTTTAGTATATCCTATGCCTGCCTGTGGAAGCACCGGCCCATATAGCTTATATTCCAATGTTGCCTTAGCCAATGCTGAGGCATTATCGGCAATTGTGTTATTCCAATTGGCAAATCCGGGAACGCCGGTTATTTTTGGTTCCGCTCAAGGAGTCATCCATCGAAAAACCGGTTTATTCCTTGAAGGAGCCCCGGAAACTGTTCTTCAAGGGGTCGCCATGACACAAATGGGTAAGTACTATGGGCTTCCAACCATTGTGGCTGGCTGCTTAACCGATGCAAAGGAACCTGGAATGCAAGCCATATTGGAAAAATTGTTGACATCCTTACCTTTGGCCCTGGCCGGAACCGATGTAATCCAAGGCATTGGACTTTTGGAAAGCAGCATGACCCTATCTTTTGAGCAAATGTTAATTGATGCGGAAATAGGATCCCTATGCCAACGCATGCGCAATGGAATAGAAGTCTCCACGGAAAAAGATTGTTTTGATGACATTGTCCAGGTTGGTCAAGGTGGCCACTTCTTGAAGCAGCCCTCTACCAGAGCCGGATTTCGCAGCAATGAATTTTACACCCCTACCCTTTTGGATCGGGATACTTATGATGAATGGCAGGCACTGGGGTCTCCCAACATGTTCTCAGAGGCCAGCAAAAAAGCAAAGACAATTCTTGCGGCAGAACCCCAACATCCTCTGCCTCTGAGTGCAGAAATGACCATCCGAGAGATTATGGACGAAATGAGACGAAAGGGATAACGAAATATAAAAATCCGCAGGATATCCCCTGCGGATTTTTTGCGTTTATCATTTTCGCTCATACAGACAAGTATCCATTACTCCATGGCGATTTCCCCTTCTAAGGAAAATACGGTTTCTTCGCATATGTTTGTTGCATAATCAGCAATCCGTTCCAAATGTGCTGCAATAAAGGCAAACATAATATAGACTTCTGTGTTGGCCTGTTTTTCGGTGGCCAACTTAATCTGTTGGTTGTATATCCCGCGAAAGATTTCGTCCACCTCTTCATCCGCCTTCCAGACTTTCCTCGCCATTCGAAGATCACGATTGAGAAAAGACTGAATGGCATGGCTAACCATTTTGGCAGTCATGTCAGCCATTCGAGGAAGATTCACCAGCTCCTGGCCATAATCCGAGGTTTCCAACCGCATGGTGTATTTTGCAAGATCTTCACAATGATCTCCGATACGCTCTAAATCACGAATCATTTTCATCACTGAAACGCAATATCTCAAATCCGATCCCACCGGCGACTGAGTGGCAAGGAAATTAAAGCATTCTTTTTGAATTTCATCTTCCATGTCATCAATCACATCTCCGTTGTCAATGATGTGTCTGGCCAATTGCGTATCCCGTTCTTGTAATGCTTTGACGGCGTTGATAATGTCCGTTTCCACCTGCTCTCCCATGGCGGATATTTTATCATTTATTGATTCCATCTCCTGAATCATTTTTACTCGTGGTACCATACTGTCCTCCTATCATCCAAATCTGCCGGATATATAATCTTCAGTTCTCTTATTGTCCGGTCTTGAAAATATCTTCTGGGTCGGATTCATTTCAATCATTTCTCCCATTAGGAAAAATCCGGTACGGTCTGAAATTCGTCCTGCCTGCTGCATGTTGTGGGTTACTATGACGATTGTATATCTTTTTGCCAAATCCTGCATCAAATCTTCAATTTTTGAGGTAGCGATAGGATCCAAGGCGGAAGTAGGCTCATCCATGAGAATGACTTCCGGGTTTACTGACAGGCATCTGGCAATGCAAAGCCGTTGTTGTTGTCCTCCGGAAAGCCCCAATGCCGATTTGTGTAGCCGATCTTTCACTTCATCCCACAAGGCAACCTCTTTTAACGTCTTTTCTACAATAACATCCAACTCTTCCTTACCGTTGATTCCGTGAACTTTGGGTCCATAGGTTACATTTTCATATACGGTTTTGGGGAAGGGATTGGCCTTTTGAAACACCATACCAACCTTTTTGCGTAAGGCTGTTACGTCATAGTCTTTTTGGTAGATGTTCTCCTTATCATACAGGACCTCTCCTTCAATACGGCAAATGGGAATCAAATCATTCATTCGATTCAATGTCCGTAGAAAAGTGGATTTGCCACATCCCGACGGGCCGATGAGGGCTGTAATCTCATGTTCCCTAATCTCCATATTGATGTTGCGCAATGCCTGATACTGACCATAATATAAGTTCAGTTCATTAATCTCAAATTTGTTGTGCTTATCCATTGACAGTTCTCCTTCCGATGGCATTGGCAATGGTATTGATGACAAATACAATGATAATCAATAGGGCCGCCGTTGCATAGGTTTTTTCTTGGGAAATTCCTTCTGAGGCCAGAAGATATAAATGAACGGACATGGTTCGCGTGGAGTCAAATACGCTAAGTGGCATATTCAGCGAGCCGCCGATGGTTAAAACCACTGCAGCCGTTTCCCCGATGGCGCGCCCCAGTCCTAAAATAACGCCGGTAAGGATACCGGATTTGCATCCCGGCAATACAACTCTGCTAATGGTGTACCACTTGGTAGCGCCCAAAGCTAAGCTGCCTTCCCTGTATGTCATTGGTACGGTTTTTAGGGCCTCTTCCGTTGTTCGAATGATTGTTGGTAAAATCATCACCGCCAAGGTAAGGCCACCTGCAAGAATGGACCATCCCATTCCTAGGAACACAACAAAGAAGGCGAATCCGAAAAGTCCGAAAATGATGGATGGGATACCTGCCAACACTTCAGTGAAAAACCGTATCAGGTTAACCAATTTGCCGGATTTGGCATATTCAGTGAAGTAAACGGCACCTGCAACACCCACCGGTGTCGCAATCACTACTGCGACACCGGTAACATACAAGGTTCCCACAATAACTGACAGGATACCTCCTTCACGGCCCATGTTGCTGGGTTCTTGGGTAAGAAATTCAAGATTGATTTGGGGAACCCCTTTGACTAAAATGAAACCCATGATGATAATCAACGCCACCAAAGTAATTCCGGCAACGAACCAGATGATGCTAAAAAAGAAGCTGCTTTGTATTCTTTTCTTCATGATGTCCTACCTCCAAATCGCTTCATCACTCCCTGGGCTATAATATTTAATAACACAATGATCACAAACAAGACGATACCAATGGCAAAGAGGGCTTGCTTGTGAGATGGGGAGGCATAGGACATCTCCATGGCAATGGTTCCTGTCATGGTGGCTACCGGATCCAGCAGGCTCTTTGGTAAAACCGCCACGTTGCCGGTAATCATCAAAACTGCCATGGTTTCCCCGATGGCACGCCCCATACCTAGAATAATCGATGCAAAGATGCCGGAGCGAGCTGCCGGCAAAATAACTTTTGTGATGGTTTCTCTTCTATCCGCTCCCAGCGCCAGAGACGCCTCCCTGTATTCCAGCGGCACAGCATTGATGGCGTTTACAGACACACTGACAATGGTCGGCAAAATCATCATGGCAAGAATGATGGCTCCTGCCAAGATACTAAACCCACTGGTTGACACATCCGGATTGACCTTCTGTACCAAGGGAACAATATACGTCCGAATGGCTGGAACCAAGACAATCAATCCAAAGAATCCATACACCACTGACGGGATTCCTGCTAAAAGTTCGATGGCTGACTTAAATATGTGGGCAGTTCTTTTTCCTGCCACTTCCGAAAGGAACACCGCACATCCAACCCCTGTGGGAATACCGATGACCAAGGCCCCTAACGTAACACTGAGGCTTCCGGCTATCAGTGGAAGAATTCCAAAGATCCCAGCGGTAGGACTCCAGTCCGTTCCAGTAACGAAATTATATAAACCTGTTTTAGCGATAACCGGCATCCCGGAAATAAAGATAAATATTGTAATGAGAGCAACCGCTGCGACAGACGCAGCGGCACTTATTTGTATGACTCGTTCAATGATTTTTTCATTGGTTTTCATCTTGTTGGCACCCTTTCATAAGTTGCTCTACGTGTTGATTACTGAACCGGAATGAATCCGTTTTCTTCAATCAACTTCTGTCCTTCGTCACTCATGACATAGTCGATAAACGCCTGGGCTGCATCGCTTACTTCAGCGGTTACACCGTAGACAAAGGGTCTTGAGATTGCGTAGGTTCCATCCAGAACGGTTGTTTTGGAAACTGCCACACCTTCGACGGTTAATGTGTTTACACTGTCATCCACAGCTTCCATGGATACATATCCGATTGCGCCGGGGGTAGAGCTGACTGCTTCAAGCGCTGCGCCGGTGGAGGGCTGTACAATGGCATCTTTGGTGGTGTTGTCTGTCTCATTGCCTGCATCATCTTTCACCAACACACCTGTAAGCTCTGTAAAGGCCCCTCTAGTTCCGGATCCTTCTTCTCTGCTTACTACAGTGATTGCCTCGTCTTTACCTCCAACTTCTTTCCAGTTGGTGATTTCTCCGGTGAAGATTCCCTTGATTTGCTTCAGTGTCAAATCGGATACCGTTACATCTGAGTTGGCAATCACTGCCACACCATCTTTTGCTATGGTATATTCTTTTACAATGGTTTCTTTTTCTTCGTCTTTCACCTCTCTGGAAAGTGCCCCGATATCTGCTATACCGTCTGCTAATGCTACAGCAGCTTGACCCGATCCACCGCCTTGAACTTCAACGGTGATGTCGCTGTTTGCTTTCATAAACGCTGTTGCCAATTCTTCTGACAATGGCTGTACCGATGTTGAACCGGCAATAACCACTTTTCCACTTGCAGTATCACTTGAGCCGCAACCTGTCATTGCGGTAATCCCCAGGGCCAGTACCAGTGCTAAGACTGACGCTTTCTTCATCATATTTCGTTTCATTTTTCCTCTTTTCTCGGGCCCTTGCCCGTCTTTGCTCATATAACTCTTGTTTACAGCTCTATCATACACAATGAATGTTACCGAAATATTGTGTTTCCGTTAACGTTTTGTTAAGTACTGTTAAGTTTGTGTTAACTAAAAACCCCAATCCAGAACCCCAGATGTAAAATGATCAATAATTTTGCCAAATGTCAATGAATTTTCTCTTCATTTCAAACATTTCCCTTGCCAAATCTCTCATATTCGTTATAATAGGAATGTACCATTTTTCGGGGCGTAGCGCAGCTTGGTAGCGCACTTGACTGGGGGTCAAGTGGCCGCAGGTTCAAATCCTGTCGCTCCGACCACAAAAGAAACACCACATGAACATGTGGTGTTTCTTTTGTCATTTTCAGGGCAGGTTGGGGGCTGTCTCAGATATGTTTTTCGGCTCCGCTTGCGGAAATTAAAAAAAAGTATATTATGTAAGTAACGAAAATGGTTATTCATTTCATTTACATGGTGACAAACTCTTTTTGGATAGTAAAATTGTATCGCACTTCACATCACAATTGTAAACAGGCCAAACAATTGAGGAGGGAAACGTATATGAAATCATCAGATACAAAAAGAGTCCTATCAAAAAATAGTCTTAATTCCCCAACAGATCCCCTACCCACTTTTTGCGAAGTTGCTCCATCAAAAAAAAATGCAAAAACAAATTCATTATCATTTTATGAGCCATTTGGTTTTCTGGTTAATGCTTCATCGATTGGTCTTATCATTACAGACACCAAAGGATCTATTATAAGTTTTAACAAAACAATACAAGAACTTTTAGGAATTAGTATCGAGGAGTATCGACACAAAAATGTTGCTGATTTATATGCAGACCCTGACAATCGTCAATATCTGCTCAAAATGCTTTCCGTTTCCAAGACAATCCGGGATTTTGAAGTAAATTTGAAGCATAAAGATGGATCATTGCGAACAGTATTGGCAAACATTGATTCCATTGATTTCAACAATAGGCCCGTCTTACTTACCTCGCTTTACGATATTACTCAATATAAACAGCGCCAAACCAATGAAAATGAAACCGATAAAAATTACCATACCCTCTTCAGTGACGTTCCGGTTGGGATTACCGTTACAGACTTCCAAGGGAATTTAATTGTCAGCAATAATGCTATCAAAGAACTTTTGGGTTATGACGCAGATGAATTGGAAGATTTGAGAGTATTGGATTTTTATCTTATCCCCAGCGATCGAAAGCAATTAATTTCTTTGACTAAAAAACTTGGCAATGTGCGGGATTTTGAAACTGTATTCAGACATAAAAACGGTAGCCAGATCCCCGTGCTCATCAATACTGATACAATTGAATTTAATGAACAAAAGAATATGTTGCTGACCTCAATCCGCGATATTTCAAATTTAAAACAAATCGAAGATGAATTAGTCAAAGAACGGGACTTTTCCAATGCCATATTGCATACCGCAGCAACTTTGATTGTCGTTCTCGATTGCAAAGGCGCAATTACGCGATTCAATCGAACTTGTGAACAACTTACCGGTTATTCATTCGACGAAATAGCCGGCAAACAATTGTGGGAAACTGGCTTACTTGACCCATCCATTTCTCGGGAAATAATCAACCAGCTGATTTTTGGTAAGAATTTCAACGAATCTGAAGTTGTGTTAATTTGTAAAAATGGAGAAAAATATCTTATTTCGTGGACCTTTGCCCCAATGTACAATCAGGATCATCATATTGAGTATATCATAGCCACCGGCATTGATATTACCAAAAGGCAACAGGCTGAGGATGCGCTACAAAAAGCAAATCAACAATTGGCTTCTTGGGTGCAAGAACTTCAAAAAAGAACCGAAGAAATGAATCTGTTAAACGAACTGGGAGAGCAACTTCAAATTTGCCAGACAGTCGCTGAAGCCTGTACCATCAGCACACAGTATCTAAAACAATTATATCCAACCAGTCACGGGGCCCTATATCTACTAAACGAGTCAAAGGATTTGGAGGAAGCAGTAGAAATGTGGGGAGAACCGCCATTTACTCAAATGAATTTTCCTCCGTTGGATTGTTGGGCTATTCGCCGCGGGCAACAGCACCTTGTTGATGCTCACCATCCCGGCCTGTTTTGCCAACATTTTACCGGGATAAAAACAGATCGTTCCCTGTGCATACCACTTGTAGCAAATGGTGAATCCATCGGTATTCTCCATTTAAATCACATTGACCCGCTTGATTTGAATCTTGAAAAAATTAAAAACGATTCACAGGCTGAACATCAAGTTCAAATTATTACAACCGTTGCAGAACATATTGCCCTTGCGTTGTCGAATCTTAAACTTAAAGAGACGCTTCGTCAGCAGTCTATCCGGGATATTCTTACAGGACTTTTTAATAGGAGATATATGGAAGAAACCCTTGCAAGAGAATTGAGACGCGCAGAACGTGAGAACAAACCTATAGGTATCATAATGTTCGACATTGATCACTTTAAAGCATTTAATGACCTTGTCGGGCATGACGGTGGAGACGCACTGCTCCGGGAACTTGGCCAATACCTAAATAAAAACACCCGTGGTGGGGACATCGTCTGTCGATATGGAGGCGAGGAATTTTTAATTGTTTTACCAAACACAGATATCGCTTCATCCAGCCAATATGCAGAAAAACTTCGTCAAGGTGTAAAAAAACTTTCTGTCCACCATATGGGAACACTATTAGCAAAATGTACGATTTCTCTTGGTGTAGCAGCTTTTCCCGTTAACGGAACAACCAGTGAAATGCTACTGAAAGCAGTCGACAATGCGCTTTATCGGGCAAAAAATGAAGGCAGGGATTGCGTAGTACAGTCCTATCAGACTCAATAATGTGAAAAAATTTATCAATTGTTTATCAATGAAGATAAAAACAGTTTTACAAATAAAAAATGGCCTTTTAAAAAAGCCATTTCACCAGATTGGGTATGAACGTTGTGGTGGGGACAACCGGTTTCGAACCAGTGACCTCTTGCTTGTCGAGCAAGCGCTCTCCCAGCTGAGCTATGCCCCCAAACCAATCCGGCTGAAATGTATTGTACCATAAATAGATGCCGGTTTCATTAATATTTTTTCTAATTCCAAAAAAACTTTCACGCTTTTGGGAAGGCTCTTCCCAATTATTTTTTGATTCCCTGACTCAGATGATACATGGTTTCCCCAACCAAAGATGCCTTCACAGATAAAATGCCGGGGGAAGGTCGAAATTCATGTAACTGGTTGTTGTCATAAATTTGAAAATTGCGTCCTCCGTCATAGGGCACATATCGAATATTTTTTGTGGCAAAATGAAGGGATACAGGCTCTCCTCGTTGGGTTCCCTGGTAGACATATTCCTCTCGGGTGATGGTCATTGTCCCATCTCCCACCGATTCAATTCCAAGCTGCGGTTGGCGGTACATAGCCAGCTGAACCGGCAAAGTATAGCGATACTTCTCCGTTGCCAATACCATGGCCTTTTCTTGAAGATACTGCCATTGATACCAAGTGCCAATGTGATCAAAAAATACCTTCTCCCCCTCCCAATGGAAATGTCCGCTTCCTGTCATGGATGCAGTAAGACCACAATGGCTGCATACAATTTTATCCGAGGCTGTTTCTAAGGTAAATTCCCCCAGACAATTGGGACAAATATATAAAATATGAGTTAGCCCCAACGTCAGGTCTTTCCCCTTATATTGATTCCCGTTTTCCACCTGCCATTCATAGGGATTGACAAAAAGCGCATCCTTTAAACGAATGTCAATATCATTTTGATCCAATGATGAAATTTCTTCCTTGGTTAGAACTAATTTTACGTAGGATTCCACCAACCCCTTTCTGTGTCCATTGGTCCAAGGGGGATTCACAAATCCGGCGCCACAGGTTTTTACTGCCACCACAGGTGCGCCTAAATGCTTCACCAGTTTTCCAATCCCTTCCGGAAGTGGAAGGGTAATTCCCCCAAGGCTAATCTGACCTTCCGGATAGATTCCAACCATCCCCCTTTGCTTAATCACCGACGTAGCACGAGCGACTGTGCGAATATCCGGGCTGAACAAATTTTTGGGGATAGTTTGTCCAAGGCGAAGGATGAAGGAAAGCTCTTTAAAACGAAAATACTTGGCTGCAACCACGAAATTAATCCGATGAGGATAAAAGACCCGGGCCATGTACAAAAAATCCGGAAAACTGGTGTGATTTCCAATCACCAAGAGAGGGCCGGCTGTCAATTTCTTTACCCCATCATAACCGTAGATACGGTGCCTCTTTGCCAACCGGGTATACAGGTTTGCCAACCCTATCAGCGGAATATAAAGCAATGGAGAAGGTCGTTTGATTTGATGAGGTTTCATGTAACTCTCCTAAAAATATTAACTTACCCGAATACATAACTTGTCATGGAAAGAGAACCCATAACACAGGCTTCATTATACACCTGTACCGGTTCTTCTTCTTCAACGGCCCCTAATAAAACCACTAAAGGGACAAAGTGCTCAGTGGAGTAAAATGCTTTTGTAGCACAGGAGCCCGCCTCCTTGTAATCCACCACACTCTGATAATTGTGGGAAAGAATGGACTGCTTCACATATCTGTCGAATTCCTCCGCCCATGGTTCTCCTCCTGGGTTATCCCATTGGATCAAAGCCAAGTTGTGGACCACATTCCCAGTTCCCAAAAGAAGCACACCTTGTTCACGAAGGGATTGTAATTTCCGCCCAATTTCAAAATGCTGTGTCATGGTTCCGTTGGCATCAATGGACAACTGAAAAGTTGGAACGTCAGCCTGGGGATACATATATTTCAGCACCGACCAAGTTCCATGGTCGATTCCCCACCTGTTGTCATAAGTTGCGGGTGGACCCAACAAGGAAAGCGTATCCGCCGCTACGGCTGGCGCCCCCAAAGGATGATAAATCACATCATATAGGGCATTGGGGAAACCATACATATCATAAACCATTTCAGGGTGTTGTTGATTGTTAATACTTAATTTTTCCGTTACCCAATGGGCAGAAACTGACAATATTGCCCGCGGCTTAAGAATCGTTTTGGCTATATCAACCCAGCCCCTGGTAAACTCATTATTTTCTATGGCATTCATGGGGGAACCATGCCCCACAAAGATTGCCGGCATCTTATTGGATTGATTCATTTGATAAACCTGTTTTCATCTAATTCTAAAAAGGCCAATTCCAGTTCCTCCTGAGTGTTCATCACGATGGGTCCTCCCCAAGCGACCGGTTCTTTCAAAGGTTTTGCTTTCAACAAAATAAATCGGATTCCCTCTTCCCCTGCAACAACCTGAAGGTGGTTTCCCGGGCCAAATAGAACTGCTTTCTTCTCCTGAACCAATTTTCTCCCTGTGGATCCAAAGACCCCTTGTCCGGTAAAAACATATACAACCAGGTTATCTTCCTCTGCAGTTTCTACAAACCAAGAGGTGTTGGCATTTAAAGAGATATCTAAGTAGGTTGCAGGAATATGCCTTCCTTGAAAAGCTCCCAAAATGCCTTGATATTCCCCTGCAATAATGCGAACAGTGGCATCATCCTTCATTACTTTTGGAACGTCAACACCATGAATATCCCCGTAAACCGGCGGCGTCATTTTTTCTTTGGCAGGCAGGTTCAGCCACAACTGCGCCCCCAGCAGCCTCTCTGTTTTTTGAGGCATTTCCTGATGTATAATCCCAGATCCGGCGGTCATCCACTGGCAGTCCCCATCTTTTATACTACCTTTGTTTCCCAAACTGTCTTGATGTTCAATGTTGCCCTCAATAAGATAGGTGATGGTCTCAATGCCCCGGTGAGGATGCCATGGAAACCCTTTGGTGTAGTCGTCCGGATTTGTGGAATCAAAGGCATCTAAAAGCAAAAACGGATCAAACTCTTTGGTATCGCCATACCCTAGTACTCGAACTAGTTTTACCCCCGCCCCATCGGTAGCCGGCGTTCCGGTTACAATTTTTCTTACTTCCCTTGATAATAACATAATGTCCTCCTCCCCTATCTTTCTCATTATCCCTTTGTCAACAAATACCCTAGCAATGGCACAGGTAAACATCGAAAAGCACCCTATAACTCCGGTCCTTCGGATATCTGGAAATTCTTCAGGTCTTTGTCCTGTACCACTCGCACAAAGGCCTGGACAACTTCTTCATCAAACTGTATACTTGCGCATTTTTTCAGTTCCTCAACCGCTTGTTGAGGAAGCATTCTCTCACGATAAGGTTGGGGGTTTATCATGGCATCATAGGCGTCGACCACTGCAATGATCTTCGCCTGCAAGGAAATATCTGTTCCCCTCAATCCTTTAGGGTAGCCGGTTCCATCCAGATGTTCATGGTGCTGCAATACATACTCGGCCATTTGCAAATACTCATGAGCTGAAGATAAAATTTTATATCCAATTTCTGCATGCCTTTTTATTTCAATCCATTCTGAAGATGTTAATGGGGTGGTTTTATTCAGCGTATCATCGCGAACTGCTATTTTGCCAATGTCATGCATCAATCCCAGGGCTTTCAATTCATCAATCTGCTCTAAATTTAGTTTTAGCTCTGCTCCAATCATTCCAGCCATATTACCTACTCGTTGGGAATGGGCTTTCTCCTCCGGGCTCTTTTCAAATAATGTCTTCATAATCACATCTACAATCCCATGGCGAGTACTGGCACTTTCAGCCAATTTATGCATGTACATATAATCTTCCGCGTTTTTGAACACTTCCCCCATGTCAGTATCTGTCTCTCTTTTGGTTTCCCATCCGTATGCCACTGAAAGAGGGATGCCTTGGATTGTTTCACTACCCATGGATTGATGTATCCGTTCACCAATTACTTCTGCCATGTCGGAATCTGTTTTGGGTAGCAAAAGTATAAATTCATCTCCACCAATACGGGCAATAATATCATCTGCCCGGCATTCTCGTCGCAATGACCATCCAACGGTTTGAAGCACTTGATCCGCCACCTGATGGCCAAAGGCATCATTAATTAATTTCAACCCATTCACATCAAACATCATAAGGGTCATAGGCAAATTTCGCACCGTATTCAATCTCTTCAGTTCTTCCTCAAAGTATCTCCGATTGTACAGTCCGGTTAATTGGTCATGATAACTTAAATATAATATTTCCTCATGTTTTTTCTTTTGTTCCGTTGTGTCTCGAAAAATCACAACTGTCCCAATTGTGATTCCTTCTTCATTGGTGATGGGAGATATGATTCCTTCAACAGGAATTTCCTTCCCTGAGTTTGCCATGAGAAATTTCTGTCCGCCAAAGGAAATGGGTTGTCCCGTCTCGTACACTTGCCCCGCAGGATTAATCCACTTTGCTTTCGACCCTCCCTCAATAATATATAGCACTTGGTCTAAATCCTTGCCGACTCCATCCTTCTGCTTGATAGATGTAAGCGCCTCTGCCGTTTCATTCATAATCTGAACTTTACCATCGGCATCCGTAGAAATAATTCCATCACCTACAGCCATTACTGTAGTTCGAAGCATTTCTTTTTCCACATATACATCTTTTTCCAATTTCTTAAATTCTGTAACATCGGAAAAGATTACCGCAAACTGTTTATGCTTTGGAGAATAGGCAAACACATCAAAATATCTATTGAGTTCCAGCGAATAATTGGAATATTGATAGGGTTCCCCTGTGAGGGCAACCTTCCCGTATATTTCAATCCAATACTTTTCCGTATGGGGCAGCACTTCCAAAACGGTGTGCCCAACAATATCTTGTCGTTTCAAACCTGTTAGTAGTTCAAAGCTACCATTCACGCTAATGAATCGATAATCTATTGGCATGCCAAATTCGTCACAGATAATCTCATGGACTGCTAGCCCTTGTTTCATTTGCATAACTAACATTTCATATTCGTATGAAAAAGCTTTTTGCCCAAGCATGTCATTTGCTGTTGCATTAATCAGGAACATCAAATTCATCAAAATAATGGTGAATGGAACCGGGTCCACATAATGATCAAGCCCAAAAACAATCAATGCCACTGAAATCATTGGAATCAAAAACGTAACAATTAAAACCTTTTTATCCCCATTATGCTCTGAAGGCTGACTTGCAAATATAGCTTTTGCCAACAAGAATACCGATACCAACAAAAACACACAAAAATATACTAAAAGCAAATAATAGATTGGACCCTTTTCAGTAATAACCGCCGTTCCCCAATCCATATGAAGCAGTTGAAACTTCTCGTAGAACAAGTGATGAAGGGGGTTTGTCAAATTTGCAATCCACAAAATAAAGGAAAGTCCTAGTAATTCAACCGTATTACGGCGAGGCAGCGGCTTCTTCTGGATATATTCCACAATAAATAGGATTCCAAAGGCCGGCAAAGTTGTAGTTCCCAGAAATTCAAAGCCTCGTACCCACCACATCACCGTTGGATCATAGGTTTGCATCTCTAAAAAATATCCAAAAGTATAAATAGCACTGGCAAACATTAGGTGAGAAAAATAGTTTATCCTGCCACTAAATGGATTATGCAAAAAATGAACGCCAACAACAATATAAGCAACAGCCAAAAAAGGCAACATACCCATTGCCAATTTAGAAAGTAATTGAATCAAATCCATTGAGCACTCCTTACCGCAACATCTTATGACTTCACTTCATTTTATCAATTAAAAAACAGTATACACATCTTTAGTATACTGTTTCTTCATTAAAAACACAAGGTGCTTACGATACTACGCCAGCGGTCTTAAGACGTTTTTTGATTGGAAATCCAATGGTTATAGCAAGAACTATCTTGATTAGGTCCCCCGGGATAAATGGGATGACCCCAGCCAAAAGCGCCTGATTGAAATTCATTCCAGCGGAATATGCCAGCCACCAAGTTCCAAAAGCATACATGGCAATGCTGCCAAGAATCATTCCCACAATTGTCCACCCAATCTTTCCAGAAAAACGGTCGATAAAATAACCTGCAATCAAAGCCATAAACACAAAACCAACCAGATATCCGCCGGTTGGACCCAAAAGTTTCCCGGGTCCGCCGGTGAAGGCGGAAAACACAGGTACACCGACAAATCCAATAAACAGATAGACCAAGTATACCAGTGTGCCTCGCTTCATTCCCAACAAAATCACTGTCAAAAAAATGGCAAATGTGGTGAGCGAAATCGGTACAGGGGAAATGGGGATGACAAGGGATAAAGGTCCCAAAATGCATAGTACAGCTGTCATTAAGCCGATTACTGTCATGTTGGCGGTTTTTGAGTTTCTCATATTGGTTTTCTCCTTCATCCGGTTTGGTATGTATCTTTTATAAACTTATCAAAGTATAATGGAAAAGCAACGCATTGTCAACCAAAAAGCCGTTTTGGTTGACAATGCGTTGGCTCCCCATTTTGGGTGCCGTTTATCGTCTAAACTTTTGTGGAAATACAAGAAAAATAAATCTATAAAAAAACGTTTTGTGCTGATTGTCTTAAGTTTGTGATACAATTCATATTATGAATACTAACTTGTTTTTTGAAGGTCCGGTTCGTTCCGGAAAATCCACTGTTTTGCGTCAAACGTTACGCCCCTATCTCCCGGATTTAGGTGGTTTTGTGGTGCAACGATTATTAGATGAAGCCGGACATCCGGCAGCCTATCGGCTGCAGGGGCTTCCCGGTCTGATTGATTCCACCACTTTGGAAGAGGCGGAAGCCCAATTCCTGGCCGTGGATGGGTCTTTTACCGGCCGGGAATCGGATGTATTTCTTCAAATCCCTTCTCGTCGGTTCGACCCAACTGTCTTTGAAACCAAAGCATTGTCCATTTTAAAAGACTCCCTTAATAAAAAAATTGTCTTGTTGGATGAAATCGGGGGGGTAGAATTGACCATTCCCAGTTTTCGAAAAGCGTTGATTCGTTTACTTCAAGGGCCAATCCCCTGTCTTGGGATTATAAAAGAAACAAACAAAGCCAGAGAAGCCCTTCAATTTAACCAAGACATACGCCTCATTATGTTGGTGAATACTATAAATTCTGAGACCTTGGCAGAAATCCCATTTCAAATGAATCGTTTCCTGCAACAATTTTATCCACACAAAAAAACGTGAGGCAACTCACGTTCAATCAATGTTTTGTTTGGCCATCATTCCTTGGCTCTATATTTTTTGATAAGCTTTATCAGTTCCATTCGTGTAGAAACATCCATCTTCTCATATGCATTTTGAAGGTGCCTTTTGACTGTATATATAGAAATGCACAATGCCTCTGCAATCTCGTTATTGCTCTCACCATTGTATGCTCGGGCTATGATTTCGGCCTCCCTGTGGGTAAGGGAATATTGTTGGACAACTGCATCAACGGACTCCTCTTCAGAAGAGCTACTTGTCGTATTAAAATAACATTTAGCAATATAAATAAGTGTGGTTAGATTCGTAAGCAGGAGAATGATAGCCGTAGGATCCACCAACTCACTCCACTCGGTCAAAAGAATATCCCCCCGAATAAGTTCCGTTCCCGCCAATCCATTCCAGGCACCATTGATAATATAAAACAATGTATTTACCGTAACAAAAACAGCCGTTGTCTTTTCTTTGGATTTTATTAGTACTGCAATCATGTGTGCCACAAGAAATAACATTATGATTGTGGTTCGAACGCGTTGCACAGCATAAACATAGTCCTGTAAAAATCCAGATTGAACATAATAATAATCATCCATAATGCACCCATAATTAATTACTGATAGGACCAAAAGCGGGATGAAAATGTAAGTTAATGCTTTCCGAAGCAATACTTTATATTTATCTTGTACCACAAGAACACTTTGCGCAAAAATAAACCAATAATATTTCGATACCAACCAAGCGCTAGTATCAAGAATTCTTATTATTGGTCCCGCTTTGTATTCATTGATAATAATACTATAGTAATTAGAGATGATATAAATGAATCCAATTATAAAATAGCAGATGATTATATTTCGGATATAAGCCAGTCGAGCCGAGTGTTTGCTTTGACTCCTAAAAAAAATCGCAATGGCAGCAATAATCAAGAACCCCGTCAATTCAGCAAATATATATACGAAAAACATGGAATTGTGATACACCCTTCCTCACCTCCAAGAGTACAATTTTTCAAAATGCGTAACACGGGATTTTCGGGGATTAGTGAAAATAAAACAACTTTCTATCAATAATAAACATACCATATTATGGGGGTAATGTCAGTAAATTTTAAATGGATTTTCTTGCTTGTCTAGTTGGTACACGGCTCGTTTTGACAACATCTACAGCGGCAAACCAATATAACTGTAGGACACTGCATAAGCAATGCCCTACAATTTCTTCTATATGTTTTCTTTCGCTTTATAGATCTAGCATTCCATTTATCAAAGCCAACGTGCTTCTGACGTCAGAGGTTTCTCTGATAAGCATTTTATTCAAATACCCTTCCTCTGTATCAATTGCATCACTGATGGCACTTATTTGGGTTGTTAGATCTCCCGGATCGGTATCATATTTTGTGACTAAATACGATACAACGCTATATAGATCTACCGCCGGTTCTTCTATCATTCCCTCTCCCCATGCCATGCGATCAGGTTCCAAGGTGCCCATTTTTTGTGCAACCTGATAATCATATACTGCTCTACTATAGTATCTTGCTTTGCCGTTTTCATCAACTTCCTTAATCTGGGCAACTGCATTCCTCGCTGCCGTTGCGCCACCAGTCTCTAATATCTTTTTTGCATTAATCAGATAATCAACATTCGCTTGATACAATTCATGAGGTGCCACAATTTCATCTGAGTAGTTGAGGCGCGTATATTTATCTTGCACATGTTTGTATAAGGCAAACATTTTTGTGTTGAGTTCTTTGGCTTTTGCCTTCAATTCTTTTATTTTCTGCTTGTCATTTGCCGCATAGGCAATAGAATAATCGTTGTTAATCTGATCTACCTTTGCATCAAATTCTGCTGCGGCTTTTATGACAGTGTCCAGTCGATTTTGAACGGATCTTGCATTCATTTTGACTTTATAGGATGACCCGGCATTTACAGAAACTGTAGCCTTCATATCTTTGAAGTATTGTTCATAATGGAGAGGTTGAACAAGCGTATTGTCAAATGCCATAATCAATTGTCCCATTGATTCAACCTTGACTGCAGTTTTTGCAATCTGCCCACCAGCCTCATTATATTCTTTTGTGTCCCCACTGGAATGGCTAACCTCTTCCGTAAATGCGCTCCAGGAACTTCCAGAACCAGTTCTGGGAATGCCGGCCAGTTGATAATTGAAATCATCCGTTATGGTTGTGGCTTCTCGTGACTGAAGGGTATACCCTTCTGGAAGAAGTTCTGCATAATCACTTTCAATAAAATCATATAATTGGGAAACACTTCTTGTCCTGACTTGATTACCGGAACCAATTCTGAAACCATCAATGTTGACCACCGCATAACCTTTATCTGCCCATTCAGGGTGTACTTGGGAAATCTGTCGATATGCACCAATTCCCCAGTCATAGTTTGTATCAGCAAATCCCCATTCTTCTGCACAATGTGATACAAAACGAATGGTTTTATCCGGAACATATCCACTTTCTTTCATAGCCTTTGCAACGGCTAACATAACACCTGTACCTTCTGTGTCATCGTTATATGCATTAAAGTAGGAATCATAATGTGCCATAACAATAATGACATCATCACTTTTTCCTGGAATCTCACCCCAAATGTTATATGCGGTCTGGTCTCTGGCAATTTGGCTGTCCACATCTAAGTCGATACTGATTTCTTGGTCAGCATCGGCATCAATAAGCGACTTTAAGGTGTTCCTATTGTTCACTGAAATAGAAAGTGCTGGGGCATCTTCACTTCCACAAACATCCTGTATCGCCAATATGTCATCATTCAAAGTTCCATAACCCGTCTCATTGGCAATGACTGCAACTGCACCTCTGCTCATGGCTTCGTAGGCAGGAGACGTGATCCATTGTGTATTATACTGATCCGTATCAATTAGCACAATTTTTCCTTCTACATCAAGATTCTCATAGTTGTACGCCCTTCCATTGCCAGCATAAACCAAATCATACGTTTGTCTCCCATCGGTCATTAAATGGGTTGCATAGCTTGCCAGGGTAATCTTTTGTTCGTTCCCCTCGGTATCTGTGTAGTACAAATTGGCTTTTTTAAATTCCCACGAGTCTACCTTTACTGCATCCTTGGTCACATTTGTTAACCCGATTTTTTGATATTCCTGATATAAATAATTTGCGTTTGCCTTTTCTGCCTTAGATCCAGCCATTCTAAATCCAAGATCTTCATTGCTCTTTTGAGAAAGCAGATTATCTATTACCTCATACACATAATCCGAAGATATTTTCGAGACGAATGCATCTGAACCACTTGAAATATTGCTTGTCACAGCTGTAGCACTACCATAATAGTATCCAATCCCTGTCGCTTTTACTTTAAGTGCCTTCCCTATATCCAAAGCAGAGATCTCATATTTGCTGCCGGTTGCTCCCACGATGGCAACATTATCTCGATACCACTGATATTTCACCGTTCCATCGGAAGGCTCCACTTTGGCACTTAGCACATTTCCTTCAACCATATTGCCGAAAATGCTGACACTGCTGACTCGCTGTTTGACAATGACTTTTCTTGTTGCCGTGGCCTTTGCATTACTTTTTGACTTTGCCTTTATAGTGGCCGTCCCCGGCCCTATGGCTTTTACCTTTCCCGACGAGGAAACCGTCGCAACACTCTTTTTAGTGCTCGACCAGTATACTTTCTGGCTCACACCGGACGGATATGCTTTTGCTTTAAAAACTTTGGTTGAACCCATATACATTGTATATGTTTGCGCAGCAGGAACCGTAATCTTTACATTTTGCACTTTCGGACTGGCCGATGCTACACTAGGAAAAATGCAAAGCATAAGCACCATTGACAGGATAATGGCTAGAGCTTTCTTTGTTTTTTTCATTATCACATACTCCTCTCTTTTTTAACAAACATCAAGTGCAACTTACACTTGCCGCATTATTATTTCGTGTTTATTTTCACACCCCTACATAAAAATAACAATGGTTCCTCAGCACCATTTTTACGTTTTGCAACTACAAAAATACTATTTATTCACCCTTTAGACTTTTCTCTTGTTTCATCTCGAATGCAATGTTTCAAAAAAAACAACATCCAATCGGATGTTGTTTTTTAAATGCCAATGGTGTTAGCGTACTTATCCTTTCAATTCAATTTTCTTCCCAACAAAGGCTAACAAAATGGCGACGGCGAAAAAGGCAAAGGTGCCGACTTTAATACAAAGCATAATTGTTGTAAACACGCCATCCCCTGCACTTTCAAAGAATCCTTCAAAATAGTCTGCTCCTGAAAATCCCTTTTCATACCAGGGGAGAAAGAACGCCCCCACGGCTCCAATCGCCGATAGCAGAAAGAACAGAATTGACATTCGTTTCATATCCCCTTTGGCTAACCCTGTTCTCGGATTAAGGGGAAACCTAGTTGCATCTTTTTTGGCTAAGCCCCCATATTTTCTCTTCCATATCACATACAGGATGGGTCCGGTTACAATGCCCACCATCCCACCGATAAAGTAATCCGAACCATTAATAAGGAATGAAATAATGGCAACCGTGATGGGGAGAATGCAAATAACACAAAGGAATCCATATCCTCCTGGAATCATGAAGGGATACTCTTCCTTGGGGATTCGTTTCCTCAATATCATGGCTGAAATGTAAATCATCACGTAAGAGGATGCCAACAAGAAAATATCTACAACCACAATGACCCCAAAGGGAATCATACACAAAATCAAATTGGTGATAGCTACTGAAAGCACCGCCACATACGGCACTCCGTGTTTCTTGTCACATTTAACCAGAATCGGTGGCGCCAGGTAATCATCCGCTAGGGAGAAAAACCCTCTGGACCCTGAGGCGATGTAGGTATTGTAGATGGAGCACTGGGCCAAAATGGCTACAACGACAAAAATCACCCCAAAGGATTGCCCCCAATAGGTGGTTACCACTGTGGCATATCCCACGCCTCCATCCGGCGCCCATTCCTGCCAGCGTCCCATGGATCCTAAGCCGGCGATGGTTGGTGCAATGTAAACCAACATGATCAGAGGAACCGTAAGCAAGGTTCCTTTGGGAATCACCTGAGGATTTTTAATTTCTCCCGCAATGGTGGAGATAGACTCATATCCGGAGTACATCCACATGCCAATGGAAATCCCAGCTCCAATGTAGAGAATCCAATCTGAAATTCCTGTTGCAGGTGCTGGGGTAAAGGGACCGATATCCCCTGTCCAGTTGGTGAATCCGCAGATTGCCACCATAAGAAATGCCAAAATGACTAAGATGGAAAAAACCGTACTAACAATGCCCACATCCTTCACACCTCTGATGTTAATATAGGTAAAAATAAGAATCATAGCTAACTTTAATCCGAATTCTGCAGGCTTTGACAAATCCCATTCAGCGGCGGCATATCCTCCTGCCAAAATCACATACAGGGTGTTATCAATATAAATGGAAATGGTTCTCCACCACCCTGCCTGAAACCCCCAAAATTCTCCTAGGGCTTCCTGCACCCACTTGTAATAGCCACCTTCTTGTGGTCTCACCGAACCTAATTCCGAAGCAACCAGTCCAAAAGGCAATCCCCAAACAAAGGGAAGGACGATTAACATGACAATTGATAATCCCGGACCTACTTCCGGAATCATTTCTTCAATGCCATACGCACCTGCCGCAACTAAACAAAAAATCATAAACACGACGGTTGATACCTTAATATCATACTTCTTCAATCCATGATCTTCCATTTCCACAACCGAGGTTGTTGTTTTGTTTACACTCACTACACGATCTCCTCTCCATTACAAAAAATAAAAAACCTTGCAAAAATATCGTTTTCATATTATTGCAAGGATCGGGTTTTTTCTATTACCCGAATGGGTTACATCTGGGAATTAATCATGTGCACCAGCTCCACTCTTGAATTGACGTCCAATTTTTCAAAAATGTGATGCATATGGCTTTTGGAGGTATTAAAGGAGATATTCAGTTTTTTTGCAATATCCGGATTGGTATATCCATGGTAGGCGAGAACCAGAATTTCTCTTTCCCGCTCCGTCAGATGGTACATATCTGCAACTCCATCGAGAGATTGGGAAATATCCGTCTCAATGGCAACAACCGTTGGGCTGTTGTTATTGGTCACAATCAGCGAGAAATCAGTTTTATAAATAAAACAAAAATAGCCGCAAGGTTAATTCCAATTAACAATATCCCTGTTATATCAAACACCTGTCCACCCCAGGAAGATTCTGGGTACACCCCGTATAAATATTGAATATTAAATACCAAGGTGCTACATTTCCACAAAAGCAACAAGGCAGAGGTGGCACCAATAAATAGAATGTTTTTACGTTCCACAAAGGCATGGAAACTTTTTATTAAAAACACAAGAATCAATACAATTTCAAATGCCGCAAGGATCAAATACACCATCAGGGCCATGACCCGAGCAGTTTGGTTTTCCACATAATAGTTGGAGTCCAAGACAAAGGCTGCCATCATGCATTGAATGAATAAATCCAGAAAAAAATAAATCCTGGCGATTCCATAGATTTTTTTCAGTTCCTCCCTTTGAAGCATGGTGAAAACCAGAGCAATCCACGTGAAGATAAACCCTACAGAAACAAAATAATCCGCCACCCTTCCCACCATATTGAGATGATATATCTGAAGAATCACCTCTCTATAATAAAAAATAAAGAAGGTAAGCCCCAAAAGAAAGCTAAAAAACAGGTAGTTTCTCATTTTTTTGTAGGTTGTTTCTTTGCAATTATTGCCATGAACCAAGCACATCATAATAAGGCCCAGTCCGCTGAGCCCTAAAAAGATTGCTACAATATATTCAAAAAACAATGCATCTCCAAACACGATGTTCCTCATCCGCTGCAATAGATCGTTTCACATGGTATAATTGTAACATGATTTATAAGTTGATGGAATAACATTGCACAACAATCCTGGAGTAAGAACATTTTACCCGTTTAAATTTCAAAAAAATAATTGTTTTTGTACCAAGGGAGAGGGTTTGATGTTAAAATAGAAAAGTTACTGCTTAAATTAATAAAAATATACATTCATATAGATGAAAGGTTAGGTAAGTTATTTGTTAAGTACAAATGGAATTGAACTTCGGTTCGGTTCAAGAAAATTATTTGATGATGTCAGCATACAATTTATTCACGGAAACTGTTATGGGGTCATCGGTGCCAACGGTTCAGGGAAATCTTCCTTCCTGAAGATTTTGTCCGGGGAAATCGAGGCCAATCATGGGGATGTTTCTTTAGGTCCCAATGAACGGATTGCGGTTCTCAAGCAGGACCATTTTGAGTTTGATGAATGTGAAGTGTTGAACACGGTTATCATGGGGCACAAAAAGTTATATGACATTATGGTGGCAAGGGATGCCATTTATGCAAAAGCAGAAATGACCGATGCAGACGGCATGGAAGCTGCCCATCTGGAAAGCGATTTTGCCGATATGAACGGATGGGATGCCGAGTACGAAGCCTCTGTTATCCTCACCGGACTTTCTATCCCTGAGTCATTGCACAGATTAAAAATGAAGGAACTCAGTGGGGCAGAAAAAGTCAAGGTTCTCTTGGCTCAAGCCCTTTTTGGGCATCCGGACATTCTGTTGTTGGATGAGCCCACCAACCATCTGGACATTAAGTCAATTCGATGGCTGGAAAATTTCCTCTTGGATTTTGACAAAACTGTCATTGTCGTTTCCCATGACAGACACTTCCTCAATAAAATTTGTACCCAAATGGTGGATATTGATTTTTCCAAGGTCACACTTTACATGGGCAACTACGATTTTTGGTACGAATCCAGCCAATTGGCCCTATCCATGTCCCGGGATAAAAACAAAAAAATAGAAGAAAAAATGAAAGAGTTGCAGGACTTTATTGATCGGTTCAGCGCCAACGCTTCCAAGTCCAAACAGGCCACCTCCAGAAAGAAAACCTTGGAGAAACTGTCCCTTGACGACATCAAGCCTTCTTCCAGGAAATATCCGTTTGTCAGCTTCAAACCGGAACGGGAAATCGGGAATGAAGTGCTCACCGTGGAAGGACTTACCAAAACTGTGGAAGGAAGAAAGGTCCTGGATAATATTAGTTTCCGAATGAACAAGGACGACAAAATTGCCCTAGTGGGAAATGACGAAGTTGCCAAGTCTGTTCTGATGTCCATCCTAGCCGGGGAAACGGAGCCGGACAGTGGCACATTTAAATGGGGAATTACCATTACCCCTTCCTACTTTCCAAAAAACAACACCCCCTATTTTGAAGGGTGCAATTTGAATTTAGTGGATTGGCTTCGCCAATACTCTTCAGACCAAGACGAGACATTTGTCAGAGGATTTCTGGGGAGAATGTTGTTTTCCGGAGAGGAAGCGCTGAAAAAAGCCAGTGTCCTTTCAGGCGGGGAAAAAGTCAGGTGCATGCTTTCCAAGATGATGCTTAGCGGAGCCAACGTGCTGCTCCTGGATGAACCCACCGGCCACTTGGATTTGGAATCCATAACGTCCACTAATAACGGACTGATTGACTTTGCAGGAAATGTTATACTAATCTCTCATGACCAGCAGTTTGTCAATACCATTGCCAATAGGATTATTGAAATTACACCCAAGGGCATTATGGACAGAGCCATGTCCTATGAGGAGTATTTGGAAAACGACGAAATTCGAAGCAAACTTGAGAAAATGTATATGTAAGGAGGAATCCCCATGAAAAGAATATTAGCCGTTATCTTTCACTTCAAAGAAGAACTTTGAAAAGACTGAATGTCTATTTTATTCATGGATTGGATACGAATCCTTCTTGCTTGAAGCTTCCGCGTCAAAATACCCATTGCCATCAACAGTCCAATTAAAATGCCAAATGGAATTGCAAATACTAAAAATGGATTTTTCGTCATTGTTATCCCCAGAAAGCCAATTCCCTTCAATACATATCTCATGCTTTGAGAAACACCATCCAGTTTGACGTTTTGCAGCATCTTGTGAACATAGGGCTCATAATACTTGCTTGGAATCAAATCTTCTGCAACATTATTCTTATAATATAATCCGAGTTCATCCAACAGAACATGGTGGTCGTCATAAATTCGAAGTGGGGAAAAGGAACCGGCGTACCCACTACCACTTTTGGGTAGCTGCACTGTCAATTCCAGTGTGTTTCCAAATCGATCTACTGTGGTAAATTCTTTTGCCGTATATTGATTCCCGGAAACGGTAGCCGCAATAGAGAGTCCAAAATATAGCAGCAGCAACAATAGTGGTAGCATAAAGATTTTCTTGGGATTTTCATGTAATGATAATTTGTACTGATAAGCAAAGACTCCCCCTATGATGACTAGGGACCCTAGCAGTAATGCCATCGTCTCTAATGGTGCCATATTATTTCTCCTTTTTATATTCCGAAATGAGAATCTTCGCAGTATCAAAATCAATTTTGTCCTTCAAGGCCAAGCGTTTTACCAAGTTCACATACGGATCCGCATCCTTTGTTTCATTCATTTTGATATTCTGAATCAATCGGTCTAATCGCAAACGCACTGTAGGATATGTCACATTGTATTGACTAGCCATTTCTTTCAGAGAACCTGAAGCCAACACAAAATTCTTTATGAATGTAACATCTTCTTCTTCCAACTCTGCCATCCAGGCAGGAACAATATTAACCGACATAGTGCCTCCTACAAATCCAGTATTTTAATGAAGTCTGTATTCATTTTGTCTTTCCTTCGTTTTCGTATTATTGAAAGTAAATAATATCCGACCAAGAAAACTGTAATGATGTGTAACCTAAAGAAATAATAAAAGAAATAATCCGGAAGCAAAACCTCTTTTTTCATTGGCAAGTGGTTTGCTTTTATCTGGTTTATTTTTTTATAACTTACTGAATCACCTGTCAGGACAAGTTTAGACTCATTGTTTCTTAACGCTCTGTAAAGTTCTTTTTTGTACTGTAGTGCCTCAGCCGATCCTGTTAGATTTCCCATTTTATCAAATTCCAGAGGAATATAGCGAATCCCATCTTGATATTCAATTTGTAGGTTGCCAAATCCATATACTCTGCCACTTGTGCTGTTATAGGACACATCGACGCTTGCCTGCTGGATACCATTCCCCTTAATGTTCACTTCTAAAGGCATCGCTACCCCTATGGATGAAATCCTCTCTTGGTATGGGAAGGTCCCCGTCTCAGTATCTACGTTGTACTTGGCTAAGAAAAAGCTAGCAACAGAAAATATGATGAGTATAGACACTAATATGCCCCAACCCCTCCATGTTTTGCCGTTTATCATTTGCCTGCGAAGGAGCCAAATGATAAATATTGCAAATGCAACAGCCGGGACGATAAACAGCATGGTTTCAAGCACTAATGTAATTATGGATGAAATGTTCAAAATAACCCCCTTATCTCAAACAATATAACTAATATAATATTCAATATATACTTTAATTTTATTAAAGTCAATACTAAATATTATTTGATTCATTCCCTATTTTGTGTGGTCAAAAATAAAAGACCCGCTGCAAGCCGGGTCTTTTATTTGAGTCATTTGGTGTATGCCAAACATGTAAAATCTTTCTTTCCATCAACCTTCTTGGGCCATATCCAGTTTTTTTAGTCTCTTATATTCTGCCATGAGACAGATGAGGGCAAGGACAAAGGAGCAAGCGTCCGCCCCGGGTTGAGACATCCAAATTCCATTTAATCCAAAGAAATACGGCAATATGAAGAGCAAGGGAATGGCAAATATGGTCATTCTTGAGATACCATTGAGGATGGCCAACCAGCTTCTTTCTACGGCCAGGAAATACCCGGATGTAATCTGTGATACGTTTCCAAGGGCAGCCAGAAGCATGTAAATCTGAAGGGCGCCAATGGTGGTATTTAACAAGGTGGGGTCCGGTCCTGTAAAGAAACCGATGATTGGTTTGATAAAGATATAGATAATAATAACCACTACCCCGATTACCAGGCTGCTTTGTACCACACCAATCTTGATGACACTCATCACCCTCTTGTACAATTTTGCCCCATAGTTATAGCTGGCAATGGGTGCAATGCCGGTAATAAATGCGTTTGAAATAATAGATATGATATAAACAATATACCCTGCGGCAATGCCAAAGGCTGCCAAGTGGGTTTCTGTTCCTCCATTGGCGGTGATGAGATTATTTGTGACAATAACCGCAGCCATAATGGAAATGGGGATAATAAACATAACAAAGCCGATTTTACAAGATTCCCAAACAATCTTAAAGTTAATTTTAAAATCCGACTTTTTAATTTTGAAAATAGTTTTCCCAAATTGGAGGTACGGCAACAAGATGAATGTAAATCCTGCACAAATTCCTCCCGCTGCAGACGATGCTCCGGGCCCCATGCCTAATTTAAATATCAAATAATATTCCAAAGCAATTGCGCCAAATGCAGGGATCACATATACCAATGCTGCTGCAAAAGGTTTTTCCGCAAGTCGAGTAAAATAATATGCGGTGGAACCTACCACAATAAAGGGAAAGGAAATTGCAAAGATTAACACATAGGCACGTCCTCCTGCAAGAAGCGCAGGTGTGGCACCCATGCCAATTAGTATAGCATCAACATTGAAACAAATGATAATTGCGAAGACGACAGAAAGAATCAATGAAAACACGGTCATTGTCCCGTAAATATTTCTGGCTGCTTCCTTATCGCCACTTCCCAACTTAATGGCTGCAAGGGTGGAGCCACCTATGCCCAACAGGCCGCAGATCCCTAAGGCAAATTGCCAGAGAACACTTGATACACTGACCACGGCAAGACCCAGCTCTCCAATTCCATTTCCTACAAAATATCCATCTGCAATGACCTGAATGCATTGGCACATCAGTCCAAGCAAAGCAAACAAACTGTATTTCCAGAATAAACGGAGAATACTTTTACTGCCGAATTCACTTTCCTCATTGAGGTTTGGATTTTTTTCCATAATCTCTTCCATAGAATTTATCCTCCTAGATTAAATATAAATCAAAAATGACGAATAATACACTAAAACCTCCTTCCAATGTTGCCGATAATCACTTTTTGCTCCAAGTTAATGAATCATCTTGAAACACCAGTTTGCCCTGAAATAGGGTGCATACAACTTTTGACCGGCTAATTTCATCAATGGGTATTTCAAACAGGTTGGAATCAAGGATAATCATATCTGCGGATTTTCCCACTTCAATAGACCCTGTCGTATCCTCCAAAAAGTTTGCATATGCACCATTGTAGGTAAAACTTCTTATCATTTGTTCCAAGTTGACACTTTCCCTTGGCCATAATGGCTCTTTATATTTTGAATCTTCGGGGTCAATATTTTCTGCTTCCATCACCACATCTGTTGCTGCTCTTGTGATGCCAAATTCCATACCCATCAGTGGGTTAGGTGGCACAGTTACCGGAAAATCACTGGCGGAAGCCAAGACGACACCGGCGTTTACAAAACTTGCCATGGGGTACTCTTTTTCTGCCCGGTTTTTCCCTAGGTATGGGATTTGCAGATTGTAAAAATACAAATCTTTCATAAACCAGTAGGGATCTGGCACCCCTAGGATCCCCAAATTCTTAAATTGATGGAAATCCCCATCATCAATCAGTTGGAGATGAGTGATGGCGTGCCTGGCATTCACATTACAACCAGCCAGTTCAAAGGCATCTAGGGTTTCTTTGGTAGCAGCATCTCCAATGGAGTGAACGTGAATCTGGAAGTTGAATTTTTCCCCTTGAGAAATAATTTCAGCCATTTCTTCCACTTGCCAAAGGGGTTCTCCCCTGTAGCCCGAAGGTCTTCCAGCCCCCTCATCATAGGGATCCTTTAGATATGCAGTGGCACCTTCGATTACGCCATCTTTAAAAAGTTTAATGGTGTTGATTTGAAATAACAACCCGGCATTATCATCGAACTTGGAATCCTTAAAATTGGAGATTTCACTTAATTCCATCCCTGGCTGAAAAGCATAAGCCCCCCTAAAATACATGGTTAGTTCTTCATTTTCACTTAATTCCTTATACGCTTTTATGACATTGCTTCCTTCAAACAGCATGGGGTCTAGCACCCCAGTAAACCCAAGAGAATTGGCCATGGATTGGTATGCCAAAATGGCTTCTTTATACTGTCCCACCGTGTAGTCCGGAATCGCTTCTGTCACAAAATTGACTGCCCCCTCTCGAAGGGTACCTGTGGCCTCTCCGGTTTCATCTCTTTCAATGTAGCCCCCGTTGGGGTTGGGAGTATCTTGTGTAATTCCGCCAATCTCCAACGCTTTTGAGTTTACCCAAAGGGAATGATGGTCTTCCGACCATAATGCAATGGGAATCTCCGTGCTAATTTCATCAAGGGCCTGCTTTTCCGGTCCGGTAGGGGGAAACAGGGTATTTGTCCACCCATTTCCCATAATGCTCTGCACCTTTGGATTTCCCTGGTAGAATTTCTTTACAGCCGCCAGATATCCCCCTATGGATCCTGCCTCACTGAGTTTCACCGCAGAGAGAAATTCCACAAAGGCAGAGGCATGACCGTGGGCTTCAAAGAACGAAGGCAACATCATTTTACCGTCAAGATCAATCACATGTGTGCCCTGTCCAATCAGTCTCTCTGCACCATGATTGTCTCCCACATAAACAATCTTTCCATCTTGAACCGCCACTGCTTCTGCCTTGGTCTTCACTGGGTCAACTGTGTACACAAACCCATTGATAAATACTAAATTTGCCTTGTATCTGTCCATTCCCATTGTTCCCTTCTCAAAGTTTTATGCGTAAAAGAGGTGCTTTTCATGCCGTCATTGAGCTTCCTTGCCGGCACCGTCCGTTTCTTCCTCTTGATAGACAATTTCTCCATTCATAACGGTCATCCACACAGGGACTTGGAAGATGCAATGTTTTTCCACAGCAAATAAATTTTTCTCGAGAACCACAAAGTCAGCATACTTTCCAACCTCAATGGATCCGATTTTATCTTCCATATGGATTTGATATGCGCCATTGATTGTATATGCCGGAATGGCCTCTTCAACAGTGAGGGCTTCTTCAGCCGGCAGCAACACCGGAAAATTCTTCTCTCCAAAGGCTTTTCTTGTCACACTCATTTCCAAACCTTTTAGCGGTTCGTTCCCAATTTCATCTACGGGAAAATCGCTACCTAAGGTTACAACCCCTCCACCATTAATAATGGACTTCATGGTAAATATATCTTGGGTTCTCTCTTCTCCTAACGCAACATGATTGGGGCCATACTCCACATGCCACGCCCCTGAAGTGTTGGCAATGACATTGTATTTTCCAAATAGTTTTCGATCTTCTTTTTGGACATATTGAGTGTGGGAGTTGGTGAATCTGGTATCAAGATATCCGGCTTTTCGCACTGCCTGGGCCGCCATCAGATTCTCGTGAATTGCCCGGTCTCCGATGCCGTGGATATTTATGTCAAAGCCCGCCTTTGCAGCATCCACACACAAATCCCTAAGCCTCTTTCCTTCCATAAACGGTTCACAATTTCCACCATCCTCATAGTCCTCAAAAAAACTGGCACTTCTGGATTCAACCGTTCCGTCATTAATAATCTTCAGGGTATTTACCCTGAAAATATCGCTGTTGTATCTTTGGTTTAGCAACTTGAGATTTTCCACTCCGTTATCCACATCTGCATCTTCACCAACCAAGTAGCACCCTACAGTGCGAAAAGTCATTTTGTTTTGGTCCAGCATATCTTGAATAACAGGAAAAATATATCCACTTAAAAATGCCGCAATACCACAATCTGCCACGGTGGTAATTCCCAAAGCGTTAAAACTACTGAGAATCTCCTGTAGCACCTGGGCAACCAAACTGCTGTCAAATGGTTTTATCCCATTGGTTACCGCCTTTATCGCAGCCATTTCAACCAGACCACCCGTCAGATTTCCTTCTTTATCCCGTCGAAAATAGCTAAACCCTGGTATGGGATCCACTGTATCCTGACTGATGCCGGTACATTCCATCGCTTTTGAATTCATCCATCCTTCATGACCCCCGGAGCCCTGTAGCAAAATTGGCTTATCTCTGCAGATTTTATCTAAGACTTCTTTTCTGGTTCCCCCATGAAACTTTACCGTATTTTCATCATATCCTATGCCGTAATACCCTTCCTTATCAGGGTGTTCGTCAATATAGGTTTGGATGGCGGAAAGAATCTCTTCATAATCTGACTGCATGTCAATGATGATTCCCGACAACCAGCAAGTAGCCATAAATGGATGTGCATGGGCCTCCACAAAACCCGGCAACAACATTTTCCCTTTTAGGTCAATAACTTTGGTCTCCGCTCCTATGTATACCGCCACGTCCTTGGAATTTCCCACATACACAATCTTGCCCCCCTTTACTGCAACCGCTTCAGCAGTGCTTCTTCTAGGATCGACGGTATAAATATCACCATTATTAAAAATTAAATCTGCCTTTTCCATCTGTCACCTCCAAGGTAATCTATTCCTCTTCAAATTCAGGAATTAATTCTACATATAAGTCGGGATACTCTTTTTTTATTTCCTGTTCCAATCTACTTCGTGCTTCCTGAATCATAGAAACGGAAATCAAGTCATCTCCACTGTTAAAATAAATGCTAACCCATATTTTTCTGCCGGTTTTTATAATGTCACATACTGTTTCCTCCCAATGATATCCTTTTAAAACCTCTTGACCCACCTTCTTGATAAATGTCACTGTTTCTTCATCCGGGGCAATCAGGAACAAATCTCTCAGCCCTGAAATAGCAGTTTTAATAGGCATTGGAAGAATAAATATAGAAAGCACAATAGCTACCACTTGATCCAGATACGGTGCGAATTCCGTCATCCAATTTGTATGAATCATTGCCGGCAAAATAAAGGCTGCTGCCAGCCCCATGCTGGCTATGCTGTCTATGGTCCATGCTGTAATTTCGGCTTTGACCAAAGCAGAATCCACCTTATGATTCAACTTCGTCAGCAAAATTAATATCCCCAAACAGATGATGCCCACAATCACCTCGAAGATGGCAATTCTTGTAAACGATACGTGATTCCCGCCCCTTAGCATGATTTGAATATTATTCATTACCAACCCCACAGTCACTGCGGTCAACATGGACCCTTTGATGGTAATGAAAATCGACTCCATTTGTGAATATCCGAAAGGGTTCTTCTCCGTGGTGGGTTTGTACAAAATTGGTATAATTTTGATTGATATCAAAATCATCACCAAATCTGCTGTGCCATAAACCGCATCCATTAAGATTGACTGGGATGAGGTGATTAATGCCATGATTCCTTCTGCAGCAATGAAAAACATCACTCCCGCCATGGAAATATTCAGCAACCGTTTTTCTGCTTTGATTCTAATTTTTTCATCCATACAAATCACTCTTTCAGAATGTCCTCCCCCCTTGCAACCACAGGCATGTTGCACTTTGCATCAACTTTCTTCCCAATGAAATGAAGACCGGCCCCTGCCCCCAGACAAATCAGACCACCAATTAGCAAGACATTTAGCATACCGGTAAAACTGGACAGCAATCCATGGCCATACTCTTCCAGATAATAGTCCTGCCCCCAGGAGCCTTCAATAAGCTTTAACAAAAACGAACCTGAGATGCCAATCACCCCAATAATCCCAAGGAACTTTCCTATTCTGAAGATATCTCCATAGGCAAGTTTGGTTCTAGGGTTTAAGGGGTACCTTTTCATATCATTATTGGAAAACCCTCCATACAGCGGTTTAAAAATCAGGTACAGAACAATTCCCGATAGTAAAAATATCAACCCAAACAGGAAATAATCCAGACCGTTTAAGTAAAATGCCAAGATAGCAATGACCATGGGAGAAATAACCGCAATGGAAAGCCCCAGTTTCCCACCCCCTAGGACAAAATAGCCTTTCTTTTTGCGAAGTTCTACAGGAATCATCCGTCTAGCCTTAATCAGCACCACACTCATAAAGCATGCAGCGGCAAGAATGGGAATCACCTGTATTAAGATTAATGCCTTAAAGGAAAGCTGCATCATAATAATGGTAACCGCAGATATGGTCAAAATTCCAACGTAGGGCACGCCCCGTTTCCTTGACACTTTGGTGATGAGTTTCTTGGGGAAAAGATCATCATCGGCTAGGACAAAGAAGGTCCTCGACCCTCCCGCAATGTTGGTATTAAAAATTGCCAGCTGCCCAACTACTGCAATCACAACGAAAATCGCTGTGGCAGCAGGCCCCAGGTTTTGTTCCAGCACCGTTGAAAATCCAACTCCCTGTGAGCCTACCGTGGTCCAATTCTCCCAATTTCCAACGGAAGCAAGCCCTGCAATGGTTGGCAAAATATAGGAAAGTGCAGTGAGTGGCACTACAATCCTTAACGCTTTTGAGATAACCTGGGTGTTGGAGATTTCCCCGGCAACCATAGTGACCACCGCCCATCCACAATACATCCAGATACCGATGCCAATGCCCATGCCCACCGACTCAAGAACGCTCATCCCTGTCGGTATAAGGGGCTCTACCGGATTATAATTCCAATCGGCAAATCCAACAACAGTGACCACCGCGAAAGCAATCAAAATGATAACAGAAAACACCACACTTAGGGCACTCACTTCTTTCAGTCCCAATAAGTTTATCACCGTAAAAAACAAAATAATTGCAAGCTTGAGAATAATGGATGCGGCGCTGGAAAGGTCAATGAAAGTAGAAAGATAGTTCACTGCCAAAACGATATACGTTGAACCGCACACATAATAACTGACTGCCCCCCACCAACCAATTTGAAAGGCCCAAAATTCCCCTAAAATCTTTTTCCCCCAATAATAATATCCCCCTTCTCCGGGAAGGACGGATGACATTTCTGCAATTCTAAAACAATCCGGCAAAGCCCAAAAAACAGCAATGGCAATAAGCATGACAATGGTCATCCCAGGTCCACAACCCTGAACCATTTCTTCCACCCCAAACGCTCCGGCTGCCACGGCACAATAAATAAGACTCACAATGGAAATCACACTATAATTGCGCTTTTTCAATGCAGATACTCCTTGGATATCATGAACGTCGGCCATATTCCCACTCTCCTTCTCTTTGCTACTTCCTGTATATTATGGCTACATGCTATTCCCTTAAGTACCCTTTAGGTCAACTTGAATTTCAGGGTTAATTTCCAAAAACATCAAGTGGCACTTGACATTTTTCAGGGAGGGTGTTAACCTAAATTAACTCAAGGGAGGTTGAGATGAAAATCGGTGGTTTTGCAAAAAAATACGGTCTGCCCATCCCAACGGTTCGCCATTATATTGATATTGGTCTTTTGATTCCCGGTAAAGATGGGGCCCAATACGCCTTTGAGCCTAAGGACTTTCGAGATATGGAAATTATTAATGAGCTGAAACATGCAGGCTTTACATTAAAAGAATTAAATAACTATATCAATACCCTTCGAATGTATGATGCGCAGGACAGCGCCCAATATGAAAAACTTATCCCTTTACTGCGAAAAAAAGAGCATGCATTAATGGGGGAGAAACAGAAAATAAATGATAATATCCAATTGGTGTCTTCCAAAATCTCCGATTTTGAAAACCAGGACATGAAAAAAGAAATTGACTACAATGAGGGCATTCATACTGATTTTCTAGACCTCTTTGCTTGCCCCCGATGCGGTCAACCTTTGCGCTTGGAGGCAGCCACCATTTTTCAAAGTAATATCATTACAGGCACACTGGTTTGTGGATGTGGATATGAAGCCATGATTGAAGATGGCTTTCTGTTGACGGATATCCATACGGATTTAGACAAGGATTTTTCCTTTGTTAACGATTACTTTGGGGATGACAAAAACGCTCCCTATGACTGTCCGTTTTTTGAAATTATAGATGAAGCAAACGCAGAATATTTATCATTACAACACAAAACCCGGGAATGGATTGCCCAGACCTTAAAAAGTCTCCCAGAAAAGAAACATGTGATTCTTTTTCCGGATCTTGCATCATTATTTTTGTATCTTTATCACGACGAATTCTATTTGAAAGATTCATTAATTATAGTAACCGGGTTGTCCAGAAAAAGCATGGAGGGCATTCGAGAACATTTGAGGAAAGCAAATGCAAGATTAAAAATTGCCACCATCATCAGCCCCGACTGCACCCTCCCTCTTGCCCAAGAATCCATTGACTTAATGGTAGATTATCTGGGCTCTTATAGTTATTCTTTTTATAAAAATCGAATTTATCTATCCTATGTGGGCCAATATCTTTCCGCCAGTGCAACTATCGTGGGCAGTTTTGATTACTACCCAAATAATGCCAAGACGGCAGCCAAAATCAACAACACCTATATCAATTCTGTGAACCCCTTCCCCGGCATACCCCAATACAAAAACACCCTGTCTGATCAACATTTTTCCATTCTAAAAGAGTTGGACTTGGGGAATTGTAGAAACCCGGGAGAATACTTTGAGTACCACATTCCAGGTGAGATGCGGCATGCCTTTGCCTACTATGCCCAACGAAAAGAATGAATGAAAAACCGACCATTAAAATAAATTACAGAAAAAAATGCACAGTATTTTATCAATTAAAAATCTGTGCATTTTTTTCTTTACTTGGTGTATAATTTTTGTTTGTTAATTTTGTCCCTGGCACCGATGTCCGACTGCTCAGTAAATTCTTCCAGAGATTTGCTGGCGGCCTTTCTGAAAAGGGTATAATCATCATAAAAATGCATTTCCCCCGCCAGATAATCATAATAGAAATAATAGATGTCTGAATCCATTTTTTCCCTCACTGCGGCTTTGAGACAATCCAAGCTGAAGCTGCAAATCGGTCCGGGCGGTAATCCATTCGCATAGTATGTATTATAGGGACTTTCTATTGCCACATCATCCCCTGTCAAAAAAGGTCTCTGGTACCCAAGTGCATACTCAGCTGTAACGCAACTTTGGAGTCTGGAATTCGCAAGAATTCTATTTTGAAATACAGTGGAGGTTTGCTCCAAATATTCTCCTTCCAAGCACTCGGCCTGTATGATAGATGCCAGCACCACTTGCTGGCTACGGGTTAAGTCGTTTTTTTCAGTTACTTTTGTTGCTGTCTTCTTCACTGTTTTGTTGAAATCTTTCAGACAGTCTGTTAAGAACCGGGAAAGGGTATCCCCTTCATATACTTTATATTTGCCGGGCAACATCACCCCTTCAAAACTTCTGTAGTCTTTGACCTTATCATAATAATCGGTTCCTTTCCCCGCCTCAGACAACGCCTCTTTCACCTCTTTTGTGGTAAGTCCAAAAACTTGGCTCAACTGGGGGATGATATCCCGACGCAGAAAGTCTCCATCCTCCACCGTAATCTCACCAATGATGGTGGGAGATTTCTCCGTGGTTTTATCAGTGTCCGAAACACCGCATCCTGCAAGCAAAATACTGAAAACAGCCATGGCGAATAGTAATTTTTTCATTGGGTTCCCTTTCACTGGGTGATTCAGCCTCTATTGTAGCATTCTCCCCTGATCCCAGTCAAACCGCAAAGGGGTAGCCAAAGACCTTAAAGTGACAAGGTCACATCCAGCAAAAGAAATTAGATGTAATATGGTAGACATTAGAAGATTCAACGAAAAGGAGATTGAAATGTTATTAAAACCCATTATAGGGATTGTCATCGGTGGGGCATTGGGATTCCTTTACTATAAAATCGTAGGCTGCCCCAACGGAACTTGTCCCATTACATCAAAGCCAATGAATACAATTATCTATGGGGCTGTAATGGGGCTTCTCATCAGCAACATTTAGTTATTTGTTCAACAGCTTGATCTTTTTCAGCATTATGCGAATGCCTCCAACAAGCAGTAACAATGCAAACCCTCCAAGAAAAACCAATTGTATAATGTCATATAATTGTTCAATGAAGGGGTGCGGCCACGGGTCTTGAATATACGCTAGAAGAAGAAGGATGAACGGCACCAACAAGCTTAAGGCAACAATAATTAATCCCAGACCAACCAGCTTTGGTTTTCTCGGAGAAAGCAGGTTGTTAGGAACAATTCCCCCAATCCAATAACCTGGATTGTATTGATTATCCTGCCACTCCGTAAACTCATCTATGCTTTTTTGCATTTTGTCTTTTTCATTATTCATGTCATGCCTTCCCCTGATGATATTTTATACGTTCCCCATGCCGTTTACAATATGATAATCCATTTGGCTTATGCCAGGTTCCTAATGTCAGAAGATTTCTAATCCCATTGCCCTGCTACTTCTGTTAGGCTTTTTCGCAAAGTTCAATGAGGATGCCGTTGGTGCTTTTGGGATGAAGAAAGGCAATGCGAGAACCCCCTGCACCGAATCTAGGGGTCTTATCCAACATAATAATGCCTTTGGCCATTAAATCCGATATGGCTTCTTCGATATTGGCCACACTGTAGGCAATGTGCTGAAGGCCCTGACCTCTGGCAACAATATGCCTTGCAATGGGTCCATTGGAGCTGGTGGATTCCAACAGTTCTATCTTTGTGTCTCCAATCTTGTAGAAGGCAACGTTCACTTCTTGATCTTCTACGGTTTCCTGTCCGTGGCATTCAAGGCCCAATATATTTTCATATAGGTCCATGGAATCGCTGAGATTATTAACGGCAATACCAAGGTGATCAATGTTTTTTAGCATTTTAAGGACCTCCATTTCATAAATTTTTCAAGTAATATCCTCGACTCTGTATAGGGTTCACTTTTCTTTTCTAAAATCTTTCCCATGCTTTCAGATAGGACGTGGGTCTCCTGATCAAAGCTGATAAATTCCGACTCCAACTTTCCATAAACCAGGTTAAGAAGTTCTGCCTTCAGTCTTTTTTCCACTGAATCTGACAGCCTTTCCCCCTGGATTTGCTGAGTCAAATGTGTCTCAACAGACTGCATCAAATCGGCAATTCCCGTTCCAGCAGTGGCAATGGTACTGATAATGTCAATTCGGGAAAAATCATTGGCGCCCGCCTCTTGTTGGTGCCCCAATTGAAGCCCCATCATGGCCTTCAACTGTTGAATCGTCTTATCAGTGTCCGCATGATCTGCCTTGTTGACGGCGATGACATCTGCCACCTCCAAAATTCCTGCTTTCTCTGCCTGAATGTCATCACCCATGCCGGGAACTACCACCAGAACCACTGTGTCCACCATGGCGGCAACATCGATTTCCGATTGACCAATCCCAACGGTTTCCACAAAGATATAGTCAGCCCCGTAAAGTTCCATCACCCGTACAGCTCCGGAAACTGCTTTGGCAACACCACCCAAGGCCCCTCGAGTCGCCATACTGCGAATAAACACATCCGGCTCAGCATTCAGATCAGACATTCGGATTCGATCTCCCAGAAATGCACCTCCGGTAATGGGGCTGCTGGGATCCACAGCGATAATGCCAACTTTTTTCTTACTCTTCAGAAGGTGTTTCGCCAGTTGATCCGTCAAGGTGCTTTTCCCGGCGCCGGGTGAACCGGTAATGCCAATGACTCTGGCCTCGGTGGAAGACGCCAAAGAATGTTCTAACATTTCCACAGCTGCCGGGTCATTGTTTTCCACCATGGTTATCAGTTTCGCGGCGGCTCGTTTATCGCCTCTTTTTATGGCTCTCATCTGATCCATCTGATTACCCTCTCACATTTTCTCTGAGAAAATCAATTACCGATGTAGTGGTGGTTCCCGGTGTAAAAATTGCCTCGATACCCGCCTCTTTCAAAGATGGAATATCCTTTTCCGGGATGACGCCTCCTCCAAATACCAAAATGTCCGCCGCATCCTTTTCTTCAAGGAGTTGTGTAACCTTAGGGAACAAATGATTATGGGCACCGGACAAACTGCTAAGCCCAATGGCATCTGCGTCTTCTTGAATAGCTATTTCCACTATATTTTCCGGGGTCTGCCTCAGCCCGGTATAAATCACTTCCATGCCGGCATCCCGCAATGCTCTTGCAATGATTTTTGCTCCTCTATCATGTCCGTCTAAGCCTAGCTTGGCGATAACAATTCTAATGGGTCTGTCCATCATATCCTCCAAATCCGCCTTGGTTCAAGGCGCTATTAAGTTGCTGTAGTTTTATGGCAATTTTATGCTTATCTCTATCAGTATTTTATAAAATGCTTGCCTGCTTATATTCACCGAATTCTTCTCGTAGCACCCCGCATATTTCTCCTATGGTAGCGTAAGCTTCTACTGCGGTGATGATATATGGCATAAGGTTTTCATCTGTTCTGGATGCGCTCCTCATGGCTTTCAGCGCTATCTTTGTTTTTTGTCCGTCACGAGTCGCTTTCAGCTTGGCCAGCTTTTCCTGTTGAATCTTTTCAACCTTTGAATCAACATACATCAGGTCTGAAGAAGCATCCTCTTCCATCTGGAACTTATTGACACCTACCACAACGCGGCTTCCCGATTCAATTTCTTTCTGGTAAGTATATGCGCTGTCTTGAATTTCCTTTTGCATATAGTTTTTTTCAATTGCCCGCTGCACGCCACCCATTTCATCAATGGTTTGGATATATGCCATGGCTTTTTCTTCTATCTCATTGGTCAGGCTTTCAACATAATAGGAACCGGCCAAAGGGTCCACCGTTTCGGTTACGCCGCTCTCATACGCCAGAACCTGCTGGGTACGAAGGGCAATCCTTGCAGCATTTTCAGAAGGCAGTGCCAATGCTTCGTCCTTTGAATTGGTGTGTAGGGACTGAGTGCCCCCCAGTACTGCTGACAAGGCTTGCATAGCCACCCGCACCACGTTGTTTTCCGGCTGTTGAGCCGTCAAGGTGCAACCGGCTGTCTGGGTATGAAACCGCAGCATCATGGATTTGGGATTCTTGGCGTGGAATCGATCTCGCATAATATTGGCCCACATTCTTCTTGCTGCCCTAAATTTTGCCACTTCTTCAAACAAATCATTGTGAGCGTTAAAGAAGAAAGAAAGTCTTGGGCCAAAGTCGTCTACATCCAGTCCGGCTTTGATGGCCGCATCCACATACGCAATGCCATTGGCCAAGGTAAAAGCAATTTCTTGCACAGCACTGGATCCTGCCTCTCTGATGTGATAGCCACTAATGGAAATGGTGTTCCATTTAGGCACATTGGCTGCACAATATTGGAAAATATCCGTGATGAGTCGCATGGATTCAGCAATGGGAAAAATATACGTGCCTCTGGCAATATATTCTTTTAAGATGTCATTTTGGATGGTGCCGGATAGGGCATCCAATGGAATTCCGTTTTTCTTAGCCACAGCGATGTACATTGCCAAAAGCACTGAGGCCGGGGAATTAATGGTCATAGAAATACTGACCCGGTCCAAGGGAATATCCTTCAACAAAATTTCCATATCCTCCATGGAATCGATGGCCACACCAACTCTTCCTACTTCTCCCTGAGAAAGGGCATGGTCTGAATCATAGCCAATCTGGGTGGGCAAATCAAAGGCGATGCTTAGTCCTGTCTGCCCTTGTTCCAAAAGGTACTTATATCGACGATTGGATTCTTCTGCAGATGCAAATCCGGCATACTGACGCATGGTCCAGAATCTGGATCGGTACATGGTGGGTTGAACTCCTCTGGTATAAGGGAATTCTCCGGGGGAAGAAACCTCTTCCATATAAGATCTGTCTGTAAGGTCTTCCGGGGTATATAGCCGCTTAATCTCAATTTCCGAAGAATTCTTTTTGATGGAATCCTTATCGTCTGTTTTACTATTCATTGCCATGATGGTCCTCCTTTTTTATTCAGCCCAAAGTTCTTGATCTGTAGGAACGATATTATCTTTCATGTAGTAGCCAATTCTTGAAATATTGATTAAATGCTTATATCCCAAATTCTCTGAAATACTGTTGTTGCCCCAAGAGCCGCATCCTAAAGTATTGGTAGGGGTCAGCCCGTTGTAGAAACTGCCGCCGGCGCTGGTGGCACTGGTTTGGTTCACCACCAGCCGGCTGACACAAAGGGTTTCTCCCGCATATTCAATATGTTTTTTATCCGTTGAATGGATGGAGACCGAATGGCCTTTCCCTTCCATTTCTAGGTTTCTCCTGGCAATTTCCACGGCTTCCTTAAAGTCTTGATATTTGTATACGGTGAGAACCGGGCACATTTTTTCTTTACCCAAAATGTCATTTGAGTTTTCCACCTGAACCAGTATCACCCTAGTGTTCTCCGGCATGACAATTCCCGATAGTTCTGCCAGTTTTTTCACAGACTGGCCGACCACATGTTTATTCATTTCACCGCTTTGGAACAGCGCATCCCTTAGTTTGCTTCGGTCCTGATTGGAAACCAGATAAGCGTCATTTTTCACAAATTCGGCAAGGACTTGATCTGCCATTTCCTCTGGGACTATGACGGACTGCTCTCCGGAGCAAATAATCCCATTGTCAAAAGCCCTGCCTGCAATGATTTTGGGGACCGTCTCGGCGATATCAACTCCCCGGTCCAAAATACACTGTACATTTCCGGCACCGACCCCCAAGGCCGGCTTGCCGCTTCGATAGGCCGCTTTTACCATACCCATGCCACCTGTGGCAATCACCAAGTCAACGTTTTCTATCAGCAATTTTGTATGTTCTCTGGACTGTTGATCCAAGATTTGAATCAAGTTGTCCGGTGCACCAAGTTTTCTCAAGGCTTCCTGAATCAGTTCCACAGTCAGCGTACTGGATTTTACCGCTCTGTGGTGAGGGGTAATGATAATTCCATTTCGCCCTTTCAGTGCGAACATAGCATTGGACATAGGTGTGACATTGGGATTGGTCATGGGTGTGATGGCAGCCACAATGCCAATGGGCTTTGCGATTTCCGTAATGCCGGTTTCTTCATCCCGTGAAATAATCCCCACAGATTGTTTGCCTTTTAGGCTATTCCAAATAATTTTCGCTTTCATTTTATTTTTGGTGACTTTATCCTCATAGACACCCATGCCGGTTTCCTCCACCGCCAGTTGTGCCAAAATTTCAGCGTTGTCATAAATCGCCTTGGCAGTTGCTCTTACAATGGCATCCACCTGCTTTTGACTGTATTTCTCAAATTCTTCCTGCGCCCGGTGAGCCCTCGAAACATATTCCATAATGTAATCGTTTGAATTGACCATGATTGTCCTCCTGCACATTGTTATTTAATTAACAATTTCTCTCAGTCCTATTAAAGTACAAAGGAAGACACAATGCAATGGATTTTGCGAATAATAATGTATACATGGATAAGAATAATGTATACAGAAAAAACAGCACTGAAATCAGTGCTGTTTGAGTTGAAATTGGCTGTGATATTACCCAAACATAGTTGGGGTTTAAGGCAAAGTGTTTAGTTCCCCAAGATTGCTTGTACGCGGCCTACTTGGTTGTCTTCCATTAGCATTACCTTAATTCCATGGGGATGAGTCTGACTATTTGTAAGGATTCGCTTAACGTGTCCTCTTGTTAAAGTTCCTGTGGCCTGATCTTTTTTAAGAACGATATCCACCTGTGCGCCTATATTAATATCTGCTCGAATATTTCCATTTAACACTTCGTCTCCTCCTTAGCCCTTACCTACCTTTATAACAAATATCTGGTATTTCGGCCCGTGTATGGTTACTTTTTTGCCTGTTTCATTGACAAGGCAATTCGTTTTTTCTGGGAATCCACCGACAAGACCATCACTTCTACCATATCGCCAACAGATACTATTTCCGAGGGATGGCGGATAAATTTGTCGGCAATTTCCGAGATGTGAACCAGGCCGTCCTGATGGACGCCAATATCCACAAACACGCCAAAATCAATGACGTTACGCACAGTCCCGGTAAGAATCATGTTGGGTATAAGATCTTTCAACTCCATCACATCGGTGCGAAGCAAGTTCACCGGCAGTTCGCTTCGAGGATCGCGTCCGGGCTTCATCAATTCCTTCACCATATCTCGCAAGGTGGGAAGGCCAATCCCGCATTCTTCTGCCGCCTTGGTTTCTCCATAGCTTTTCACCCGCTCCAAAAGATCGGATATTTTCCCTGCTGCCACGTCTCTTAGGGTATATCCACATAAAGCAATGAGTTTTTCGGCAGCATCATAACTTTCGGGATGAACCCCTGTATTGTCCAACACAGATTTACTTTCGGATACCCGCAAAAATCCGGCGCATTGCTCATAGGCTTTGGGTCCAAGTTTGGGCACCTTCATTAACTGTTTCCGAGAAGTAAAGGAACCCTTTTCCTCTCGAAAAAGCACAATGTTTTTGGCGGTGCTGCCATTCAGCCCGGAAACCCGCTGAAGCAGAGACGGGGACGCCGTATTGACGTCCACTCCCACTGCATTGACGCAGTCTTCTACCACACCAATCAATGCATCATCCAATCTTTTTTGGGGCATATCATGCTGGTATTGTCCAACGCCAATGGCTTTGGGATCAATTTTTACAAGTTCCGCCAAAGGGTCTTGCATTCTCCGGGCGATGGATATGGCAGAACGCAGATTCACATCATACTGGGGAAACTCCTCTGCCGCCAATTTGGAAGCGGAATATACCGAAGCACCTGCCTCGTTGACAATCATGTAACTGACCTCCGGCAAATCGGAAATCAGTTCACTGGTCATCTGCTCCGTTTCCCGGGAAGCGGTACCGTTGCCAATGGCAATATGTTCCACTTTATGTTTTTGAATTAATTTTTTTAGAGTAGCAATGGATTCCATTTTCTGCCGCTCTCCATAGGTGGGGTAAACCACGGCGGTATCCAATGTCTTGCCCGTCCCATCCACCACGGCAACTTTGCATCCGTTTCGGTAGCCCGGATCCAGACCCATGGTAACATGGCCTTTGATGGGAGGTTGCATTAGTAAAGGTTTCAAGTTTAGGGAAAAATTATGGATTGCACCTTCCGAAGCGGTATCCGTCAACGCCCCACGCACTTCCCGTTCCATGGAGGGAAATAGCAGTCGGTCATACCCATCTTCTCCTGCGCCTTCAACAAATTCCGACGCTTTGGAACCGGATTTTACAAACATGTTCGTGACAAGTTCCACGGCCCGCTCCCTATCCACTTGTAATGACACCTTTAGAAATCCTTCTTTTTCTCCACGGTTGATTGCTAGAATCTGATGTCCCTGCAATCGGGAAATAGGCTTTTCAAATTCATAATAGAGGCTGTATACCGAGTCCTCTTCTTTGCCTGCGGCGGATACTAAAACTCCTCTGTTCATCATCAACTCACGGAGGCGTCGTCTTAATTCGGCACTGTCTGCCACCATTTCCGCCACAATATCCGATGCGCCATCTATGGCATCTTGGGGTGAACCCACTCCCTTTTCTTCATCCACATAAGCCCTAGCAAGTTCCGGCAGATCTGGCAAGTCTCTTGCTTGCCCAAGCAGAGTCAGCGCGAGAGGCTCCAGGCCTTTTTCTTTGGCAATGGTTGCCCGAGTACGGCGCTTTTGCTTATAGGGACGGTAGATATCCTCCACCTCTGCAAGAGTCTGTGCCCCATCTATTTCAGCCGTCAAGGCATCTGTCAGTTTGTCCTGAGCAGCAATGGCCTTTTTTACTTCCTCCCGGCGCTCGCTGAGATTTCGCAGATAATTCAGCCTGTCTGCCAAGTCACGAAGAACCGTGTCATCCATGGTACCATGAAGTTCCTTTCGGTATCGTGCGATAAATGGAATGGAGTTCCCTTCATCAATCAGGTCAATGACGTTGTTCACATGTTCTTCCCTTTTATTCAGTTCTCTTGCAAGTATTTTGGCTATGCTTTCCATCTGGTCTCCTTTTTTCTGTGCAAATGATTCTGTCTAATTATGCCTTGATATTAACTGGAAAACAAGAGGCTGTCTCTAAATTGTTCATTTTGAGACAGCCCTTTCTATTAGCATCCGGGTTCTTGGGCGATGATTTTTTTGACCACAAATCATCTTAATCAGATTTTAAGATTCCCATTCAATTCCTCCACTGCGTGGGTCAGCATTGCAATGGTTGCCGGGATGGATTCTTCATCCAAGTCAAATTCCGGATTATGAAGTGGCTGGGTGGTATTTGTTCCAATGCCAGCATATGTGGCAATTCCCCCATTTTCCTGGACTTTATTCATCATAACTGCCGCATCGTCGGTTCCTCCAATGCTGCCCTCAAAATAAATCTTCTCAAACCATGATACTTTCCCAGCCGCCCGCTGAATCACTTCCATCATGGCATCGTCGCTTTGAGAAGAAGGAATTTCACCAAAATCGTTTACTGAATATTTCAGATCATATGATTTTGACGCTCCATCCAAAATATCAAAGACTCTCTTCCGTGCATAAGCGGATATTTCTTCGTTTTGCCCTCTGTATTCTACGCTCATAAACGCATTGGGCGCAATGGTATTGACCACAACCCCTGCATTGAGCACCCCCACATTGACTCTACAAAGTCCTGCTTCGTGTGGGGCAATGGTATGCAGGTTTAGTGCCGCTGTACAGGCCGCAAGCAAGGCATTTTTGCCTTCCTGGGATGCCCCGCAAGGATGGGCAGCTCTCCCTGTAAATGTCACATCCAGCTGGCAGTCGCTGACAAAATCTTTGCATCCGCAACAAATTGTATTTGATGGTAGTGGGTGGCCTTCCGCTGTCAGCGCCATATGTATAGAAATGAAGTTGGTCACATCGTCTAAGTGTCCTTTATCCACGATTGACTGGGCCCCGTAGTACAATTCCTCTGCCGGTTGAAAAATAATTCTAATTTTTCCCTTTAAGTTATCTTTCCGCTCCATTAATGCCTGTGCCAAGCCAAGGCCTATGGCCGTATGGGCATCATGTCCACAGGCATGGGTATGCTCATCATTACATGATAGATATCCTTCGTCAAACGGTCGATAGCCTTCTTGCTTTGGCTCTTGATATGGCAGACAATCAATATCAAAGCGAAACGCGGTGACCGGGCCTTCTCTTTGTGTATTAAGTTCTGCAATGACCCCAGAATAACCCTTTGTTCTCTCAACATATTCAGGTTTTGCCCCTTGGGCAATGGCACGCTCTTTCTCCACCCTCTTTTCTTCGTCGGTGAGCATCTCAAAGGATAGTGAATTTTCCCGGATTACATCGGTTCCCATCAGACAATGGAATCCCATTCCCTCAAGGATCTCCGCAACTCTGGCACTGGTTCTGATTTCTCTCCATCCAAGTTCAGGATAGTGATGGAATTCTCTTCTATATTCAATGAATTTGTTCATTTTCTATTGCCTTTCCGTCTTTTTCATTTTTCTGTTGTCTGCACTCGTCCAAAGCCTCCCCCAGCAATGCAACACCTTGGCAGATTTCATCGTTGGTGACATTTGAAAAACACATTCGAATATGCCCTTTTCTTCTATTACAACTTTGATAAAATACCCATCCGGGGATTACCAACAAACCTTTTTCTTCAGCAAGCCTGCACAACTCCCGTTCATTAATATTTTCAGCCAACGTACACCAAAGCAACAATCCTCCCAAGGGTTTTTGGTAGGTGATTCCTTTGTCCGCAATTTTATCCAACTCGCTGCACAGCAAATTGAGCCTATCCGAATATTCTTTTTGAACCACTTTGACATGGCGATCGTACTCCCCGGAATCAATATAATCATTTAAAAAGTATTGGCCGATTCCGCTGACCACGGTCTCATCTATGCTAAGGACATACCCCATCATGTCTATGAAGTCTGAAGGACCAACAGCGTAACCAATCTTTATCATATATGGAAAAATCAATGTAAAGGAATACACGTAAATTACCAACTTATTGGCATCAAGAGCATAGAGGCTAGGCAACACCTTGCCTGTATAGGAAAATTCCTGTTGATAATCCTCTTCAATAATAGGGACATTATATACATTTGCCAACTGAAGCAACTTTTGTCGTTTTTTCAGAGACATGGTAATCCCAGTGGGATTATGGAAGTTTGGCTGGGTATAAATAAACTTTGGTTTGTATTTCCTGAGGGCTTCCTCTAACACATCCATCCGCATGCCATCTTCTTCCATGGGAATGGTGGCAATATTGATGCCCCGATTATAGAAAACACTGGCACTATCCGGAACGATAGGGTCCTCCACTACAACCCAGTCTCCTTCCCTCAGATATAGGGTAATCAAATAACTGATGGTTTGGTTGCTCTCTGTCATGATTTGTATATTTTTGGTCATAACATATATATTCTGGCGGGCCAGCAAGCGACAGATATTTTCTTTCAAACCCTCAGTTTCCAGCCCGAACTCTGTCATATGATCTTTCTCGCCGTTATTGAAAATTCGCTGCGTGGCGTGTTCCATATCCAAAACCGGGTTCATTTTTCTATCCATAATCATGCCGCCAAAGGATATGGCCTCCTTTGTTTCCGAGTTCCAATAAATATCATTGAATCGTTTCTCTGCCCGGCGGAATTCATATCGGAAGGCTTTTTCCAAAGGAAAAAATCTTTTGCCAAAATCATTAATTTCTTTGGGCGCCCCCACAAAATATCCCTTTGGCTTCTGTCTGGACGCCATCACAAGTCCCTCTATAATCAAAACGTTATACGCTTTGACCACGGTATTGCGATGAACGCCCAACGCTTCTGCCAAATGACGTTCTGCCGGTAACTTTATCCCAGGTGTCAGTTCCTGAGCCAGAATCTTATCTTTGATTTTGTTGACAATTTGCTGGTACACAGGTACCACGCTGCCTCGTTCTATGGTTAATTCCATATTTTTTCACCCTACAACAATCCTCGAGTTATTTGCAAAGGGCATCCCGTCATAACCAATTCCACAACACCCATGTACAAAATTCGCTTATGCTGAGTATTATACCTCCAAAGAGGCTTCATTCCCTAGGGCTTTTTCTTTATTATGTTTGACCTTTTTTACATATCTATCCCAAATGACAAGCATCACAATGCCGACAACCATCATAATAGTCATTGCAATAAACATATATCGGTAACCTCCGGTGCCAAAGGCATCCAAAAGTTTGCCGGAAGCGAAAGGTACAATAACCTCCGGAAGGTAGCCAAGGGTGCATACCAAACCGATAGCGGTTCCTGCCACTCTAATTGGGATTCCGCCCTCTTCCATCATGGAAAATACTAAGCTGTATCCACCGTACATGCCCACATAAATCAATATGCATAATACGATAAACATTGGAGCGCTCATATTCCCCATAACAGTCATCAACAATGTGCAGATTCCCATCAGGGAGAAAGTTACATACATTACCTTGGATCTTCCAATCTTATCGGCAAAAATCCCACCGCTGAAAGCTGCAACAGGTCTCACATACTGGGCAGCAACGGTAACAATGGCAGCTGCAGTGGCAGCCATACCAAATTGAGCGGTTGCGTATGGAGTGAAATAGTAGAAGGAAATATTCATCACATAAGTGCAACACAATATTGCGGATAAAATCCACACGCCCGGCATTTTTAGCACCTCGAGAATCTGTGCCACCGAAAACTTTTCTTCCTTGGAAACCGTTTCATCTTTGGCGGAAGGCTTGCTGTCCTTCAGCAAGAGAAATACTAAAATGCCAAGGACAACTGCAATAATAGAATAATACGTGATGACGCCGTTCAGTCCTGCTGCATCACTAAAGACCTTGCTGAAATAACCGAAGATGGCAATAATACAAGCGCCATCTATGGCATAAACGATTCCTCTGCCACCATCCATAAAGCCATATGCCTTACTCTGTTCATTTTCATTGGCGATTCCACGCAAGCTTTTGATGAGGGATGGCCAAAATGCAAATAGAGAGGTGAACCCCCACATGGCATAAATGGCAACCAACATAATATAACTGGGATGCATTAAATGAAGAAATCCACCCACGCCAGTGAGTATCAACGAAACCGACATTAGTTTTCTAGGGGAAACCATGTCTGCAACAATACCTCCAAATAAATAAGATATCATACCAAAAATACCGAACATTGATCCGAAGGTTCCCATCTGAGTATTGGTCAGATGGTACGTGCTCAGATACGCATCATAAAAATACAGTCGAAAATAAGGTAGACCATAAATCATTGCCCCTGCGATGGTAATGACTACCAAGGAAAACAGGTGCTTTCTAAGTTTTGAAGTAGATTCCATTCTTTTTCTCCTATCATTTATTGAATATTTTAATAATTTTGTTCAGTATATTCCATGCCCAAGGTCCAATAAAGTACCAAAAATAAATAAACAGGGTTTTGGCGTAGTCCAAAACCCTGTTTATGACCATTGACTTGTCGCAACTTAGATTTAAATTCTAGATTTAATTTGTTTTTCATGCTGAATTGCACTTTCTTTGCATGCCTTGCACAACCCATAAATCTCTAAATTGTGGCCGGTCACCTGAAAATCTCCGTCCTCAAGTTCCGGCATAAAGGTTTCAATGGGGCAATGTTCCATTTCAATGATTTTGTGGCAGTTTAAACATACTGCATAATGTTTGTGTTGATTGCAGTTCAATTCGTATAGCCAGACTTCACTTCCCATGACACTAATTTTGTTCACCAACCCCACGCTAATAAAAAATCCAAGGATTCTATAAGCCGTTGAAAGGGACAAACTAGCACCTTCTTCTTTCATCTTGAAATAGAGGTCCTGTGCGCTCACCGGTTTTCCGGCTTGTTCCAGAGTGGCAAGCAAGAATGCACGCTGTTTAGTTTTTTTAATGCCTGACGGCCATTGAGTTTGTATTCCATCCATCATTTTTACCTCAACATTGTATCGATTCATTATAGAGCTCTGTCTTGGGCACGTCAAGAAATGCCAATCAGCACCCGCGTCTTAAAAGAGAATCCTTTCGATATTGCCTGACATGATTAAAAACAATAACCAACAATAGGACTGCAACTGATACGAGGGCAGTAAATCCACCCGGTGCCACATTTATATAATAGGATATAAATAGTCCGGACATAATATCAATGATGCTAAAGACAATGGAGAATATCAAGGTAAGCTTAAACCCTTTCCTTAATTGAAGTGCCGAGGCAACAGGGAGGGCAATCATAGAGCTGAGCACCAACACCCCCATAATTCTTATGGATACTGCGATTGACGATGCAACAAGAATTGAAAACACATAGTTGATTAACTTTACTTTAACTCCGGCGACCTTTGCAGCCTCTTCATCAAATGCAATATAAATCAATTGATGATACAAAAAGATTAGCACAAAAACCGAAATAACACTTAGTATCATCACCATAATAAGGTCCATGCTTGTAACCGTTAGAATACTACCGAAAAGAAAAGAATCCGCATTGGCGTGAAGCTTTCCGGAACTGATAATTGTTATAGCGGTTCCCACACTTAATGACAAAACCACAGTAAGAATTAAATCCGTATATTGCTTAAAATAATTTCGCAGAAATTCAATGAGGGCACCGCAAACCGATGTAAATAAAAAGGCGCCAAGAACAGGATTCTGACCTAATAAAAGTCCAAGGGTTATCCCTGCCAAGGAAGCATGAGACAAGGTATCCCCAATCATAGAATATCGGTGGAGTACTAAAAAGATTCCAATGCAAGGGCATAAAATAGAAATGAATATGGAGATGACAATGGCGTTTTGCATAAACACATAACTAAACATGCTATATACTCCTCTCATTGACTTTTAAAGATTCATCCACGTACTGGGCCTGGGAGCAAAGATGCCCTCCTCCCCCTGCCAGATGATAAATTTGGGTGGAGTTAGCAATGGCAGCCTCTAAATTATGTTCCACAGAAACAATGGTAATCCCCTTTTCTCGATTGATTTTTTTTAGAAAAGCATAAATATCTTTTTGGCTGTTTTGGTCCACCCCTGCGGATGGCTCATCTAATACCAGAAAATCCGGATTGCCCAATAGTGCCCTTACAACCAAGATTTTTTGGTGTTGTCCCCCCGACAAGGTTCCAATCAATGCTGACGCAGAATCCTGCAGTCCAACCAAGGAAAGGCCTTGAGTAATCACGTCAGGATTTTTTATTTTTAATAGTTTCCTGTATGAATTTAATGCTTCATAAACGGTTATGGGAAAGTTAGAATTGGAAAAATCATTTTTTTGGGGCACATACCCTACCTGCCGGTAATTTGAAATAATTTCACCGCTAACGGGCTTAAGCAATTTTAAAATCAGTTTAATCAACGTGCTTTTTCCGCTTCCGTTTTCGCCAATGACAGAAATATATTCGCCGTCTTTTATCTCTAAATTGATGTCCTTCAAAATATATGGTTCGTTTCCGTTATACGAAAAAAATAAATTGTTTAGTTGAATCACAGTAGGAATCCTTTCAAAAAATGAAAATATTACTCTTTACCTGCCTTGACAAAGTCGTCAAGAAGTAATATATATAATTATAAACGCAAATAGGAATCATTTGCAAGTAAAATCGGAGGATTCAACAATGACAAAAAAATGTGCCGCACTACTTTTATGTATTATATTGCCTTTCAGTTTCGCATCATGCGGCACCACTGGCGATGAAGAAAACCAGTCAAATGCAGATGGTATTCAGGTCTCTGTGACCTTTAATGCAATGAAAGAGTTTGTCTCTGCGGTGGGAGGAGACAAGGTTGAAATTACAACGATTATACCCGACGGCGTAGAGCCTCATTCCTTTGAACCCAAAGCCCAGGATCTGGCAAGTCTTGAATCTGCGGAAATTTTTGTATATAACGGCTTGGGAATGGAAAGCTGGGTGGATGATGGGATTAATGCTGTGGACAATGATAATCTAATTGTAGTAAATGCATCCAATGACGTCACTCCGATTACCAATACAGATCAGGAAGAAATCAAGGAACACGGCCAATATGATCCCCATATTTGGCTCAGCCTAAAAGATGCAGAAATCGAATTGAACAACATAAAAGATGCCCTAGTCAAGGCAGATTCCAATAACAAGACGTACTATGAAAAAAATTGTAGCGACTATATCGCTGAGATTGAAACCCTATACAATAAATATAATAAGAAATTCCAAAACACACAGAACAAAAGCTTTGTAACGGCCCACGCAGCATTTTCTTATTTATGCAAGGATTTTGCCTTGGAACAGAACAGTGTTGAAGACGTATTCGCCGAAGGGGAGCCTAGCGCAAAACAATTGGCTGAACTTGTTAATTATTGTAAAGCCAACAATGTAACAACTGTTTTTTCAGAAGAAATGGCCAGCGCTGATGTTTCCGAAACCCTGGCAAACGAGGTGGGCGCAAAAGTGGAAACCATTTATACCATTGAAAGCAACGAAGATAATAAAACCTATTTGGAACGCATGGAAGACAACTTAAAAAAAATATATGAGAGTCTACAATGATAGAGTCCTGAGAAGCTTTTGGCATTAGATAATTTTGGTTTCAATTCCAGTTTTCCCTCCGCTTCTCAGAAGATGGCCTTCCTGAACTGCGGCAAACGTTGCCACGCCACAGACCAAAACTGCCCCATAATGAATATCTACAAAAGAAAAAGACAAGGGCAACAAAAACAGTAGCAACCCCGTCACCTTGTTGGCAATTGTATGTAAAAACAACGTTCTACGATGATATGCCCACCCGGAAACCAAGTTGCTTCCCTTGATAAGTCCAATCGCAGCAATCCAAATCCACAACCAGAGTTGTATATTGATGACAGGTAAAATCTTGACAAAACAGACTAGGATAAATATCAAATCTGCTGCACTGTCCAATGCCTCTCCTCTCTTACTTTCTGTATGGGTCTTTCTGGCAACAGCTCCATCCACCATGTCGGTGACACCACAAAAAATATATAGGACATAGAACCAAATAGAAAAAGGTTTCGTAAAGAGAAGTATCAACGCAACACCAATGCGGCTGCCGGTTAGTATGTTTGCTACGCCTTTCATTTTCCCGCACACCATAAAATTTCATTGGGCCAGTTTTCTCTGGGCAGACAGGTGATATGCTCGGTTCTGATGTCTCCCATCAACGGCCAAAGAAAATCTTTGTTGGTGTGGTGATAGACAAAACCACACTTTTCCTGTACACGCTTTGATTTTATGTTGCCGTCAAAGTACCCACACCACAACTTTTCCAATTTCAAATCTTCAAAGGCATAACGAATCATCTCCCTCACCGCTTCCGGGATGATTCCCTGTCCCCAGTAGGGCACACCAACCCAGTATCCAATTTCCCCTTCAGTATCAGGCAAGCCAATGTTGCTGGCAGCGCCAATCATTAACCCGATGCTTCCCACCGCATGACCTTCCCCTTTCAGAACAACAGCATAGGTTTCCGGTTTTGATAATATGCCGTTGATGATTTCCAAACTGTTCTCCACACTGGTGTGAGGCGGCCAACCGGCAATAGGACCTACTTGAGGGTCCTTTGCGTATTTGTATAAATTTTGAGCATCTGACGCTTGCCAAGGGCGCAAAATCAGTCGGTTTGTTTCTAATATCTTCATTTTTCAACCCAATCCTATTTCACAAATGCAGAAATTGGATTAATCATATCGTTAGATTTGGAAGAAATCAAGATGATTCCAAAGAAAAAACAAGACCCGCATAGATTTTTCTCTACGGATCTTGTTGGGTGCCAATGAATATTTTATTTTCCCGGATTATATTTGTATTTGTCTGAAGTGACAATACCTCGAATCAATGCAGTAAATAACAGGAGTATGGCGCACACAATAAAGGGGATTGTATAGCTACCGGTAAAATCAAATAGTTTGCCCACAAGGGTTGATCCTAATGCGCCTCCAATGCCAATGAATATATTGATATATCCAATATATGCGGACAGCTCTTTTTCTCCAAACATGTGGTTGGCAATTAGGGGAGGGATAATATTGACAGCAGTGCATCCAAGCCCGTAGCAGACAATCAGCACAGCAATCAATCCACTAAATTGAGGGATGAATATCTGGGCAATATACGCAATAGAAAAGAGTATCCCAGTTGCAGTGGCGGCTACTTTTAAGTTCACTCTATCACAATATGCTCCGACGATGATTCCGCCAATCACTAAGGCACCAATCATCCCAGACATGACATTTGCTGCAAAGGTAGGACTATATCCTGACATTTGCAAAAAAGCCTGGGTGTGTGTAAGCATTGCTGAGGATGCAATGACTAGGAGGGTTCCCGAAAAGAACATCAACCAGGTGGACGCTCTTTTGCGAGCAACAGAAAATGGCATGCCTTTTTTTTCAGTGGAATCAGTCGTAATTTCTTCTTCCAGCTCACCCATTCGTGTCAAGCCTTTTTGGGAAGGTGACCATGTAACAAAAATTAATACCAAGGGGACACAAATCACAAGCAATCCGGCTGCAATCAAAGTGTATGCCATCCTCCAACCCATGGTCATTGTAATATGGTTAATTAAAGGAATAAGACCCATGGCCAACACAGAGGTGCCGCTGAAGACAAGACCTAGGGCAAGTCCTTTGCACTTCCCTCCAAACCAATTGTTTACAAGAACAGAACAGGGGGTTGCTGTTAATCCACCAAAGCAAATTCCCATGGGAACGGCAAACAAGTAAAAGTGCCATAGTTCCGTGGCCCTTGAAAACCCAAAAAATGCCGCAGCACCCAAAAGGGCACAAACAAGCATAATTGGTTTTACAGTTTTTGCGTTATAGTGTTTGCTTGCAAAAAAGAGATACAGGATGGAGGTGACTGACATAATTGTGGTCCATGTCACAAAGTCACCTATTTGGATTTTCAGCTCGGCTGTAATAGGTAATACAAATACACCTACAATAGATACCACACAGGAATATCCCAGTGCCATAAAAAATAGGCTGATTGCCACTATATACCAGCCATAATAGATTTTTCCGTTCTCGTCTTTTAAACTCACTTTCGTCATTTCACAGACTCCTTTCAAAGATACAAATACAGAACAGATCAGATTACAAAACAATTGTAGGTCAAACAGGACCTGCTGCATATTGTTCTATGGGACCATTTGAAAGGGTGAATTTTATAAGGAGGTGTACAAAAGATGTAGCAATATAATACTTTTTTATACTAAAAACTGTAACAAAATTCCCAATATTTTTCCCTTGGGAAACATCATTTTTTTTGATTCAAAAAACAGACAAGTTCCATGCGATTACTGGTCCCCAGCTTACGATAAATATTTGATACATGCTTTTTAAGCGTTGTAGGAGCAATAAAAAGTTTCTCACAAATATTTATTGTTGAGATTCCTTCACTCAATAACTCAAGTACTTCGCTTTCCCGCTCGGTCAGATTATATCCCTTTAATTGAATTCGCATTGGCGTTTCATCCCATAAGGAAACAACATTTTTTTGAGTTTGTTTTTGATAATCATGAAATAATCTTAAGGCTAAATGATCTTTTAGGACATCCAACAAACTAATGTCCCGTTCCGAAAAATCTTCTTTCTTTTTTGATCTATATAAAGCTACCGATCCCAGAAAAAATCCATTGTGTGAAAGGGCCGTTAAAATAGAAAAATGAATATCCATTGGCAGATACGCCTGTTGATAATATTGGGAAACTTCCCTTTCATTGGCGGGAAACAAATCAGTCTCTTTGCTGACTTTGCTCTGAATGCATGATATAACCCAACGTGAATAATCGAGACCTTCATACTTATCCAAATAAGTATGCAACTGCTCATCCGTAAAGTTAATTCCAACGGGATTTGCCAAAACATGTTCACCGGTTTTGTCCGAAAGGTAAAAAGATGCCCGATCAAACCCAATAATCGTTTGAAGCGATTGCAGAAATACCTTCCGCATCTCGTCGCAATCGTCAACGTCATTAATTTTGTAAACAATGTTATTAATAGAAATCCAATCATTCTCGACAATTTTCATGGTATCACCTCTTTTTTTAATTATATACTAATCTTTTGACAAGATAAATAGATATTACTTCTCCTTTGACATGATAAATAGATATTACTTCTAAGGTACTTCTAAGTGAGTACAAATATTGACCTCAAGTTCAATTTACTAGTTCTCCCATTGGGTCTATCATTCAAAATGTAATGAGTATCTAATTTATATTCAAAAGCAATGAAGGAGAAGCGATATGTCAAAAGCCGACTTGATCTTAAAAAGCAACGCGATTTTTACAGGGAAATCCAACAGTACCTTTGCCGGAGGAATTGCGATTAAAGGGAATCGCATTATAAAAGTTGGCTCAACAGAGGACATTGAAGGTTACAGAGACTCAAATACAGTTGTCTTTCATTACGGTGACAACTTAATCCTACCGGGATTTATTGATTCCCACATGCACTACTTTGTCGGTGCGTTTCAGTCAAGCGGAAGGGTTTGTCGAGAATTGTTTGAATCCCGTTCAAAAAAAGAGTGTCTAAATATGGTTGGAGCATTTGCCGACGCGAATCCCCAAATGAAAGCAATTGTAGGTATGGGATGGCATTTACCCTCTTGGAAGGAAGCGGATTTGCCCCCATGCAAAGAAGATTTGGATAAGATTGAACCACAACGGCCAATATTTTTACTTTCTGCTGAAGGTCACACCTTTTGGTTGAATTCCAAAGCTTTGGAACTTTGCCACATCCATGCCGGAACCACTGTAAGTTTTGGCAGTATTGGAAAAGATTCAACAGGGAATCCCAATGGGCTGCTATATGAACTGGAAGCCTGCGAAGAGCCCAACACTTTGGCATTCAAAGCTGAGGGAAATGAAGGGAAAAAGATTTTCTTGGCTTTCAACAAACAATTATCCCAATGCGGTATCACTTCCACCACAGATGTTTCTACCTGCCCGGAACCCGTAGGCGACTTTTCCCAATACGAATTGCTTCATCAACTGGAAACAGAAAAGAAACTTTCTGTAAGGATTCACCTCTACCCAAGTCTGGGATTGGTGGCGGACACAACCCTGGCATCCCAACTTCGAGACAAATATCATTCAGAAAAGCTTAGAATTGCAGGGTTGAAGCAATTTGTTGATGGAGTGACTTCTTCAAACTCTGCATTCCTGCTGGCGCCTTATACCGACAATCCCAGCATATCCGGCAATTCTTTTTATGCGTATGAAGTCCTGCGTGACTGTATCTCAAAAGCAAATAAAGATCAGTTTGGAGTGAAGTTACATGCCATAGGTGATGCCGCAATTAGAATGGCCCTAAATGCCTTTGAGGAATCTCAAAAAAAGAATGGCCCTTTGATAGTAAGAAACAGCATTGAACATGTTGAGGCACCCCACCCGGATGATATCAAGCGATTCGCTGAATTAAACGTCACTGCTGCAATGCAGCCTTTGCATATGTCATATGAAAACCTAGAAAAACTAGTAAAACTAGGACCCCAGCGAAGCAAATATCAATTCCCCTTTAAAACATTATTGGAGCACGGTTCAACTTTAGCCTTTGGGACAGACTACCCGGTGGTACCTTTTAACCCCATGGAAACAATTTATGCTGCGGTATCCAGAACAACGATAGACAATCAGGAAATAGAAATCAATCCTTGGGAGAAAATACCTTTGGCTGATGCGTTGAGAGCCTATACCTATGGAAGTGCATATTGTGTGAATCAAGAAAAAGTTCTTGGGTCCATTGAAGAAGGGAAATTGGCAGACATCGTCGTCCTAGATCGAAATCTTTTCGCTGTTGATCCAAAAGAAATACTGGAGACAAAAGTTCTATTAACAATTATGGATGGGACCATTGTCCATCAACTGTAACCTTACAACGCTGCAAAAATTGTTCTGTGGCTACTCGTTTTAATCAACCACCGTTCTCCTCAGCAACACATACCCTCCCTACTAACCAATTACATGGGATAATTAAAGCATAGAGAAAAAGAAATTCCATAGCGATTGTGAAAGCCAATACGCCAGCAATGGGTTCATCAGATGCTAGTTTTATAACTTCGCCAGCCTCCTGGTTGTCAATGCTATAGTAAGCATCAGAAGAAATGAAATAATCAGTACCGCAGAGAACAACCCGTTGTTTCCGCCATCACTCGTATTGGGGGTGTTGGAGTTTGTGCTGATGTTTTGATTATTATTTTTTATGCTCGAAGATTCTTGCGTTGATGCTCCTTCCACCCATTTGGCATAATACTGTACCTGACCAATGGAGCTTTCCGGGATTACTTTCACTTGGTCTCCACTCAGGGTAGAATCCTCATACCAACCTTTAAATGTATATCCTTCCTTAGCCGGTATAGGCAAAATCCGGTTTGAGCCATCCATATATGCCGTAGGGGCGCTTGAAGACAAGCTGCCACCATTGAGTTCATAGTTGATGGTATAAGTATCCGGAAGCAGATCTTGAAGAACCGGTCGCTTAAGAGTTGGGCTCATCATCCAAACGTCAGAAAAGTCGAATCCGTCATAAGAACCTTGGGAAGCCATCTTAGAATAAGACAACTCAATTCCATAATCATTGTTTCCCGTTGTGTCCAGATAATAGGAATGGGTAGGACGAGGATAGGGATGCCAATCTCCGTAGTAATTTTTATATCCTTGGTACCCGGAAATCCCACCCAACGTTGTATTCGATCCAGTTCCCGTTAACAACCCAATGGAATAGCAAGTTGAGATTCTACCATCTTCATCATTTAGTGCTGCAATTCCTGCAGCGTAGGTATCAATTTTGTCAGATGATAAACGAGTTGTTTTGACATGTCCTGTATTAAAACAATTCTCAATAAGTGCCGGTTTCTCAGTACTTCCGTTGTTAACACCTACAATTCCCCCTGCCTCATCCAGCCCAATGACTGTTCCGGTGTTGTAACATTTTGATACAGTCTTTTGGTTGAAACCAGCAATCCCTCCAACGGCACCCAGATCCCAACCTTTGGTAACCGTGATTTGCCCAAAATTGGCGCAACATACAATTTTGCCAAAGTTATTCCCAACAATGCCACCTGAAAAACCACAAGTGATAACAGAACAATAGTTTTTTGAAAATGATATTGTCCCACGATTGATTGCACAAATTCCACCGCCAGTATTATCGGACCCCGTTCGTGGCCCGGCATTGGAACCAGTCACCGCTCCAAAGGTAATACAGTTTTTAATCAGGCCTTCATTCGTGGCTGCAATAGCACCTATCAGCCCAAATTCTGCTGTTTTGAATGATAGTTGATCCATTGCCAAGTTGATGATTTGACCCGTAGATTTCCCTACTAATCCAATTTGTATATTCTCATCGCTTGATGTGTTTTTCGCCTTTATCCCAGATATTTTGTATCCATTCCCGTCTAATATGCCAGAAAACGATTTTGAAGTATCACCGTATCCAATAGGAATCCACCCATTGCCTCCATTATAGAATGTCCCAGCTTCCTGAAAGTCTGCATCGGTAAACACAATATCATTCATCAGAATATATTTCCCGCTCAGGTTATTTCTGATATTATCCAAGTCTGCAGTTGTGTAGATACCAGTATATCCACTGGGCACCGTAGTGTATGACGTAACCGGGATAGCAAAATCCGCTTCAACTCCCGAATAGGTGGCCCCATGGGCTGTCACCGGCGGAACAACTGTAACGGCCAAGGCTGTCAATAAACATATCATCAACACATTTTTTATCTTTCGTATCATTTTGCTCTCCTCCTCTGTTGGGAACAGTTCTCATAAAATCTTCGGCCAACACAAAAAAGCGCATTTTACAGCGCATTTACTTTTGACTTTTTTTCTATTCTCTGAAGATATCATTAAATTCCCCATTGTTTACCCTCAAATATTTGTTCCTCAAGTTTACATGATTATTCTAACTCGTTTCTCCCAAATTAACAAGCCTGATATTTTAGGTGTTTCTAATCGTCACCAAAAACAGGAAGTCAGCCTTTACCGACTTCCCTTGTTATATGCCCATCTTTTTTTAAACTTCCACCAATTTGGCCTTGATGCCATCCAATTTGTTCAATTCTTCCACCAGAGAATCGGCTTTGGGCTCATCCGGAACCAGTTGAAGAATGATTAGTCCTTCGTCAGAGCATACGGAACCTGCTTCATGAAGCCCAAGTCGCGCTTTTACTTCGCACCCGTGCTCTGTTAGCAGTTTCTGAAGCTTGTCGGCTTCCTCTCTTCTGTGTTGAACCCCAATGACTACTACTTTCTGCGCCATTTTTTACCTCCTTAAATCATATATGATTTGTTTGATACCAACTTCTAGGAAGATATCTTTCCGACCCCACAACGATTTATTCTGTCACAATTGTATCACCAATGCAGTCGATTGGAAAGCAATGATGTTTCATTTATCCAACGCGATCTTCTCGATTTGTGGAAAATAAAACAATTTGCATTGTTGGTTAGTCCGTGTTATTATGTTGTCAATGCAACAGTTGCACGAACAACAAAGCGAGGTGGGTAAGATGTTCATGAGCGATTTGTCGATTATTGTAAGAGGCGGCCATGTGTATTCCACGCGAAAGCTCTCTGCTTATGGGATTAATGCCGCGGAGGAATACATCCTTATGTTTCTTTTGGGAAACAGTAATACCAATCAGGAGGCGATAGCAAAATTTTTTAAGCTGGATAAGGGAAGCGTCGCAAGAAGTTTGCAAAAACTAGAAAGTAAGGGCTTTATCTCCCGGAAGGTCAACGACGAAAACCAGAGGGAAAAGGTGATTACACTGACCAAAAAGGCGTTTGACCTTAAGGATGTGCTAAACGGCCTTCTGGTTGACTGGCGAAAAGAACTGTACGATGGGCTTTCCGATGATGAGATTTCTACATTTGAAAAAACCTTGGAAAAACTTGTGGGCAATATCGAAAAATACTATGAAGGAGATTTATAAGTGGAAAACAAATTGGCAAAACCTCGAAATCTAGCTTTAATATCTGTCATTTATCTTGCCGGCATTTTCATGGGAGCCATAGACACAGGTATTGTATCCCCTGCAAGGGAAATCATTCAGAACAATATGGGGGTAGACGCAAAAACGGGTATTTGGATCATAACGATCTATACCCTGGCATATGCCGCCAGTATCCCCGTAATGGGAAAACTTGCCGACAGGTATGGCAGGAAGACAATTTACATAACAAGCATCGCTATATTTGGCGTTGGCTCCTTACTATGCGGGCTGGCACATTATACGGGGAACTTTGGATTTCTTGTCATTGCAAGAGCCATACAGGCAATCGGTGGTGGCGGCATTATACCCGTTGCAACAGCGGAATTCGGGACCTCATTCCCCCCGGAAAAGCGGGGAATGGCGTTGGGCCTTGTTGGTGGCGTTTACGGAATCGCAAATATTTTTGGTTCCCTTGCAGGCAGTGCAATTTTGAATATTTTTGGTACCCAAAATTGGCAGTACATCTTTTTTGTAAACATTCCGATTTCAATATTTATCATTCTTGCCGGCATTTTCTGCCTGCCAAATCATAAAGAGAAGGCCGTCAAAAAAATTGATGGCTTAGGGACTCTTGTTATTGTGGCGATGGTGCTCTCCTTGCTATATGGGTTGAAGCAGATTGACTTTTTTGATTTTTCAAATACGATTTCAAGCACGGGCACCTATCCGTTCCTAATTGCCTTTGTAGTGCTTGTGCCAATCTTCATACTTGTTGAAAAGAAGGCAGACGACCCGATTATGAACCTCTCCTATTTCACAAGTGCAAGAATTGTCACCACCCTTGCCGTTGCCTTTGCTTCCGGTTTCGTGTTGATGGGCATCGTGTTCATTCCTCAGTTTTGCGAAAATTCCCTAAAGGTGGCTGCCGGAGATGGTGGATACTTCACCGTAATCTTGGGACTTCTCTCCGGCGTATCCGCAATGCTTTCCGGTAGATTGATTGACAGGATAGGTGCAAAACTTGTTCTGATTATGGGCTTTGGCATCACCATTATTGGCTCCCTGTTTCTCATTTTGGTTGCCGTGGCAAATCCCAATATGGTAACCGTGGTTATCAGTCTGATGCTCCTAGGGTTTGGTTTGGGCTTTACCATCGGTGCACCGGTAAACTATATGATGCTGGAAAACATTGACGAAAAAGAGGCCAGCTCGGGGCTTGCCACCCTTTCTCTGCTACGATCCATCGGAACCTCAATTGCTCCCGCAATTATGGTCGGGTTTCTCGCGTTTGCGGGGACTTCTGTGCAGGCAAACCTGACGGCGATTATGCCCAATGAAATCAAAATCCCCGATCTGCCATATGCTCAAGATATCACCGACAGGGTGAATGCACTTAAAAAAGATCCAAAAATGGCCGACGCCCTTGGGGATGTTAATCTTCCCGATTTAACCTCCTTAAAGACGGTACAGATTGATTTTTCCAGTGACGAAGGCAACTATACAATACCGGCAGACATTCTGGAAAAATTGAAAAGATCCGATGTGACCACAATCGTCAGCATTACCAAAGAAATGTCTGCAAGCATGTTCGACCAGATGACGCCTGACACAATAACAGAAATACAAAACGGTTTGACTTCCGGTATTGATGGGATTACAAGTGGTATCAGCGAAATGGGTAAAAGTATTGCCAAATTACAGACCGGCTACGCCGGCTTGGGAAAGGGAATTCGTGGCATGCAGTCGGCTGTTGTTTCTCAAAAATCCGCGTTATCCCAGCTTCAGGGAATCAAAGGGTCCATTTCTCAGATGATTGCCTCAGGTGGCGTGTGGGCGCCCGGCATGAGTGTTTCGGATTTGCTTCCTCCCACGGTGAAAAGCAATCTACCTGCCGGTGTTTTGCAACAGCTTGCCCAGATTAAATCCATGGATGAGTTGAACACTAAAATCACAGCGCTCCAAGAGGCTATAGGCACCCTAAACAACAAAATCGCATCAAGTACCAAGAGCCGGTCCCAAATGAAAACTGCCATGGACGAGATGATTTCTACAAAAGCAGATATGGAAACGCTGCTCCAAGAAATGAAGACACTTAATGCAGCAATCCCCGGCGCCTTTGAAACCGCAAAGAAGGACTATCTGGCAGAACTGGACGGGATGTCAAACAAGATTGAGAAGGTTTTTCAGGATACGGTGAATCAGGGATATCAATCCATTTATTTGACCGCCTCTGTCTCCTCGGCACTTGCAATTCTCCTTCTGTTGTTTTACAGAAGGAAGAAGCTGGTCTTCGTGGATAAAATATAATCCCTAATCTAATAGCAAAAGGCCGGAGCTTATCACTCCGGCCTTCATAGTTTACTTTATCATAAGATAAATGGCTGATTATCTGCCACTTCTTCTACGATCCAACTCTTTCATTATTTTTTTTCTTAACCTGATATCATTTGGGACAATTTCTACAAGTTCATCATTGTTGATAAATTCCAATGCTTCCTCTAGTGTGAAAATCCTGGGAGGTGGCACTCTTACGGAATCGTCATTTCCCGATGATCTCATATTACTCACTTTCTTTGCTTTGCATGGATTGACAACCATATCTTCATTTCGGCTGTTCATGCCGATAATCATTCCTTCATAAACCTTTGTCCCCGCTTCAATGAATAGGGTCCCTCTCTCACTGATATTAAAAAGTGCATAAGGAGTAGCGAAACCTTCCTCTTGTGAAATAAGGGCACCGTTGGTCCGCTGGGGAATGTCTCCCTTATGCTCCTCAAAGCATTCAAAGCGTCTTACCAAGGTTCCTTCCCCTCGGGTATCATTGATAAATTCTGTTCGATATCCCAGAAGACCTCGTGTTGGCACCAGGTATTCCAACGTTGAGTATCCATCTTTTCCCGTCATGGCTACCATTAACCCTTTTCGGATATTCAGTTTTGAAATAACAGAACCGGAATATTCATCCGGGACACTGATAATCACCTGCTCAATAGGTTCCAGCTTCTTGCCATGTTTGCCTCTATGCATGATGACTTCCGGCTTTGACACCGCCAGCTCGTAACCTTCCCGCCTCATATTTTCAATTAAGATGGACAGATGCAACTCACCTCTCCCCGAAACCTTAAACCCATCCGTTCCCTCTGTTGGTTCAACCAATAGGCCTACGTTGACTTCCAGTTCCTTTTCTAATCTTTCTTTGATATGCCTGGTGGTAACGAATTTCCCAACCTTACCTGCAAAGGGTGATTTATTCACCATGAAATTCATGGAAAGGGTTGGATCTTCAATGTGTATCATTTCCATTGGCAATGGATTTCCCAAGTCGCAGATGGTTTCTCCGATGGAGATGTCTGCAATTCCAGAAAGCAAAACGATATCTCCGCTTTCAGCCTCCTCAACTGAAGTACGCTTGAGGCCGATATATACAAACAGCTGATTAATTTTTTTCTGGACCACACTGCCGTCGGCTTTGCAAACAGAGACACTTTGTCCTGCTTTGATCTTGCCTTTTGTAATTCTTCCAATGCCAAGTCTGCCAATATAATCGTCATATGCAAGGGTGGAAACTTGCAACTGTAATGGCTCTTTATTATAATTTGGATACGGCTTCACGTGTTTCGTAATGGTATCAAATAAAGGTGTCAGGTCCGTGCTGTCATCCTTCAATTCATATTTGGCGATTCCTTGCTTCGCGATGCCGTAAAGAATCGGGAAGTCCAGTTGGGCATCGTTTGCATCAAGCTCCATAAAAAGCTCATACACCATGTCCACCACTTCCTTGGCACGCTCATCCCGTTTGTCGATCTTATTGATGAGCAGAATTGGATTTAGTCCCATCTCCAAAGATTTTTGAAGTACAAATCTGGTCTGAGGCATTGGGCCTTCACTGGAATCAACCAATAAAATGACTGTATCCACTGTTTTGATAATACGCTCAACTTCCGAGGAGAAGTCTGCATGCCCAGGGGTATCAACAATATTAATCTTGATACCGTTATGCATAACAGAGCAGTTCTTGGAATAAATTGTAATGCCACGTTCTCTTTCTATATCATTGCTATCCATAACGCAATCAACCACTTCTTCGTTATCTCTAAAAATTCCGCTTTGAGATAAAAATGCATCTACCAACGTTGATTTTCCTGCATCTACGTGGGCAATGACTGCTATATTGATAATTTTCTGTTTGGTGTTCATTGGGGCGTTCCCTGCTTTCTATTGGCTATAACTTGGTTTCCGGCAATAAAAAAAGTTCGAAGTACTCGAACAAATTCGACTTGACATCTGACATTATACCATATTTCTTTCGATAATGCGAGGGGGCCTTGGATTTCAGGTCCTGTTGCAAAAAATCTCTGCGCTTTTGGCAATCCATCAGCTAGGATATTCCTATAATATGTATTTCCAGCGGGCTTGGTGGTTTAAGGTAATGCAATCATCAACATGAATGGTTCCGTTTTTGACAATATCTTTTTAATAGTATTCCAAGGTATAGAAGCATCGATGGTATGCATGCCGAGAAATAGTAAAGAGAATTGCAGTTTATTGAATTGGCCAGCCACCAGTTAATCGGGTTTCCCATCATCGGTTCCACAAGCATACTGCCAAAATCCACTTCATAATAAATAAATGCATCAATTAGTGAAATAGCAAAGATGGATGATACTGACAAAAAGGCATTCTTGACGTTTGGATTTAATAGTAAAAATCCTGCCACAAAATAGATAAGGTAGATAAAAACCCCCCAAATATTTAATACTTCGTCACTTGCTGTCCACTCCAAATACCAATTTATTACTACGATGACAATTTGTATTCCAATTGCTTTGAAATTGTTCATATTCCCAACGATATCTCTTTTTTGCTTGGTTTCATAGTCTATTTGTCCAATTTTCCGAAGAATAAATTCTTTCAATTCCTCGAGGTTCCCCATAATAAATCCATCGTTTTTGATGACGACTTCAACACCATCCCGGATTATCAAAATGCTGTATCCCTTCGCATCCCAAATTGTAACGTGATTTCCCCAGTCATAAGTTGCTGCGGTATCCCCGTCCACGACAGTAATCTGATCTCCAAATCGAATTGTTCGATTCCACTCGTTCCTACCCTGTCGCTGTGCCATATTTTGATAACGCATGACTTGGATAAATCTTAATCTAAAAAATGCCCTATAAATGCACAATGTCTCCACTACTATACAAAGTGCGGGCACCACAATAAATCCAAAAGAGAGTGCTATTAATATAAGCCATACATATGTGAAAGAATATGCCCAGATGTTAACCCCCGACCACTTCTTGTATTCATCTTTTGTTACTTTGTAAGTGTTTTCAAATCTGCTTTCCATATTTACGGCAATCCTATCTCTTACAACGCTGTCCCAAACCAATGGCAGTGCCAGATGAATGGGTTGATTGATTTGTTCATTGCAAACAAGCTCATTGCCCCTTAATTTGCTCACTTTTATGGCTTTGATCTAGATTGGTTTTCACTTTCTCATGTCCAACAAATACTAGAATCCAAATACTCAAAATGGTCTGGGGCAACACTAAAAAGATTACAAGCTCATACAATTGGAACATTGATATATAGATAATAAAAAACGGAACGATGTATAGCAAATAAGCGCTAGCCGCCAATCTATACAATTGGCAATTCTCTCTTCTAAGACCAAAATACATGATGATTACAGCAGCAAGAATCAGCAGATATATAAGCATCGGCGCAATCTGATTGATGAAGGATATGTCCGTGCTCCCAGCGTTAGTTCCCCACCAGAGCCATTCTGACGCATCTTCTCCCTCATATCCATCGGGGATAGTATCAAACTCTGAAGCCTTGTTGTTGATGATTAAATCTCCGAAATGTCCTATCAATTGAAAGATAGCCAAAATTGCTTCCACTGAATAGCAGAGAAACAACGCTGTTGGGATATATTTCTCATGTTGCATTTCAGATAGCCCAGATGGGTATTTTTTTAGATGGGGGTATCCAAAAAAACAGAGGATAATACTTATCACATAATTCTCAATCGACTGGGTGCATAGCATGGGAACGGCAAATAACACGACTGCTAAGATTAGGAATCGGCTCTGTTTCTTCCGGATGGCCAAAATAATTACGAGCATCCCGGCGATTAACAAAATGATATTTGCCAGATCCATCGTCAAGCTGCCATCAGCATCCGCAGAAATATAATAACCATAATAGGCATTTGCAGAACCTTTTGAAACAGCTATCAAGCCTTGAACGCTGTAAGTAATCAATATAACCAAAGTTATCAATTGATACGGAATGATTGACAACAATGTAATATTAATCGGATTAAGCCGCTGTATCTGTTCTCGTTTAATCAAATCTTTTCCTCCTAATAAAAAACCTTGATTGCTTAAATAGCATCCGCCCCTCACACCATAATGGGGCTGACCGGCTGGTTGCTTGGTAGTGGTTATTGTGTTTGCTTTTTTGGACTTGATTCAATGTCCAAATTTATTTCTTTGAGAGCAATTTGGCAAATCCCACAACTTCTGGCCTAAAACCTATAAAAGTCATATCATCATAATTTTCAATGATTTTATAGTATTCATCCAAACTATTATAGTTTATTAACCAACAAGACCTAATATTACCCACTTCTGAACACGCCAGGATATAATTCACTTCTTTATGCTCTTGGTAAAAATCTAAAAACTGTTTATATCTTGATAGCACAACACCTTGCATATTTACCCCATTATATACCACAGCCCCCAACGGGGAAGTGTCTTCAATCAGGAACACAACCTTTACCTGCATGCCCTCATTTAACACTCCCTGCAAGCGCAAGTTTTCAATATAGCGCGGTATTTTTTTGACATGATTTTCGAAATTACTAATTACATTATCTAAATAGTATTGTAACGAACTATTTGCATCAATCTTGTCTTGGAGCAAGGTAAAATCTTGTTGTCCTAATGGTTTACATTCTTCAAAATTTCTTGCCACTCTTGCATCTTCATTTCTAGCTGCACTTCCTTTTTTATTGTTCTTATAACAGTCAAATTCAAAATGTTCAAATATTAATATTTGATTGTCTTTTACAATGTAGCCATCAGGTGCTTCGGCGCATTTTATATCAGATTTCATGAAATCACAAAATTCATCTGCCTCACCACAATAATAAATACTGTTGATATCATCATTTAGGTATTTATATAAGGCTTCGGCTAGTTCATTATTTCTCACTTTAATCCCCTTTTCATTAAGATAGGCAAGAAATTTACCAAAATTATTTAATAATCCAGACTCTTTTTGGCAAAGAAACAGCAATTATGATTTTTGAACGGAACGCCGTCATCTAGTTCCATATAGACCTCAATTACAATATGTCCGAGCTTATCTTCACACCAAAACTCAAGGGAGATATAAGATGTATAAGCATCTCCTTTTTCACCGTTTCTCCAAAGGTATCAATCATCATTACATTGAGGGAAAGTTGCCAACCGTCTAGAACGTTCGTTAATTATTCTTCTGTTGTATAGCTTATGTGTTTGAGCCCAGGCACTTCCATCAATGCCTCCTGTCTTTATGTATTTCCTTTTAAACTCCAATGCTTTGATTAAATACGTTGATCCGGCAATATCGATATGATAATCAATGCCGGAAGGGTGAAGAATACCCCAACCCAGAAAAACGTCCTTCTATCATATCCTTTGCTTTCGGCGATTCGACTACAAAATCTGCCAAACAAATACATAATCGGTATCACAAAAAGTAACATCAGCAATGGCCCGAATGTAACTAATTGATCCATAATAAATCCCTCCTATATAAAAAATATTAACTTCAGGTATTATGATTCTTCTGTTATCATTAACTGGATTGATGTTGGTTTGCCGTCATTTATTCCGTTTAAATCATATGGGCAGGATGAAACGGCCACCACTGCATCCATTAAGAATTTCAGTTTGACATAGTCCCCTGGTTTGGAGTGGTTGGGCAGCAGCTTCATGTTGGGAGAATTTTGAAAAAAATGAAAGGGATCAGGAATCATAAATTCCTCCACTCCATATTTCGAAAGACTATCTATGAAATTGCCTTGGCACGACCGATGGTCTTTTATTCCGACATTCTCGTACATATATTTATTGCAACAAGGGAAACTCATATCATGTACGCCGCAGGTGTCCTCAACAATTTGAATCATTGGCTCATGGTCCAGTGTATACATGTAATCGTCAACTTTTAAGTCATAGGTATCGTAAGTGCTACGAGTATGGGATACCGACATATATTTTGTTATGTCATCGGCTGCAAATGCTAGAAAGTCAACAATCTGCGCGCCTTCCAAATCTGTAATTGTGAGGCATTGCCCCTCTGCTATTTGAACTGATTTGCCATAACCGCCAGAAACCGTTTCTTTATACAATATTTTTGCCATCATCTTCGACCTCTTTCTAAGTATTACTTCAGTCCATCACGGGTTTCACTGAGAATCAACTGGATTGGCGTGGCAGGGATTCCAAGGGTAATCTCAAATTCGGGGCAAGAGGATACAGCGACTAATGCATCCAGCAGAAATTCAAATGTAACAAAAGATCCGGGTTTGTTTTTACCTACCATTGAAACCATTCCCGGACTATATTGAAATAAATCCAGAGGATCCTTCACTTGCCATTCTTCAATGCCATATGGTTTCACGACGGCTGCAATACTCGACCTGCAGTTTGGCACTTGATGTCGAATCCCGTATCTTATCCCGTAATATCCCTGGTTGCATGCTGAATAACTCATGTCATGAATCCGACAAGTGTCTTCAATTAGTTTCATCATCGGTCGGTGATTATTTGTTATCAGGTTGTCTCCCTCTTTCAAATAAAACCGTTCAATATTGAAGCGAGTATGGGACATGGAAAGATATTCTTTTTTATCCGGCAATACAAACCCATAAAAATCCGCGATCTGTCCACCCTCGATATCCTTTACCGTTAAAAATTGCCCCGATTTCACTTCAATAGCAGCACCCTTGCCCGCCGGAACAATGACTTCCTTAACGGCTTTTCTCTTTTCTTCGTTAATCAATTCGAATCACCATACTCTTTCTTTTGATTTCTTTCATCCCTCTTCGTAATAATGTCATAGGTATCAGGTCTTCTATCCTGATAGAAAGTATAGTAGGCGGCTCTAAGCACCGGAAGTTTTGAATAGTCAAGTTCCGCAGATATGGTTCCTTCAATTTCTTCATTTAATTCCTTGATCGGCATGCCTGTTGGTCCGACAATCTTACTCCTGCCGAAAAAGCCAAGTGTTTCATCAAATCCAATACGGTTGGCGGCCGCAAGATAAAGACAATTATCAAAAGCCCTTGCCCTCGTAACCAAATCCCAATCATCCTGGTTTTTTGTTTCAATATCCTCAAGGTATGGTTTCTCCCAGTTTGTTGAAATTGCAATCAATTCCGCACCTTGCAGTGCATAGACTCTTGCTACTTCCGGGAACGCAGTATCCCAACAAATCATCAATCCGATTTTGCCAATTTCGGTATCAAAAAGAGGATACTCACTACCTGCCCTGAAAAATTCTTTTTCAGATGCAAAGAGGTGAACCTTTCTGTATGTACCAAGAACCTTCCCATCATTATTAATCAATACAGAGGCATTATAAATCATATCATTTATAAATTCATCCCTTTCAGGAAAGCCATATATGATGTGTACATGATGCGTCTTCGCTAATTCTGAGACGACTTTGATACTTTCACCATCAGACACTCTTTCAGCCAAATTTTGAAATTCTTTTCCGCATTCATAACCTGAGGTAATCAATTCAGGAAATAGAATCAGATTGGTCTTTGGATTTTCTGCCATTGTCTTTTCGATGAAGTAAACCATCTTTTTTAAATTTGATGCAAAATCAAATCTAATGGGCTCCATTTGGACACAAGTAACATTGATTTTCATAATTCGTTTCTCTCATTTAGGAATTTGCAATACTACGACTAAAAAAGCGCACTAAAAGTGCACTTTTAAATTTCACTTATCCTCTCATGGTATGTAAATCCTAAAATCATAAATCCCCCAAACCTTGAAATCTGATTTCAGTTTAATCGGTTTTTCATCTATGCGCAAGGTATAATTTTGTTCCGACCAATAAGTTTATATTGCGATTATAAACCAATCTTTAGCAGAATGTATCTGACTAATTCGCAGAATAACCCAAAATGCCCACTAATATTAATATCAGCAGACATCTCAGGTTATTTCAATTCTTTAGGAGGGAACAATTCTTTTTATTCATATGGAAACTCTGCCAATCTCTTGTATTTGGCATATCGCTTCATAGCCTCCTTTTGCCCGAAGATGTTTTTTTGTCCATGGGCTGCCATTTCATCAACCACTTCAGGATTGAATTTTAACTAAATTAAGGTCATTACATCGGTATACTTCATCCCAAAGGTTTCCGCTACCGCTTTGCAAGTCAGGGCACCGTGATAGGTGTTGACGCCAGAAGGCATCACAGGATTGACCTTGCAGGCTTCTTCCAATCCTAGATTTGCCAGTTGGATTCCATATTTCAAAGTGGCATTGGTCAATGCGATGGTAGAGGTTCGGGGAACTGCCCCAGGCATGTTGCCAACGCAATAATGGATGATACCATCCACATCATAAATTGGGTCAGTATGACTTGTAACCTTTGTGGTTTCGCAGCATCCGCCTTGATCCACTGCAACGTCAACCAAGACGCTGCCCGGTTTCATGTTTTTCAGATATGCTTTTTTCATGACTTTTGGTGCGGCTTTTCCCGGAATCAATACAGCGCCCACCACCAAGTCAGCGGTCTTTGTTGCTTCTTCAATGGCCGCATCAGAGCTATATAAAGTTTGGATGGTGGATCCAAAGATGTCATCCAAATATCCTAATCTTTCAAGATTGATGTCCATAATGGTTACATTGGCGCCCATTCCTGTTGCAATTTTGCAGGCATGGGTTCCGACAGTACCGCCGCCAAGAATCAGGACGTTGGCCCGTGGGGTTCCCGGGACGCCGGCCAGAAGTAGTCCGGATCCGCCAAAGGTTTTTTCCAGATATTTTGCACCTTCTTGAATTGAAAGTCGTCCCGCAATTTGGCTCATGGGAGCTAACATGGGAATGGAATTATTTTTTTCAATAAGGGTTTCATATGCAAATCCCTTGATGCCGGATGATAACATGGCATCGGTTAATGGTTTTTCTGCTGCCAGATGAAGGTAGGTGAATAGCAACAAATCTTTTCTAAAATATTGATATTCTGAGGGGAGGGGTTCCTTGACTTTAATCATCATTTCGCAGGTATCCCAAACTTCTTTAGCAGAATTAATAATTTGTGCTCCGGCGTTTTTGTATTCCAGGTCAGAGAAACCAGAACCGACACCTGCGCTTGCCTCAATTAGCACTTTGTGACCGGCTTTCACGTAATCATTCACATTCATGGGTGTCATGCCTACGCGAAATTCATTGTTTTTAATTTCTTTGACACATCCGATAATCATTTTGTTCCTCCTTATGTTCTTAATATATATCTTTTTAGCACTTATTCTTATATTGTGTTTCCTCGCCTCCAACACAACTGCCACTAAAGGTTGTCGAATATTTCAATCCCCAGAACCAATTAATCCTCTTAAATACTGCTAATGCTTCTCTTTGCAAAATTCAACCAAAAAACAGCTAATACAATCAAAATTCCGCCTAAACTTGCTTGCAACGAAATTGTGTCAGACATTAATACTATACCAACAAAATAAGCAATGAAGGGTTCTATGGTATTAACGAGAGCGGCATTACTGCTTCCAATATATTTTATTGCTTTGCAAAAGCAAACACTGGCCAAAAATGTCGAGATTAAAGATAAGTACACGATGCATACCCATTGGCTTTCATTCACCGGGAAAACTGGTTGCCCACTGATTAAGCATCTTATAATATTGAATGCCGTTGAAGGAAGCATGGTGTATGCTGTTACAATTTCTGACATAGTTGCTTTTGTTCTTTTCCCGCCAATTCCGATTACAAAGATTGCATAAGTGCCCCCCGCAAGGCATGCGAGTAAAATCCCAATCGAATTGATGGCAGTACTCTCTTCTGGAGACCATATAATTGCGCATACTCCTATAGATGCTGCTAATACACACATCCACTTTTGGAGAGTTGGCCTTTCTCTACCGATAGCTATCTCAATTATTACAACCAATACAACATACAGGGCAAACAACAATGATGCTACTGCACCAGGAAGAAATTTGTAACTTTCGTTTAGTAATATCGCTGTCACAAAGCCTAATACTCCAAGAAGAATAAGGGAAATCATGTGTCTCAACGTAAGACGATAGGGAAGTTTTTTGATTAATACATAACTCCAAAGTATAATAGTTGCAATGAAGAAACGTGAAGAAAGCACAGTTTCAATTGATAACCCGGCTTGAAACGCACGTTGTGTAGCCGCAGGCATTGTCCCATACCCAATACTCGCTATAAGAGCTAAGGTCACTCCCTTTGTTTTTACATTCAATTCTCTCATCCGTCTGTGCCACTCGACCCTGCTCAATCTAATATTATTCATACAAAAATGTGATTTCATATTTAGCAAAACGCAAACCAGGAACTTCGGTTACTTACCGAAGTCGTTTTTTCTCCTGGTTGCATTTTTATTAGATATTGTATTATCTCCTACACTATCACTGGCCTAAACTACCACCCTCCAACACTTTCTTTTGTATTGGTTTCATTCGGTTGTACGTATCTGAAACTGCACTCCATGGCATTGCAAGGTCAGCCCAATAGAATAATCTAACAAAGTATTTCTGCACAGATAACAAAAGTTGTACTGCTTGCTCATAATTATCAATACCCCGAAATACATTTGCACACTTGCTCAATAATTCACCAACATCAATCATATGGTAATCCGTTTTTGTCGTGCTGCTCAAATATTCTAAATAGTGCACAACAATATTTTGGAAGGTTTCAAAATCGCCTTTCCCCGCTTTGGCAAATAAATAATATGAATACAGCGCTTCAGCATTATTATCAAAAAACCCATTTGCATACAGAGCAACTGCAAAATTTCTATTTGTTTCATCATTAAAAGCTAACATTCTTTTTATATCCTCGGGTTGGTTCAGCCATGCGTCTTCAATACACTTGTTGAACTCCCCTATAATGTTTTCTGCAATTCTTTCTTCTTTCATGATTCTACTCCTCAATAATATCAACAGTGATGACATCTCCTTGCTTTTCCCAAATGGAATCGGCTTCTATTTTAAGATTTTTAAGATCCTCACCTTCAAAAATTCCTATTTGGTTTACGCTATATAATGGAATCATGTCATCGTAGAACACACATATAGACTGCCTTGAACCATAGAATACAATATGCCCCTTTTGAGTATATGACAGATTTTCGACTTCGTCATATACTGCTGGTGTTTGGAAAAAAAATTCTCTATCTGCAAGTTTTGCATATCCCACTCTCGATTCAAATGGGCACACTTTTTCTAGGGCTTTTATCGTTTCTGGAGCTTTATCGGTTAATAGCTTTCCATAATACTCTTTGCCATGAAATACCATTTTGATTTTCTTCATTATTCTTCTCGCTTTCACTTCTAATATTCATAATATTTTGTGTTTAATTCTTAAAGAATTCTCCACGCTTAGTCGTATGGCCATAATCGGCAGGGATCGTAATATACCTGACCTTATTTCCTTCTTTCATTTCGCCATAATATGCAACCCAAAAGGGGCGATATATATGTTGGCAGGTTGATGAAGCGATTTGAGGAAGCCCACCTATTACTCGATGAATTGCACGAATTGATATTTTTTTTGCACTACGAATTAGTTCCTCTTCAGAAAACTCCGAATCCTGTATCTGACTTTGAGGAATATCAATCTCCACTAATTTGGGAATACTATCTACTAAAGCTGCCCGGCAGGATGTACCATTACAAATTATTTTCACGTATTGCTCATTGTATTTTCCCTTCCTTGCAACATCATCTCTTCCCTTTACAGTTAACTTGTTCAACATAGACCTTTTGCAGAGAAATGTTAAATTGAAAAGGACATATTCAACATACAGTAATCGTAATTCGGTAAGCTCATTTTTCGAAAACACTCTTCTCCATATCCAGCTTCCCTTATTCTGTGCAATCTTATATGCTTCCTCTTTGCTCATCTTGACTTCAAAAACCTTAACCAACATACACTCTCACTTTCTTATGCTTCTTTCTTTTTCGCTTCTATTTCTGCAATTTCAATATTTTTCTGTTTCATAAATTTATATACTTGAAAACAATAATTAATAAATATGTAAGTAACAATTACCAACAACGCAATTGGGAACAACCATTCCATGACAAAGTCAATTTTTTGTGTAAAGCATAAAAATGCAATTACCTCAAGCACAAAGTAGGATACTACTAATGCTCCATCAATTCCTAACCAAGAGATTTTATCACGTTTGATTTCCGTATCAATACTATTTTTCATCTCATCCACCTCCTACTGTAATACGTCTGGAACTTGGACGCTTTTACCGATTCTATTTCCAAGTACCCATGCAACAATTGATGCGGGGAAGGCGACAACCAAAGGATAAGATATGGCTGCGATAGGCCATATTGAAAAAATTAAATAAACTCCTCCTCCAACTAACATACTTGCCATGCCTCCTGTTGGTGTCATTTTGCCTTTGAACATTAAGGCTCCAACCACTGGTACAAACCCAGCAGCCATCCATGCCCCTGAAACTAGTACGTACGCATCCATCGCCGTTTTAAACTGGAAGGCAAATAGCAAACCAATAATTGCCATTCCGGCAACACTTATTCTTGTTAACAATAACATGCCTTTATCGGTATAATTTTTCTTCAGGTTGCCAATAATATCGTAGGCAAATGTAGTTCCTCCTGCCAAGAAATACCCATCTAAGGCTGATATTGCGGAACCGACAAGTGCAACAACAAATAATGCTCTAACTCCCGGCGGCATTATTGACAAAACCATTGTGACATACCCTTCTCCCGGAGGTAAATCTGGATACATTACTAAAACTAACATTCCTGTGCCGGCAAGAACAATATCAAATATTGCCCAAATGATTAAACACCACAACAATGACCTTCTCCCTGTTGCAGGAGAATCTGATGCAGAAAATCTTTGATAAAAACTTGGGTCAGCGTATACTCCCAAACTCAGGATAATAAACATCAATATTTGTGCGGGACCAATTCCTAGAAATGGTTTCAACAAATCTGAATCTGCACCACCAACTGCTGTTACCACTCCGCTCCAACCTCCTACATCACCCCATGCAAGCGGTACTACTATGGCAACACTAAATCCCAAGCACCAAAAGAGCAACATATCTGTAACGGCTACACCCATTAATCCTGCGACAACTGCAATAAATATTACTAATCCAATTACTATTGCCCCCGTGAGCAAATACGGCGCTCCCCAAGCAATTTTCCCGACGAAGCCTGCAGTGGTAATGTTCCCAAATTGCAAACAATAAATTACCATTAATACTGCACCTACGATTGCAACAGGTTTTCCATATGTTTTTTTTAATAAATCTGCAATTGTCAAGTCCGTTCTTACCCGTGCTTTGGGTCCGACCCATAGGGCCAGCGGCATTCTGCTTAAATGCGCAGGCAAACTCCAGCCACCCCAAATGGATAAGCCATAAATTGCAAAATATTCTACGCATCCTAGGGTACCAACCCCCCCATACCACGTTGCAACAAGGGCCCCAACCGTTAATGCCCATGGTAATGAGCGATTCCCCAGATAATAACTTTCCATATCTGTGACCGCTTTTGAAAATTTCATCGCAATTGTTATTATTAAGATAACTACAAGTGCAATCACGACATTATCAATTAATCCTAGCATCTCTATTTTCCTTTCTGAAAATTATCATTCAATAACTTGCGCATATGTATGAACTGACTTAGCCCTGAGCTTATTTGAGTTCTCATGAATAATTATTTCTATACATTCCAGATTGCCCCAGACTTCAAGTATTCCTCCTTTCATTTTTTATCATACATATTAACTAATTTAACCCTAACTATTTTTTCTATGTTACACTCAAAACTTCAATGAATCAGCATAAATGTGCGGTCCTTTCAATGATTGTGTCCTGAGCCACTTTGTTCAGCTCAGTGAAGAAGGCCATATATCCGGCAACTCTTACCACGATATCTCTGTAATTTTCAGGATCTTTTTGGGCCTTCCTTAATGTTTCGGAATCCACTACGTTTACCTGAATATGGAATCCTCCACTTTCAAAATAAGTCTTGATTGCTCCTTCGATTATCTTTCGACCGTTTTCTCCTTGCACGCCTCTGGGGTCAAACCTTAAATTGAATAAAGTGCCATTCAAGCAGCATTGTTGGTCCATGTTGCCAACTGATTTTACCGTTGCAGTAGGCCCGCTCACATCTCTTCCCATTGCTGGAGATGCATTGTCGCTCAAGGGTTGAAAAGCAAACCTTCCATCCGGAGTTGCTCCCACTCGCTCCCCATGTGATATGTTTGTAGTGATGGACATATTGCCTAAACACCATGATCCGCCTCTTGCATCTTTATACTGCTGAACGTGTTTTGCACAGTAATTAACCATTTCCCTGGCAATGCCATCTACTTCACCATTGTCATTTCCAAATTTTGGCGCACCATTTAATAACATTTGTCTTTCTCTCTCATGTCCTTCGAAATTATGACTAAGGATGTCAAGCAAATCGGCCATCGAAAGTTTCTTTTGTTTAAATACAATTTCGTCAATTGCCATAATTGAATCTGCTACTGTTGCAGCACCAGTGAAAAATGTTCCTGTATGAATGTAATTTGTTCCTCCCTGTTGTACTGACATGCCTCGCTTGATACATCCATCTTTTACAATTGAGGCAAACATTACTGGTAACCTTCCAATATGATTTGGTACCACAATCGAGTATCCTTCATGCAACAAATCCCAGAAGTATATTAACTGTGCTTTCGTTGCATCCATTACCTCCTGCCTTGTTGTAAATTTGAGAGGGTCACCTGTTTTGGGTCCAATCTGTTTTCCTGTGAGGGGGTCAACTCCATTATGCAATGCCAATTCTAAACATTTGGTAGCATTCATCCACCCCGCTGTTGGGCTTGCGTCAGTACCTCCACCACCTTCATGAGGTTCCACGCAACCGATAACAATCCAATCTCTCGCATCCTCAAGGGAACCACCTTTATCAAGCACTGTCGGGATTGCAACATGATCATTGAAGAATGCAGGATTTGCCAATCCTTCCTGTATCATCTCTGTTGCTTTTTTCATGAGTTTCTCAGGCATTTTATCATGACACCTAAGCGCAATCGGTGGGTTTGCAAGATGGGCTTCGCGTGCCGCGTCCATAATCAAGTATGTGACATCTGTCGTAGCATCATTTCCATCTCGGTCTATGCCACCTAACATTACAATTTGCCACATTGGTGACCCAGCAAAAGAAACGGCATACCA
>CAXXMM010000012.1:0-18049 GCA_963676385.2 Anaerovoracaceae bacterium
GTTCTGGCAAAGCCGGGCTCCATTCATCCCCATACCAAGTTCAAAGGACAAGTATACGTCCTGAAGAAGGAAGAAGGGGGAAGACATACACCGTTCTTTAATGGTTATAGACCCCAGTTCTACTTCCGAACAACGGACGTAACAGGAGATTTGAAACTACCTGAAGGTGTAGAAATGTGTATGCCGGGAGACAACATTGTCATGGAAATCGCGTTGATTACACCGATAGCCATTGAAACGGGACTGAGATTTGCTATCCGAGAAGGTGGCAGAACGGTTGGATCCGGAGTTGTAACGGAAATCATCGAATAATTCGAGAAACTAAGTGGCCCAAAGCCATAAAACAAGACAAGGAAGAAGGCAGTGTTCCCCATGGGAATACTGCCTCTTTATGAAATATGAAATTTTTGGGCGCATCTATTATTATGAAGAACTGCAAAAACAGGGATACTGTTAGACCCAAAAATATGATAAAATATAGTTTAAGCATTTTAACAAATTATCAGCGATTGAACATTGAATCAAGGCGACAAAGAGAGGACGGACCGGATGTCTACACAAATTACTAGCGTAAAAAACCTACAAATTGGAGATGGAATTCCCAAAATATGTGTGCCCATCAACGGCAGAACCAGGGAGGAAATTTTGGAGCAGCTGGAATTGGCGCTCATGGACCCCTGTGATTTGTTGGAGTGGCGGGCAGACTTTTATTTGGCTTTTCAGGACCAATCCGCATGGATTCCAATGCTTGAAGAAATTCGCCAAATCACAGACAAACCTTTGATTTTCACCTTAAGATCCGAGTCTGAAGGGGGGGCGTCTTCCCTGCGAAGAAGCGACGGGCTGACCATTTTGAGAGATGTTATGGAACAAGGGGATGTGGAGCTTGTAGATGTTGAGTTCTTTGAAGACGATGGCAGTGTGGACGAAGCCAAAATGGAGTTTTTAGTAGAGACCGCCCATGGCAACAACAAAAAAGTTATTCTTTCAAACCATGATTTTGACAAAACCCCGGAACTGGAAGCCATTATCAAAAGAATTCATGCCATGGAGTCGTTGGGTGCGGATTTACCTAAAGTCGCTTATATGCCACAAACTCAAGAGGATGTATATGCTTTGTTGGAAGCGGCAAGATTGATTTCCGAAGAAACCTTACACAAACCTTTTATTGCTATTTCCATGGGAGAAATGGGGAAGGAAAGCCGTATTTGCGGCGGAAGTTTTGGCTCCGCCATTACCTTTGCAGCACCACCTTCAAAAAACGGACAAAATGCCACGGCACCCGGACAAATGAAGGCAACGGATCTATATCGGTGCATTTGCGAATATTACCAATCAGGTGTATAATATATCGGTTATCCTGAAAGGGAAACCCACAAAATTCAACGAAAAGAAAGAAGAAAGAATGGATTCTATTATCAGAATCGAAAACTTAATCTATCAGTATTCTCATGAAGACGGAACCGTTGCAGAAAAGGCAATTGACCATGTAAGTCTGGAGATTGAACGAGGATCTTTTATTGCTATTATTGGTAGAAATGGCTCCGGGAAATCTACATTGGCGAAGAACATCAATGCCTTGCTTCTTCCATCGGATGGCGCAGTTTATGTAAACGGATATGATACCCGGGAAGAAAAGTATCTTTGGGATATTCGTCAGACGGCCGGTATGGTCTTCCAAAATCCTGACAATCAAATTGTCTCCACGATTGTAGAAGATGATGTTGCCTTTGGCCCGGAGAACTTGGGGATTGATCCTTTGGTGATTCGCCAACGGGTGGATGAGGCCCTTGCATCGGTCAATATGGGAGAATATCGAAAAAAGGCGCCCCATATGCTGTCCGGCGGTCAAAAACAGCGGATTGCCATAGCAGGTGTTGTGGCCATGAAACCTGCCTGCATTATTTTTGATGAGCCTACAGCGATGTTGGATCCAAAAGGACGGAAGGAAGTCATGTCCATTATTTCGGACCTTCATGGGGAAGGCATTACGGTGGTATTGATAACTCATTTCATGGAAGAGGCCGCCTGTGCCGATCGAATTGTTATTATGGATCAAGGCAAAGTGGTGCTGGATGGTCCGCCCGCAGCAGTTTTTGAAAACAGGGACCAACTGAAGGCGATGAGTTTGGATGTCCCATTTGTGGTGGAGCTAAGTCATCGGCTTCGACAAAAAGGGATTCCGGTGCCATCCCATGTGGTTGAAAAAAGAGAATTGGTGAATTATTTATGTCAATACAAGTAAGAAACATTTCCCATATATACAGCGAGGGGCTGCCCCACGAATCTGTTGCATTGCACGACATTAGTTTTGATATTAATGACGGGGAATTTGTCGGGATTATTGGGCATACCGGTTCAGGCAAATCCACCTTGTTGCAACATCTGAATGGACTGCTCAAACCGAAGTCCGGTCAAATTATTGTGGGAGGCGTGAATATCACCGCAGGGAAGGTGTCCATGATTGAGGTGCGCAGGCGAACCGGATTGGTATTTCAATATCCGGAGTATCAGTTGTTTGAGGAAACCATCGCTAAAGATGTGGCCTTTGGACCTACAAACCTTGGACTTTCCGCTGAGGAAATTGATGGGCGTGTGGAAGAAGCCCTTACTTTAGTAGGCCTTTCTTATGAGGAATTTAAAGATAAATCTCCTTTTGATCTTAGTGGAGGAGAAAAGAGAAAAGTTGCCATTGCCGGTGTCATTGCCATGAAACCGGAGGTGCTGATTCTGGACGAACCCACAGCAGGGTTGGATCCCAAAGCTCACCGAGATATTTTGAACATGATTGAAAATATTCATGACCACGAAAAGAACATTACGATTTTGGTCACTCACAAGATGGATGATGTTGCCCGACTGGCGGATAAAGTTTTGGTGATGGAAGAGGGTAAACTGGTGCTCAACGGCACACCGGAAGAGATTTTTTCCCAAAAGGAGAAGTTGCAATCCATGGGACTTTCCATTCCTGAAGCCACAGAGTTGATTGGAGACTTGGCGGATAAAGGATTAACCTTGCCAAAGAATGTTCTGACCATGGATCAAGCTGAAGATGCCATTGTGGCAGCATTGAAAGACAGGAACCACCCCCCATGCTAAGAGATATTACCCTAGGACAATATTACCCGGGGAATTCGGTGATTCACCGACTGGACCCCAGAGTAAAAATTATTGGTACCATGGCATTCATTATTGCCCTTTTTGTAGTGCATACTTTTGTTGGATTTGCCATCTCTTTTGTGGCGTTGGCGACTGTTATCGCTATATCAAAAGTGCCGGTGAAATTTATTCTGCGGGGGCTGAAGCCGATTTTCTTTATTATCATTCTTACCTTTGTGCTGAATATGTTCATGTATGATGGAGAGGTCTTGGTCAAAATCGGATTTTTGCAGATTACCAGAGAAGGATTGTATACCGCCTTCTTTATGGCCACCCGATTAATTTTGTTGATTATTGGATCATCCTTGCTTACATTGGCTACAAGGCCTATGAGTCTTACCGATGGGATTGAAAGTTTGCTAAAACCTTTGCGGCGAATTGGTGTGCCGGCCCACGAACTGGCCATGATGATGACCATTGCCCTTCGATTTATTCCCACCTTGCTGGAAGAAACCGACAAAATCATGAAGGCCCAACAGGCCAGAGGCGCGGATTTTGAGACGGGGAATATATTTAAGCGGGCCAAACACTTAATCCCCATTTTGATTCCATTATTTATCAGTGCCTTTCGCATTGCCCAGGATATGGCCATGGCCATGGAAGCCCGGTGTTATCGGGGGGGAGACAACCGAACCCGAATGAATGGGATGAAGTATGGCAAAATAGATGGAGTTGCCTGTGTGATTTTGGTGCTTTTTATGGGAGTTGCAGTGGCTGAAAGGATTTTCATATGAAAACTCGACAGACAAAGTTTTGGATACAGGGGGCGTTGATTGCCGCCATTTATGCCACGCTTACCATTGTATTAGGATCTTTTGGATATGGCCCCATTCAATTTCGCATTGCAGAAGCTTTGACAGTACTTCCCGCCTTGACACCTGCGGCTATCCCGGGACTCTTCGTGGGATGCATGGTGGCCAATGTGCTGGGTCCCTATGGGATGTTGGATATGGTTCTTGGGGGTGGCGCCACGTTGGTGGCTGCGTTGTTATCCTATGCGCTTCGAAAGCGACCCCTGCTGGTTCCCTTGCCGCCTATTGTGGTGAACGGGGTGGTAATCGGTGCCATGCTATATTATGCATATGGCGTACCCATGAACCTTTGGGTTTGCATGGGAACCGTTGCCCTAGGACAGTTGGTTAGTTGCTATTTGATAGGGTATCCGTTATTAAAACTGTTAGGACATTACGAAAAGATATTTCAATGAGACAGAGACGAGTGAAAGACATAGATGAAAAATTAGCGGCATTGGGCCACCATATTGTTGAGGATCCTGTTTCCCAAAAAGGCCGGTGGGCCCAGCTTTGGCAGGATGTAAAATCGGATATCAAGCCGGATTTATTTTTGGAACTGGGATGCGGCAAAGGAAAGTTCCTTACGGAGAAAGCCCAGGCCTTCCCAACCCAAAGATTTATAGGGGTGGAAGGTCATACCAGCGTTGTATTGCGGGCCCTGGAAAAAACCGAAAATTATGGTTTACAAAACATCCGGTTTGTGGCATCATATGTAGAAAATATACTGGACTGGTTTGAACCGGAAGAGTTGACCGGGATTTACTTGAACTTCAGCGATCCTTGGCCCAAAGAACGGCATGCCAAACGACGACTGACCCATGGGGATCGGCTGATGGGATACCTGAAAGCATTGAAACCCGGCGGATTTATCGAATTTAAAACGGACAATGAAGCTCTTTTTGAATTCACCTTAGATGAAATAGAAGGGTTGAATCTGACGGTGGAGGCTCTCACCTTTAACCTTCATCATTCCCCCTATCATGACAAAAATACTACCACAGAGTATGAACAAAAATTTTCCTCTCGAGGAAAGCCCATTCATTACGTTAAAATTGGAAAGGAACCAAAAAAAATGTCACAATACATTCTTGCACAACAAAACGGGAGAGTTATCCCCAAAGAAGATAAAATCTTCGCCTTAAACGGAAGAGCCAAAGCCTTGGCCAAAGAGATTGGCCAAGATAAAGTGATTAATGCCACCATCGGGTCCTTGTTGGATGACGAAGGTAAGTTGATGGTCCTTTCTTCTGTGGTGGAGGTGCTAAAAGCCTTGGATTCGGAAGATTATGCGGACTATGCGCCCATTGGCGGCACCCCTGCTTTTAAAAAAGCAATTATGAAGGCGGCCTTCGGCCCTTACCGGATTTCCGCCAATGTGGAGGTTTGCGCGACCCCCGGTGGCACAGGAGCCATTCGAAACACCATTTCCAACTACTCCGCCATTGGAGACAAAGTCTTGACTTCCGATTGGTTTTGGGCACCCTATGGCACCATCGCCCAGGAAATCGGTCGGTCCATTGCAACCTATGAGTTGTTTGATGAAAACAACAATTTTAATATTGGATCTTTTCGAAGTAAAGTGTTGGAGTTGGTCAAAGACCAAGGCTCTTTGGTGATTCTTTTAAATACGCCGGCTCATAACCCAACCGGCTATTCCTTGAGCAATGAAGATTGGGACAAGGTGGTTTCTTGTCTCAAAGAAGCATCGCCGTTGGGCAATGTAACCCTCTTTGTAGATGTGGCCTATATTGATTTTGCCGGAGAAGAAGGGGAAGCCAGAGCTTTCCTCCCCAAGCTTCAAAACTTGCCGGAGAACATTTTGCCAATCATCGGTTTTAGTCTATCCAAGACCTTTACCATGTATGGCATGAGAAGCGGTGCTGCGATTTGTTTGGCAGCCACGCCGGAAATTGCCGCCGAATTTAAACTGGTCAACGAATTTTCCTCCAGAGGGAGCTGGTCCAACAGCAACAAAGCCGGACAGGTTCTTATGGGCAAAGTATACGAAAAGCCGGAACTTCTCAGCCGAGTTAATCAAGAACGGGAAGGCTTCCGGAATATGCTGGCCGCCCGGGGAAATGCCTTCGAGGAAGCCGTGGTTGCAGCCGGTCTGCCTTGCGTCCCCTATGATTCCGGGTTCTTTGCTTGCATTCCTTGCCCCAATCCCGTAGAAATCAGCGAGAAACTGGAAGCCAAAGGCGTCTTTGTAGTACCTTTGGGAAAGGGAATTCGAATCTCCGTGGCTTCCATCTCTGAGGACATATGTCGCAAACTTCCCGTCATTATTGCAGAAGTGATGAAATAAACGGATAAAATACTTGATGGAAAACCCTACACAAATCAAATTCCAACTTGTCCATCCACCAAAAATTGTGTATAATCAGAAAGGCGGGTACGACCCGCCTTCCTACGCGGATGTGGTTCAATGGTAGAACTCCGGCTTCCCAAGCCGGCGGCGGGGGTTCGATTCCCCTCATCCGCTCCATTGCATAAAAAATGCTCCCCAACGGGGAGCATTTTTTATGCAATCCATTAAGGGATGAGGGGAATCGGACCCGAAAGGGCACGACCGTCGGAAGTCCCTTCAGCGAAGGGACGAGCAGGGAGTGGGGTAAGGCGACCGGACAGGGAGGCGCAGCCCGGCAGATGCGAAATTCGAATTAGACCAAGTTTCTAGATGTAGAAATAAAAAAGCATCTGTGTAATTCCCCTCATCCGCTCCAAGAAAACAGTTAAAAATGGACGTTCTTGCCATTGGTGCAATAAATCACGGGAAAATTACGGGTATTTGTTCGAGCGATGTTGTAAGAGCATAATTAGTAAATCCAAAGCTATGGTATTCTTGCCCCAAAAACATGAGGAAGGTAATTTATTTGAGTAGATAGTTGTGGATGCCACAACTGCTGGGAGCATATATGATGCATTCTTCTCGATGCGCGATTTCACAATGGTAACACATTTGTTTATTATAATTGAGTTACACCCTGAATAGAGAGGTGGTATGTGGAGGTGTTTTTATGAATATTGAAATTGCGAATGCCTTGTCGGGATATTTAGAAACGTTATATGAAATGAATCAACGATTAATAAAGCTATGTGGAATTGATATATTTGGGAGGTATGGCGGAGAAAAAGATCTTCTTGATATATTACAAACATAACATTATGACAAGTAGACACTAATATGTGCCATAGTATCAAAAAAGATACTTAGTAACAAGGCGAAATTATGATAAAGAATAAAAAAAGACATGAAAATTGATAGCAAAAATGAAGCCGTTTGCACAAGTAAATGTAAACAGGGTAGAAGTGTGAAATACATACAGAGAAATTGTTCTACTTGAATAGGAGTTTCTAAAAGTATAAAATCTAACGCAGAGGGTGGATTTAAAGGCATGGGACAATCGAAATTAAATTTGATGAGAGATAAGCCGAGAGAATAGCATTCCCTCCGCTTTTCGTTTGCTGATAAGGGCTAAGAACAATGGAAAAAATAAGGGTGAAGTTTTATTCTAGTGCAGATCTGAGTAGTGGGATGCATTTAACGCTTAGTGCCGATGTGCTTGAGAAATTCGATGCTAAACAATCATACGAGGATGTCAACGATATCATTGAATTTCATAATATAAAGAAATATTTTGACAATAGAATGACCTTAACAACTTGGGATGCTAATGCAACTTTGACATATTCTGAAAAGGTAAGACAATTCCCTAGCATAATTGGTAAGTACATCAAAGCACTTTCGGAAAAAGATATAAAGGCACTGCTTAAGACAATTGATAAACGATATTTAGATGATTTCTGGGAAATAGTTGAAAATTATGATGCCTTTCAAAAATTGTCCCCCGGTGGGTTCGCAGAAATATTAGTGGAATATTCTTTCCAAATGAAGTATATACTTCGACATCCTAAAATCGTTAAACTATTCAAAATGGAAATCAAGTCACAATTGATTAACACACCGGTTTATGCAGAACTACTGGTAGGAAATTATCTAGAAGCACATGATGAACGATGGCATAAATTGTATTTCCAGGACTGCTTGGATGCAAAAGATAAGGAAACGATAATTATTCAATATATAAATAGCGAAGAACCAAATTTGAATTATCTTGCATTGCTATCCAAATCACAAGATTCAGTTGACCTGCCCCTTTCAGATGCAGTCATTTTAGCAGCCCAAAAGCGATATAATGTCGAAATCAATAAACACTTCGAAAATGGTGGAGGTTTTAATTGCAATGTGAGGGTGACTTTTCAAGGTAACCAAGCTGAACCAACGATTGAAAAAACCGAGGGGATGAGTATTTCGGCCAGCTACAGCTCACAATGGATTATGGAAAACCTCGACTATCCCACTTTACTGAATAATTTTATATACCTGTTTGATTACGTTGATCGAATGTTCCGCAGCCAATTTGTACATAACGAACGACATTTAGGCGCGCTTGAGCAGCATCTTGGAGTAAAGGGAAAAAAGGATTATTTTACTGGGGTAGGGTTTAAACAACTTGGAACTCTAAATACACTTCAAATCATGGCATATGATAAAGAATTAGAGCGACAAAATGTTGATTTGCTAAACATCTTTAAGTGGTTTTTTGAAACATATTTACTTCGGGAATTCGGGGTAAATAACTTTGTGTTTAATGTTCCATCTGAGGGCACAACATACCTTGAAAAATGCAAACTTGTCACTTCAGAAATAGATAGCATCTTAAAGCAGTTTCAACTATATGTTCAGTATGGGAAAATAGATCATGAACTGTTGCAAATTTCATCAAAGCATCTTCTTGTAAAGGATATTCCATCCTTGATAAAGGACAAGTACCTATATCCAAAAGGAGAAAGTTTTCAGAAGGCAACTTTTTCATTATTTTCAGATCAAAATTTACTCAGTTATGTAGAAAGAGTTGAAAAGCATTACGAATCATTCTATGACCTTATCCGTAATGAAAAAATCAAACCGGAGGATTATACATTTCAAAGAACTGATTTAGAAGCGCTAATGAAACTTGGCTATATCGATCTTGATGTAGTTGGAAACTTAATAGTATCATCCAATAAAGTAATACTTCTCAAAGATCTTTGGGATAATGGTGTTAGCTGTCCATCATATTTATCAGTCTTTACATCAGCAATTGCAAATATGGTTGCGGGAGATGATGCTTACTATGGGTCTACATTATTCTCTGAACCTGAGCAGGATTATTTAAATTACATTTTGAATAGGTCGGAATTTAGCAATGGACTAGATTTGAGAAACAAGTATTCACATGGAACCCAACCTAGTGCCAATGATGAAGAGGCCCATCGTCAAAATTATTATATGTTCCTAAAAATAATTACTCTGATAATCATAAAAATAAATGAAGAATTCTGTCTGCAAGATAGTCTGGATGGGTAAGGACGAACAGAAAAAGCATATCAAAATTGAAAAAGCAAAGCGGAGGTGAATACAATTAAGACTTATGCTAATATGGTTGAACTATTCGAGCAAGCAAACCGGAGATTCTTGGATCAGGAACAAAGTTTGCTTGTGAGCAATACTTCAGAAAGAACCTTATGTGGGGCACTCATGTTGCACCTAAATGATCTTATTGCACGTGATGAAAGCTTTTCTGGATACCATGTGGATGTGGAATATAACCGTAATGATGGCGAAATCAAAACTATTCTCGGGCCCGAAATGCAAATCATAAATATAAATTGCGACCTGATTTTACATAGCAGAGGGGAACATCCTGAGCAGGACAATCTAATTGCATTGGAAATGAAAAAATCCGAACGACCGTCTTTGGAAAAAGAGAAAGACAAAAACAGGCTGATAGCACTGACCAAAGATAGTTTTGACGATATATGGTCCAACGATGGGAAAACTTTCCCTGAGCATGTATGCGGCTATGTTTTAGGAATTTATTATGAAATCAATTATCAGCGGCATCACATAGATGTTGAATATTATCGATGCGGGGCAAAATGCAATGAATTTCCAATAACCTTCTAGGGAGACTGGTAGCCAACAATATCAAACCATAAAAGCATACTAAAGTACTATTAATATCGACACCAATTTGTAGTATAATAACAGCAAATTAAGTGCTGTCACACTGAGGCGAGGTGAGACTATGAATAAAATTATACTTTCACAAAACGATTGGTACAAAATTAGTGAGATTATATACAAATTAAATTCCATTCCTGATATAAGCCAGGCTGCTCAGCAGTTTCTTGTTGATATTAACTCGCTCATCCCATATGATAAAGCAACGATTATTTTTTATCACCTAAAGAATAGTGCATATGAGGTTGACGAATTCCTTGAAAGAGGTGCTGAGAATAACGAGGTCAAAAATTATATGGAATATTATTGCCATTTGGATGATGTTCTAAATCATTTGATTCCAACCGGGGCTCGAACCATTAAGAGCAGTGATGTGTTTCGGGAAACGAAACGTGAAACTACAGAGTACTTCTGTGACTACGTTGTTCCTTCCCATACCTATCTTTCACTTGATACAAACTTCTGTTGGCATAAAAGAAATAAAATGATTAGCTTTGGGTCTATTGATATGTTTCGAGATAAAGGCTCAAAAGACTTTTCAGAGCGTGAAGTGCAGATATGCAACATTATTCAGCCTCATTTTGAGACGAAGGTCGCGCACTTCATTTCTTCAGAAGATGATACGATAGCAGATTTGTTTGAAGGGTTTCATCTTAGTAGATGTGAAACTGAGGTGGCAAAGTTGTTGCTGAATGGAGCGACAAATGGAGAGATTTCAAAGTCATTATTTATAAGCTTATCCACTGTTAAAAAACATGTCTCGAATATATTTGACAAAACAAACTCCATATCAAGAATCGATTTTATTTATAAAAATTCTCTGAAATAGTTTCGGATGAAATTCCACATAATACAAAAACTCTTCCACTTGGAAACATTGGGAGAGTTTTTGGTTTGTACAAAAGTATACCCGAGACCCATAGTAAATATTATTGCAGTTGTTATACTCCAATTGTAAGAGCTCTTAAGAAAGGAAATCATAATGAAGAATAAAGAAATAGTTGTTTGCTCAGTTCAAACTGTTCCCCAGTATGGTAATGCGAAAAACCTTGAACGTATTGACACGATAATGGAGAAGGCATCAAATCAAAATGCTGATATCATTGTGTTCCCGGAAATGTTTCTTTCCGGATATGTAACTGAAGATTTTGAGAAATTTTCCGAAACACTCCAAGGAGTCAATATTTGTAATTTGGCAAAATTGGCGCGTAAGTACAATATGTTAACAGTATGTGGGTTTTTAGAAAAAGAGGGAACCACGCTACCATTTAACAGTGCTTGTATTATTGATTCAGACGGAACAATCTTAGGATCATATAGAAAAACCCACCTTTTTGCCGATGAGGAGGGAACGTTCAGCCGAGGTGAAACAATTAAAGCATTTGATACATCTTTTGGGAGAATCGGCATCATGATATGCTATGATACGGAGTTCCCTGAAGTTGCCCGTTTATTGGCAATTGATGGGGCTGAACTGATCTTGATGCCTGGAGCGAATATGTTCCCGTATGAAGAATACCATGCCACTTTGCTCAGAGCTAGAGCAATGGAAAATTCTGTATTCGTAGCATCGGCTAATTTCATTGGCCGGGATGAAAAATATGAGTTTTGTGGTAGAAGTGTAATTGTTGACCCAAACGGCCAATATTTGAGTTATGGTTCGACCGACAAGGAAGAATTACTAATTGCAAAAATTAAACTAAGCGAGGCACACTCTGAAGATGATAATGTGAATTACCTTCTCCATAGGCGCAAAGATTTGTATCAACCTTTGCTTTAGGTTTAATCAATAAAAATATATTATAATGAAATAAGGAGGAAAAAAGATGCAAGATATGAATAGTGGCATTCAGACACAGCCGGATAGTGAATTTAGAACCATGTCCATGACTCCGCTGTTTTGGAAATATACACTTTCCGCACTGGCTGGATTTGCCTTGGTAGGAGTTTCAGTGGTTGCTGATGGTTTTTTTGTCGGCAATGGCGTTGGCGCTGAAGGACTGGCCACAATCGGCGTAATTGTTCCGTTTTGGGTAATCACTGTAGCATTAACAGGACTTTTTGGCATTGGTGGTTCAACAATAGCGGCAATTAAATTAGGCAATGGTGACACTGATGGGGCCCGAAAAGTTTATGGTTCAACGGTTGCTTTTGCTTTGTATTTAAGCGTCATATTGTCGACAATAATAATGATAAATTTAAAAAATGTTTTGGCTGGATTAGGTGCGACAGATGAAATCATGCCATTTGCTTTGACATATGCAGTTCCATTCATCATTGGAGCCCCTAGCTGTGTGGTTGGTGGGATTGCCTATTATTTTGGACGCGTGGATGAAAGACCGATTGCTTCGGCAATCGCCTATATGGTTCCCTCAATAATATGCATGGGGTCTGAATATTACATGATTTTTGTTGCCAAAATAGGAATTGCAGGGTCGGCGATATCATGGATTCTATGCGCTGGGTTGTGCATTCTGCTAATTCCGTATTTCCATATCGTTAAAGCAACATTTAGACTAAAAGGAATTGATTTTATAAAAATAGATTTCAAAATTGTATTCGAATCTGCCAAAATAGGATTCACATATTTTGCAATACAGGTATGCACGACAATAGCTACGATTATCATCAATAATCAAATTATTGTATATCATGGGGGTGCAATGAAAGTAGCTGCATTTGGAATCATTAATGCTTACATTGCTTATATTCTCACCCTGATTTCGACTGCTGCAATTGGTGGACTACAACCTGTAGCTAGCTATAACACGGGAGCGAAATTATTCAATAGAGTAGCTGAATTATTAAAGATTAGTTCCATACAGACAACAATTCTTCTGGTTGCAATGGTGGGAACTGTATTTGCCTTTGCCGAACCAATCATTAGGTTTTTCGCAGGACCTAATCCGGAGTTAATTGCTGCAACAAAAGGAATTATGTTTATATTTCTCTTGCTCTATGCATTAGGTAACCTTTCACAGCTTGCAGCGGGTTACTTCATGGCTGTTGAGCGAAACGGACTTGCAGTCTTGAATGGAATGACCAGGGTAATTATATTTTCGGCACCACTATTTTATATTTTGCCTCACTTTATTGGAATCAAAGGAATATGGATTGCGCAACCAATAGCTGATGCAATGGCGTTCATTGTAGCAGTCATATTCATTGTCAGAGAATACAAACGTCTAAAAACGATTGGAGATATGAAGAAATAACAGTAGATAATTTGAATAACAAGAAAACATCTTTAACATCTTTGGACTGTAATATTTAACCTTTTGCATTCATTACAAAAGCGTTCTCCACGTGGGGACGCTTTTCGTTATCAAAGCAAAGGCGAGAGGAATTGAACCCGAGCAGGGAGTGGGGCAAGGCAATTGAAGTGGGCGTCGTAGCCCAGCAGATGCGAAATTTAAATCTGACCAAGTTAACTGGTGTGTACCAGCGACTCTTTCAGTTATATAGGGAATATCAACTTGAGCCATTGGAATGCTACAGGTTCAATGGCTGCAATGGGCGGGATGTTTGCAATTTTGTGAGGCAGTGCAGGCATTCATAAGGAATAAGGGTAACAAATCTCAATGTCCTTGCTGATTTCCCTGTCAAAGGGTACACATAAAAACTATGGTGAAAGGCATTTCTGTTAATAGCAGTCAAATTCCTTCTTCTTTTTTTGGGCAAACCTTGCAAGAAGGTGGTCAACGCCGTAATAGAGGTACCCTAGCGCAACAAAGGCGGCGACAAGGACAATGACTGTCAAAGCAACTGTGCCAGCTCCCAACGCATCAACATCAATAAAAGGATATGGATAGCGGCTGCCGTTACCAAGATCACCATTAATCTGGGCAGCGATCATGGAATAAGCAAAATAAATAAGCGGTGCGCAAATCCAAATAACAGGAGATCGCTTTGTGATTTGCCCCTTCTCGTCAAAAATCACCCAATCCAGTATCGTCATGATGGGGACAACCTGATGCAAAAGGATTAGAGCTATGCCCATTGTGCCGTTCATAGTAAAATCATGGAGCATCCACTGCGCTATCAGCATCGTCACTGTAATGCTCATCGTCACAATCCCCTTGAATAATGGACAGAAAGTCATATTTTTCAACGTTCCTACTGTTAGCACCCAGATTACGGCACAGCTGAAATATATCACACAGGCCAGATTGCTCAGGTTCGTGAAGTACGTAAACATGCTCCAGTTCGGGCTTTGAGTGAAAAGCCCAAACTGGAGCTGGATACCAACAATACCGAAAACCGCGATGGATAACTTAAAAACTGCGGACATATATTTGTTTTTTATGTACATCGGTTATTTCCCTTTCTGCGTATGGGTAATACCATCAAGATATTTGGAAACTAAAACAAATATGGATGTGACAATTAACATTCATAAGTGGTGTAATTATTTTATAAAAAGAACCTGAAATAAGCCTGATGCATGGCGCTCTTCCCAATATACATACTTCAATCAAAAAATACAGGTTAATCCCCAAAAGAATACAGGTAATCCTGTATTCTTTTTTTCACCCCACATGGGTATGATGAACATAGATGAATCCGCCTATTAATTAGATTAGTGAAGTTGGATCCTATTGAAAAAAACGGAAACTGATATGGGAAGGTGATGAATATGAAGAATGTAATGCAATGTGATTTTGAGAAAACGCGAAGGTCGGTTACCATTGAAGAACTTCAAGATGAGGTGGAAAAACTCCAAGATGATTTAAGAAGATTGGGAATCCAAGTGGCAGGGCTATCTAACACTGACATTGGCACAATCGTGAAAAATGTGGAAGCAGTGGATTCACCACATCCTGCAACAGGAAAGTGCCAAAGGTGCAAAAGCTGCAAGAACATGAGAATGCCGCATAAGTCAAATCCCCATTATACATGTGATCTGCGACATGCAACCGTCGAATCGACATGGACATGTGAACTGTACAAGGACAAAAACAATCAAAGGATTGCAGAACCGGCTTCTTATTGTGAACACTAAATCTTCCAATCTAATACTAAAAACGGATTCCTTAGGGAGTCCGTTTTTGTATCTGTCTTGATAAGTTTTGTTAAGCATATTTCTGGTTGTTCTCTGGCTTGATCCTTTTTCTATGCATGGAATTACAATGTCGGATAATCGTTTCTTTGACTATGCCGTTTGACGATGACCAAAAAATAAATAACATGACAAAATTAAATACCAATTCTATGGAATTTAAATGAATGCATCCATAAATGCTGACCTTTGATATTCTGCCAAGCTAAATATCTAAGAAAAATGTATTTGTTTTCATCATAAACAAGTTGCCACAAAAGAATACCAATGTTATAATTAATATGGAATTGATATATTCAAATAAGGTGGAAAATATTCATGACGGAAGCTATCTATAAAAACAGGCCAAAATACGAGGCGACTGAAAAAATAGAGTCCTATATTCGGGCTCATAATTTTCAGCCCCATACCAAGTTGCCAAGTGAACGGGACATGTGTGAAATGTGGGAGTTGAGTCGGACAAGTGTTCGCCGCGCAATCAATCGTCTGGTTAACGCCGGTGCGATTTACAGTAAAGCAGGCTCCGGTACTTATGTTGCAGAGCCAAAGATTTTACGTAATCTTCAACATTACATTCCCTTTAAACAGACTGTATCAGAAGCGGGGCACGTGTTTACCACTCGGGTACTGGCCGCATACATAATGGAGAGCAACAAGCAGATTGCCGAAAATCTCCAACTTCGTTTAGGTCATAAAGTTTACGCCCTGACACGTTTGAGGGAAATAGACGGCGAGCCCTTTATGATAGATACCAGTTACCTTGACATAAAGCGTTTCCCCGGATTGGACGCCCATGATTTTGCCAGACAGTCCCTGTACTATGTACTGTCCGGGGAATATAAAACACCCATTGCCAAAGGCAGCGAGCATATTAGTATGACCTACGCCACCCAAGACGAGGCAAAATATCTAGAAATAAAGACTGAAAGTGCGTTGTTTTTTGTAACGGGAATCGCGGCGGATGCCCATGGAAAACCCACGGAATATGCGAAAGTTGTGATCCACCCTGATAAGGTGCGGTTTATCAGCGAACTAAAACTGGAAGAAGGTGGACAGATTGGCTAAAAAGGATGATTTTGTAGGGGAAAATGAGATTATCGATTTTCGTTCACCGATTTATCTTCAACTGCGAGAAGTGATACGAGAAAAGATTGAAGATGGGGAATATCCGGCGGGCGCTGCCATCCCTTCGGAAAATGAACTTTCACGTAGATATGGTGTCAACCGAGTTACAGTGCGCAATGCCATTGACTGTCTTGTAGATGAGGGGCTTTTGAAGTGCATACAAGGAAAAGGAAACTATGTACTTTACTCCCGGGATGGATGTCGGCAGCAGACATTAGATAGTCTACATGGGTTTACGCAGATGATGCACGAAAGTCACATGACAACCAAAATATTAAAGAAGTCGGTTCGTTTGGCAGATGAAAAATACAGCATACTTTTTGGGATTAAGCAGGAAGATCCAATCCACTATATCAAGCGTTTGTGCTATGCCAACGGTGAACCCTTTGCCTTGGAAGAAATATTCATTCCGCAGACTGTAATACCATCAATGGCGAATGTTGATTTGTCTGTTTTTACACAATATGAAATTTATGAATCCTTGGGGATAACAATAAAACGAGCCGTACAGACATTAGATATCGTGCAGCTCGATTTGCAGGAGGCGAACCTCCTCAATATGTTGGACAAACGAAGCGTCTTTTTGCTGACAACGACAAGCTACGACCAGAACGCTTGTCCCCTTGAGCATATTCAGGGGTATCAGCGGGGAGACAAGGGAATCTTTGATGTGCACTATACGGCATAACGCCAAAGTTCTCTCAGTTCCTGCATCTTGGCTTTGTCATTTGCAATCTCACCGGCCCCTGCGGCAGAAAGAGACTGATTGAAACGAAGATCCCAGCCAAGGTAGCTGCAAATGCAGTCAAACTGTTCTTTGATCATGGCGTATTCCCGGTCGTCCAGTGCAGCTTCACCGACGGTGACAAGACCGATTTTCTTTTTCTGATGGGTTTGCTGACGTATTTGATCGTCCTTGGAATACAATTTATCAATAACCATTTTCAATTGGGCTGTCACCCCCCAAAAATAAACAGGGGTTCCGAAAATAACAACATCTGCATCATATATTTTCTGTATGATTTTTGCACTGTCGTCGGGGGTGGTACAGTTGCCGCCGTTTTCTTTGCAGGCATTGCAGTTGGTACAACCGCTTAGCGTTTGGGATGAAACGTCAATAAACGTCACGTCGGCGCCCGGAACATTTGACTTGATTCCCTGAGTAATTTCATTTAAGGCCACCCTTGTGTTTCCGTTTAATCGAGGGCTGCCGTTTAAAACTAGAATTTTCATAAATAACCACTCCTACTCTTTAGTGTTTTGGAATCCAATTAAAAATATTTGGTTTCAATATCAATGTTACTTAGGAAAGGAAGGCATGTCAAGGATGAAATATATAAGGCAGGTGGAAATATGACGAAAAAGTATGTGATTGGCGTGGATTTGGGTACGACAGCTTTCAAAGCTGGGTTGTTTGATGAGAAAGGCAAGGCCGTTTACACCCATACTCAAGAACATGTTCTTCTTACACCGGCACCATTGACAGTGGAGCAAAGCGCGGAAAATTACTGGAGTGCCTTTAAAATTTGCGTGAAAAAAATAATGGAAGATTCACATGTGGAAAAAGAAAACGTTGTTTCTCTCAGTTTGTCAGTACAGGGGGAAACCATGGCGTTTTTCGATGACAAAATGGAACCTCTATGCAATTTTATTGTGTGGATGGACACAAGGCCTCAGGAAGAGGCAGGGATTATAAATTCTCATTTTCCAACTGATGAAATGCTAAGGGTAACGGGGCAGGGGCCGATTATATCCTTATATCCCGCGTGTAAGATTCTATGGATGAAAAATAATCATCCGGAGGTTTTTCAAAAGACAGCTAAGATTATGCTGCTGGAGGATTAT
>CAXXMM010000013.1:0-37762 GCA_963676385.2 Anaerovoracaceae bacterium
TTCAGCCATTCTTACAAAACGATCTGTTTGCTCTTGCCTTTTGAAAGTCTGTCCGTAAGAATAATAATCTATTAAGTCGGCATCTTTCACCAGTTCTTCAATGGGAGACCCAATTTCTCCTTTTTTGCTATGATTTTTCACTGCGATGGCAATCATGGCAATTTCCTCCTCCGAAAACAATTTGGTTTCCCGAAGAAATTCTTTAACCGGAATTTCCCCATCCTGTCCGTGATTCTTTTGTGATCCGGATAAAATTCTTCCAAAGTCATGGACTGTGCACGCACACGCAGAAAGAATGGGGTCCAATCCCCGCTTTATGGCAAGAAGGTAACCAACCTTTGCACAGCTAATCATATGAATTCTTTCCCAATCTAAGGACGGGGCATTGTTTCTGTCAATATGTTGATTTTGTTCAATCACCTTGAGTAGGGCTTGCTGCAGAAAAAATAATCGATTCATGAAAAACCTCCAAAATCATTGTCTCCGATTGCATCTTGCAATGGCACAATTCCTATGCTATATTGTCATTAAGTAGAGTAAATACCGTGCGTCAAGTGTCATAAGATGGGATGTAGCTTATGAACGAAAAGCGAAGCTTACGATGCGGTATTGCGTCCGCTACTACATTAAGGAATATAGAGGACTCTTTTCTCTTTAGTGTAGTACCGCTAAGGAACGGAAGGAGTTTTTTATTATGATAAACAAAAAAACATTTACCACCCAATTGGTTATTATGGCCTTGCTCATTGCCTTGGAAATCATTTTGACCAGATTTTTATCAATTGAAACCCCCACTCTTCGAATTGGGCTTGGATTTTTACCGGTTGCCATCATGGCCATCTTGTATGGACCTTGGTGGACCGGAGGTGCCGGCATAGTAGGAGATATTGTGGGAATGATGGTATTTCCAAAGGCAGTGTTTTTCCCCGGTTTTACTTTAACCGCTTTCCTCACCGGGATTTTATACGGATTGATTCTCTACAAAAAACCGGCCACTTGGAAACGTACACTCGTTGCGGTTACAGTCGTCAATGTGGTTTGTTCCCTAGGTCTGGATACCCTTTGGCTATCCATCATGTATGGGGACAGCTTCTTGGTATTAATGCCGGCAAGGCTATTAAAGACAGCCATCATGATTCCGGTGTCAACTATATTGATCTATGTAATATGGAATCGCGTTGTCAGCAAAGTTACAATATCACTTCATACATATCAGTAGCATCTTCCTTCCGAGGAGACTCAGTTAATTCGGTGACTCTAATATTCAGTTCTTTGTTCCCAAACTGAATATGAATGGCGTCACCGATTTTTATTTCCGCTCCGGGCTTGGCTACCTTTCCATTGATTGCAATCCGGCCCTGCTCGCAAGCGTCCTTTGCCACTGTCCTTCGCTTTATTATTCGCGCATTTTTTAGATACTTATCAATTCTCATATTTTCCCCTAAAAAACAAATAAGGGGCAACCATGTTGCCCCTTGATTGAAAAGACTATTTGTTTACAGAATCCTTCAGTGCCTTGCCTGCTTTAAAAACAGGTGCCTTGGAAGCTGCGATTTCAATGGTTTCGCCTGGTTTTCTGGGGTTTCTACCAGTTCTGGCTTTTCGACTTCTCACTTCAAAAGTACCAAAACCAATCAATTGCACTTTTTCGTCCTTTTTGAGTGCATCTTCGATGGCTCCCATGGTTGCATTGACAGCTGCCTCTGCATCCTTTTTGATGAAACCGGTTTTTTCTGCTACTGCAGCGATTAATTCAGCTTTGTTCATTGTAAAATTCCTCCTCAAAAAAATAAATCTTTGCTTCGCATCATGCGATTACTTAGTCCTGCGTTCAAGTCGTTTGGCTTCTTCCCAGATTCGGTCCATTTCGACCAGTTCCATTTCATCCAAAGACACACCCCTTGCTTCTGCTGTTGCTTCAATGTGCCGGAACCGTCTAATGAACTTCTCTGTGGTGGCCTCCAAAGCCGCCTCAGGATTAACCTTCATGAACCTTGAAACATTTACGACGGAAAACAACAGGTCTCCCAGTTCTTCTGCGACATTCTCATGATTGCCCATTTGAAATGCATCCCGCAGTTCCGTCAGCTCTTCGCTGAGTTTGTCAAGGGCTCCGGAAACATCTTCCCAGTCGAATCCAACGCGAGCCGCCTTCTCTTGCACTTTGTAACTTCTAATCAAAGCCGGCAACGCTCTTGGCACTCCTTCGAGTCGTTTGGTATGACTTGCCTCCAAATGCTCTTCACGCTTAATATTCTCCCATTTTTCAAGGACTTTGTCAACAGTTTTAGATTCAACGTCAGAAAAAACATGAGGATGCCTTCGAATCATTTTTTCACATTCTTCATTGGCCAGATCAGCAAAATTAAATGCGCCGGATTCCTGTGCCAACGAGGCATGAAAAATGATTTGAAGGAGTACGTCACCAAGTTCTTCTCTGAGATTCTCCATGTCTCCCCTATCAATGGCCTCCGCCACCTCATAGACCTCTTCGATGATACAGGACCGCAGGCTCATATGGGTTTGTTCTCGATCCCAAGGGCACTGTACCCGAAGAATTTCTACAATTTTCTGCAGTCTTTCAAAAGATTGGGAGTCTGCTGAAGCAGTTTCCCGCAAAGGTTGGTAATTCAAATCAGTCATTTTTCACCTATCTCATAAATCTACCTAGTACTTTTAATAGCTTGTCTCCCTTGGGAAGTTTTGCCACTTCCTCTCGAGAAATTGTTTTGGTAATTAATGTCATGATGCCATATACAATTACACCGAAGAGCACTGCTATCAATGCCGGAATAGAATTCCCCGAAATCCAAATTCGCAACAATTCATACACCCCTCTGCAAGCAAGCCCCATCACTGCTGCCGATAAAAATGGCCTGCCAAAGGTTTTGAAAAATTTGATTTCCGCTCCTGTGTATTTTCGAACTGCATATAGGTTCAACGTTGAAGCTACGGCAAATGCAACCACCGTTCCAATGGCTGCACCCTGAATATTGACAGATGGAATCCCTGTTAATATCCAAGTAATCATTATTTTCAGCATAACGCCCAGAAATAAATTTCGAACAGGAATCGCCTGTTTCCCCACTCCTTGCAACACACCGGTTAATGTCTGTGATGCAGAGAGAAAGAAGATGCCGGCTGACATGGTGAAAAGAATATTGGCAGCACTGGCAGCGCTTTCTGCCTGCGCCGGATATATCAATAACATAATTGGTTTTGACAAGGCCATCAACCCCATGGCACACGGGAACCCAATGATACATGCCAACCGAACCCCAAGAGCAGCGTTCTGCTTTACTGCCTCAGTATCGCCGATTCGATGGGCAGCTGAAATTAATGGCACCAAACTAATGGCAACTGAATATACCAATACCTGAGGCAGGTACACCAAGGAGCCAACAAAACCACCTAGTTGGCCATATAATCCTTTTGCTGTTTGATAATCCAATCCCGCATCCTGCAACCTTCCCAGAACAATCGTCACATCCACCAGATTTGTAATAGGCATAATGGCAGCACCAACTGTGACAGGAATTGCAATAATTAGGATTCGCTTCAAAATCTTCCCTGTCGGTTCGGTGGGTTTATCTGCGCTTCGTCGTATTTTATAATGAATTGTTTTTTTGGCTGCTGCATATACTAACAAAATTACAATAAGGCCACCGATAGATCCTGCAGTGGCACCAAAGGCTGCACCGGCAGCGCCCCGTTCATAGGCATCAAAGTTCGTAACAAAATCACTATTTCCTGTCATATGGAATAAAACATAAGCCAATGTCAGCCCAACGATGACGCGAAAAAGCTGCTCAAAAACTTGAGACACCGCTGTTGGACGCATGTTTTGCATTCCTTGGAAGTACCCTCGCATAGCTGCCATGGTTGGTACAAAGATTAAACAAGGTGCAATGGCTCGCATGGCCAAAGCGGCTTGGGGATTATTGACTAATTCAGATAGCTCCGGTGCGAACACAAAAAGAATGACGAAGGAAGCAATCCCTATAGACGCCATCAGTCCAAAAGAAATTTTATATATTCTATGGGCCTCTCCATAATGACCTACCGCAATCCTTTCTGATACCATTTTTGAAATGGCTATGGGAATGCCAGCGGTAGCCAAAACTAAAAAGAAATTATATATATAGTAGGCAGGGTTATAATTGGCCATTCCAATATCCCCAATCCAATTGACTAGGGGAATACGAAATACAGCGCCAAGAATTTTCACCACCAGACCGGCTGCGCCAAGGGTGGCCGCTCCTTTAATTAGGGTTCGTTTTGACATATTTCCTCCGTTATTTCAAAGCTGATAAAATATCCATGACGGATTTTTCTGCTTGAAATATTACCTTTTCTATATCCAGCGACAAGTATTCACCCTCTTGATACAATACTTTTCCATCAACCATCGTCATCACTACATCACTTCCGGATGCAGCATACACCAAGTTATTCTTCAGGTCATGTACCGGATGCATGGCCGGACCGCCAATATCCAACATCACCAAATCAGCCTTGAACCCTTGTTTAATCAGCCCTGTATCCATTCTTCCTTGGGATACCGCTCCGTTTCTTGTGGCTGCTAAAATCACTTCCGTAGGCGTAATCCCCGTCAATTGTTTATAAATCCCTTTTGGCAATAGGGCTAAAAACTTCATGTCTTCTATAAAGTTCAAACTGTTGTTGCTGGCCACACTGTCGGTGCCCAAAGCAATATTAATACCCATGTCCATTAATTTAGGGACGTTGCAAGTACCACTGGCTAGCTTAATGTTGCTCACCGGATTACAGGCTACTGTAACCCCTTTCTCTTTCAAAATGTGGTAATCCTCTTCTTCCAACCACACACAATGGGCAGCAGTTGCAGGACGATCAAAGAAACCACAGTAATTCAAATAAGCGGTTGGTGTCATTTTATGACGCAGTTTGCATTCTTTGTGTTCCAAAGAAGTCTCTGAAACATGGACGTGCACACGGCACCCAATTGCATTGGCATACTCAGCCAATTGCCGCACCGTCCGCTCATCGGAAGTATACTCCGCATGGAGACTCATATCAATATGCAACCTGTCGTCACCAGCGCCATGATAATGCTCAAATAATCGTTTTGATTCTTTGCCGGCATCAATATCCCACAAGCCTTTGCCGGTAAAGTTGGTAACTCCTCTTCCTAAGTTATTCTTCACCCCGGATTCAAGAACAGCTCTTGCCATGTCTTCACAAAAGTAATACATATCCGTCGTGGAGACAATGCCATATCGCAGAGATTCAGCAATGGCTAACAACGTTCCCCAGTATACCTTTTCTCCATCTAACTTGGCTTCAAAAGGAAAAATCTTTGTATTAAGCCAGTCCTGAAGTTTTAGATTTTCTCCATATCCTCGGAGCAAGGTCATGGGAGAATGGGCATGACAATTAAAAAAGCCCGGCATCAAAAGTCTATCTTTCCCATCTATTTCCTGTCCAAAAGGTTCTTGGGGCAATTGATTCCCAATGTACTCTATTCGGTTTCCACGGATTCCCACATACATATTGTGTTGGACATTTATATCTTCATCCAATATTGTAATATTCTTAAACAACATGGCCTCTACCTGCTCCTTTATTTTTTGGTATCTTGGTTTCCCAGTTAAAATCACGTGACTGATTATATCATACTCTCATTCTCTTTTACCAGCATGAGTAAATCAATCATTTGATCCAAGGTTTTACCCCCATGCCTGGTCACCCGCTTCATTCCCAAACTTTGCCCCAGAGATTGTATCAAAGATATTTTAATCAAATTTTCTATTTCTTCCGGTATTTCGCCAAATCGATCTATTAACTCGTTTCGAATCTCTGCCATGGATTCTTTGTCCGCAACAGAAGAAATCTTCTTATACATTTCTAATTTTAAGGCTTCATCTTCTATATAGGTTTCAGGGATATAGGCTTCCACCCTAATGTCCACTACGGTTTCTACCGACTTGGTAGAAATGGTTTCTCCCTGCAAGGCTCTCACTGCCTGTTCCACCAATTTACAGTACAGCTCATAACCAACGTTTACAATATGCCCGTGTTGTTCTGTGCCCAAAAGATTACCGGCGCCACGGATTTCCAAGTCCCGCATGGCAATTTTAAAGCCGGCTCCAAACTCTGTAAATTCTCGGATTGCCCGAAGTCTTTTATCGGCAACCTCTGTCAAAACCTTATCTTTTCGGTGCATTAAGTAGGCATATGCCAGTCGATTGGATCTTCCAACTCTCCCCCGCAATTGATATAATTGGGACAGGCCAAACTTATCCGCATCCAATATAATGACGGTATTGACATTGGGAATATCAATTCCATTTTCAATAATCGTGGTAGCGATGAGAATATCCCCATTGCCGGCCATAAAATTCATCATAACGTCTTCAAGGGCGTGTTCGTTCATTCTGCCATGGCCTACTAAGATGTTTCGTTCCGGCACCAATTTATTTATATATTCTGCCACCCGGTAAATTCCGTTTATCCGGTTGCAAATAACAAACACTTGCCCCCCTCGATCCAATTCTCTCTCAATTGCCTCCTGAACCACATAATCATCCTGCTCCAACACATAGGTTTGAACAGGATACCGTTCTTCCGGTGGTTCTTCTATCAGGCTCATATCCCGGATTCCGAGCAATGACATATGTAACGTCCGTGGAATAGGGGTGGCTGACAAAGTAAGCACATCAATATTTTCCCGCAACCTTTTTATTGCTTCCTTATGTTGTACACCAAATCGTTGTTCCTCGTCAATAATGAGCAACCCCAAATCTTTGAAGACTACATCCTGAGATAAAAGCCGATGAGTTCCAATTACAATATCAACGGTTCCCCGTTTCAACTGAGATACAATCTTGTTTTGCTGGGAATCGGTTTTAAATCGAGAAAGCATCTCCACTGAAAATGGAAATTTTTCAAACCGTTCTTTTAATGTATGGTAATGTTGACTGGCTAGAATCGTTGTGGGAACCAGTAGTGCTACTTGTTTTCCCTCTGCCGCGCATTTAAACATGGCTCGAGCTGCAACTTCTGTTTTTCCATAGCCCACATCACCGCACAAAAGTCGGTCCATGGCAAGGGGCCGCTCCATATCCCCTTTGATTTCCTCAATACATTGAAGTTGATCCGCTGTTTCCTCAAAGGGGAAACTGTCTTCAAATTCTTTTTGCCAAACAGTGTCCGGTCCAAACTGATATCCTCCTCTGGCCTGTCTGGCAGCGGACAATTCCAACAATTCTCTGGCCATATTCTCAACGGCAACCTTCGCCTTGGCTCGTGTGTTTTTCCATTCAGTGCCCGAAAGCCGGTTGACCTTAGGGATGGTTGTATCTGTTCCCATATATTTTTGAATCAGGTTCATTTGGTCCACAGGAACATAAAGGGTATCGTTTCCGGCATATTCAACCTTCATATAGTCCTTTTTCAGTCCTTGAACCGTTAGCTGCTCAATCCCGATAAATTTCCCAATCCCATGACTATCGTGAACAACAAAGTCACCCTTACCTATGTCGGAGAAGCTTTTGATTGGTTGTCCCTTTACCCCTCCACGAATGGTTTTGCGACGATATTTTTGGTTTCCAAAGATATCACCATCGGTAATATAGCAAATTTTTTCCTCTGGGAAAACCATCCCTGAAGAAAGGACGCCGCTTTTCACCCATACCCTATTTTCCAGTCCGGCCCGCTCAAGGAAGTGAATCATATTTGAATGCCGTTCCTCTGAAGAGCAAACAATGGTAATTTTGTAACCATCATCCAGGCTCTTCCCCAGTTCCCGCTCAAGGATATCTAACTTTCCATTAAAAGAGATCCCCTGTCGGCTGGTGATATTCCGAGTAGAAGATAACTGGGTGATTTCCTTTGGTATTACCGGATAGGGAGAAATCAAAAATAATTGTGATGCACCATATAATGCCAGATATTCTTTCCGACCGGGGAACCGAGGCAAGTCGCTTGAAACCACCTGTCCTTTTTCCAAAAAAATCTCAAAATCCCGGTGAAAGTTTCGGGTAAATCGTTCCACATTCTCCAGACATTTGTTGGGATCTTCTACGATAGTACAGCTATGACTCATGTAGTCTGTAAGAAAGGCGGGGGTATCATAAAAATCATCTAAATAACTTTCCAATAGTTGCAGGTTACTTCGAGTGTCAATGGCGGAAATCAATTCCTCCATTCGCTTCGGCAAAGAGCGATAGCGGTGTTGAATACTTTTTTTTGCCTGCTGGAAAACCAAGTCATTTCCGATAACCAATTCTGCCGGCCCAATACTAATTTCATTGATATGTGCCCCGGATCGCTGGGTATCCGGATGAAAACTTCGAAGGGTTTCTATTTGTGTGTCAAAAAATTCAGCACGAATAGGCATTTCCCGGTCCGGTGGATACACATCCAATAGTCCACCCCTTATGCTGAATTGACCTTTGGCAAAAACCATGGGTACTCGTTCATACCCCATATATACTAATTCTTTTGCAAGGGCACCTCGGTCAACATCTTCCTCTATTGCGAGGGTAATCATATGCTGCACAAAAAGATTCTTTGGCGGAAGTTTTTTAATCACTTGATCTGCAGAGGCAACAACAACACAAGGTTGTCCGGAAACAAGCATGGACAAAATACCAAGTCGCTCCAATAAAGGCTCTCTATTTTTGGCTTCAAAATGAATCAGGGTTTCTTCATCAGCCGGCAGAAGGGCAATTTTGTCCTCAATAAAAAAAGGCAAATCGGCAGCCAGTCTTTTTGCATAAATAAAGGATGGGGCAACGATTAAACATTGCCCCTCATTGTTTTTCAAAATTTCTGCACAAATGTAGGCTACCCTACTCTCTGTGACGCCGGTTATATTATTGATTCCCATTGTACCTGTTCATGGCAAGATCAATGCCATTTTCCATGTAGCAAATCGCCGCATCAGCCGCATTATTTGCTGCTTTCATTAACAGTTCTTTCTCTTCTTTGCCCAGTCCCCCGGTAACATAATCGATAATATTCAGTTTACGCTCTCCGCCAATTCCTATACGAATCCGTGGAAATTCCTGGCTTCCAACGGCAGGGATAACGGATCTCATTCCGTTGTGAGTGCCGGCACTTCCTTTTTTGCGGATGCGTATTAATCCTCGATCAATATCTATGTCGTCATAAATCACCAATAGATTTTCCGGGGATATCTTGTAAAAATCCATTACTTCCCGCACCGATTGTCCACTTAAATTCATATAGGTTTGAGGTTTCATAAGAAGTACTTTCTCCGTACCTAAATACCCCTCTCCCATCAATGCCTTGAACTTTAGTTTGTTCACCTTAATACCCATTTTCTCTGCCAAAATATCCAAGGCGATAAACCCCATATTGTGTCGGGTTTTTTCGTATTTTCTGCCTGGATTCCCCAGACCGATTATAATATACATATAAGGTTCCTTTTAGTCAAACAGTTTGCTGACCGAATCATTGGTGTGGATTCTTACCATGGCCTCAGCAAACAGCGGTGCCACAGAAAGGGTTTTAATTCTGGAAAACATTTTTTCTTCAGGAATAGGAATTGTATTTAATAACACAATTTCCTCAAAAGGAGAGTCCTTCAGCCGCTCAATAGCCGGGCCGGACAGAACCGGGTGGGTAGCACATGCCGAAACACTTTTGGCACCCATTTCCATCAGCGCCTTCCCTGCATTGCAAATGGTACCGGCGGTATCAATCATGTCATCCACCAAAACGCAGTTTTTCCCTTCTATGTCTCCGATGATGTTCATTATCTCGCATTTGTTGGGTTCCGGGCGTCGTTTATCCACTATGGCAATTGGCGCATTTAAAGGTTCTGCCATACTCCTTGCTCTGGTGACAGATCCATGGTCAGGAGAAACAATGATAAGATCTTCCATGGCTTTCTGATGAAAGTATTTGATTAGTATTGGCATTCCAACAAGATGATCCACTGGAATAGAAAAATATCCTTGAATTTGAGAAGCATGCAAGTCCATGGTAATCACTCGATCCGCCCCGGCGGCCATGATTAAATCAGCTACCAATTTTGCCGTAATTGGATCTCGGGCTTTGGCCTTACGGTCTTGACGTGCATATCCATAGTATGGAATCACCGCATTAATTCGACCTGCTGACGCCCGTTTCATGGCATCAATCATAATCAAAATTTCCATCAAGTTATCATTTACCGGATTACAAGTGGGTTGCACAATATAATTGTCTACGCCTCTAACGCTTTCCCAAATATTGACTGATATTTCTCCATCGCTAAATTTTGCCACATTGGATTTGCCTAGGGTTTTTCCCATAATGGATGCAATCTCCTCGGCAAGCCCCATATGAGCATTGCCGGAAAAAATCTTGTAATCAGAAAATGCTACGTTTCTCATGTTTATTTTCCCTCACCTTTCTTGGTTTTCTTAATAATACCTCTGCGTTTAACCCATCCTTCATATACTTTGCCCGGACTTCGCTCAACATAAAGCGCACCTTCCGGAACATTTCCAGTCACCGTGCTTCCTGCAGCAACATAGGCATCCTGCTCCAGCACCACCGGTGAAATCAAGTTCACATTACAACCAATGAAAGCCCCATCTTTCACTACGGTATGATGTTTTTTGATGCCATCATAATTCACAAATACCACGCCGCATCCAATATTTACCTCTTGACCAACGTCCGCATCCCCAATATAGGATAAATGAGATGCTTTGGACCCGTTTCCAAAGGTGGAATTTTTTACCTCTACGAAATCACCGACACGACAATGATCTCCAATTTGGCTATTGGGTCGAATATATGCAAATGGGCCGATGGTTGTTTGGTTTCCCACTGTAGACTCTAAAATGACCGAACTTTGAATTTCAGTTTGGTTTCCAATGGTGGACTGGACAATTCTTGTATTTTGCCCAATCACACAGTTTTGTCCAATCTCAACGTGACCTTCCAGCACCACGCAGGGGTAGATAATCGTTCCTCGCCCAATCTGCACGTCTTCATCAATGTAAGCCTGACGAATATCAATAAAGCGGACACCCCGTTCTGCAAGGCGCAAATTGCGCTCCAGCCGATTTCGTTCCACAGCCTCAAATTCTTCTAACTTCATATAATTTTTTCCCCCCGAAATGATTGGGCATCTTTATCAAGAATCATCTCTCCAACTCGATAAATGTCCCCTGCTCCCATTGTAATAATCAAATCACCCGGAGCCGCATTATTATATACAAAACTTGCAATTTCTTCTAAGCTGGCAAAAAAGTAAACTTCTTTTTCGGGATTGTACTCCTTCATCTTCGCCACTAAATCCCGGGAACTAATCCGGTATACATTTTTTTCCCTCGCCCCATAAATTTCTGCAATAACCACTTTGTCAGCCTTGTCAAAAGATGCAGGAAATTCATCCATCAATGCCAGTGTTCTGGTATAGGTATGGGGTTGAAACAGACACCAAATATCTTGGTGCGGTGTATTCTGCGCCGCCTTCAGGGTTGCTTTAATCTCCGTTGGATGGTGGGCATAGTCATCCACAATTCGCATCCCATTGTTGGTTTCTCCCAATAAGTCAAACCGTCTTTGTGTCCCGGTATATTCAGCAAGCGTCTCCATTATACATGGTATATCCACATTTAGCAGGTCGCAGCATGCCAAAGATGCCAACGCATTGAGAATATTGTGTTCTCCCGGCACAGAAAGTTGGAGGGTTCCCAAGGAAGTCTTTCCCCGAAACACTTCAAAGCGAGGCATGCCTTCCCTGTTGAAGACTACATCTTTGGCCACATAGTCACTGGCCTCGTTAAACCCAAAGGTAAACGCGTTTGGCATGTCTTTAATGATGCGGCTTACAAAGGGATTGGAATCATAAGCCAACAAAATACCATCCTCAGGCAGCAAACGTGCAAATTTATCAAAAGAGTTGGCAATGTGTTCGATATCCTTAAAATAATCCAAATGATCCGAATCAATATTTAAAATGATTTCAATGCGAGGTTGCAACTCTAAAAAGCTGTCCATGTATTCACAGGCTTCCGTCACAAAATAATCGCCATGCCCCACACGGACATTTCCTCCGATTTCAGAAAGATTCCCTCCAACTAAAATAGTAGGATCCTTCTCCGCGCGTTGCAAGACGATGGATACCATGGATGTGGTAGTGGTTTTTCCGTGAGTGCCTGCAATGGCTATGCTGTTCTTGCATTCTCTCATCAACAACCCTAAAATCTGTGCCCGGGACATTCTGGGAATCCCCAGTTCCTCAGCTTTTTGCATTTCCGGGTTATCGGAAGTGACCGCCGCCGAATAAATAATCAAGTCAGCGCCCACCACGTTTTTTTCTCTATGGCCCAAAAAAATACCGGCTCCCCGAGACATCAACCCTTCGGTTTTGTCATTTTGGTTCATGTCGGAACCGGTCACCTTGTATCCTCTGGACAAAAATATATCTGCAATCGCTGAAAGGCCAATTCCGCCAATCCCGATGCAGTGTATATGTTTTAGTTGTGACAAGTCAATCATTGCTTTCCTCCGCCCATATTTCTGATGCAATTATACCATATCTTCTGCCCTTTTGGGGAAGGAATCAAGAAAATTCTAGTGAAATTTGCCTTATAAATCAAGTTGCATTTTCATTGAACCATACAGAATAGAAATCAATTTGACAATGGCTTCAATTGCGAATAATATCATAGTCATATTACATTTTTGTTCAGCATAGGCCGAACAGTCAAGGAGAACCACAATGAAAAAAACCGAACGAGTTGGCGCAATCATAAAAATACTCTCGGATTCACCAAGCAAAACTTTTGGATTAAATACTTTTTGTAAACAATTTGGTGCTGCAAAATCCAGCATCAGTGAGGATTTGAAAACCGCACGTGAGGTGGTCAAATCCATGGAGCTTGGCATAATAGAAACCATTCCGGGTGCAGGGGGTGGCGTTAAATTTATTCCTTATATTTATGATTCTCAGGTTCAGGATGTGCAAGACAAACTGTGTACTTTGCTTCAGGATCCATCTAGAATGCTGGGAGGTGGGTTTTTGTATACCTCTGACATCATGTTTGATCCAGTTTTAACTCGTCAGATGGCAATGATTTTTGCGAGAAAATTCAGGGATTTTGGAGCCGAATTTGTTGTTACTATTGAAACAAAAGGGATTCCACTGGCTCATATGACGTCTTATCTAATGAATCTTCCCACGGTGGTTATCCGCAGAGAATCCAAAATATCTGAAGGCCCTACCGTCAGCATCAACTACTTTTCCGGCTCTACCGGCAAAATACAAAAAATGTCCATGGCAAAGCGGGCCACACTTTCCGGTTCAAAGGCATTGGTGATAGATGACTTTATGCGGGCCGGCGGCAGTATCAAGGGCATTGTGGAGTTGCTGGACGAGTTTGATGCCCATGTGGTTGGAACCGGCGTTGCCATCTCCACCACTGATCCGGAAATTAAGAAGATTTCAGAATATACTCCCATCATCTATCTTGGGGCTGTTGATGAAAATACGAAGCAAATTCAAGCTTTCCCGAATTGTCAGATTTTTTGAAAAATTACTTGATATGATAATTTCCTTATTGTATACTTAATGAGGTGTATTATTTTTTTGATACATTGGACTATTTCTACTTGCACGAAAGGTTGGTGGCGAATTAATGAAAATTACAGATGTGAGAGTCAGAAAAATTAATGATGAGGGGAAGATGAAAGCCGTCGTTTCCATCACCTTCGATGACGAGTTTGTCGTCCATGACATAAAAATCATAGACGGACAGAACGGATTATTTATTGCAATGCCTAGCAGAAAAATGGGTGAAGGGGACTTTAGGGACATCGCACACCCGCTTCTATCGGAAACCAGAAATAAAATCAAAGATGCAATCTTTGCAGAATATGAAAAGATGCTTTCTGAAAAAGAAGCCGAGGCGCCCGTTGAAACAGAGGAGGCCCCATCCGAATAACGAAATTATACCTTTTTTTAAATGGCATACAAAAGCCGGTGCAATGCGCCGGCTTTTGTATGCTACCTGTTCTATTATCCCCCATTTAGCCTACAAGTTTAACATCTGGACCTTCGCAAATCCATCCATGTCATAAGATATGACTTGCCCTCCGGTAAAAATATAGAAGACATTTTCAATGAACAGTCCCCTGATGGTTCCATTGCTGTTTTCAAGTCCTTCTTCATCCAGTATCACCCGATTTAAAAGTTTAAATTCTCCTGTTTCGTATCCAAAGATGTAATAGGAATTCTCAGCAGGAAAAGCAATCAGATGCCTTTCCGAATTGGCCAATATCGCCTTATGATTCCAAGAAGCCTCTCTCCATATGTCATCGCCTTTTAATACATACTTGGCGATTTCAGTGACGTTGGTTTTGTCAGAGATATCAAACATGGATATTTTCAATCCTGTAACGACCCCATTCTCATCAGCCTCTTTGCCCAGTCCAAAGAGAAGTCCCTGTCCAAAGGGCTGCATATATTCTGAGAATCCCTTTATTTTCAGTGCGCTCATTACTTTTGGCTCAGAGGGGTTACTAAGATTAACGGCGAATAATGGGTCCACCTGCTTGTATGTGACTACATAACCCATGGTGCCATCAAAGCGAACAGAATAGATTTGTTCTCCTTTTCCCAAATCTTTCACTTGGCCCACCTGCTTTAGGTTGTCATCAAGAATAAATATTCCGCTGCTTCCCTCTTGATCATTGGAAATTGAGGTGGTATCATCATCTCCTGTCACCTTGTATTGATTCAGGGTCGTTGCAATACGGAAATTGCCTTGGTATTCATCCATGGAAAACTGATTTAATATGGTGCCATATACACTCCCTGTGGCGGTTTGTTTCACTTGGCCATCATCAATGGAAAATTTAATAATATCTGTTTTATCTTTGACATATCCATTTTCTGTGACGTCACTATAGTTTGTAATATAAAGATTTCCCTGGCTCGCATATACATTAGAAGCATTGCCCAACACCGCCTTTGTGCTAATAAAGTTCTGGGAATGGTTCACATCCATTCCCGAAACAGTGACATAGTTACTGGTTTGCGGGTTGGGGGAAACATATATATCGTCCGGTTGCAATGGCGTTTCTTCTCCACCGTTGCAGCTAGTGGTTGGGACATAAGAGTCCACATCATTGCGCTTTATGCTGTCCGGATATACGTATAGACTTGTCACCAGATATAGATATTCTCCAATCATTCTTGAAGAAATATAGTCTCCTTTCTGGGTAAGTTCATTTACCTTTTGTGGATTGCTTTTGTCGGTGATATCGTAGACAACCGCCGAAACTTTGGTGTCGCTACTTCCGCCATAAAACTTGTCACGGCTTAAGGTATCCACACATGCGTAATATGACGGGGTACGCTTAATAACAACCAACTTATCTCCGGTTACATACATCTCTGAGGCGTAACTGGTGTCATCTTTTGTGGTGGCGGATAGTTTCACTTTGGAAATCAAAGTCAACTTCCCTTCCACTGCTTTGACAATATACAGTGCCTCCGATGAAAGTCCATAAAGGTATTGACCATCTGTCTTAACCACGTCTGCCTCCTGCACTCCGTCAATTTGGAGATTTGTGTCAGAATAATCCGGTGTCCGGTCCGTATTTCCTTGACTACCATCCGTTGATTCTGTACTTTTGGAATCTTCCAATGCAGATCTATAATCTCCATTGACACTGTAACCGCCTTGGTCCATTTTCGAAATCAGTTTATATATTTCCCCATAATTGGCAGGATTGCCATATGCATTATTAGAATTTTGTTGGTCAAGGGTGAGTGATGATACAGTAAATGTACAAAAAACCAGCAACAAAGCTGAAACTAAAATTCTTTTTTTCATCGTGGCGGCCTGACTCCTCTTTGGTTTCAAAGAAGTTCCGTCAACTATGGCAGCCACGCGAATTTGTTCTTTATTCAGCACATTTTCTTCAATGGCTTTTTTGAATAATTCATTTTCCTTCATTGTTCTTTCCCAACCTTTCCGTATAAGGCTCTTACTTGATGAACCGTCCGGTGAATTTTGCTTTTGACAGTTGTTTCATTGAGATGCAAGGCCACCGCAATTTGCGCAGAAGTTTGCTCCAACCCATAATACAAGTAGAATATTTTTTGAATATCTGCAGGCTTGGTTTTAATAAAATCAGAAATTTGCCGCAACAAAATTCGATTTGCCACAAGGTCATCCATCTCAATCAGTTCATATTGGTTGGGGTCGGCTTCCGGTTCCATGAGAACTGTGGATTGTACCTTTACTTTCAAAGGCAAAGTATTCTTCAATTTTTCACTGAGGGAATAATGACGAAATACTTTGGATTTTGTAAGTTGCATCACAAAAGCTTCCGGTTCCCTAATATATGTGATTCCCTTTTTTAACAGCACACGGTAAAATTCCCCGTATATTTCCTGAAGGATATCCGAAATATCCCATGGATTTCCGCACCGAGAAGTCACATATAGCAGTGTTTTTTTGTATGTCTTATCATAATACTTGTCAAAGAATACTGTAATTTCCTGATTTTCCACCGGTTCACCGCCTCTCAATGGTAATGTGTCCATTGGAAAGAAAAAAGTTGCATAAAATTGAATTTATCATACCACCCAAAATAACAAGAAAAAAGGATTTTTCAGGAACAAGTTCTGAAAAACCCTTCATTATGTTGACATATAACAATATTCGGCGTACGCCAATTAGTCTTCCAAGATGTTACCATCTGTGGAAATCGTCACAACTTGCCAAGGAATCATCTTTCCGCTATTTTGCAAGGCCGTCTTCACAGCATGCTCAATCCCTCCGCAACAAGGCACTTCCATTCTTACAACAGTGATGGATTTAATGTCATTTAATTTTAGAATTGCTGTTAATTTCTCAGAATAATCTCCTTCATCCAGTTTTGGACACCCAATCAAGGTTATTTTATTCTTCATAAACTTATTGTGGAAGTCTCCATAGGAAAAGGCGGTACAGTCCGCCGCAACCAAAAGGTTGGCTTTATGAAAATATGGTGCACTGGTGGGAACCAATTTAATTTGAACCGGCCATTGATTCAACCGGGATACCGGTACCGAAGCATCATTTTGCTTTTGTTTTGCGCCGCGCTCTGAGTCATTAGATTTTTCCTGATGCAGTGTTCTCGCCTGGGTACCCGGACATCCGCTAAACTCCGGCTTCAGTTCTTGGGTCTCCATGTTTTTTTCTACTTCATCCTTGTTAAATGCCTTGGCTTCACGTTCCTCGAATCCAATGGCGCCGGTTGGGCAAGCCGGAAGGCAATTTCCCAGCCCATCACAATAATCTTCACGTAACAGTTTCGCTTTGCCGTCCACCATTCCGATTGCCCCTTCATGGCAGGCGTTGACACAGATGCCACATCCGTTACACTTATCTTCATCTATTGTAATAATTTGTCGCTTCATGATATATCCTCACCTTTTAAGATTACGCTTATGCGAACTTATATACCATGATATTGACACTTAAAACACGGGATTTGGTTTGAGGGTCAAATCACAGATGTTCACGATGCCCGGCTCACCCGGTTCAAGGCCTGATCGAATAATTTGCACCCATGCCCAAACAGTATCCAGTGAAGTAAAGCAAGGAATTCGCTTTTCCACTGCGGCTCGGCGAATTTGAAATCCATCGGTTTTGCTGTCACGTCCGACGCTTGGAATATTAATCACTCCGCTGACTTTGCCATTGCGTATTAAATCCAATACTGTCTCTCCGCCATCGGATATTTTTCCCACTTCCTGTGCCGGGATTCCCCTTTGTGCCAACAATTCCAAAGTTCCTTTGGTGGCAACAAATTCATAGCCGAATTGGTGGAGTTCCCAAGCCAAATCAGTCAGTTCATTCTTTATGGAGTCCGAAACACTGACCAGAATTCTTCCTTCGTGGGGCAACCCCATTTTAGCGGCAAGAAAACCTTTATATAAAGCGCGGGTCAAACCAAACTCCACACCCAAGACTTCTCCTGTCGACTTCATTTCAGGTCCCAAAGCAATTTCAGTCCCCGGGATTTTATCCATGGAGAACACAGGAACTTTTACGGCATATAGATTTCGTTCCGCCATCAGCCCTACCCCATATCCAATCTGGGGAAGGGATTCTCCCAGCATTGCCCGCGTTGCAGCTTCTATCATAGGTACCCCTGTTACCTTGCTTAAATAAGGCACAGTTCGGGACGCTCTGGGATTGACTTCGATTACATACAATATCCCATCTGCAATCACAAACTGTATATTGATTAATCCAATAATCCCCAAAGCGGTTGCAAGAGTTTGGGTGACGGATGCAATCTTCTTCTTCATAGGCTCTGCTATGGATGGCGGTGGATAAATGGAAATACTATCTCCTGAATGAACCCCCGCTCTCTCAAGATGCTCCATAATGCCGGGTATCAAAATGTTTTTCCCGTCACAGATGCCATCTACTTCAACTTCCAATCCATTCAAATATTGATCCACCAGTATTGGCTGCTTTGGTTCCTTTTTTCTTGCCTGGGTTATGAGTCTTCCCAATTCTTGCGGATTTCGAGCAATTTCCATCCCTCGGCCTCCCAAGACATAGCTGGGACGAACAAGGACCGGATATCCCAATTGTTCTCCTGCCGCAAGACCCTCTTCCTTGGACATCACCGTCTTACCTAAAGGCCTTTTTACATCGTTGGCTTCCAGTAACTGTTCAAACAGTTCCCTGTTTTCTGCTGCATCAATACCTTCCAGCGGGGTCCCAATGATTTGAACTCCCTTACTTTCCAGAAAGCTTGCAAGTTTTATGGCAGTTTGCCCCCCATATTGAAGAATGACTCCTTTGGGTTTCTCCTTATCTATGAGATTTAACACATCTTCCTCAGTAATGGGCTCAAAGTATAGCTTATCGGAAATATCAAAATCCGTAGATACGGTTTCAGGGTTATTATTAATCATGATGGCCTCATAGCCTATCTTCTTCAGCGCCAAAACCCCATGGACCGAGCAATAATCAAATTCGACACCCTGTCCGATTCGAATGGGTCCAGAACCAATTACCAGCACTTTTTCTTTTTCACTCACAACCGACTCATCTACCGAATCATACGTGGAATAAAAATAGTTGCTTACCGCGTCAAACTCTCCGGCGCAGGTGTCCACCATTTTGTACACCGGCTTTATTCCCATCATCATCCGCTTTCGGTAAACCACATCAGGGCTGACTCCCGTTAATCCACCAATCATTCTATCGGAGAAACCCCTTTGTTTATAAAATCTCATTTGATCCGGGGCAAGGTCCTCCAGAGAAGTCCCCCGCAAGGATTCTTCCCACTCCACAATGTTCTTAAATTTATGAACAAACCAAGGGTCAATCATGGAACACTCCGCACAAAAGTCAGTTCCTTTTCCTCTTCGAAGGAGTTCTGCAAGATAAAAAATCCTTTCATCATCTCCTTCTTGAACCTTAGAAATCAACTCTTCTTCCGTTAAGATTGTTGCCATTTGGGTTTGAAGACCATCCCGATTCATTTCCAAGGATCGGATCCCTTTTAATAATGCACTTTCAAACCGATTTCCAATGGCCATGACTTCTCCGGTGGCCATCATCATGGTCCCTAAGGTTCGAGCCCCTCCCTCCAGTTTGTCAAAGGGCCATTTGGGGATTTTAACAACGCAATAGTCCAGGGTCGGCTCAAAGCTGGCCATGGTTTTTCCCGTCACATCGTTGGGGATCTCGTCCAAGTCATACCCAATGGCAATTTTGGTAGCCACCTTGGCAATGGGATATCCTGTGGCTTTGGATGCCAAGGCAGAGGACCTGCTGACACGAGGATTGACTTCTATCACATAGTATCGAAAACTGCCGGGATCCAAAGCAAATTGAACGTTGCATCCTCCCACAATATTCAGTGCTTCAACAATATGTATGGAAGCATTTCGTAGCATTTGATATTCCTTGTCGCTAAGGGTTTGGGACGGGGCCACCACAATGCTGTCTCCGGTATGAATGCCCACCGGATCAATGTTTTCCATATTACAAACCGCAACCACATTTCCTGCCCCGTCGCGAATCATCTCATATTCTATTTCTTTCCATCCTTTGATGAATTTCTCAACCAAAATCTGTCCGGTAGCGCTAAAGGCGATGCCCCGCTCCGCAATCACCCGTAATTCATTTTCCGATTTGGCGATGCCTCCTCCGGTACCTCCCAGGGTAAAGGCCGGTCTAATAATTAATGGGAATCCGGTTTGATGCCCATATTCCACTGCTTCTGATACACTGGAAAAGATTTCGCTTTCAATGACCGGCTCACCAATCCGTTCCATGGTCTTTTTGAACAGCTCTCTATCTTCGGCATTTTGAATAGCCGAAAGTCCGGTTCCCACCAAGGCAACCCCATATTGGCGAAGAATCCCTTTTTCCTCCAACTCCAAGGCCAAGTTTAAGGCGGTTTGTCCCCCCATGCAGGCAAGCAACCCTTGAGGTCTTTCTTTCGCCATAATCCGTTCAATTGTATTGGCTAATAATGGCTCAATATATACCGCATCCGCCATAGTGGTATCCGTCATAATGGTGGCTGGGTTTGAATTTACCAACACCGTGCTGATTCCTTCTTCCTTTAGCACACGACACGCCTGAGTACCCGAATAATCAAATTCTGCAGCCTGGCCGATTACAATGGGGCCGGAACCAATGACCAATATTTTGTTGATATGTTTCGCTTTCATTTTATTTTCCTTTCCAGTTGGTCATCATTGCAGAAAACTGATCAAACAAGTATGCCGAATCTCCAGGTCCGGGACAGGCTTCCGGATGAAATTGAACGCTGAATACCGGCAACTGCTTATGCCTAATTCCTTCAATCGTACCGTCGTTCACATGGTAGTGGCTAACTTCAAGAATATCTGTATCCAAGCTTTCTTCCAGCACTTGATACCCATGGTTCTGGGAGGTGATAAACACCCGATCCATTCTAATGTCTTTCACAGGATGGTTGGACCCTCGATGTCCATATTTCATCTTTTGAGTGCGTCCTCCCAAAGCATGGGCAAGGAGCTGATGCCCCAAACAGATGCCAAAAACAGGACACTCTCTGGAAATGACTTGTATTTCAGATATAATTGAGGTCAATTCTCCCGGATCTCCGGGTCCATTGGACAGGAAAACCCCGTCCGGTGAAATATCCAGTATCTCTTTGGCCTTGGCTCCGGCAGGGAAGACATGCAACAACATGTTTCTACCGGTCATTGACCGTAAGATGTTTTCTTTTACCCCAAAATCCATGACAGCCACACGCTGTGGCGTTGGCTGGATAATATAGTCTGACTGGGTCGTTACTTTCCAAACCCCCTTACTATTGTCAAAGGTTTCTATGGATTTCCGAATATCACCCAATTGAGATTCCGTGGCATCTTCAGATGAAATAATTTTTCCCCGCAGCGTTCCCTGCTCTCTCAAATGTCTTGTGAGGGCTCTGGTGTCTACGTCCATCAATCCCGTAAGATGATGCCGTAAAAAATAGTCTTCCATACTCTCGCTTCCACGCCAGTTTGAAAAACTATCGCATCCCTCCCGAATAATGAATCCTGCCACCATCGGTTTACTGTGTTGTCCATCTTCAGCGTTAAATCCATAATTTCCTATCAATGGATAGGTCATTACCACAATTTGGCCGTAGTATGATGGATCTGTTAAGGTTTCTTGGTATCCGGTCATTCCGGTGTTGAACACAACCTCCCCAAGAGGAAAATGAAGAGACCCGAAAAGGGTCCCTTCAAATTGCGTTCCGTCTTCAAGCAATAAATACCCTTTCATTTGTTTCCTCCTCGTGAAATTTCCTTATTATAGCACGACGCCCCCGGAGAAATCAACCGTTAAATGAATATTTATTATATTTTTTGTATATATTTTCACTCTCCGTTGGCTACACGGTTTTGAATAATGCGTTGAATTAATGTCCAAGGCATAGGCTTATTTAGGGGGAATTGGATGGCACCTTTACTGGTCTTATAAGGGGTCAGCTCTTGTTGAAACGCTTCAATGCCATCTGGTTGGGGGTAAAGTCCAATATGGTTTTTGTACCCGGCAAAGTGAATCAAATTTTTTTTCATGGCATATGTGGGCATGCCATAACTCATCTTCTCTTTTGCTTTCGGCGCCTCCTTTAAGATAAGATCTCGAAGTTGGTGCAAAGTTTCTTGTACCTCTTGCGGGAATTGTCCGATGTATTCATCCACCTCAAAGGTTTTTCGCGAAGGTTCTTCTGCTTGGATTGATGGAGTGCCGCCACAGTACTCATAAATGGCATCACGTAAGAATTTAGCACAGCCGGTACCGATTTTTTCGTAATAATCTCTAAATCTTGGATCCTGACAATACATGTCCGCAAGTCCCATGTGAGCTTTTGGCGTGTATTTTCCCTCCGGCCAATAAAAGCAAATCCAATCCTTATGCAGTTCACAGGCCTTCTGGGCAAGAATCCCCTTTGGATCCCCAGTGGCCAACGCCTTTTCTAAAATTTCGTTCAATTCTGAGGTCAGTTTGCCGATTGCCCCCATTTGCTCTTTTGTCATATTTTTTATTTTATCATTGGATGCGTCGACAATTTTATCCCCATATTTTTCACGAATCTCCTCCCCATATTTAGCCTCATTATCATCAATCATTTGCTGTTTTAATCCTTCAAATTTTTGTTTATCATCCATTTTAGATTCTCCTTTCAACGCAAGAATGGTGTTTTGGAGGTTGAGAATAAATCGATCCAATCGATCCCTTTGCTGCCTAATAGCTATCAAATGAGATTGTAGCGTTGCTTCCCGGTTGAAATCCGGATTGTCCAGCAACTCTTTTATTTTCTCCAATGAAAAGCCAAGTTCACGAAAAAAAAGTATTTGCTGAAGCCGATCCACTTCTGCCGCTCCATAAAAACGGTATCCCGATGTGCGGATGCCGGCTGGATTCAACAAGCCAATTTGATGGTAATATCGAAGGGTCCGCGGTGTAAGCCCGGAAAGTTCCGACAGTTCCTTGATAGTGTATTCCATTTTCTTTTCCTCCACGGCTTATGATAAAGCATGACGTAACGTCAAAGTCAACGGATGTTTTCAAACTATTTATTTTGTTTTCATTTTTCGGACACGCCAAACACTTAACCCCACAAAAACCAGGGTAACTGCCACAAGATACATCACCATCCACTGGGAACTCAAAGGCTCTCCTCCAATAATAAAATCTACCCCAAATATCCGGTTATACTCCTCCATGGTTCCTGTGGGCGCTTGACGAAACACACTGGCCAAAGGAGTTTCCATAAACAATTGACGGAGTAATACAGCCCCATGGGAGGTAGGAAACCCTTCAATAACATATTGAACCGATTTTGGCAACACCCCGATGGGCACGTATATTCCTGCCAAAAATCCAATCATTGTTCCTGTAATGGTGCTAACCGTTGAAAAGGCAGAAGTAGAACGGATAAATGTTGTTATAAAAAACATCATTGCCGTAGAATTCAGAACACAAAGCAGAACAACACCCAGAACTTTTGCCAAAACCAATGGGGGCAGCCATTGTCCTCCGGATAAGGTAATGTAAATTTCCATGGCCAGCAGGCCGGCAACACTGATAATGGCCCCAATCAAGCAAGCAGACAAAATATAGCTAAATACAATGGTGGTTCGGCGAATTGGCGCCGTCATAAAATCCCGAATCGTTTTATTCTCCTGATCCCGAACCATGACCGCCAAGGCGCCCAAACTAACAGTAACTGTATTGACTGCAAGCAACCCTCCCATAATCCATGAATCCACAAGAAAGCGAATGTCTTTCGCGTCTCCCACCATACTTTTTAAGGATTGTACCTGAGTATCTGCCAAAAAAAGCGCATATAGCCCGATGATAATGAGTACAGAGAGGAAAGAGAAAAAAACAGCAGAGCGATCCCGAAAAAATACCCAAAGATTTCTGCGAATTAGTTTTTTAAGTCCGGTCATGATTGGTCGCCCCCTTCCCTGATTTGCCTTCCGGTGATATGAATAAAGACGTCATCCATGCTTCCCCCTATGACTTCAAAATTCTTTATCATGGGTTCAATTGTTTTTAAGATTTCAAGAGCTTTCATGCTGTTTGCCACAGGGACATCCAAATATCCTGCGCCATTTTTATATCCAATGTTCTCCTTTTGAAGATATTGGATTAACTCTGTCATATTATTTGGTATAATACGCAGATGATCGGTGGTATATTTTGTTTTCAATTCTGAAGGAGATCCAGATGCAACAATTTTCCCATGATCAATGATGGCAACATTATCAGCCAGTGCAGCTTCTTCCATATAATGCGTAGTTAAAAAGACCGTCATTTTTTTCTCTTGCTGCAAATGACGAACCGTTTCCCAAACTTGTAATCTGGTTTGGGGATCCAAACCAGTGGTCGGTTCATCAAGAATTAATATTTTTGGGATATGAATCAGCGCTCTGGCAATATCGGCTCGTCTTCGCTGCCCACCGGAAAGGAGGCCATATCTTTTGTCTGCATATTCAGAAATTCCAAGAATATCAGCAATTTCACAAAATCTTTTTTCGAATTCTCTATGGTTAACGCCATAAAATCCTGCCCGAACTTCAATGTTTTCCCTCACAGTCAACAGGGAATCCAACAAAGATTCTTGAAACACGACACCTATCTGATTTCGAATTTGATCATTCTCGGCACCAAGGGTATATCCTGCAACCTTAATGTCTCCCTGGGTCTTTTCCAACAAGGTACAAAGAATATTAATCGTGGTTGATTTCCCTGCACCATTTGGGCCTAAAAAGGCGAAAAGGGAGGACTCTTGCACCTGAAAAGAAATATTGTCCACCGCAGTAAAATTTCCGTATTTTTGGGTCAACCCTTTTATATCAATAATATTCGCCATCTTTTTCCTTCCCAATAATTCATTGAATGGCATCCCCTATGGACGCTTATTTTGACATGGTATGCCCACCTGACACAATCCACAGCCAAAAATGTAATCTTTTTTGGCTATATCTTTCGGCCAATATTTTGTCGAAAAGATTTCCTCGTATTTCCCACACGCTTCTTTATTGTGCCCCTCTTCTGAAATTGCTCCAATTGGGCAACGATTCATGCACACGCCGCAACTACCATCTCGGAAATACAAACACCATTCATGATGTTTCGAGTATACTCTGGGGGTCACCTCCAAGGGTGCCTCAACAATCAGGGAAGTAAACCGAACCGCTTTCCCCTTTTGGGTAATAAGACCATCAGATAATCCAAAGGTCCCTAGCCCGGCAATGTATGCGGTGTGTCGTTGGGACCAAGTTGAAGACAATCCCAATTTGCCAGTCATATTGACAGCAAAACCAGGGGTCAATTCGCTGGAAACACTTGGAATTCCATTTTCAGAAAGTTGCTGCGTTATTTTTTCGGCGAATTCCCGAATCATCGGCTCCCATTCCCCACGGGTGACAATCCATTCCCTTGAAGGGCATACTGTTTCTTTGGACTGTGCTTCTTTTGACTCCATTGTCTGAGGAAAACAAATAGAGATTACACGAAGATTTTCCGGGCAACCTTGTCCTGGATATTTCAAACGAAAAGCCTCAATCGGACTCCAGCAAAATGTGCCGATATGCTCTTTTAAAAAATCAAACCCCGGGTCATTCCCTTTGGCAACACCAAAAAAAGGCGCATCCCACATAACGTGATTCGGCCTTCCCAAGGTTGCGAAATTATTTAGTTCTAGGGATTGATAAGTGCTGCAAATCAATTCTTCCAACTGATTATTATTATAATTCATAAAGATCTCCTCTACGCCTTTTGTAGAAAAAACTCTCAAGGCAAAGCTGCCTTGAGAGTCCCTTTGTTGGAGGCGACACCCGGATTTGAACCGGGGGATAAAGGTTTTGCAGACCTCTGCCTTACCACTTGGCTATGTCGCCACATTGGCTAGGGTAGCAGGATTCGAACCTGCGAGTGATGGAATCAGAATCCACTGCCTTACCACTTGGCTATACCCCAATGAAATGGGGTGGATGATGGGATTCGAACCCACGCATGACGGAGCCACAACCCGTTGTCTTAACCACTTGACTACATCCACCATATTGGCGATCCGGATCGGGCTCGAACCGACGACCTCCAGCGTGACAGGCTGGCATTCTAACCAACTGAACTACCGGACCACATATAAAAAAATTGGTGGGCGCTATAGGGCTCGAACCTATGACCCTCTGCTTGTAAGGCAGATGCTCTCCCAGCTGAGCTAAGCGCCCGTCAATAAATGGTAGCGGTGAGTGGAATCGAACCACCGACCTTCCGGGTATGAACCGGACGCTCTAGCCATCTAAGCTACACCGCCACATTTGCGTCAAAATGACCGCATTAGTTATAGTACCATTTGAGTCCCTTCATGTCAAGGCTATTTTCTTTGCAAATACCCGTATTTTTCTTAAATTTAAAGAGAATTCTTTCTTTCCAAAAGGAGGATTTTACGATAGAATGAAACGGCAAAGGAGACTTCATAATGAGAAAGCAAATTTTGACACTTGCAGCCATTTTCTCAGTAGGATTGTTGGCCTTCGGGCTATGGGGATTTATTGACAATCAAATGAGAAATTCCGATTCTTTTCCAAATCAAACTCGTATCAATGGGGTAGATTGTTCAAACATGACAGTGGAAGAAGCCGATACTGCACTGACTCGTGAATGGAACAGCCGGGACTTTATCATAAAGGCAGATGGAGAATATATTGGAAAGCTGACACAAATTCATTTCAAATATATTATTGCGGATGAAATTAAAGATGTATTGGTTCATAGCGGCATGCATCCCCTTTTGACTTGGATTGTAAAAGAACACAGCCAGTTGGAAATTCCTATGACCATTGGAAAAGTAAATGCCCGATTCACCCGCCAATATAACAATTTAAAATTTATCAATGAAGGGAATGGCAAAACAACAAAAAATGCATACATCGATATGTCCACACCTAAGTTGCCCATTGTTTCTGAAGTTTATGGGACCAACATTGATAAAGATAAGTTAATGAAGAAAATTCTGTCCAGAATTGTGGCAGGACATTTTTCAATTGATTTCACCAAATCGGACTATTACGCCAAACCTACCATTTTATCCGACAATTCCAAGTTGATTGCAAAACAGGAAAAATATCGGAAGTATTTGGCATTTCAAATTACTTACATCATTAACGGCCACACCGAAGTGTTGACTCCCAAAGTGCTTCGCACCATGATGAGTTACAAAGATGGCGAAGTGGTTGTGTCCAAAACCAAGGTGACAGCATTTATTAAAAAGTTGGCACAAAAGTATGACACCGCAGGAATGTCCAGAACTTTTCTCGCTACCAGCGGCTCTACCATTACAGTAAGCGGTGGCAACTACGGGAACCTTTTACAGTCCGAAGAGGTAAAATGGCTAACGAAAGCCCTAAAGGCAGGGAAAACGGTTACCAGAACATCCAAGTTCTTGATTAGCTCCAAAAGTCACAGCGACAGCGACATTGGTACTTCCTATGTGGAAATTGATTTGACAAAACAGCATCTATGGTTGTACAAGGGCGGAAATTTAATACTATCCACTCCCGTTGTCACCGGAAATGTTGCCAAGGGAACCGCCACTCCGGCCGGCACCTACTCTATCTATTTTATGCAACGGGATCGTGTTCTCAAGGGGGACGATTGGGATGGCACCAAGTATGAAACTCCTGTCTCCTATTGGATGGCCTTTAATGGTGGTATTGGGCTTCATGATGCCCCCTGGCGGTACTACTTTGGCGGGACTATCTACAAAAATAATGGCAGTCACGGTTGCATAAACATGCCGCCAAAAATGGCGGCAGCCACCTACTCCATTGTAAATATTGGATATCCGGTTGTGGTTCACTATTAAGGTCATTCTTTTTCCATTCCTAACCAAATAGGACTAGGGTCACCTGGCAACTATTATGACAAAGAAAATCATTGATTGTAGTAACGGCAACGCCAATGGCAGCATCTTTGGGATAACCATATACGCCGGCAGAAATAAGAGGGAATGCAATAGAATGCAGTCCCTTTTCTTTTGCCAGATAAAGGGATTTGAGATAACAGGATTGTAGCAATTTTCTTTCTCCACAAGTTCCTCCGTGCCATACCGGTCCAACAGTGTGAATCACATATTTTGCCGGCAAAAGATATCCCTTGGTTATTTTCGCTTCTCCGGTGTTGCATCCCCCTAATGTTTTGCACTCTGTAAGTAGATTAGGGCCGGCTGCTTTGTGAATCGCTCCATCCACCCCACCGCCGCCTAAAAGGGTCTTATTTGCCGCATTGACGATGGCATCAACGGATAAGGTGGTAATATCTCCTTGAATAATTTCTAAAGACATGGTTTTTCCCTCCTCCGAATCCTTTATTTTCAACATAATCATACCATGAACAATGGCTGAAGAAAATGGGCATCCCACCCGGAAGGGTAATTTGTCTTGCCTGCCCACTCTATAGTATGATATTCTTTAACTAATTAGTGGGAGAAACGGGTGAGTAGATGAATCAAAATTTTATTTATTATCAGGCCACAAAAAGTATTTGTGATGTTTGTTTCAAAACAGTTGATGCAAAAGTTGTCATTGAAGACAACAAAGTTTATATTCTGAAACACTGCCCCATCCACGGTGAAATGAAGCACCTGTTGGAGGAAGATGCCAACTACCATCTAAAAAAAGTTTTATATGACAAACCCGGAACACAACATAAAGGGGAAACGCCGGTTGACAAAGGTTGCCCTTTTGATTGTGGCCTTTGTGAAAATCACGGCCAGCATACTTGTATTGGTTTGATTGAAGTAACCGGGAAATGTGATTTGGGATGTCCCATGTGCTACGCTGCTTCAAAGGCCAACGGTGTTGACTTGGATTTGGCCACCATAGAGAAAATGGTGGATTTTTTTGTTGAGTCGGAAGGTGGAAATGCCGAAATATTGCAACTCAGTGGCGGCGAACCGACACAACATAAACAGATTTTGGAGATTATTGAACTGTGTAAAAACAAAGATATTGGTCATGTCATGCTGAACACCAATGGAATTCGACTTGGAGAAGATGAAGAATTTGTGCAGCAGTTGTCAACCTATACCGGAGGTTTTGAAATATATTTACAATTTGACTCTTTAACGGACAATCTTTATACCAATCATCGATCCGGCATTACTCTTGAATCCAAAAAAAATGCCATACGACTATTGAACAAGTATAATATCCCAACTACTTTGGTTTGTACGGTCATCCGAGGAGAAAATGACTCTGAACTTTCGGATATTATAAATTATGGTCTGTCCACATCCTGTGTCCGGGGGGTAAACTTCCAGCCTGCTGCCCGTTTCGGCGGCTACGAAAATGTGACAGAAGATTCCTATACAGTTTCCGGCATCATGAATCAGATTGTAAAGACTTCAAACCACATTCTAAAATTTGAGGATTTTGTTCCCCTTCCCTGCAATGTGGAACGGGTTGCAGTCACCTATCTATACAAAAAAGGAAATGGTTTTGTTCCAATTACAAGAAACAAACACATCGACAAGTACGTTCCCTATATTAGCAACACTTTTTTGTTTACCATTGAAGACGCTCTTGCAGAAGGTCAAGAACCTCGATTTGGATTTTGCAAATGCTTGGACTTTATGAACGATTTCAACAAAATAGTGCCTAAGAATTTTGTTGGCTGGTCAAAGGATGATAGAGTGAAGTATTTAAATGAAAACACCTTTCGAATTACGATTTCCTCTTTTGTAGACAAATACAATTTTGATCTAAAATCTATGCAAAAAGAATGCGTCCATGTGATTACAAAGGACCTAAAACGGATTCCTTTTTCTGCATATAATATGTATCATCGAAGGTATGGGAAGGAGCAAATATGAATTGGCTACCCTATATCATAAGTACTGTTTGCCTTTGGATACTTTTATCTGCCATTTTGTTGAATTTTTATTTTTCAAAACAAAGTTCAATTGTAAAAGAAAAGAAATCCGTCGTTGAAACCGGAAGCATGCTTGGCTTCTTCGTTGCTGTGGTAGTATTGGTTGCCCTTCGAGTTGGTTTACTGCACCACTCCCTGCTACTTGGTCAAATTTCCGCCGTTGTGGGCACCATATTTATTATTATTGGAACTGCTGTCAACATTGCCGGAAGGCTGACGCTCAAAGGAAATTGGGGAAACCAGATTCGAATCTATGAAAATCATTCTCTTATAACCCATGGAATCTACAACTATATACGGCATCCTCTGTATTCATCTACTACTTTGATGCTATATGGATTTTCATTTCTATTTATTAACTATCTTGTGTTCATCTTGGTTACCCTTATCTTCCTACCCTTTATGGTTTATCGGGCAAAGCAAGAAGATGAATTGCTGGAGATGACGTTTCAGGATGAATTTGTCAAATACAAAGAATCAACCGGCATGTTACTTCCCAAACTCAGATTAGGAGGCAAGAAACAATGATTCAAATGGTAGAAACAAGAAAACAGTCCGTTGCATTTTGCAAATACACCATTGCCATCCTTTTATGGATTGCCGCTATTTTTCAAAGCATCGTTTTCATCTATGTGGTTTTTTTCATCCTGCTCATCTCCGCTTTGACTGGGGTACAGCGTGCCCCCTTGGTGGCTCTTTTCAACCACACCGTTGCAAAGCACATGAAAACTACTGAAATCTATATCAATATGTACAGTATGCGGTTCGCTCATTTATTCGGTGCAGGATTTTGCCTAGCCATCATCGGCACCGATTATTTCCTACCGGGAATTGTGCCCCTCATATTAACCATTGTGCTGGCCATTTTGCAAACCATTGCCTCCTTTGGATACTGCTCTGCCCAAAAATTGTATGAATGTGTGATCTGCAACAGCAATTGTTGTCGAGTGGGCAAGAAAATAAGGAGCATGAAATAAATGCTGGATGAACATTTTGTCCCGGAGAATTTTGGCATTATGCCAACAATACATTTTTTAGGGTTGCAGCTCTCCACCTATAGCCTATTTTTGGCATTGGCGTTGATTGCCGCCTTTGTTTGTTTCAAACTTACTGCAACGCCTTTGGATAACGTGAATCGGGAACACCGATCTCTAATTATCATATTTGCGCTACTGGGCGGAATTATCGGTGCAAAATTGCCCATTATCATTTACAACTATGATATGCTTTTCCAATATCCCGAAAACCTGCAGCTACTTCTATCCGGGAAAACAATAGTCGGTGGATTAATTGGCGGTTTCCTTGCCGTTTTTTTTCTAAAACGGCATCTTCACCTCCAAATTAAAACCGGCAATGACGTTGCTGCACCGGTAGCGTTGGGAATGGCCATAGGCCGCCTAGGTTGCTTCTTTAGGGGATGTTGTTACGGCATCCCATCTCCCAAATGGATGGGAATCGACTTTGGAGATGGGGTATTCAGATATCCAACACAAATTTATGAAATTGTTTTTGATTTTGGTCTCTTTTTTGTATTGCTTTATCTAAAAAAGAGAGGAAATCCGGCTCCCGGCGCATTGTTCCGATACTTATTGAATGCCTACTTGATTTTCAGATTTTTTCTGGAATTCATCCGGGAATCCGATATTGCATTATGGGGTCTATCCTATTATCAAATCATCTGCCTCTTGTGCTTGGTGGCCGTCAACCGAAAGTGCCTTATGAAATTCGGAAAAAATATTGGGCATATCTTGTTTGGAAAAGGAGAATTAGAATGAACGAAGATAATGAAAAAAAAGAAGTAGTTTCTCCAGCCTCGGCTACAAACCATTTAAAAACCATAGGGGTTATTCTCTTATTATTGATTGGGATTCCACTGCTGCTGGTGGGTGCCTGCATGCTGATTATCAACGGATCAGGTTAAAGGAGTGTTATTGGAGACCCCTCCGGTTCAAGTCCTGCCGAAAGAATAAAATCTCCAGCAGACAAAAAAACAGCAGACTATTGTCTGCTGAAGATTTCATGGTTGCGGAGGCAGGATAAGAACCAAGCTGCGTGCGCAGCTTCCATAGTGGGCTCTGCCCCCTCTTGGCGGATCTAGCGATCCTGTCACCCCCGGAGCGGAAGTCCGCAAGTGTTGTTTGCAGGATCTACTTGCTCTTTACCAGGGAGATTCCCTCCCCGGACCCCTCCGGTTCAAATCCGGCCGAAAGAATAAAATCTCCAGCAGACAAAAAAAACAGCAGACTATTGTCTGCTGAAGATTTCATGGTTGCGGAGGCAGGATTTGAACCTACGACCTTCGGGTTATGAGCCCGACGAGCTACCAGCTGCTCCACTCCGCGATATCAAGTTGTTGTGTACCTCATTCCGAAAACCAAAATGAAGTTGGTGCCGGAGACCGGGGTCGAACCGGTACGGGATTACTCCCACGGGATTTTAAGTCCCGGGCGTCTGCCAATTCCGCCACTCCGGCGAGACGAATCCGGACAAACCGGAAAAAACGGCACAGTGACAGGCGATGCCTGTCACCGATACCAACTGTTTGGCTCCAAGGGAGGGGCTCGAACCCTCAACCTATCGGTTAACAGCCGAGTGCTCTGCCATTGAGCTACCTTGGAATACCCGATGCCATTGTTTCGGCACGAGTTTGATTATACATCAGCCCTTACAGGCGTGTCAACCTCTTCTTTGACTTATTTCAACCGCTTAATTTTTTTCTTTGCAACCTCCGGTTTTTTTGAGGAGGCAGGGGCACCTTTTCCTCTGATTTCCTTGGAATCTGCCAATGGAGCATCTAGGGCTGTTGATTCTTTATTGTCAGCATCCATTTCTTCTACATACTCGTCCAGTTCCTTTTGTTCCCTTGCCAAATCTGCGCGGACCAACTTGATTTTCGTTTCAAATTTGGTGATGTTCTCTTTGTCTCCCTGGCTTTTGTAAATTGAAAGCAACTCTTCCATGGTTTCCAAATGAGACCCATTCATGGTCAACACATTCTTAAATCTTGCAACAGCTTCCCCTGTCCGACCGGTTTGCCGGTAGGCGACACCTAAATAATAATGGAGAGGCCACCAATCCTTATATTTCTTTTCTAAATACGGTTCTAAAATATCGATACCATTCTCATATCGGGTGGCAAGGATTTCAGAATATCCTTCTTCAATGCGAACCGGGTCTTTGATTTGTTCAATCCGATTTCGAATTTCTTTAATATCCTTTGAAGTTTTCGACTGCTTTAAAAAAATCTGCCATGTCGCCTGGGCTTTTCCGTATAGTCCAATGTTCAGATATGCATATCCCAAGTAATAATAGGATTGGGCAAAACGAGGGTAAATCAAGGTAATCAGTTCAAAATAACTCATAGATTCCGCCTTGAATCTTCCCACATATTCTTTGTTGCTACTGCTTTCATACATGTTACGGCAAACCTTGGCATAACTGTACATAGCATGTAAGTAAGTAGGGTTCACACATAGGCACGCACGAAAATGAATGCAGGCATTATCATAATCTTCAAGCTCAGCGGCATCCCTGCCCATTTTTAGCATTTGTTCCACAATCTTGTTGTTGAACATTTTCAGCATATATTGGACATAGGCATCATTATATTTAAATTGAGGATCGCTTCCCATCACCCATGCCATATTCTCTGCAATATGATTGGGCATCAGGCCTTTTCCACCGGCAAACTCTTTCACGTCTCTTTTGCGCAATGGGATTGGGACACCGGTCATAAAACTTTCAACCTTAGTGCCCTTCAAAAAATTTGGTGAAAACTCAACAAAAATAAATTTCGTCATGTATTTTTTGAAATACTTCCCAATTCTGTCAGGTCGATATCGAAGTTCCGACTGTTCTGCCGATAGCACCGGCGGCTTTGCCTGAGAGATGGCCCTCAAAAAACTGTTCTTTGGCTTTTCAGTCACTTCTGTTTTTTTGGTGGGAAGGGATTTTTTTGATCCTTGATCTGACATAATTTCCTCTTTCCTGCTAAAGCATTCGAAATCTTTCATCTTTTAGCATGCCTGTGTTTTGCATGGCAGTCCTTAATTGGGCCATCATTTGTTCCCGATCTTGGGGTAATGTGCCTTTTAAGGACAAATAGTTGGATGCATGATTACTGCGAAAAACGCACTCTTTGACAACATGAACATTGTTAAGCATAAGAAGGGTCTCTGCTAAGACTTCTTCCCCGCTTAGGACCTGAAAACGGCCTTCTCGTATGTCTGTGGTGAGGGGGGCGGCAGGTTCGGTCATTAGCGTAAGCAATCCCACAAAAGAGGGTTCCATTTCGCTGATCATACTTCCAGTATCTTTGGCATGTTCCTGCCATAGTTCCTGGCCGCCAAGACCGGAAATAAAGGTTACAGAAGCCATTATACCTGCTTCCTCAATTTTTTGCACGGCCAAAATAATTTCTTCCCGGGTGGCCCCTTTGCAAATCCGTTTTAGCACTTCCGGATTCCCGGATTCTGCACCAATGTAGATCATTTCCATGCCGGCAGCCCTAAGAAGTCTAAGATCTTCTGGTGTTTTATGCAAAACATCCTGAGGGGAACCGTAAACCGACACCCGCTGGCATTCGGGAAACAACTGGGCAATACGCTCCAATATGGCAAGGAGTGTATTCGTGGCCAGACAAAGCGCATCTCCATCACAGAGAAAAATTTTATCCACAAACCGATAGGTTTTTCTGGCCTGTTCCAAGTCTTCTATTACTTCAGGCAAAGGTCGTACCCGGAATTTTTTATCTCGGAACATGGAGCAAAAGGTACACCGGTTATGTGCACATCCAATGGTTGCCTGAACTAGCAGGCTCCTCGCCTCACTGGGCGGTCTATATATGCTTCCTTCGTATCTCATCATTACATCTTTTCCGGTGCTTCAATGCCCAACAAGCCCAATCCATTGTGGATGGCAGTTTTGGCAGCAAAGACCAATGCCAGTTTGGCGGTACGCTCTTCTTCATCGTCCACCAAAATATGTTCGTCATGGTAGAATTTATTAAATGACTGGGCAATATTGATAACGTGGCGAGTTACCACAGAGGGTTCATATTTTTCTCCTGCTTCAATGACCACTTCCGGCAATGCATATATTAATCTGGCCAACTGATACGCCCGTTCTCTGGTGAGAAGCGACGAATTCACCGGGGTCGTTTCAGCTTTGGCCGCCGCCTCTGGCCCGGCTTTTCGTAACACACTTGCTGCCCGAGCATGGGTATACTGAACGTAGGGTCCTGTTTCGCCTTCAAAATTCAGGACTCGATCCCAAGAAAATACATAATCTTTGATTCTGTTGTTGGATAATTCCTGGAAGACAACTGCGCCAATGCCCACTTGTTTGGCTGTTTCTTCGATATTATCAGTGTTCACGTTTTTTTCAACAATGATTTCACGGGTCTGTTCTACTGCCCGATTCAGAACATCTTCCAAAAATACAATCCGCCCTGCACGGGTTGACATGGTGCCGTCTTCCAAACTAACCAAACCAAATGGAATGTGAACGCAATCTCTTGCCCATTCATATCCCAACAACTCAACAATTTGGATCCATTGTTGAAAATGCAAATTTTGACCAGATGATACAATGTATAGATTTTTGTAAAAATCGTAATGCTCTTTTCGATAGACTGCAGCGGCAATATCTCTGGTGATATACAAAGTGGATCCATCGGATTTCGTAACCAACGCCGGAGAAAGACCAAAAGCATCTAAATCAACAATCTGTGCGCCTCTAGACTCCTGCAGCAATCCCTTTGCGTCTAGTTCTTTAATCATTCGCGGCATTTTGTCGGAATAGAAGCTTTCTCCTGCATATGAATCAAATTCAATGCCCAGCATTTCATATACCCGAGTAAATTCTTTTAGGGACTCATCCCGAAACCACTGCCACAAGGCACTTCTTCCGGATTCTTCTGTTCCAATCGAGTAAAAATATCTCTCGCTTCTTGGTCAAGGCTGGGGTCGTTTTCCACTTCTTGATGAAACTTGGTATAGTAACCCAGCAACGTCTTAATCGGTGCTTTGATTACATCTTCTTTGTTGCCCAGTGACGGTACGCGCAATCATTTTTCCAAATTGGGTGCCATAATCACCTAAATGGTTAATGCGCACTGTGTCATACCCCAAAAAATCATATATTTTGTAGATGGAGTTTCCAATTACTGTACTTCTAATGTGGCCAATATGAAAGGGTTTGGCAATGTTGGGAGATGAGTACTCTACAATGACTTTCTTCCCTTTTCCCAGTTGGCTTCGCCCGTATCCCTCCCCTTTTTCTTGTACTTCCGTCAGGAGGTTGCTTATAAATGCAGCTCGATTAATATGCATATTCACATATCCGTTCACCGCTTCAACCTTCTCAAAAATGTCTGCATCTTGGATGGCCCCACAAATATCCTTTGCAATCATGGGAGGAGCCTTTCTCATCGCTTTGGCCAGCCGGAAGCAGGGAAACGCATAATCTCCCATTTTTCATCTCCAGGGATTTCGATGAAATCCAGTATTTCTTCTTTGCTGACAGTTTTTGTAGCCTCTGCAATCAATGCTGCGATGAGTTCCTTATAATCTACCATTTTCTTCTCCTCTGCTTTTGCCTTCTTTTCCGGCAGGCAAAACTATTTTATTTGTACGATGGTAACCCCATCGCCGCCTTCATTGTAACTTCCTTTACGGTACCCCGCCACATGTTTATGGTGCTTCATCATTTGCCGCAATCCATTGAGGAGAACCCCTTCCCCTCTTCCATGAATAATCGTCACTTCGCTGAGTCCTGCAATAAATGCATCATCTAAATATTTATCCACTTCTTCTGTGGCGTCATCCAAATTTTGTCCTGCACATTGATTGAAATGGAAATAGATCTGGACTTGGTCTTGTAAATCTGGCCGTAACTGGTTTTTCCACTGATGGGAGTTTGCTTTTCCCTTCGATAATCAGTTTCAGGTCATCCACATTGGATTTCACCTCATTCGGCCCACCTGAACCATCAAATCTCCTTTGTCATCAGGTAAAGATAGAATCTCACCATTTTGGCTTAAGGTCAACACCTTGACTCGATCTCCAATGCGCAAATCTGCAACTCGTACCGGATTATCATTGACTTCCTTCATGAGCCGCTCACGATATTGTCCGGCAGCATCTTTAATCCGTTTCCTGTTTTCATCAAATCTTCGTGTCCGTTCACCAAGGCTATCAACCTTTGACAATTCTTTTAATTCCGTTTTGACTTCTTCGGACAATTCCTTTGCTTCAGAGATAATGGCTCGCGCTTCCTCTCTGGCCTGATTTAGGGTCTTCTCTTTTTGTTCTTCCGCTTTGCGAAGAGATAAATCCATAGCCTCTTTTTGCCGTTTCATTTCGATATTCAGCAAAATTGCCTGATCCCGCTCCGCTTCAGCTGCCTTTCGATCTGCCTCAATGGCTGAAATGACCTCTTCAAATTTTATGTCTCCGCCTTTCAACAATGCTTTGGCTTTGTCAATAACCATCTGGTCAAGTCCAAGTTTCCAGAGATTTCAAACGCATTGGACTTCCCCGGAATACCCACTGTAAGCCGATAGGTTGGGCTTAACGTATCAATATCAAACTCCATGGAGGCGTTTTCCACCCCCGCCGTTGAAATGGCATATTTTTTTAATTCAGTATAATGGGTTGTTGCTAAAATGCTAGCCTTTTTGTAATATAAATGTTCCAGAATGGCAATGGCCAATGCTGCACCTTCCGTGGGATCCGTCCCCGCTCCCAATTCATCCAGCAACACCAAAGTGTCTTGTCTGGCGTGTTCAATAATCG
>CAXXMM010000014.1:0-644287 GCA_963676385.2 Anaerovoracaceae bacterium
TTCTTCAGTATTAATACTGAGAATCTTGGCGTGGTGGGCAACTTTTGGTTGAACCATGACGGCGTGTAGGGTGTTTGCCGGCATTTTTAACTCAATATCATCGCCATAGTCGGCAACGCCACAAACTTTAGCCAAAGCTGCCGGTCTGACAATGGGTTTGCCATAGTAATCGCCGGGTGTCCCCTGGTCCACTTTAATGTCATCCATGGCACATTCTCCACGGACGACTTTGGCTGCTTCCATGACCGAATCAACAATTTGCTTGTAACCGGTGCATCTGCAAATGTTTCGATTCTTTTGGAACCAGTCTCGTACTTCTTCCCGGGTGGGATTGTTGTTTTGTTCCAACAATGCATATGCCGAGACAATAAAACCTGGGCTACAGAATCCACATTGAACAGCACCGTGGTTCATAAAAGCAACTTGCAGGGCATGGAGGTGGCGAGGTGTGCCAATTCCTTCAATGGTGAGCACTTCACTGTACTCGTCTACTTTTGAGATTTTTTTGGTGCACGAACGAATTACTTTGCCGTTTAAGATGACAGAGCAAGCGCCGCAAACCCCGGTTCCGCAACCGATTTTGGTGCCGGTTAACCCCAGCCGCCTAACTACGTCTGCCAGAGTGTCCTTCTCTGGGTCGCAGATAAACATTCGGTCCGCACCGTTAATGTTGAGTGTCATTTTTCTGAGTTTCATGATTTGCCTCCTGTTCGACTTTGAAACTGACGTATGATTCAACAATTGAGAAAACAAATAACTTGCCGTAAGAAAGTAAATGTTTTCCTAAATAACCCATAAATCCTGCCCTTTCAGTGATTACTGTAGGAATCAGGACTTGGATTTTTTATACTCTTACCTAAAAAGCAGTATATCAATTCGTTAATTAGATGTCAATATTAGAAGCGGTGACTTGACAAGGTACTTGACTTCCGATATCTTGAGAAGGTAGGATAAAAAATATGGGATTTCCATTGAAATAGAGGGAAAGTTTCCAGAAGAAGGGCGAAACCGGTGAGAGAAATTCTAAAGAAAACACAAAGTATTTGCAGCATCTGTAAAGGTTCGGTAGAGGCCATCTATTTTATTGAAGACGGGAGAGTTTTTTATGAAAAAAACTGTCCACTTCACGGAAAAGAGAAAACCTTGGTTGCCCGAAGAGTGGAAGACTACATTCAATGGGTAAACACGCCAACTATTAATGTCCCGCCAATGAACCCATTGACCCATGGAGATCCTGATGATAACCAATGTCCACTTCATTGCGGCCCATGTGAGAATCATCTGCAGACCCCATGTTGCGTGGTTATTGACGTGACGGATCGTTGCAACCAACATTGCCCCTACTGCTTTGCCAGTGCCGGGGAAGGAGGAGGAGCAGAGCCATCCTTGGCAGAAATGGCAGTAAAATTCGACTTTTTGCTGGCGCAGGGAGAAGAACGTACCTTTAATATACAAATCTCCGGGGGAGAACCTACTGTCAGGGAGGACTTGCCGGAAATCATCAATTTGGCCAGGGAGAAAGGCTTTGAATATATACAACTCAACACCAACGGCAAGCGATTAGGTCAAGAGAAGGAATATGCCAAGGTTCTTCGGGATGCAGGAACATCTGTTGTGTTTCTTCAATTTGATGGTACAACCAATGAAATATATCAAACCCTGCGAAATGAGTCATTGTTGGAGGGAAAACTTCAGGCCATTGAAAATTGCCGGTTAGCAGGCTTGCCTGTCGCCCTGGTTCCCATGGTGGTACATGGGGTGAATGACAATAATATTGGTGAAATGTTGCAATTTCTATTGGACAACATTGACGTTGTAAGAGGAATTCATTTTCAGCCGGTCAGCTATTTTGGCAGATATCCCGACGAGGAGAAAAGGGTGACCATGTTTGACGTTATCCACAGTATTGTAGATCAAGATGTTCGGTTTCAGTTAAGAGATTTTGCCCCCATTACTTCCGGACATCCACTGTGTTGTTTTACTGGAACCTTTCTGAAAGACGGTGACAACGTTATTAGTTTGATGTCCGATGCAAAGAAAAAAGAAGGGGTATCCTGTTGCGAATCTGTGGGGGAACCTGTTAATCCATTGGATTCCATGGAAGTGATTCGCAGAGACAGGGATTTTGTGTTGAACAAGTGGAATCCGGAAAAGCCGTCTTGCGGCTGTGATGGATTCATGCTTCCAAAACAGGAATCTTCCCGGGCTTGCACCTGTCAGACGGTGTCTTCAGAGGACAACGGGGAAACCAAATCCGTTTCCTTGGATCAAATGGATTTTGATGAGTTTTTGTCCCATTTTCGCAATAATACATTTACCCTGTCAGGTATGGCGTTTCAAGATATTAAAAATATGGATGGAGATCGGCTAAAACGATGCAGAGTCCAGGTATTAAGCCCAGATAATCGTTTGATCTCATTTTGCGCATATAATGGATTGTATAGAGGAGAAAACAGATGAACAGACCCGGAGCATTTAAAATTACTGACAAAGCTATGGAAATTTGCGGGTTGCCAAAGGGCGCCCAATTCTTAGAAATTGGATGTGGGGAAGGAGAAACCACAGAACGACTGGAAAGACATTATGGCTATCAAGTGACTGCCATTGATTTGTCTTTGAAAATGGTGGATATCGCAAAAAAACGAGGATTAAATGCCAAAATTTCTCTAGGAGATGGGGAGTTTTTAGATGAATATACTTCAAAAACCTTTGATGGTGTGATTATGGAATGTGTGCTGTCTCGTATTAACTTACCTGACGAAGCCCTACATGAAGCCTATTGTGTATTGAAAGACGGGGGGGAACTGGTCATTAGCGATTTGTACTTAAAAAATCCGGATCCCGGCCTGGTGTTGGCATTGGATATTGAAGCCAAGCGAATGGCAAAAATCCCCCATGAAGATTCATCCTGCAGCGATGACTGTGCAGATGAACATAAGCAGCGATTGGTTAATTTTCGGTATGAAGGGGTTTTCCTGTTAGAGCCCTTGAAACAAGCGCTCCGTGAAATGAATTTTACTGTCTTGGCAGTAGAAGATTATTCCAGTGAGTTGGACAGCTATGTTGCAGAATGCATATTTGAGGGGAAGGAATACCTGACCCGTGAACCTGTGCCGAAGGGCACCGGATATTTTTTGTTGGTTGCCCAAAAAGGGAGGAAGGACAGCAAAAATGAATGAACAAATTTTGCAATATAAATTAAAAGGATATTGTTGCAGTCAAATCCTTACTGAGATGGGACTTGCCGCCATGGGAAAAGAAAACCCAGATTACGTTCAGGCGACGGCCGGCCTCTGTTATGGATTGGGGAGGGGAAAGGTTTGCGGTATTGTTTCGGCGGCGGAATGCCTGTTGTATTTGGCCGACCCCAACGGCGCACACCGAGGTTTGGCCGACGATTTTATGGATTGGTTTGAGGCCGCCTTTGAATCTACTGATTGTGAGGCTCTCCTTGCAGGCAATCCCCTGAACAAGGTTGAAAAATGTCCCATGATGATAGAAGCTTCTTTTGCCAAACTGGCGGATTTGTTGGATTGGTAGCCATGGAAATGATTTTGGATACATGGACTGCCCAATGTATTTTGGGCGGCGCTGATTCTTTGGACCGGGAAAAATTGGCGGAACATCAACGGGTGAAGCTGATTGAAACTATTAACTTTGCCAAAGAAAACGCACCATTTTACAGGGAATTGTTGGGCAACCGTATGGTTGCAACCCTTGAAGATTTGCCTTCTTTGCCGTTTACTTACCCCAAGGATTGTGGGGAAAAAATGATTTGCGTACCCCAAAGGGAAATCAGCAGAGTGGTCACTTTGGATACCAGCGGAACCACAGGAAAGCCGAAACGAATTTTCTTTACTGAAGAGGATCAGCAATTGACCATAGATTATTTTCACCATGGAATGCAGCATATTGTGGGTCCTGCAGATTGTTTGTTGATTGCGATGCCCTGCAAAATACCCGGTTCTGTGGGAGATTTGATTGATATTGGCGTAAGGGACTTTGGCGCAAGGACCATTCCTTTTGGTTTGATTGGAGATGAGGATACGCTGAATCAGGCGGCTCACATTATGATGACCCAATCTGTAGATTCCTTGGTGGGGTTGCCCACTCAACTGGTTTTGCTAGCAGAGCAGACCCCCAATTTTAGATGCAAAACCGTATTGCTCAGCGCTGAATATGTTTCCCAAGAGGCTGTAGACTTTATGGAAGCTCAATGGAATTGCCAGGTGTTTGAACATTATGGGATGACTGAAATGGGGTTGGGCTGTGCTGTATCTTGCCTAACACATGAGGGATATCATGTGAGAGAATCGGATTTATACATTGAAATCATTGACCCTAAGACGGGAGAACCTGTGCAGGATGGAATTTGGGGGGAAGTTGTCTTTACCACTCTGACCCGGCGGGCAATGCCGTTTATTCGTTATCGCACCGGGGACATAAGCCGTTGGATTGCAGAACCCTGTGGATGCGGCAGCAAGTTAAAACGTTTAGATAAAGTTCAAGATAGAAGGATGAAGAAAGGGAGTTGCACATGAAAGATAGAAGTGTGTTTTTTGCGACAGAACTGGTTGAAAGCGGGAAAGATTTTGTTGTAGCAAGGGTCGTTGGAACCGACGGCTCGACGCCTAGAAAATCCGGAGCATGGATGGTCATGGCATCGGATGGTCGAAAGGCAGGAACAGTTGGCGGCGGCAAAATTGAGGCTGAAACAGAGAAATTATGTATGGCGGCCTTTCAGACAAAAGCCTTGAAGACCTACCACCATTTCAAATTGGTTACCGAAGGGGAAGAGGCGTTGGGAATGGGTTGCGGCGGAGATGCGGATGTGCTCATTGAATACATCCCATTTCAAGAGGGAGAAGCCTTCTTACGGCAATTTAAGTCGGAAGAAAAGGCTTATATCTTTGGGGCCGGCCATGTGGGTCTGGCATTGGAACCGGTGCTTCGGCATATTGGATTTGATACGGTTGTGTTGGATGATAGAGCCGAGTATGCCAACCGAGAGCGTTTCCCGAAGGCCACAGAGATTTGCGTTGTGCCCAGCTTTGAAAGAGTATTTGAAGACCTGAAAACAGATGATAAAAGTTATTTTGTTATTGTAACCCGGGGGCATATGGGTGATTACGATGTTCTAAGACAAGCCATCCATCACCCTCATGGATATTTGGGTATGATAGGAAGCCGAACAAAGAATACTATGCTGTTTGACATGTTGCGAAAGGAAGGTGTGGAGCAATCGGTGATTGACAAAATATATGCACCCATCGGCGAGGCTATTTTTGCGGAAACACCGGAGGAGATTTCCATTAGTATTGCCGGAGAAATCATCCGAGTTCGTTCCGGTCATGGAAAGTAAGAGAACCCCATTAAGATGAATGGTATTGAGACTCAAAAAAAAGAAATCGGCGCCGTGATTTTAGCGGCCGGATATTCCTCACGGATGGGACAATTAAAGGCCCTCATGCCCTTGGCGGGAGTCACTATGTTGGCTCGGTCCGTTTTATTGTTTCAGTCCGGAGAAATTTCCCCTATTTGGGTGGTTTCCGGCTATGAAAAGGATCGGATCCGGCAATCAATCGCCGATAAAAGCATACAGATTGCCTATAATCAGTGGTATGACAAAGGGATGTTTACATCCATTCAAACCGGTATTGCCGCAGTCAATCAGATGAAACCCGGCATGAAAGGATGCTTTTTGTTGCCTGTGGATTTCCCATTGGTCAAGGCGGAGACGTTGCAGCCACTTCTTGAAGCGATTGAAAAGAATCCGGGCAAGTGGGTCGTACCTACATTTCACGGCAAAAAAGGACATCCTCTTTTTGTTCCCTCTGTCTTTTTTGAAGAGATATTATCCCACAAGGGATCCAACGGACTCAAAGACATTACAGATAAATACCGGGATGATCTGGTAAGGGTTCCTGTAGCGGATCAAGGGGTGGTTTTGGATATTGACAATCCGAATGCCTTTGAAGATGCTGAGAAGTATATTGAAGAGGGTTGGGTCACCAAAAGTTTGGCAGAAGTGGCCTGGGGGCGTAGATTTATTTTGATTCGCCATGGACAGACCAAGCAGCACAAAGGGAAAATTCTCTTGGGGCAGACGGATATTCCCTTAAGTGAAAGGGGAAAGAATCAGGGCCTTTTGGCGGGCGCCCAACTTGAAAAAATCCTTGCCCCGCCATTCACCATATATACCAGCGACTTGTCTAGAGCAAAAGAGACGGCGACGATAATCGGTTCTCGGTTCTCATCCGTCACGGTAACGGCGTTGCCCTTTCTTAGAGAAATGAATCTTGGAGACTGGGACGGAATGGCGCTGGATGAGATTTCAAACGGATATCCGGAAGAATTTGCATACCGGGGCACCCACTTGATGGAGTATAAAAAGGGGAACCGAGGGGAGAATTTTTACGACTTACAGTATCGAGTTGTGGAAGGAATGAAAAAATTACTGGAGGAGGATCAATCCTCTGATTTGGTTTTGGTCGCCCATCAAAGTGTCCTTCGGGCAATCCATCACAATTTACTGGGCAAAGACGTGTCTGAGCCCTGGCTGCCCATGAAAAACTGCGAAATCCGAATCATAAAAATGGAATCATAACCACAGGAATCATAAAAATGGATTGACAATTTTATGATCAACATGTATGCTTTGCATATGGTTATTTTATTTAAAGAATAACCATATGCATTTTATGTTTTGTGAAAAATAACTGAAGGAGTGATTTGTGAATGACACGTTGCTTCCATCGGTTTGTCTATAGATAAGAATTTGTAAGCGTCGAAAATTAGTTTCGACAAAAGGTTCCCTTTAATAGGGAGGGAGGAAAAATGGACTGGAGTCCTGTTCTCGTTTCATTTTAACCGCATCGGCGGCAGTTGTAGCAATCTTTGTCCTAGGTTGTTACGTGCCCGTTGTATTGCCTTTCATCACAGCAAAACGACAATAGTGGTGAATCGCATGTTGACTTAGCCGCTGGTGCTCTCCCCCAAAACCGTCAGTTTCCTTTGTTGACTTCTGGGGTGATTTTTCTCGGAAGTCGTTTTTTATTGAAAACAAAGAGAATGACCAGTGTATTTCTTAGTATTTCCATGGTGAATAAGGAGAGATAGATGAGAATTGGCGCAATGATATTGGCAGCAGGAAAAGATCGGGTGGGGGATTTGCCGAAAGCAACCATTGAACTGTCCGGAACCACCGTTATTAAACGGGAAATCAATTTGCTCCGGGAAGCAGAAATTTCTCCTATTGTGATAGTGGCAGGCAAAATGGCAGATGAATTGGAAAAACACATTGCCCATCGGAAAGTGCCTATTCTCAAAATTGATGGAAATAAAAATAGTGATATGCTGATGTCAGTTAAAAAGGGACTGGAATCAATGATTGGACACTGTGATAAGGCGGTTGTCCTTCCGGTGGACATTCCGGCATTCTTGCCGGAAACCCTGATTCAATTGGCAGGAGCAACTTATGACAGTAAATATGATTTAACCATTCCAACATATGAAGGAAAAGAGGGTCACCCTGTTTTGCTTCACATGGCAGCTGCCCCAAAGATTCTTGGATATCAGGAAAACGGAGGACTTCAAGGCATGATAGAGGCCGGTCAACTTAGACCCCTGTATGTGGAAGTGGCAGATCCTGGGATTGCTATTGAATTGAATCACCCCCAAGACCCGGAAGTGGTTTTGGATTATGACAATGCGGTACGCAATGCCACCCCAATTCGACCCATCATCCGAATTTCGTTGGAGAGAACCAAGGAGTTTCTTACCCAAGAGTTTGTGATTTTTTTGAAAACAGTGGATGCGACCGGATCCATGAATGGCGCATGCCAGAAAATGGGGATTGCCTATAGCCGGGCATGGACCATGATTAATCAAGGTGAAATACAATTAGGCGTTCCCCTTATTGAGCGATTAACCGGGGGTAAGGGGGGCGGCAGTTCGGTATTGACGGCGGAGGCTCGAGGAATTATCACTAAATATGAAGTATACTCAGAAAAATTATTGGCAGAGGCAGAAAAGCTATACAAAGATATCTTTGAATGAGAGGAAGATGTCAACTCATAATCCTGATTGACAATTGTGGAATCCAAAAGTTATAATAAATTGAAGTTCATATTTCTCCGATTCTTTTTGACACCTGTTGCCGAAATGAACGTTAGGGTGATGAAAGCGATTGAATCGCCTGCCATTGTGCAAAGGAGAGACTAAACCATTTTTGGTTATGTCTTGCTTTGCATTTTTTTGTGGAGAAGAAAGGAAGAGACAATGAAAAGGCTAAAATTTAAAAAGGAAAAATGCATTGGTTGCCAGCTTTGTGCCCAAGTTTGCTCTGCCATGAAGGAGGGAGAATATATTCCATCTAAGGCGAGAATTGCCATAGAAACTTACTATGACCGCGGAAATCTGAAATACAAAGACACATACTGCATTTTATGCGGCATCTGCGTAAAAGCATGTCCGGTTGGCGCCATTACCAAGGATGAGTATATTGTTGTTGATAAAGACAAATGTATTGGTTGTGGCACTTGCGCCACAAAGTGCCCCAAAAAAGTAGTTAGAATTATTGATGAAAAGTCGTGCATCTGTGACACGTGCAAGGGAGATCCCACTTGCGTCAAAACATGTCCGCAGCATGCCCTGACATTTGAATAGGAGGTGGCAAAATGACGATGCTTGGATACCAGAACTGTGTTCTTCGAATCAATTTAACCAACAAAACATTTTCCATGGAGCCCCTGAATATGGAATTTGCCGAAAAGTACATCGGGTCCAAGGGACTGGCGATTCGGTACATGTATGAGGAATTAAAACCGGGCATTGATGCCCTTTCTCCCGAAAATAAGTTGTTTTTAACGACAGGGCCTACCATGGGAACCAATGTGCCTTGCTCCGGGAAACTTTCCATAGCGGCCAAATCCCCTGCCACAGGAACAATGAATGACTGTTCCATTGGTGGGCATGTTGGACTGAAAGTGAAGTATGCCGGATATGACATGATTATTTTTGAAGGGAAACTGGACAAGCCGGGTTTGGTTGTGATTGAAAACGACAAAATTGAATTTCTTGACGCTGCTGACCTGTGGGGAAGAGGATCCCATGACGTAGAAACTGAATTAATCGGAAGATACGGTCACGAACCCAGCTATTTATCCATTGGACCTGCCGGAGAGAATTTAAGCAACATGGCATGTATTAACTCGGATTATTATAGGCAAGCCGGAAGAGGTGGCATAGGTGCTGTCATGGGCAGCAAAAATATGAAAGCCGTTGTTATTTCCGGCACCAAGGGTGTCAAGGTGCCGGATGCTGTGAAGGCGACCACTCGGATTATTGAAATTTTGCAGTCCGATGTTCTTCAGGAAGATAATACCTTTGTCTTTGATTGTGGCACTACAGCATTTTTGGAAGCTTGCAACGATGGGGGGATTCTTCCCCTCAAGAACTTTACTGATACAACGGATGCCAATTGGACTGAATATAATGGGGACGTCCTCCTCAAAGGATTAGAAGGAAAGAGAGGCTGTGGCAGCTGTGGATTGGGTTGTGGGAACTTTCTAAAAATCGGCGATGCCGTGTGTGAAGGTCCTGAGTACGAATCCATTTCTGTTGCCGGACCTAACGCCGGTGTTACAGATCCTGAAAAAATTGTGAAGTTCAATCAGGTTGCAGATGATATGGGATTAGATACAATTAGTGCAGGGGACACCATTGTTTGGGCCATGGAAATGACAGAAAAAGGAATCCATGATTTTGGGATTCGGTTTGGTGAATCTGACAAAATGACAAAATATCTTAGACTTATGGCCAAAAGAGAAGGTGTTGGCGCAGATTTGGCCGATGGGGTCAAAGTCGCTGCCAAAAAATTTGGGGGTAGCGAGCTGACTATGGAAGTGAAAGGATTGGAATATCCCCAGTATGAACCCCGTGGATCCTGGGGGATGGCCCTGTCTTATGCTGTCTCCGACAGAGGGGCTTGCCATATGAGGGCATACGCACCTAATGTGGAAGTCTTTGCCGCGGCCATGCCGCCCTACACTGCCGAAGGAAAAGGGCAGATGGTGTATGAACTGGGTGAATTCAATGCCGTTAAATTCTCCCTATGCATCTGTGATTTCTGGGGGACCATTACCTACGATATTATGGCAGAGATGCTGACGCTGATCACCGGTAGAGAGTGGACCGCGGAAGAAATGGGACAAGTGGGCAGAAGAGTGTTGAACATTGGTCGTGCCTTTAACCAAAGAGAAGGGTTTGATCGAAAAGATGACACCATTCCACGGAAGGTTGTTGAGCAGGCCTTGAAGTCAGGCCCCGCTGCCGGACAAAAAATTCCTCAGGAAGCATTTGATGATATGTTGGATCAATACTATAAGGTGATGGGCTGGGATGAAAACGGAAACCTTCCTGAAGCGCTGCTGAAAACCCTATGATGATTACAATTACCCTCAGAGGGACTCTAAAAAAATATCTGAACGGCCAAAAGGAACTGAAGGTTGATGTGCCGGAAAACTGTACCTGTGATGAGGCACTTAAAACGATAGGGATAGATTACAAGGAAATCCCCAGTTTTGGTTTTGTTGCCATTAACAGCATGCGGGTTATGATTTATGATTGTCTCAAAGAAGGAGACGAACTCAAGGCATATTCAAAGATTTCCGGAGGTTGAGGGTGCTATTTTGTAAGGCGCAGTAAAAACCGTTTTTTGTATTTAATACGGGCAATTTTAGATATTTTTTGAATCCAGAAGTAGTTAAACCCACCGCCTACTGTGCCAACTAGGGTAATCCCTTGAACAAATTTAGCCACCAGCATGGAAGATGCCAATAAATCTGAGGTCTCTTTGATGTCATCTTTGGTACAAATAATTTCCGAGCCTAATCCGGCGTCAATTTGTTCTCCAATTCGGTCACAGGTTTGAGACTCAAAAATCCGCTCGCTTCCTTCGGTAGCGGCAATTCGAATAATGGATAAAATATATTTTCGCTCTGCCATGGTCCGATAATCAAAACCATAACCGGCGGCAATTTCATAAATTGATTTAAATATCATCCCCAAAAAAACGGGAATATCCGGGAGACCAATACCAAAAACGCCAAGAGCAGCTCCTTCCACCGTGGAAAGCCCTTTGTTGGTCCACGATTTATTGCTGGCACTCAAATCAAAATTTTTGATAGACTCCTTGGAGATTTGAGTTTTTAATTGGGCATGATGAAGGGCTGATTTCTCTTTTACCAAATCCAAATTTCCGGATTTTTCAATTAAGCCGGTGCCCTTTTCAAAGACATAGCCAAATCCTTTTTCAAAGGCTGACTCCAATGTGCCCAGTAACTTATCCGGGATTTTTTTTCGAATAAAATCACCGCGAAAAATAGGCTTGCTGTCGGCCCGATACCGGAGCATCTTCAATTCTGCTTTGCAAAGACGATTCAATTGTTGCCGAATGAGGCGACTTTCTTTTGTGTTCATATCTCCGTGAAAATCCTGTGAGTTTTTATTTGTATTTTAACATATGAAGAGATTAAGTGATATAATTACATGAAAATATTTATAATGCCAAGGAGCGTGAGGTGTGGATCGATATCAACGAAACATGTGTGCGTTATCTCAGGAAGAAAACAACAGATTAAGAGATTTTCATGTCATGGTTGTGGGCTGTGGCGGACTGGGCGGCTATATTATTGAAATGCTGGGCAGATTGGGAATCGGTAAAATCACTGTAGTGGATGGGGATGTTTTTGACATTACAAATCTAAATAGGCAACTTTTGTCAACGGAGCAGAATTTGGGCAAAGCAAAAGTTCTTGCCGCAAAAGAGCGAATGGCATTGGTGAACAGCCAAATTGAAGTTATTCCTATTCATGATTTTTTTACGAAGCAAAACGGGGCAGAAATGGTATCAGGCAAAGATATTGTCTTTGATGCTTTGGATAGTGTGGATGCCCGTTTGGCAGTGGAAGAATCCTGTCAGTCAGTTGGTGTTCCATTAATTCACGGTGCCATTGCCGGTTGGTTTGGTCAAGTGGCAGTGGTTATGCCGGGAGAACGAATCTTGCAGAGTATTTTGCCGGAAGGAATGAACAAAGGCATTGAGGCGGAACTGGGGAATCCTGCTTTCGCACCTGCCTTGGTAGCGTCCTTGGAAGTTGCCGAGGGGATTAAAGTATTGCTTCAACGAGAAGGCATTCTTAAAAATCGATTATTAACTATTGATTTGCTGAATCAGGATTATGAGATTTTATCCCTTGGCTAGTGTGGATATTTGAATACTCCTGGAGAGAGGGGCGCTTTATTGAAAATTATTATGATAAAAGGTGTACATAATAGTGGGAAAACCACATTGGTCACAGGTATTGTGAAAGAATTGACCAACCGTGGTTATTCTGTGGGCACCATCAAAGACATTCACGCAGAGAAATTTCAAATGGATCATCCCGGGACAGACACCTACCTCCATCATGAAGCCGGTGCCCAGTTAGTGGCAGCAAGGGGCCTTTTTGAAACGGATTTTTTGTATGCCGGTCGGTTTGATGCCGAACGAATGATTTCCTATTTCACCCAAGACTATTTGGTAGTTGAGGGGGATCCCGGTTTGGCCTGCCCCAATCTGGTTACGGGTCATACAGCATCGGACTTGGATCATCGAAAGGATGAAAACACCATTGGTTTTGGAGGTGTTGTTGGGAACACAATATCTGAATATATGGATTTGCCGGTGTTTCATACTGTCAACCAAATGAAGGAAATCGTAGATTTAATTGAGGTGAAAGCAATGGAAGATAACAAAAAACCCCAAGAAAGAACACTGAAGTTGTACTTTGATGGGGAGGAAGTATCAATGGTTCCCTTTGTAGAGGCTATTATTCGAGCCAGTGTACTGGGAATTGTGGGAGAGTTAAAGGGATTTAACGAAGATACTGAAGTGAGAATCGAACTGTAGTGAAAGGGTTTTCTGCATCCAAGTTTGGATCATGCCAATGGGGGGCATGAAGGGAGCGGAAAAGTGTTTACTCAATTGTGTCAAATAGGCTGTGCCTTCCTAGCAATAGGAGTGTTTCTTTTTATTGCTTGGATTGATAGCCGAACCATGGAGATTCCGGATTATTGTCACTGGATTATTTTAGGCATAGGTTGTTTGGAAATCTTATGTGGCCAGGAGTTGATGATTGCGTGGAGAGGTATTGGTTTTATTATTATATCGTTGCCCATGTTTCTCACAAATTTCATCAGACAAGATAGCTTTGGTGGTGGCGACATCAAAATGTGTGGTGCAACAGGGTTTTTATTAGGTGCTCCCCAAGTAATTCTTGGCACTCTTTTGGCCTTCATGGCGGCAGGAGTGTACTGCGGCGTTCAGTTGATTGCCGGAAGAATCAAAGCGACGGATTCTTTCCCATTGGGCCCATTCCTTAGCCTTGGTTTCATTATTGTTATCTTGGCGAAACTGTTGGATTTTGAAATTTGACCTTGATGGTTTTTCTTGTCAATCAGAATATGGTGTGGTATTGTAAAGCGATGAATGAAAAAATAATGACAATTGAACAGAAACCCAGAAGCGCAGGGATGGTGGGCGTTGCACTATTTCCGGCTTTTGTGGTTGCGATTTATATCTTTGGGATACAGTCCTTGTGGTTGACCATGACCTGCGTCATCAGTTGCGTTTTGGCAGAAGTAGCGTTTCAATTATTGGCCTCAAAAAAAATTGCAATTCAAGATGGAAGTGCCGTTATTACAGGGGTTATCTTGTCCTTCGCGTTACCGGCAAACTTTCCGCTTTGGATGGCTATTTTAGGATGTTTTGCTGCAATTGTTGTTGCCAAACAGCTCTTTGGCGGAACCGGAAACAACTTTTTAAATCCGGCGGCTGCAGGTATTGTGTTTTTGCAAGTTTCTTTTTCTGAGCAAATGAATAGCTATCCATTTCCATTGTTGGCAGCATCTTTGGATGGTCAACCGGCATCCAGCCCGCTACAAATCTGGGTAGAAGGTCGAACCGATGCGATTCCTTCCTATGTTGAAATGTTTTTGGGATTTGTCAGTGGCGGATTAGGTGAAGTCAGTGCATTGGCGTTGCTCATTGGCGCTGTTTTTCTGTGGTACAAAAAAGTTCTTTCGCCTATTGCCTCATTGGCGTTTATTGGGACGGTTACCATTTTGGCGTGGCTGCTTCCGGGACAAGATCCACTTTTCCATGTTTTGTCGGGGGGCACTTTGTTTGGTGCAATCTTTATGTGTGGGGACCCGGTGACTTCGCCGAAGAATCGGTTGGGGAAACTAATATTTGGAGTTGGCTGCGGTCTATTAACTATGTTGATTCGACTTTCTGCCGCCCCAATGGAAGGGGTTGCCTTTGCCATCTTATTTATGAATATTATGACCCCTTATATAGACCATATTCCCTTGGGGACCAAAAAAAATGTTCTTTCCGGTTTTTCCCGCGTTAAGGAGGAAACCAAATGAATGTGACAACACCGAACCAAAACTTGAAGGCGATTGCAGGAATGGTGATAACCATCCTTATTTTGAGCGGCGTTATTTTTGGGTTGCATTGGCTATTGACAGATCAATTCCACCAAAATGCCATTGCGGCGGAACGAAAGATCCCCAGAATGGTGTTACCTAAGGGAGACACCTTTGATTTATATCAGGGTACGTTAGTGGATAAAGTCTCAGCTTGTTACGTTGCCTCAAATGATGCTGGCATTGCCGTTGTAGCGGATCAGACAATCTCTCATGGGGATATTCAGGTTATGGTTGGACTGAATAGCGAAGGGCAAGTGACCGATGTGGCAATCCTATCTCAGGATTACGTGGAAGGAAGTGATGCCGGAATCAGTGACCCAAACTATTTAAGCATATACATAGGAAGAACGGTTCTCAGCGCGTCAGATATTACAAAAGACTATGAAATTGATCCGGTACCTGGGGCGGAAGAGGCCTCTGATGCGGTGTATCAATCTGTCAAAATAGCATTTTTACAGCAGGAAGTCCTTGATGATGAAAATGATGCTGCGGCTAAAAAGGCTGAAGACAAGGGGGAAAACTGATTTGATTGGCAAAAAAATCTTTCAAGAAAATCCAGTACTGGTTTCTATTGCCGGCCTTTGCCCAACAGTTGCCGTTACCACAAGTGGCGCCAATAGTTTGGTCTTGGGCATTGGTACAATTTTTGTATTGCTTATGACCAGTACGGCCTCCTATTTGATGCGAAAAGTGATTCCAAGCAAATTTGCAACGGGTTTTCACATTGTCACGGCTGCCGGATTTACAACAGTGGTACAGTTACTTGTTGATGGATATTTTCCTGAGATTTCGGCTTCCTTGGGTATATTTGTCGCCTTGATTGCAGTAAACTGTATTGTGATAGAAAACGTTGGGTATGGAAGAAGCCACCTGTTATCAGATACCTTGAAGAATGGATTGGGAATTGGTTTAGGCTTTTTTATGATTCTTCTTGTGATGGGGGTCATACGAGAAATCGGCGGAGCAGGTACTGTCTTTGGTTTTCAGCTGTTTCAAAGCGGACTTTTTAACAACTCCATCTTTATGGTGGTGCCGGGTGGACTTTTGATTCTTGGGGGGCTATGCGCGCTATATCGTTGGATTAATGGGAAGTACCACTCAACCAGAAAGGGGGCGATGTAATCATGAGGGAAATTATTGTTATTATGGTCAGCATGGTACTCGTCAATAATCTGGTACTGGTGCAAGGATTGGGACTTTGCCCAACTATCAAATTATCTGTGAACGCCAGACGGGCAGCGGCCTTAGGAGGGTTTGTTGCCATAGGTATGGTTGCCGCCACATTAGTGACCTGGCCCATTGAAACATATCTTCTCAAACCTTATCATTTGGAATACTTTCGCATTATGATTTTTGTTCCATTGGTCTGCTTGGTGGGCTTTCTTATTGTGAAATTGGTGTGCAAAATTATGCCTAAGTTCCTTGTGGGGGTATGGTGCCTCAATTCATTGTTAATGACCAATTGCGCCGTGGTTGGGATTGCGTTTTATTCTGCATTGCAGGACTACACTTACCTGCAAGCAATCATGGGTGCGGTGGGAGCCGGTTTGGGGTTTGTTCTGGTGATGGTGTTGTTTTCCGGCATGCGTTATCGAATTGATAGAACAAAAGGAATCCCCATTGCGTTTCAGGGGATTCCCATATATTTAATTGCTGCGGCAGTATTATCCATTGTTTTAACTGGGTTTTCTACAGTTGCAGTAGGCATTTTCTCTTAAACCATCTATTTCCCCTAATCCCCAAAGGGGGACTTGCCTATTGGATTTTTCCGGCAGGGAAGAAAGACTATAGAAAGGTACAGATCTCCCCAACAGGCTTCTTTGGAGGGCTGGGTTGGTTGTCTTCTGGGATTCCCAGAGACATCAAAGCCGCCATAAAGAAGTCTTCTTTTTTAAAATGGTGTTTCACTTCAAGGTACTGCTGAATTTCTTGGGCTGCGTAATTGGCACTGGTCAACCAACAAGAGCCAAACCCCAGATCAATCGCTTGGAGAGTAAGATTTTCCAAGGCGGCTCCCAGACTTTGCATTCCCGGGTTTCTCCAATATACCAAGTCGGTTTTGGGATCCTCACCAATGAGTTGATACTCAAAATAACCTGAGGGAGGGTAGAAGGTGCTGTATACTACCAACAGAGCGGATGCTTTGGTAAAAAATACAGTGAAGTTCTTACAGAATTTTCGAAACCGAGATCCTTTTTCCGGGTCAATTGGGTCCATTTTTTTGCTGATGGCCTCGTTTTTCTTGGTTACTATTTCAGCAATATCTGTCATGATTTTTTTGTCCCGAATTACAACAAAATGCCAGTTTTGAATATTTTTCCCTGAGGGAGCCATGCCGGCGGCCTCAATCATTTGACGGATTTGATTTTCCGGAATCTCTCCTTCTTTATATTTCCGGATGCTTTGTCTTTTTTTAATGACATCAATGAATTCCATTTTCATTTCTCCTTGTGTAGTGTATTATATATGGTGACATGAGCCGGTAAATCGGCGGAAGGAGACAAACAATTGAATGCTAGATCTCGAACTGCATTACTGGTACTCAGTGCCATTATGATGTGCTTGATTACGATTGCTACCATGTTTATCCGGGTGCCGATACCTTTCACCCAAGGGTATGCCCATTTGGGAGATGCCATGATTTTCCTTTCGGTGCTGATTTTGGGGTGGCGGTATGGCGCTGTTGTGGCTGGAGTAGGATCCATGTTGGCAGATATTTTAGGGGGGTTTGCAGTGTGGGCGCCTTGGACCCTGATTATCAAAAGTATTATGGCGGTTTTGATGGGCGTATTTATCTCATGGGCGCTGAAAAAACAGAGAGGCCATGGATTCTTGTTATTTGTTGAAGTTTTGGGCATGGTATTGGCAGGCCTATGGATGATAGCAGGTTATTATGTGGCGGAGGGTCTGATTTATGGGAATTGGGCTACAGCTGCGTTGGCGATTCCATGGAACATTGGTCAGTTTATTGTTGGGATGGTTGTGGCGATTTCTTTGGCTGCAGCATTGTATAAAACTTCAGCAGCCAAATTCTTCACATATCGATTGAATGCGAAGAAATAAACCGATTTTCTTCAAAAGAATAAGTAGGATGCCATTCACAATCAATCCTGTAAGAGATTGGCGCGAAGGATAAAATCTGATGCCATAAGTTCTTTTACATAAGGTCGTACAAAATCCATGCTCAAAAGCAGATGTTGCTTTTTGCTGTCCCGAACTTTTTCTGCTATATACACCACCCTTAGATCTTCGGATAGAAGTTGGAGAGGTGTGTTTTTTTTACGTAGAGCAACCTGAGCGTCCAAAACAGGAAGGGCAAGTGCCTGAATCAGCTTTTGTTTATCATATACTTCCAAAGGATCCAGGTTAAATGCCTGGGCTGCAGCGTCGGCTCTGAGAACATTTTTTTTGGTAAAAGAACCTTTTTCAAAGGTATACTTATTTCCATCCAGTTTTTCAAATACCTTCATGGTATCCAAATAGCCAAGTCGCATATTTCGTTCCATCCTTGAGGAATCAAATATCAGGGTGCTTCCCAGATCCCATTTAGGCTTAATATAATAATACTCCTCGGCCCGTTCCTCAGCATGGCGCAAGGTGGTTTTCCGTACAAGGCCCAGTCCCTGAAGATCAATGACAATAATTCGTCGGGCCTTTCGTTTTAGAGCCATGGTGACAGGCAAATTATCGGTGTAACCGCCGTCAATATATTTTATATCATCAATGGCATGATAGTGGGCTGCAGGAAAACATGAAGCACTGGCGACCACAAAGTCAAACAACTTGCCTTTGGGAATGTCATCTTTAAACAAATAGTGGCCTTTCAGGGAAGGGATTTCGGTGGTGACCAGGCCATATTCGATGGATGATTTTCGAAAAGAGTCTTCATCAATAAAATTATGAAGAAATTCCATGAGGCCGGTGCTTTCCGCACCACCATGGAGAACGATTTCCCGGGCGAAGCCCAAAAACTCTTCCAGTTCAGATAATTCATCCGGGCTTTTTTCTTTGGCAATATCAAATATCTCCGCTGTACGGGTATTCCGCCAAAGGGATTCAGCTTGGTCAAAATTATTTATGGCCATAGGAATGCCGTTGATGGCACCTACAGATGAGCCGGCCACCATATCAAAGTTAATCCCCAATTCTCGCAGGGCTTTCCAGGCCCCAACCTGATAACTTCCTCGGGTTCCACCGCCGCCAAGAATCAAGGCGGTATCAATTTTTTTCATAGTATTACCTCCATATTTATTTCATTATATCATATAACCTGCTGAGAAATCACTAAAATGAAACCATGTTGAACAAATGTTCGCAATGTGCTATAATGCAAACATAAGTTCTTGCAAGAGGGAAGAAGCCATGGAGAATCTCTACGAAAAACTCAAGATATTGGCGGACAGCGCAAAATACGATGTGTCCTGCTCATCCAGCGGCGTTGAAAGAGGAAACACCGGCAAGAGGGGAAGCACTGTTATGGCCGGATGCTGTCATTCCTGGTCTGCGGACGGTCGATGCATCTCACTGCTAAAAGTATTGTTTACCAACCGGTGTGTGTACAACTGTGAATATTGCATTAATAAGCGAACATCCGATATTCAACGAGCCTCTTTTGAACCGGACGAGTTGGCCAGATTAACCATGGAATTTTATCGTCGCAATTATATAGAGGGATTGTTTTTAAGTTCTGCAGTGGACATTTCTCCGGACTATACTTCTGAACGTATGTTGGAAGCATTGAAAATCCTACGTAGGGAAATGGGGTTTGCCGGCTATATTCACACCAAAGTAATCCCGGGGACATCCCCGGAATTGGTTCACGCCCTTGGGTTAATGTCAGATCGCCTTAGTGTCAACGCAGAACTCCCAACCCGGGAAGGACTTGCTCTACTGGCACCCCAAAAGAAACCCGAACAAATTTATACGCCCATGAAGCAAATTACCAACACCCTAATAGAGCGCAAAGCATTAAGAGGGCCGGGAACCATGTTTCGAGGGGAGGACATCAACAACCCGCTTCATTATTTGAATCCCAGTGGCGGTGAAACCAATTTGCCGATGGTTGGCGGAAGGAATAAGGAAGTTTTTGCTCCTGCCGGGCAAACCACACAAATGATTATCGGCGCGGACGGGACCACAGACAGGACCATCATCAACACCACAGAGAAGATTTATCGGACCTTTAAGCTAAAGCGAGTTTATTTTAGCGCCTACATACCGACTCTTCGTTCCCCCATTTTACCGGATGTTTTTTCTGCACCGCCTCTGGTTCGGGAGCATCGTCTTTATCAGGCGGACTGGTTGCTTCGGTTTTATGGGTTTGGGGCGGAAGAGATCCTTCCTGAATCCGAACCTAATTTAGATTTAGAATTAGACCCCAAAATTGCGTGGGCTTTGCGGAACATGCACTTGTTCCCTATTGAGATCAACAAGGCTTCCATGGAAGAACTGCTTCGCATACCCGGGATTGGAACGTTATCTGCATTGCGCATTATCCGCCAAAGAAAAGTTGCCCACATACAATATGACGACTTAAAAAAAATTGGTGTGGTATTGAAGCGGGCAAAGCATTTTCTTACTTGTGGTGGGAAGTATTACGGGGAAAGCAGTTTCTTTCCGGAAACCATTCGACAATTAATGGTTGAAGGGACGGATGGACAACAAATTTCTCTGTTTCAACAACAGCAGGTTTTGCCGGTAGAAAGGCAGGTGATGCTGGGTGGTTGATTATATTTATGATGGTACTTTTGAAGGGTTCCTGACTTGCATTTATCATCACTATGCCACAGAAAAAGCCAATGGGATTTATTGCAAAGAGATCTACCAGCCTAGTTTTCTGGTTCAGTGCCGGGAGGTTGAAGGAGATGAAGCCTTGGCAAACAGAGTGTATACGGGAATTCGAAAAAAGATTTCTTCCTATGATTTGGGCAGGGTCTACAAGGTTTTCTTGTCTACTGCGCCGAGCAAGGAAATCTTGTTGCTCCAATACCTTTCTTTAGGGTTTTCCATGGGCGGGCAAATTAGTTTGCTCCATGGCAATGATATTGTATTTGCCGTTCAAAAAGTGGAGAGGCAAGTAGATGCAGAAGTTCATCGGTTAAAAGGATTAATTCGATTTTCTGTACTGTCCAACAACGTGATGTACAGCCCCATTGAACCTGATCATGATGTGTTGGAATTCTTGGCGCCACATTTTACCCAGCGTTATAAGTATGATCCATTTATTATCCACGATAAGAAACGGAATAAGGCGCTGATTGCAGCAGAGGGGCAATGGTATATTTCGGATTTTGACTTGGATGTTGTGCCCGGTAATCATCAGGAGGAAGCTTACTACCAAAAGCTTTGGCGCAACTATTTTGATACCATTGCAATAAAAGAACGCACCAACAAAAAGTGTCAGAAGAACTTTATGCCGGTGCGTTATTGGAAACATTTGACGGAAATGGCTCCTCAGTTTGCTGATGGCCCATAACCGGAAAACCTTTCAGCCTTTTCGGGGCTATTCCTGTTTTTCAAATTTGTCTTTTGGTGCAAGGCAAACCGGACAAACATAATCTTCCGGCAATTCTTCAAACGGGATGTCTCCATCATAAGCATATCCGCATACACTGCAGACCCAAACAGCTTCTTTTTCGGCCATTTTATTTTCCTCCTCAGCAATATAAGTTGGTGCGTTTTTGGGGCTTTTGCCCTTAATAACTTGATGATAGTAGGCATAGGTCATTGGGGTATCATTGGCTACAACATCCCCGTCTATTACCTCTCCAAGGAAAACCGTATGAGTGGAAGTCTCCATGGAGTTTATCACCTTGCAAACTACATAGCCATTGCATTGAGCCAATACAGGAACGCCGGATTTGATTTCATAGGGGATTGCGGCGTATTTGTCTGTCTCTTTACCGCTTTGAAACCCAAACACGCCAATGACTCCCGGATCCGCAGATTGGGAGATAATGGAAACGGAGAATAAGCCGGTTTGCTTGATGCATTGATTGGTATAGTTATCATGATTAATGCTAGCCGCCAAAGTGGGTGGCGTAGAGGTGATTTGCATGATACTGTTGGCAGTACATCCGGTGGGACGATCTTTGTCCATGGCTGATACCACATATACACCATAGGATAAATTTCTAAGTACTTTTGTGTTCATGATTTCCTCCGATAAGTTCAATGACAAAGTAGTTGTTATAATAAATAATATATGTAATACACAAAAACCGCAACAAAAAAAGAAGAATCCTTTTCAAATGTGCTAATATATTATTGTTCAAAGATCTCTGATGAAATGCATATCAAGAGAAGAAAGGAAGAACATGGAGATGAATAACGAATTAAGAAATTACCTTACTCAAAGAAACCGAATTGTGTTTTTTGGTGGTGCCGGCGTATCTACGGAAAGTGGGATTCCCGACTTCCGTTCTGAATCAGGGCTTTATCAATCTATGACCCAATATGGTCATTCTCCGGAAGAAATCATTTCCCATTCCTTCTTCATAAAGGATCCGGCTTTGTTTTTTGATTACTACAAAAAGAACATGATTTATACAGAAGCAAGACCAAATCCGGCCCATCTTGCCCTGGCAAAATGGGAGAAAAAAGGGATTATATCTGCTGTTGTGACCCAAAATATTGACGGACTGCATCAGATGGCCGGTAGCAATAATGTATTTGAACTTCACGGATCCATCCATCGAAATTATTGTATGAAATGTCACAAGTTTTATCCATTGTCATATATTCTGGAAGAGGGTAATTGTAAAAATCAGGTCCCCGTATGTGATAAGTGTGGCGGGATTGTCAAGCCGGATGTGGTGTTGTATGAAGAAGGCTTGGATCAGCAGGTCATCAACGGTGCCGTTGGGGCCATTGGGTTGGCGGATATGATGATTGTGGGAGGCACGTCTTTGGTGGTATACCCTGCAGCAGGGTTGGTCAATGGATTCCGTGGAGAACCGTTGGTATTAATCAACAAAGCTCAGACGGCCATAGACGGTAGGGCTGATTTGGTAATCAACCAATCCATTGGAGAAGTTTTGGGAGAACTGGCTGACCTTGTCTAAACTATGGTATAATATAAGTCAACGAAAAAAGAATAACGTAGATAGGAATAGAACATGAAACAACAAAATAAAACTTGGAACGTATTGGTTACCAATGACGATGGTATTCAATCTGAAGGGATTCGCAGACTTATTGAAACCCTTTCTATCGTGGCCGACGTATACGTCTGTGCTCCGGATGGAGAACGAAGTGCCAGCAGTCATAGTATTACGGTGAGAAACCCGGTAGTAATGGAAGAAGTGGAAGTTGCCGATGCCAAAAGGGGAATGGCCTTCTCCGGGACCCCTGCAGATTGTGTGAAATTGGGAAACCGTTTTTTGGCACAACAAGGGATTCAAATTGATATGGTGTTTTCAGGCATCAACCATGGGGGAAATTTAGGAACGGATACCCTGTATTCCGGGACGGTATCTGCTGCAGTGGAAGGGATTCTATGTGGAATTCCCAGCGTGGCGGTTTCCGTGGATAGTCATCGACCTGAACATTTTGACACGGCATGCAAATTGGCCTTGGATATGTTTGAGAAAATAAAAGAGGGGATTCCTTCGGGAATTGTGTTAAGTGTGAATACTCCTAATTTGCCGGCAGCGGAAATCAAGGGATTGAAATTTGCACGATTGGGTAGAAGAGAGTATATTGAACAGTTTGAAGAAACCATGAATCAACTTGGACAACGGGAGTATTGGTACAAAGGGCTACCGGTGGTTTATGACAGCCATGATTTGACCAATGATGTTGTGGCCATGCAAGAACAATATGCCACCATTACCCCCATCAAATTCAATCTGACAGATGAAGAATTTTTGAAGGAAATCAATAACTGGGAGTTGAAGTTATGAGTAAATTTTTAGTACAAGTTGAAAATATGAATAAATTTAGAATCACAAAACACAGATCATTATTGCTGCAAAAAGACGAAGCGGTTTTGGTGCTAATTGACTTTCAAGAACGGTTGCTTCCCGCCATGAAAGATTCCGAGGAATTGGAAAAATCGGTGGTTAAACTGGTTCAGGGAATTCGAGCCATGGATATTCCTGTTTTGGTGACCCAACAATACCCAAAGGGGCTGGGGCTCACCACCCGTCCCATTGCCCATGCGCTAGGTGACTTTACCCCCATCGACAAAACGGATTTTAGCGCAACCGGGGAAATGGCTTTTTTGGAGGCTTTGAACGAAACGGCAAAAACGACCGTTATTTTGGCGGGCATTGAAGCTCATGTTTGTGTGGCTCAAACAGCTTTATATCTTTTGGAATTGGGCTTTGATGTGTTTTTGGTGGAAGATGCCACTTCCTCTAGAAGGAAAAACGATAAAAAAATTGCTGTAGAAAGACTGTACCGCGCCGGAGCCAGACCCATGACTGTTGAGTCGGTTTTGTTTGAATTGCTGGGGACGGCCAAGGCAGAGGAATTTAAAGAAATTTCGGGGATTATAAAATAGCATGTACATTTTTGACGGAAGAATTACAATTGAAGACAAAGATTTTTTGGAAGAATACCTTTTGGGATTTGAGTACAAAACCTCAGGACTTTCCTATTCATCTTTGTATATGTGGCGCGAGATTAACGAGTTTAGTTGGAAACAAATCGGCGATTATTTGTGCATCACCGGGATAAGCCACTTGGAGCTGGAACAGGGAATCATCTTGCCCTTTATGCTTCCGCCCCTTACCAAAACCGGTAGTTATGAGCCGGAGAAATTAAGGGAAACCATATTGGAGGCCAAGGCCATTTTCGAAGCCCAGGGACATGAATTTAGCATCCGATTATTGCCTTTCCATATGATTGATATTCTTAAAAATGCCTTTCCCGGGGAATTGAATTTTATTGATGACAGACCAAATTATGACTATGTGTACCATGTACAGGATTTAATTGAATTAAAAGGCCGGGATTATCATGGCAAAAAAAATCATCTGAATTATTTTCTGAGAACCTACCAATATGAGTATGTGCCCCTGACACCTGAAATGACAGAAGATGCCATGGCGTTTATTGGGGAGTTCAATGAGAGAAAAGAAGTGCCCCCCCACGAAATGATGATGCTCAAAATGGAAGAAGAGGCCATGCGGGATGTATTCCTAAATATTGATCGATTGGGGTTTTTGGCCGGGGCAATTCTCATTGACGGAAAAATCCAGGCACTTTCCGTAGGCGGGTACTTGGGGACCAAAACCATAACGGTTCATGTGGAGAAGGCAAATGTCCAATTCCGTGGACTTTATCAGGCAATCAACAATGAATTTTGTAAACATATCGCATCTCATGTCAAGTGTATTAACAGGGAAGAGGATATGGGAATTCCCAATTTGAGAAAAGCCAAGTTATCCTACAAGCCTTGCAAGCTGATTGAGAAATATATTGTCAAGTTTAAGAAATAACTTTTCGATTTCTTTGTACTATGGTATGATACTTGCGATAGAAATTACATTAGGTTCACGTTTTAAAGGAGGAAAACCTAAATGAGAGAAGTTGTAATAGTAAGTGCAGTCAGAACCCCTATTGGTAGTTTTGGTGGAGCACTGAAAGACACCCCGGCTAGGACACTAGGCGCCATTGCTGTAAAGGCTGCCGTCGAACGTGCCGGAATCGACCCTGCCACCATTGACGAAGTATTGATTGGCAACGTTCTTCAAGGCGGTCTTGGCCAGAATACGGCACGACAAGTATCCATTGATGCCGGGATCCCAATTGAGGTTCCGTCTATGACAATTAATAAAGTGTGTGGCTCCGGACTTCGTGTAGTTGGACTGGCAGCTCAGATGATAAAAGCGGGAGATGCTGATGTCATTGTTGCCGGCGGAACAGAAAGCATGTCCATGGCACCCTATGTTATGCCAAAAGCCAGATGGGGAGCCAGAATGGGCGACACAAAAATGATTGACATGATGGTCAACGATGGACTGACAGATGCTTTTAGCAATGTGCATATGGGAATTACCGCAGAGAACATTTGCGAGCAATGGGGTCTAACCCGTGAGGAATTAGACGCTTTTTCCGCTATTTCTCAGCAAAAAGCCGAGGTGGCCTTGAAAACCGGTGCATTCAAAGATGAAATTGTTCCTGTTGTGATTCCCCAGAGAAAGGGAGACCCCGTGGTCTTTGACACAGATGAATTTCCAAAAGCGGGTGTAACCGCTGAAGGTCTGCAAAAATTAAGACCGGCCTTCAAAAAGGATGGAATGGTAACGGCAGCCAATGCTTCCGGCATTAATGACTCGGCGGCAGCGGTGGTGGTTATGTCCAAAGAAAAGGCTGATCAACTGGGAATCAAACCCCTTTGCACCATTAAGTCCTATGCATCTGCAGGAGTCGATCCTCAGATTATGGGAATTGGTCCGGTACCTTCTACCAAGAAGGCATTGGAAAAAGCCGGTCTGACCATTGATGACATGGATTTAATTGAAGCCAATGAAGCGTTTGCAGCCCAGTCTGTGGCTGTAGGAAAAGAATTGGGCATTGATCCGGCAAAATTGAACATTCACGGCGGTGCCATTGCTTTAGGACATCCTATTGGTGCATCCGGATGTCGTATCTTGGTAACACTGATTCATTCCATGCAAAAAAGTGATGCAAAGTATGGGTTGGCAACCCTTTGCATCGGTGGCGGACAAGGAACCGCTATGATTGTGGAAAAATAGGATTTTGTTGCATAAGAGAATCTGAAAGATCGAAACCCCGGCTTCCAATGCCGGGGTTTTTCATGAAAGTTTTACATAATGATTTCAAATGGTACAAGGGTATTCACTTGAAAAGGAAGGCAAAAAAAGGCATAATAGATAATATGAGTAATAAACATTCTTTGGAGCAAAAAGCCACACTTCGTGTCTCTGTAACCACCGCATTTATTTCAACATTTATGGGTAGCGCACTTAATTTGTCAATTCCCTCAATGGGCGTTCATTTTGGTGCCAGCGCAACCTTAGTTGGGTGGGTGGTCACTGCTTATATGTTGGCGGTGGCAGCCATGTCGGTACCCATGGGTAAAATCGCTGATTCCTACGGACGAAAACCTATTTTAATTTGGGGCGTATTAGCTTTTAGCGTGACAGGTCTCATGGCCGTTCTTTCTTGGAATATCTGGGTTATGCTTGTTTGCAGAGTTGCGCAAGGGTTGGCAGGCTCCATGATATTTTCCACGAATACTGCAATTTTAATCAGCGCGTTTCCCCCGGAAGAACGGGGAAAGGTGTTGGGGAAGATGACCGCTTCTACCTATCTGGGGTTATCCTTAGGCCCTGTGGTAGGCGGGATGCTAAACCATTACTTTGGCTGGCAGTCTATCTTTGTTGTGGGATCCATCGTCGGATTTTATGCTTTTGGAACCGCATACCGGAGACTTCCCCGCAATGAAGTGCATGATATGGGGGCCAAACTGGATATTCCGGGAATGGTGTATTACATTCTGATGATTGTCATTACCATGTATGGATTGTCCAATATTGCCAGCATTCCTTATGCTTGGATTTTTGTGGTTGCCGGGATTTTGGTTGGCGTTCTCTTCGTCAGACGTGAACTGAAAATCGGGTCTCCCATGCTTCAAGTTAGAATATTTAAGCATAATCGGGTATTTACCTTTTCCAATATTGCAACGCTTCTTAACTACGGAGCAACCTTTGCCGTTGGATATCTGCTATCCATATATCTTCAATTGGTTATGGGGTATACCTCTCAGACGGCGGGGATCATATTGGTTTCCCAACCTTTAGTTATGGCCATCTTTTCTCCCTTCGCCGGTAGATTGTCGGATCGAATCGCCCCCCACAAAATTGCATCTTTGGGAATGGGAATTTGTTCCGTCAATTTGCTCCTCTTTGCATTTATCGGGGGAGCCACACCTTTGTGGGTGATTATTGGTGGATTGATGTTTGTGGGATTGGGATTTGCATTGTTTTCCTCACCCAACACCAATGCGGTGATGGCTTGTGTGGATTCTCAAGATTACAGTGTGGCTTCTTCCATATTGGCAACCATGCGTTCCATCGGACACAGTTCCAGCATGGCCATTGTCACAGTGGTCATAGGGGCTTATATGGGCAATGCAGGTTTGGCTGACGCAACCCCCACCCAATTGGTAAATACCATGCACACCGCGTTTGGAATCTTTACGGTTCTTTGCCTGATTGGCATCCCCCTTTCATTGAGCCGAGGGGAGAAAAACAGCATTGGATAGGAATATATAACGGATGGAGAAGATGAAAGGCGTTTTCTCCATCCTGTTCGAGAAAAATGAATTTTATTGAGGAGGAATTTATGAAAAAAGAAATTGATTTCAGAACTTATTTAAAAGAATACCCTGACAGGGAGGGGTTTTATGGGGAATACGGTGGGTCTTTTTTGCCACCTCAATTGGTACCGGCGATGGAAGAAATTACGGTAGCCTACAATACGATTTGCCATTCGGCAAAATTTATCAATGAGCTACGTCGAATCCGCAAGGAATTTCAGGGTCGTCCTACCCCTGTATATCATTGTGAACGATTGTCAAAAGATTTAGGGACGACTCAAATTTATTTGAAGCGGGAAGACCTGAACCACACGGGAGCCCATAAGTTGAATCATTGCATGGGTGAAGGTCTGCTGGCCAAGTACATGGGGAAGAAGAAGTTGATTGCTGAAACCGGCGCAGGCCAGCACGGCGTGGCGTTAGCCACGGCGGCGGCGTTTTTCGGTTTGGAATGTGAAATTCACATGGGTGAAGTGGACATTGCCAAGCAGGCACCCAATGTGGCCAGAATGAAGATGTTAGGAGCGAAAGTGGTTCCTGTGACCCATGGACTTAAAACCCTGAAAGAAGCCGTCGACTCCGCCTTTGAAGCTTATATGGAGCAATATAAAGATGCCATCTATTGCATTGGTTCTGTAGTGGGGCCACACCCCTTCCCCATGATGGTTCGAGATTTTCAAAAAGTAGTGGGGGATGAAGCGCGGGAACAGTTCCTTGAAATGACAGGAAATTTACCGGATGCCGTGGTTGCTTCTGTAGGCGGTGGCAGCAATGCCATGGGAATTTTTTCCGGATTTCTTAATGACCCGGTGACCATTTATGGGGTGGAACCTTTGGGGAGAGGGGCGACATTGGGAGATCATGCAGCATCCTTAACCTATGGAGAAAAAGGAATTTTGCATGGATTCCAGAGTATCATGCTTAAAGATGAAACCGGTGGCCCTGCGCCGGTGTACTCGGTGGCCAGCGGTTTGGACTATCCATCCAGCGGACCGGAACATGCTTTCTTGAGAGACATTGGAAGGGTGCATTATGATGTGATTAATGACGATGATGCCATTGATGCGTTCTTCAAACTTTCCAGATATGAGGGAATTATTCCCGCCATTGAAAGTGCCCATGCCGTTGCCTATGCCATGCAATTAGCTCAGCGGGAAGACAACCCGGGGTTTGTGCTGGTAAATTTAAGCGGACGTGGGGACAAAGATATGGACTATGTTTTGGAAAAGTACGGTGACAGACTCTAAAGGTTGATGATATAATGTAATGGATTTGTCGAATGACGTAATAGTGGATAACTACCAGCAGAAAGGGGATTGTTAGGTGTTTGAACTTTTTCTCAAATGGACAGACATTCCTTTCGTCGGGTATTTCTTTATTGGAACATATATAGTGAATTTTATTATTTCCCTTCTCATTATATTTGTCGAAAGAAAGAATCCTGCGGCGACTGTGGCATGGATAATGATTCTGTTTCTGATTCCCATTGTTGGAATCGTATTGTATCTTATGCTGTCTCAAAATATTGCCCGAAAAAAAATATTTCGCTTGACCAAGGACGAGGAATCCATTGTAACCAGTTCTCTTGAAAAACAGAATGCGGAAATTCAAAACGGTTCTTTTGTCTTCACCACCCACGAAGCGAAGATTTGGCGGGACTTAATCCGCCTGAATCAAATTTATGGCAGAGCATATTACACCCAAGACAATCAAGTTCAGATTCTTACTGATGGCAGTCAAATGTTTCAGCAACTTTTGGAAGATATTAAGGGTGCGAAAAAATCAATCAATGTGATGTTCTTCATCATCAAAAATGATTTCGTTGGCAAAGCGCTGGTGGAAGCCCTTGCTCAAAAAGCTGTCAGTGGAGTGGAAGTTCGTTTGTTGGTGGATGCCTTGGGGAGTCGGTTTGTCACCCGGGCGATGCTTAGGGAATTTACAAAAGCCGGTGGAAAACATGCCCTGTTTTTCCCTCCGATGATTAAAATTATCAATAAGCGGCTCAACTATCGAAATCACAGAAAACTGGTAGTAATTGACGACAATATCGGTTATGTTGGCGGGTTCAATATTGCAAAAGAATACCTAGGCCTTAAGAAAAAGTTTGGCTACTGGAGAGATACCCATTTGCGGGTTGTTGGGGGCAGCGTACAGGATATGAACTATCGGTTTCTGTTGGATTGGCGCTTTGCATCCAAAGAGAAAATGAACATTTCCGATGCGTTTTTTGAACCGGCTACGCCGGCTGGCGCCATTGGAATGCAAATTGTATCCAGCGGGCCGGACTCAGACAAACAACAGGTCAAGCGAGCATTCATGAAGATGATTACGTCAGCCACCAAAAATATTTACATTCAAACACCATACTTTGTGCCGGATCAGTCTATTTTGGAATCCTTGAAGATGGCCTCCCAATCCGGGGTTGATGTGCGAATTATGATTCCATGCAAACCGGATCATATGTTTGTATATTGGGCCACATACTCGTTTATTGGAGAAATGTTAAAAGATGGTGTGCGGGTGTATATTTATGAGAATGGCTTTCTTCATGCTAAAACTATGACGGTGGATGGGGAAGTGTCAACGGTGGGAAGCACCAACTTTGACAATCGTAGTTTTAAATTAAACTTTGAAGCCAATGCGTTTGTGTATGATGCCCATCTCACTAAAAATCTTGAAAAAATATTTAAGGGAGATTTGAAGCATTGTAAACAACTAACCTGGGAAGAATATCTTTCTAGACCTCTTTGGATCCGCATCAAGGAAGCGGGCTCCAGACTACTGGCGGATTTTCTATAATTTGCTACAGGATAATGAGAAATCAAACCTTCAAATAAGGAGAAAAAAACATGCGTAGAATGTTAAATCCATGGTCCATTGCACTGATTGCCTTGCTGGGTTTTTTCGTGGTCAAAAACGGTGAATTCAGTGATCCGCTGGCCTGGCTGATGAATGTTGTCATCATGCTGCCTGCTATTATCATTGGGCTATCCTTCCATGAATTTGCCCACGCCTGGGTGGCATACAAGCTTGGGGACGATACCCCTAAAATACAGGGAAGAGTTACCATTAATCCCTTGGCGCATATTGACCCCATTGGATTCTTAGCCATTTTGCTGATTCATTTTGGCTGGGGAAAACCGGTGGAGATTTATCCCGGCAATTTTAAGAATCGAAGGCGAGATTCCATCTTGGTGTCTTTGGCAGGGGTGATGATGAACTTGTTCCTTGCCATTTTCTTTACGCTGGGACTGAAGCTATATGTGGATTTGATGGGAAGCAGTTTCCAAGCAAACAGCATGGGATATACCATTTTTATGATTTTGTATTATATCATTTACATTAATTTAATTTTGATGGTGTTTAATTTGTTGCCGGTTCCGCCTTTGGACGGATTTTCTTTTATCACTGAAGTGTTTCATTTGCAAAGAAGCGAATTTTATTATTGGGTAATGAACAGAGGCTTTTTAATTTTGATGGTACTGATTGTACTAAATGTTACCGGACTGGTATTGTCTCCCATTGTAAACTTTTTCATGAATTATGTTCACCTGATTATTTATTCTTAATGGCTGTGATTAGAGATATCCCCTAACTTGACAAATGGAAGGTATCTTGTTACTATGAACTAACTGAATGTAGTATGGCAAAGTTGCCGAAAGGTAGCGACGCAAAGCTTGGGGACTAAGTCGAAAGATATGTCAGCCCGGTTGCCGCATCCATTGATGTGACTATTTGTTGTCGTATTTGCCATTCGGAGTTTTCCGGATGGCTTTTATATTTTGGAGGGGTAGAAAATGACTCGAATAAAAGATAACAGAACCTCCCGGCCCTGGATGATCAGCATGATTCTAGTCGTGGTGTTGGTTCTTAACGGTAATTTTATCAGTGGCGCCTATGCTGAAGAATATGCTGCTTCTATTGGAGGCGTAAATTACCAGACCTTGGATGAAGCTGTAGCGGCAGTGACTGATGGACAAACCATAAAGTTGTTAAGCGATATTGAAGTTGGAACCGGTGCAGAATCAGGTGTTGTTCAAAAGTCTGGCATCCACTTTTATTTGGACTTAGGCGGAAAAACAATTTCCGGGGATTCAGATGCCGGCGTTTTGCAGTTGACGGCAGGAGAAATTACCGTATATAACGGCATCATTACAAACAATAATGCCAATGGGCAAGCCCTTCTTGCAGAAGGCGATGAGGCACAATTTTCCTATCCCACTGGATTTACGCCAACTGATGAACAAATGGCGCAGATGGATATTCCTGTAGCCTATCATGTAACGATGAATATAGGAAGCAACGGTACTGTACATTACGGATCTACAACAGGTCCAAAAATAACAACAGATAGTGAAACCTTATACGCAGGAGAAAACACGGCACATCAATTCTATTTTGTACCAAACACCGGATATGTGGTGGGAAGTCTTGCTGTTAATGGGGTTTCCAAAACGGTTGCCAAATCTTATTCCATTTCAAACTTGACTGCCGATCAATCCATCAAAGTTACATACAAGATTATCACATTTACCATTACGCCCAAAGCTTATGTGGGGGATGTTTCAGCAAGCCAAGGGGTTGTTATTTCGCCTACATCTGCTACGGTAAAATATGGTGGGAATCAGACCTTTGCCCTGACGGCAAATGAGGGATACAAAATAAAAGACGTTCTGGTCAATGGGGTAAGCCAGGGGGCTGTTACCACAATCGCTTTGACGAATGTTACGAAAAAAACAACCGTCACCATTAAACTGCAAAAAACAGCGCTTTTTATTATGTTGGATGCAGGCCACTATGCCTATTACAATCATAGTCCTGTCGTAGCCACATACTATGAAGGAAATGTTATGTGGACGCTTCATAAGTATGTGAAACAGGCATTGGAAGAGTATCCGAACATTATAGTTGATACGACGAGAGCTAATAATACTAAGGCCCTGGGAAGCTCCTTAGATCCTTATGAACGCGGAAAAATGGGGAAAGGATATGATTTGGTATTGTCTCTCCACTCCAATGCGGCCAGTGCGCAAAGCCCAGATTATGTAGTGGGCATTTGCTCCTTGAATAGCAAAGTTACCACCGTTTCCAAAGGACTTGGACTTAAGTTGGCAAATGCAGTTAGCGACGTGATGGATACAAAACAGATTTCCAGAATCTATACCAAAGCCCAATCCGATGGAAGAGACTGGTATGGTGTTAACAGAGGTGCCGCAGCGGTGGGCGTGCCAAGTATTATTCTGGAGCATTCCTTTCATACGAATACCCGATCCGCATTGTGGTTGTTAAAGGATGCCAATCTGAAATCCTTGGCTGCGGTGGAAGCAAAAACCATTGCGGCCTACTATGGCATTACTAAAAACGGCGAGGTGGCTTCCCCCAAGACGCCAACATCTTTCAACGCGTATGGTGCCACCTATTCTACAGCAAAAATATTGTGGAATAAGTCTTCTGGGGCCTCCGGATATCAAATATATCGAGCAACCTCTTCTGGAGGAACTTATGTGAAAATCAAGACCACATCCCAACTATCCTATATTGATGCCGATCTTACTTGCGGAAAGAACTATTACTACAAAGTGCGTGCTTATAGGACAACTTTCTATGGAACAAAATACAGTAGCTTTACGGCAATAAACCCGGCAAAACCTCGCCCGGCAAAACCGGGTGTCACTGTGTCTTCCGGCGTTGATAAAGCAGTACTAAAATGGACTTCGGTCAAAGGAGCCAGCGGCTACTATGTTTATCGTAAGGCTGGGACAACAGGAACTTACACTATAGTCAAAAAAATTACGTCTAAGGATGTGCTGAAATGGAGCAATACCCATTTAACCACAGGGAGAACCTATACCTATAAGGTATGCGCTTACCGAATCGTCAGCGGTATCATCGTTGAAGGAAGATTAAGCACACAGGACACTGTAAAGATTAAATAGGTGACCTGTATACAACTACAATAGAGACACTGGATTCTTTTGAGAAATCCGAAAAGAGAGGGGAATTTCCTTCTCTTTTATTTTTTGTTAGCACTCAAACTGCGTGAGTGCTAAAATTTTTGTTTACTTTTTGGTTTTCTGGATATAAAATATTTATATAAAAAAGGAGGTGATCCAGATGAACTTGGATAAATTTACAGATAAGGCGCGGGAGGCCATTTTGGAATGTCAAAATATTGGGGTTTCAGAAGGTCATCAACAACTGGACGGGGAGCATCTCCATCTTGCTTTGATGGTGCAACAGGATGGATTGATTCCAAAGTTAATCAAATATATGGGCATTGAGCCTGCTAAAATTGTAGGGGATTTGGAAGAAAAAATCCAGCAACTTCCCAAGGTCACCGGTGGGGATGATCAAATTTATTCTACTCGAAGATTAAATCAAATCTTAATCAATGCAGAAAAAAGTGCCAACGCATTTAAAGATGAGTTTATTAGCGTTGAGCATATCTATTTAGCTCTTCTGGAAGAGCATGGAACACCATCAGAAAAGATTTTTCAGCGGTATGGTATCAATAAAGAAAAATTTCTTGGTGCATTGACCACGGTAAGAGGCAACCAGAAAATTACTAGTCAAAACCCGGAAGAACAATATGAGGCCCTGAAAAAATATGGCAGAGATTTAATTGAGATGGCTCGGGAGGGGAAACTGGACCCGGTGATAGGTCGTGACGAAGAAATTCGCCATGTGATTCAGATTCTATCAAGAAGAACCAAAAACAACCCGGTGCTTATTGGGGAACCGGGCGTAGGGAAAACTGCGGTGGTGGAAGGATTGGCACAGCGCATCATTAATGGGGACGTACCGGAAGGCCTAAAAAATAAAACCATTTATGCCTTGGATATGGGTTCGTTGATCGCCGGCGCGAAATTTCGAGGGGAATTTGAAGAACGGCTAAAAGCGGTGCTCTCAGAAATCGAAAAGTCAGAAGGCAACATTATTTTGTTTATTGATGAAATTCACAACATTGTTGGGGCCGGAAAGGCAGAAGGCGCCATGGACGCCGGTAATTTGCTAAAACCAAAACTAGCCAGAGGTGAATTGCACTGCATTGGAGCAACTACGCTGGATGAATACCGAAAAAACATTGAGAAGGACGCGGCATTGGAGCGGCGGTTTCAGAAAGTGTTGGTGGATCAACCGACGCTGGAAGACACTATTTCCATTCTTCGTGGCCTCAAAGAACGGTTTGAAACTCACCATGGGGTACGTATCACAGATAACGCTTTGATTGCCTGTGCCACTTTATCGGATCGGTATATCAGTGACAGATTTTTGCCGGACAAGGCCATTGATTTAATGGATGAAGCAGCTTCTAAAATTCGTACCGAAATTGACAGCATGCCTGCAGAACTGGATCAGATTTTCAGAAAAATTATGCAACTGGAAATTGAAAAACAGGCGCTGGGAAAAGAAAAAGATCAGGCTTCTCAGAAACGGCTTCAGAATATTGAGAAAGAACTGGCGGACCTTAAGACAGAAAATGATGCCATGAGAGCTCAGTGGGAAAGTGAAAAACAAGCCATTGGCCAATTGAAAAATACCAAGGAGCAAATTGAAGAGGTCAAACTTCAAATTGAAGAGGCTGAACGCCAGTATGACTTAGAGAAATTGGCTCAGTTGAAATACGGAATTCTTCCGGATTTGGAAAAGAAGCTGGTTAAGGACACAAAAAGTGCCGATGCTGCTGAAGAAACCAGATTACTGAAGGAAGAGGTTACAGAAGAAGAAATCGCTGAAGTGGTTTCTAAATGGACCGGCATTCCGGTGAACAAACTGGTGGAAACGGAGAAAGAAAGACTGTTGAAACTACCGGAAATTCTTCATCGACGAGTAATAGGTCAGGAAGAAGGAATTGAGGCGGTGTCAGAAGCTGTACTTCGCTCCAGAGCAGGATTAAAAGACCCAAGTAAACCAATGGGCTCCTTTATTTTTCTGGGTCCTACAGGGGTGGGAAAAACGGAGCTTGCCAAAGCCTTGTCTGAGGCATTGTTTGACTCCGAAAAGAATATGATACGAATCGATATGTCTGAATATATGGAAAAACATTCGGTGTCACGACTTGTTGGAGCCCCTCCCGGATATGTTGGATATGACGAGGGCGGTCAATTAACAGAGGCAGTCCGAAGGCGACCTTACAGTGTCATATTGTTTGATGAAATTGAAAAGGCTCATCCTGATGTTTTTAACATTCTTTTGCAACTGCTGGATGATGGCCGACTAACCGACAACCAAGGTAGAACCGTTGATTTTAAAAATACCTTGGTAATTATGACATCCAATATTGGAAGTACATATTTAGTTGAAAACATCCGAGGAGACGGTACCATTGATGAAGAGGTGCGGGAACAAGTTATAGACGAGATGAAAAAACGATTTCGACCGGAGTTTGTCAATCGTATTGATGACATCGTCGTATTCTCTCCTTTAACTGAATCGGAAATCGGACAAATCATCGACATTTCAATCAAGGATATTCAGAAAAAACTGGCGGAAAAAAACATTACCTTAAAACTGACGGAAGAAAGCAAGGCACGAATTGTCAAAGAAGCTTACTCTCCGCTGTATGGAGCAAGACCGGTGAAAAGGTATTTGCAGAAGTACATTGAAACAGAAATCGCCCGAAAAATCATTAGCGGTGAAATCAAACCGGGGGAAGAAGTGGTCATTGATGAGAAGACCCACTTCGGATCCAGATAAAATCAAAAGAAAAAACAAATATCCTTATTTAGATAGCCGGTGTCTGGCTTTGGAATGATCCATATGAATTTCCATTGCCCGGACGCCGGCTTCAACGTCTCGATGAATAAAAGCCTGAAAAATAGCCCGGTGCTCAGCAAGGACTGCCACCAAGTAATCTTCTTTTGCTTCTCCATATTGTTGGCTGCCATGATGAATATAAGCTTGGTAAGAGGCAAGCAAATTCTGAAGCATGCGATTATGGGATGCCAAGTAGATTGTCTGGTGAAAATTTACATTAATATTCAGCATTTTATCTACATCATTTTTCATGGTATAAAACTCCATGAAATCAAAGGTCTCTTCCAGTTGGGCCATTTCCTCATCGGTAATTCGTTCAATGGCCCACCGTACCGCCTGGGTTTCATATATTTTGCGCAAAGTAAACATGTCTTCCAATTCACTGGGAGAAATGCCAAGAACAAAGGCACCCCGATTGGGTACTATTTCAACCAGACCTTCCATTTCCAACTGAAGAAGTGCCTCTCGAACAGGTGTCCGGCTTACCTTATACTCATCGCAAATGGACTGCTCCACCAACTTCTGATCTTTTTTCAACTTCCCTGATAGAATGTCATCTTTGATTCGGTTGAACAAGTCACTGGATAAGGGGGCAGCGGTGGTTTTCACACCGGTTAAGTCTTTTTTTGTTATGGGCATAATGCATTTCCCTTCCCTAGGATATTTTGCGCCGGATTTTTTTACTAAGATATTTTGGACAAAATATAGTCGGCAAATTCCGCTCCTGTGGCACCGTTTTCCCGACCGGTAATGACCAGTTTCTTTTCTTTGATGGTGCATTCTTCAATGGCCGCAAAAAGCTGGTCTGCCTTCCCTTGATAACCAATATGGGAAAGCAACATAGCGGCGGCACGAATGACACTGCAAGGGTCTGCATATTGGGCACGTCCTTCAGATACCATTCTGGGAGCTGAACCATGGATGGCCTCAAACATGGCATACCGTTTGCCTAGATTTGCGCTTCCTGCGGTTCCCACACCCCCTTGGAATTCTGCGGCTTCATCGGTGAGAATATCCCCATACAGGTTGGGCAGAATCATCACTTGGAATTGGGTTCTTCTTTTTTGATCCACCAGTTTGGCGGTCATGATATCAATGTACCAATCGTCCACTTCGATTTCCGGATATTCGGCGGCAATGCGTTTGCACACTTCCAGGAACTTTCCGTCGGTGGTTTTCACCACATTGGCTTTGGTGACAATGGTAACCCTTTTTTTATTATTGGTTCTGGCGTAGTCAAAAGCAAGTCGAGCAATTCGTTCGGTTCCTTGGGTGGTAATGACACGAAAATCAATGGCAAGGTCATCTTGTATGGTCACACCCTGACTGCCCATAGCGTAGAGACACTCTGTGTTTTCTCTGAAGAAAGTCCAATCCACTCCTTGGTCTTCAATTTTGACTGGTCGCACGTTGGCAAATAAGTCCAGCTCTTTTCTCATGGCAACGTTGGCACTTTCCACATTGGCCCAAACATCTCCCTTTCTGGGTGTGGTGGTGGGGCCTTTGAGCAATACATGACATTTTTTTATTTCAGCCAAAACCCGGTCGGGAATTGCTTTCCCATCGGCGGCTCGATTTTCGATGGTGAGTCCATCGATAACACGAAATTCGATTTTGCCCTGGGCAACTTCATCGGCCAGAAGGGTGGACAACACTCGGTGAGCTTGATCGGTAATGGCAGGACCAATGCCATCTCCTCCAATGATTCCGATGATGATTTTATCCAAGGTTTGGTAGTCCACAAAATCGGATTCTTCCTTCATTTTTTCTATTCTCGCCAATTGTGCAGTAACAATGTTTTCAAACTGTTTCATATAATCCATGTACTTATTCTCCTTTAATCTGATTAATTTTTCCGCCGGCCAACAAAATGGCTTTTTCCTGTTGACTAAAATTCCCTTTTGTTTCGTATATTTTTTTGTTCACCAGATCTTCAACAAGGATTCGTTGGTTTTCCAGTTGGGAAACGGGATCCTTCATATAAAATTCCTGTCCAATGGAAAAGTCATTATAATCCTCAGGGTGGACAAAAACAAGAGGAATAATTCCGCTGTTAATTAAATTAGAGCGATGAATTCGGGCAAAAGACTTTGCAATGACAAACTTTACCCCCAAATACAGAGGGGCCAATGCCGCATGTTCCCGACTGCTTCCTTGTCCATAGTTTTCTCCGCCGATAATCGCCACAGAACCCATTTCTTTGCATCGTGTAGCAAACCCTGAATCGATTTTTTCAAAACAATAATTGGACAAATAAGGCACATTGGAACGGTAAGGTAACAAGCGGGAATCGGAGGGCATAATATCATCTGTAGTAATATTGTCACCTCCAACCAAGGCTACCTGCGCCGTTATGTCCCCGGCAAGTTTTTGATTTCTTGGAAACGGTTTAATATTTGGGCCCATGACAACAGGCGTGTTTGTCACATTGCAACCCTTGGGATATACAATAAAATTGTCATTAAGGGGAAAGTCTGTTTCTGAAACTTGTGGCATTGTCATGCCGGAAAGACGACCGTCGGTTAAGACTCCGCGAATGGCGGAAATTGCTGCGGTTTCAGGACTGACTAAATATACATCAGCATCCATGGTGCCACTTCGCCCCTTGAAATTTCGGTTAAAGGTTCGAAGAGAAACTGCACCCGATTTTGGAGACTGACCCATACCGATACAGGGCCCACAAGCATTTTCAATGATTCTGGCCCCTGAAGAAATGAGAATGGCCAAAGCACCGTTTTCCGCCATTTTGGTCAATATCTTACTGGAACCCGGTGAGATTACTAAACTAACGTCAGGGTGTACTTTATGTCCTTTGAGAATTGCGGCAACCTTCATTAAGTCAGTATAGGAGGAGTTGGTGCAACTACCAATGGCCACTTGGTCCACCTTGATTTCACCAATATTTGCCACCGCCTCCACATTATCCGGGCTGTGTGGCATGGCCGCCAACGGGGTTAAGGATGACAAATCGATTTTAATCTGCTCGTCATAAGTTGCATCGGAATCTGCAGCCAGAGGTACAAAATCTGACCCTCGGCCCTGGGCTTTTAGGTAAGCCAAAGTATTATCGTCGCTGGGAAAAATAGAGGTGGTTGCGCCTAGTTCGGCGCCCATATTTGTGATGGTAGCCCGGTTAGTAACGGAAAGAGACTTGACCCCTTCTCCGGTATACTCAACAATTTTTCCAACACCGCCCTTGACAGTTAAAGTTTTCAGCACCTTTAGAATCACATCTTTGGCAGATACCCATGAACTCAGTTTCCCCGTCAATTCCACTTGCAGCACTTTGGGGACACTTAAGGTATAGGTTCCTTTTGCCATGGCCACGGCCACATCTAAACCACCGGCACCAATGGCAATCATACCTAAGCCGCCGCCGGTAGGGGTATGGCTGTCAGAGCCCAGCAAGGTTTTGCCCGGTTTGCCATAGTTTTCCAGATGAAGCTGGTGGCAAATGCCGTTTCCCGGCTTGGAAAACAAAACCCCGTGACGTTTGGCAACACTTTGAATAAATGCATGGTCGTCTGCATTTTCAAATCCGGTTTGCAAAGTGTTGTGATCAATATATGCAACAGAACATTCCGTTTTTACCTGATCCACATCCATGGCTTCCAGTTGTAGATACACCATGGTTCCGGTAGAATCCTGGGTTAAGGTTTGATCCATTTTGATGGTAATGGCTTCGCCGGGAATTAGCTTTCCCTCCACTAGGTGACCTTCCAATATTTTATAGGCTAATGACTTTCCCATTGATGATTCCTCCAATTCTTGTTGAACGTTAACATTGTATACAATTATACAATGTTAGTTTAGATAAAGCAATAGAGTTTTCCAAAATCCCGTTTATTTGTAAGTGTCAGGGGTATTAACTGTACAACATAGCATACTTTGTGATATAATTATCAAATAAAGAACCTATGAAGCACTATTTGTGACATAAAAATCCGGGAGGTGGAAACATGATTGATTATGACTATTTAGACTGGGGCGTGGGCCTTCCTAAAGAAGACGATTTCAAAAAAGTGGAATACCGTGAACAGGCAAAGGTCCATCTTTTTGAAACAGACGCAGCAGCCGTTTCTTACGATGAAGATAAAGAAAAAGAAGACAACCAATATGACGTGTGGTATCTTCAGTTGCCAAGTGAACGTACATGGGTAGATGACCCGCAACAGGTAGAGGAAAGGAAGCAATCTTTAATCAATGAGATTGCCGCCTATGCAGAAACTATTGTACCCGGTCAGCCTTTGTGGAAACGTGGGGACACAGTCTTTTTAGATGCATTTCTTTTAGAGCAGGTACCCGACATTAGTGAAACTAAATATGATAATGCATTATTGATTTCTTCTGAAGGAATTTGTCAGGCGCCCTTGGCGGTAATCTGGGAAATGGTCCCGGCGGCCAAACGGAACATCCTGATGAATATTCAGCGGGCGGGCAAAAAAATCTATGGGGTGGTCAGCAGCAAGTATTGCGCTTCCGGAGATGGTCTGCTTTGTTTAGAAGTGTATGGGAAAAAATAGAACCGATAAGACGGTTGGTAGGGTTCCTATTTTCAGGTAGTATTAATGGAAAGAGAGCATCCTTATGGTGCCCTCTTTTTTCGTCTTGGGTTCTATGATATAGTATACCCCTACGGGAGGATGCCATGCTAGGCTATGTAACCACAGAAAAACAAGAACTTAAAATGAGGGAATATGAAATTTACAGGGGCTACTATTGCGGTGTCTGTAAATCGATTGGGCGCAGATACGGCCAAGTGCCACGTCTTGCCCTCACCTATGATGCGGCCTTCCTTGGATTAGTTCTTGCCGGGATTATCCGGGAGCCGGATGAGATTTCCAAGGAGCATTGTATCATTCATCCTGTTAAAAAAAATACTGCCATCGCCAATGAAAGCATTGATTATGCGGCGGATGTGATGTTGATTTTGACTTGGTATAAATTGCTGGATGATGCCAATGATGAACATAAAATGACCGCCAAGGCTGCCCTCCGGTTGATGAAACCTTTATATAAGAAAATTCGAAAATCCAGAGAAATCCTTTGCGATGCAATTGGAGAGAATTTAAAAGAAATGTCTCGATTGGAAAGGGAGAAATCTTCCAATTTGGATCAGATTTCCGAAACCTTTGCAAAGATTTTGGAAGTGGTATTTTTGTCAGGGTCCAACCGACTTGACGTAGCCAGCCAAAGAATTCTGGGGCGTCTTGGGTACCACCTGGGAAAGTGGATCTACCTGATGGATGCATGGGAGGATCTGGCGGATAATGTGGCATCCGGGGCATATAACCCACTTATTTATAGATACCAATATGAGGAAGGAGAATCCTTAGAGGCGTTTCAGAACAGAATTATTGACACTTGTCAGTGGCATTTGTTGGTCTGTTGCGAAGAAATGGGAAAAGCCATAGATTTGCTTGAAATTCATAAAAATAGCGGTATAATAGAGAACATAGTGTATCTGGGTCTATTAAGAAGAACCGAAAAGACCCTTGGAAAGGAAGAAAAACAAAATGGGGAATCCCTATGAAGTGCTTGGCATAAAAGAAACTGCAACAGATGAAGAGGTGAAGGCGGCCTACAAAGAACTGGTCAAAAAATATCACCCTGACAGACACATGAACAATCCCCTGGAAGATTTGGCGGAAGAAAAACTGGTACAGGTCAACCAGGCTTATGATGAAATAAACAAAATGCGGAGTGGAAAATCTTCAGGAGGAGCAGGTTACTACGGGGGCGGTTCTCGAAATGCAACCAGCCCTGAATTTGCTCAGGTACGACGGGATATTGATTCAGGCAATTTGAACGAGGCGACAGCCAAACTTCAGCGGATTCAAACTCGAACTGCAGAGTGGATTTTTTTGGATGGGATGATTTCCTATCGCAAAGGGTGGTATGACGATGCGGTGAGCAAAATTCAGCAGGCGGTCTATATGGACCCTCAGAATCCAGAGTACAATCAAGCATTGAATCAATTGATGAATGCCGGGCAGGGGTATCGAAATACGGCATACGGCAAAGGATATCGATCCAATGATGATATGTTGTGTACCGCATGCCAGCTGTATCTTTGCGCAGATTGTTGTTGCGACTGTATATAGGGAGTTTTCATGAACAAACGTACACAAAACATAGCCATAGGCGGAATTTGTTTGGCCGGTTCGGTTTTGTCTTTATATTTTGCTTCAATCATACCCAGTGCAGAGCTGACTCTTTATGCTGTCAGTTCTCTTTTTGTGGCGATAATGATATTGGAAGGTGGAATGAAAAGCGGGTGGCTAATGTATATTGCCACTGTTTTGCTGGCGCTGATTTTAATTCCTAACAAATTGGCCATTGTTCCTTATGGATTCTTCTTTGGATTGTATGGCATAATCAAATACTATGCAGAGAAAATTCATTATCCGGCGTTGCAAGTGGCATGTAAAGTGGCGGTTTTTCTTGTTGTGTTTGGTGTCGGATTTTTCTTTTTCAAAGATATTTTCTTTGGGAATATCCAAATACCCGATTTTCCATGGGCGGCTTTGGCCTTGGCAGGGGTGGTATTTTTGCTACTGTATGACTTTATTTTTTCCATGCTGATACAGCTTTACCGCAGAAGAATTCGAAGAATCGAAAAGGACATTGTACTGGAAAAAGACAAGTAACGTTGAAAAATACAGGCCTGAAGGGTGTTTGACTCCATAGGGAATGTGATGGAATTGTGTAGAACTTTGGTTTTCACAGGACTATCACATTTTTTTTATATAATAAGTCCGTTCAAGAGAGGAGAACATATGGATTACCTGAAAGCAAATATAAAAACCCAATTACTTGTCATGATTTGCACCTTTGTGGTTGTGATAGGGATATTGGGAATTCCAACCATAGCAAAGGCGGCTGATGTCTCAAAGATTGTCATTGATACCACAAAAACTACTGTAAGATATGAGGTGGGATCCACCATCAGTCTTTCTGATATATATATCTTCGTAAACGGAGCAACCACTTCTTCCCAGTGCAGTACTTTGTCGTCGGCCACTATCGACCTGAGTAAAAATAGTGCAGTAGGAAGAAAGACAGTGACCCTGTCCTATGGCGGTCAGACGGCCACATATAAGGTGGTTGTCGCCCCAAAAACACCGGGGGTATATACCATCAAAAAACTGGACTTTGATAAAGTTCGTGTTTATAGCACGGTTCAGAGCAGCGTTTCTGGGTGTCAATTCGCCTACAAATTAAAGGGAACAACAAGTTATCACTCCATGGGATTAACGAAAACCAAAACGGATTCCAAGAGATATTATGACAGCAAATCTTTGTTGAAGCCAGGCAGCACTTATTATTACAAAGTACGCACCTATGTGGATGTAAAAGGTGAGCGATTCTATAGTAATTGGTCATCAGTGAAAGCATATGCCTTGCCGAAACTCTATGGGGTGGAACGGTGGCGGCCGGAAACAAAAAAACAACTGTTGGCACACGGAGTCTATTCCAAAACCCGGGAAAACATTATCATCAATATCATTAAGCATGAAAGCGGCGGGAATGAGAAGGCTGGACAAGGAAGAGCTTGTGTTGGATTGTTGCAGTTTAACAGTGGATGGACACACAATTACGGAAAGTCATATTTTGTGAAACATGGTATTAGTAATTATCAGAAGGACAATCGTCTCAGCGGAAGCTGGAGTCTTCATCGAGTGGCCATGGTCATTAGGGATGGAGGCGGAACAGCCGCACTGAAACGATATTGGCCCACCACCTGGAATGCAAAGTAAGAAACTGAGGGAATGCAAATAAAATAGCAACTAAAAACAGGGATTCGATGAATCCCTGTTTTGTTGCCTAAATTCTTACGAGACATTGATGGCTTAGAGCGATGGTGTCTTCAGACGAATGGGTTTACATTTCACCATTTTGCCTGCACCTTTTTCTCCAACAAACTTGTCATCCTTGAAGACTAGATTGCCTCTGCTGTATGTTGCAACAGGGTAACCTTTTACATCAACGCCTTCCCAAATGGTATGATCCAAATTGCCATGCATTTTTGCATTGCGAATGGTCATGTTCTTTTTGGGGTCGTAAATTACGATGTCTGCATCCAACCCGACTTGCAAATCGCCTTTGACATGATCCAGTCCAAACAACTTGGATGGGTTGGTGGCGCAAAGTTCAACAGCTTTCTGGAAAGAAATTCTTCCCTTGTTGGCTTCGGATAGCATGTACGGGTACATGTATTCAATGCCGGCGCAGCCGTTGGGGATGGTGGTGAAGTTGCCGGGTTTCCCGTCCTTCGTTTTGATTCCCCAGTCTTTTTCAGCCTGAGTGAACGGGCAGTGGTCTGTCGCGATGGTTGCAATGTCGCCTCTCTTAATGGCTTCCCAGATCGCATCCTGAGATTTTTTACCTTTGATGGGAGGAGAACATACAAAATCTCTGCCGCGAGGTCTCTTATACACATCACTGGTGAAGTGAAGGTATTGGGGACAAGTTTCTGCAAAGATGGGATATCCTTCGTCTCGCGCCTTGGTAACAGCATCTACGCCGTCCTTGCTGGCCAAGTGAACGATATAAAGGGATGTGCCTGCCATTTTGGCCAGGTTGATTGCTCTGATGTCCGCTTCGCTTTCGACGTTTTCATTCTTGGACATGTAATGCCACCAGGCATCCACTTTTCCTTCAGAAAGATACTCTTTGATTAGCACAGCATTGACGTTTTTGTTCTCCGCATGGACACCAACCAAAGCGCCAATTTTTGATGCTTTCACCAGGGTTTCATAGAAAGAACCATCGTCTACGCCAAAGTCATAGACCATGAAAACCTTGAAAGATGGAACGCCGAATTTGACACAGTCTTCCATGGTGTCCAACAGACCGTCAGATGTGTCGCATACCGCAACGTGATAGGAATAGTCTACTGCCGCATCCGGTGCACATAGGGCATCTCTTCTTTTGACAGCATCCAACATGGACTCACCCTTGCCCTGAAGAACAAAGTCAAATACAGTGGTAGTGCCGCCGCAAGCAGCAGATTTTGTTCCTGTGAAATAGTCGTCAGATGAGATGGTTCCGCCAAAAGGCATTGCCAAATGGGTGTGACCGTCGATGGCGCCGGGAAGAATCATCTTTCCCTTGGCATCGACAACTTCTGTTCCGGCCTCCGGTTTCAAATTGGTGCCGATGGCGGCAATTTTACCATTTTTCACAGCGATATCAGCCTTAAATCGTGCTTTTGCTGTCACCAGCTCGCCGCCTTTCATTAGTAAATCCATTTTTTAACCTCCTTTTTTGGTATTGGAATTATTTTAGAAAAAAGGAGCCTTTGGGTCTCAAAGGCTCCTAGGGCATAACTAGTTATAAAATTTTGTCAAGGATTAAGCTCTTTGTGTCAGTGCTTCATGCGCTGCTTCTGTCAGGTCGGAATTCTTCTTAAAGATAGGCATCAAAGCAAGATACAAAACGAAGGCTACAGCGAAGGAGAAGATGTAAGCGTTGGCAGCAATCCAATCTCCAGGGGTTCCCAACATTGCAGCAAATTTATCAGTCCAAGTAATAGTACCAGCGTTGCCAAAGTTCTCAAAGTTTGCCCAGATGGGAAGTATCCAAGCCAGTACCCATGAAATGAGTGCGGCCATATTCCAACCACCTTGGTACCAATATCTGCCTTCGGCACCTTGATACAAACCAGCAACGTCGATTTGCTTTTTCTTTACAATATAGTAGTCAGCGATAAAGATTGCCGCGATGGGAGCCAGCATTGTGCCGTAGTTGTTTAACCAACCGAATACATATGCGCCGCCGGAACCGTAGATCCACCAAGGCTGTGCAATAACAGCAATAATACAGGTGACAACAACACCCATTTTGTAAGAAATCTTGGATGGCGACATGTTGGAAAATCCATTGGCAGGAGCAACGATGTTGGCAGCTACGTTGGTAGTGATGGTGGCTGCAATAACGCCGATGGCCGCAATGAAGATTATCAGTTTGCTATCCACATAGTAGAAAACGCCGGTGGGATCAAACATGGCTGTATGATCTGCGCTTGTAAGCTGGGTAGCTTGTGCAAAGAAGGCACCAATGAAAGCACAGAAGAACATTGGGATGGGAAGTCCCAACAACTGACCCCAGAACTGGTCTTTTTGGGATTTGGCATATCTTGAAAAGTCAGGAATGGAAAGACCCATGGTCGCCCAGAAAGCAATGTTTCCAGTCAGACCGCCCAGATACAGCAGAACAAATCCGCCTTTTTCATTGATTAAAGCTGTGTTATTTGCAGTGTTCATAACATCGCCGAAGGAGTAGCCTGCATCGCTTGCAAGGTTCACAGACCATGCAAGAAGTCCAAGCATAACCAAAATCAAGATTGGGCCGCCAATGTTTTGGACCCACTTAATGTTTTCCATACCATTGTAAGCAATCCAGAGGCTGAAAGCCATGAACAGGAAGAAACCGATGAACTGGCCAACATTGGCAGTCGGGTTTCCCGGAAGCGCCATGGTCCAAGTAGGATCAGCAAATTTGCTGACAACGATACCGATTAAAGCGGCAAACGCTGCACCACCAACCCAGCTCTGCACAGCGCACCATCCACAAGCAACGATGGTTCTTGAAATCGAAGGGATTTGAGCACCAACGGTTCCAAAAGTCAAACGAGCGAGGCCCGGAAAGGGGATACCATATTTGGTACCGATGTGAGAATTTAATTGCATGGGGATAAGGACGATGATGTTGCCCAATGCAACGTTCAGAACCGACAGCCAAGGGCTGATTCCGAAGCCGATTAGGGCGGAAGTAAGTGATAGCGATGGGATGCAGATGGACATTCCTACCCACAACATTGAAATGTTATAGGTGGTCCAATTTCTTTGAGAAACAGAAGTCGGAGAAAGGTCTTCATTGTAATACTTAGAAGAAGCTAACTCGGCTCTCGCAGCGGCTGTTAATTCAAACAGGCCGTTGGTCTCAACTTGTGTGTAGTTAGACATTTAAACACCTCCATAAAATATAGTGTATGATTAATACCACCTCATTATACTACCTAGCAGGGGAAAGGGGAAATGTTTTTTTTGAATTTTGCAATAATTGTATTAACAAAAATACAAAATCCAATCTACTCCCAAAAGTGGTACAATAATGGTAGGAGAAATTATGGAACAACAACAAATAATTAAAATTTTAGATTGTTTGGATCAAAAATATCCGGAGGCCGAATGTGCCCTTGATTACACAAACCTCTTCCAATTGCTGGTAGCGGTGACTCTTTCTGCTCAGACCACTGACAAAAGCGTGAACAGGGTTTCCGATGGGTTGTTTGACAAGTACCCCAATCCGGAAACATTGGCAGCAGCCGATGTGGGAGAACTTGAAGTACTGCTTCGGCCAGTAGGGATGTACAAAACCAAAAGCAGAAATCTGATTTCCCTGTCAACCCAGTTGGTTCAACGGTTTGACGGGCAAGTACCTCATGGGTATGATGAGTTGGTCAGCTTACCGGGTGTGGGGAGAAAAACTGCCAATGTGGTTCTATCCGTGGGCTTGGGGGAGCAACGAATTGCTGTGGACACCCATGTATTTCGACTGGCAAATCGGATTGGGTTGGTTCACGAGGCAAACGTTTTGAAAACAGAGTTGGCCCTAATGGAATGTGTGCCCAAAGACCGTTGGACGAAAACCCATCACGGGTTGATTTTTCATGGCCGCAATTGTTGCACTGCCAGAAAACCAGCATGCAGCCAATGTGTGCTAGCAGGTTTGTGTGAAAAAAACGGGTTGGGCACTGGGGAGACGAAATAAGGAAGGAAACCCATGGGAGAAAAACAAATGGATAAACGGCTAGACGAACAAGTCTATCAGGTATTAAATGAACTTCAAATTCCCTATAACGTGGAAACCCATGAAGCGTGTTTTACCGTAGAACAGGCCAAAGAACATGGTTTAAACAGACCCGGTATTAATGTAAAGAATTTAGTGATTCTGGACCGAAGAACCGGGGAACATTATATGGTGATTCTTCAGGACGAAAGAAGATTGGATTTTAAAAATTTTGCAACGATTACCGGCTGGAGCAAAAAGGCAACCTTTGCACCGGATGAAGATATCTTTGAATATCTAGGGGTGCACATTGGATCCTGCTCCGTTTTTGGCATCATAAACGACAAAAAGAACCACATCACTGTGGTCCTTGAAAAAGCCATTGCACATGCATCACCGGATGCAATCATAAACTTTCATCCTAATATAAATACCGCAACGGTAGCTATTACCATAAAGGATTTATTCCGTTTTTTGGAATGGGCGAAAAACCCGGTGGTTTTGGAACCAAAATCACCGGAATAAACTGAAACAACCCGGCGTGACTCCGAAGAAAACCTGAGGAATCCTTAGTTTTTTCCGCAACAATGTTTGTATTTCTTACCGCTACCGCAGGGGCAAGGGTCGTTTCTCCCTGTTTTGCCTGTGTTAATTACCGTCTTGGTTTTTTTGTATGCCTTTGTAATAGTGGCTCGCTGTGCCTCTGACAATAAGGTTTCCCACTGGGGAAGGGTGTACAGATAGTCTGCCCCTGCCGCCAGCATATTATAATAAAGAGCTTCCAAATTGACCGGCAGGGAGATGGGAGAAGTCGCATCTATGGATTCCAGAGAAAAAGCTTGATCTAAGCTGGTTTGGATGCCATCCAAAAATCCCATGAACAGTTTGGGATCTGCATGAAACTTTTCGGTTAATTCTCCAAAGGTGCCCTGAAGGGGCTGGTTGGGATTGTCCAAAATTGAACTATAGATTTTTTTCTCGGTTTCACTGTATTCTTTCCAAAATTCATCAAAAGTTTCATCCGTTTGATTTTCAATCAACTCTTTCCATTGCTTGTATAAGGTCATCGGTTGTTCCTTTCTATCCTTTCACAGCATGATAAACCATCCTATCAGTTTCGAATTATTCTGTGGCACCGACAAGATGTCTGGCAATCTGAAGAACGTCTCCCATTACAGCGCTTCCCGTGGGAAGGGGACCTGCACCTTTGCCATAAAACATCAACTCATCCACAGCATTTCCTCGGACAAAAATGGCATTGAATTCATTGCTGACCCCTGCAAGTGGGTGAGACTTTGGCAATTCAATGGGCTTCACACTGTAAACCAATTGATTTCCTTCTTTTTTTGCACTGGCGATTAGTTTAATTTTGTTGCCCCGCTGATCAGCTTTTTTGATTTGGTCTAATGTAATGGAAGTAATCCCCTGGGTAGGGATGTCTCCGGGGGCCACATAGTGGTTAAATGCCAGCGCCATTAAAATAGTCAATTTGTTTGCCACGTCGTAGCCTTCCACATCCGCAGTAGGGTCCGCCTCGGCAAATCCTTTTTCTTGGGCAACTTTAAGAACATCTTCGTAAGCCAATCCGTTTTCTGTCATCTGGGTGAGAATATAATTGGTCGTCCCATTGAGAATCCCAAGAATTTCCTCAAATTGGTTGGCTTGGAGAACGGTTGTTAAAGCATTGAGAATGGGAATGCCGCCACCGACGCTTGCTTCAAATCGAAAGAACACATTGTTTTCCTTGGCGGTTTCCATCAATACATGGAAATTGGCCGCTACAGCCGCCTTGTTAGCAGTCACCACGCTTTTGCCGTTTTTCATTGCATTCAGCATAAAAGTGGTTGCCGGCTCGATGCCACCCAACAGTTCGATGACGATTTGAATGGATGGGTCTTGGAAGATATCGTCCGGGTTTTGGGTAAATTGATCTTTTGAAACGGTAATGTCTCGTTTCCGTTCCGTATCTTTTTCGAGAATCTTGGAGATCCTAAGGTCAAGGCCAGAGGATGCGGCAATTTGTTCCCGGTTCATTTCCAGAGTTTTGTAGGTGCCGGTGCCGATGTTGCCCAGACCCAGCAATCCGATATTAATTGTTTTCATGGGTACCTCCTTGTATTTTGTACGAAGGAATTATATCCCATTTTGGCTTTTTTGTCTTTATATTATCTGAATAATTTATTATGATAGAGATGGAGGAAAATCATATGGCATTGCATATTGTATTGGTTGAACCGGAAATACCCCCTAACACGGGAAATATTGCCAGATCTTGCGCCGCGACGGGAAGTGTGCTTCATTTAGTAAAACCCCTGGGGTTTTCCATTGACGACAAAACCCTTCGAAGGGCAGGATTGGATTACTGGCCCTATGTAAATTTAGAGGTTCATGATTGTTTGGATGACTTTTTGCAAAAATATTGTGGGCGAAAGATGTATTTGGCCACCACAAAAGGAAAGTCGTCCTATACAGAAATAAAATTTGAAGAAGAGGATATGATTCTCTTTGGAAGAGAGACCAGAGGGTTGCCAAAAGACTTTATTCAGGCCAACGAAGAACGAACCATTCGGATTCCCATGAGTGCCGAAACCCGTTTGCGATCACTGAATTTATCGAATTCAGTGAATATTATATTATTTGAAGCCCTACGCCAAATGGGCTTTCCCGGGTTGAAATAAACGGCGGGTATGATATAATCAAACTGAGGTGTGAGGCAACATGCGACTTGGTTATGATCTGACAATTGAACAGTCCCAAAGATTAATTATGACTCCTGAGTTGATACAGGCAATTCAAATATTGCAGTTCAATACTCAGGAGTTAGATTCGTATGTCCAAGAACAACTTTTGACCAACCCGGTTTTGGAACCTGCGCCTCATGAAGAGGAATCCACCCCTGAAGGAGAAGTTGCAAAGCCCTTGGAGGAACGCAGAGATCCTTTAAGTGAATATATTCGTGAACGGGGATACGACGATCCCGGTTACAAACAGCCTCAGTATGACAGAGACGATAAGGATTACTCCTTTGAACAATATGTCAGTACAGATATTACTTTGCCGGAACATTTAATGTTCCAATTGCAATTTGCATCGGGAAGCAAGGCTTGCAGAAGCATTGGCCGATATGTGATTGAGTCGTTGGATCAAAATGGATACATGACTTCAACTGAAGAAGAAATTGCCAATGCGCTAAATGTCAGCGTTGACAATGTCAATAAGGTTCTTCGTCTGATTCGCACCTTTGACCCCATTGGTGTGGGCGCCAAAAACCTTTCCCAATGTCTGCTGATTCAACTGGAAAGCAAAGGCATTTTAACAGATGAATTACGAGAAATTGTAACCAATCATCTTGGGGATCTTGCCAACAACAGGTTGGGGGTTATCGCCAAAAGTTTGGGGGGAAACGTGCAGCGGGTTCAGGAACTGGGCGACATTATCAAGACTTTAGAACCGAAACCGGGAAGTCAGTTCTCCACTCAAGGGGAGACGAGATACATTATTCCCGATGTCATTGTAGAAAAGATTGGCGGGGAATATATCATCACCATGAATGACACCAGTGTGCCCAGACTGATGGTAAGTTCCTATTACGAGAATGTTCTTCGGGCATCAAAAAACGACGAGAAACTTCATGACTATCTTTCGGAACGATTAAATTCCGCCTTATGGCTTATCAATAGCATTGAACAAAGAAAACAAACCATTATCAATGTGGTTAAATCCATCGTACGATTTCAACGAGATTATTTTGATAAAGGAGACAAGTTCCTTAAAACTTTAACCCTAAAGCAGGTGGCTGAGGAGGTGGGAATTCACGAATCTACTGTAAGCCGATCCATCAACGGAAAATACATGCAGTGCCCCAGAGGGGTGCAAGAGTTGAAGTTTTTCTTTTCAGCCGGTGTATCGGATGGGCAGGGGGACGGAATTTCTTCCAATAGTATTAAAACTCATTTACGGGAAATTATTGATGCTGAAGATCCAAAATCTCCGTACAGCGACCAGGATCTGGTTGCAATCTTAAAGGAACGTGGCATTGGCCTTTCCAGGCGAACCGTGGCAAAATATCGGGATGATATGCGGATTCTTTCTTCATCAAGGAGAAAAAGATATTGACAATATAGTAAAACAGGAGGAAATTTAAAATGACAATCAAGGTTGGAATCAACGGATTCGGACGTATCGGAAAGGTTTCTTTTCTCGCTTCAATGGATGACAAGGACATTGAAATATGCGGCATCAATGTAAGAAATGCAAACCTTGAATACCTGATATACATGATTCGGTACGACTCGTCATTCGGAAGATTCAATGGCTCACTAGAGAAATATGAAAAAGGAATTATCGCCAATGGAAAAAAAATCCCCGTATACAGCGAAAGTGATGCGGCCAACATCCCCTGGTCTGAATGTGGAGCGGAATATATCATCGATGCAACGGGAGCTTATGTGACCTCGGAATCAGCTAGCAAGCATCTTATTGGGGGGGCAAAAAAAGTTGTTATTTCTGCACCGGCAAAGGACGATGTTACACCGACGTACGTCATGGGGGTCAATCATGACAAATACACAAAAGATGTCAATATTGTCTCAAATGCGTCTTGCACGACAAACTGCCTGGCGCCTTTGGCCAAGGTAATTGAAGACAACTATGGCATTGAGCAAGGGCTCATGTCAACGATACATTCGGCGACGGCGAAACAGAAGGTTGTAGATGCCCGTTCCTTAAAGGACTGGCGAACCGGCAGATCTGTTTTTGGCAACATCATACCGTCAAGCACTGGGGCAACCAAGGCTGTTGGCCTTGTGATTCCTTCATTGAAAGGAAAAATGACCGGCATATCCTACCGGGTACCAACCTCCGACGTTTCAGTCATTGACCTGAACGTCATGTTAAAAACAAAAACCAACTACGAAGATATCTGCAAGAAAGTGAAGGAAGCCTCTGAAACATATATGAAAGGAATCATTGAATATGTTGATGATGAAGTTGTTTCTTCAGATTTTATCGGGGATCCGCACACTTCCATATTTGATGCGCGAGAGGGCATTATGCTCAATGACAAGTTCTTTAAGCTGATTGCTTTTTACGATAATGAGTGGGGATATTCCAATAAAATTTTAATGCTGATAAAACACATGCACGCAATCGACAATCAGTAAAAACCGCTGTTGTCATCACTCTTCCAATATTACTAATCAATTTATTAAAATAGTAGAGAGGAAAAAAATGTATGAAAAAAAAGATTGGAATTAATGGCTTTGGTAGAATCGGCAGAAATGCGTTTAAAGTCGCATTAAGCAAGGACACGAACTTTGAGGTGGTTGCCATCAATGATTTGACCACACCTGCAACGTTGGCTCATTTGTTGAAGTATGATAGCTGTTTTGGTAAGTTTGATGGAACCTGTGAAGCAACGGATGATGCCATCATCGTAAATGGCAAAAAAATTAAGATCTATGCAGAAAAGGATCCGGCAATGATTCCTTGGGATGAGCTGGGAGTTGAACTGGTAATGGAATCTACAGGGTTATTCACCGCCAGAGATGCTGCATCAAAACATTTGGGCAAAGGTGTAAAGAAAGTTGTTATTTCCGCTCCGGCCAAGGGTGATGATGCAACAATTGTTATGGGCGTCAACCACGAAACCTATGACCCTAAAAACCATCATTTGGTTTCCAACGCTTCCTGCACCACAAACTGTTTGGCACCTATTGCCGCAGTTTTGGATCGGGAATATGGCATAGAAAAAGGCTTGATGACCACCATTCACTCCTATACCAATGACCAAAAAATTCTAGATCTTCCCCACAAGGACCTTCGAAGAGCCAGGGCGGCTGCCGTATCCATGATTCCCACAGAGACCGGCGCAGCTAAGGCAATTGGCCGGGTGATTCCTTCTTTAGACGGAAAGTTAAACGGAATGGCCATTCGAGTCCCCACCCCGGCGGTATCGGTAGTGGACTTAGTAGTACAACTAAAAAAACCTTTCACAACTGAGAGCGTCAACGCGGCTATGAAAAAAGCATCTGAAACAGACATGAAGGGTGTTTTAGGATACTGTGATGAACCTTTGGTATCAGTTGACTTTAAAGGGGATTCCAGATCCTCTATTTTGGATTCTATCTGCACCATGTCTCTTGGTGGGGATATGCTGAAAGTGGTTTCCTGGTATGACAACGAATGGGGTTTCTCCAATCGAATTGTTGACTTGATAGAATACATGATTTCCAAAGGATTATAAGGGGAAAGGCAGATAAAGTGAAGAAAACCATTAAAGATGTTGACGTGAAGGATAAACGAGTCTTAGTTCGAGTTGACTTCAATGTGCCCATGCGAGATGGGGTTATTTCCAATGATGTTAGAATCATTGCGGCCATTCCCACCATCAACTATTTGATTGAGCATGGGGCAAAGATTATTTTAATGTCCCATTTAGGTCGACCGGAAGGCCGGCCGGACCCACAATTTTCGTTGAAGCCGGTAGCGGATCGGTTGGAGCAGATGATTGGACGCAAGGTTTTGTTTGTTCCCAGCGAAAAAGTGGTGGATGATCATGTGCGGCAAGCGGCCATGAGTTTGACTGCCGGGCAAGTAATGTTGCTGGAAAATACCCGCTTCAGAGGGGAAGACACAGCCAATGCAGAGCCGTTCACCGGTGAACTGGCCCAGTTGGGCGAACTCTTTGTGAACGATGCCTTTGGGACGGCACATCGAAAGAACAGTTCAACCACAGGAGTGGCCAAGTATTTACCTGCTGTGTCAGGATTTCTCATCGAAAAAGAAGTGAAGTTTCTGGGACAGATTCTGGAAGCCCCTGCGCGTCCCTTTGTTGCAATTATTGGTGGCGCAAAAGTGGGAGACAAAATCCTCGTCATTGAGAACTTGTTAAAAAAAGTTGATACCCTGATTATTGGTGGGGGTATGGCATATACCTTCTTTAAATCTATGGGATATGAGATTGGTCAGTCTATTTTGGATAAGGATAATGTGGAACTGGCTGCTCGACTTTTGCTTCAGGCAAAAGCTGCCGGGGTGAAACTCCTACTTCCCGTTGATACGGTATGTGCTTCGGCTTTTTCCAACGATGCAACCAAAGTGGTATATGACAGCACGAAAATCCCTAAGGATATGATGGGTTTGGATATCGGCCCAAAAACCCAGGAGCTCTTTGCCAGCACCATGGAAGGGGCAGCAACCATCTTTTGGAATGGCCCGATGGGCGTCTTTGAAATGGATAATTTTGCAGATGGAACTCGAGCCGTTGCGGAGGCCATGGCGAAAAGTGACGCTGTCACCATCATTGGCGGCGGCGATTCGGCGGCGGCACTGGAGAAGTTTGGGCTACAATATGAAATGACACACATTACCACCGGAGGCGGTGCATCTTTGGAATTTCTGGAGGGCAAGGAATTGCCGGGCATTGCAGTATTGGAGGACAAATAGAATGAGAATACCTTTTATCGCAGGAAACTGGAAAATGTTTAAGACCCAAAATGAAGCCCGAATTTTTGCTGATGAATTCAAAAATCTTTATGGAAAGACAGACGTGAGAGCCGCCATTTGTGCCCCTTACTTGGATATTCCTCTTTTGGTTGAGGCTTTCCAAGGCACAGACATAAAAGTGGGAGCCCAAAACGTCCATTTTGAAAAAGAGGGTGCATTCACAGGTGAAGTATCCATTGCGATGTTGGAAGAAGCCGGGGTTGACTATTGCATTATCGGTCATTCAGAACGGCGACAATACTTTGGAGAAACAGATGAGACTGTCAATAAAAAGTTGCATGCCTTGTTTGCTTCTACCATTTTGCCCATTCTTTGCGTAGGCGAAGTATTGGAAGAGCGGGATGGGGGTATTGCATTGAAAGTTGTTGAGAATCAGCTAACCAAAGATTTGGTTGGTCTTTCTGCTCAGCAAGTTTCCGCATTGACCATTGCCTATGAACCGGTTTGGGCCATAGGTACCGGTCGGAACGCAACACCTGAACAGGCAGACGAAATGTGCGGATTTATCCGAGATGTCATTGAGAAATTATATGGAGATGCCGTGGGCGATCAAGTAGTGATTCAGTATGGCGGCAGCGTAAAACCCGGTAATGCTTCAGACTTAATGAATATGCCGGAAATCGATGGTGCCTTAGTAGGCGGAGCAAGTCTGAAACCAAGAGATTTCATGGATATCATTGAATTTTAAGTGTTGATTTTTGAAGATTCCTATGGTAAACTCAAATGGTTATGGGGGTGGCAACGCTCCCACATCCTACAGGAGGAATTTTTATGATTGCATTAAAGATAATTTTGGTAATAGCGAGCCTTGTTCTGATTGGAAGCATATTGCTTCAATCCAGCAACAGTGCCGGTTTGTCTGGCGCCATTGCAGGTGGTGCCGAACAGTTATTTGGCAAAAAAAGAGCCAGAGGCTATGATGCTGTGCTGGCCAAAATTTCCACAGCGGGTGCTGTATTGTTTATTCTTCTTTCTTTGGTCATTGTGACCTTGGAAGGATAATGGGCATCCCCCTTGATATCGTTTCTAATTTAGTTATCATATTCGCTTTTCAATAAGAGGTGTCTTTGCGACGCCTCTTTATCGAAGTGTAAGGAGGAATTGAGTATTATGTTGATAACCATGAAAGCACTTGCGATTCTTGTGCCTATTGCCGCCCTTATTGGGTTGGCTGTGGCGTATGGATTGTCTGCCTGGATCGGCAAAGCAGATTCGGGTACGGACAGAATGAGAGAAATCTCCGGGTATATCCGGGAGGGGGCTATGGCATTCCTAAGACGGGAATATAAGGCTATGGCTGTGGTGATTTTAATCATTTTCTTATTAATTGGCTTTGCCATTAGTTGGGTTACCGCTGGGCTGTATGTCTTCGGTGCTCTGTTATCTGTACTTTCCGGATTTTTCGGAATGCGAGTTGCCACCAAGGGAAATGTGCGAACTGCCTATGCTGCGCAACAAAGCGGCATTAGCAAAGCCCTAAAAATTGCATTTAGAAGTGGTGCAGTAATGGGCCTTTGTGTATCTGGATTAGGTTTATTAGGCCTTGGTATTATCTTTGTAGCGTTGGGTCTTGATTCAGTGCAAGTCATTACCGGATTTGGACTTGGTGCTTCTTCAATGGCCTTGTTTGGTCGAGTTGGTGGCGGCATTTATACCAAAGCGGCAGACGTTGGAGCCGACCTGGTGGGAAAAGTTGAAGCCGGTATTCCGGAAGATGACCCGAGAAATCCTGCCGTTATCGCAGACAACGTAGGTGACAATGTAGGTGACGTTGCGGGTATGGGCTCTGACCTGTTTGAGTCCTATGTAGGTTCCATTATATCCGCCATTACCTTGGCCGCTGTTGCAGCAGCCAATTCAGGGGGGGCATTTGATGAGACTGTTGCCGCGGTGTTCCCATTATTGTTGGCAGCCATTGGTTTGGTGGCTTCTGTCATTGGTATTTTGATGGTTCGCGGCAAAGAAGGCGGAAATCCTGCTACAGCATTGAACATGGGCACCTATATTAGTGGCGTTATTGTTATTATTGCGGCTTTTATTTTGAGCCATTTCATGCTGGGAAGTTTAAAATATGCCTATGCTATAATCGGTGGACTTTTGGTAGGAATTGCCATTGGCAAAATTACTGAAATCTATACTTCCGGTGACTATAAACACGTGAAGAAAATTGCGGAGCAGTGCCAGACCGGCCCTGCTACCACCATTATTTCTGGCTTTGCCGTAGGTATGCTTTCCACAGTATGGCCGATTATTTGTATTGCAGCGGGCATCTATATTTCCTATGCTGCTGCCGGCATGTATGGCATCGCCTTGGCTGCCGTTGGTATGCTTTCCACCACGGGAATGGTGGTTGCCGTAGATGCATATGGTCCGGTTTCAGACAATGCAGGGGGGATTGCCGAAATGGCGGATATGCCTCCTGAGGTTCGAAAAATTACTGACAAGTTGGATGCAGTTGGTAACACAACGGCGGCCATTGGAAAAGGCTTTGCTATTGGCTCTGCAGCCCTGACAGCCCTGGCCCTGTTTGCCTCTTATGCAACAGTGGCCAATCTGACGGATATTAGTTTGTTGGATCCCATTGTTATTGTTGGTCTGTTTATTGGTGGTGTATTGCCATTCCTATTCTCTGCTATGACCATGAATTCTGTGGGCAAGGCAGCCTATCAAATGATTGAAGAAGTACGACGTCAGTTTAAGGAAGACAAGGGCATTATGGCCGGCACTTCCAAACCTGACTATTCTAGATGTGTAGACATTTCCACAAAGGCAGCCTTAAAAGAAATGTTGGCACCTGGCTTGATGGCTATTGTTGCTCCCTTGCTAGTGGGATTGGTTCTGGGAACCGAAGCACTGGGCGGTATGTTGGCCGGCGCAGTTGTTGCCGGTGTTCTGTTGGCCATTATGATGGCCAATGCCGGTGGCGCTTGGGATAATGCGAAGAAATACATTGAAGAAGGTCATTATGGCGGCAAAGGTTCGGATGCGCATCATGCTGCTGTTGTTGGTGATACAGTAGGGGATCCGTTTAAAGATACTTCCGGCCCATCTATCAACATTTTGATTAAGTTGATGACCATTGTATCTGTTGTTTTTGCACCGATTTTCGTTCATTTTGGTGGATTGATTTAAGTAGCAGGGTGAGAGCAATCACAAATATTAGATACATCGATTTAGGACAGGCAAATATCGCCTGTCCTTTTTTCATTGGAATGTGTTATGATGATTCTATGAAGAATACTAAATTTACGGGGCAACCCAAGAAAAAAAAGAATATCAAGTTAGTAACCGGCGTGATGCAGAAGCACAAAAAAGGCTTTGGTTTTGTGTTGCAAGAAGATGGGGAAGACATTTTCGTTCCTTGGGATTCCATGAATGGTGCCATGAATGGGGATCAGGTAGAAGTAAGCCTTTTGCCGGAAACACCATGGCGCAGTGGAAAAGAAGGATCACGCCAGGGGATTGTGGTCCATATTCTGACACGAGGGATTACTGAAGTTGTGGGGACTTTTGAAAAAAGCAACAAGTTTGGATTCGTCGTTCCAGATGACAAACGAATTGGGGAAGATATTTTCATTCAAAAAAAATACTTTTATGGTGCGGAGCGAGGAGATAAAGTCGTTGCTGCAATTATAAAATACCCGGATAAATCCAACAGTGGGGAAGGACGTATCACAGAAATCATTAGTCGAAAAGGGGAAACCGGCGGCGACATTAAGTCTCTGATTCGCAGTCATGGGTTGTCAGAAATTTTCCCACAGAGGGTGGAGGAGGAGGCCAAGGCCCTTTCCACAAGAGGGATACGCTTAGAGGATTTGACAGGCCGGAGAGACCTTAGAGGGCAAGTGGTCTTTACCATTGATGGGGCAGATGCCAAAGACTTTGATGATGCAGTTTCCCTATCGGTGCTTCCCAACGGAAATGCTCTACTGGGCGTTCATATTGCGGACGTTACCCATTATGTTGGGGAAAACAGTCCTTTAGACAAGGAAGCCTTAAAACGAGGCACCAGCGTATACTTACTAAACCGAGTGGTACCCATGTTACCCGAAAGCCTATCCAATGGAATGTGCAGCCTGAATCCTTTTGAGGATCGGCTGACATTGTCTGTTGACATGGAAATAGACGGCACCGGAAAGGTGATAAACGCGGATATTTATGAAAGCGTCATTCGATCCAATGCCAGATTTGTATATGATGATGTGTCTGATTTTCTTGAAAACGGGAAGGTCCTGCCTGAAGGAACCTTATCCAATATTCCGGAAGTTCTAATCCGGATGGCTCAACTTGCCAAGTTGCTGGCCGCCAAAAGAGATCAGCGGGGGAGCATTGATTTTGACTTGGATGAAGCACGGATTCTACTGGACAAAAACGGTATTCCTGTGGATATTGGCATTGCAGAGAGAAGAACAGCAAATAAATTAATTGAAGAATTTATGTTGTTGGCCAATGAAGTGGTTGCGGAACGTTTTGCAAAAATCCAGGCACCCTTTGTCTACCGGGTTCACGAACGTCCGTCGGCGGAAAAAATCCAGGAGCTTCGACTTTTTCTCAATGGACTTGGCATTTCATTTCCCAATGATGCCCAGACTATCCGCCCAGCTGTGCTAAAAGCGGTTCTTCAGTCCTCTGAAGGAAAGCCTTTTGAACGGGTTGTACATACGGTTACCTTGCGATCCATGCAAAAAGCGGTATACGATGTAAACTGTACCGGTCACTTTGGATTGGCATTGAAATACTACTGTCATTTCACGTCGCCCATTCGAAGATACCCGGATTTAATGATTCACCGTATCATCAAGGCGTTCTTGCATAATCAATGGGACGCCAAAACAAAGAAACATTTTCGAATTGCAGCGGAAGAGGCTGCGGGGCAATCTTCTGCTAGAGAAAAAATCTCCGTAGATATTGAGCGAGAAGCAGAAAAAATGAAGAAGGCCGAATATATGACCTTCCATTTAGGAGAGATACAACCGGGAATCATTAGTGGAGTTGGTCATTTTGGTGTTTTTGTTGAGTTGGAAAATACGGTGGAAGGTCTGATACGAATGTCGGCGTTAGACGACGACTATTATGATTATGAGCCGGAGAAACATCGATTGATAGGCCGTCGAACCCAAAAAACCTTTACCCTTGGTGATAAGATTTCTGTGAAGGTTGCGGCAGCAGACCCGGATGAGCGAACCATTGATTTTACCTTACATTAATTTTGTCGGTATTCCAAAAGGAGGGGAGGAACAGGAAGAATACGGAGAACAGTTCCAGCCTGCCTACCAGCATAACAAAACACATGAATCCTTTTAAGAATGGGTTGGTGAATCCGTCAAAGTTCCCGGATACCACATCCCCAAGACCGCAGCCGGTGTTGGAAAGAAGGGCAGCCGTGGCGCTTAAGGTGGTTTCAAAGTCAAGATTTTGGAGAGAAAGCACCAGGGCGGAGCACAAATAGGTTACCCCATAAAGGCAGATAAAGGCAACAACAGAAGATACCATAGGGGATGGTATATTTTTTTTGCCCATTCGAATGGAACTAATGGCATGGGGATGAAGCCGTTTGACAAATCCACGGAATATCAATTTAAAGAAAATCACAATACGAATGACCTTGATAGAACCGCTGGTAGAGGCAGCGCATCCACCAATAAAAAACAAAGAGAATAAAAGGGCCTTGGAAAATGCAGGCCACATTTCCGGGTTGCCTATGGTGTAACCTGAGGTGGTAGCAATAGAGGTCACTTGAAAAAATGCATGGCGAAATGCGGTTTCGATGGAAGTGTAGGTGCCGGAATTGGTTAAATCAACAGCAACAAAAAGGGTTATCCCGAGGATGATTATTAAAAAGACACGAAGCTCAATATTATTTTTAATGTCCCGCAGGTTTCCTTGAATTAGATAAAGATACATGACAAAATTGATGGAAGACAGGATGGTAAAAATGCTAATAACCATTTCCACATAAAAACTTCCATAATATTCTACGCCGCCGGGATGAAGAAGAAGCCCGGCGGTGCTAACGCTTCCCAGCCCATTGATAATGGATTCAAATAGATCCATGGAGCTAAAGGAAAGCAACAAAATTGCCGAAAAAGTTAATCCAATATAAATCAAAAACAATGTTTTTGAAAGATCGGTTATTCGGGGAGAAGTTCTGGTATAGGATGACCAAGGTGCCTCAGCATAGGCAACCCGATGTCCACCGGTACCAAAAAGGGGAAGGACCGAAACGATAAACATCAATATGGCCATACCGCCCAGCCAATTGGTGGTGGCACGCCACAGCATAATACAGTTTGGAAAATCCCATTCAGCCAACACAGTGGCACCTGTGGTGGTATATCCGGAGACGGATTCGAAAAGCGCATTGATAAACTGGGGGACACTGCCGGAAAGCCAGTAAGGAATGGCGCCAATCAAAGAACATAAAATCCAACTGGACGACACAATCAAATAGCCGTCCCTTACGCAAAGCGCCTTTTTTTGATGATGTGAAAAATGAAACATCAAATATCCAATGGCAAAAGAAATCAGACAGCAAATCCCTAGGGCTGTTGCCGCTGCAAACTCCTTATAATATAAACCGCACAAAAAGGAGGGAATCATGGCAATCCCATTAATTCCGATGATGAAACCCATTGCATGGATAATGGCACGAAAATTAAATGGCATAAGTTCCTTTCTATCCGTAGGGATACCAGAATTTTTTGGTGAACAAAATAATCAGAGTAAATAATTCTAACCTGCCTGCAATCATCAGAAATGAAAGTACAATGGTTGAACCATCTGAAAACAGACTATAATTCGACATAGGGCCAACCCCACCAAAGCCCGGCCCAATATTTCCCAAACAAGCGCCCACCGCACTAAAACTGGTCATCAAGTCCGTATTATCCAGACTGACCAGTATCCCACCTACAAAAAACAGTAGCATGTATAAAAAAGTAAATGCAGCAATGCCAGAGGTCACTTCTACCGGCAGAATTCGGTTATCCACCTTGAGAGGAGAGATGACATTGGGGTGAAGTTTCAAACCCACAGTGCGCTTAATTAGTTTTCCTAAAACCAACAACCGAATGGGTTTGATGCCTCCCGCTGTTGAAGAGGAACATCCTCCCACAAAAAACATGAGGAACAGAACCATCTGGCAAAATGTTGGCCATAAGGCAAAATCTGTATTGGCAAAGCCCGTAGTGGTAACAATGGAGACAACTTGGAAAACCCCATATCTAAAAGCAGAAAGAGGACTTTCATAAATCCCAAACCCCCATAGTCCCAAGGTCACCAGCAATGTGGCACCAAGGGTTATGAAAAAATATGTCCGAAACTCCCCATCTTTTGCAAAGGCTTTTGGCCCACGGCGAAAAACCAAAAAATACAGAAAATAACTCGCGCCGGAAAGGAACATAAATAGGGTGATTATTCCATCTATGTAGGCACTGTCAAAGTGAGCCACACCAATATTGTAATTGGAAAACCCACCGGTTCCCACGGTGCCAAAGGTGTGTATCAGGGCATCATACAGATTCATTCCGCCAAACATTAGTAAAATAACTTCTAAAGCGGTATAAAAACAATACAGCAAGTAAAACATTTTTGCGGTATCGGATATTTTGGGAGTTAATTTGGAGAAGGAAGGTCCGGGGCTTCGGCTCTAGCCAAAAACTGTCCTCCAATTCCCAGCGCAGGAAGCAAGGCTACCGCCAAAATCAAGATGCCCATCCCACCAATCCAATGGGTAAAAGATCGCCAAAACAGCATGGATTGAGGGAGAAGCTCAATGTTGGGTAGAATGGAAGCTCCAGTGGTGCTAAGCCCAGAGCAGGTTTCAAAAACTGCATCCACGTAACTGGGGATGACGCCGGAAATCACAAAAGGAATGGCCCCAATGAGGGATGCCAACGCCCAAGCAACGGATACAATTAAATAGCCATCCCGAATCCGAAACTGTGCCTTGGCACAGGTTGGAATCAGGCACAGGCCTGTGCCAACTAGCATACAAGGAATTACCACAATCAAAAAAGCACGAACACTGGCGGGTTCATGATAAATAAGGCCAACAATCAAAGGTAGGATCATGGCACTCCCTAAAACCAAAAGCAACAAACCGGCAACTTTTGTAAGAGCGCGTAGGTTTAGATCCATCACACGTATCTCCTATCGAATAAAGTCGCCTCGTCCGGTGATCCGGAGAAGTTTTTCCAGTTCAGTGAGTTCGGAAAGCAGGCATAAAATCGTCACCCGATCATTTTTTTCAATAATGGTTTCAGGATCCGGAATGATTAATTCGGTTCCCCGGTGAATTGCGGCAACCACCACACCATTGGGAAATTGAATCTCTTTGAGGGGGCGCTCTGTCAACTTCATGTGGTCAGCAGCTACAATTTCCATAATCTCAGCCTGACCTTGAATCAGCTCGGAGGAAAGCACTCGCTTGTTGCCTTGAATGATTCGAAGGATATGGCTGACTGCAATATCTAAAGGATTAAGAACCATATCAACCCCTAAAGAAGAAATCATATCTGAATAAATTTTTCGACTTACTTTGGCAATGACATCTTCAACCCCATGGGATTTGGCCATTAAAGCAAGAATTAAATTATCTTCATCGTATCCGGTCGCTGTGACAAAGGCATCCATCTCATTTAGGTTTTCCTGTTCCAGTAGACCAATGTCTGTCCCGTCTCCGTGAAGAATCATTACGCCATCTAAATGTTCAGACAAGTAATGGCATCGGGCTTTTTCCTTTTCTATCAACTTCACTGAGGCACCAAACTCAGACAAATGTTGAGCCAAATATAGACCGGTTTTACCGCCGCCAATAATCATTACCTTTTGCAGGTTGGTCCATCTTCCTTTTACTCGCACTTTTTTGTTCAGTGCCATCATGGCTTCCCGTTCTCCAATGGCATACAAAATATCTTCCCGATCAATGATAAGCTGTCCTTTTGGCACAATGACTTTTCCATATCTGGAAATGGCTACAATCATCATTTCCGGCATGGTTTCGCGAACCTGGGTCGGTGTTAAACCAATGATTTTGGGCATTTTTGCAGCAGCAAACTCTAACAAAGCGACTTTGCCGATGGAATAAATGCCATTTTGGAGGGTGTATTTTTCTGCCAGATAACGAAAAATTTGCATGGTAAGATTTAAGTCCGGATTGATTACATGGTCAATGGACATGGTCTCTTTGATAAAGTCCGATTGATTCATATGCTCCGGATCTCGGATTCTGGCAATGACTCGGCGGCACCCAAGCTTTTTTGCAAAAGAACCTATGACAAGATTTTTTTCGTCCCTGTCTGTTGCCGTCAACAAAAAGTCATAAGAAGCGATATGCAATTCCTTTAGGACAGAGACTTCTTTGGCATTGGCCGCAATGGTCATCACATCCATTTGGGAGGATAAACTTTGCAAAGCTTCCTCATCTTTGTCAATCATTGTGACGGAGTGGTCTCCGCCTAGCAGCGCTTCGGCCACTTTACATCCCAATTTGCCTGCACCAACGATGGCAATTTTCATTGAGGTACACCTTCCTTTTTCTAGCAATGTTAAAAAGTATAAGCACATTGTAACACTAATCCTTTCTTTTACAACATCAAATTGCATCTTCGTGGGAAATGAAGTACAATAATAAGGTATGATTCCAACAAAAATTCCAACCACCTATGAAAGGAACCTTGATGAAAATAAAGCGATTTATTTTGGGACTTTTGGAGAGCAATGGCTACATTATCTATCAACAGGAGCCCGGGCGTTGTTATGTTATTGATCCCGGAGCAAAGCCGGAGTTATTTTTAAACTGGATGAATCAATGCCAGCTAAAATGCCTGGGGATTTTGTTAACCCATCATCACCATGATCATGTGGGCGGCGTAGAAAAAATTGTAAAGGCGTTGGACTGTCCGGTATATATTCATCGTGAAGATATGGATCGGTTCAAAGGCCACGGAACCTCCATTGAGGATAAAGACGCTTTTGATTTGGATGGGGAGACCTTAACAGTAATTCACACACCGGGACATACACAAGGTAGCGTTTGCTTTTTTTCTGACAAAAGCAAGGTGGCGTTTACAGGAGACACGATTTTCAATGTGGATTTAGGACGAACCGACTTGGTGGATGGAGATCCCCAGCAGATGGAACATTCCATTCGGGATATTATCAACTTGTGGAGTAATGAAATTATCATCTACCCGGGACATGGAGATTCTTGCACCATGAAAAAGGTTCGTACCATTAATTTGGAATTCTTGGATATCATTCACAAATAGCAAACCATTTACTTTTTGACACCAAACGGAGAAATCAATGACCATTAAACTTATCGCACTGGATATTGACGGGACCACCCTGATGTCCGACGGAACCTTATCGCCAAGAAATAAAGCGGCCTTGACTCGGGCGACCCAACTGGGTATCCACGTGGTCATTGCCACTGGAAGATGTTATGCGGCGTTGCCAAACCAACTAATAGAGATTAAAGGAATTCAATACGCTTTGACTTCAAACGGTGCACAGACCAGAGATTTGCATACCGGACAAACTTTGTTTGGGGAATATTTAACTGAATCGGCGGTGGAGGATGCGGCGGCACTTTTGCGAAGCCATGAGGGGTTTATGCTGGAAATTTTTACTGACGGGAATGCCTACATGGAAAAAGAACAATATGATGGGGTGTGCTCCGGTGCAATCGGCTACCGAAACCGTTTCTATGTGGAAAAAACCCGGAACCCAGTAGAAGGGCTGCTCTCCTTTATGTTGAGGCATAAACATACCATAGAGAACATCAATATATTTTTTGAAACCGCGGCGGAAAAGATGTGGCTCAAGCCTCATCTGGATTTGCTGAATAACGTGACCATTACATCTTCTTTTGATAACAACTGGGAAATCGGTGGAGCCACCACAAGCAAAGGAGCCGCCTTGCTTAATCTGGCAGAAATGCTTCATATAAATAGGGAAGAAATTCTTGCCTGTGGAGATAGCCCCAACGATGAGGAAATGCTAAAGGTGGCCGGCGTGTCCGTTGCTGTGGCCAACGCCAAAGAAAGTGTTCAACAGGTTGCCCAGTATATTGTTTCCGATAATAATCGGGATGGAGTCGCAGAAGCCATTGAAAAGTTTGCTTTTTAATCCTTGACATTGACAACCCCATAATGTATTATTATCAAGCGACTTTATGTGAATTTTTAAGTACGGAGGAATAGATCAATGAGAGTGAGAGTGACGTTGGCTTGCACAGAGTGCAAACAAAGAAACTATAACACCGTCAAAAACAAGAAGAATGATCCAGATAGAATTGAGTTCATGAAATACTGCAAATTCTGTCAAAAACAAACACTTCACAAAGAAACCAAGTAAGGAGTACTAAGATGGCAAGGGACAAAAGTAACACCAAAGATGCCCCAAAAAAAGCTTCGCGTCTTACTAAGGCGGCCAACGCCCCCAAAAAGGAAAGAAGAAGCCTGAAAGAGTATTTCAAGGGTGTCCGGCTGGAAATGAAAAAAGTAGTTTGGCCGACACGCAAAGAGTTGGGCTCATACACGGCAGTTGTACTTGCCGCATGTGCTTTCTTTGCTTTGGCATTCTGGATCATCGACAGCGGTTTCCTGGCAATCCTTAAGGGATTACTGGGAATTACCATGTAAGAGGGATGATATGACTGAAAACGAAAACAACAATGCGGTCCTTTTTGAAGGCGAAGGTCTTCGAGGTGATGGCACACCGAAATGGTATGTAGTTCATACCTATTCCGGTCATGAAAACAAGGTGAAAGCCAATATTGAGAAACTGGTTGAAAGCAGGGGAATGCAGGATCTGGTTCTCAGTGTTGTTGTACCCACCGAAGATAAGGCCGAGCCAAAAGATGGCCGTATGGTAATCAAAACCAAAAAAATGTTTCCGGGTTATGTTATCGTCAAGATGATTGTTACCAATGAATCATGGTATTTGGTTCGAAATACCCAAGGCGTAACCGGCTTTGTTGGGCATGGATCCAATCCGGTGCCCCTAACGGTAGAAGAAGTCAGACGAATGGGGATTGAAAAAGTTCATGTAGAATTGAACCTTCACCCGGGAGACAGTATTAAAGTTATCAATGGACCCTTCGAAAGCTTTATGGGCGTGGTTGAAGAGGTTCATGAAGATAAAGAAACCGTACGTGCGAAGATTTCCATGTTTGGGCGGGACACCCCCGTTGAGCTGGAGTTCGCCCAGATTGACAAAATCTAACGGTTAAATAGACCCTGATTATTGAGGAAAGGAGGCACATCCATGGCAAAAAAAGTAACGGGCTTTATCAAATTACAAATTCCCGCAGGCGGCGCAACACCAGCACCACCCGTTGGACCGGCACTGGGACAAAAAAGCGTGAACATTATGGACTTCTGTAAACAGTTCAACGCCAAGACTCAGGACCAAAACGGAATGATTATTCCTGTGGTCATCACAGTGTATGCAGACAAGTCCTTCACATTCGTGTGCAAGACCCCCCCTGCTGCCGTACTGCTCAAAAAGGCCGCCGGTTTGCAATCTGCATCTGCAGAGCCCAACAAGACAAAAGTGGCCACCCTTAAAAGAGCCCAATGCGAAGAGATCGCAAAAATTAAGATGCCGGATCTGAACGCAGCCGATTTGAATTCTGCAACAGAAATGATTATCGGTACTGCAAAAAGTATGGGCATCGTCGTAGAAAATTAGTAGGTGGGAGGCGAAAGCCGTTTGTACCACAAGGAGGAAATCAATATGCCTAAAAGAGGTAAAGCTTATTTAGAAGCAGCAAAAGAATTTGACAAGACACAGTTATATGACCCAAAAGAAGCCATGGAGCTATTGCTTAAGACTTCAAAAGCCAAATTCGACGAAACCATTGAAGTTCATGTGAAACTGGGTGTAGACGGACGACATGCTGACCAACAGGTCAGAGGAGCCATCGTACTGCCCCACGGAACCGGTCGAGTAACCCGTGTGCTGGTATTTGCCAAGGGGCCGAAAGCCGCTGAAGCAGAGCAGGCAGGAGCGGATTATGTGGGTGCAGAAGATTTGGCCACAAAAATCCAATCCGAAAACTGGTTCGATTTCGATGTGGTTGTGGCAACTCCTGACATGATGGGCGTTGTAGGAAGACTGGGTAAAGTTCTGGGACCAAAAGGCCTGATGCCAAACCCAAAATCCGGCACAGTTACCATGGATATTGAAAAAGCTTTGTCCGACATTAAAGCCGGAAAAGTGGAATATCGTTTGGATAAAACCAACATCATTCACAGCCGAATTGGTAAGACATCCTTCGGAGCAGACAAATTGAATGACAATTTTACGGCATTTATGGAAGCAATTATGAAAGCAAAACCCGCCGCCGCAAAAGGTCAGTATTTGAGAAGCGTCGTTGTGGCATCTACCATGGGCCCCGGAATCAAAATCAACGCGGCCAAGGTTGGAAACTAAACATTCCCATATGGGACATACAATCGAATACATCACCGTAGACAGCGGGTGCGAAAGCTTAATTACCCGCCGAGGTACAATATATAAATATTGACCTTGTCTGTCTATGACCTATGTCTGGAAGACAAGGTTGTTTATTGAGTACCGAGATCAGATCATTGGCTACCTAGCCGAGATCAGAAAGGAGAACTTACAGAATGAGCGATATTACAAGAAGAGCTTACGCAGAAAAACAACTAATCATTGATGAAATAAAAGAAAAATTAGAAAAAGCTCAATCAGCCGTCGTAGTGGATTATATTGGGATTACCGTTGCTCAGGCAGATGCCATGAGAAAGAAGTTACGAGATGCCAACATTGATTACACTGTATATAAAAACACTTTGACCAAAAGAGCCATTGAAGGAACCATTTACGAAAAGATGGGAGACATCTTGGCAGGACCCAGTGCAATTGCCATCAGTTATGACGATGCCACGGCACCGGCTCGCATTCTCAGCGATGCCATCAAAGAATTCAAGAAAATGGAATTCAAAGGAGGTATTGTTGAAGGACAATTCCTGGATCCCGATGGAATCAAAAAAGTTGCAAGCATTCCGTCAAGAGATGTACTGATTGCCAAATTTATGGGAAGCATTCAGTCTCCAATTGGCAAAGCAGTCCGCACTTTTGCAGCAATTGCTGAAGCAAAAGCAGAATAAGACGATTCGGCTGATAAGAGCTGAATATCCAATATGATAAAATATACAAAGGAGTAACAAAATGAATAAAGATCAAATCATTGAAGCGATAAAAGCAATGACCATTATGGAACTGAACGAACTGGTTGAAGCTTGCGAAGCCGAATTCGGCGTATCTGCAGCAGCTCCCGTTGCCGCAGCAGGTGGCGCAGTTGCTACAGCTGAAGCGGAAGAGCAAACAGAATTCACTGTTGTTCTGACCAGCGCCGGCGCAGAAAAAATCAAGGTTATCAAGGTTGTTAGAGAACTGACCGGCTTGGGCTTGAAAGAAGCAAAAGACTTGGTTGACGGTGCACCTTCCAATGTGAAAGAAGGCATTGAAAAGGCAGAAGCTGAAGCTGTTAAAAAACAACTTGAAGAAGTTGGCGCAGGCGTAGAGCTGAAATAGTCGCTTAAAAAAGAAATATTGTAGTGGTCGAGCTCCGCTTTTTGGGGGCTCGGCTATTATGTATTTTTGGAGGGGGTAGGCGAAATGGTGCAAACCTTCAAAAAAACCGCAGGAAGAACAAAAATACCTTGCCATATTGACGGAACTGCGGTATAATAATAGGCTGTCACATAGTGTGATTTGATGAATTTACAAGGAGTGATAAATATGCCAAAAGCTATAAAATTAGGTAAAATGGAGCGTCAAACATTTTCTAAAATCAATGAAGTAGCAGAGATGCCCAACCTAATTCAAATCCAGACGAAATCTTACAACTGGTTTGTAGAAGAAGGCTTGCGAGAAGTGTTTGAAGACATTTCGCCCATTGAAGATTATGCAGGTAACTTGGTTCTTGAGTTTACCGATTATTCCTTAAGTGACCCGCCTAAATATACACAGGAAAAATGCAAGGAGCGGGATGTAACCTATGCGGCGCCACTGAAAGTAAAGGTCAGATTAATTACAAATGAGACCGGTGAGGTCAAGGAACAGGAAGTTTTCATGGGGGACTTCCCTCTTATGACGGAAAAGGGGACTTTTATTTACAACGGTGCTGAACGTGTGGTCGTAACCCAACTGGTTCGATCCCCCGGCCCTTATTACGATAAAGAAATTGACAAGTCCGGAAAGGATTTGTATAGTGCTCAGGTAATACCAAACCGTGGCGCTTGGCTTGAATATGAAACCGACTCTAACGAGATTTTATCTGTGAGAGTTGACCGTACCAGAAAACAACCGATAACTGCCCTAATACGTGCTCTTGGCGAAGAAGGCATTCGACAAAAGACATACAACGTTTTGGAACAGAAATACCGTGAAAAATATAGACCTGAAAAGGGATGGTCCATTGCCAAGATGACCCATACCGAAATTGATGCCCTGAAAATTGAATTTAAAGATGAACTTCGCAAGAAGATTCGTCGTTTCAACGAAGTTTCAAGCCCGGTAGGTCATAAGTTGCAGCTTGGAACGGATGACGAATTGCGTAACATCTTTGGACCGGACGAAAGATTGGAACGATCCTTGGAGAAGGACTCCACCAAAAACTACGATGAAGCCCTCAAAGAGATTTATCGCAAGTTAAGACCAGGGGAACCTCCCACTTTTGACAGTGCCTATGATATATTGGAATCCCTGTTTTTTGATGCCAAAAGATATGACATTGCAAAAGTAGGCCGATACAAATACAACAAAAAATTAGGCATCGGCAATCGCTTGGAGAGTGCAACCTTGGCCGAAGATTTGTTTGACCCAATGACCGGTGAGCTGCTGGCAGAAAAAGACACCTTAGTTAGTTTGGAAATGGCTGCGGTCATTGAAAATGCAGGCATTCAGGAGGCTTTGGTTTATGCCAAAACTTCCAAAGATACCACCACTAAGGTTATCGGAAACAATTTTGTTGAAATCGCCAACTTTATTGATTTTGACATTGTAGACCTTAAGATTGCGCAGAAGGTCTATTTCCCTGTTCTCAAGGAAATCTTGGAGAACAATACCGATGAAGATGACCTTCGATATGCTTTAACGGTAAGAAAAAATGAACTGTCACCAAAGAGAGTCATTGTGGATGACATTATTGCCTCCGTCAGCTATCTGCTCAACTTGAGACATGGTATTGGCGGCACCGACGATATTGACCATTTAGGAAACCGACGTCTTCGTACTGTTGGAGAACTCCTTCAAAACCAATTCCGCATTGGATTGGCAAGAATGGAGAGAGTGGTGAAGGAAAGAATGACTATCCAGGACATTGAGGTGACAACCCCTCAAGCTTTGATGAATATCCGTCCAGTGACGGCTGCCATCAAAGAGTTCTTTGGCAGTTCCCAACTGTCCCAGTTTATGGATCAAACCAATCCCCTTGCGGAATTGACCCATAAGAGAAGATTGTCTGCATTAGGTCCAGGTGGCCTTTCCAGAGAAAGAGCCGGATTCGAAGTTCGTGATGTACACCATTCCCATTATGGTAGAATGTGTCCCATTGAAACCCCGGAAGGACCCAACATCGGCCTAATCGGTTCCTTGACAACTTATGGAATTATCAATGAATATGGATTTATTGAAACTCCATACCGGGTGGTGAAAGATGGAAAGGTTTCTACTGAAATCAGATATCTTTCTGCAGATGAAGAAGAAAGAATGACCATTGCACAGGCCAATGAACCTTTGGATTCCAAAGGCCAGTTTGCCAATGCCAAGGTTGCTTCCAGAGGTCCGGGGGGAGAAATCGCCTTGGTTGCCAGAGAATACATTGATTATATGGACGTCTCTCCCAAGCAAGTGGTATCAGTGGCAACTGCCATGATTCCATTCCTTGAAAACGATGATGCCAACCGAGCCCTAATGGGATCCAACATGCAACGTCAAGCGGTTCCCCTTATGGTTACCGAGGCGCCTATTGTAGGAACCGGCATTGAGCATAAGGCAGCAAAGGATTCCGGTGTCGTTCAAATTGCCAGAGCAGCCGGCACTGTTGAATTTGTTGACGGAGATGAGATTCGTGTCCGAAGGGACGACAACGGTGGCGTAGACCGATATAAACTACTTAAATTTAACCGTTCCAATCAAGGGACCTGTATCAACCAAAGACCCATTGTTTTCCGAGGAGAACAGGTTGAGGAAGGAGAAGTCCTCGCAGACGGACCTTCTACCAACAACGGGGAAGTGGCACTGGGCAAGAACCTGTTAATCGGATTTATGACTTGGGAAGGGTATAACTACGAAGATGCTATTATCCTCAACGAACGAATGATTATGGATGATGTGCTGACTTCGTTGCATATTGAAGAGTATGAGGCGGAAGCAAGAGACACTAAATTGGGACCTGAAGAAATCACACGTGACATTCCCAATGTAGGAGAAGATGCGTTGAGAGATTTGGATGAAGAAGGGATTATTCGCGTTGGCGCGGAAGTGGCTTCCTCAGACATTCTTGTTGGGAAAGTGACACCAAAGGGAGAAGCGGACCTGAGCGCAGAAGAAAGACTGCTTCGTGCTATCTTTGGCGAAAAGGCTAAAGAAGTTCGAGACACCTCAGTAAAGATGCCCCATGGGGAAGCCGGCATTGTGGTGGACGTCAAAGTCTTTACCAGAGACAGCGAAGGAGAACTGCCCCCGGGAGTCAATAAGGTGGTTCGAGTTTATGTTGCCACCAAGAGAAAAATCAGCGTCGGTGACAAAATGGCTGGACGCCACGGAAACAAAGGCGTTATTTCCAGAATTTTGCCGGAAGAAGATATGCCGTTTATGGAAGATGGAAGCCCCTTGCAGGTTATGTTGAACCCCTTGGGCGTGCCTTCCAGAATGAACGTTGGACAGGTGTTGGAAGTTCACCTTGGACTGGCAGCAAAAAAGAAAGGCTGGCATATTGCCACCCCGGTATTTGATGGGGCCAACGAAAAAGACATCATTAAACTCCTGAAGGAGTGTGGATATGACGAAAGTGGCAAACTAAAACTAAGAGACGGGCGAACCGGCGAGTATTTTGACAACCCGGTTACCGTGGGCTATATGTATATGATGAAACTTCACCATTTGGTTGATGACAAAATTCATGCAAGAAGTACCGGCCCTTATTCCTTGGTTACCCAGCAGCCGTTGGGTGGTAAGGCACAGTTCGGCGGACAACGATTTGGTGAAATGGAAGTTTGGGCGTTGGAAGCATATGGTGCAGCCTATACCCTGCAAGAAATTCTCACCGTGAAGTCCGATGATATTGTAGGCCGTGTCAAGACTTACGAAGCCATTGTCAAAGGGGAGAACATACCGGAACCGGGTATTCCTGAATCCTTCAAGGTATTGATTAAGGAAATGCAAAGTTTGGGGCTGGATGTGAAGGTTCTCACAGAAGACGAAGAAGAAATCGAAATCAAAGAAAGCACCGGACTGGAAGATTTGGTTGGTTTGGATGAACTCATCGAAACCTCCCCGGAACTTTTAGGTGACGGAGATGAGCTTTTCGGAGATGACCTCCCTAAGGAAATCGACGACAAGGAAATGGACGATGAGGAGGAAGAGGATGAACTTCTGGCAGACGATGCCGAAGCCGTTTTTCCCGCTGAAGTGGATAATCTCAACGAGAATCCGGAAGATAAGGAATAGGGAGGAGAGAGTACATGACAGAGAACTACTATGAATTAAATAATTTTGAGTCATTACAGATTGGTCTGGCCTCCACCGACAAAATATTAAGCTGGTCCAGAGGGGAAGTAACAGAACCGGAGACCATTAACTACAGAACTCTGAAGCCAGAGCCCAACGGACTTTTTTGTGAAAGAATTTTTGGCCCTCAAAAGGACTGGGAATGTCACTGCGGAAAATACAAAAAGATTCGATATAAGGGAATTGTTTGCGATAAATGCGGTGTAGAAGTAACAAAAGCCAAAGTGAGAAGAGAACGAATGGGTCATATTAAACTGGCCGCACCAGTATCTCATATTTGGTATTTCAAGGGAATCCCCAGCAGAATGGGTCTTGTCCTGGATATGACACCAAGAAATCTGGAAAAGATTTTGTATTTTGCCGCCTATGTGGTTTTAGAGCCCGGCGACAGTGGATTTGACTACAAAGAACTAATCAACGAGCAGCAATACGAAGAAACCAGAAGAGCCCATGGGGACACTTTCAAAGCCGGCATTGGCGCAGAAGCCGTGCGGACTTTGATGACCCATATCGATTTGGTTGCATTATCTACTGAACTAAGAGATGCGCTGAAGAAGGCAACCGGACAGAAGAAGATTCGAATTGTAAGGCGCCTTGAGGTGATTGAAGCCCTGAGACTTTCCGGAAACAAACCGGAATGGATGATTATGGAAGTTATTCCGGTCATACCTCCGGATATTCGGCCTATGGTTCAATTGGATGGCGGCCGTTTTGCCACCTCTGACTTGAACGACCTTTACAGAAGAGTCATCAACCGAAACAACCGTCTCAGCAGACTCCTTGAATTGGGAGCCCCCGGGATTATCGTGAGAAACGAAAAGCGTATGCTTCAAGAAGCTGTGGATGCGTTGATTGACAACGGTCGAAGAGGCAGACCTGTTACCGGACCGGGAAGCAGACCCTTAAAATCCCTTTCCGATATGCTGAAAGGGAAGCAAGGTCGTTTCCGACAAAACTTGTTGGGCAAGCGGGTAGACTACTCGGGACGTTCTGTAATTGTTGTTGGACCGGAGCTGCGTTTCTGGCAGTGCGGCCTTCCTAAAAAAATGGCCTTGGAACTGTTCAAACCGTTTATCATGAAAAAATTGGTAGAAGAAGGCAACGCCCACAACATTAAGAGCGCCAAGAGAATGGTTGAAAAAGTGCGCCCTGAAGTTTGGGACGTATTGGAAGACATTATTCAAGAGCATCCGGTTCTATTGAACCGTGCGCCCACCCTTCATAGATTGGGCATTCAGGCTTTTGAGCCGGTATTGGTAGAGGGAAAAGCCATCAAGCTTCATCCTCTGGTTTGTACTGCCTTCAACGCCGACTTCGACGGAGACCAGATGGCGGTTCATGTACCCCTATCCATGGAAGCTCAGGCAGAAGCAAGATTCCTTATGCTTTCGGTGAACAATATTTTGGCACCAAAGGATGGGTCCCCGATTACAACGCCTACACAGGATATGATTTTGGGTAGTTATTACTTAACCCATGAAGGAACTGAAGACAGAAGCCAACCTGCAGACAAAGGAGATGGCAAAATCTTTACTGACATTAATGAAATGGTGATGGCCTACGAAAACAAAGAAGTGGGACTTCATGCCAAGGTAAAGGTTAGAAAATTTGCCGGCGCCGAGGATAAAAGAGGCAAACTGGTTGAATCCACCGTTGGCCGATTTATCTTTAACCAAAAGATTCCTCAGGATTTGGGCTTTGTTGAAGACCGCGTGTCGGATCCTTATTCACTGGAAGTGGATTTCCTTTGCGACAAGAAGAGACTGGGGCACATTATTGATAAGTGCTATCGCATTCATGGCAATACCGGGACAGCGTTGATGCTGGACTATATCAAAGATATCGGATTCCATTATTCCACCATTAGTGCCATTACCATCAGCATATCTGATATGGAAATCCCGGAAGCCAAGCAAAAAATTCTGGCAGCCTCCGAAGAGAGAGTAAACGAATGCGAACAGTATTTTAGTCAGGGCAAACTTTCTGCCAATGAACGATATGAGAAAGTTATCAAAATTTGGAACGCCGCCACCGAAGATGTAGCCGATGCGTTGATGGATTCCCTTGGAAGCCTAAACAACCTGTACATTATGGCTCACTCAGGTGCCAGAGGAAGCAAGAACCAAATTCGACAGATTGGTGGTATGAGAGGATTGATGGCCAATGCCGTTGGTAAAACCATTGAAATCCCCATCAAGGCTAACTTCCGTGAGGGACTATCCGTACTGGAATACTTTATCTCCACCAACGGTGCGAGAAAAGGTTTGGCGGATACGGCCCTTCGAACCGCCGACTCTGGTTATTTGACCAGACGTCTCGTGGACGTTTCTCATAATGTGATTGTTCGTGAAGTGGACTGCGGCACAGGAGAAGGCATCGAAGTACGTGAATTCAAAGAAGGCAAGGAAGTTATTGAGCCGTTGAAATTGCGTATTGTAGGCAGAACCTCCTTAACTGATATTTTACACCCACAGACCGGAGAGCTGCTTTGTGGCCAGAACCAGACCATTACAGAAGATATTGCAGACAGCATTGTGGCTGCCAATATTGAATCAGTGGCTATCCGATCGGTTATGACCTGCCAAAGTAAAACAGGGATTTGCGCCATGTGCTATGGGCGAAACCTGGCATCCAGAGAGAGGGTTAATATTGGAGAATCCGTTGGTATCACAGCGGCTCAATCCATTGGTGAGCCGGGTACTCAGCTGACCATGAGAACCTTCCATACCGGCGGTGTGGCAGGTGCTGATATTACCCACGGTTTGCCTAGAGTTGAAGAACTCTTTGAAGCCAGAAAGCCTAAGGGTCTTGCAGAGATTTGTGAAGCCGGTGGAACCGTATATTCTATCACCCATGACAAGGATAACAAGACGGAAGTGGTTATTCGGGGTGATGAAGAGAGAAAGTATCTTGTTCCTTATGGCGCTCGACTGGTGGTAGATGAAGGAGATTATGTAGAGGCCGGCGACAATATTACCAAGGGTCCCTTAAATCCTCATGATATTCTTCGCTTGAAAGGCGTGGAGGGCGTATACCAGTACCTTCTCAAAGAGGTTCAAAGAGTGTACAAACTTCAAGGGGTTGATATTAATGACAAACACGTTGAAGTCATTGTCAGCCAGATGCTTGGAAAATACAAAATTGAAGAATGTGGAGATACCACTTTGCTTCCCGGCGGACTTTATACTAAATTTGAAGTGGAAGACGCCAACGCCGAAGCACTGGCCAATGGTGGCGAGATTGCTACCACCCAACAGGTACTCCTTGGCATTACCAAGGCATCTTTGGCCACCAACTCCTTCCTTTCTGCAGCTTCTTTCCAGGAGACCACCCGTGTCCTGACAGACGCTGCCATCAAAGGAAAGAACGACAAGCTTTTGGGCCTGAAAGAAAATGTCATCATCGGCAAGTTGATTCCTGCCGGAACGGGCATGAAACGTTATCGAAATGTTCAACTGGATTACGGTATCAACACAGAACTAATGGAAAACTTCAAGCTTAACGATGGATATGAAGACGAGTACGAGGAAGAGACGGAGCAGGTTAGCCTGCCAGAATCTGACCTGACGGTACTGGTGTCCGACGAAGGGGTTGAGATTATCCAGGACAACAAAGAAAACTAACAGATAAACCACGAAATCTATGGCGGGAGGCCATGGCCTCCCAAATAGAATCTCATTGACAGTATTGCATCTTTTGTGATACACTGACTTTTGGTTTTGGGCCTATTTTGGGCTTAAGATAAAACAAAAAAACCTTACACAAGAGGAGAAAGGAGAAACAAATGCCAACCATTAACCAATTGGTACGACAAGGCAGATTCAGCGCTGAAAAGAAATCCACCGCACCTGCTCTGGGAAAAGGAATGAATACCCTGAGAAGAACTGCAACCAACATCAATTCACCGCAAAAGAGAGGTGTCTGCACATCTGTAAAGACAGTAACGCCGAAAAAACCAAATTCGGCCCTCAGAAAGATTGCCAGAGTTCGTCTGACCAATGGAATCGAAGTGACTGCGTACATCCCGGGCATCGGACATAATTTGCAGGAGCACAGTGTAGTATTAATCAGAGGCGGAAGAGTCAAAGACCTTCCCGGTGTTAGATACCACATTGTCAGAGGAACCTTGGACACAGCTGGAGTCACCGGTAGAGTTCAGGCCAGATCCAAGTACGGCGCGAAGCGTCCAAAGAAAAAGTAGCAAATTTCGGGAAAATGCCCTTAATGATAGATATCATTGAGCATCACGGCTTGGATGTCCACATGTTGGCTTTGAGTCGAGTACCGAAAGCATTATGGCAAGGAGGGAAGAGAAGTGCCAAGAAAAGGAAACGTGCCAAAGCGCGACGTGCTTCCTGATCCAGTTTACGGCAGTGTTGTGGTGGCAAAGCTCATCAACAGCATTATGCTGGATGGAAAAAAGGGAACCGCTCAGTCCATCGTCTATGACGCCTTTCAACAGGTGAATAAGGTGACGGGTGAAGATGCTTTGGAAATATTTGAAAAAGCAATGAACAATATCATGCCGGTCTTAGAAGTTAAGGCAAGGCGTGTAGGTGGTGCAAACTATCAAGTTCCAATGGAAGTTAGAGCAGAAAGACGGGAAACCCTGGGAATCCGGTGGCTGACAAAGTACACTCGGGCTCGAGGAGAAAAAACCATGTCTGACAGACTGGCCAAGGAACTCATGGATGCAGCAAATAATACTGGCGCATCCGTTAAGAAAAAAGAAGATACTCACAAAATGGCAGAGGCCAACAGGGCGTTTGCACACTATCGATGGTAGTATGCAAAAGAAGCACTTTGGAAAGGAGGTAACCGGATGCCAAGAAATTTTCCTCTCGAAAAAACTCGAAACATCGGTATCATGGCTCACATTGATGCCGGCAAAACTACGGTAACAGAACGAATTCTGTTTTATACCGGACGATCTCACAAACTGGGAGAAGTCCATGAAGGCGCAGCCACAATGGACTGGATGGAACAGGAGCAGGAACGTGGTATCACCATTACCTCAGCTGCTACCACCACTCAGTGGAAAGACTATAGAATTAACATTATCGACACACCGGGACACGTGGACTTTACTGTTGAAGTAGAACGTTCTTTGCGTGTGCTGGACAGCGCAGTTGCGGTAATGTGCGCCAAAGGAGGCGTTGAACCTCAATCTGAAACTGTTTGGAGACAGGCTGAAAAATATGCGGTACCACGAATGATTTTTGTCAATAAAATGGATATCATGGGTGCAGACTTTTTCAGGGTCGTTCAAATGGTGAAAGACAGACTCAAAGCGAATGCCGTACCGGTTCAAATCCCCATTGGCAGTGAAGACAGCTTTATCGGAATCATTGACCTGATTGAAATGAAGGCGGAAGTTTATACGGACAATCTGGGAAGAGAATTTGAAATCGTTGATATTCCAGAGAACCTGAAGGATCTTGCCAGCGAATGGCGGGACAAAATGATTGAATCTGTTTCAGAAGGTGACGAAGAGCTGTTGATGAAATACTTGGAAGGGGAAGAACCTACCAAGGAAGAAATCAGATCCACAATTCGAAAGATGACCATTGCAGGAACCATGGTTCCGGTCACTTGCGGTTCGGCCTACAAAAACAAAGGTGTTCAGATGATGCTGGATGCAGTTGTTGCGTATCTGCCATCTCCATTGGATATCCATGCCATCAAAGGGGTGAACCCCAAAAATGGTGAGGACGTCTTAAGACCTGCTGACGACAAAGGCCCCTTTGCCGCCTTGGCTTTTAAAATCATGGCAGACCCCTTTGTAGGGAAATTGGCATTCTTCCGGGTGTACTCAGGAACCTTAAAATCCGGCTCCTATGTATATAATTCCACCAAAGGAAAGAAGGAAAGAATCGGCAGAATTCTGCAGATGCATGCCAATAAGCGGGAGGATATAGAGGAAGTCTATTCCGGCGATATTGCCGCGGCGGTAGGACTCAAAGACACCACCACCGGGGATACCCTTTGCGACGAGAAGCACGAGGTTATTCTAGAATCCATGGACTTTCCGGATCCTGTCATCGAAATCGCCATCGAACCAAAAACCAAAGTAGGGCAAGAAAAAATGGGTATCGCATTGGCCAAATTGGCCGAGGAAGATCCCACCTTTAAAACCTTTACCAATACGGACACAGGGCAGACCATTATTGCCGGCATGGGGGAACTCCATCTGGAAATTATTGTTGATCGACTTCTCCGGGAATTCAAGGTAGAGGCCAATGTAGGCAAGCCCCAGGTTTCTTACAAAGAAACCCTATCCAAGATGGCAGATGTGGACTACAAATATGCAAAACAGTCTGGTGGCCATGGCCAGTACGGACATGTGAAGATTCGTGTATACCCCAGAGAACCGGGTGCAGGATTCGAATTCAAAAATTCTATTATTGGTGGATCCGTTCCTAAAGAATATATCCCCAAAATCGAAGATGGGATTCGAGAAGCCCTGGAAACCGGTCCCATTGCCGGATATCAGGTTGTGGACGTAGGGTTGAGCTGTATGACGGTTCTTACCACGAAGTAGACTCTTCAGAAATGGCATTCAAAATTGCAGCTTCTATGGCCTTTCGTCAGGCGGCCAAGGAAGGAAAACCAAAACTGTTGGAACCTATTTTCAAAATTGAAGTGACGGTGCCTGAGGACTACATGGGCGACGTTATCGGCGACATCAGCGGACGAAGAGGGCGCATTGAAGGTTCGGATATGAGAATGGGGGCGGTGGCCATACGTGGTCTTGTGCCTCTTTCAGAAATGTTTGGCTATGCCACTGACCTGAGATCCAAAACTCAGGGACGAGGCGTATACGTTATGCAATTTGATCATTTTGAAACGATGCCGGATAGCTTGATTGAAAAAATCAACAAATAGTCAACTATTATTAATAATCCATTGAATCGGAGGTTATATATTATGGCAAAGCAAAAATTCGAAAGAAATAAGCCGCACATCAACATCGGGACCATCGGTCACGTAGACCATGGGAAGACCACATTGACAGCGGCCATCACCAAGACCCTCCACGACAAATATGGTCTTGGAAGCTCGGTAGCATTTGACGAAATCGACAAAGCACCGGAAGAAAGAGAAAGAGGAATCACCATCGCAACGGCTCACGTTGAGTATGAGACCCCCAATAGACATTACGCCCACGTAGACTGTCCGGGACATGCTGACTATGTCAAGAACATGATTACCGGCGCAGCCCAGATGGACGGCGCAATCCTGGTTGTAGCGGCCACAGATGGTCCGATGCCCCAGACCAGAGAGCATATTCTTCTGGCAGGTCAAGTAGGCGTACCCTACATCATCGTATTTTTGAACAAATGCGACATGGTAGACGACGAAGAACTGCTTGAACTGGTAGAGATGGAAATCAGAGAACTGTTAGACCAATACGATTTTCCGGGAGACGACACCCCCATCATCAGAGGCTCTGCACTGAAGGCATTGGAAGACACATCCGGTCCATGGGCAGACAAAATCATCGAGCTGATGGATGCGGTTGACAGCTACATTCCGGAACCTGCAAGAGATGACGACAAACCCTTCAGCATGCCTGTAGAAGACGTTTTCTCCATTACAGGAAGAGGAACCGTAGCAACAGGAAGAGTAGAAAAGGGAACCTTGAAGGTCGGCGAAGAAGTAGAAATCGTTGGAATGACGGAAGAGAAGAGAAAGGTAGTTGTAACTGGCATCGAAATGTTCAGAAAGCTGCTGGATTTTGCTCAGACAGGAGACAATGTAGGACTACTGCTGCGAGGCGTGCAGAGAAATGAAATCGAAAGAGGACAAGTTCTGGCAAAGCCGGGCTCCATTCATCCCCATACCAAGTTCAAAGGACAAGTATACGTCCTGAAGAAGGAAGAAGGAGGAAGACATACACCGTTCTTTAATGGTTATAGACCCCAGTTCTACTTCCGAACAACGGACGTAACAGGAGATTTGAAACTACCTGAAGGTGTAGAAATGTGTATGCCTGGAGACAACATCGTTATGGAAATCGATTTGATTACACCGATAGCCATTGAAACGGGACTGAGATTTGCTATCCGAGAAGGTGGCAGAACGGTTGGATCCGGAGTTGTAACGGAAATCATCGAATAATTCGAGAAACTAAGTGGCCCAAAGCCATGAAACAAGACAAGGAAGAAGGCAGTGTTCCCCATGGGAATACTGCCTCTTTAAATGTCAACCCAAGGGAATAAGTGTAAAAGAAAGGTGAAAAATCACTTTTTATATTGCATGAAATATGATAAAATTTCCTCGTTGTAAAAAAGGAGCATTATGAAAAAAGTAAAGTTTAGAAAACGGTTTTATGCAATTATTGGTTGCCTTGTAGCCCTGATTATCATAGGTGGCTTCATATTGATTAAGCTGGTTGGGGATGGTAAAGCGCCCTTTATTGAAGCAAAGTCAGATCCAGTTAAAATTACCATTACCTGTGCTGGCGATATTGTTCTGCATGACCCTAATATTAGTGCAGCCTATGACAGCGAGACGGATACCTATAATTTTGACAACAACTTTACATATATCATGCCTTATATTAAAAAAGCAGATTTGGCAATGTGCACCATTGAAACCACTTTCTCAGGGAAGCCCTATACAGGCTATCCTGCATTTAGAGGGCCGGATGCGCTGGCAACATCCCTAAAAACCGCAGGATTTGATATGGTGATGACCAGTAGTAACCATGCATATGATTCAGGTACTAATGGAATTAAGAGAACGGTCAAAGTTCTTCGAAAAAACGATTTAATTCCAGCGGGAACAAGGCTGACACAAGAGGAACCCAAGTACGCCATGACGGAAGTAAAAGGGGTTAAGATTGCCATGATTGCATATACCTACGAAACGGGATCGGCGAATGATGACACCACCTATTTAAATGCAAATCCCCTTACCGATGAAGCGGCATCTTTGGTCAATTCTTTTAACTATGGGAAAATGGATGAGGATGTTGCAGAAATGAAAAGTATAGCCGATGATGCCCGTGACGCTGGGGCAGAAATCATATTGGTCTATTTTCATTGGGGAGAAGAGTACCACCTAACACCCAATCAATATCAGAAGACATTGGCGAAGAAAGTGGCAGAAGAAGTAGATGCGGATATTATCTTTGCTTCTCATCCCCATGTCCCACAGCCCATGAACGTTATCACAGTTGAGAAAGAATCAAATGATGGATCGGTCACCGAGAAAAAGGTTCCAGTCTTTTATGCCTTAGGGAATTTTCTATCCAACCAGAGAAGAGAACTTATCCCATCCGGCGGAAGATATGTGGAGGAAGGATATCTTGCGCAGACTTCCATCACATTCGATGTAGACAAAAAGAAAATAAAATCCATTGATTGGACCACAGTGCCATACTGGGTAGATAAATATACTTATAAAGGGAAAATAAATTATGCCATTGTCCCTTTGGATAGTGAATATAAATCGAACAAAGCCTTGGCTCAGTCTGGGCACCTGTCCTTGGCCACCCAAGCCAAAAAGGACATACAGGGGATTTTAGATACGGATAAATAAGAAGAACACAACACAATGCCCACCGTTTTATTCAATGGTGGGCATTTTTTTACCAGAAAAGAAATAAATGTAATTTATGGAAAAATATGGTTGACGATTTATTATGGAGTAGATATAATAAGGAAAAGTTAAAGTCGGGGGAGATAAGGGGGAACCCAATGAATGATAATCACACCAGTAGAGTTCAATCCAAGAGCCACCACAAAGGTGGAAATGTATGCAAAGGTCAATATGGAGAGGAACTTGCGGCGATATTTCTGCGGGAGCAGGGATACCAAATTGTATTTCGAAATTTTTACTCTAGATATGGGGAATTAGATATTGTTGCAAAAAAGAATCATTTGCTTTCTTTTGTAGAAGTTAAAACCCGGACCGGGGAAAGCTATGGCACGCCGGCCGAGGCAATTACTGCAAAGAAACGTCTGCATATGACCTATGCCGCCGATTTTTTTATCCAGAGATTTGGACTGCATCAAATGGATTTTCGTTTTGATGTCATTGAGGTTTCCTTAAACCATCTTGAGAATGTGTGAGGTGACCGATGTTATCAAATATTTGTACCGCTACATTATCGGGGCTTAATGGGGCAATGATACAGGTTGAAACGGACATAACCAGGGGACTACCGGCCTGCAATCTAGTGGGCCTTCCCGATACGACCATTCGGGAATCTCTTGAAAGAATTCGCTCTGCGATTATGAATTCCGGCTATGAATATCCTGCAAAGAGAATGACAATCAATTTGGCTCCGGCAGGAACACGAAAAGATGGTAGTCATTTTGATTTACCCATCGCCATGGGGGTTCTTGCGGCAACAGGACAAGCCGAAATAAAAGATTGTCATCAATGGGCTTTCCTGGGTGAGCTTTCTCTTGATGGTAAGTTGAATCCGGTGAAAGGGGTTTTGCCTTTAATTCTGTGCCTCAAAACAAGTGGTATTTGCCATGTGGTTTTGCCAGAATCAAATTTGCAGGAAGCTGCATTGGTAGAGGATGTTTTTCTGTATCCGGCCAAAAATCTGCAAGAAGCAGTTGATTGGATAAAGGGATTTCAGGTGGCCCCAACGCACATCAGAACGATTAAGCCAAATAGGAGCCGGGACAAAAAACTTCCGGATTTCAACGAGGTGGCTGGTCATGAAAATGTAAAAAGGGCGTTGGCTATTGCCGCAGCAGGAGGTCATGGCGTACTAATGGTTGGCCCGCCAGGATCCGGAAAGACCATGTTGGCCAGTCGGTTGCCCTCCATATTACCCCCAATGTCTTATGAAGAACAAATAGCGGTTACTCAAATATATAGCGTGGCAGGGTTACTGGAAGAGCGTATGCCTATGGTAATGTCGCGACCCTTCCGAAGTCCCCATCATACCATTACCCGTCCTGCCCTAATGGGTGGGGGAATCAAACCCGGTCCGGGAGAATTGTCTTTGGCACATTTTGGCGTATTATTTTTAGATGAAGTTGTGCATTTTGATAGTGGAACCTTGGAAGCATTGCGTCAACCTTTGGAGGAAGGAAAAGTTACCATCACAAGACGTGGAGGGAATATTACATTTCCCAGCAAGGTCATTTTAATTGCGGCATGTAACCCTTGTAAATGCGGGTATGCGGGAGACGAAATTCATCAATGCACTTGCACAGATGGGCAGATTACTCAATATCAATCAAAACTATCTGGTCCGATTATAGATCGCATTGATATCCATGTAAAAGTAGATAGGATTCCCTGGAAGGAACTTGACAGATCCACACAAGGTGCTTCATCTGAGGATTTGCGACAAATGGTTATTGGGGCACGTAAGCGGCAACTAAACAGATACAAGGGGACGGATATTTTTTTTAATGGGCAACTTACCCATGCCATGGGAAAAACATATTGTCCTTTGGGGGCAGATCAGAGTGCACTTATGAAACAAGCCTATGAAACCTTCCCGCTAAACATGCGTACCTATGATAAAATACTTCGCATGGCAAGGACAATAGCCGACATTGAAGATTGTGACGAAATTGAAACAATCCATTTAGCCGAAGCTATACAATATCGAGAATTTATGGCACCGGCACGCCATCAAAGGTGGATGGGTTCCAAGGAGAAATCCAAATGAATTATGGGGTTGTAAATTTAGGAGATATTGAATACCCAATGTTGTTACCATTGATTGCGGACCCTCCTCAAAAGCTGTATTATGCGGGGGATTTGACGTTGGCATCAAAAAGATGTGTGTCAATCGTTGGCTCAAGGAAGACCACGGATTATGGAAAATGGGCGGCATTTTCTTTAGGGGAGCGACTTGCTCAACATGGCCTAGTGGTCGTCAGCGGATTGGCGGCAGGTATCGACACTTGCGGGCATGGTGGCGCATTGAAGTGCAATGGAAAAACCATTGCCGTGTTGGGATGCGGCATTGATCTGTGTTATCCGGCATCTAACAAAAAACTAAAAGAAGAAATCATGAAATACGGATTGGTTTTATCCGAATATCCTCCAGGATATCCTGCCGCACCTTATACCTTTCCCCGTCGAAATCGAATCATCAGCGGATTATCCGAAGTCACAGTGGTAGCCTGCGCCGGACTGCACAGTGGAGCCCTTATTACTGCAGAATTGGCCATGGAACAAGGAAGAACCGTCTATGCACTTCCCGGCAACATTAATAATATTCACCACTTGGGCTCAAACAAACTTCTCAAGGATGGAGCAACGCCATTAGTGGTGTTGGATGATTTGTTGGAAGAAATGGGAATTATGCCCATTGAGAGAGAAAAACAGTTTAACAGCCTTTCTGCTGATGAAAAAGCATTGGTCGCCAACTTATCCAGAATGGGAGAATCTACCGTAGATCAATTGTGCAAAAGCCTTGGAAAACAGCCATCCCACATAAACGGTTTGTTGACTGTTTTAGAGATGAAAGGAATACTTCATACTTCCATGGGTAAAATATTTGTTGCAAAGTAAAAAGAATATACATATAATCATTTCCTGTAAGGTTAGCAGAAAACCATTGGAGGGTACTGTGGCAACAACAAAACAACATTTGGTTATTGTGGAATCGCCGTCAAAAGCGAAAACCATTGGTAAATTCCTTGGAAGCAAGTATAAAGTAATCGCTTCTGTAGGACACGTAAGGGACTTGCCTAAAAGTAAGTTGGGCATACACATAGAAAACGATTTTGAACCGGAATATATTTCAATTCGCGGCAAAGGCGATTTGATTAAAGAACTTAAGAAACAAGCCAAAAGCGCGGATAAGATTTTTCTTGCTACTGACCCTGACAGAGAAGGAGAGGCAATTTCATGGCATCTTCAGTATCTTCTCGGCCTAGACACAGGGGCGGCAAGCCGGATTGTTTTCAATGAAATCACCAAAGAAGCGGTACTGGCGGCAGTGAAAAATCCAAGGCCGGTAGATACAAAGCTTGTCGATGCACAACAAGCACGGAGAGTATTGGACAGACTAGTAGGATACTCTATCAGTCCTTTGCTTTGGCGTAAAATTCGTAGGGGTCTGAGTGCCGGACGTGTGCAATCTGCCGCACTAAAAATAATTTGTGACAGAGAAAATTTGATTCGGGCATTTATTCCGGAGGAATATTGGAATATTTTAGCCTTTTTTCACAAGGAAAAACCCTTCTCGGCAAAATTGGCACTTTACAACGGCGAAAAGATTGGGGTCACCAATGGTGAGGATGCCCAAAAGATTTTAGATCAATTAAAGAAAGGAACATTCCAAGTTGAAACAGTGGAGGCAAAGGAGAGAAACCGAAATGCCTATGCGCCTTTTACCACCAGCAGCCTTCAACAAGATGCCTCAAACAAACTAAATTTCTCAACAAAAAAGACAATGCAAATTGCACAACAATTATACGAAGGTGTTGAAATAAAAGGAAAAGGGACAGTCGGTTTGGTGTCATACATTCGAACTGATTCTGTTCGAATTTCCGAAGAGGCCAAGGCTGCTGCGAAGGCATATATTGCTGCTGTCTTTGGTGAAAATTATGTAGGTAATAATTTTTTCAGCAACAAGAAGAAAGAAGTCCAAGATGCCCATGAAGCAATTCGGCCAAGTTATGTGGAATTGGCGCCGGACCAAATAAAGAATTCTTTAAGCAAAGACCAATATAATTTGTACAAGTTGATTTGGAATCGATTTTTAGCAAGTCAAATGAAACCGGCGGTTTATATGGGTATGTCTGTGGGTATTAAGAATCAGGATTACCTATTTAAAGCCACTGGATCCAAGTTACTGTTTGATGGGTTTTTGAAAGTGTATTCACCTGGTAAGGATGACGATGACAAAGAACTGCCATTATTAACCCCAGGAGAGGTTTTGACGCCGGACGAAGTCAAAGGAGAACAAAACTTTACCCAGCCACCTCTTCGTTTTACTGAAGCGAGTTTGGTCAAAGAACTGGAAGAAGACAATATTGGCCGCCCCAGCACCTATGCTCCGATTATCGGCACTTTGGTTGAACGTAAGTATATCGGAAAAGAGAAAAAATTTCTTATTCCCACAGATTTGGGATTTTTAGTCAACCAAATGATGATTGAATACTTTCCCGAAATTGTTGATGTTGGATTTACCGCTGATATTGAAGACAAATTGGATTTGATTGAAGTTGAGAATCTCAATTGGAAATCTATTATTCGGGATTTCTATGTTAGTTTTAAGAAGGACTTGGATTTTGCCGATGAAAAGATAGAAAAAGTTGAACTGGAAGAACGGATTAGCGATGAAGTTTGTGAACTGTGTGGAAAGCCCATGGCTTATCGACATGGAAGATTTGGAGAATTTCTTGCTTGCACCGGATATCCGGAGTGTAAAAACACCAAAGTAATTGTGAATTCCATTGGGGTTTCTTGCCCACAGTGTGGGAAGGAAATCATTCAACGGAAAAGCAAAAAAGGAAGGCTCTTCTATGGATGTAGTGGTTATCCAAGTTGTAATCAGTTATACTGGAATAAACCAACCAATAAAGAATGTCCCAAATGTGGAGCCCGCTTGGTAGAAAAAAAGATGAAGAACAGCGAATTAGCTTGTTCAAACAGTGAATGTGATTACAAAGAGTAATAGACAATATATGTGGAGTGGATATTGGCCACTTCAAAAAAACAATGGAGGTAATGAAATGGTACAATTTCACGCGACGACAATCGTTGCAGTTCGAAGAAGTGCAGAGGATATCTGTATTGGCGGTGACGGTCAAGTTACCATGGGAGAAAGCGCCATTATGAAAGCCGGCGCCAAGAAAGTGCAAAAAATATATAAGAATGGTGTACTGGTTGGTTTTGCAGGCTCTGTGGCAGATGCCTTTTCACTAAGAGAAAAGTTTGAAGAAAAGCTGGAAGAACATGGTGGAAACCTAAGGCGCGCGGCTGTTTCCTTGGCCCAGCTTTGGCGAACAGACAAAATGATGAGGAATCTGGAGGCCTTGATGATTGTGGCGGACAAAGAATCCATGTTGCTAATCTCCGGTAATGGAGAGGTGATTGAACCGGATCAAGACTTTATCGCAATTGGCTCAGGGGGAAATTATGCGTATTCAGCAGCTAATGCGTTATTTAATCATACCCAAATGTCGGCTGAAGAAATCGTAAGGGAGTCATTGAAAATAGCAGCATCCATTTGTGTCTACACAAATGACAATATCTCCACTGAGAAACTATAAGGAGGAATATCATGGCAAATAAATTGTATAATATGACGCCAAAAGAAATTGTGGCGGAATTGGACAAATATATTATTGGACAGGACGAAGCGAAAAAATCCGTCGCTGTTGCCTTGCGAAACAGATACCGAAGAAGCTTGCTTTCCGAGGATTTGATGGAAGAAATCACCCCTAAGAATATTTTAATGATGGGCCCTACCGGTGTGGGAAAAACTGAAATTGCCAGAAGACTTGCAAAGCTTATGGATGCCCCCTTTGTGAAGGTGGAAGCCACAAAATTTACAGAAGTCGGTTATGTGGGGCGAGATGTCGACTCTATGGTGAGAGACTTGGTTGAAGCATCTATTCGGATTACCAAACAAAGTAGACTGGAAGAAAAATATGTTTTTGCCGACGAGCTAGCTGAAGAGAAGATTCTTGAGGCGATTATTCCCGGCAGAAAAAAAGCTGGCGGCAATGATGCGGCTAGAGGACCTTTTGATTTCATCTTAAATAGCGGTGGCTACCAAAGCCAGAAACAGCAATATGAAGCGCAACAATCCAAAAAAGAAGAAGAAGAAACGCCTGCAACTAATGTAGATACTGAAATGGCCAGAGAGCAGGTGAGACAACAATTGAGGGAAGGCAAATTGGAAGAACAGTTTATAGAAATACAGGTTTCAGCTGCGCCTAAAGGCAATCAATTGGACATGAGTCAAGAAGGAATGGGTATTGCAATCGGAAACATTTTTGGCGACATGATGCCTCCTAAGAAGAAATCCAAAAAGGTGAAGGTGAAAGATGCCAGGAAAATCCTTAGGGAAGAGGAGGCCCAGAATTTAATTGATATGGACCAGGTCACAGAAGAGGCCCTCCAAAATGCCGAACAAAACGGGATTATTTTCATTGACGAAATAGACAAAATTGCATCTGGGTCGGGATATCGTTCCGGTGCGGATGTATCCAGAGAAGGGGTTCAACGAGATATTCTCCCCATCGTAGAGGGGAGTGTAGTAAATACCAAGCATGGCCCTGTCAAGACAGATCATATTCTGTTTATTGGATCCGGTGCATTTCACTCTGCAAAACCAACCGATTTAATTCCTGAATTGCAAGGGCGTTTCCCTATTCGCGTGGAATTGGAGAATTTGACAGAAGATACTTTTTTGAAGATCTTGACGATTCCAGAAAATGCATTAATAAAGCAACATAAGGCATTGTTGGAAACAGAAGGTATTTCCATAGAATTTACCGATGAAGCAATTCAAGAGATTGCATCAATGGCTTTTCTAATGAACGAACAAAACGAAAATATCGGTGCTCGACGACTCCATACAATTTTGGAAAAACTCCTTGAAGACATTTCTTTTAACATTCCGGATATTGATGAAGAGAAAGTAGTTATTGACAAAGAATACGTGAAAGAAAAGTTTATTGAGAAGATACATCCTGAGGATTTGGACAAGTACATTCTTTAATTGTTTGTAAAATAAATAATTTTCTAAAAAATCTAAATTATTATTGTATGGCAGTTTTCCATGGAGTATAATCTATTCTGTGGGTGTAATAAATATACTACCACCCAATAAGGAGTACCATGATGGAAAAAGATATTTTAGCCAAGGTTAGAAAATTGAATTGGGTTTTAAAAGAAGCTACTAGGGGTATTTTCTCTTTCAGTCAGTTATGCGAAATTCTCAGTGATTTGATGGATGCCAATGTCTACATCATCAATGCTAGAGGCAAAGTCTTAGGTGTATATTACAAAATCAAAGCAGACAGTGCGACCATATTGGATCCGGAAACGGGTTCAGAGCGGTTGCCGGAAGAATATAGTGAAGCATTACTTAAAATCACCGATACAAAAGCAAATTTGTGGGGTGAGGAAGTGTTGGAAGTCTTTCGGTATGATGTGAATACCAAGGACAAGTTTCACACTTTTATTCCCATCGTAGGCGGGGATGAAAGGTTGGGAACTTTGTTTGTGACCCGATATGAGCCTGCATTTAATGATGAAGATTTAGTGTTAGGTGAATTCGGAGCAACTGTGGTTGGGCTGGAGATTCAACGAAGGATTAACATCCAAAATGAAGAGGAAGAGCGAAACACCGAAATTGTAAAGATGGCGGTGAGTACTCTTTCCTATTCTGAAAGCGAAGCCATTCAAAAAATCTTTGAAGAGCTGGATGGACAAGAGGGAATTTTGGTAGCCAGCAAAATTGCAGACCGTTCTAGAATTACCCGCTCGGTGATTGTCAATGCCCTTCGGAAACTGGAAAGTGCAGGGATTATTGAATCGAAATCTTTAGGAATGAAGGGAACTCACATTCGTGTTCTGAACCAAAAGTTTTATGAACAGTTGGATAAGCTGAATAGATAAGCCAAAACCATTGCTTTAATCGCCTCGGAAGCATTTCCGAGGCTTTTTTTCTCAAATCGGGAAGAGGTAATTATGTTTCGAATGACGGATAACAACGAAGTGGTCAGCACGGAGGATCGGAGAGCGATCTTGGTTGGTGCTTCGATTCAGGAAGACATCACTTATTTTATGGACGAACTTCAAAACCTGGCGGAAGCTGCCGGCATAGAAGTTTTGGGTAGAATGATTCAACAAATTGAAAAACCCAACTCTGCTACCTATATTGGTAGCGGAAAGGTGCTAGAACTGGCAGAGCTATGTGAAAACATGGAGGCTGACACGGTTATATTCAACGACGAGTTAAGCGGCATGCAGCTGAGAAATCTGGAAGATGGGGCGGGAGTGCGTGTGTTGGATCGAACCATCCTGATACTGGATATTTTCGCCTCTCGCGCCACATCCAAAGAGGGGAAACTCCAAGTGGAATTAGCCCAACTTAGATATCGGCTTCCCAGACTTTTGGGTTTTGGAAAATCCTTGTCACGTCTCGGTGGCGGAATTGGCACCAGAGGTCCGGGAGAGAAAAAACTGGAAACAGACCGTCGACACGTGAAGAGCAGGTTGGATGATATAGAAACAGAGCTAAAGGAAATTCGCAAGAACCGAACCACCCAACGGTCAAAACGAGAAAAATCCGGAATGCCGGTGGTAGCTATTGTGGGATATACCAATTCGGGAAAATCTGCGTTAATGAACAAACTGCTCGAACTAGTTGAAAAACAAGAAAAGTCAGTTTCTTCAAGGGATATCCTTTTTGCCACCTTGGATACTGCTCAGCGAAATATTAAATTGGATACCAATCAAGAATTTCTCCTCATCGACACCGTTGGGTTTGTAAGCAAACTGCCCCATTCTTTGGTGAGAGCCTTTAAAGCAACCCTAGAGGAGGTGGTATTGGCGGACTTGCTGCTCCATGTGGTTGATGTGACTAGCCCTGATGCAGATTTCAAAATTCAGGTTACCGAACAAGTTCTCAAAGAAATAGGGGCAGGAGGCAAAGACAGGATTTACGTATATAACAAAATTGACTTACTACAGCCAATGGCGGAGACCGCTCTTAGGGAAGAGAGTATTGGCATTTCCGCGTTGACAGGGGAGAATGTTGATTTACTTGTAGAAATGATAAAAAACAAGTTGTTTGGAAATCGGGTAGATGCAAAATTATTGATTCCATACGACAAAGGAAGAGCCCTTTCATACATATTTGAAAAAGGTATTGTTCAAGGAGTAGCGCATCAGGAAAGCGGAACCTTGGTAGAAGTGAATTTGTCGGTGGAGGACTATAGCAGGTTGAAGGAGTACCATGTCTTATAAGACCCTAAAAAAAGAGGGAATTGTGGAACAAAGCATCGAAAAGTCAAGGTTCATTGCTTTTGCCAAACCGGTGGAGAGTAGAGAAGAGGCCATGGCGTATTTTGCATCTTTAAAAAAACAATATAAAGATGCAACCCACCATGTGCCGGCAACGGTAGTGGGGGATGCATTTCAGATTCAATGGGCATCAGACGACGGAGAACCTCAAGGAACAGCAGGGGCACCCATCGTTCATATGTTGGTCAAAGAGAAGATTACCAATGTTGCCGTTTTGGTTATTCGTTATTTTGGTGGCATTAAACTTGGGCCGGGCGGTCTGATTCGTGCCTATACTTCTTCTGCAAAACTTGCTGTTCAAGAGGGAGAGATTTATCAAGTTCAAGAAATGATAGAGTGGTCTGTTCAAGTCCCTTATCCATTCCTGAAAAAGATGGAAGGCCTTGCGGCAGAAGGAAATTTTGAAATTCTACAGGTAGGTTATAGTGACATTGTATCTTTGATTATTCTATTTCCCAAAACACAAAAAAACACCATGGAAACTTTGCTTTTCGACTTGACATCCGGTTCAATAAAAATCCTGTCAGAAGTGAATAAAAATACTTGACAGTTGGAGTGAGATACTATATATTTAGTAAATGTGTCGAGCAGGTAAATTCTGATACAAGGGCGCTTAGCTCAGCTGGGAGAGCATCTGCCTTACAAGCAGAGGGTCATAGGTTCGAGCCCTATAGCGCCCACCAAATATGGTCCGGTAGTTCAGTTGGTTAGAATGCCAGCCTGTCACGCTGGAGGTCGTCGGTTCGAGCCCGATCCGGATCGCCAAATTTTTCGGAGCTTGAGCAGACATCATTGGCTGGCGTGGCTCAACGGTAGAGCAGCTGATTTGTAATCAGCAGGTTGGGGGTTCGATTCCCTCCGCCAGCTCCAGTATCTTACTTGGAGGAGTGCCCGAGTGGCTAAAGGGGGCGGACTGTAAATCCGTTGGCTAAGCCTACAGTGGTTCGAAACCACTCTCCTCCACCAATACCTGCGGAAGTGGCTCAGGGGTAGAGCATCGCCTTGCCAAGGCGAGGGTCGCGAGTTCGAATCTCGTCTTCCGCTCCATTTGTCGAATGACTGGGTGTGAATCATCGCACCCATACTATGCGGATGTAGTTCAATGGTAGAACCTCAGCCTTCCAAGCTGATGGCGTGAGTTCGATTCTCATCATCCGCTCCAATTTCCAAATCATGGGCTCATAGCTCAGCTGGATAGAGCAACGGCCTTCTAAGCCGTGTGTCCGGGGTTCGAATCCCTGTGGGCTCACCATATTAATAAATATAAGATGGGGTATAGCCAAGCGGTAAGGCAACGGACTTTGACTCCGTCACTCGTAGGTTCAAATCCTGCTACCCCAGCCATGACCCAGTAGCTCAGTTGGTAGAGCACTTGACTTTTAATCAAGGTGTCCGGAGTTCGACCCTCCGCTGGGTCACCAAATTAAAGAATGAAACGGGTGTAGTAAAACTCACGAATGGAGAGGTGTCCGAGTGGTTTAAGGAGCTGGTCTTGAAAACCAGTGACTCCGCAAGGGGCCGTGGGTTCGAATCCCACCCTCTCCGCCAGAACACTGAAGTTGTGGAGAAGTACTCAAGAGGCCAAAGAGGACGGTTTGCTAAATCGTTAGGGTTCGCAAGGGCCGCGTGGGTTCGAATCCCACCTTCTCCGCCATAACTACATAGGGGCATAGCTCAGTTGGCAGAGCAGTGGTCTCCAAAACCACGTGCCGTGGGTTCGAATCCTACTGCCCCTGCCATTTAAGAAACCGCGGGGTGTAGCGCAGTTTGGTAGCGCAACTGGTTTGGGACCAGTGGGTCGCGGGTTCAAATCCTGCCACCCCGACCAATATTATTTACGGGCCATTAGCTCAGTTGGTCAGAGCGTCCGGCTCATAACCGGCAGGTCCCGGGTTCAAGTCCCTGATGGCCCACCATCATGCCCAGATAGCTCAGTCGGTAGAGCAGTAGACTGAAAATCTACGTGTCCTTGGTTCAATTCCGAGTCTGGGCACCAACAAGCCTTTGGGATTTCTCAGAGGCTTTTTTCATCTTTGCGCAAAAGGAGGACCCAATGGACCCTGCTTTGAAGCAAGACACAACTTCGTGGAAAAAGAATATTATCTTTTATTTGGTTAGCCAGCAGTGTTCCATCTTCGGATCATCGGTGGCTTCTTTTGCAATTATATGGTACATAACCTTGGAAACATCCTCTGGAGTTGCCATTACAGGTGTCACGATTGCTTCGTTTTTACCTCAAATCATCACATCTCTTTTCGCCGGCGTGTGGGCGGACCGTTACAATCGGAAAATGCTGATTATTATTCCGGATCTTTTTATTGCGGTTTCCACCTTTGCATTAGTGATATTGTTTTGGATGGGGATTGAATCCATTTCCTTGTTGATTCTAATTTCTGCGCTCCGATCTTTTGGGAGTGGCATCCAATTGCCCTCGGTTTCCGCCATTGTTCCCCAATTGGTGCCAACAAATCAGTTGGTACGGATTAATGGAATTAACAGTACTTTGAATTCAGTGTTGCTCCTAGCAGCACCGGCAGTGGCAGGCGTGCTCTTAGGTTCCTGGGGTATCGAATTCGCATTGTTAACTGATGTAATCACTGCACTTTTGGCGGTTAGCTTTATGAGTTTCCTAAAAATGCCCACAAAAAGCACCGTTGAAAACACAGATAATCAGGGCCCCTTCAAGGACCTTTTGGCAGGATTGAGGTATACTCGAGAGCACCCGTTTCTTTTGCGGCTGATGATTATCTATGCCATTGTATTTGTACTAATTACCCCGGCAGCATTTTTAACCCCTCTTTATGTGGAACGAACCTTTGGGCCAGAGGTTTGGAAATTGACAATGAATGAAATCACATGGACATTTGGGATGCTTCTAGGTGGGATTTATGTGGCTGTCAAGGGAGCTTTTAAGAATAAGTTTTTTGTAATGTTTATTTGTACTGCCGCCTTTGGTATTTCTTTTGGGTTGCTGGGTGTGGCGCCTAACTTTGCTATATATTTGGTTATCCTAGTACTCGGCGGCCTTTTTATGCCGGCTTATTCTGCCGCAGATACTGTGTTGATTCAGGAAAATGTATCAGAGAATATGATGGGCAGGGTCTTTTCCTTGGTGCAGATCATTGCATCCACAGCTATGCCCCTTGGAATGTTGTTTTTTGGTCCTTTGGCAGATGTGATTAAAATCGAATACATTATGATTGGGTCCGGCGTGTGTTTGACCTTGGCCTCTCCATTGGTGCTTGGGTGCAAACTGGCCAAAGAATAGACGTTGCATTTCGCAGCCGGATATTTTAGAATGAGATTTAGAAAGAGGGAGGAACCTATATGGCCCAATTATATTATCGGTATTCCACCATGAATGCCGGAAAATCCATTGAATTAATTAAAGTGGCATATAATTATGAAGAACGTGGCAAACGGGTACTGGTCTTTACCCCCGCCATAGATGACAGAAGTGGAGTCGGGCTTGTCTCGTCTCGAATTGGGCTTCAAAGAGATGCCCTTCCTATTTCGGACGAAACGAATTTGTTGGATGTCTTTATGAAGGAAAACGCCAGAGAAACGGTGGACTGTGTTCTGATTGATGAGTGCCAGTTCCTGCGGAAGCACCACATACAGGAATTGGTTGAAATTGTGGATAGCTGTGATGTTCCCGTATTGGCGTATGGTTTAAAAAACGATTTTCGCAATGAACTATTTGAAGGTTCCTATTACATGTTGATTTATGCAGATAAAATTGAAGAGATCAAAACCATTTGCTGGTGTGGACGAAAAGCCACCATGGTAGCCAGAGTGGTGGATGGGAAGTTTGTTAAGGAAGGTCAACAAATTGTAGTGGGGGGAATGGATATGTATGTATCTTTATGTCGAAAGCATTATAATGATGGGAGATTGGGACCGGAGTTTGAAAACAAGTAATGGACATTGCAAGGCTGTGATTTATAAATCGCAGCCTTGTATTTTTCCCCTTTGATTCATTTCATGAAGGATACCATTTAGGATGGTTCTTTTTTTGTAACTCCACTCAGGGGCAATCAACAACTTCCTTGGCACATCCCCGGTTAACCGATGGATGGTGACTTCCCATGGGATTTGTGGCAGCAAATCGCATATCAAATCAATGTATTCCTGAGGAGACGAGAAAGGGGAATACTCAGGATGGGTGGCTGCCAGGGCAGAGCCCTTGACCACATTTAATAGATGAAGTTTGATGCCGTAGATTGGTGGATGGTTATCGATATCACGGGTTACGTATTTTACGGAAGCGGCCATATCATTTGGGGTCTCCCCGGGAAGGCCCAGAATCAGGTGAGTGACAATGTATATTTTTCTTTTTGTCAACTCGGATACCGCTTGATCATAGGTTGACAACGGATACCCACGGTTAGAAGCAATGGCCGTGGTCTCATGGATGGTCTGAAGACCTAATTCTACCCATAAGAATGTTTGACGGTTTAGCTCCTCCAACAAATCCAACACTTCTTCAGAAAGACAGTCGGGTCTGGTGGCAATGGCAAGGCCGACTACGTTGGGATAGGAAAGAGCTTCCTGAAACATGGCCCGCATTGTGGATACCTTGCCATAGGTGTTGGTATGGCTCTGAAAGTATGCAATGTATCCAGTAGCGTTTGGCCATTTTTTTGAAAGGACTTCAATTTGACGGGGAATGTCACTTGACAATTCTCCGGAACCGTCAGGAGAACAGAAGCTACAACCGCCCACGCCTTTTGTTCCATCCCGATTGGGACAAGTAAATCCACCATCCAGTGAAAGTTTAATAATTTTCCCACCAAAACGTGCCTTTAAGTCTTGACTAATGGTATGATAAAGTAGAAATACATTTTCATTGGGCATAACAAAATCCTTTCAACGCGCCACTTTTGTTCTAGCGCTTTCATAGAGTCTATGGTATAATAATTCCTTAATAAAGTGAAGTAATTCTTGTAAAAGGAAACAAAAATGTCTGACCATAAAATCGTCAAACCTCTGTGGAGTCAAGAGGATACAATGAATGAGAGAAAGTCAACTTTTCTTTCGACAGATGAAATGCAACCGGCCTTATCCAAGCCAAGTTTGTTGCTTCATAGTTGTTGCGGCCCCTGTAGCGCAGCGGTGATTCCACAAGTGGCAATGGACTTTCAAGTGACCATTTATTTCTATAACCCCAACATCACAGATGAAGAGGAATACAATAAACGCAAGGCAAGTCAAATCGCATTGATTGATGCGATGAACGATGATTCAGACCGTCAATACATCATTGATTACAAGGAGGGCCCATATAATCGGCAACACTTCTTTGAAGTGGCCGCCGACTGGAGTAATGAGCCGGAAGGTGGCAGACGATGCATTGAGTGCTTTCGGTTAAGGCTGGAGCAAACTGCGAAAACGGCTTTAGAACTGGGATATGATTTTTTTGGAACAACGTTAGCGGTTAGCCCTCACAAGGACTATGATGGCATCAGCCATATCGGCAGGAGATTATCTCAGACCTTTGGGATTAGTTATTTGGACCGAAACTTCAAAAAAAACGGTGGATTTCAACAATCCATTGCTTTATCAAAAAAGTATGGATTGTATCGACAAAACTACTGTGGATGCCAATATTCCAACCAAAACAATAAACAAAAATAAGATAAGAGAATTGAGAGGAAAAAAACATGTCACAACTTACCATTCCGGAAAAATACACACCGGTGATCGACTACATGGAGAGTCAAAGAGCAATAAAAAAAATCAAAGATTTTTTTCAAGATGAGCTGGCTTATGGTTTGAATCTTAGGCGGGTTACAGCTCCTTTATTTGTTAGACCCGAAAGTGGACTAAATGATAACCTTAATGGCGTTGAACGGACCGTTAGTTTTTCTTTGAAGGATTTAGATGAAGCCAATGTTGAAGTGGTTCAATCTCTTGCCAAGTGGAAGAGAATGGCATTAGGCAAATATGGGATTAAACCGGGCCATGGTATTTATACTGATATGAACGCCATCCGAAGAGATGAAGAATTGGACAACCTGCATTCCGCTTATGTGGATCAATGGGACTGGGAAAAAGTTATTCTGGCGGAAGAACGAACGGATGTTTTTTTGGAAGAGACAGTCAATACAATTTATGCAGCAGTAAAGAATCTGGGCGATTATGTAAACAGATTGTATCCGGAACTGAAAACCAGTTTGCCCAATGAAATCTATTTTATCACCACCCAAGAATTGGAAGATCGTTATCCCGATTTAACCCCAAAAGAGCGAGAAAACATTATTGCTGCGGAGAAACGTGCAGTATTTATTAAAGGAATCGGCAACAAAATGAAATCCGGCGAAAAGCATGATGGCAGAGCCCCCGATTATGATGACTGGTCCTTAAACGGAGACATTATTTTGTGGAATGATGTCTTGGGCATTGCGTACGAAATCTCTTCCATGGGAATTCGTGTGGATGAAAAAACCATGGCATCACAGCTTGAAATCGAAGGAGCGTCTCAACGGTGCGAACTGCCTTTCCATAAGGCGATTCTCGAGAAAAAACTTCCCTATACAATTGGTGGGGGGATCGGGCAAAGTCGGCTGTGCATGTACTTCCTGCGAAAGGCACATATCGGTGAGGTTCAGGTGTCAGTATGGCCGGATGAGATGATTGAAGAATGCAGCAAAAATGACATTTTCTTATTATAAGAAAAATTGTAGGTTTTATGAAATATGTAGATTTGGTAATAGACAATAAAAGTGATCAGACCGACACCCTCTACACCTACGGATGTACCTTTGAGGACGTTCGCATTGGACAAAAGGTGATGGTTCCTTTTGCAAAGGGAAATAGACAGAAGATTGCCTATGTGTTTCGTGTAAAAGATAGAAATGAGGAGGAAATCAAGGGGCTAAAGTATGTGGAAACGATTGACCCGGAGATTTCCCTGACCTCTGAAATCATTCAAACTGCAATTTGGTTGAAGCGAAGAGTCGCCTGCAAATATATTGATGCAGTGCGGCTTTTCACCCCTGCGGGTGAACCCTCAAAAAGGGGAAAAATACGAGAACCTTACCGGGGTCATTTAGGGGAAAGCCAACCCATTGATCAGTTGACCCAGGAACAGCAACAGGCTCTTTCAATGATTGAGAAGGGCAGAGGCGTCAAAGAAAATAATATTTTTTTGCTTCATGGAATTACTGGTAGCGGCAAAACAGAAATCTATATGAGGGCTATCGAGCAGTGCATCAATAAGGGACAGAATGCCATCATGATGGTGCCTGAAATTTCTTTAACTAAGCAAATTATCGACCGATTTGTCGGCCGTTTTGGATATGAGAACATTGCTGTGCTCCACAGCAAGCTTTCTTTGGGGGAACGATATGACGAATGGGCGCGAATTCGTAGCGGAAAAGTAAAAATTGTCATAGGCGCCCGCTCTGCTGTGTTTGCACCATTAGAAAACATTGGCATCATTATTTTGGATGAGGAACATGAGTCAACCTATAAATCAGACATGACTCCCAAATATGATACGGTGGAAGTAGCCATAAAAAGGGCAAAGGCTTGGTCAGGAACCGTGCTGCTGGGCAGTGCCACCCCATCGGTGGTGTCCTATTACAGAAGCAAAGAAAATTTGTATCAACGACTTGAATTAAATGAAAGGTACAATAGAGTGCCTTTGCCTCAAGTACAGATTGTGGATATGCGTCAGGAACTGAAAGAAGGAAACAAGTCTATTTTCAGCAGGGCGTTATACGATGACTTAACAGACATCCTGTCAAAAGGCCAACAAGCCATTTTATTCCTTAACCGAAGGGGATATGCAACTTTTCTATCCTGTAGATCCTGCGGGTATGTTTCTCGTTGCAGTCACTGCGGCATTTCTCTTACTTACCACAAAGAGACGAACACCATGTGTTGCCATTATTGTGGATATCATGAGTCAGTTCCAAAAACATGTCCATCTTGCGGAAGCCAGTACATAAAATTTTTTGGCACAGGTACAGAAAAAGTGGAAGAAACTGTACGTGAATTATTTCCCAATGTCACCACTGCTCGCCTTGATTTGGATACGATTCGCAAAAAGGGCAGTCTGGATCGAATTCTGAATCAATTTGGACAGGGAAAAATTCAAATTCTCACTGGCACACAGCTGGTGGCAAAAGGATTGGATTTCAGAAATGTTGGTTTGGTGGGTATTATCTCTGCAGATGTCACATTGCACATTCCTGATTATCGTTCTCCTGAGAGAGCCTTCCAATTAATTACCCAGGCGGCAGGAAGATCTGGACGAGGGGAAGAAGCGGGAAAAGTGGTGATTCAGACTTATACTCCTGACAATTATGCCATTGTAGCTGCAGGAGCTCAGGATTACGCCCTGTTTTATGAAACGGAGATTAAACTTCGTGAATACATGGAGTACCCTCCATTTTCCGATATTATTCAAGTTACTTTTGAGGCATTGCTGGAATCCGATGCTTGCAAGGCGGCAAATGAATGGATGGATAAGTTAATCAAGGAATTGGGAGGAGACGGAGAGCAAAGGATTCTTCCGCCACAGACCGCAGGGAAAATGAGAGATAGGGATAATTTTAGGTATTATATGATTATTAAATCTCCCCCGGGGCAAAGAAATAAATATATGAATGTTCTCGAGGGCTTGAAAGAATTAAAAATGGCAGATAAGAAGTGTCGTTACACAGTCTCTACAGACGTGAACCCGTATAGTATTTGGAGGAATTAAAATGGCGTTAAGAAATATTGTTGAAGATGGAGATGAAATTTTGCGAAAGACCGCTCGCCAGGTGGGAGAGATTGACCAACGAATTAAATTGTTGGTTGAGGATATGGCAGAAACGATGAAAACAGGCCATGGCGTTGGTATTGCGGCGCCACAGGTGGGAATCCTAAAGCGAATTTTTTTGGCGATGCCATACCCGGAAGAAGATGATACGCCTATGGTGTTTATCAATCCGGAAATACTACAACAGGAGGGGAGTCAAATTGGTGATGAAGGGTGTCTTAGCGTGCCCGGATATGTAGGAACAGTGGAGCGTCCGTTTATGGTTAAAATCAAAGCCTTGGATTTGAATGGACATGAAAACACATACGAATTTGAGGACTACGCGGCTGTGGTAATCTGCCACGAGTATGACCATCTCAATGGAATTTTATACACCGATAAGGCGAAAAACATACGGGAAGCCGGCGGTGGCAGTGAAGAGGAATGTTAAGGATGAGAATTGTTTTTATGGGAACACCGACATTTGCGGTACCTACTTTAGAAAAACTGGCACAATCGTCCCACGATTTGGTGCTTGTAGTCAGTCAACCTGATGCCAAACGTGACCGGGGCGAAAAAGTAAAACCTACGCCGGTGAAACAGAAGGCGATAGAACTGGGGATTCCTGTTGAACAGCCTGAACAGATAAAGGAAAATCCAATTTTTTTACGGGCACTACAGGCCTTAAAGCCGGATCTGATCGTAGTTGCTGCTTATGGCAAGATTTTGCCAAAAGAAATTCTTCAACTTCCGCCAAAAGGCTGCATTAATATACATGGCTCTTTATTGCCCAAGTATCGAGGGGCTGCGCCAATTCAACGGGCAGTACTGGAGGGAGCGTCTATGACAGGGGTTACCCTTATGGAGATGGGTGAAGGTTTGGACTCCGGAGATATGTTGGCGTGTGCCAAAACGACCATTGACGGAAAGACTGCTGCCATGCTGCATGATGAACTGGCGGAAATGGGTGCCGGTTTATTGTATGATAGTTTGCCTCTCATTGAGGCGAACCAAATGGTAGGCATACCTCAGAATCATGAGGAAGCCACCTATGCACCAATGATTTATAAGAAGGATGGGCTTGTTGATTTCAATCATTCGGCAGTGGACATAGAGCGACAAATACGAGGAATGAACCCATGGCCACGGGCATATACCCAGTACAAAGGGGCACCGATGAAACTGTTAGCTGGAGTTGTGAAACCGAAAATCACGCCGGATGTTCCCGGCAAGATTTTGGATGTTTCTGACCAAGGAATTGCCATTGCAACGGGAGAGGGAATTCTGGTTGTGACAGAAATTCAAATGCCTGGCAAAAAGAAAATGCCGGTCAGCGATTATATCCGTGGCAATCAGATTGAAATTAATACCATTTTAGGGTAAAATAATCATTACAGTATGGAGGAAATCAAACATGTACTTTGGTGTATTTGATCCAACGTTTATCATATTAATCCCCGCGATGCTATTTGCGTTTTATGCTCAGACGAAAGTGAAAAGCGCATATAACAATTATGCGAGAGTTCAAAACAGAAAAGGGATTACTGGGGCCCAGGCTGCCAGAGCGATTTTGGATGCCAATGGACTAAGCGAAATCCCTATTGAATTAACTTCCGGAAAACTATCTGACCATTACGATCCATCAAAGAAAGTAATGCGTTTGTCATCAAAAGTATATAATGACGCATCCATTGCTTCTGTGGCCATTGCCGCTCACGAGTCGGGGCATGCAATACAGCATGGGCAGAATTATGTTCCACTTAAGCTTCGAAATGTAATTGCGTTACCGGTAAATTTTATTTCTTTTCTGTCATGGCCGTTGTTGATAGTGGGCATCCTTATTATCCAAATGGGATATTATAGCCAAGGTAATTTGATATTCAACTTGGGGATTTTCGCTTTTGCCGGGGTGGTTCTGTTCCATTCCATTACCTTGCCGGTTGAGTTTAATGCAAGCAAAAGGGCTTTGGTGCTTCTCGAAGGGGAAGGAATCATATACCCTGAGGAGATTGGCGGAGCCAAAAAGGTGCTTTCAGCAGCTGCGATGACCTATGTTGCAGCCTTGGCTGTTGCTGTGGCTAACCTGATTCGTTTATTAGTAATAAGGGGGAGGAACTAATGGATCAAAACAGAAAGATTGCGTATTTGACCCTCATGGATGTGGAATTAAAAAAGTCGTATTCCAATATTGCGTTGAATCATCAGATTCTTTGCGGGAAACCTACGTCCACACCGTTTATCCGAGAGTTGGTATATGGCGTACTTGAAAACAAATTGCTTCTTGATTATGTTATTGACCATCTGGTGGACAAGGGGATTTCATCTATGAAGCCATCAGATTTGAATATTTTGAGAATGGGTGTTTACCAATTGGCCAAGATGGATTCGGTACCCGAGTATGCCGCGGTGAATGAAAGCGTCAAATTAGCAAAAAGATTTGCTAAAGGGCGGGAAGGTTTCATTAATGGAGTCCTTCGGTCCTACATTGCCAAAAAATATGCGATTAAACTGCCGGATCGCAGTGAGGACGAGGTGAAGTATCTTTCGATTAAATATTCTTATGAGCCATGGATGATTTCCCTCTGGATGGATGTTTATGACACGGACTTTGTTGAAGACTTGCTAAAGGCGGGGAATGAGACCCCCGAATTAACCATTCGTGTCAATACACTGCGAACCAGTAAAGAAGATTTGATGAAGGCGCTTACCCAACGAGGGTTTAAAGTGAAAGTGGGAGAACATAGTCCGTTGGCATTGCATGTCAGAGGCAGTTTCCTTCTAGAGTCGGAGTTTTATAATCAGGGCCTGTTTTCTGTCCAAGATGAGGCATCTCAGATGGTTGTGGAAATGTTAGATCCTCAGGCCGGGGAAACCATTATTGATGTTTGCGCCGCGCCTGGGGGAAAGACCTTGGCCATGGCGGAAAAAATGCATAATATCGGAAAGCTTGTTGCTTCAGATATCTACAAAAGAAAGCTAGATATTATCATAAAAGAATCTGTTCGTCTTGGGATTTCTATTATTGAAACTAAAACTTGGGACAGCACAAAGGTGGATTCTGCCTTAATTGACAAAGCGGACCGAGTGTTGGTCGATGCGCCCTGTTCCGGTTTGGGAGTTGTACGCAGAAAGCCGGAGATTAAATATAAGAAATTTGGAGATGAGATTGTTGGATTGCCTTCAAAACAACTGGCAATCTTATCGGCATCGGCTCATTATGTGAAGCCGGGAGGAGTATTGCTTTATAGCACTTGTACCATTAACCCCACAGAAAATGATAACGTTGTTAGAGCATTTCTCAGGGTCAATTCATCATTTGAAATAGAGGAAAAGACCCAATACTATCCTAATATTCATGGGACAGACGGATTTTTTATATGCAAAATGAAGAAATCCAGTAAGTTGGTGGAATGATAATGAATTCAATCGGATTTAAAAGCAGCAAAGGAATCAAGCGTAGCAAAAATGAAGATGCTTGTTTTGTTATGCCCAAGGAACAGGTTTTTATGGTTGCGGATGGTGTTGGTGGAAATAATTCCGGAGAGCTAGCCAGTCGAACTGCAGTAACCTCTGTTGCCGACTACATTAAATTTTATCCGCTGGATGAAGTGACACAAGAAGATCAGCTAAGAACATATTTTGAAGACTGTATTGCCAAGGCAAATCGGGATATTATGCTTCTGGCAGATAAACACGAAAAAAATCGTGGGATGGCAACAACACTAATTGTATGTCACATACGAGAAAATAAGGGATACATTTTAAATGTCGGGGATAGCCGGGCATATGTATTCCGTGGTGAGGAATTATTTCAGATTACCGAAGACCACAGCTATGTGAACTCTCTAGTAAAACTGGGAGTAATTACGGAGAAAGAAGCAAAGGGACACCAAAAAAGCCATGTAATTACCAGAGCCTTGGGTGCAGAAGAAATGATAGAGGCCGATTTTTATCAAACAAATTTAAGGGAAGATGATATTCTTCTGTTATGCACAGATGGACTTTATGGCGAAATGGAACCCGAAAAAATAAGCAAAATCATGAAGGCGGAACCTCAAATGACCTCGTTGGCGGAGAAACTCATCAGCGAAGCCAATAAGGCCGGGGGAAACGACAATATTACTGTTGTTTGCATTAAAATTCGAGGAGGAAAAGCTGATGAGTAGCAAAATCATTGCGGGAAGATATGAGCTTTTAGAAAAAATCGGCGATGGGGGGATGGCAGTAGTCTATAAGGCAAAGTGCAGACTCTTGAACCGATATGTGGCAGTAAAAATTCTTAAACCGGAATTTGTCAATGATGCGAAATTCCTTGAAAATTTCCGTAAAGAATCTCATGCCGCTGCAAGTCTGTCCCATCCAAACATTGTCAATGTGTATGATGTTGGAAAAGAAGGCAATATAAATTATATTGTTATGGAATTAGTTACGGGCCAACCTTTGAGTGAAATCATCAAAGAGGATGCGCCCATGGACTATAAAAGAGTGGTGGAACTGACCAGACAGATTGCCTTGGGTCTTAGTGTGGCTCACAAACATAACATTATACATCGGGATGTGAAGCCCCATAATATTTTAGTCACGGAAGAGGGCGTAGCAAAAATTACAGATTTTGGCATTGCCAAAGCGGTGAAAACCACCACAATTGTCAATCAAACGGCGGAAGCGATTATGGGTTCAGTCCATTATTTTTCACCGGAACAGGCAAGAGGAGGATATGTGGATGAAAAATCCGATATCTATTCTCTTGGTATAGTCATGTATGAAATGTTAACTGGAAAAGTACCCTTTGATGGAGATAATCCGGTTAGTGTGGCATTAAAGCACATTAATGAAGAAATAGTTCCCCCTTCAGCGTTGGTGAAAGGGATTCCTCCACGGATAGAGCAAATCGTTATGAAGGCAACCAGCAAAATCCAATCTGCCCGGTATGCTTCGGCGGATGAAATGATTAAAGAATTGGAAAATATTGAATTTGTTTCTAGAATCGTTGGAAATTCAAGTTTAAATGGTTGGGAACCCGGCGCTGTTGAAGAACAAGGTGGGAATCTTAACGATGAATCCGATGCCGGGAAAAAATCCGCTGGAGATGACAAGGATAAAAAGCGGAAACGAAAGTTGATTCTACTGATTTCCGGCATTGCCCTTTTGGTGATGGTGGGATTTGTTGCGGCAGGCTTTGCCACCGGATTTCTTGGGGGATCAACTATTGAAGTGCCAGATTTACGGGGCAAGACCCTTGAAGAGGCAGAAACCGCGTTAGAGAAAGTGGGGCTTAAAATTTCTGAAGGTGATTTGGTATTTAGTTCTGAATATGAAATTGGCGAGGTGGTATCTTCGGATCCGACGCCGGGAAGCATGGTAAAAAAGAACAGTACCGTTGAAGTAAATATTTGCAAAGGCGCCGAGGCTGGCACCGTTCCTGATTTGACCGGAAAAACATTGGCAGAAGCAAAAGAAGTAATCACAAAATATGGTTTTAAGGTTGGGAATGTGGAAGTTGAAGTGTCCAGCGAGAAGAAGGATACTGTAATAGATCAAGACCCAAAAGGGGGAGCAGAAACAACCCCCGGTGATTATATCAACATTACCGTTAGCGACGGAACGGGGACGGAGGAAGTGGAAGTTCCTTTCCTCATTGGAAAAGAACTGGCAGCGGCAAAAAAATTGATTACAGATGCCGGATTTAAAGTTGGCGAGGTTACCTATGGAGAGAGTAGCGAATATGATTCGGGGCAAGTAAGCAAACAACAATATGAAGCTGGAATTATGTTGGCCAAAGGCTCAACAATCGACATTAAAGTAAGCAGTGGAAGTGGAACCTCGACAATTACATTAAATATTGATTATGCTAAGGCGAAACAGGAAGTGTTTTACCTCACTGTAGTTGTTGATGATGATGATGGCACAAGAACAGTGATTTCCAATGAACAAAGGCAAAAAAGCGATGGAAGCGGAACCGTGGAGGTTGAGGGTACCGGAGAGGGAACCATCACAGTTTTGTTTGATGATGTGGTCGTCATGACCAAGTCGGTGGAATTTTGACCGGGGTATTTGGCATGAAAGGGATTATCGTTAAAGGAATCGGAGGCTTTTATTATGTCAATGATGGAAAAGAAGTTTATCGGTGTAAGGCGAGGGGGATTTTTAAAAAAGACGATTTTCTGCCAATGGTTGGTGACGAAGTCTTAGTTGAGAAAAACCCTATGGGAGATGGGACCATTTATGAGTTTTTGCCTCGACAAAATCAATTGATCCGCCCACCGATTGCAAATATCGACGCGGTTGCGGTGGTGATTGCAGTAACGGATCCCATGCCAAGCCCACAAACCATTGATCGTTTTCTGGTTATGGCTGAAAAGAACCGGGTGGAAGTGATATTGTGCGTGAATAAAATTGATTTGGATACCAATGGTCAGGCTGATAAAATCAACGAAATTTATGGCAACATATATCCACTGGTTCAGGTTTGCGGGTTAACCGGCAAAGGGTTACCGAAATTAAAAGAATTATTTAGAGGGAAAAAAGTGGCGTTTGCAGGACCATCCGGGGTTGGAAAGTCGACATTAATTAATTTGCTTATCCCATCAACAGATGCACAAACCGGGGAAATTAGTAATCGTACGGGACGAGGAAAACACACTACCCGTCATGTGGAAATATTTCAAACAGATTTTGGCGCAATGATTTTTGATACGCCGGGGTTTACGTCATTTAATGTGTTGGAGGCTGAACCCGACGAATTGCAATTGCTTTATCCGGAAATACTTCCTTATCGTGGGTTATGCAAATATGATAATTGCCGCCATTTGACGGAACCCCTATGCCGGGTTCGACAGGCAGTAGAAGAAAAAAACATTCATCCCTCCCGGTATGCTTCCTATGTGGAACAGTATAAGGAAGTGTCAGCAAAGAAAAGATTTTAGACTCAACATCAAGGTTGAGACGCAACTGAAAGGAAAGAAATGGCTAAAATTGCACCATCCATATTGTCTGCCGATTTTTCTTGTTTGGGAAAAGAAGTGGCATCCATTGAAAGGGCCGGAGCCCATTTTATTCATGTTGACGTGATGGATGGGCATTTTGTACCAAATATTAGTTTTGGATCCACAGTGATGAATAGTCTTCTGGGCAAAACGAAGATTCCATTTGATGTGCACTTGATGATAGAAACACCAGAAAAATACTTAAAGGATTTTGTCACTGACAACACCCAATACATCACCGTTCATTGGGAGGCCTGCCCGAAAGTGTTAGACATGATTGAGCAAATCCATCACTATGGATTAAAAGCAGGAGTGTCTATCAATCCAGATACAGATGTTGGCGTTTTAGTTCCACTTCTGAATCAAATTGATATGGTGCTTGTCATGTCAGTATTTCCCGGATTTGGGGGTCAAAAATTTATCCCATCAGCACTGGAGAAAATCAGATTTCTCCATCAAATAAGACAGGAGAAGTCATTGGATTTCCAAATTGAAGTGGATGGAGGCATTACACCGGAAAATATTGCTCTGGTTTTAGATGCCGGGGTAGACATTATCGTTGCTGGGTCGTCAATTTTCAAACAACCCGACATTGAAAAAACAACTCGAAAATTCATTAATTTGGCGATAGAAAGGTAATTATATGAGAAGCGAGAAAAGAAAGAAAAGAAGTTGGAAGAAAGGCCTTGCCATTACACTAATCGTTTTGGTTGCACTCCTTGGCACTGGCGCAGTAGTTGTGAAGGTTGCCTATGGTAAATTGATAGACAAGTTTGAACAGGTGGAATATGTAGATTTAAGTGGGGAAGATCTTGACATAGATTCAACGGTGGCAAAATCCTTAAAAAACTATCAAAATATTCTACTGGTTGGCATTGATGCTCGCCGAGGAGAAAACGAGGCCAACACCCGGGCTGATGCTATTATTATTCTTAGCATCAATAAGAAAACTGATGAGTTTAGATTAATATCTGTTTATCGGGACACTATGTTGGATTTAGAGGAAACGGATGGAGAGCACAGATTGGATAAGGTAACCCATTCCTACTATTATGGTGGGGCCGTGAATACCATTCGAACCCTGAATCGCAACTTGGATCTTAACATAAAGGAATATGTTAAAGTAAATTGGTATTCGGTTGCTGATTTTGTTGATTCCATGGGTGGACTTACGATTAATGTGAAGGACTATGAGGTCAGTGAAATCAATAAATATATCAAAGATACAAACAAAACACTGGAAGGGGATACTACGAAGTTGACGACCTCCGGCAAGCAGGTTTTGAACGGGGTGCAGGCAGTAACATATTGTCGCATTAGGAAAGTCGGCAACGGGGACTACGAAAGAACTCAACGAATGAGAAACACCGTCAAGGCGGCCTTTGCCAAGGCAAAGACCATGAAAATCAAGGAATTGATTGGCGTCATGGACAAAACCCTGCCGGAAGTGACCACCAGTATTGATGCCAAGTCTATGGTTTGGATGCTTTACGATGCAACCAAATACAAAATGGAGAAGGGTAGTGGTTGGCCGTACAAAACTACTGGTGCGATGGTTGATGGGGTTTGGTATGGCCCACCGGTGAACTTAGCTTCAAATGTAACAAAATTACATGAAAAAATATTCCAACAGTCGGATTATGTGCCAACCGATCGTGTTAAGTCAATTAGCGATGCCATAATTCTAAAGACAGGAGTGCAATAGAATGTCTGAGTTTATAAACCTTATTAAAGATCATGTGACCTGGCGAAATCAAATTTTTAAGCTGGCAGCAATGGACCTTCGAAAAAATTATAGCGGCTCTGTGATGGGGTGGTCCTGGGCAATTATTAAACCCTCAGTCACAATCTTTGTTTTTTGGTTTGCATTTTCTGTTGGATTAAGGGCACATCCGGGTCCGGCAGGTTATTCCTTTTTTCAGTGGTTGTTAGCAGGGATGGTTGCATGGTTTTATATTAGTGATATTTGGAAAGAGGGCGCCAACGCCATGCGCAGGTACAAATATCTTATTACAAAACTGAAATTTCCCGTTACTACCATTCCGACTTTTGTTAGCATTGCCAAGCTTATGGTGCATATAGGACTTTTGACCATGGTGGTAGTCATCTACGCGTTGTATGGAGATTATCCTGACGTTTACTACTTCCAATTGTTGTTTTATATGTTATTAATGTTTCTCATGGGGACTGGGTGGGCACTGCTATCTTCAACCCTTGCATCATTTAGCAATGATTTTTTGAATTTGGTTCGTACCTTTAGCACTGCGATTTTTTGGTTATCCGGTATTATGTGGGATCCCAAAACCCCAAGGCTTCTGGACAAAGAGTGGCTGCAGGTAATATTGGCGTTTAATCCGGTAACCTACATTGTTTCTGGATATCGTGATTGTATGCTTTACAAAGTATGGTTTTTTGAAAATCCAGCACCCTTCCTTATTTTTTTGGGTGAGTTAGTGTTAATTTGGGTACTAGCCATTTGGGTGTACAAAAAAGCAAAGCACGATTTGCCTGATGTATTATAGGAGTGATAATAGAATGGAAATATCTGAAAAACCAGTGATTGAATTTAAAAATGTCACAAAAAAATACAAATTATACAAGAACGAAAAACGTCGTTTGCTTTCCGTGTTCACCAAGAAAATTAAAGGAAAACAAAAAGTGGCAGTAAACAATGTGTCTTTCCAAATCATGAAAGGGGAGTCAGTAGCGTTTATTGGGAGTAATGGTGCGGGGAAGTCCACAATCTTAAAAATGATGACTGGGGTGGCTTATCCAACCTCTGGGGAGATTATTGTGGATGGGAGTGTGAGTGCTTTGTTGGAGTTAACCTCTGGTTTTGATGCGGAGTTTACCGGCAGAGAAAACATTTACCTGAAAGGGCGTCTGTTGGGGATGAAAACGAAAGAAATCAAGAAACTTGAAGACAGTATTATTGATTTTGCGGAGTTAAATGAGTACATTGATCAGCCGGTAAGAACATATTCCAGTGGAATGAAAGCCAGATTAGGGTTTGCCATAAGTACAAATGTTGATACCGACATTCTTATTGTTGATGAAGCGCTAAGCGTTGGGGATGCAGGGTTTAAAGCAAAATGCAAAGATAGAATTGCGGAAATAATGTCCAAAGAAGGGTTGACATTTTTGTTTGTAACCCATTCCGGAGCCATGGCAAGGGAATTTTGCAGTAGAGGCATTGTAATGCGAAAAGGCAAAAAAATATTTGATTCAGATATTAACAGCGCAATTTCAGAGTATGAAAATCTAATAGGATTGAGGAAAAATAAAAATGAAGCAAAAACTTAATTTGCTGCTAATATTCGGAGGAATTTCTTCGGAACATCAAGTGTCCTGCTTGTCGGCAGCATCCATTTTGTATCATATGAATCGCGAGAATTATCACGTTCAAACCTTGGGAATCACCAAAAAAGGACGATGGATTCTTACCTCGGCCACCCCGGAAGCGATTGCAGATGGGAGTTGGGAATACCGAGTGGGAAACAGAGGCGGAATTTTGTCGCCGGATCGAACAGAAAAAGGCGTTCGAACTTTGTTAGGAGAAGAAATACCCGTTGACTGTGTATTTCCTGTTCTCCATGGGAAGTATGGTGAGGATGGAACCTTGCAGGGGTTGCTGGATTTGGCTGGAATTACTTATGTAGGATCTGGCGTTTTGGCATCGTCTGCATGTATGGACAAGGCAGTTACAAAAACAATGATAGAAAAAATTCATGTTCGGCAAGCAGCGTATGCACTTACTGACAGATACGGATTTTCTACCGGCCCCACAGAAACCATTGACCGCATTGTTGAAACCTTTGGGAATACATATCCTTTGTTTGTAAAACCTGCTAATGCCGGATCTTCCGTGGGGATTTCCAAGGTGTGGGATAAAAGACAGTTGTTTGATGGTATTCGAAAAGCTGCTCAAGAGGATCATAAAGTGGTTGTGGAAGAAGCGATTTGTGGCAGAGAATTTGAAGTTGCAGTATTAGGTAATCGAAAACCACAGGCTTCCACAGTAGGAGAGATTATTGCTTCCAACGAATTTTATGATTATGATGCAAAATATATAAATGAGTTGTCTAGAACAGAAATCGTCACGGATTTGACAGAAACAAAAATGGAAGAAATTCGTCGAACAGCGGTTAAAATTTATGAAGCTATGGGCTGCAGAGGGCTGGCACGGGTGGATTTTTTCTTGGAGACAGACGGTACTGTGGTTTTTAACGAAATTAACACCATGCCCGGCTTTACCAAAATAAGCATGTATCCAAAGTTATGGGAGGCAAGCGGAGTAGGTTATCCGGATTTAATTGATCGATTAATTGATTTAGCTATGGAGGAAACAGAATGGCAAAGGTAGACTTTAGTGACCAACATATTCGAGATGCGTATCGACATACGTCATCCCATATTATGGCGCAGGCGATAAAGAGAATTTGGCCGGAAGCGAAATTGGCCATAGGCCCGGCCATTGAAAATGGGTTTTATTATGATATGGATATGGAACATAAAATTACGGATGAAGACTTGCTTAAGATTCAAAAAGAAATGAAGCGCATTATCCAAGCGAATTATCCATTGGAACGGTTTGAACTGCCAAGAGAAGAGGCCATCAGAAAAATGCAAGTTTTGGGTGAAGACTATAAAGTTGAGCTGATTCGGGATTTGCCGGAGGACGCGGCATTATCTTTTTATCAGCAAGGGGACTTTGTTGATCTTTGTGCGGGGCCTCATATGCCCAGCACCGGAGCAATCAAGGCAATTAAATTAACCGGTGTTGCCGGAGCGTATTGGCGTGGCGATTCGTCGAAGAAGATGCTTCAGCGCATCTATGGAACATCATTTCCATCTCAGGAGGAGTTGGATGCCTACATTACCCGCATTGAAGAAGCAAAAAAACGAGATCATCGTAAAATAGGAAAAGAAATGGATCTTTTTGCAATTTACGATGAAGGGCCAGGGTTTCCGTTTTTCTTACCAAAAGGGATGGTTATTCGTAATGAGTTGGAAAACTTTTGGCGTCAGTTACATCAGACAAATGGATATGATGAAATTAAAACCCCTCTAATCCTCAATGAGCAAATGTGGCACACTTCAGGTCACTGGGATCACTACAAAAATAATATGTACTTTACCCAGATTGATGATGAAACTTATGCAGTCAAACCAATGAATTGCCCTGGGGCGATGCTAGTATATAGAAGAAAAATGCATTCCTATCGGGAATTCCCTATTCGGATGGCAGAGTTGGGTCAGGTGCACAGGCATGAACTTTCCGGTGCCCTACATGGACTGATGCGGGTACGAACCTTTACTCAAGATGATGCCCATATTTTCTTGTTGCATAATCAGATTAAGGATGAAATTAAATCGGTAATTGATATGATTGATTCTGTGTATAAGCTTTTTAGTTTTAAGTATCATATAGAGCTATCTACGCAACCAAAGGATTCAATGGGAACCAAAGAAGAATGGGACGTTGCGACAAGTGCCCTTCAAGAGGCCATGGAAGAAAAAGGTTTGCCGTTTGTAATCAATGAAGGTGATGGGGCTTTTTATGGACCAAAACTTGATTTTCATCTTGAGGATTCTCTTGGACGCACCTGGCAGTGTGGCACCATACAATTAGACTTCCAAATGCCCCAAAGGTTTGATATTACTTACATTGGTGCGGATGGTGAAAAGCATATGCCAGTTATGATTCATCGGGTTATTTTCGGATCGGTGGAACGGTTTATTGGTATCTTGACAGAGCACTTTGCAGGGAAATTCCCCCTTTGGCTTGCCCCTGTTCAAGTAAAACTACTTACGGTAACAGAAAAGTTCAACGTTTATGCAATAGAAGTAAGCAATCAACTAAAGGCAGCTGGGTTGCGTGTAGAATTGGATTTAAGGAACGAAAAAATTGGATACAAGCTTCGTGAGGCTAGAAATGAGAGAGTCTCTTACATTGGGGTTATTGGCGAACGGGAAGTGGAAGCCGGAACCTTAACTGTGCGTTCTTCCAAAGCGGGGGAACTGGGGGAGACATCATTAGAAGACTTCGTGACAAAATGTTGTGAAGAAATAAATAGTAAGGCGGTATAAATATGGAAAACAGGGAAGAATGGGAAGTTGGGAGAACTGAAGTTGACCTTACTTCAAAGCCGGTTAAAAAGACAAGTCTAAAAAAGCCGTTGATTATTATTGGTGCCATTCTGTTGGGCGTGGTGCTCATTGGTGGGGGCTGTAAACTAATGACGGATCGGCTAACAGGTGCCGTGGAAGAAATGGTTGGATCCAGTTATGATGTAAACGAAAATTATGTTGATTATTCTGGCGTAGATACAGACCATATTGCGGTTATTACCGTTGAGGGCGTTATTTCGTCAACATCAGCGTCCAGCGTACTATCCGAAACCAGCGATTATGATCATCAGTTTGTTTTGGACAGCATTGATCAAGCCATAGATAATGACACCAATAAAGGCTTGTTGCTTTATGTAAATTCTCCTGGCGGTGGGGTATATGAAAGCGATGAACTCTATCTAAAAATTAAAGAATATCAGAAGACCACAGGTAGACCGGTATATACCTATATGGGATCCATGGCAGCTTCGGGAGGGTACTACATCGCGGCCTCTTCTGACAAGATTATTGCAAACAGAAATTGTTGGACAGGTTCAATTGGGGTGACCATGGGCACATATTATGATATTTCCGGCTTGTTGGAAAAATATGGTGTGAAGACGGTTACCATTACTGCCGGGAAAAACAAGGCTATGGGAAGTTATACGGATCCTTTGACGTCGGAGCAGGTGGACATTTTACAATCCTTGGTTGATGAGGCTTACAATCAATTTGTAGGTATTGTGGCGGATGGCCGGAATCTAAGCAAGGCACAAGTGGTGAAACTGGCGGATGGCCGGGTCTATACTGCAAAGCAGGCTAAAAAACTGGGGTTAATCGATGAAATTGAAACTTTCGATCAAGCTGTGGAAACTTTCAAAAAGGATCAAGATTTGGAACAGTGCGATGTGATCTATGTAACCCCACCAACAACTGGATTGTTGGAGCAATTGCTTGGGGAAGTGAAGGACATAAAGAAGTCGTCCAGTGACATCTCCATGATTATGGAATTGATGAGTGAGAATGGACAAACACCCATTGCGTACTTAAGTGATATTGTGAAATAATGGGAGAAGAAAGGTCTAACACCCTGTCGGATTGACAGGGTGTTTTTTTTGGAGCTTTAGCGGCGGTTCCGACCGAAGAATGAGGGAGGAACAAATAACCACCCGCTATGCGGGTGCGGTTAAAAAGCTTCAGCGTAAAAAACCTCCTGTGTTAGAATAGTTTGGGTTTGCCAACCAAACTAAATAACAAGGAGGTATGTCCAATGAAGGACAACAATAGTTTAGCACACACAACTTGGAACTGCAAATATCATGTAGTGTTTGCACCAAAATATCGCAGGCAGATAGTCTATGGAAAATTGAAGGGAGACATTGGAAAAATATTACGGCTTCTCTGTGAACGTAAGGGTCTGGAAATCATTGAGGCGGAGTGTTGCAAAGATCATATCCATATGTTGTTAATGATACCACCAAAGCACAGCGTTTCGGAGATTGTAGGGTATCTCAAAGGAAAAAGTTCGCTGATGATTTTTGATAGACATGCAAACCTGAAATACAAATTTGGGAATAGACATTTCTGGTGTCGAGGCTATTATGTTGACACAGTCGGGAAAAACGCAAAAAAGATAGAAGAATACATCCGAGGACAACTTCAAGAAGATATCGCTGAAGACCAGATGACAATCAAAGAGTACATTGATCCATTCACAGGAGAAAAAGTAAAAAGGTAACCAGAGAGCCCTTTAGGGCACACCGGTGAGGGACGTGCGACTGGCAAACCCTTCAGCACGTCTTAAGACGTTGCAGGTACTGGCCCCTTCTAGGGGCAATAGGAAACCACCGGCTGAGCCGGTGGTTATGATTCAGCCAATCTCGGTCCAAGGGTGAAGGCGACAAGGTAAAAGGCTTGACATAAATTGCCCTTTATGATAAAGTACAAATGGTGTCAAGTGAGAAGACTTAACACGGAGGGAACATATGTTAGACCCAATTGCACATGTCAGCCTACTTTATGATTTCTACGGATCCTTGTTGACTGATCGCCAACAAGAAGTGATGAAATTATATCATGAAGAAAATCTCTCTTTATCTGAGATTGCCGAAGAATTTGGAATTTCCAGACAGGGGGTTCATGATACCCTTAAAAATGGGGAACATGCTCTTTGGGAATATGAAGATAAATTGGGGCTTGTATCAAAATTGGAAGAGAGCAAGCTAGAGGTAAAGGCGATAGATGGCCTCATTGATAACATGATGGACCAATATCAAAATAATTCCGGCTTGACTGCACAGCTGACACAAATAAAAGAAATTATAAATCGTCTGAATGAGTAACGGAGAATAATATGGCATTTGAAGGATTAACAGAAAAACTTCAAAACACTTTCAAAGTATTAAAAGGCAAAGGATCACTGACTGAATCCGATATTGACGCGGCTATGCGGGAAGTTCGCCTTGCTCTCTTGGAAGCTGATGTGAACTTTAAGGTGGTCAAGGACTTTGTTGCAACAGTCAAAGAAAAATCTTTGGGGACAGACGTCCTCCAAAGCCTAACACCTGCCCAGCAGGTCATCAAAATTGTCAACGTCCAATTGACAGAACTGATGGGTGGGGTCAATAGCAAATTAACTTATTCACCTCGTGGATTCACTGTCATCCTAATGGTTGGCCTTCAGGGGACCGGTAAAACAACCACATGTGGGAAATTAGCGGCCTATCTGAAGCGCAATGGCAAAAAACCAATGCTTTGTGCCTGTGATATTTACCGACCTGCTGCCATTGATCAGTTAGAAGTAGTGGGAAAAGCGGTAGATACCCCGGTGTTTACCATGCGCGATAGCAAAGAACCGGAGAAAATAGCATTGGCAGCTATGGAACAAGGCGAACTGAAAGGATATGACGTTCTAATTGTGGATACAGCCGGGCGGCTTCAAATTGATGAGGCCTTGATGGAAGAATTGGCAAGGATAAAAAAAGCGGTAAAACCCCATGAAATCCTTTTGGTCGTAGATGCATTGACCGGGCAAGACGCGGTTAACACTGCTGAAGGCTTCAACGAAAAGCTTGGGATTGATGGTATCATCATGACTAAATTAGATGGGGATGCCCGTGGTGGTGCCGCATTATCAGCAAGAAGAGTAACCGGGAAGCCTATAAAATTTATTGGAGTTGGGGAAAAATTGGATGCTTTGGAGCCTTTCCACCCGGAGAGAATGGCCAGCCGGATATTAGGCATGGGGGACATGATGTCCCTCATAGAAAAGGCAGAAGAGACTTTTGACAAAGAGCAAACCGAAAAACTTGAAAAAAAGTTAAGGAAAAACGAATTTACCCTTGAAGATTTCCTGGATCAAATGGCTCAGATTAAGAACATGGGGGAATCGGAAAAATGTTGGAAATGCTTCCAGGTATGGGTTCCCAGCAAATGAAGGGTGTGGATGTAGATAAAAGTGAAAAAGAATTCCATCAAATGGAAGCGATTATTCACTCCATGACCAAAGCAGAACGGCGAGAACCTGCATTGCTGAACGCCAGCAGAAGAAAGCGAATTGCCGCGGGAAGCGGTCAACCGGTTAGTAAAATCAACAACATGATTAAACGGTACGAAGAGGCCAAAAAAATGATGAAAACCTTCTCTAAGCCAGGTGCAAAATTGCCAAGGATGTTCAGAGGTTTTTAATAGAAGATTCTATATATTTCAGGAGGAAATGAAAAATGGTTAAAATCAGATTGAGAAGAATGGGCGCCCACAAAAAACCTTTCTATCGAGTGGTCGTTGCGGATGCACGTTCCTCAAGAGACGGAAAATTTATTGAAGAGTTGGGTTACTATAATCCTATGACAGATCCGGCAGATATCAAATTGGATAGTGAAAAAGCAAAAAAATGGTTGGAAGATGGGGCACAACCCACTGAAACCGTACGGAGTTTGTTCAAAAAAGCCGGCATCTTACAGTAAAGGAAACGGGTTAAACAAATGATAGAATTAGTTGAAGTCATTGCAAAATCCCTGGTGGATCATCCCGAGGCCGTTGAGGTTACAGAGACCACAGACAGCCAGACGACGGTTCTTCAACTTAAGGTTGCGCCGGAGGATATGGGAAAAGTCATTGGCAAACAGGGTAGAATTGCCAAAGCCTTGCGTACGGTGGTAAAAGCCGCCGCTACAAAGGCCAACAAAAAAGTAGTAGTTGAAATTGTATAATGGTTCATTCGGGCACATATGTCTTTCGGGATGTATGTGCCTGAATCATAGAGAAGTATGAAAATGATTAAAATAGGACAAGTGGTTAATGTGGTAGGACTTCGGGGGGAATTGAAGATTTATCCCTATTGTCAAAATAAAGAACGTTTTGAGACGTTGAATTCCATCATGTTAGATGAGACACCTGTTATTGTTGAGAGTGTTCGGTACAAGGCGAATCTTGTTATACTTAAAATCCAAGGGGTTGATAACAGAAATGATGCAGAAGCCTTAAAGGGCAAAGACGTGTGGATGAAGGAAGAGGATTTGGAGCAACTACCCGATGGAACCTATTATATTAAGGATATTTTGGGGTTTGCAGTGGAGGATAAGAATAGGGGAATTGTAGGAACCTTGAAGGATGTAAAAAACAATGGTGCCCAAGACTTGTTTGTTATCGAAAAAATCCATGGTGGAGAATTTTTTGTTCCAGCGGTGGAACAGTTTTTTTACGGAGCAAATTTACAAAAGCGAACTATTTTCGTAGACTTGATTGAGGGAATGTATGAAGATTGAAGTGTTAAGCCTTTTCCCGGAAATGTTTGAGGGGACAGTAAAAAGCAGCATCCTTGGCAAAGCCAATCAAAGAGGTTTGCTGTCTATCCACGTTACAGATATACGGGATTTCACCTTGGATAAACACAACAGGGTAGATGATACACCCTTTGGTGGAGGCGCAGGTATGGTCATTATGGCTGAGCCTATTTTTCGTTGTTTACAATCAGTTGGCGCCAAAGGGAAGAAAATTATTTATATGTCGCCCAAAGGAGGCGTGCTGAACAAAGAAAAAATTGAAGCCCTTTCCAAAGAGGAAGAACTGATTATCTTATGTGGACATTATGAGGGAATTGACCAGCGCGTGCTCCAACATTGGGATCTTGAAGAAATTTCTATTGGAGATTATGTATTAACCGGTGGGGAGCCGGCTGCCATTGTCTTGATTGATGCAGTAGCCAGAATGATTCCTGGAATATTAGGAAATGAGGATTCCCATCTTGAAGAATCCATATATTCTGGATTGCTTGAGTATCCCCAATACACAAAACCGAGAATTTATGAAAATATGGAAGTCCCGGAAGTGTTGGTAAACGGGAACCACAAGTTGATTTCTTTGTGGCAATTTGAACAATCCCTGATATTAACCAAGGAGCGTCGCCCGGATCTCTTTGATGATTATGTGAAAAAAGCCAAAAACCTAAGCAAAGACCAACGAAAAATAATGGAAAAAGTAAAGAACATGATGTAGAATAGAGTCGGAGAATAATTATGCCAAAACCAAAGAAAAGAACTATATATCTATTTATTCTGGCGCTGGTTACACTATATATTGTGATTGAGATTATTCCGGTACTGACTGGTGCATTGACTAGGACCGAGGTTTTGCGATATGGAGATTTGAAGGTCGAAGAACAAGTTGTATGTTATATTGTAAGGGACGAAACCGTCTATGCTGCACCATCTTCGGGAAACCTAAAATTTAAGGTTGAAGAGGGCGCTTTAATAAAAAGAAGTTCAAAAGTTTTGGATTTCACCAAAACGGATGAGGGAGAAAAGAATCAAACTTCTAAATACCAAAAAATCATGTCACGGTTGGGGGACGGGCTGGTTGTAGATAATCATTTTACTGCAGCAATTCGAGGAATATTCAGCACTTACATTGATGGATATGAAGCGGTGTTCACCCCAAAAAAAATGGCAAAGCTGACCTACAAAGAAGTGTCTAAAATGTCAATAAAAGAACTGGACGTTGCACGAACAACCACACAAAAAGGGGAACCAATCTACAAGATTTCAGATAATGCAATTTGGTATATGATTTTTTGGATTGAAAAAGGGGAAGTCAGTAAATATGAAACGGGAGATTCAGTGACAGTATCTTTGCCGGATGGTGACGTTAAGGCAACCATCAGCAAATTGGTGACGGATGAGGATCATTTCATGGTTATCCTGAAAACCAACCGATATTATAAAGGGTTTGCATCGGAACGTAAGGTTGAAGCAGATGTATTGTTGGTGAATCAAAGCGGCCTTTTGGTCAGCAACAGTGCTTTGACTACAAAAGATGGAACGGTGGGGGTCTACATTAAAAACACCTTGGGAGAATATGAGTTTAAGCCTGTTCGCACCATAGCAACAGATGGAAAACACACCATTGTCCAACAAGAAGTCTATTATAATGACAAAGGATTGCCTGTTGAAACTGTTAGGGTTTATGACGAGGTCCTTAAGAATCCGGAGGCGAACAAATAAGATGAATTCGATTGTAAAAAATTTAGACGCAGTGCGTGAAGCCATCCCTGATGATGTTCTGCTGGTTGCCGTTACAAAGACAAGGACAGCAGAAGAAATCAATGTTGCCATACAACATGGTGTTACCGACATAGGTGAAAATAAAGTACAGGAAATTTTAGAGAAGTATGATAAAGTAGATCCGGTAAGGTGGCATTTGATTGGCCACTTACAGACAAACAAAGTGAAGCAGATTATTGATAAGGTATATATGATTCACTCGGTGGACTCATTGCATTTGGCGGTTGAAATTGATAAAAGAGCTGCTCAGGCAGGTTTAAATATGCGAGTATTAATCCAAGTCAATGCTGCGGAGGAAGAAAGTAAGTTTGGGGTTCCTTCTGAGGAGACCGGGGCATTGATTCGGGATATTTTGGATACTTGCCCACAATTATTGATAAACGGGTTGATGTTTATTGCTCCGTTTGACGACCCCCAAAACGTCAGAAGTTATTTTACAGATGTGAAGCAACAGTATGATCAGCTAAAAAAAATCAATCACTCCAGATTGGATTTCAAGTATCTATCTATGGGAATGTCCAATGACTATCAAGTTGCCATAGAAGAGGGTTCTAATTTAGTCCGGGTGGGTAGCGCGATATTTGGCACACGAAATTATTAATTGCACCAAAGGAGGCAAAGAATGAGCATTGCAAAGAAGTTTAAAGATTTAATGGGAATTGAAGAAATTGAGGAAGATGAGTTTGATGATGAACTTGCTGAGGGGAGCGAGTCCGGCGAACGAAAAAGTACAGATGCAAAATTTGCCCTTTCCCGTTCGAGAAGTGATGGGAAGGACAAGTACCCACAAATGCAGACACGCACCACAAGCCCGTTTAAATTAGTGGTCATTGAACCACAAAGTTTTGAGGAATGCCCTAAGTTGGTGGATTCCCTTAAATCCAGAAGGCCGGTCATCATCAATTTGGAAAAAATTGAATCTGAATCGGCCAGAAAAATATTTGATTTTCTCAGTGGCGCAACCTACGCATTAAATGGAAACGTTCAGAAAGTTGCAAACAACATTTTTGTTTTTGCACCTGAAAATGTTGACATCACTGGCAGCGCCGAAAACAAAGGCTTTGATTTTAGTAGTTCTATTAAAGATACATGGAGGTAACCATGATTACACCGGCTGAAATACAAGACAAAGATTTTTCAAGAGGCGTCCGGGGATACAAAGAGGATGAAGTAGATAAATTTTTGGATTTAATTACTTTGGATCTTGAAAAATTAATCAAAGAAAATCTACGGCTGAAAGGGGAACTGGCGGCATTAGAGGCAGAACAGTCAAAAGGAAAGGGAACTGAAAGTTCGGTTTTGGATACGTTGGAAGCAGCCAAGGCATTAATGAATGACATCTCCATAAGCGCAGAAAAAAGAGCGGAAATTCTTCTCAAAAATGCGGAGTTGGATGCGGAATTAATTGTCCGGGAGGCAAGAGAAGCTGCCGTGAGAATTGAAGCGGAACATAAAACTTTAAAGAAGAGTTATACTGGGTTCCGAGACCGGTACCAGCATTTATTGGAATCCGAACTTGCCAGATTTGAATCCTTAACCAGTGGACTTTTTCCTGAATTCGGAACGAAGGATGCCGTTGAGCTGGTGGATAATTCCCCCCGAACTGTCAGCAAAGGGATTTCTGTGGAAGAATTTGAATTGGATATTGCAACGGAAGCAAAAAATGACAGAAAAACCTTAGTGAAGGTAAAATAGCCAATGAATTTTCTGTTATACTATGCTGTTGTGGGGCTTATTGCATGTGTGGATCAAATCATTAAATGGATGGTTGTCCATGGTCTTGTCATGTATGAAAAAATCCCCATTTTTGGTGGACTCATTACAGTTACTCATATCCGCAATTCAGGTGCGGCATATAATTTGTTTAGCGATATGCCGTTACTATTGATTTTTTTCCCCGGAATCGTCATGACCCTTGGGCTCATATATATTGGTGTAAAAAGTAAAACAAGCAATAAGCTCTTGATGCTTTCATTTTCAATGGTGATTGGCGGCGGCCTGGGAAACTTAATTGACAGAATTTCCAAGGGATATGTAGTGGACTATTTGGATATCAAAATTATTCCTGTTTTTAACGTTGCCGATATGTGCATTTGCATCGGTTGCGGTTTGCTGTTCATATATCTACTATTCATGGATGGGAAGCATCATGAAAAATCCTAATATTATGACCATTGTATTGGATGACGAAAGTGATGGGGTCCGATTAGATAAGGCCCTTTCTTTTTCTTTGCCGGAAATTTCCAGATCCTATATTCAAAAATTAATTGAGATGGGAATGGTATCCATAAACGATATCCCTTGTTTCTCCAAAAAATATTTGGTCAAAACTCAAGATCAACTGATAGTGAACATTCCTCAGCCTGAAACCTTAAATGTGCTGCCGGAAGACTTGTCATTGAATATTATATATGAAGATGATGATTTGTTGGTTGTGGATAAGCCGAAAGGCATGGTAGTACATCCGGCACCTGGGAACTTAAAGGGGACTTTGGTGAACGGCATTTTATTCCATTGCAAAGGACAATTATCAACCATAAATGGTGTAATTCGCCCGGGAATTGTTCATAGAATTGATAAAGACACTACCGGGCTTTTGATGGTTGCCAAAAATGATTTGGCCCATCAATCTTTGGCAGGACAATTGGCAGCGCATTCCATTGTGAGGGGTTATGTGGCAATTGTATATAACAATTTTTTGGAAGATAAAGGTCGTATCGATGCCCCCATTGGAAGGGATCCTGCTAACAGGTTGCGTCAGAAAGTCACTGATTTAAATGCTAAAGAGGCCATTACCAACTATCGGGTACTAGAGCGTTTTGGAAAGTATACCTTTATAGAAGCCCAATTGGAAACCGGCCGCACACATCAAATTCGAGTTCATATGGCATACAAAGGGCATCCATTACTTGGGGATTATGTGTATGGACCTAAGCAAAATAAATTTGGCATTGATGGTCAATTGCTCCACGCGTATCTTCTTGGGTTTGTTCATCCAAGATCGGGCCAATATATGGAGTTTGAAAGCCCTTTGCCCAAGGAATTTCAAACGGTCCTCACAAAACTTCGAAAAGATTAAAAGCCTACATTGGGTGGGCGTGCAAAGGAATTAGGTGCATCAATGAAAAAGAAATTTAACCCGGGAACCATGCTAAATCCGTTGCCAACGGTGATGGTATCCTGTGGAAACATGAAGGAGCAACAAAACATTATTACTATTGCTTGGACAGGTATTGTAAATTCTGAGCCACCCATGACATATGTATCCGTTAGAAAGTCACGTTATTCTCATCAACTGATCCAAAAAGAAGGTGAATTTGTCATTAATTTGCCTTCAGAAAACATGACATACGCCATGGATTATTGTGGGGTAAAAAGTGGACGAGATGTAGATAAATTTCAGCAGCAGCATCTTACAGCCGTGCCGGCAGATTATGTTAGTTGCCCAATGATTTTGGAAGCACCGGTGAACATGGAATGTGTGGTGAAAGAAGTCCGAACCTATCCATCTCATGATATGTTTGTTGCAGAAATTGTGGGCGTTCATGTGGAGGAGAAATTCTTAGATGAAAAAGGTAAATTGGACTTTGGAAAGATGGGTTTAATTTGCTACAATCATGGGTTTTACTACGGGTTGGCTTCAGAACCACTGGGCCGTTTTGGGTATTCAGTAATGAAACCTAAGACAAAACGGCGTATAGCCGGTGAAAACCGACGCAAACCTGCAAAACAAAAAAAATAGGGCCGCTTACGCGACCCCCAAAAAACTGAAACCTGACGGGTTGTATGAGTGTTGGGAAATTCTGTTTGGAGTGAAAGGATTAGCCTGCTTTTGCAATTAATTATCTAGGCATCGAATTGAGAGTCGGAAATACCAAATGCTTTAATGGTATTCAGACAATCTTCACAGATATAACCTCCTTTATAGGGTATGGTTTGGTAATGGTGATTACAAATGGTGCATCTGTGCGTCATTTCGTGCCTCCTTTTGCAGGTTACAGTTTTTTCGCCTTGGGGGGCTTAAGAGAAGTATAATCAATTGGTAATTTATTACAATCGTTTTTTTGTATTTTGAACACAACTGTTCAATGGGTGCCATAAAATGCATTTGCTTGGCAAAACATGTTTGTATTTGCAGGAGAAACGGCAGATGTATTTTCCAAATATTGTTTTTTGCACATTCCTTATGGGAGTTGATATGAAAGGCTGGGTGAAAGATGTACAAAAATTTTGAATTGAAGGGGAAAGAAAGTGGTGTTCCAATCATTGGATATTCTTGGGACAGAGAAAATCCCAATTATGTCATTTGTATTATCCATGGTTTGGGAGAATTGGCTGGAAGATATGATCGGATGAATGGCTATTTAGGTGAGGCAAATATTGCATCTGTATCTATGGACTTACGGGGGCATGGCCTTTCTGGCGGTGGGAGAGGTCACTGCGCACCTCGAAAATTGGTGCTGGAGGATATTGATTTATTAATTGAAACCGCCCAAAAACAATATCCGGGAGTGCCTTTAATCCTTTATGGCCATAGTTTAGGTGGAAACATCGCCCTTGATTACAAAAGCAGAGGGAAATACAATCATGTGCCGGTGGCATTTATTATCTCCGCACCTTGGTTAATTCTAAAAAACCCACCATCTCCCGGCCTAAGGAAGATAGTTGGCGTATTAGCAAAGGGATTGCCTTCCCTCACAATTAAATCGGCCATTGACGAAAAACTCTTAGGGAACCCTGATTCTGTCAAACCATATCAGACAAATCCTTTGGTACATAACAAAATCTCCATGGAAACAGCATTGGATGGAATGAACATTGGGGAGGCGTTGGTGAAGGGGACATGGAAGGACAACGGAGGTTCATTGGGAAAACCATGGCTGTTAATGCATGGCACCGCAGACCAAATTTGTGATTTTAAGGGGAGCAAGGAACTTTACGAAAGAACCCCTGAAAATTGCACGTTTATTCCTTGGGAAGGCTTCTTCCATGAAATCCACAACGGGAATCAATCCGCCTCCGGGGAAGAGGTTATTTTGAGGATGATTGGGTGGGTTGAGGAATTGAAGGGGTGACCAAAACGGTGGTTTGATTGGTATAGATGCATTTCCCCGGCTTTGCCCCTTGAGGTTTTTTTACATATCGGATGCGGGTATAGTCTACCGGGATTTTATCACCACCTCGGCCCTTGCTGTGGAACGCCGCAATGGAGGCTGCCTCAACAATGGCAACAGTTGTTGCTTCTTTGCCCTCAAGCTGCATGACTGCATGGGCACCATGGTAATCTTTGGTATGAAACCATAAATCATTTCGTTGGGACTGGCGAAAGGTGATTTCGTCATTTTCCTTGTTGTTTCGCCCAACCAAAACGACAAAGCCATCAGTGGTGGTATATCGGAAGGGAATCACCCTTCCTTTTTTCTTAACCGAAATTGTCTGCTTGTTTCGTAGGTATCCTGTTTCCGTTAACTCATCTCTTATGGCATCCAATACAGCCGGATCTCGGGTAATGTCCAAAAATGCCATAACCGTATCCAAATATTCATTTTCTGTTTGAGTTTCTGCAAGCATTTTGGTTTTTTCCAATATTGCACGTTTGGATTTGTTGTATTTTTTGTAATATGTCTGGGCGTTTTGGGAAGGCGTAAGGCGTTTATCCATAGAAATATTAATGGTGGTGCCATCATAGTAGTTGAGAAGACTTACAGAGGTAACGCCGGCAGAAATTTCATGGAGGTTGGCCGTAAGCAATTCCCCATATAAACGAAATCGATCCGCCTCTTCCGCCTGAAGCAAATCCTCCCCAATCCTTTTTTGCTTCAAAAGATTTTTTTTAATGGCAGAGGCTACTGTTTTTTGAAGGCCTGTTGCCTTTTGGCGAAGACGATCTGTGGATGCACGATTGGTGTAATAATAATCAATCGCCTCACTGACTGCGGAAAAATATTTTATCTGATGGCCGGCATATCGGAAAATTGGAAGCACATGAAAGTCTAAAGGTGCTCCCTCTGAATCCAAAAAAACCTGAGGAGACAAGTGCCCCTGATCAATATCTGCTACCGTTCGGTGTAACCATAATGTTCTGGCCTCACTGTTGGGAAGGGCGGCTATCTCTTCAGCGATTTGTGGAGAAACTCCTTGAATCGTAGCTAAAAGACAACCTCTTGGGTCTGGATTGTCGGATATTTGTGCCATTAGCCCCGGGGTTATTTCTCGGAAGGATGTTTTGTTTTGGGTGGGTGGGTACTCATATTGTAGCCCTGGCAAGAGTTGACGTTCTCGGCTGACATCCAAGGGAACTCGCTTGATGGTATCAATAATCCGATCACGATCTATGTCAACCAAGGTTACATTGCTGTGTTTTCCCATGATTTCAATAATAAGTTTCTTGTTGGCCCGAAAATTCATTTCATCTCGGGTTTCCATAAGGATTTCTATAATACGTTCTGAGTCTTTCTGAAGAATAGAAGAAATTCTGCTGTTAACCAAATGTTTTCGCAGAAGCATGCAAAAACTCCCGGGATCAGAGGGATTCACCGGGCTATTGGGAATAAGGTAAGCGCCCGGATGGTTGGGATTACATGAAATATATAATTTCAAGTTGCCACTGGGAGTGTGGATGTGAAAAACCAGCTCATCTTTATCTGGCTGGTAAATTTTTTCGATTTTCCCCATGTGGCACGCAAGATCTAATTCTCTAGCCACTGCTGCAGTGACAATGCCGTCAAAAGCCATATCCACTTTCCTTTCACCTGAATGCTATGCTATAATATTCATATTATCATAAATTCAAAAAGATAGGAGAAAATTGTATGATAAAAAGTATGACGGGATTTGGCAAAGGAGAATACTCCGATGGCAAACGGCACATCACCGTGGAGATTCGTTCGGTGAATCATCGATATAGTGACATTAATGTGAAGATGCCTCGAAGGTACTCTTTTGCAGAAGACAAAATTAAACGGATTGTGAAAGAAATTGTAAGCAGAGGGAAAATGGAAGTTTCAATTATGGTTGAGACGATTACAGAGGATGACATTAACGTGAAGCTTAACACCATGGTGGCCAAGCAGTATGTGGATAATTTGACCGCCCTCAAAAATGAATTTTCTTTGGAGGGAGACATTGATTTACGCCTGTTATCAGCTTTGCCTGACGTTATGCGGGCCATTCCGGATATTGAGGATGAAGAGGACATGGGGAAATCCATTGAAAAAGCCCTTCGAACGGCGCTTTCTGCTTTTGACGCGATGCGGAGTACGGAGGGAAGCAAGTTGGCAGAAGATTTGGTGGAGCGAGGGAAACTCATTCGAAGCCACCTAAAACAGATTGAGGTACGTGCACCATTGGTTAGCAAAGTCTATGCAGACAAACTGCGAGATCGGATTGCTGAACTGGTGGGAAAGGACATTGCGGTACCTGAAGATAGAATTCTTTTGGAAGCGGCCATATTTGCCGATAAATCTAATATCACTGAGGAATTGGTGCGTTTGGATAGCCATATGATTCAATTGGAGAACATTATCAGCAAAAGCGATAAAGCGGATGGAAAGAAATTAGATTTTTTGGTGCAGGAAATGAATCGGGAGGCCAATACAATTGGCTCAAAATCCAACGATATGGAAATTACCAACGTGATGCTGGAGATTAAAAGTGAAATCGAAAAAATTCGAGAGCAGATACAGAACATTGAATGATTGCCCCTTGCCTCGCACCTGTTCTGATGGTATAATACATATTCGCACTACATAGTATAAGGAGGCAGAATGGAAAAGGGACGTTTGTTGGTTGTATCCGGACCTTCCGGTGCAGGAAAGGGAAGCATCAGTAAGAGAATCATCGCAGAAGTGCAGGATTTGGTGTACTCTGTTTCCATGACCACCCGTGCCCCCAGACCCGGAGAAATTCACGGAAAGAATTACTATTTTGTCACCCATGAAGAATTTGAACAGACCATATCCTCCGCCGGATTTTTAGAATATGCCAAAGTGTATGGTGAATACTATGGGACGCCAAAAGAGCAAGTCATGGAGATTCTCAAAGACGGAAAAGACGTGGTTTTGGAAATTGATATACAAGGAGCCATGAATATTCGAAAAGCATATCCCAAAGGTGTTCTGATTTTCATCCTTCCCCCATCCATGACTGAGTTGCGCAAGCGCATTACCGGTCGGGGATCAGAATCTGAAGGGGACATTGAACTTCGTTTGGGAGAGGCCCTCAAAGAAATTGCTTATATTGACAAATACGACTATTGTGTGGTCAATGGAGATTTGGATGAAGCCGTCAATCGGGTGAAGGCCATTATCATTGCGGAACACTCAAGAGTTGAAGAAGATATTTATGAATTAATTCGAGAATACAAGGAGGAAGAATAAATGCTTTATCCATCAGTAAATGAAATAAGAAAAAAGGCGGATAGCCGATATACATTGGTTATTTTGGCGGCCAAAAGGGCTAGAGATATTGTTGACGGCAAACCATCGCTATTAGAGGATGCGGATACGGAGCGACCGGTGTCTGTTGCGGCCAGGGAAATCGCCGAAGGATACATTACTTACAAAAGAGAAGAATAGAAAAAAACAAAAAATGCACCCAAAAGTGGGTGCGTTTTTTCTTGCATTTTGACACTGTTTATAGTATACTAATTAGCGGTATCGCCATAGGGGCGATGCAAATTCACACATTCAGCTACTTGAAGAAGGGTGCCATATATGATGGTTTTCTTTAGGGATATGCTTGGATGGAGGTAAAACCAGGAGGAAAAAACATGTCAGTTATTTCGATGAAACAACTACTCGAAGCCGGTGTGCATTTTGGACACCAAACAAGAAGATGGAACCCTAAAATGGCGCCATACATTTTCACTGAGAGAAATGGGATTTATATTATTGATCTTCAAAAGACAGTGAAAAAAATTGATACGGCCTATGATTTCATGAGAAGCATTGGCGAAACAGGCAAACCTGTTTTGTTTGTTGGAACCAAAAAACAGGCCCAGGCAGCTATTCAGGATGAAGCACTTCGTTGTGGAATGTTCTATGTGAACCAAAGTTGGAAGGGTGGAACGTTAACCAACAACAAAACCATTTCATCAAGAATAAAAAGATTATTCGATATAGAAAGAATGCAGGAAGATGGCACTTTCGATAAGTTATCTAAAAAAGAAGTCCTTACCTTAAAGAATGAAGCCGAAAAGCTGGAAAGATTCTATGGTGGGATTAAACATATGAAGGGGATGCCCGCAGCAATCTTTATTGTGGATCCAAAAAAAGAAGCAAACGCCGTGAAGGAAGCAAGAATTCTAGGGATTCCTGTTATTGGCATTGTGGACACCAACTGTGACCCGGATGATGTTGATTTCATCATTCCAGCCAATGATGATGCCATTCGTGCGGTTAAGTTAATTGCAGGTTGCATGGCAGATGCCATCATTGAGGCAAATCAAGGCGAAAGCTTTGACACAGGAGAAACAGAAACCGTTGTTGAAGAAACGGTTGAAGAAGGGGCTGAAGAAGTGACGATTGCAACTGAAACAGTAGAAGAAGCTCCTGAAGAAAGCGAGGAAAAATAAATGGCTGTTACAGCACAAATGGTAAAAGACCTGCGAGAATTAACAGGAGCAGGCATGTTGGATTGCAAAAACGCCTTGGTAGAGATGGAAGGAAATATTGAAAAAGCCATTGAACTGTTAAGGGAAAAAGGACTGGCCAAAGCCGCCAAGAAAGCCGGAAGAATTGCTACGGAAGGATTGGTGCGTGCTGCATACAAAAAAGACGGTTCTGCCGCTGCCATCGTGGAAGTGAATTCTGAAACAGACTTCGTGGCCAAAAATCAGGAGTTTGTTGATTTTGTCCAAAAATTGGCTGAGCTGGCATTGGAAACCACATCAGATGATCTGGAGGCTTTTCTTGCTTCCCCCTATGATGGCGAAGGCACTGTGAAAGATGCATTGAATGTAAAAATAGCTAAAATTGGTGAAAATTTAAACATTAGAAGATTTGAAAAGTATAACCAACCAGGGGTTGTTTACTCCGGCTATATTCATGGAAATGGTAAGATTGGTGTTATCGTAGGCTTGGAAACCGATGCGACCGTTGATGAAGTTCAGGTTGTAGGTAAGGATGTTGCCATGCAAGTTGCTTCCATGAGTCCCAGATTTGTTGATGAGAGTGAAGTGGATCCTGAGTACTTGGCAAAAGAAAAAGAAATTATGACCCAGCTGGTCCTTAACGAGGGAAAGAAAGCTGACATGGTTGATCGTATCGTTGAAGGGAAACTGAAAAAAGAAATAAAAGAAGTTTGCCTGATTGAACAAAAATTTGTTAAGAACGGTGATATTACTGTTTGTCAGTATGTTGCCGAGGCTGGAAAAGCCATGGGTAAACCCATGAAAGTTGCTTCTTTCGTTCGCTATGAAGTGGGTGAAGGCATTGAAAAAAAGGAAGAGGACTTTGCAGCGGAGGTTGCCAAACAAATTAGTCAACAATAAGATACAGCTAGAATAATAAGAGAGAAGACCATTAGGGATAAGCCCAATGGTCTTTTTTTATTCAAAAGATAAAAATATATTCAAAAATCAAGGAGAGTGCCCCTTGGCTAAATTGACAAACGGGTCTGGATATTCTATAATTTTATCGACTGTATTTATTGTGCAGACATTGCTACATCAAAGGTAGCAAAAGGAGTATACGGGACATTGGAAAAATCGGGGAATTCATTTATTTATTATCCGCTCTCGGCAAACCAAACCAATATATGGAATTTGGAGTGCTTGTTTTTGGGTACCCCCATAAACGTCATTACAACAGAAATCAGGATCAATCATCGGGTTCATTACAGTTTAATCCAAGAGGCGATAAATATCGTTTTGGAGAGAGATGTATCTTTGCGTACTAGGATTCACTTGGAAGATGGTGTCCCCAAACAATATATTGTTCCCTATGAAAAGGAAACTTTTAGTTTCTTAGACTTTTCCATGACGGATGAGGAGGGGATTGCCCATTGGGCGACAACCATGAGCCAAGACGCCATGCCCTTATATGATGAACCATTATATCGTTGTGTTGTATATAGAATAGACAATAACTCAGCGGGAATTCTGGTCCGAATGCATCACATTATTTCTGATGGTTGGACTCAATTGATGTTTTGCAATCGAGTAGGTCAAACCTATTTAGAACTTGTGGCGGGAAAGCAACCTAGCCTGGAAGAGGCTCCGCCTTACTTAAATCATCTAGAAGCTGAAAAAGAATACTTTGATTCAGTGGATTATGCCGAAGATAAGGAATTTTGGGCAAGTCAAATTGAAATGGCGGGACCACCAACTTCGGTAAAAACATTTAGAGGAAATGGGATTAGTCCCGTGGGCAGGAGAAAAACCTTCCAACTTCCCCAAACTTTGAATCATTCTATTTATTCATTTTGCTTGGAAAATCGAATTGCACCTTTTTCTGTGTTCTATGTTGCCTTGGCTACCTATATGGCACGGGTAACGGGGGAGAAAACCCTTACGGTGGGTGTTCCTGTATTTAATCGAATGAACTTTGCCTTTAAACAAACCAGCGGTATGTTTGTTAGCACATTGCCTCTCGTCTTTTCTGTGGACGAGAATCTATCCTTTGATGAAAGTTTTAAGCAATTTGGGGAACACTGGTTGGATACCCTTCGCCATCAACGTTATCCCTTTGGGGAGATGAGCAAGCTCCAGAGCAGATCAGAAGAACTGTTTCATATTATGCTGTCCTACCAAGACGGTACAATGCTTGAAAGCGGGGAGTCCTCTGTAAGTTTTTCCGGAAATTGGTACTATTGTGGCTATCAAAAGGAGCATCTATGCATACATATGACCAATCTGGAAGAAAATAGGAAGTACGCCATCAGTTATGACTACCTCACTCAGATTTTTACAGATGGGGAAATTGAAGAAGTGCATACCCATCTTTGTCATATTCTTCGTGCTGCATTGGATAACCCACAGCGATCAACCAATACCTTGCTTCCATTGAATGATGAAATGAAAGAAACGGTATTGTATGCCTTTAATAGAAGCAGCAAACCACTGCATTATCATAGATTGTATGATCATTTTGCTGCGGTGGAAGCCCGTTATCCAAACCGAGTTGCCCTCATAGAAAATGGTCAAAGAATCAGTTATTCTTCCCTACGTTTTCGTGCAGGAGAAATTGCCGCTTCCCTTGACAAACCAGGGGAGTTGATTGCTATTCTGTTGCCCAAGGGGATTCCCTTGTTTTCATCCTTAATTGCCATATTACAGGCAGGCTGCGCTTGGGTGTTAATTTCACCGGACTTGCCTGCAGCAAGAATCAGCGAAATCATAGATGACAGTGGCGCAAAGAAGATTATCACTTACGGTGCAAAGTATTGTTTTGCACTGGAGTTTGGTGTTCCGGTAATAAATATAGAAGAACCTGGAGCTTACACGGCAGCCATTGCTTCTCCTACGCGAAATGATTTGGCATATGTGGTATATACATCCGGAAGCACCGGAAAACCCAAAGGCGTTGAAATTACTTGTGTGAACCTACTTAACTTGGTTCATGCCATGAAGTATCTTTATTCCAAGGATGCAGTCCTTTCAATTTGTAGCATTGAATTTGACGCTTTCATGTTGGAGAGTATTGTGCCCATGTTGCTTGGCAAAACCATCGTTATCCCTGAAAAAAACCAATTGGAAAATCCCAAAGCCATTTCCAATTTAATACTAGGATTCGCTGTTGGGTTTTTGGCGATTACGCCTTCACGCTTAGGCGCCTATATGGCGGATAAGGATTTTCAAAAAGCATCTGCTCGATTAGAAAGGATCATCTGCGGTGGCGAGAGTATTTCGGAAGATTTAATTCATAAGTTGCAACTTCATACATCTGCACAAATCTATAATCAATATGGGCCATCGGAAACTTGTGTTGCCGTCAGCATTGCCCAAGTCAATGACAAATCAAAGATTACTGCCGGAAAACCCATGGAAAATTGCCGATTGTATGTGTTGGACAAATGGATGCAGCCATTACCGGCAGGGGTCTTCGGAGATTTATATGTGGGAGGACTTTGTGTAGGGAAGGGATATCGTAACAACAAGGAATTGACAGCCCAAAAATTTGTAAAAAATCCCTACGAATCCGATGATATATTGTATCAAACCGGGGACATCGCGTGTTGGTCTTCTCAGGGAGAAATTGTCCTGGCCGGCCGAACAGATAAACAGGTAAAAATAAGAGGCTTGAGGATTGAATTGGAGGACATTTCTTCCTGTTTGGCAGGATATAACGGTGTGGACGATGCTGTAGCAAAAGTATTTGAAAGTAACCAACAATCGGTGGTGCTTGCCTATTACACTTCCCAAGAAGCGTATAAGGAATCGGATATCCTCCGATATATGGGGGAGCAACTTCCCTATTATATGTTGCCATCCAGGATTATACGTCTGGAAGAAATGCCTTTAACACCCAATGGAAAAATTGACGATAAGCAATTGCTGTTTCCCGAATTCTCTGTTTCAGGCCATGAAGTAGAAAATGATACTCAGCGGATACTGTTAGATATTTTTTGCCAAGTTTTACAAAATAATCAGATTCAAGTGGATAGTGACTATTTTTTGTCAGGGGGCAACTCCTTGAATGCCATGGAAACCATTGGACTGATTGAAGAACGACTGGGAAAACGCATAAAAATTTCCGATTTATATGCGTGCAGAACTGTCGCACTTATTGGTGAGCAAATTGATGGCACCACTGTTTCACTTAAGTCAATCAAGCCATATTTGGGAAAGGCACCCAAGCAAGAAAAATACCCATTGTCCTCTATCCAACAAGGGATTTATGTTCAAGCACAAATGGATCCAACCGGGTTGGCCTATAATATGCCGGGTGCGTTTGTTTTGGAGGGAGAAATTGACCTTTCGCGTTTGAACGCTGCATTTAACACGTTGGTGGCAACGGATGAAATCTTTTCAATGAGTTTTGTTTTTGAAGAGGGTGTATTATGGCAAATCCCAGGGAAATACCCTGACTTAAAAGTGGAAGCGCTTAAAGCAAATTCCATTGAAAATGCATGCAGTAATTTTCTGCGACCATTTTCTCTGGATCAAGGACCTTTGATCCGAATGGGAGTATGGGCGACAGGGGATACAACGGTTTTGTTAGTAGATATGCATCATATTATTAGTGATGGATTGAGCACCCCCATATTGTTCAAACGACTTTCCGCATTGTACAGTGGCAAAAATAGCGGGGTGCGTTTCACCTATACTGATTACTTGTGGAAAATCAAAGACCAAGAGGCCAATGAGAAAGTAAAAGAATATTGGGAAAAGGAATTTGAATTTTTGCCCCATTCTTTGGACTTGCCGGGAGATTACCCAAGACCGGATACCTTTGGTTTCCAAGGGAGAATTGTCTCTTATAAACTGTCACAGGATATATCAAGGCAAGTGACTGACTTTTGCAACAAGAATCAATTAACTCGATATATGTTTTTTGCCGGCATTTATGGCATTCTTCTTTCAAAGTATGCAGGGCAAAAGGATATCATTGTCGGATCGCCGATTTCCAATCGAACCACACCGGAATTACAGGAAATTTGTGGCCCTTTCCTGGAAACTTTGCCACTTAGGTTGTTGCCCATAGGACCCTTGGAAGAATATTTTTCCGCATTGCGAGTGAAAGTGCTTGAACTTTTGGATCACACCGCAATCCATTTGGAAGATATTGTGGAAGTGGCAAGAATTCCCAGAACACTGTCAGGGAATCCCTTATTCCGAGCATTATTTACAATGCGGCCGATTGATGCCACCGGGTTTGCTTTTGCCGGAATGAAGGCGACTTATCGACATATTCCCACTGGAACCAGCAAAATGGACTTGAGTTTGGAAATCGCAGATGGGCAGGAGGGGGTTGACCTTTTCTTTGAGTATGCAACAGAACTTTTTGAGGAAGAGACCATTCAACTCTATGCTCGTAGCTACGAAGCCATTGTTCGCCAGGTATTGGCGGAAGACATCACCACTGTGGAAGAATTGCCAGCTATTTCTCCTCAGGATTGGGTTAAATATATTGAACGTCCTGCCAAGCGGGTGGCACCATACTTGGAAATGCCTTTAGATGAAGTGATTGCGCAGCAGTGCAGTCTATTTCCGGAAGAGGCCGCTGTAATTTGTGGCCATGACATCCAAAGCTTTGGACAGCTTTATGCAAGGGCATTGGAGGTTGCAGGTCTTTTGGTGTCCAATGGGGTTGTGCCGGGGGAAAAAGTTGGAGTGGTCTTACAGAGGGATACGGATTTATTGGCAGGATTGCTGGGTGTTTTATTCACGGGTGCTGCATATGTACCGTTTTTGGATACCCAACCGGAAAAAAGAATTTTGTATATGCTGGATCAGGCCGAAGTGAAGTTGATTCTTTGCGATGAACACACTGCTCATGCGGTTTCGCATCTGGACCGATTGTCCCTTGATATCAAAACGCCGTCTGAGCCATTAAAAAATACCTATGTAAACAAGATGGAAGATACAATTTATGTGCTTTACACTTCGGGATCAACAGGCATGCCAAAAGGTGTTAAGGTTCCCCATCGATCAGTATCCAATTTATTGGAATGCATAAAAGAGATAATGGTAATGAATACCGGTCCAGTGCTTTGCGCTTCAAATATTACCTTTGACATTTTCATTACGGAGAGTTTGCTGGCATTGGCCCAGGGATTTTGTGTTGTCTTGGCGGATGAAGAGGCCATGATGCTGCCATATAAACTGGCAGAACTCATTGAAACAAATGATGTGCGCATTATGCAATACACACCTTCCAGATTGCGCCTTTGCATGGAAAACAAAAAATTCCAAGAATCTCTTGCCATGGTAGACCGTGTCATTGTTGCGGGAGAAAATTTGCCCTCATCCTTGGTTCAATCTTTTAAGCGTTTCACCAACGCTCAATTATTTAATATGTATGGGCCTACAGAAACTGCAGTGTATGTTACGCAGATTGAATTGTTTCCAGATGAGCCTGTAACCATTGGCCGGCCTTTGAATAACTGCCGCGTGTACATTATGGATGAGAACCTGAACTTCCTACCGCCAACTGTTCGGGGAGAAATTTGTATTGGGGGCATTTGTTTATCGGATGGTTACATTGGATGTGAGGAATTAACAGATAAAATGTTTGTGAAAGATCCGCTTATTACCGGTGAAAAGATTTATCGTAGCGGAGATATTGGTCGGCTAAAACTGAATGGTACCATTGAGTGCCTAGGTCGAGTAGATTCACAAATTAAGGTGAATGGGGTGCGTATTGAACCTCAGGAAATTATGGATGCCATGACAAGAGCCGGTGCGGTTCATGCTGCGATTTGCCCTATCAAAAATCAGGACGGATCCATGACCATTTTCGGGTTTGCAAGCCCTGAGACGTTAGATCGCATAAGCCTGAAAGAAAAATTGGCGAAAGAAATCCCAGCATATATGATTCCGTCAGAAATATATGTTTTGCCTGAAATCCCACACAATCCCAGTGGAAAGACGGACATGAAAAAGTTAGAGCAGATGGTTAAGAATCCCGGCAATCAACTGGAAATGACCTTGGAACCTTCTGAAGGCTCTCCTATCACAGAGGGGATGTCTCAAATTCTTTGGGAAGGACAAGACTCGTTGACCCTACCTACACCGGAGCAGCTCCTGAGAATATGGGAAAAATCTTTGGTTAGAAGACCGTTACGGAAGGATGTCTCTTATTTTGAACAAGGAGGCACCTCTTTAGGCGCCCTGGGAATTTTAGGAGAATATTATAATCTGGGGCTTTCATTAACCATGGCGGATTTTTACGGGAATCCAACGGCGGAAGGCCAGGCTCAACTGTTGGAACAAAAATATAAAGTGGTGCAACCTGAAAAGTCTTCCCAGGAAACCGGGGAGGAAATGAAACAGTATGTCACGGAAGCGGAACCTGAAGAGGTGGTGTCTTATCCAAGATATGTACCTACGGTTTCTAAGCGGTCTACCAAAAATACCGGCCAAATTCTTCTAACCGGTGGAACCGGATATTTGGGTGCCCATTTGGCCAAAGAGTTGTTGGAAAAGCAGGAAACCCATCTTTATTGTCTCATTCGATCAGGGAAGGAACAGAGTCTGAAGGAAGTGCTCACAGAATACTTTGGTGAAAACTGGTATGCTTCTGTGGAAAATAGAATTTCGTGTGTCACCGGAGACTTATGTAAAAAGAATTTAGGTATGAAAAAAACCGACTATGATGGGTTGGTAAAAAAAATAGATCAAGTGTATCACGCGGCCGCAGATGTTCGGCATTATGGAGATGCATCCATGTCCTTGGAAACAAATTTTCATGGGACGGAACGTATCGTTTCCTTTGCATTAGATGCTGATGCGGCTCTGCATCATGTTTCTACCACTTCGGTGTCTGCTCAATATATCAAGGCCCAACCAATGGTAAAAGCAATGTATTTTGAAATGGACTTTGACATTGGACAAAATAGGGAGCAAAATGTATATGTGAACTCCAAGTTTTTAGCAGAAGCTGCTGTCTATCAAGGCATATCTCATGGACTGGATGCACACGTCTATCGGATTGGCAGATTGGTCGGACGAGGCAAAGACGGGGTTTTTCAAAGAAATCCAAAGAGTAATGCATTTTATGCTTTTTTACATGGGATACAAATGGCTGGGGCAATTCCCCAATCTATGGCCACATCCATGTTGGAATTAACCCCTGTGGATGAGTGTGCAAAAGCAATCATTGCTTTGAGTCATTCTGCCCTAACAACCTTGCATGTGACGGCACCCCATTTAACCTCTGTGGAAGAGATTGTCGGCCTCAACCCATCCATTCAGGTGGTTCCGGATGGGGACTACGAAAAAGTACTAAAGGCTTTTGCTCTTCAAAATCCAGGGCCGGAGGCGACGCCTCTATTGGATTACTACAATGGCGCACAGGCTGCAAATCAAAAAATAGAAGTTTCTTCTTTGATTACCCACAATGAACTGATTGCCAAAGGGATTACTTGGAATCAATTTCCGGCGAAAACACTGCTGGCAGCCTTTTTTCAGTAAAATAGAATGAAAGGATTAAATTTATGGCTATTATTCCATTTGCATGGTTTGTTGTATTTTTAATGATATTTATTTCCTGTATTGGCTTTATTGTATGGAGTGTTTTGGAGTCTAGACGTAAGCTGGTCTTGCTGCAGAAATTATACATAGGTATTTGCTTTGCCATGGCATTTTGGTGCATGGCCATGATGGGCCTTTATTTTACCGATATACACGATGCGTTCATGCAATATTTCTGGGATTCCTTTTCGTATTTAGGAGCAACAACTTTACCTGTCTTTGTATTATTTACTGCCATCGCTTTTGTGAGAGGAGTCAATGAAATTCCAAAATATTGGTTGGTGCTGTTCACGCTTCCTTTGTTAACAAATATTTTGGTGTGGACGAACCCCCTGCACCATCTTCATTACAAGGTGTTTTCGATTTTTCGCGACCAAATTATTTTTGGACCCAATTTGATATTCCACGGAATTTTTAGTTACATTTGTATTATATATGCTACCATGATGCTGATTTTGTTCTATATCAGGCATAAGGACAATATTTTTAGAAGTCAGTGCCTGTTGTTAATTGTAGGAAATTCTGCGCCGCTGGTGGTGAGCATTCTGGCAACCACCGGGCTGGTGACATTCCCCATATATGCGACACCCCTGTCATTTGCAATATCAGGGGTGTGTACATTCTTTGCTATCAGCAAATACAAGATTATCAATCTACAGCCGGTGGCCACTCAAATGATTTTGGACAACATTTCCGACAGCTATTTTGTTATCAACATAGATGGGGTTTTGCTCAGCGAAAATGAGCCTTTTAAGACCAACCTGAAGGAGGTATACGGAATTAAAGAGCGTATTAACCTTGATGGGTATATTAGTGAAATGAGTGACAAAAACGTGGCATTGTTGTATAATCTCATCAATGCGGTACAGTCAAGTAGTGATTCAAAAACAGTGATTACTTTTGAGCAGGATATTATTGTTGAAAAAGAAAATGAGAACCAAAAACAATATTACTTTGTAGAAGTAAATCCTCTGATTAGCAAAGATAATTTGTTGGGTTACGTCATTATATTTAAAGACTTTACACCTGTCAAAAAGAGTATGCAACAACTCCAGGAAAACCAATCCAGAATGATGGAGCAGGAACGGCTGGCATCTATTGGGCAAATGGTAGGTGGATTGGCACATAACCTAAAAACCCCCATTATGAGCATTGCGGGATGCTCTACAGCCATTGATACCCTAGTTCGGGAAGTGGAAGAATCCGTGGAGGATGCCAATGTTACGGTGGAGGATTATCACCAGATTTGCACTGAGATGTTTGACTGGCTCTCAAAAATTAAAGAGTCCTGTGGATATATGTCGGATATTATTTCTATTATCAAGGGTCAGGCCGCCAGTGTTGGGGCTGCAGAACAGGCTGTGTTTACCTTGGATGATTTAATAACACGTTCTACCATGCTGATGCGTCATGAATTATTATACAATCGGTGCGAGATTGTATCGGAATATGATTCAAACGTTCAGTATGCGTTGACTGGCGATATCAATAACTTGATTCAAGTACTGAATAATCTTCTCAGTAATGCCATTGATTCCATGAGCATGAAAGGTGGAGGGAAAATCGTTGTAGGGATTGAGGAGACTCAAACCCATGTAACCCTTTATGTAAAGGATACAGGAGCCGGAATTAATCCCAATGTAAAACGAAAATTGTTTAACGAGATGACTACCACCAAGGGAATGAAGGGGACCGGGATTGGATTGTTTATCTCTAACGCTGTGGTTCGAGGAAAATTTGGTGGGAGCATGTGGGCCGAAGACAACCCGGAAGGGGGAGCAATCTTTGGATTCTCTATTCCCATTGAATTAGTAAATATACAGAAATTTAACATGTTGGAGGGCACCGATGAGAATTAATATGCGTAACCCTGAAAATAGCGACTTTAGTATTCTAACATTAGATGATGATCCCATTATGACGGCAACCATTCAAACCTACTTTCAAAATGCCGGATACATGGTGGATGCCGAAAACGATCCACATTTGGCCATTGAACGAATAAGAAATGGAAATTATGACATTTTGCTTTTGGATTTCTTTATGCCATCCATGTTCGGAGATGCAGTTGTTCGAGAGGTTCGAAAATTCAACAAAGATATTTTTATTATTCTATTAACCGGACATAAAAGCATGGCCCCGCCGATTCGAACCATCAGAGATTTGGATATCCATGGGTATTACGAAAAAAGTGACAAGTTTGACCAACTGGAGATTTTGGTTGAATCCAGTTTGAAATCCATACGTCAAATTCGTACTATCCGAAAAAACTACATTGAAATGACTATGGCAATCCGAAAAATGGTGGATGCCAAAGATGCCAATACGAAAGATCATTCAGAGAGAGTTGCATTCTTCGGATATCACTTAGCCCAAGAAATGGAAAAGCCGGATTCGTTTTGTGAAAGGATTCGATTGGCTGGACTGTTTCATGACATTGGAAAAATTGCTGTGCCGGATGACATTCTACTTTCGGAGAGCAAGTTTTCTGACTTGCAGTTTGAAGTGATGAAAAAGCATCCCGAAAAAGGGTATGAGATTTTATCAACTTTTTCGGCATTTATGGAAATTGCACCGATTGTCAAATATCACCATGAGCGCTTTGATGGGAAAGGATATCCGGATGGAATAGAAGGGGAGGAAATTCCAGAAGAATCCCGGATTATCACTGTTGTGGACTCCTTTGACGCCATGACCTCAAAACGAAGATATCGAGCAAGTGAATTAAGTGTGGAACAGGCAATAAAAGAATTAAACGCGGGGAAGGGATTGCAGTTTGATGCGTATATTGTAGAATGTTTTATCAGAATGTTGGAAAAGCATCCTGAATATTTGGAAGAAGAAATTGGGGAGTACTTTAAGTAGGAGGAATATTATGAAACCGGATTTTTTTAAGGTGAAGTACTTCGACGACTTTAATCAGTTGGTTGAGGAATTTAAAAGCTATGGGGAGAATATTGCTATTTCATGGTTTGATTCAGATGGGAATAAAGAAAGCAGAACTTACGCAGAATTTGTTCGGGATATTATCGGGTTAAGAAACAAAATTCTGGCATCCGGAATTCTAGGAAAACATGTTGCCATATTAGGGGAGAACAGTTACGAGTGGATTGTGGCATTTTATGCAATTGTATCCGGTGGTGGGGTTGCAGTCCTTGTGGATATTGAGCAGACCGATGAGACCATCCGAGAACTGGTTGTGCGTTCTGATGCAGAGTATGTATTTGCTTCGGAATATTTGTCCGGCATTTGCCGACAATTAGAAAAAAGCAAAAAAATTCAAGGATTATTTGTGATGGGGGAGGAAGAGAATCTTAAGAGCGGCGTTTCAATGTATTCGTTGATTCGCGAGGGAATTGCAATGCGATTCCAGAACCCGGGCGAAATCCAAAAGGATCAAATGGCAGCAATTGCATGTACTTCTGGGACAACCAGCAAGCAGAAGCTTGTTATGCTGTCTCAACAGAATTTATTGGTCAATGGTTCTGATGCCAATGCGCTTTGTGCTGTAGGCCCAAAGATTTTTTCTTCGTTGCCCCTATATCACACATTTTGTTTAACCATTGCGGGGATTTCTTCATTGGCCATGGGTTATGAAGTGACCATTAACGGTGATTTGCGCAATCTGGCAAGAGATATGATGGCATCGGGCGCAACCACAGTGCTGGCAGTGCCTCTAATTGCGGAAGCCATGACCAAAATATTATTTGCGGGGATTAATGACAGAGAAAAAGTGGAAAAACTAAAAAAATTGGTGGAATCCAATAAAATTATCAAACATTATGGCATGAAAAAGGTAAAACCTAAATTAATGCTCCTAAAAAGCCACGTATTTCCCAATATGAAGTATGTAGTATGTGGTGGTGCTCATTTGGATTTAGAAATTGCTCATATACTAAAGGCTTTTGAAATTCAAGCATTACCCGGGTATGGAACGTCAGAATGTTCTCCTATGATTGCAGCTCCCCACACTGAAAGTGTAGTCATTGAGTCAGTAGGAACTATTTTGCCTCACTGTCAGGTGAAAATTGTTGAAGATGAAATTTGGGTACGGGGTCCTCATGTTATGTTGGGATATTACAAAGATGATGAGGCCAATCAGGAGTCTTTTGAAAATGGGTGGTATAAGACTGGAGATTTGGGTCGGCTGGGAAAAGATGATTTGCTATATTTCACCGGCCGGAAGAAGAATTTAATTGTGCTGAAAAACGGTAAGAAAATTTCACCAGAAAAGATTGAAGAACTGGTGGTTAAAATTCCGTTGGTAAAAGATGTGGTCGCATACGGGGCGGCTTCTGGGAATTATGCGGATGATGTGAAACCGGCTGTAATGATTTTCCCGGATCCGGAGTTATCTATGGGAATGACCAATTATGAAATTCTCAGTGAAATTAATCGTGAAATTGAAAAAATCAACACAAAATTGCCACTATACCAGCAAATACAAGGGGTAACATTGAGAGACAAAGAATTTGTAAAAACATCATCTAAAAAAATTAAGAGGGAAATGATTTAAAAGAGAGCGAGGCAAGTCATGCTGGAAATTGTTGAAAAAATTGTCTATAACGTAACCGGGAAAAAGGGTTTGACGATGGATACGGATTTTGTGTCGGATTTGGGACTCAACTCTTTGGATATTATCAATCTGGTCAGTGCCTTTGAGAAGCACTTTAACACCAAGGTGCCAAATCGGGAAATCTGGAATTTGAGACAGGTAAGGGATGTGGTGGAATATATTAAATCCAAAGGCTATGACGATAAATAAATTGGGTTGGTGGGGCACAGGCCGAAAGGCTGGTGCCCTTTTGCTATACCAAAATACAGAAAAATACAACGAACTTATTTGATAGAAGAGACTTTATTATGATATAATAACTCAGATAATTGATTTGAATATCACTGCTGACAGGAGAGGAGGGTGTATGAAACCCAAATACAAAAGAGTCATTCTTAAAATCAGCGGAGAAGCCTTGGCCGGAGATTATGGCTTTGGCATCAAAGAGGAAATGGTACAAGCTGTTGCGCAGCAGGTCAAAGCCATCCATGATATGGGGGTGGAAGTTGCCATCGTTGTGGGCGGAGGGAATTTTTGGCGAGGAAGAACCAGTAAAAGCATGGATCGTGCCACCGCAGACTACATGGGGATGCTTGCAACTATCATTAACGCCATGGCTCTTCAAGATGCTTTTGAAGCGATTGAGATTCCAACCCGAGTCCAGACTGCAATCGAAATGAAAGAAGTGGCTGAACCGTATATCCGTCGCAAGGCAATTCACCACTTGGAAACAAAAAAAGTTGTTATCTTTGGAGGCGGAACCGGTAATCCTTTTTTTTCCACGGATACTACTGCCGCTTTACGGGCAGCGGAAATTGATGCGGATATTATCCTTTTAGCCAAAAAAATTGATGCTGTTTATTCAGATGATCCAGAAACCAATCCCAAGGCGACCCGATACGATGAGTTAACTCATCAACAGGTCTTGGAACAGAATCTCAAAGTGATGGATTCTACTGCCGCTTCCTTATGCAGGGATAACAACATTGGAATACATGTTTTTGCCCTTGCCCAAGAGGGAAATGTAATCAAAGCTGTATGTGGAGAAAAAATCGGAACCATTATTCGTTAGAGGAGGAAGAAAATGAGCGATCAACTTATTAGTCATTTAGAAGAAAAAATTAGCAAGACCAAGTCTACGTTGAAAGAAGAAATGAATTCTGTGCGTGCCGGAAGGGCCAATGCAGCGTTGCTGGACAAGGTCATGGTGGAATATTATGGATCACCAACCCCGTTGAAACAAATTGCCAACATATCGGTTCCTGATCCAAGAACCCTTTTGATTGCACCTTTTGACCCAAAAGGGATTCATGACATTGAACGGGCGCTAAATGGGGCCAATTTGGGTATTAATCCATCCAATGACGGAAAATCTATACGGTTAGTCATTCCCCAAGTAACAGAAGAACGACGAAAGGAACTAACCAAGACCGTCAAAAGTATGGGCGAAGAGGCAAAAGTTGCTGTCCGCAATGTGAGAAGGCATACCAATGATGAAATCAAAAAAGAAGAAAAGGCTGGCGAACTGACAGAGGACGATGTTAAAAGTGAACTGGATAGAGTGCAGAAGTTAACAGATGATGCGATTAAGGCCATTGATGACATTATTGCAACCAAAGAAAAAGAAATCATGGAAGTATAATTTCTTATGTTGGATCAAAATAAAATCCCCAACCACGTTGCCATCATTATGGATGGCAACGGGAGATGGGCGAAAAAAAGGAACCTGCCAAGGGCTGTGGGGCATAATGCAGGAATGAAGGCAATGAAGGAAATCGTTAAGCGATCTTCTTCCCTTGGCATCAAACACTTAACCGTTTACGCTTTTTCTACTGAAAACTGGAAACGTTCCACGGAAGAAGTAAACGGTATTTTTAAATTAATTGTAACTTACGTGGATAAAGAACTAAAAGAACTTCATTCAAACAATGTGAGGATACATATATTAGGGGATTATTCAAAACTTCCGAGAGATGCAGTGGGCAGACTGGAAAAAAGTCTGGCAGTGACCCGTGATAATACCGGAATGTGTTTTAATATTGCCTTAAACTATGGTAGCCGAAATGAAATCCTACAAGGGGTGAAGGCATTGGCGCAAGAAGTAAAAGCCGGCGTGCTGGAACCGGAGGACATTTCTGAGGAAGCCATTTCCAGTCATTTGAGCACTGGTTTGGCAGGGATTCCGGATCCCGACCTTCTGATTCGAACCAGCGGTGAAACGAGGCTATCCAATTTTTTGCTTTGGCAAATTGCCTACAGTGAGTTAGTATACTCTCCCGTGTTGTGGCCGGATTTTTCCCCAGAAGTATATGAGGAGACTTTGATGGAATATCAACAAAGAGAGCGACGTTATGGAGGAAGAGCAAAATGAAAACCAGGGTCCTTTCCGCATTGATTATGCTGCCACTGCTGGTGTTTTTGTATTGGGGTGGGTATTGGCTTGTAGCGGTGTGCTTTGCCATTGGTGTGCTTGGGGTTCGAGAGTTTTACAAAGGATTTGAACGGTTGGACATCAAACCATCTTATGTGGTGGGGGTAATTTCTGCCATTGGCTTATATGGAGTCTTTCTTTTAGATGGCCAACTGGAATGGTATTTATTTTGGGGTTTTCTGTCAGTTCTGGGAAGTTTGTTATATTTGTTTGACATTGAACATAGAAAATTAGAAGATGCCATGGCAACCATTACAGGGATTTTTTATGTGATATTTTTCTCTTTTCATGTAATTTTGGTGGATTATACCGGAGAAACCTCAATTCTAGTATGGCTCGTTGTATTATCCGCATTTGGCTCAGATGTAATGGCTTATTTTACAGGGATGGCCATTGGAAAACACAAGTTGTGCCCTAAAATAAGCCCCAAAAAAACCATTGAAGGCGCCATTGGGGGAGTCATGGGTAGCATTTTGATTTGCGGAATCTTTGGTTACTTCTTTGCGCAAGAGTATTTTATTCATTGTTTTATTATTGGCGCCATTGGCGCAGTGATTTCCCAATGTGGGGATTTGACGGCATCTATTTTTAAACGAAAAATGGGCATAAAAGATTATGGAAATCTCATTCCCGGACACGGAGGTATTTTAGACCGCTTTGACAGTGTACTATTTACTGCTCCGGGAGTGTTTTACTACATAGTGTTGGTGCTTCAATAAACTGCCGGATTCTCGGCAGTTTTGTATCTGATTATTTTGTAAAAAGAAAGACAGACAGTATGAAAAAAATCGCAATTCTAGGCAGTACAGGATCCATTGGCACCCAAACCCTTTCCGTACTTTCAGAGAATCGAGACGAATTTATTGTCACAGCACTTTGTTGTGGTGGGCAAGTAAAAAAAATTGAACAGCAAATTGAAATGTTTCGACCACAATTGGCGGTCACTGCCCTTGAGGCAGATGCCTTGAAATTAAAAAAGAAATTTTCTTGGTTGGATGTGGCGTGGGGAGAAGAAGGATTGATTCAGGCTGTCTCGACAGACTGTGATATGGTGGTTAACGGTCTAATGGGAATGAAAGGTTTCCGTCCAACCTACGAAGCTATTTTAGCGGGGAAAGAGATTGCCTTTGCCAACAAAGAAACCTTGGTTGCCGGGGGAGAGCTGATTATGGCATTGGTAAAACAAAATGACGTTTTGTTTTTGCCGGTTGATAGTGAGCATAGTGCGATTTTCCAGTGTATTCAAGGAAATCAGCCCAAGGAAGTGAAGAGAATTATTTTAACGGCATCCGGGGGGCCCTTTCTTGGATATGGACAGGAGCAACTAAAAAAAATTACTCCGACCCAGGCCTTAAAACATCCTAAATGGACTATGGGACCCAAAATCACCATTGATTCTGCTACCATGATGAACAAGGGGCTGGAAGTTATTGAAGCAAAATGGCTGTTTGACATTCCAGAAACTCAAATTGATATTTTAGTACACCCGCAGAGTATTGTACATTCTATGGTAGAATATAAGGATACTGCAGTGCTGGCCCAACTGGGGATACCGGATATGCGAGTACCTATTGCGTATGCTCTTCACTTTCCCCTGAGAAAACCTACAAACTTGCCTTCTTTGGATTTGGCCGGGGTTTCATTAACTTTTGAGAAACCCGATATAATAACATTCCCTGCCATTCGTCTTGCTTACGAAGCCGCTGCCAGAGGTGGGATGTATCCGGCGATAATGAACGGAGCAAATGAAGTGTTGGTGGAGTTATTTTTACAGGGGATTATTGAATTTCACCGCATTCCTGAAATTATTGAAGATACACTTATGCATTTTGATGATCGATATCCCATGACGGTGGAAGGCGTCTTGGAGGCTGACCGGGATATTCGAGCAATTATTACAAAACAGTATGGAGAAAAAAATTTATGACATTCACGACGATAATTTATGCAGTCCTTATGTTCTGTGTTTTAGTTTTTGTTCATGAGTTGGGGCATTTTGTGGCAGCGAAATCATTTCACGTTAAAGTCAACAAATTTGCTTTGGGGATGGGCCCTGTTTTGCTAAAAAAAACAACGGGGAGACACAGAGTATTCTTTGCGTGTATTTCCCATCGGTGGATTTTGTGCCATGGAAGGGGAGGATGAAGAGTCTGAGGACGAAAGAGCTTTTAACCAAAAGAATGCTTGGCAGAAAATAATAATTGTATGTGCCGGTTCGCTAATGAATTTGCTATTGGCCATACTGATTATGATAATCGTCATGTTTTATATGGGTAGTGCAACAACCACTTTGGACAAAATTCTGGATGGCAGCCCAGCCGAGGTTGCAGGGTTGCAGGTTGGAGACAAAATTGTAGCACTAGATGGGGAGAAGGTCAATAAATGGAGCCAAGTGACGGAAATCCTATCCACAGCAAAAGAGGATAAAATAACGGTTACTGTTTTGAGAGGCAGTGAAACATTGAAGTTGGTTTCTACTTTTACGAAGTCAGATGAGGGAAGACAGGTAATTGGCATTACGCCAACCCTTCAACGCAATCCGGGAACTGCTGTGAAAGATGGGATTACCGCCACATATCAGATGGCAACCTCTATGGTAGAATTAATTAAACAACTTTTCACCGGGGAAGTGTCAGTGAAAGAACTGTCAGGACCTGTTGGGATTGTATATATGACAGGAGTGACTGTAAAAACCGGACTTGTGAATTTTTTATACTTTATGTCACTGTTAAGTTTAAACTTGGCAATTGTCAATATGCTACCCCTTCCCGCATTGGATGGTGGGAGACTGCTCTTTATCATCGTAAGGAAAATAACGGGAAAAGCAATCACCGATGACATGGAAGGTAAAATTCATTTTGTTGGGATTATGTTACTTTTTGGACTAATGATTTACGTGACGTGGAACGATATTGTACGTTTTATTGTTCCGTTTTTTCAATAAATAATGCAGAGGCATTGGGAAAGCCTCCAAATCGGAAAGGAATCTTATATGACCAAAGCGGTTTTTTGTGGGAAGGTTCAAATTGGCGGTGGTGCACCGGTATCTGTGCAATCCATGATTACAACCAAAACCACCAATGTTCAAGAGGCAATTGCTGAAATCAATGGGCTTGCAGAGAGAGGGTGTGACATTGTGCGCCTTGCAATCCCTGACATGGAATCTGCCTATGCCCTTGGAAGGATTCGTGGGCAGGTGCAGGTTCCCCTTGTGGCAGACATTCATTTTGATCATCGTTTGGCCATTGAAGCCATTCGGCAGGGTGCGGATAAAATCCGGATTAATCCAGGGAATATTGGCAGTCCGGAGGGTGTTCGAAAAATTGTAAAAGCTGCTGAGGAATACAATGTTCCCATTCGAGTTGGGGTCAACGCAGGCTCTCTAGAAAAAGATATTATTGAAGATGGGGATATGCGCCGAAGCGTTGGTGGAGAGTGCCTTGCGGAATGTAAGGATTTTGGAAACCATGGGTTTTGACAATATGGTAATTTCCATGAAAGCATCCAATGTGAAAATGACCTACGACGCATACCAAATGATTTCCGCCAAAACCGATTACCCCTTACACATCGGCATTACGGAGGCCGGACCGGTGAATACGGCTATCCTTAAGTCTGCCGTAGGCTTAGGTGGATTATTACTTTCGGGAATTGGGGATACTATGAGAGTTTCGGTTACCGGGGATTCGTTTCGCGAACCGGAGATTGGATTGGCTATTTTAGCAGCTGCAGGCCTTTATCAGCCGCCTATAACGTTTGTCTCTTGTCCTACTTGTGGCAGGACGAAGGTGAACCTTAGTGATATGGCCCAAACCATCGAAAAAAGACTTCAGTCAGAAGTGGCCCCCATTCGGAGAAAAAAAGGACTAAAGCCAATTACTGTAGCTGTGATGGGGTGTGAGGTCAACGGGCCGGGTGAAGCAAAAGAAGCCGATGTAGGGGTGGCATGTGGTCAAGGAAAAGGCTTGCTTTTCGTGGGAGGACAAACCATAAAAACGGTAGAAGATAAAGATATTATTGACGAGATTTTGCGACTGGTTGAGGATTATGAAAAACATACTGGATAGTGTTAAAAAAGAAAATGAAACTTATGAAATTCAAAAAGCCGTTGTGTCCGGAGAATCGGGTATTCTATCTTTGGACATTAGGCTTAATTTTATTGTGCCAATAGAAGAGGTTCATCGGATAAAGAAGACAATGATGGAAGAAATACCCGGCTTGAAAGGTGTGGCAATTCAGTTTCATTATGACCAAAGCAGAATTGATTTGGAACAAATATTACATTTATTTATTGGTCATATGATTGAAATGGTCAACGGTAAGTATTCTATTATCACCAAAACGATTTTCCCTCATGAGTTTCGCATTGAAGGCGAGACAGTAGTGATATATGCCTTGGGAGATACAGCAGTGGCAAAACTCAATCAAGAGGTTGCCCACAAGTTTTCCCGACTGTTAGCGGAACATTTTGCCGTAGAAAAACAAGTGGTTTTTGAAAATCACAAAGAAAAATACAATAAGACTTTTTCTGAAATTGAGAAACATGATCAAATACCAGTACCACCCTTACCCATAGCAGCAAGAACAGCTGACAAGAAAGAAAAAAAAGGGGACAAACTTTCTTCCAACCGGCTTTTGGGAAAGGCCATAGTAGGGGAACCTACGAGGATGAATGAATTGTCAGCCAATACCGGACAAGCGATTGTGCAGGGAAGTGTCTTTGAAATTAGTGCCAGAACCATTAAAAGCAATAAAAAATTGGTTACCATTCTTCTTTCTGATGGAACCTCTTCTCTTTGTGCAAAGATGTTTATTAGCGATGAAAAATGGGAACACATTGAAAACAATCTAAAAGAAAACGATGTCGTAAAACTTCGGGGAGAAGTGCAGTGGGACAATTTCAATAATGACATTATTCTGATGACAAAAGATATGGAACGAGGAACTAAAAAAAGCCGAGAGGATGGAGCAGCCACCAAACGGGTGGAACTTCATGCCCATACTAAAATGAGCGCCATGGATGGATTAAATGATCCCACCGTTTTGGTTCAAATGGCGGCAGAATGGGGACACCCGGCAGTGGCGATTACAGACCATGGTGTGGTGCAGGCATTTCCGGATGCTTTTCATGCAGCACAAAAGACTGGCATCAAAATATTATATGGTCTGGAAGGGTACTTGCTGGAGGATAAGGACTGCAAACTTCCCAATGGGGAAATTAACTATAAGGGGAAGGAAACAAGCCATATTATTTTACTTGCCCAAAATCAAGCTGGACTTAAAAACTTGTACAAACTTGTGTCCTTGTCCCATTTAAAATATTTTTACAAAAAACCAAGAATCCCTCGAAGTGTTTTGACAGCACATCGAGAGGGAATTATCGTCGGCTCCGCCTGTGTGGAGGGAGAAATTTTCAAAGGAATTATCAACAACTATAGTGACGAGACAATGGAGCAGATGATTTCATATTATGACTACTTGGAAATTCAACCGCTTTGCAATAATCATTTTTTAATTGATAAAGGGATTGCCAAGAGTGAAGAAGACTTAATTGGGTTTAACAGAAGAATTGTAGAATTAGGTGGTAAAAACCACGTGCCGGTTGTGGCAACTTGTGATGCCCACTATGCCTCGCCCGAAGAATCCCTTTATAGACAAATTCTTATGGCAGGGCAGGGGTATAAGGATATTGAAGGTGATAAGGGGTTATATTTTCGCACCACGGATGAAATGCTGGAAGAATTTCGATATTTGGGAGAAGAGATGGCACGGGAAGTGGTAATCGCGGCACCTAATGGAATTTCCCAGAGGATTGAATCCATTCGACCGGTTCCAACCGGGAAATTTCCCCCTGAAATTAAGAATTCCGATGTCCTTTTGCGAAACAGGTGTGAAACCGCTGCCAAGGCAATCTATGGCGACCCCCTTCCTGAGGTGATTAAGTCCAGACTAGACCGGGAACTGAATTCAATTATTAACAATGGATATGCGGTTATGTATGTGTCAGCGGAAATGTTGGTTCAAAAATCTTTGAAGGATGGTTACTTGGTAGGATCAAGAGGTTCTGTTGGGTCCTCTTTCGCAGCAACCATGGCGGGGATTACTGAGGTGAATCCCTTGGCACCCCATTATATTTGTCCTACCTGTAAATTTTTGGAGTGGGGAGACGAAAACCTTTATGATTGTGGTGTGGACATGCCAGAAAAAACAATGTCCTCAATGTGGTGAATTGTTGAATCAAGATGGGTTTTCTATTCGGTTTGAAACATTTTTGGGATTTGAAGGGGATAAAGAGCCGGATATTGATTTGAATTTTGCCGGGGAATATCAGGCTAGAGCCCATAAGTATGTGGAAGAAATTTTTGGCAAAGAAAATGTGTTTCGTGCAGGTACCATTGGCACAATTGCTGGGAAGACGGCTTACGGATTTGTGAAAAAATATTTTGAGGAACGGGGATTACCTGTAAACAAATATGAAATAGAGCGACTGACAAAATGTTGCTCTGGAGTTCGACGGACGACGGGACAACACCCGGGCGGGATTATCATAGTTCCCCAAGGGTCATGATATCCACGAATTTTGCCCAGTGCAGCACCCTGCCAATGATGGCACTACAGAAACCATTACTACCCATTTTGACTATCATTCCATTGATGAGAATCTATTGAAACTGGATATTTTGGGCCACGACAATCCATCTATGATTCGACATCTTCAGGATTTAACCGGGGCCGATCCCCTGAAAGTCCCCCCTAAAAGACAACCGGGTAAACGGCATCTTCAATGGCATTGAGGGACTTGGAATTACAGACCCTGATTACCGTTTTTCCCATGGTAGTTTTGGAATTCCCGAATTTGGCACTCGGTTTGTGCGACAAATGTTGGATGAAACAAAACCGGATAAATTTGCAGATTTAGTTAGAATTTCAGGGTTTTCACATGGGACCAATGTGTGGATAAACAATGCACAGGAGTTCATCAAAAATGGTGAAGCCACCATGAAAGATGCAATCTCAACCCGGGATGATATTATGAATTATCTCATTCTAAAGGGATTGCCTAACAAAGAAGCGTTTACAATTATGGAAAAGGTGAGAAAAGGAAAAGGGTTGTCAGAAGATCAAGAACTTACGATGCGCCAACATGAGGTACCCTCGTGGTACATCGAATCCTGCAAACGGATAGAATATATGTTTCCCCGGGCTCATGCAGTAGCGTATGTGATGATGTCGTACCGAATTGCCTACTATAAGGTATATTACCCTACAGAGTTTTATGCCGTATATTTTACTACCAAGGTGACGGATTTTAATTGGGAGGTCATACAGAAAGGGAGGCAAGCCATATTGGATCGAATAGACTTCCTTGAACTGAAGGGAAGAAATGCAACAAAAAAAGAAGAAGATGAAATCACAGTGCTAGAAGTTGCCTACGAAATGTATTCCCGGGGATTTCAGTTTGAAAAACCAAGACTGGGCGAATCCAAGGCGGTTCAATTTGCATTAAATGATGGGCGTATTCAAATTCCACTTTGTGCGTTGGATGGGGTAGGGGAGAATGCAGGAAAGGCCATTGAAGATGCATTTTACAGCATGCCGTTTGCCACAGTTGATGATCTTAGAGAACGAACAAAGGTTAATAAAACAGCCATTGAAGCGTTAAGAAAATGTGGGGCGCTGGAGGGGATGCAAGAGTCTGATCAAATGAGTTTGCTGTAGAAAATTGTACACACAAGTCATATTAAGTTGTCGAATAATATTCCATATATTTCGGCAATTTTTTTGTACGCGGGGGGGAGAAAATACGCTATACTTGAACTTAAAGTACAGATTGCGCTTTCAGCATATTACCTAATATGCATTCTGCACTTATAATGCAAGCAGAACAGAAAGTAGGTGTTTTGCTATGGAAATCGATTATCGGGATATGGGGAGCAGGATTAAAAAAAGCACGAGTTCGGTCAGGCATAAGCCAGGAAAAACTTGCAGAGTCTGCAGACGTGGGTATCACACATATCAGTCATATCGAAAACGGCAAAACCATTCCCAGTGTCATGGTGCTTATCAAGATTATGAATCGCTTGCAGCTTTCTCCGGATGAACTTTTTTGTGGTTATACCGACAATTCAGCACCTGCATTGATACGCGAAACAGCGGAAATACTGGAAGATTGTACAAAGGAGGAGCTGCGGGACATTAATAAGCATATTGCTTTCGTAAAGGAGATGGCTCGTGACAGAAAGAAATGAAAGACCTCCAAGGGTCCTGATTGTGGAGAATCGCTACGACGACATGGAGTACTGTGTTGACCTTTTGTCAGGTGTAGCGCCCGGAATTCAACTAGTGAAGATTGGCAACGGACGGACGGCATTAAAAGTTGTATCATCGCAATTTTTTGATGCTGTTTTTATTTCTATAGATTTACCAGACCTTAGTGGATTTCATTTAGCAGCTGCAATCCGAAGTATGAAAGGATACTATTTTTTGCCTTTGGTTTTTATGGGTGAGGATAAGGCAAATCGCGTAGAAGTCTTTCAGAGATTTCATTGTCACGGGTATGTGTCCAAACCTTTTCAACATGGGGAATTTGAAAAACTGGTCCGGGCGCTGACAAAGGGATTGTATGAATCTAAGATGATGACAGATAATCGAAAAGTTATGATTGATAAAATTTTATTCATTGAAGGACAAGGTGAAAGTCATCTGATACATTTTAGAGATATTCTTTTTGCAGAAATCAATGGACGCATGTTAACTTTATATACAAAGAAGAAAGTTATTTCGGGAATACGCATGAAGTTGGCTGCGTTCATTCAGTATGTGGATCATCCGGGTTTTCTTAGATGCCACAAATCTTTTGCAGTGAACATGAATAATGTCATTTCTATTAAAGATGTTTCTTCCCGAATTAAGTCCCTGCATTTCAATATTGATTTGGATTGGGAATGCTTTTTGAGTAAAACTTTTTACGAGGGGGTATATGGACTCATTAACAGCAAACAGGGAGAAGACAAATAAAGCAATTGTATAATTGATACAAAATTTGTCACAGTTGAAATTTTCATAGCAATATTGTGCATATAGAAGCATTGAACTTGATATTGCTGAAAATTATGGACATAATGTGACATCCGATAAAGGGGGAGGGGCAGAGAGGAAGCCATAAATGACTTGCAATTTAAGTAAATCTATGGTATCTTGAGAAGGTAAAATCAACTAGATGGTATGGACGAAGAGTGGGCAGCGCCCACTCTTCGATTTGTGAGAGGGAAAAAAATTAACATGTCAAAGAAAAAAGTGACAGATATTATTGCCGGAGAATTATCCGATTTCCTGGAGCAGGAAGGATATGAGCTATACCATTTGGAATTGGTAAAAGTAGCAAAGGATTGGTTCTTGCGGGTATATATTGATAAACTGCAAAATGAATATGAACGGAGCTAACATAAGTACAGATGACTGCGAAAAAGTTAGCAGATATCTGAGCGAAAGGCTGGATGCTATAGATCCCATCGAACAAAACTACTATCTGGAAGTCTCCTCACCTGGTATGGATCGACAATTAATTACAGAAGGCCATTATCAACGTTATTTGGGGACAGAGGTAGAGATCAAACTGTATAAGCCCTATCATGGAAACAAAACCTTGGTGGCAGTGCTCAAACAGGCGTCGGCAGAGCAGTTGGGTTTTGACCGACAAAGACGGAAGTGAAATGATAGTGCCCAGGGAACAGGTTGCACAAACCCGCCTGGCAGTCAACTTTTAATCGGGAGGAAGGAAAATGAACAAGGAATTTATTGCAGCAATTGAAGATTTGGAATACGAAAAAGGGATTCCAAAGGAAGTGGTGTTTGATGCCATCGAATCCGCCTTAAGTTCTGCATACAAAAAAAATTACGGTGCCAACCAAAATGTTCGGGTAGATATTGATAAGGAAACCGGAGACATTGATGTATATACAATTATGGACGTTGTGGAAGAAGTAGAAGACGAGTTTACCCAAATGTCCCTTGAAGAAGCACGAGAAATTGATTCGAATTTTGAAGTGGGTGATGAAATGCTGTTTAAAGTAACCCCCGGAGACTTTGGGAGAATTGCCGCTCAGACAGCAAAACAAGTTGTGGTTCAACGAATCCGTGAGGCTGAAAGAGGCATGATTTTTGACGATTATGTTGAAATGATTGGTGAGGTGGTTACAGGGGTCATTCACAGAAAAAGCAATGATACGATTTTTGTTACCATTGGTAGAACCGAGGGTATTTTGTCTGCCAAGGAGCAGGTTTCCAGCGAGCGATTTGAAGTGAACGATAGAATCAAAGTTTATATTATGGATGTAAAAAAAATCCACCAAGGGACCACAAATTTTTCTTTCCAGATCTCATCCCGGATTGGTAAAGCGGCTGTTTGAACTGGAAGTGCCCGAAATTGAAGATGGCATTGTTGAAATCAAAAGTATTGCAAGGGAAGCTGGATCCAGAACGAAAATTGCCGTGTGGACGGATGATGAAAATGTGGATCCTGTGGGTGCTTGTGTTGGAGCGAGAGGTTCCAGAGTCCAGAATGTTGTGGATGCCTTATCCAACGAAAAAATAGATATCATTAATTGGAGTGACGATCCGGTTACTTTAATTAGTAATGTGTTGAGTCCTGCCAAAGTTGAAGATGTCTTTATTGAAGAAAACGAGAAAATGGCTACGGTGGTAGTTCCAGATTATCAACTATCTTTGGCAATTGGCAAATCCGGTCAAAATGTTAGACTGGCCGCCAAACTATGCGGCTGGAAAATTGACATCAAGAGTCATACCCAATATTATGGAGACGAAGAAGAACAGAACCTAACAGATTCCACTACACTTGCGGATGAAACAGAAGCAATAGAAGCAGAAACAGTTGCTGATGAAATTGCTGCGGAAGACGTTGTAGGTGAAGGAGATTCAGAAAATGAGCCTGAGGTGGAAGAACCTTTTGCAGAGGAACAAGTAAAAGCAGGAAGCGAAGAAGCGGAAAAATAAACCAATGAAGAATAAAGAAGTCCCAATGAGACGATGTGTTGGATGCATGGAATCCAAACCCAAAAGTGAGCTAATTAGAGTTGCCGCATATGAGGGGGAAATTTCTTTGGACGTGACTGGACGGGCCAAGGGCAGAGGTGTGTATGTATGTCCGTCAGAAGAATGTGTTAAAAAAGCGCAGAAGCGCAATTCCTTTAAGCGGGGATTTCGAATGGAAATCACAGGGGAACAAATGGAACGCCTGTATGAGGCATTGAACCAATATGAGAAAAAAAATTGAAACTTATCTGGGCTTCGCAAAGAAGTCCGGGAACCTACTGGCGGGATACAATACTTGTGTCGCTGCCATGAATAAGGGAAAAATCAAATTATTGATTATATGTGAAGACATAGCGGAGAACAGCATGGAAAAAATCACCAGCCTGGCAAAGGCAAAACACACAAAATATAGAATTTATGGCCACAGTGATGTGTTAGGCCTTGCCACAGGCAGTCCAGGAAGAGCAATCTTTGGAATTACCGATGCCGGATTTGCCAAAACCATTACGGACGCGATAGAACTGGAAGAAATAAAAACATTGAAAGAGAAGGAGGTGCAGTAGTTCATGAAAGTACACGAGCTAGCGAAAAAACTGGAAATGACCAGTAAGGAGATATTGGAAAAAGCAACAGCCATGGGCATTGAGGTGTCTTCGGCGAACAGTGCCTTCTCTGAAATTGATGCCAAAACTCTAGAAAATTCCATTATTGCAAAGCGGACAAAGGAGACAGAAACTAAAATTGTTCGTGTTGCGCCGATGAAGGCCAATTCTGAAGAGGAAGAACCTGTTGTTACGGTTAAGGCGGCACACCTAAAGACAGGTGCCGGCATGACGCAAAAAACAAAAGTTCAGACAAAGGCGGAGGAGCCTGTCATTACCAGACGTCCTCCAATTGGTATGCCTGTGGTTCCCAAAGAGGTGGAGCGAAGAGCAAAACCTGTTGGGCAACCCGTCCCCAAAAAAGTGGAGGGAGAGCAGGGAGAGGTGGCAGTAAATCCTCCTATTGTTAAGAAAAACGTCGAACCGGAGACAAAACCTGTTGCTCCACCGACACCCCTGGGAAAAAAGCCTGAAACTCTGACAAAACCAGCGGAAATGAAGAAACCGGCTACTGTTGAAGAGGGTTTGCCCACAATGGAATCGCCAACCAAGGTTGTATCGGAAACACCGATACAACCTCAAAAACCAGCGCCGGTAGACCCATATCCTGCTACGAGAAGAGTGGTCATCGTGAAGAAGAACGAAGCGGGAAAAACGGAAGTTATTTCCCAAGATGGACCTCATGCCAAAGACAAAAAGGAAACAAAACCGGAGCAGAAGCCTGCGAATCATTCTAGAGTTGAGAACCGACCGGTTCAGCGAAACGCTGACGGAAGAACCGACCAAAGGACTCCTGGTGGCAGACCGGATGCCAGACCTTCGGGAAACAGGCCGGACCAAAGACCATCAGGAAGCAGACCGGATGCCAGACCATCAGGAAGCAGACCGGATGCCAGACCATCGGGAAGCAGACCGGATGCCAGACCATCGGGAAGCAGACCGGATGCCAGACCATCGGGAAACAGGCCGGACCAAAGACCATCAGGAAGCAGGCCGGACTATAAAAATACCGGATATTCAGGGGATCCTTCTAGAAAACCCAGACAAGATGGCGTAGCTGATGTTGCAAAGGCACCAATTAAGTCTACGGATAAATCCGGGAAGGCAAAGGTAAAAGATAAAGAACGGGATAAGTTCAACAAGCTGGAGAAGGGGAAGAAACCCCCCATGAAATCGGCTATATATGAGCCAAAATCGCTAGAAAAGAAAGCAAAAAAGAAATACGTTAAACCTAAGATTGCCGTGGAAGTTCAGCCGGAACCAGAAGCATTGCCAGTTGGTACGAAGATTGTCAATGTTCCTATTACAGTTGCCGGGTTTGCTGAGCAAATTGGAATTTCAGTAACCAGAATTATTATGGCATTGATGAAATTAGGTGTTGTATCCAATATCAATGCAAATTTAGATGAGGACACGGTTTTGGTTCTTGCTGAAAGTATGGGTGTTAATGTTGTTATCGGGAAGGTGGAAGCAGAAGTTGAAGAAGAGGGACTTGAACTCTTTGAAGATCATGAATCTGACTTGGTTCCCCGCCCACCGATTATTACTGTAATGGGCCATGTCGACCACGGGAAAACATCCTTGCTGGATGCCATTCGAAAAACCAATGTAACAGCCTCTGAATCTGGAGGCATTACCCAACATATTGGGGCATCCGAAGTGGTCATTAATGGCAAAAAAATTGTATTTTTGGATACACCGGGGCATGAGGCATTTACCGCTATGAGAGCTCGAGGAGCAGACGTCACAGACATAGCCGTATTGGTGGTGGCTGCAGATGACAGTGTTAAACCTCAAACGGTGGAATCTATCAGCCATGCCAAAGCTGCGGGGGTACCGATTATTGTGGCAATCAATAAAATGGACAAACCCGGAGCAAATCCCGATAGAGTCAAACAAGATTTGACAGAGCATGGCATCTTGGTGGAAGAATGGGGTGGAGAGGTCATCTCGGTTCCTGTTTCTGCCAAAACCGGTGATGGGATTGTCACCCTGTTAGAAATGATTTTGTTACAGGCGGAAATTTTGGAGCTGAAGGCCAACCCAAACAGATTGGCAATGGGTACTGTCATTGAGGCGCGTCTTGATAAGGCGAAGGGCCCTGTTGCAACGTTGTTGGTAACCAATGGCACCTTAAAAGCCGGGAATAGTGTGGTAGCCGGAACTTGTGCGGGCAGGGTCCGATTAATGACCAATCACCTTGGAGAAACCATTCGAAAAGCTGAACCGGCTACTGCGGTTGAAATCATTGGACTTACCGATGTGCCGGCGGCCGGAGATTCTTTCAATGCTGTTCGTGAAGACAAAATGGCCAAGGAAATTGCAGAAAGACGAAAGTCCAAGCAACGAGAAGAAGTAATGGCTAGGAATTCCAGTACCACCTTGGAAGAGTTGTTTACGCAGATACAGGCGGGAAATATTAAAGACTTGAACTTAATTATTAAGGGAGATGTTCAAGGCTCGGTTGGAGCGGTTACATCATCCCTTGAAAAACTCTCCAATGAGAATGTGAGAGTTAAGATTGTTCATACCGGTGTAGGAGGGATTACAGAATCCGACGTGATGTTGGCTGGAACTTCCGGTGCAATTATCATTGGATTTAATGTAAGACCTTCTGTAACCGTCAGCCAAACTGCGGATCGGGAAGGGATTCAGATTCGTACATATCGAGTCATTTATGACATCATAAATGATATTGAAAGTGCTATGAAGGGGATGCTGGATCCGGAATTCAAAGAAGTCGTTCTGGGTGAAGTTGAGATTCGCGAGACCTTCAAAGTACCCAATATTGGTGTCATTGGCGGGGCGTTTGTCAGAAATGGGAAAGTTGTCAGAAATGCCGAAATTAGATTAATTCGTGACGGAATTGTAATCCATGAAGGAAAAATTTCTTCCTTGAAGCGATTTAAAGATGATGCAAAAGAAGTCCTGGCAGGATTTGAGTGCGGTATCGGAATTGAAAAATACAATGATATCAAAGAAGGCGACATCATTGAATGCTTCATGATGCAGGAAATCGAAAGGAAATAACATGGGAAAAGGATATAGGCAGGGTAGACTTGCTGAAGAAATCCGTAAAATTGTCAGCGAGTTGATCCAAAGAGAAATCAAGGATCCTAGATTGCCGGCAATGGTTACGGTTACTGCAGTGGAAGTCACTGCAGACGGAAGCTTTGCAAAGATATTTCTAACCGTTTTTAATAGTGACCAAGATGGGGAAGAAAAAGCCAAGATTCAAGAGGATGCGCTAATTGCATTGCAAAGTGCTAAGGGTTATATGCGAAGGGAAATTGGAAAACTAATTAAGTTGCACCATATTCCCGATTTGATTTTTAAGTTTGACACGTCTTCCGAATATGGCAGGCATATTGAGGAACTTCTGGACGAAGTGGTGAAAAAAGATGAAAATAAATAATACGCTCCGTGAAATCGGAGACGTGTTGCGACAGGCATCAAAGGTGCTTATTATTCCCCATGAATTAATGGATGGAGATGCCTTTGGATCAGCTGTTGCCCTATGTAAATCTCTGCGAAAAAAAGGAAAAACCGCGTGGATTCTTTTAGAGGATAAGGTACCGGATTATTTGGAGTTTATGAACAAGGGATATTGCACCAATGATAATCTGATTTTTGAAGAACCGGATGTTTCCCTTTGTATTGACTGTGGAGATCGAAATCGGTTCAAAAAAAGGGTGGATGCCTTTGATAAGGGGAAATTGAAAATTTGCCTGGATCATCATACCACCTCAAAACGTATCTTTGATTTAAACTATGTTGATGGAAAAGCAGCAGCCACAGGTGAAATTGTTTTTGACTTATTAAGCGAAATGAATTGGCCACTTGATAAAGAAATTGCTGAGGCCTTATTTGTGGCAATTACCACAGATACCGGGAATTTTCAGTATTCTAACACGTCAAAGCGAAGCCACGAAATTGTGATTTCTCTGTATGACAAAGGGATGAATTTTAGCAAAGTCAGTGCTGAAATTTACCAAAATGAAAGCATTAATAAGTTTAAAATGGAAAGCAAAGTCATTGATTCAGCCGAACTGTTTGCCGACGGATTAGGTGTTGTCGCCTGTGTGACACAGGAAATGTTAAAAGCGTGCGGTAGTTCTATGGAAGAAACGGAAGGCATTGTATCTAAGCTTCGAAGCATTCGGGGCGTTGAAATTTCGGTTTTAATTAAGGAATATCCGGATGATTGCATGAAAGTTGGACTTCGTGCTAAACACACTGGAGATGTGGCGGTCATTGCTTCGAAATTTGGTGGTGGCGGACACGTGAAAGCGGCAGGCTGCACCATTTGCGGAAGTCTTGATGTGGTGAAGCAAATGATAGTGAAAGAAGTCACAAAGCGGCTGAGGTCCTGATATGAATGGCATTATTAATTTTTATAAACCTCAACATGTGACTTCTCATGATTGTGTTTCCATAATCCGGAGACTTACAGGCATCAAGAGGGTAGGGCATACAGGCACTTTGGACCCTATGGCCACAGGTGTTCTTCCGATATGCGTTGGAACAGCAACCAGAATCATAGATTATTTAGATGAGGATGAAAAAATATACCGTTGCACCATGCAATTGGGAATAGAAACCGACACTCAGGATATATGGGGAAAAACCATAAGGGAAACGCCGGTGGAAAATCTTTCCCCGGAACGCATCGCTGAGGCGGTTTTTTCCTTTCAAGGAGAAGTGAAGCAAATACCCCCAAAATATTCTGCTTTAAAAGTGGATGGGAAACGATTATATCAGTATGCCAGGGCAGGGCAGGATGTGGTGATTAAGCCAAGACAAATCCATATCAGCAAAATGGCATTGAATCAGATACAAGACACAGAGGTGACCTTTACCGTTACCTGTTCCAAGGGGACCTATGTGCGAACCTTATGTCAGGATATCGGCGCAAAACTTGGATGCGGAGGCACTATGTCAGGACTGGTGCGTTTGGCTACGGGAATGTTCCGAATAGAAGATGCAATGAAACCTGAAGACCTGAAAGATATGTCTGCTGCAGAAATTATGAAAGTCCTTCTGCCGGTTGATGCACCTTTAAGTCGTTTCGGATTGGTTCAGCTGGATGAAACTGCGGCCAGAGACTTTACCAACGGAAAAATTGTTTTAATGGAACCCCAGCAAACAACAGATTTTCAGGATGATTCCTTTCAATTGATTCGGGTATATTTCTTCCATGAATTTATTGGTGTTGGTAGACTTGGGGGAAATCAGTTGACGGCAGATAAAGTATTTAATACGAGGTTACAACATGAAACTTTTTAATTCGTTGGATAAACTGAATATTATGGAAGATACCGTTATTGCCCTTGGGAACTTTGATGGTATCCACCGAGGGCATCGAGAACTGATTCTTCGGTCCGTTAAAAGTGCGGAAGTTGCGGGTATGAAAAGTGCAGTGTTTACTTTTTCCAATCACCCAAGAAATTTACTGGGGAAGGGAATTGAAGTCAAGAATATTCTCTATCCGGAAGATAAAATTCATATTTTGGAACAATTGGGGGTGGATTATTTGTTTAGCGTTCCTTTTACCCCAAGAATACAAAGCCTTTCCCCCGCAGATTTTATTGATGAAATTTTAATTCAATCCCTTCATATGAAAGAAGCCTATTGTGGCTTTAATTTTCGTTTTGGACGGAAGGCCCAAGGGGATGTGGAAACCCTTATGCGGGAAGGTCTGAAAAAAGGATTTGGCATTCATGTGATGGAACCCTATTTAATAGAGGGACAACCGGTGAATTCCACCATGATTCGAAATCTGATTGAATCCGGGCAGGTGGATCAATGCGAAAAATATTTAGGTAGGTATTATAGTATCATTGGGGAAGTCGTTGTGGGAAACAAACTGGGAAAAACCTTGGGATTCCCCACCTCTAATTTAATTATGGATGAATCCATGGTTGCCCCGCCCAATGGAGTCTATATTACCTATTGTATTTATGATGGAAAACGATACCCCAGCATTACCAATGTTGGCGAAAAACCAACCATTGGTAATTTTGAAAAGAATGTAGAGACTCATATTTTTAATTTCGACTATGAATTGTATGGCAAAAAAATTCGAGTGGAGTTTTTGAAGCGAACCCGTGAGGAAGTAAAGTTTAACAGTGTGGATGAATTATCCAAGCAAATTACCCAAGACTGTATTAATGCAAAGGCCTTTCATTTTTCTTCCGGTATGTCTGAACCAAGACGCACTGAAGATTTTGTATAAAAATTCCTTGCATGGACAAGCGCCTTATGGTATCATAAATCGTTAATAAATACCCTTTCCTTGGTTTTTCGACACTCCGACGACGAACTCAGGACAGGGCGTATCAAAAAAGGAGAAAATAATGATAACTCAAGAACAAAAGACAGGAATCATCAAAGATTATCAGTTGAAAGAAGGGGACACAGGCTCTCCCGAAGTACAGGTAGCTGTATTGACCTTTCGAATCAATGATTTGAATGAGCATTTGAAGATTCACAAAAAGGATCATCATTCAAGAAGAGGTCTTCTGAAGATGGTTGGTCAAAGAAGGAACTTACTGAATTATTTAAAGGAAAAGGATATTGAAAGATATCGAACCTTAATCGCACGTTTAGGATTAAGAAAATAGTTTTTAGTGACGAGGCATTAAAGCGGAGCCAAAGGGCTCCGCTTTTTTATGTCTTTAATTATTGCGTTGCATAGTTTTTCCGGCCAATATAAAAGACTAATCTTGATTACTAATCTTGGGAAAGATAATATCAATTACCCGTTGACTGGAATCGCCGTCATGAAGAGAATTAAATCGGTTATTGAATGACAAATATTTTTCATCGGGTATGAAGTGCTGCTTGCTGTCATTAAGGACCTGAATCAGCGAATCCTCGTCTTTTACCACTTGACCGGGCAATTCGTCCATCGTTAAATAAAAATCCCTTACAGAGTCGGAAAATGTATCGTGGTCATACATATAAAAAACAATTTGCTTTTTCAAATTGGCATAATCGTAAAATACACTGGAATAGTCAGTAATCAGCATATCTGATAGAACATATAGGTAATTGATATCATCAATATCAGACACATCATAAAGAAATCCCTGATATTCCTGGAAATCAAAGGACTCGGCAATAAAATAATGGGCCCGGAATAAAATCATATAATCCGTTTCCAATTCCCGTTTCATTCTGCCAAAATCCATGGGAAGATTTAAAACAAATCCAACTCCGGTCTTATGTTCACTGTCTCGCCAAGTGGGTGCATAAAGAATAATTTTCCGATTATCGGAATCGGATATGCCAATGCTTCTCCTCAATTTACGGATATGGTAATCGCAATAATGAAAAAGAAAATCGTTTCGCGGATAACCTTCTTCAATAATTGATACTGATGGATTGTTTTTTTTCAGGTTAAAGCCACTTTGGTATGTGGAAGTGCAAAATCTAGAGGGGGAGATCAAATAATCATATCTTGATGCATCCTTATCATACTGTTGGCGAAGAAATTCGGTGGAACTTAAGACGTTATATCCCTCAAAATGGATATCGTATCCCAACTTCTTGAAAGTTGAGCCGTGCCAAGTCTGTATGTAAATTTGTCCCTCTTTTTTTTCAATATAATTTGGAATTCTTGAGTTGGATATAAAGTATTTTGAGGAAGCATACTCCATAAAATATTCTGCGGATCCATATTCCACAAATACTGCGCTGGATAACTCCGGTTCTTCTTCCAACATTCCTACAACTTTCTTAAGGTCTTTGAATGCCCAAACAAATCGGTAACCATCAAAACTAGGATGGTGGGCCATATACTGAAATAGGGCTTTTGGGCTGCAAGCATAGTTTTTCCCCATGTAAGACTCAAAAATAATTTGTTTTTCATTGATAGGGCAGGTGTTCATGAACTTCTGATATTTGTTTTTTCTAATTTTTTCGTAAAAAGAAACAGCTCGTCTCCTAATCCAGGGAATTTTTTTCCCTGCGGCGGTGACAAGATTTTTGAACCTCTTTGTAGCAGTTTTCTTTCGATGGTGACGAGTAACTTTGCCGGAAGATTTTTGCAGGACTTTGATAGCCTCCTTGGTTGCCAGAAGTTTCTCTACCGCACGTTGGGAAGCATTGCCATCATCCAGATTATTGAACTTTTTGTTAAAGTTTTTGTATCGTTGATTGTAGAATTGTTGAAAGTCCAAAGTTTTGATTGCAGTAAGCAAATCAGGTTCGTTTTGATGGATTTCTCCTGGCAGTTCTTCCAAGTCAAAGTAAAAGTCACGCAACTTGCCCTGATATTCTTCTAAATCGTACATATAAAACAAAATAGGTCTCTTTAGGTTGGCAAAATCGAAAAACACACTGGAATAATCAGTAATGAGGAGGTCAGAGATAATGTACAGTTGGTTAATATCATTAAAGGTAGAAACGTCATAAACAAAATTTTGATACCTAGTAAAATCAAAAGAATTGGAAATGAAGTAATGGGCTCGAAACAGCACAATATAATCTGTCGATAATTCCTTTCGCCATTGATCAAAGTGAATCCTTAACTGGTAAGTATAACCTAAACCGGATGTGTGTTGGTTGTCCCGCCAAGTAGGCGCATATAGAATGATTTTCCGTTTGTCATTAGCAGGAATTCCCAATATATCCTTAATCTTTTTAATATGTGCATGGGTATAATAGAACAAAAAATCATTTCGTGGATATCCTTCTTGAATAATTGTAACATCTTTGTTGTTTTTTGGAAGATTAAAAGCGGTCGTAAATTTTTCTGTGCAAAAGGGTGAAGGGGATAGCAAATAGGAGTACCTCTCGGCATCCAGATCGCTTTTCCTTTTCATTTCTTCTGATGTGTTCAAACTGTTCTCACTGTTTTCGATAACGTCATGGCCCAATCGTTTTAGTGGAGTTCCGTGCCAACACTGGACAAAGATCTGATTATCCTTTCTGATAATTTCCTCAGGTAGTCGGGAGTTGGTCACAAAGATTTCTGCTTTAGAATAGGTCTGATAGTATTCCTTGGATTTATACTCAATCAATTTGGCATGAGACAATTCGGGATTTTCTAATATGACTTGCCCTATTTTGTGAGAATCTTTAAAAGCCCACACAAACTCATAGTCATGAAATCTGGGATCGTTTACCATAAATTTGAAGATTGCTTTAGGGGAACAGTTATAATTCCGACCCATAAAAGATTCAAAAATAACTAACTTTGGTTGGACTTTGTTTTGATCCATTATTTTTTTGTACTGACTTCGTTTATATTTTAAAAGCCCCTGTCTGGTTTTTTTTCTCAGAAGAGGGTGTTTTTTTAGAAATTCAATTCCGGCATTTTTGGTTTGCTCTTTCATGGTTTTTGTTGCTCCAGGTATCTTTGCACAGTATATTCAAGGTAGGATAGCTAATTATTATTGAAAGCCTCCTGGAAACATATGTTTTATACATTTGCCAGGAGGCTTAAACAATTTAACTTTTCTTGATTGTTATTTTACCAGTACGGATTGTACAGAACTGTATGCACCGTAATAGGTTACTCCATCAATGATTTTGTAGGCTCTTACTTTGAAGTAAGTGGTATCTTTGCTTGTAAGTCCCGTAATTTGGGTTGTTACATTGCTTGCGCCTTTCACCTTCAAATGCTTTGAAGCTGTGAAAGCATTGCTGGTGGAATAGACAATATCATATCCGGTGGCATTGCTAAATTTCTTGGCAGTCAAAGTTGCAACGCCACTCTTTAAGCTAACAAGTTTCGTAATGGAAGTGCCTGCCGCATAGCGATAGGATACGTTGGAATATGCGCCAATATAAGTTTTCCCAGCGACAGTAGCCAGTGGTCGGACTTTCATTGCATAGGTATGCCCTGAAACAAGGGATTTGAACGCTTTGCTGATATTGGATGTTTTATAAGTAGTTGTCGTACCGTTATTTGTCAAAGCCACTTCATAAGAAACGGTTTTGCCGGTAGCGGTGACTTTGCTCCATGCTCCGGTCAACGTCATTTTGCTTATGCTTAATGATGTTTTCAGAGTTGTAGAATTAGCCAAACGATAGGTGGTATCACTCCAATCGCCGTAGTATTTGGTTCCGCTGATTTCAATACAGGGGCGCACTCTATATTCAAAAGTTTGACCCTTTATCATGGGGAATACCTTACTATTTGTGGTTGCTGTGGTGGTTTTCCAGTCAGCACTGTACTTGGTCTTGTATTGGATTTGGTAACTGCTGGCCAGTGCGATGGCGTTCCAGGAGACAGTGGTGGTCATGTTTTTCATAGAAACTTTTGAGGACAATCCGGTTACGGTACCCAAAGCAACTTTGGCTAAGGTATATGAAGAATCCTCTTGTTGCTTGAAGTAATATACCATGTTGTCAGTATAATCACAAACTGCCACATCATATATGTTTCCTTGGGAAGCCAAATACGCATCCGAGAAATTAATGATGTAATTCTCATGGGATTGAACACATCCGGGATATCCGGAGATATCAATAGGAATACCTGTGCCTACCGCGGCAGGGGTATTTGAATAAGGTCCATCCATGTAGAAGTTGAAGGCGTCTGCCTTCACCAAGGCGGCTAGTACTCCCGTGCCATCACCCAAAGCCTCTGTCTTGTTAAGTCCAAAAAGACCTGTGGCCATCTCATTCTTTGATACAGAGGCATAGGTTGAACTGGTATAGCCGGCCATATAAAGATCCGGATAGAAGAAGAGAATGACTTCCGCTGGAATGGAAGACTCTACGTCAGTAATACCCAAGGCAGCTAATTCCGCTTGTTTCTCCGGATATAAATCTGTTGGTGTGGCAGGATGTCCTTTGTAATAGTAAACGTAATCATCTCCGTATTGCATCATCAAGAATTTAGCATAGGCGGAGAAGGTTCCCCAAGTGGGTTCTGTGTTGACTCTGGACCCCAAAATCATCATAACTTTTTTGCCCTCTTTTTCGGCTTGGGCAAACATTTGATCATTGAAATTGTAGAGTGTCTTGAAGGTTGCTTTCTCGGTATCCGTCAATGCATTTAGCATGTTAGTAATATTTTGTGCCACTACCTTGGAAGAGTTAATAATATAAGTGGAGCGGAAAGTACCAGTATCCGCAACAAAAGTATCGGATTTTCTTGCCACCCACCAGGTTGCATTGGCATCCTCATTGGCGACAACTACCGCATAGTTGCTGCTTCCATAGTAAGGGACAACAGAACTGTCTAGGGTATAGGTTTTATGTTCATAGGCGTAAGCCTTGGCTGCTGCCCAGCCTGCTGCCATTTCATTGTATTTGGCTTGAGGGTCGGCCACATTAAAGGTTCTGTTATAACCGCCATAAGAACCTGCCCCATCAGACAACAAAAGCACATCATAATTTGCTTCCGGAATACCATTGGCACACATTAGCTGAAGAATGTACTTTTCATAGGCGTCATTAATATACAAATGGAATTTTGCATTGGGATTGGCGGCGTATAGACTTTTTACGTAATCCTTGAATTTTGCCACCTTGTTTTCAAAACTGGTTTGGGTCTCTACCTGAGACTTTGTCAGGTTGGGTTGCCAGTAGACGTTCTCCGGAAGCTGATCCCAATTGTAAGCTTTCGGTCGTTGCAGAGAGACAAAAGTAGGAATTGGATCCCCATTGGTGTTAGTATTAATATTTTGCAACTGTAAGGTAAAATACAGAACTGGGAAAGTTGCCACCAAAGGTGCAATGTTGTATTCGTCCGCAACAACATCCACACGGGTGGTCACTGTCTTTGCAACAGTTGTACCTTTATAATAAGTAATTTTTGTAGTGAAATTCCCGTAATTAGGGAAATCCATGGTGAATGAATAATTTCTAAGTAGAGAAATGACTTTTGTAACGGATGTTTGTTGGGTTACATTTCCGTCATAGGTCATGGTTGCATCCACTTTCACTTTGGTAATACCACTTAGCGCCAAAGCTGTATGATTGGGAAATTGGACGGTTACTCCGGTATAATTGGACTCTTTTTGTGTCAACAAAGCCTGATAATTACCGGTGCCGGCAGTAAAAGTTTTTAAAGTTGCACTGGTAGAGTCTGATGATGATATGCTGTTACCGGTGGACGCAACGGCAGTCGATGGAAGCGCCACCGCCACCACCATTATCATCGCTAACATTAACGATAGAATTTTACTCGTTTTCATTCTAGAACTCTCCTTTCGTTCCACAATAATTTAGACCTTAAAACCACAATCTAACTAGTTAAGATTGTGGATACATACCCCACATCAGTTTAATCCGTACCCCTATAAATGTCAAATATTGATAACCTGAAAAGAAACTGAAAATTAAAAATTCACAAAAGCAACATGAAAGCGTGTTTTTTTGCCCCAAAAGGGTATTTGTGGTATAATGCAACGTAATGCAAAAAGCAAGTTACAAATTATTTAAAAAGAAAGTCAAAAAACCATAAATTCCAATGGTTGTGTTGGCAAATTAACAGGAGGTAGTTGTTAATTATGAGGTATGAAGATTATCAGACATTTCGAACTGCAGTGGGTGGTAAACTGCTGGAACTGGAAATTGGCAAAGTATGTGAACAGGCCAACGGACAGGTCATGGTAAAATACGGGGATACTGTAGTGAATGTGACGGCAGTCATGAACAAATCACCCAGACCGGATATCGATTTTTTTCCACTGAGTTGTGATTATGAAGAAAGAATGTATGCAGCCGGGAAAATCCCCGGGGGCTTTATAAAAAGGGAAGGGCGCCCCAGCGAAAAAGCGATTTTGAATTCCAGATTGATGGATCGACCGTTAAGACCTCTTTTCCCAAAGGGATTTTATAATGATGTGCAGGTGGTTGCAACTGTAATGTGCATGGATAATGATGCACCCTCTGAAATAGCAGCCATGATTGGATCCTCTGTTGCTCTTTCCATTTCGGATATTCCTTGGGATGGTCCGACCGGATCGGTATTAATTGGCCGAGTCAACGGTGAATTTGTGGTGAATCCCACCTCAGCTGAACGAGAGGCCAGCGATCTTCATATGGTAGTTGCCGGAACCAAAGAAGCGATTATGATGGTAGAAGCAGGTGCCAGCGAGGTTCCTGAATCCGACGTGCTGGAAGGCATTTTGTTTGCCCATGAAGAAATCAAAAAGATCGTGACGTTTATCGAAGAGATTGTCGCCGTCATTGGTAAACCAAAAAAAGAAATTGTATTATATAAGGCACCGGAAGAACTGGAAGCAGAAGTACGGGAATTTGCCGTATCCAAAATGCGTGCGGCGGTTCAGACCGTTGAAAAACAAGAAAGACTGGACAATATGGATGCCGTTGAAGTTGAAACTCAAGAATACTTCGCAGAAAAGTATCCGGATAACGCCAAGGACATTGGCAATGTATTATATGCCATTACAAAAGAACAAGTTCGTGGCTTGATTTTGGATGATGGGATTCGACCTGATAATCGGAAACATGACGAAATCAGACCCATCTGGGTAGAAACCGGTGTGTTGCCAAGATGTCATGGTACCGGTTTGTTTAAAAGAGGGCAGACCCAAGCCTTGTCGGTTGTTACGTTAGGGCCGGTTGGCGAAGGCCAGCGGTTGGATGGCATTTCAGAAGAAACTGACAAAAGATATATGCATCATTACAATTTTCCCGCTTATTCAGTGGGAGAGGCAAGACCTATCAGAAGCCCGGGCAGAAGAGAAATCGGCCATGGGGCGCTGGCAGAAAGAGCATTGATTCCTGTATTGCCGGATGTGGAAGATTTCCCATACGCTATTCGGGTGGTATCTGAGATTCTTTCTTCCAATGGTTCTACTTCTCAGGCATCCGTCTGCGGAAGCACCTTGGCGTTAATGGATGCAGGCGTGCCTATTAAACGGCCGGTTGCGGGAATCGCCATGGGTTTGATTGAGCGAGTTGAACCGGATGGATCCAGCAAGATGGCAATCTTGTCGGATATTCAAGGAATGGAAGACTTCCTTGGAGATATGGACTTTAAAGTGGCAGGGACGGAAGTCGGTGTCACTGCCATTCAGATGGATATTAAAGTACACGGTCTTTCCAGACAAGTGTTGGAAGATGCCTTAAAACAGGCTCACGATGGCAGAATGCATATCTTAAAGGAAATGCTTAGTGAAATTGCCGCGCCTAGATCGGAAATGTCACCGTATGCGCCGAGAATTATTTCCATGATGATTCATCCGGATAAGATTCGAACGGTGATTGGACCAGGAGGAAAGACGATTAATGGGATTATTGATCGAACCGGTGTTAAAATTGATATTGATGACACAGGTCTAGTATACATTGCCGCGCCTGATATGGCCGCCGCTGAAGCAGGACTAAAAGAAATCAACTTATTGGTAAAAGACGTGGAAGTTGGTGAAACTTACATGGGTAAAGTGGTTCGAATTATGAACTTTGGCGCTTTCATCGAAATCCTTCCGGGCAAGGATGGACTGCTTCATATTTCCAAGATGTCCAGACAACGGGTTGAAAAAGTAGAAGACGTAATGAATATCGGAGATGAAGTGGAAGTCAAGGTCAATGAAATCGACAGCCAGGGTAGGATTAACCTGAGCCGTGCAGACCTGTAACCATGATTACCATTGATGATGCCCAGATTATGTTGGACGAAATTGCGGAAGAACTTCCCAAAGAATTCTACAATGAACTGAATGGTGGGATTCTTCTCCTACCCAATGTGAAGTATAGCGAATACGCCCGGCAAAGTGATTTGTACATCATGGGTGAATATGTTCGACACCATGTGATGGGCAGATTAATCTACATCTACTTTGGATCTTTTCAGCGAGTTTATGGGCATTTAAGCCCCGCGGCCTTTAAAGATCAGTTGCGGGAAACCTTGCTTCATGAGTTTACCCATCATCTAGAGTCTTTGGCCGGGGAGACCGGGCTTGAAAAGAAGGATGAGGATTCATTGGAGAAATATCTGCGACGAAGTAAATAGTCGCGGACCATACAACCAGAACCTTAAGAAAGCCTTGACATTTCAAGGCTTTCTTTATACAATGACACAGTACAGCATATCAAAAGTACACATAAAAAAGTTCATAGGCAAGGAGCGTTGAAGAAACCGTCCTTCCGGGTAAGACCCTTACAGAGAGACAATCGTTTGCTGAGAGATTGTTGGTGAGACGGAAAGGAAAATCAGTTTGGAGCTTCATCACAAAGAAGAGGCGGCTCGTGGGGAAACGAGAGCGCAACTAGGGTGGTACCGCGGTTAAAAGATCGTCCCTAATCATTTTCAATTTGATTAGGGACTTTTTAATTTTATGATGGCCAATGATATGGGCCATCTCAGAATCCATAGAGGAAAGGAATAATAGAAAGAAAATGTTTAAAAACCTATCAGAAAAGCCCATTGCAGAGGTGCAAAAAGACCAGATAAAACTTTGGGAAGAGGAAAATCTCTTGGGGAAATGTGTTTCCACACGGGAAGGTATGCCTCCCTTTGTTTTTTACGAAGGGCCACCAACGGCAAATGGCAAACCTGGTATTCATCATGTGATGGCAAGAACCCTCAAGGATTCTGTTTGCAGGTATTGGACCATGAAAGGTTATGAAGTTCACCGAAAGGCCGGATGGGATACCCATGGCCTTCCTGTTGAAATTGAAGTGGAAAAGCAACTGGGAATGAGCGGCAAACAGGACATTGAAAAGTATGGGATTGCGGAGTTTAATGAAAAATGTAAGGAGTCGGTTTTTACCTATTACAGTCAATGGGAAGAGATGACCAAAAGGATGGGGTATTTAATTGATTTGGATCATCCTTATATCACATTGGAAAATGACTACATTGAAAGCAACTGGTGGTTGCAAAAAGAATTTTTTAATGCAGGACTGATTTATGAGGGTCATAAGATTTTGCCGTATTGCCCCCGATGTGGCACTGGATTGGCTTCCCATGAAGTCGCTCAGGGGTACAAAGAAGTTCAAACCTTAACTTTGGTGGCCAAATTTAAGAGAAAAGACGCAGAAGAGTACTTTTTGGCATGGACCACGACTCCGTGGACATTGGCTTCCAATGTGGCGCTGACAGTAGGAGAGAACATTGATTACCTGAAAGTCAAAATGATTCAAGGGTTAGAGGAAGGAAATGTATTTTATGTAGCCAAAGCCCTTGCCGACAAAGTTCTGGGGACAGGAAACTATGAAGTGTTGGAACAGATGAAGGGCAAGGAGCTGGAATATATTGAATATGAACAACTGATGCCCTTTGTTCAAGTGGATAAAAAAGCATTTTTTGTCACCTGCGGTGATTACGTTACCATTGAAGATGGAACGGGAATTGTCCATACGGCGCCGGCTTTTGGCGAAGATGACTATCAGACAGGCAGAAGATATAACTTGCCGGTTCCCAATCCTGTGGATGAAGAGGGAAACTATACAGAAACTCCATGGAAAGGCAGATTTGTTATGGAAGAAGGCCTGGATGTGGAGATTCTAAAGTATCTGGCCGAGAATGGGAAACTGTTTTCTAAGGAAAAAATGCTTCACAATTATCCCCACTGTTGGCGTTGCGGAACCGCTTTAATCTATTATGCCAAGCCCAGTTGGTATATTGAAATGACTAAACTTCGGAATCAGTTGGTGGCCAATAACAAGGAAGTTCATTGGTTCCCTGATTTTGTAGGAGAAAAAAGATTCGGAAACTGGCTGGAAGATGTGAAAGATTGGGCTATTTCCCGAAACCGATACTGGGGAACCCCCATACCCATTTGGCGGTGTGAGTGCGGTCATACCCATTGTATCGGAAGTATTGCTGAGCTGAAGGAATTGGCCCAGGAAGACATTTCCGGTGGCATAGAGCTGCACAGACCTTATGTGGATGAGGTTCATTTAACCTGTGAAAAATGCGGTGGCACCATGACTCGTATTCCTGAAGTGATTGACTGCTGGTTTGACAGTGGAGCCATGCCATATGCTCAATGGCATTACCCGTTTGAAAACAAAGAAATCTTTGATAAGGAACTTTTCCCGGCAGATTTTATTTGTGAAGGCATTGACCAAACTCGAGGATGGTTTTATTCTTTAATCGCAATTTCAACTTTTATAAAGGGTACATCCCCCTATAGAAACTGTTTGGTTAATGATTTGATTTTGGACAAAGATGGGAAGAAAATGAGCAAGACCAAGGGAAATACAGTGGATCCCTTTCACTTGTTTGATAAATACGGAGCTGATGCCACAAGGTGGTATTTGCTTCATGTTTCTCCCGCATGGTCACCTACCAAGTTTGACGAAGATGGATTAATGGAAACTGCCAGTAAGTTCTTTGGGACTTTACGAAATGTATATAACTTCTTTGTGCTTTATTCCAATCAGGATAAAATTGACCCCCAGACCTTAACTGTCAGTGAAGATGACCGTCCGGAATTGGACCGATGGATTTTATCTAAATACAACAAACTGATTCAAGAAGTTCGGGAAGAAATGGACAGATATGATCACATGAAATCGGTGCGAAAAATCCAAGAGTTTGTCAATGAAGATTTATCCAACTGGTATATTCGCCGGGCTCGACGCAGGTTCTGGGGGGAAACACTGACGGAAGATAAAAAATCCGTCTATCTGACCACCTATGAAGTATTAGTTGGCGTCTCTCAACTGATGGCACCTTTTGCGCCCTTCCTGTCAGATGAAATTTACACCAATTTAACTGGAGAGGAATCAGTTCATATTTCATTTTTGCCTAATGTGGACGAGAAAAGAATTGACCTGAAGGTGGAAGAACGTATGGATCTGGTACGGGATTTGGTTGGATTGGGACGTGGCGCCAGAGAAAAAGAACGAATTAAGGTTCGTCAGCCCCTGAATAGTGTGCTAATTGATGGAAAATATGAAAGTTTAATCAGCGACCTAACCCCATTGATTATGGAAGAGTTGAACATAAAAAATGTGGTTTTTGAAAAAGATTTGGGATCCATGATGGAATACAGCCTGAAGCCGAATTTTAAGGTGGCCGGACCTATTTTGGGGGCAAAAATCAAAGCCTTCGGTGATGCGCTGGTCAAAGCGGACTCCGCCTTATTCTTCTCAGGAGATGTGGTATCTCTTGAAGTTGCAGGACAGCCGGTAGAAGTGACACCGGACATGGTAGACATTAAAATCAGCGCCAGAGAAGGATTTGCTGTAGCCATGGAAAACAATGTGTTTACCATCTTAGACACCACATTAACACCGGAGTTGATTGATGAAGGCCTGGCCAGAGAATTGGTATCCAAAGTTCAACAGTTGCGAAAACAAAAGAACTTTGAGATGATGGATCGTATTCATATCTTTTTGTCGGCTGATGCCGATGTGGCAGCGGCTGTGGAGAAACATCAAAATTACATTATGAAAGAAACCTTGGCAGATAAAGTCTTAACGGCCGGGGTGTTGGAGATATTTGACCTCAATGGCCATAAAACCGGTATTGATGTGAAAAAAGTATGATGGATTTAAGAGATAAAACCGTACAGGAACTAAGGGATTTGTTTTTATCTATGGGTGAAAAACCTTTCAGAGGCGGACAACTTTTCCGTTGGATTGCCCGTGGTGTAGTGAATTTTGAAGAAATCACAGATTTGCCGGCTGTTTTGCGGGAAAAACTAGAGCAGACTGGAACCCTGGCTAACATGACGACTGAGAAACTGCAAATATCCCCTAAAGATGGTACCCGGAAATATCTATTTCGTTTGTTGGATGGCAATACGGTTGAAACAGTTTTGATGAAATATGAATACGGAAATAGCGTTTGTATTTCCTCTCAAGTGGGATGTGCCATGGGATGTAGCTTTTGCGCATCGGCTTTAGATGGGTTTCTTCGGAATCTTACTGCAGGAGAGATGGTAGGGCAGATTCTTGAAGCCCAAAGAAATATTGAAGAAAAAGTAAACCACATTGTGGTTATGGGCACAGGAGAACCCTTTGCTAATTATGAAAACTTGTGTAAATTCATTGGAATGGTTCATGAAAAAGAAGGGCTAAACTTGGGGCTTCGAAATATTACCGTTTCTACTTGTGGGCTGATTCCTGAGATGGAAAGGTTTGCCAAAGAATTCCCCCAGGTAAATCTAGCGGTTTCTCTCCACGGCCCTACGGATGAAATTAGGTCTGCCATGATGCCCGTCAATGAAAAATACTCCATAGATCAAATCTTGGCTGCCTGTCGCAGATGTATTCAAGTAACCGGCAGGCGGATCACCTTTGAATATGCCTTGGTTGCGGGGGTCAATGACAGCATTGAAGACATTGACTTGCTGGCTGGAAAGTTGAGAGGGCTTCTTTGTCATGTGAATCTAATTCCTTTAAATCCAGTTATGGAAACCGGCCTTGCCGGCACGAAAAGAAAGCATGCGCTGGAACTACAAGCACGATTGGAATCTAAAGGCATCACTGCAACAATTCGACGAGAGATGGGAACAGACATAGATGGGGCTTGTGGGCAACTACGGCAGAACGGAAAATAATATGAGATTTAGTGATTCTATTTATTTTTATTGTATTGTGCACCATCACCTGATGGTGTATAATTGTTTCTAAGTAAAATGAGTTGGGAGGCGGTTATTATGGTGAGACTTTTGGTTGGCCACAAAGGTAGTGGCAAGACGAAACAGATGTTGGCATTGGCCAATGATTTGGTGGATAAATGCGATGGAAATGTGCTGTTTATCAACAAAAATGAGGATTTAATGTATGAATTGAAACATGCAATCCGCAATGTATGTATGGAGGAATATCCTCACATCACCAATAGTGATGAGTATATTGGTTTTATCTACGGGATGATTAGTTCCGATCATGATATAGATACCATGTTTATCGATGGAATTTTGCGTCATGCAGATGTTTCCCTCGGCAATTTGCCAGAGTTTATCGAAAGACTGAAAATCATTTCTGACGACTTCGGCATCCATTTCACCGTAAGCCTCAGTGCCGAGAAGGAAGAATTGATTGGTGTTGATTTCTCAAATTGTGAGATTCTAAACTAGTGACCTAAGAAATATCAGGCGGTGCGTTGCACTGCCTTTTCAATTTTTGACTATGAAATGCGAGGCATGATGAAAAAGGTATATTTATATGTGTTATTAACAGCTTTTCTTTTTGGCACCATGGAAGTTGCCCTTAAGATGGCTGGAAACCAGTTGGATGCATTTCAACTGACGTTTATTCGGTTTGTGTTGGGAGGAGCGCTTTTGTTTTTCCCGGCATTGGCAGATTTGAAGAAAAACAAGCTTCGGTTGAACCGAAGGGATTGGGGGCGGCTATTTTCATTGGGTGTTGTATGCATCCCTGTGAGCATGGTTTTCTTCCAACTGGGAGTGCAAAACTCCAATGCGGCTACGGCGGCTGTGCTCTTTTGTGTCAATCCGCTTTTTACCATGGTATTAGCCCACTTTTTTGCCGGAGAACCGATGAATCGAGGCAAAGGGATTGCTTTTGTTTTGGGATTGCTGGGGATTTTAGCCATGATGAAGCCCTGGGATATTCAAGAAGGCAATACCCTTTTAGGGATGTGCTACTCCTTGCTTGGTGCTTTCTTCTTCAGTGTTTATAGCATCATGGGAAAGAAAACCATCAAACGGCTGGGACCTTTTGTTCAAACCAGTTTTAGTTTTTTCTTGGGTTCGGCAGTTTTGCTTGTCATTATTCTCATTATGAGGAAACCGGTTTGGGCGGGGGTGACAGACCAATGGATACTGGTGCTTTACGTTGGATTTTTTGTTACAGGACTTGGATATCTGTTCTTTTTTCTGGCCATGCGAAGATCCAACGCTACCACCGCATCGGTTGCATTTTTTATTAAACCGGTGATTGCGCCACTTATGGCTGCGTTGATATTGGGCGAGGCAATTTTATGGAACACCTATTTGGGAATTGGGTTCATACTAATGGCATCCTATTTGCAAATGAATGATAAGGGGACTCCAAATGAGTGAGCTTGGCATACTGGATATTGAAAAAATTTTTTGCCCCAGAGAACCGGGGGTTGTAGGCAAGCACAAGCTTTATGGGGTGCTTGTTCCTTTGGTATTAAAAGATGGAAAGCTACATCTTTTGTATGAGGTTCGGGCATCACAAATGATCAGGCAACCTGGGGAAGTATGTTTCCCCGGCGGACAGCTGGAAGCAGGGGAAACCATGGAACAATGCGCAATTCGGGAAACCATGGAGGAATTGGGCATTGACAGAAGTGGGATTCGGGTAGTGACAAGACTAGATACCTTGCACGCACATCCGGATATTTCACTATATTGTTATCTTGGAGTGCTGGATTTGGGGTGCCTTGCTTTGGCAGAGGCCAATCCGGATGAAGTGGCGGAGACTTTCCTTGTTCCACTTTCATTTTTTATGGAAAATCAGCCGGAAATCCACATGATGCAAGTGAAACCATTTATTGAGGATAATTTTCCCTATGACAAAATCAATTCTCCCAATGGCTATCAGTGGAGGATGGGGCAGTATGAGGTCCCTATCTATAATTATCATGGCCATGCCATTTGGGGAATGACAGCTAGAATTACTCGCAATTTTGTTGATATTATCAAGGAGGCAATCAAATGAAATTTACATTGGCCTTATGTCAGATAAAAGGTTCTTTTGATAAAGAAATCAGCCGACAGCGTGCCGAAGAGGCAGTAACTGAGGCTGCCAAAAAAGCACAGGTTGTATCCCTTCCGGAAATGTGGAACTGCCCTTATGTCAGCAAGTATTTTAAAGAATATGGGGAACCGGAAGGGGGAGAAACCTTTCAGTTTTTATCAAGGTTGGCAAGGGATAATAATATTGTATTAATTGGAGGCAGCATTCCCGAAATTGACGGAGATAAAGTCTACAATACCTCCTTCTGCTTTGATGGTCAGGGAAACTTCCTTGGTAAGCATCGAAAAGCACATCTGTTTGATGTTGATATTAAAGGGGGCATCCGGTTTATGGAATCAGAAATTTTATCCCCCGGGAATTCGGCCACCATTTTAGATACCCAGTACGGAAAGATTGGCGTTGCCATTTGCTTTGACGTGCGATTCCCGGACTTTTTTCGAAAGATGGCACTTGAAGGAGTTAAATTAGTGGTTCTCCCTGCGGCATTCAGCAAAAAAACAGGGGAAGATCATTGGGATTTTTCTCTGAGAGGGCGAGCATTGGATAATCAGATTTATCTTGCCGCCGCATCGCCAGCTCGTGATTTGGAAAGTCCATATATTTGTTATGGGTACTCAAGAATCATTGATCCATGGGGTCGGGTTTTGGCAACTGCCGGAACAGAGGAGGCTACTGTGTATGGGGAGATTGATTTTGATTATGTGGATGATGTGAGAAATCAATTGCCGATTTTAAAAAATCGAAGACCGGAATTGTACTAGTCATAAAGCAAATGGATGCTTTACGGCGAAAAGAAAAACCAGGGGAAACCTTAGAAAGAATAAGGCAATTATGACATTCTTGCCCATGACAACAAAAGAAATGCAAGGTCTTGGTTGGACACAACCTGATTTTGTTTTGATTACTGGAGATGCCTATGTGGATCATCCCTCTTTCGGTGCGGCCATTATTGGTCGGCTATTGGAAAGGTATGGATATAAGGTAGCCATTTTGGCCCAGCCGGACTGGAAGTCCCCGGCGGATTTCCGCCGGTTCGGCAAGCCGAGGCTGGGATTTTTAATTACATCAGGGAATGTGGATTCCATGGTGAATCATTTTAGCGTTACCAGACATCGGCGGAAAACTGACAAATATGCCCCGGGGGGGGAAGCAGGGAAGCGACCGGATCGAGCTGTTATTGTGTACAGTAATCGTGCTCGGGAAGCCTACAAAGATGTACCGATTATTTTAGGTGGTTTGGAGGCAAGCTTACGTCGGTTGGCGCATTATGATTATTGGGAAGATGGAATGCGTCGTTCCATCCTGTTGGACAGTAAAGCGGATATTCTGATTTATGGCATGGGGGAAAAAGCAATTCTTCAGGTTGCTGAGGCACTGGATGCCGGAATCAAAGGAAAAGAACTTTCTTGGATTCCAGGGACCTGTTATCTGTCGAAAAGCATACCTGATGGGGTGGAGGCACTGCGCCTGCCGGATTATGAAATGATTTTGGAAGATAAAGATTTGTATTGCAAAAGCTTTGCGATTCAATATAAAAACAATGATAGTCTGACGGCAAAGACGTTGGTAGAAGGGTATCATCAGGACAAACCTTCTTGCGTTTTTGTAGTGCAAAACCCACCGCAGCCCCCATTGGAGAGAGATGAACTGGATGACATTTATAGCATGACTTTTGAACGAAACTGGCATCCCGTATACGACCAAGCTGGAGGGGTGCCTGCTTTGGAGGAGGTTGAGTTTAGCATAACGGCAAACAGAGGATGCTTTGGCAGTTGTAGTTTTTGCGCCTTAACCTACCATCAAGGAAGGCAGGTTCGAAGCCGAAGCCAAGATTCTATTTTACATGAGGCTAACATCCTAAAGAACCGTCCCGGCTTTAAAGGATATATTCATGACATTGGCGGGCCCACCGCTAATTTTCGAAACCCATCTTGCAAGAGACAATTGACCAAAGGTGTATGCCCCAACAAAGAATGCCTGTATCCACAACCTTGCAAAGACCTTGTGGTGGACCATGGGGAGTATTTGGACGTGCTGACAGCAGTAAGGGAACTTCCGGGAATCAAAAAAGTATTTATTCGCTCCGGGATACGTTATGACTATCTCATGGCCGACCCGGATAAAAGGTTCCTACAGGAGTTATGTCAGTATCATATTAGTGGAACCCTTAAGGTGGCCCCGGAGCATGTGGCCCCGGAAACCTTGAAGAAAATGAGAAAACCGGGAAGTCAGGTCTATGAGACTTTCAAAACCCAATATAATCATACGAATCAACAGCTACATATGAATCAATTTTTGATCCCTTACTACATATCATCTCATCCGGGCTGCACTTTGGATGATGCCATTGATTTGGCAGTATATCTAAAGAAAGCCGGGTTTGTGCCGGATCAGGTTCAGGACTTTTATCCAACCCCCGGGACACTGGCAACGTGTATGTACTATACGGAAAAAGACCCATTCACCATGGAGCCTCTTTATGTGGCTAAAACAGCAGAAGAAAAAAGGATGCAACGAGCATTGCTGCATTTCAACAAAAAAGAAAACAGAACCCTTGTAGAAAAGGCTTTGAAGAAAGCCGGGAGGACTTTATGAGTCTGATAATGCGTTTACCCGAAATTTTGGAAAAGGCAAAAGCCGAATATCAGGCATCAATTCGTGGAACATATGATACTGTGGAAATCCTTGAGCAGAAATCGGAGATGCCTGAGGGGATTTCTGATGAAAATACAACAAATTTTGACAATCAACTGGTGTATGGAGAGAATCTTTCTTACATGAAGTATCTGTTTGAAAAACAAAAAATGGATGGTGGTATTCAACTGATTTATGTGGACCCCCCGTTTTATTCAGGCAGCAATTATCAAGCCAGTATTCGAATAGAATCTCCCTTATTGGATTCAATTCCCTCGATTAAGCCCTTGGTTTATGACGATCGTTGGGAGCATGGGTTGGAAGATTACCTGACCATGCTATGTGGAAGACTATTTATGATGCGGGATTTATTGACGGAGGATGGAAGCATTTGGGTTCATTTGGATTGGCATGTGGTTCATTATGTTAAAATATTAATGGATGCCATCTTTGGTGAAAAGAATTTTGTCAATGAAATCATTTGGCAGTACAAATCTGGGGGAACCAGCAAAAATCATTTTTCCAGAAAGCATGACACGCTGTTATTTTATGGAAAGAATCCCAAGCCATCCCTGACCATTCCGCTGGAGAAGTCCTATAACCGGGAATACAAACCCTACCGTTTCAAAGAGCGTCAAAGAATACAAAGACGAGCTAGGTTGGTATACCATGGTAAATATGAAAGACGTTTGGAAAATTGATATGGTTGGAAGAACCTCAAGGGAACGAACGGGGTATGCGACTCAAAAACCAGAAGCATTAATCCGAAGAATTCTCGAAAGTTGTACCAAAGAAGGAGATTTGTGTGCGGATTTTTTCTGCGGGGCAGGGACCCTTGCCGCTACCGCTCAAAAAATGAACCGTAGGTGGATTGCTTGTGACATGGGGCCTTTGGCCGTAGCCACCACAGAGAAACGCCTTGCCAAAGATGGGGGGAGCTTTTCGTTATTGGGTTCAAAAAGAGTTAAATACAAAAGGTGCAGGATTCTTGACGGTGCGAGGGGAATTCCTTGAGACTCCGTTTTCAGACAAAAAAATGCTGCGATTAACGTTGGAAGACTACCATCCACATGTGGAAGTCTTGCCTTTGGAAGATGATTGCAAGAATGCGGTCCTTTCGATTATTGAAAAAGATCCGTTACAATTAATGGATTACTGGAGTGTAGATTTTAATTATGATGATGAGCACCACAGACCGACAATGTGCTTTGTAAAGGGGAAAGATCGGATAGAAACCGTCTGTGAAAAAATGCAGGGACGTTTCGGACAAGTCAGCCTGCGGTTTTGTGATGTTTTTGGAAACAGTTACTTTCATGTGATTGATATGACGGACCAATCAACATGAATAAACAGGAGAAAAATCAAATGAAAAGATCCAAAATAACAAAAGAAAAAATCAGAGAGTATGCTTTGGACTTGGTGGTGTTGGTGCTAGCAAGTGCCATTGGATCCTATGCTACGGTTTCTGTCATGATTCCATATGGCTTGACTTCCGGTGGGCTGACAGGCATTGTTCGAATTCTACAGGCACATGTGGATTTCAGTTTTTCCCTTATGTATTATGCAGGGTCGGCGGTTATTTTGATTTTGGTGGCAATCTTTTTAGGCCTTCGGGAAGCGCGAAAGGTTCTTATGTTGACTATTTTGTACCCGGCGGTGCTAATGCTGTTTGAATATCTGAATTTGCCGTTTCTTGTCCACAAGGATATGTTCCCTTGCTGTGATTTTCTGTGGTGTCTTTAACGGGATTTGCACCGGCATGATTTTCTGGAGAGGCTATTCCTTTGCAGGGACTGATGCGTTGGCAAAGATTATCCGCAAAAAAAATATTTCCACACTTTTCTCAAAGCAAAATTTTAATGGCAATTGATACCATCATTATTATCGGATCTGCCATTGTCTTTGGCATTAACATTGCTCTTTATGCCTTAATTACTCAGATTGTCATTTCCAAGACCATTGATTTTGTATTATATGGTTTTGAATCAAAAATTGTTCAGATGGAGATTATCACGGAGAAATCTGACGATTTATTGAATTTTATCATGAATGATATTGGCAGAGGTGTTTCAATTCATAAAGTGGAGGGGGGATTTACCCGAACAACCAGATCTCAACTTCGTTTATTGTGTTCCCCTCGAGAAAGTATTAGCGTGAAGCGGGGAATTGCCAAAATTGATCCAGAGGCATTTGTAACCCTAATACAGGTGGATTCAGTATGGGGATTTGGCAAGGGATTTAGCGACATCAAAAAAGATTAACTAGTCCATACCCCAAAGCCCTTTGTCGGCATCTCTAGCCTCTGATTGAAGCTTTGTAAAGTCATCCACATAACGGACATTGGGTGGGAAGGTGGCCAACATAGCATGGCCCTCTTGGAGTAGGGTTTTATTGAACATTTTGTCATTCAACCAAACATATGCCAAAATTCTCCCGTATTTGTCGGTTTCGGCGACATCATATTCCAAATATACTTGTTGCCCTTCCAGTTGTTGGCGGGTAAATTCTGAAGCAATTTTTCCATAGGGGACGTTTCGCGTTTCATCCGGATGTACTGATTCAGGGGTGTCTACCCCGATGAGGCGCACCTTTTTTTCGGCGCCTGCCATATGGACTACAATGGTATCTCCATCAACTACCCGGGTGACTTGAAAGGGTCCATCCAAATCCCCTTTGTTTTCGTCGGGAAACACAACAAATATAATCACAATGAGCAAGGTAAGTAGGACAGTAATACTGGATTTTTTTCTTCGTTTCAAAATATAAGTTCCTCCTGTTTGCTTATAAATTATATCATATGAATTGAGGAATTGTGTTGTAGAATCTTATATGATGTCTGTGAATCATAAGATGCAACTTGCACAAGCATTGGCGTAGTGTTAATATTAATTAGCAGGCAAAATTTGCTTGGGAAGGAGGTCTATATGACTTTATTGGGAGTCACTATTCCAATGGCATTGGGTTGGCTCATTATCGCCTTTGTTTTTGCGATAATTGAAGCGTTTACCCTTGGCCTCACCACCATTTGGTTTGCGGGAGGCGCAGCAGCAGCTGTTGTGGTTGCTTTGCTGGGGTTGCCCATACCGGTTCAGGTGGTTGTCTTTGTAGTGGTGTCCATATTGTTGTTGGTGCTGACCCGGCCTTGGGCGATGAAACACTTTAAGTCCAAGTTGGAGAGCACAAACATTGATGCGGTGATTGGGAAAGAGGCGATGGTGACACAGGAGATTAGTCCCTTTTCTGCAGGAGAAGCCAAGTTGAATGGATTGATTTGGGTGGCATTGGCTACCGACAAAAACAAGACTATTCCGGCTGGGACTGCGGTGAAAGTGGATGCTGTAGAAGGTGTGAAGTTGATTGTCACACCGTTAGAATAGGAGGATATCTATGGATTTTGGTTTTCAATTGGAGAACATGGGGAGTGCGGTAATCACATTTTTGTTGATTGCCTTGTTGGTATGGTTAATTGTCACAAATATTAGGATTGTTCCTCAGGCTTATGCCTGTGTTGTTGAAAGACTGGGTGCCTACAGAAGCACTTGGCAAGTAGGGCTTCACTTTAAAATTCCATTGATTGATCGGGTTGCCCATAAAATTTCTCTAAAAGAGCATGTAACGGATTTTCCCCCTCAACCTGTTATCACAAAGGACAACGTCACCATAGAAATTGATACAGTATTGTATTTTTCCGTTACAGACCCCAAACTGTATGCCTATGGTGTAGAGAATCCAATGGCTGCTATTGAAAATTTGACGGCAACCACTTTGCGTAACATTATAGGTGAACTGGAACTGGATCAAACTTTGACCGGCAGAGAACTAATCAACAGTAAAATCCGCTTGGTGTTAGATGAAGCGACGGATGCATGGGGCATTAAAATCAACCGGGTGGAAGTAAAAAACATCAATCCCCCAAAGGATATTCAGCTTGCCATGGAAAAACAAATGCGAGCAGAGCGGGAACGAAGAGAAGTCATGATTCGCGCTGAAGGAGAAAAGCGTTCAGCCATTTTAGTTGCTGAAGGTAAAAAACAGGCAATGATTCTTGAGTCAGAAGGCCAGAAACAAGCTACCATTCGAAAGGCTGAAGGAGATTCTGAATCTATCTTGTTAGTCCAAAAAGCCACGGCGGAAGGTATTAAACTATTAGTTTCTTCTGAACCAACGAAGGAAGTGTTGACCATCAAAAGTTTAGAGGCTTTTGAAAAAGCTGCAAATGGAAGAGCGACAAAAATTATTATCCCCTCAGAGATTCAGGGGTTGGCAGGTCTGGCTAGTTCTTTGACAGCTATTGTCAAAGAAGAAGAAGCAGAAGAGCCTGCAATTCCTGTGGTAAAGGGCCCAGAACACGTAAAAAAAGCCACGGTTAAACCATGAGTAAGGTTCAGCAAATTAATTTGGAAAGAGGACTACCCACGGTTGAAGAAGCCATAAGCCGCATGAAAAATGGTTTGACAACAGCTAAAATGTCCGGTTGTAAGGCAGCCATTATCATTCATGGTTATGGTTCCACCGGCATTGGGGGTGCCATTAAACCTGCGGTTTCAAAAAATTTATCCCAACCCGGGTTGGTGGGCATTGTCAAAGAATGGGTGGCAGGAGAAAACTGGCACCAAAAAAAGACAATATTTTTGACCCAGTGCCCGACACTGAAGGAGCATAACCGTCACATTGATGGGAATTATGGAATTACTGTGGTGCTCCTGAAATAACACAATAGCGAAAGACCCACCTTTGAGGGTGGGTCTTTTTTTGACGTAATTTCCATTGTATTTTATGAAAATATAGTGTATAGTATGAAATAGTTTGTTTGACTAACAAAATAAATTAAAGTTGGGCAACAACTACGTTTAGGAGGATTATATTGATCATAACAAAAATGAAAGAATTAAAAATAGGAGAACTGACGGCCAAGGTTCCCATTATACAAGGGGGGATGGGTGTAAACATTTCACTCTCCGGACTTTCCGCGGCAGTTGCCAATGCTGGAGGCATTGGCGTCATTGCAACTGCCAGTATCGGTATGGATGAGCCGGATTTTTATGCCAACTTTCTTGAGGCCAATATGCGAGTATTGAGAAGGGAAATCCGCAAGGCTAAAGCTGCCACAAAGGGACTTTTAGGGGTCAATATTATGGTTGCCATGTCAAATTTTGGTGATTTAGTGCGCACATCCATTGAAGAAAAAATTGATATTATTTTTTCTGGCGCAGGATTGCCCTTGGATTTACCGGAGTATTTGACTGAAGGGTGTAAGACAAAGCTAGTGCCCGTTGTATCTTCCGGTAGAGGTGCCAGATTAATTGCAAAAGTTTGGAAAGAAAAATACAATTATCTTCCCGATGGGTTTGTGGTGGAAGGACCCAAGGCTGGCGGACATCTGGGATTTAAAGTGGAACAACTAACAGATTCGAAATTTGCCTTGGAAAATCTGGTTGTGGATGTGTTAGCCGAATCCCAACAGTTAGAAGTTGACTATCATAAAAGAATACCAGTGATTGCGGGAGGTGGGATCTTCACCGGAGAAGACATTTATAAAATAATGAGACTGGGGGCAAATGGAGTCCAAATGGGGACTCGCTTTGTTGCCACAGATGAATGTGATGCCTCCCCAGAATTTAAGCAAGCATTTATTGATGCGCAAGAAGAGGACATTGAAATTATCAAAAGTCCTGTTGGAATGCCGGGAAGAGCCATACGCAATCAATTCACCTTAGATGTGAAAGAAGGAATCAAAAAACCTTTTTCTTGCCCTTATCATTGCATTTCCACTTGTGACATTCAGAAAACCCCATATTGTATTTGTTTGGCGTTAATGAATGCCCAAAGAGGGAATCTTGGCAAGGGATTTGCCTTTGCCGGAGCCAATGTTGGAAGAGTGAAAGAAATACTTTCAGTGAAAAAGTTGATTGATACTTTGGAACAGGAATATGCACAGGCGGCAGTTGAGAGAGTTTAATATGCTGATAACAAAAAAGCCTACCATTTTATTGGTAGACTTTTCTAGTGCAGATAAAAACCATGCACTTACAAGTTCAACTTAAAACGTGGTTTTTATTTTAGATAGGGAATCCTATTTTGTTTCTATTCATCAAAAGGCTGATCCGGAAGCTCTGGACCCACATCATTTAGGACAGCTTCTGCAATATTATTGCAGCAGTCGCCAATTTTTTCAATGTTGTGAATCACATCGTTATAGATAACGGTAAAGGCCGGAGAACAAAGACTGTCATAAAGTCGTTTCATATGTTCTTTTCGCAGGCGCTCTTCAGTGTGATTCATATGAACTTCCTGGACTAATACATCTCTGGCCAAAGACTCATCACCTTTTTCAAGGGCGGACAACGCATCTCGCATAATCCAAAGACTCTGATCAAAAAAATCACAAATTTCCGCCATAGCCCTATCGGAGAAATCATATTTGTTTTTGTTTTTTTCTTGAGAAAATTCTGCTAAATTCTTACAATAATCACCAATGTGTTCAATATCTGCCGCAATGTGAAGCAGCCCTGACAAGCGCTTGGCCTGAGTTTCCGTAGCCGCTTCGGAGGATAAAATGGCAGCCAAATATTGGACGGTCATTCCTTGTACTTGATTCACTGCATTTTCCAATTCTAAAACTTCATCGGCTAAACCCATATCATCCTCAATGAAAGCCTTTTTCGACTTGTTAATCATATCCAAAGCGAAGCCGCCTATGCGCATCAGTTCCTGGGTGGCCAAATGAATGGCAAAGACAGGTTGATGAAGGGCTTTATTATCTAAATACATGGTTTCGGTTTTTAGTTTGTGGACATCTTCCCCCGGAATAATGAAGGTAACCAATTTTACAAAGGCGCCAATGAAGGGAAGGAATAAAATGGTGCTGACTACGTTAAACAGTAGGTGAGTATTGGCAATTTGTCGAGAAATCACATCGACTGAAGCACCGGCAGGTGAAATGGAAGAAATCAGTTGAACAATCTGTGGGATGAACCATATAAAAATTAGAGTAGCAGTTATGTTGAAGATGCAATGAAAGAGTGCAGCACGTTTGGCGTTGACCGACAACTTTCGAGTGGAAATTAATGCCAAAACAGTCGTACCAATGTTAAATCCAAAGATGATTGGGACAGAAGCTGTCAACCCGATGATACCGGTAACCCCATTGGGTCCCATGGCAGAGGCCATACTTTGCAGAAGTGCAATCCCAGCAGTACTGCTTTGGATGGCAAAAGTGAGGATGGCACCCATAAAGGTACCCATCAGCGGCCATGCTTCCACTTGCACCATCAGATGGGCAAGGTATGCGGACTCAGCCACTTGCATCATGGCGTTGGACATAATATTCATAGAAACAAATAGCAGACCAAATCCAAAGAGAACCTGTCCAATGTTGTGAACCACTTCCCATTTTTTAAGTCCAAAATACATGATAAAACCAACAATGACGAATATCCAAGCGTAGTCTCCTAATTGGAAGGCAATTAATTGGGCGGTAAGGGTGGCACCGATATTTGCACCCATAATGACACTAATTGCCTGAGGCAATTTCATCAATCCTGCCCCCACAAAACCAACCGTCATTAGCGTAGTTGCACTGCTGCTTTGTAATACTGCTGCCACCAAAGCTCCGGCGAATACACCAAACAGAGGATTGGATGTTAATAAGGCTAGCAACTTATGCATTCGATCTCCGGCCGTTTTTTGCATCCCATCACTCATCAAATTCATGCCATAAATAAAGAGGGCCAGACCACCTATGATGGAAATTGCAATTAGAAAGTTATTCATCGTTACACCTTTGTAGTTACACCCGATGTGTTCACGGGTTTTATCCTTTATACTTGTTAATACCATCATACTCTTTTTGTGAGGAGAGAAAACCCTTTTATGGCAAAAGTTATGTTAAGTTTTTGTTAAATCCAATAAATAAACGGCCAATTCCAAAGGAATCCGCCGTTTATTGCAAATTTAGTTTTCTTCAATTTTGGCGATTTTTTTTGCCAGTGTCTTCTTTTGTTCAATATTCCCCAGCCGCGCAATCATAATTCGCTGTGCCTGAGGTGATCCTGCCCCATGCATGGATTCCGTCCGATATCCAACGGCACCGGTTCCAAGGGTTAGATTTTCAATTAGGCGCATAATGCGCATTCTGTTTTCTGTTGGCACTGAAGCAACGCCTCTCAGATATTTTTCCACATAGTGACCAATGTCCGGACTGCGAAAATCTTTCTCTGAAGGTTGTGTTACCATAAGGCCTCCCGCAATGTCTTCCGCCAGGCGAGTCATTTCATAGGGGAAGCGGGTGACATTCTGTTTACAAACATTGGCCAGCATCAGGTCAATCAGGTATGCACCAGAAGGGGTGGGATAACCCTCATAGGAACAAGCCAAGGCAGAAGAATAGATGGTTTCATTTAAGTGGGTCATTTCAATTAATTTATCTTTGATATGAGATGCTTTGGGAACGCCGTTATAGTCTGCTGCAAGAGCCGCAGCCCCAATCAGCACATCACCCACACCGGTTTTGCAGGCATAACTTGGTCGGTGATGACCACCAAATCGTTCCACCAACGTGGTGACGAATTCAGTTTCTCCATTTAAGAAAACCCTTTCATTGGGTACAAAAACCTGATCAAAGATGATTAATGCCTCATGACCGCCATACTGACTGTTGCCAACATCAATTTCAGTCCCTTCCATTTTTCGAGTGTCACAGGATTGTCTCCCGTAAATAATGGTAATTCCCTCAGCATCAGAGGGAACCGCGAATGAAACGGCATAATCTTTGTCCTCTGGTGCCATGGCAATGGTGGGCATCACTAATATTTCATGGGAATTAACAATTCCTGTTTGATGAGCCTTGCATCCACTGACCACAATTCCATCAGGACGCCTCGCCACCACTCGAAGATACATGTCCGGGTCGGCTTGAGCGCTGGGAGAAAGACCTCGGTCTCCTTTCACATCGGTCATTGCGCCATCTGTTACAAGATCTTCCCGTTGGATGTACTCAATGAATTTGATAATGTTGTCCAAATACTTGGTGCCGTACTTTTTATCGATTTCATAAGAGGTACTATAGACTGCATTGATAGCGTCTTGGCCGACACATCGCTGAAAACAGCATGCGGTTTTTTGACCCAACATTCTTTGGCGCTTCACTTTCTTGACTAAATCCCCGGTGCTTTGGAACACATGATTAAATAGGTTGATTTTTTCTCCCGTTAAGTGGGATTTTACTGTCATCAAATCTTCATACATGGGATCTAGGGCAAGGTCATAAGTGACCGCCACGGCGTTCATAGAAGGAATGATAATGGGATGGTCCACAGGAGAGGTGATTTTCTCTCCGAACATATAGACATTCAAATTAAGCTTTCGAAGGCTTTCAATATATTCGTTACCTGTTTTTAATGGCATAACTGACTCCTTTCGTAGTGCAGATATAAGCAAAATTCAGTAGTAAGGCAATGCTTAATACTAATGATAGTATACCTGTTTTAACTGATTGCTAACAGGTAAATCAAATAAAATTTGTAAAGTTCCCACGGGGAAGCCTCTTTTGTTACATAGAAATAAAAAAGGCAAATTTTTTGGATTTGCCTTTTAATAAAAGAAGTTAATTGATGTTAAGTTAGAATGAGTGAGGGTGGGGCATAAATCCTTCCGGCCAGTTCTCCGTTTAGGGCATAAAGTCCCTTTGCGTCTGAGCCATAAAGATCATATTTTTTTATCATGTCATCAGCATTTTTTTCTTCTTCTCCTTGCTCCTTGACAAACCAGTCAAGAAATTGCATGGTGCGATAATCTTTGCATACGCTTGCGGTATCATAGATATTGTAGATGGAAGCAGTAATAAATTGCTCATGGGCATAAGATCCTCTCAAAGGATCCAGGTGTGTTTTTAAAGATACATCTGGTTTTGCTAGGGCTTCCAAAGTGACTTTGTCTCCATTGTTGTGGAGATATTGTATTATCAGCATGGCGTGATCTTGTTCTTCTTTTGCTTGCACTGTGTACCAGTTGGCAAACCCGTCAAGGCCCGCGTCGGTAAAATAGTTTGCAAAATCAAGATAAAGATACGCCGAGTAAAATTCTTTATTGATTTGCTCGTTCAATAATTTGGACAATGATTTATCTAACATAGTAATCCCTCCATTTCTATACAAGTGTTTATAACTTATTCTACCTCAAAAAAGATCTCTGAAACAAGTAGACTTCCATGAGATCAAAAAGCATGGAAGATTTAGGCATACTTGCGAGGGTTTTCTTTGTAAATTTGCTTGACTATAAAATAACAGAGTAATATACTTAACACGTCAGGTATAGTAAATAGTTGTTCTTATAACAACATGACCAAAAGGTGGTGAAACAATGATTGTTATATTAAGTAGGTTGCAGTTTGCATTTACTGTAGCCTTCCACTTCCTCTTTGTGCCGCTGACCATCGGACTTATTCTCTTAACCGCAATTTTTCAAACGTTAGCAGTTGTAAAGAAGGATCAAATGTACCGCCGGATGGCTGATTTCTGGGGAGAACTCTTCGTTATCAACTTTGCAGTGGGCATTGTCACAGGACTGATTATGCCAATACAATTTGGCACCAACTGGTCCGAGTATTCAATCTTTATGGGAGATGTTTTTGGATCTCCATTGGCGTTAGAAGCCTTGTTGGCCTTTTTCCTGGAATCTACATTTGCCGGAATTTGGATTTTTAAGCGCCATAAACTTTCCGACAAGTTCCGAACGGTGGTTGTTTGGCTGATTACTCTGGGCACAACAATTTCTGCCATTTGGATTATCACAGCCAACGGGTTCATGCAGCATCCGGTTGGGTATGAGGTTGCAGCGGATGGATCCAAGGTTCTGTTGACAAATTTTGCAGATGTGGTGCTTAACCCATATTCTCTCTTTATGTTGGCCCACACCTTATTGGCGGCATTTTTACTGGGTGCATTTTTTGTTGTTTGCGTCAGTGCGTTTCATTTTCTCAAAGATATGAAGAAACCGGATGCTGAAAAGACTACTTTTTTCAAGAAGTCGGTTATGGTGGCAGTGGTTGTGGGGCTTGTGGCCAGCATTTTGCTTCCCATAGAAGGTAATGTATACGCCAAATATTTGGGACAAAATGATGTACAACCATTGAAGGGAGCCATCTTGAGAGATCAAGTGGATGCACAGGGACAATTAACGTCTGCTGATAAAACTCAACAATCGGATAGCGAAGCTGCTATTGATGCGAAGTCTCAGGCCACCTTGGAAGCGGCAAATGATAACCTTAGCGATTTGGATAGAATCCCGCCGGTGAAATTTGTTTATTATTCCTATGTGGCAATGCAAGCATTGGGCTTTTTCTTTATTGCATTCTTCCTTTTATTGTTGATTGCACCAAAATTATTGAGACAAAATCCAATCATTCAAAGAATTGCCATTTACGGTATGCCATTGCCCTATATGGCCATTACGTTAGGATGGATTGTGGCAGAAGTAGGCAGGCAACCTTGGATGGTATATAACTTGATGACGGTTGAGGACGGGATTTCTGACGTGGCAGTGGGTGCTGTTTGGTTCTCCTTATTTACCTTAATTGCATTTTATGTTGTATTATTCTCGATGGATCTTTACCTGCTGATGAAGAAGGCAAGAAAAGGTCCAAGCCTAGAAGAAAGGGAGGTGTAGTCAATGAGTCAGGATATATTAGCAATCATATGGTTTGCAATTTTGTTGACCGCCTGGAGTGTTTATTTGGCACTGGAATCCTTTGTATTAGGAAGCGGCATGCTCCAACCTTTGGTGACCAAGGATAACGGGGCTCAACAGGCCATTTCAAGGCCTTCAGGGTTACATTGGGATGGCATTGAAGTATGGCTGATTACAGCTATCGGTGGCACCTTTGCCGCCTTTCCGGCTGTATTTGCCAAGACCCTTGAAAGTTTGTATGTAGCGTTTTTTCTTCTGTTGATTCTTTTGATGATACGCGGTGTCACCATTGAATTGGCTTACAAGGACGAGAACCCAAAATGGCAGAAGATTATGAGCGGCGCTTGGAACCTTTCCAGCCTTTTAATTCCCTTGGTCTTTGGAGTGTATTTTTCAAATATATTTGGTGGACTCAAATTGGGTACCAACGGAAATGAAGGAAAGTTCATTGAAATCTTCAATTTAAATGCCATTGTTATGGGTGTATTGTTTGTGGCTGTATGTGTTATTACGGGATCCTCATGGATTGTCCTTAACGGTGGGAAAAACAAAGAGGTGTTCAAAGAAAAGGCATTTGGATTTTCCTTTAAAGCATCCATTGTGGCGGCGTTGGCGGTGATTTATGAGATGATGGCCTTTAATACGGGAGAAGGGATTTTTGGAAAGAGTCAATTGTTTAACGATGCACCAATCCTATGGGTGCTACCGGTACTTTTGGTAGTTGTGGCTTTAGCAAATATCTTGTTCACCCAAAAAAAAGCAGTTTGGCTGAGTATGATTTTTGGAATGTTAACATTACCCCTCATTGTGATTATCGGTTATCTGGCCAATTATCCCTATATGCTGCCATCTCAGATTGCTCCCCAGTATGGCATTAGCTTGTTCGATGCAGCCAGTAGCCAGTATACTTTGACGGTTATGTTTTACGCAGCCCTCATCTTTGTTCCCATTGTTTTGGTGTATCAAGGATGGAAGTTCTGGTATTTTGCTAAAAGATAAAATGCTGTGAACTTTTGATTCAATATCCCTACAAAAGCAACGCCATTATGGCGTTGCTTTTGATTTGAGTTAGGTGGAAGAGGAATAATTGGAAAAAGAATTCCAGATATTGTTCCCAGTGATTGAAAAGAACAGTTAACTCGTGTAAAATAAAAAGACTAGAAACAAAATGGCCCGGGAGGTAATAGGATGACTGATGAACAAAAGAAGCAGGTGGCACACTTTTATAAAATTGTATTTTTAGGGTTGGGTGCTGTGGCAGGTATATTGATTTTATTTACGGCGATTTTAGTAGTGAAAAATAGAGAGATAAAACCACTTTTGGAAATGTTGTGGTATATCGTGCCTACAACGGTAGTCGCTGGGGTTGCGGCAATAAGGGGCATGAGTTATATCAATCAATAAATGGCCTGTATGTGTAAGTCGACGGAAATCTTTCATGAACAAATTCTGGAGCCTTGACCCGTTTATGACGGTCAAGGCTTTTTTGCATCACATGGAACAATTGTTCCATTTCTTTCCTAAAAGCAATCAAGTAGAATATTGGAGTAATATGGTCAAGTAAAAGAGACGAACAAAATTTACCGGAGAACCGGAGGATAGAAATGAATGATAGGCAACAAAAACAAGTAACCCACTTTTATGAACTGGTTGTAAAAATTTTATGGGCATTGCTGGGGGTAGTGACGTTGTTCACTGGATTAAAAATTCTAAGGAACCATAATATGGATTCCTTTTTTTCTATGATGTGGTATGGTGTTCCAATTTTTGTTCTTGCAATAATTTCTGGGATTCGCTGGATTGCCAGCAAGAGACAAGAGTCTATCAAATACAGACAGTCTTTGGATGTAAAGAAAAGGAGGTTGAGGGGGTAATCTCACAAAAGAGGCGCCAAGACCCTTTTTGATATAGAATTGGAAAGCCTTTGATATTGACGTAAAATATGATAGAATGCATATGAAGTAGTGAGCGATTCATTTAAGCATGGGCGTTGTGCCTTAGAGGTGACAAATGGGAGATATGAATTGGATTCATGATGATATGGAATAGATTATTAGCTGGGTGCTTGTTTTTTGCGGCACTCTTTTTTATCTGAATAAAGGAGGAGAATCATGCTAGGCGCTATTGTGGGTGATATTGTTGGGTCTCGATTTGAATTTGATAACATAAAAACAAAGGAGTTTGTTTTATTCAAAAGGGAATGCTTCGTTACAGATGACAGCATTATGACTTTGGCCATAGGCAAGGCAATTATGGAATGTAAGGGGAATTACTTAGATTTGGGTTCAAAGGCCGTACAGTATATGCAACTTGTTGGAAGGCCTTACTTAAACTGTGGATATGGCGGAAATTTTTATCAATGGCTGTATTCGGAAAATCCCAAACCTTATATGAGCTTTGGCAATGGTGCGGCGATGCGCATCAGTGCATGTGGCCTGATTGCCACATCATTAGAGGATGTAAAGATGCTTTCGGCAAAGGTGACAGAAGTCAGTCACAATCATCCGGAGGGGATGAAAGGAGCTGAAGCTACGGCAGTATGTATCTTTATGGCAAAGCAGGGAAAAACCAAGAAGGACATTCGAGATTACGTGGCCGAACATTACTATCCTATGGATTTCACGCTGGACGAGATCCGAGATGAGTACTATTTTAATGAAACTTGTCAAAATACTGTTCCCCAGGCGATTATGGCTTTTTTAGAGTCAACAGACTTTGAAGATGGGATTCGAAACGCAGTATCCATTGGGGGAGACAGTGACACGCTGGCTGCCATTACCGGATCCATCTTGGAAGCGTATTATGGCATTCCAGAGACGATTAAGGAAAAGGCGGTGACTTATCTGGATGATCGGCTACGAAGTGTTTACGATGAATGGGTTGCATTTATTGTAGAGAAAAACTCGAAAGAATAAAAAGGGAAACCGGAGGGAAAATGGATTCACTACCTACCATCGCATTGATGTATGACTTTGATAAGACATTGTGTACAAAGGATATGCAGGAATATAGCTTTATCCCAAAAGTAAATATGAAAGCCGATGAATTTTGGTTTGAGGCAAGTCACTTGGCGAAATCCAAAAAGATGGATGGGGTGTTGGCGTATATGTATTTGATGATTCAAACCGCCAATGCGGCGAAACAACGAATTTTGCGTCAGGATTTTGTTGATTTGGGAAAGGATTTGGAATTTTTCTCTGGGGTGGAAGAATGGTTTTTTCGCATGAAGGAATTTGGCGTTCAAAAAGGTGTCAACATTGAGCACTACATTATTTCTTCCGGACTGAAAGAAATCATAGAGGGTTCCAAAATATTTAGACACTTCAGGGAAGTCTTTGCCTGTGAATTTCTGTATGACGTGAACGGGGTGGCAAGTTGGCCCAAAAATGCAGTGAATTACACCACAAAAACCCAGTTCTTGTTTCGAATTAACAAAGGAGTGTTGGACATTTCGGAGGATAAAGAACTGAATAAATATACACCGGAAGAAGAGCGTCCCATTCCCTTCAGAAATATGATTTATATTGGAGATGGGTTGACGGATGTACCTTGTATGAAATTAGTAAAAAACAACGGGGGATATTCTATTGCGGTCTATCAGCAGGGGGGAAAAGAAAAAGTCAACGAACTGCTCAAAGATCATCGAGTGGATTTTCTTGCCGACGCAGATTATTCGGCAGGCAGCCAGTTGGATGATATCGTGAAAGATGTCATCGTAAAGATGGCCATTGAAGACAAGTTGCATCAAAAGAATAAAGGGCAAATGGCAGAAGTTTAGCGTCAATGTCATACATTTAGAACAAAATCATCCTACCACAAGAACTGGATACGGAATATAATTTAGCCGTAAAACCAGTTTTTTTGTTTGGATAGAAAAGGAGGAACCTTATGACAGATTTGAATCAGGAAACAAAACTGAAGCGAACGCTGAATTTGCCCATGCTGATTATGTTTGGATTGGCTTACCTAGCTCCAACGGTGGTGTTTAATTATTACGGAATTTTTACGGCAGATACGAAGGGAATGTATACTCTTGCCATTTGTATCACCACAATCATAATGCTATTTACAGCCCTTAGTTATGTGCAAATGGTGAAAGCATACCCAATTGCAGGTTCGGCATACACCTATGTAAACAAATCCGTGCAACCTCACTTGGGATTTATTACTGGATGGGTTATGCTGTTGGATTACATGCTGATACCCATGATTTGTTATTTGCTGCTGGGGATTTATATCAATGAATTCTTCCCGGCGCTGCCAGTGTGGCTTATTGTAATGGTTGTTGGCATTTTAGGTGCCGGAATCAATATTATTGGAATGAAAACTGCCAGCATTATCGATTCTATTATTATTATTGCCCAAGTTGGATTTACTTTGCTTGTGATTGTTGTTATTGCAAAATATGTAGTTGGTGGGGGAGGGACAGGAGACTTAACTGTGCCTGAAGCCATTTATAATCCGGCGACTTTTGACATTTCAAAAGTGTTTGGTGCAGCCGCAGTATTATGTGTCTCCTTTGTTGGGTTTGATGCTGTCACAACATTAGTGGAAGAGACGAAGAACCCTGAGAAAACAATGAAACCTGCGGTGTTGGGGGTAGTCATTGGTGCCGGTGTGTTATTTATGATAGTATCATATTTTATGCAATTGGCTTGGCCCATGGCGTACAGCGAAATTGAAGACCCATCTGTTGGTGTTTTTGAACTGTTCCCCTACATAGGAGAAGATTGGATGGGAAATACTTTTTTCATTGTGGATAACTTTGCCACCTTTGTTTGTGCCATGTCAGCCTTGGCTGCGGTTTCCAGAATTCTTTACAGCATGGGGCGTGATAATATTCTACCAAAGAAAGTTTTTGGAAAGTTGTCACCCAAATTTCAAACTCCGGCGCTTAACATAATCTTAACCACCCTAGTCGCCATGACGGCGTTGTTCTATCAGGACAATCTGCTGGGTGCGGCTTCTCTCGTATCCTTTGGTGCAATTACCGGCTTTATTATGGTTAATATTTCGGTAATCTCCCACTACTTTATTCGTAATAAACTTCGCAAAGGAAAAGATTTTTTCCGATACTTAATATTGCCATTAGTTGGGGCTTGCACGTTGGTGGTTGTCTTTGTCTTCATAGATACCACGGCTAAAATACTAGGGCTAGCATGGTTGGCTGTGGGACTAATCTACCTGACATTTAAGACAAAGGGGTTTAAGGAATTGCCCCCGGAAATGAAACTAGATGAATAGTAAGTTAGGGGAGAATACCCTAAAAGGAGACTGTCATGATAACAACAATTAAAAACGCAAAAATTTATACTTGTAATGAGGATCGACCTTGGGCTGAATCCATCACTTTTCAAGATGATAAAATCATGTATGTGGGACCCGACGAAGGGGCGCCACTCAGTGATAAGGTATTGGATGCTGATGGGAAAACTATTCTTCCAGGATTTGTAGATAGTCATACTCATCCCGGTATGATTTGCCAAAGCTCATGGCATATTACATTACCATGGACGGATGATGTAAATGAGATTTTGGATTTTGTTCGCCAATATGCCATGGAACATCCAAAAGAAGAAGTGCCATTTTTGTATTTCGAATATTATCCAACAACTTTGTTTGATGAAAAAGGTCCTACCAAGGAATTGCTTGACACAGCGGTTTCTGATCGTCCTTGCCTTTGCCAAGATTTTGGAGAGCATCTCCATTGGGTCAACTCTAAAATGTTGGAGGAAATGGAGGTTACGAAAGATACTCCAGATCCGGTTCCCGGGCTGGAAATGTTTGTGCGAGATGAAAAAGGGGAACCAACCGGTTGGGTTAAGGAATTTGCATGGATTCATTTTGCAGAAAAACTTTTTGAAAACATTCAGTGGGAAGCCCCATTGACCATGACACCGGAGCTAATGGAGGAATTTTTTGTGTTTACCAAAGAACATGGGATTACAGGGTTAGGCGAGGGAATTCTGGAAGGTGAAGCCCAGTTGTCCGCCATGGCGGAGTTGGATGGACAAGACAAACTAAATTTGTATTATGATGGTGCCGTACGATTCTGGTCTTTCGATGACCTGCCAGAAAAAATTAATGAACTTAAAACACTTCGCGCCAAGTACCAAAGCAAACATATTAAATTAGATATGATGAAATTGTTCTTGGATGGAACCAACGAATCCGGAAATAGTGCTGTGATAGAACCATTGATCAACGATCCTACTGGAACGGATTATGGTGAGATTAAAATGGACACCGAAGAACTGACCAAGTGCTATGTGCTTTGCAATGAAGAAGGATTGGATTTGCAAATTCATATGGTAGGGGATCGAGCATTTCGAGTGGGGTGTGATGCAGTTGAAGCTGCGCAAAAGGAAGCAAAGAAAAATGGAACCCCTTGGAACATCCAACCCATCTTTGCCCATTGTGAGCTGGTGGACCCGGCCGATTTGTATCGCCCTGCTGAATTAGGAATCACCATTAATTGGACCTGCCATTGGGCAGGTGGTTATTTTGGTACTCAGGCCATATCACTGCTGGGACTGGAGCGTTGGCATCGTATGTATCGAATCAAAGAATTTGTTGACAGCGGTGCATTAGTTGCATTTTCCAGCGACTGCACTACTTTTTATGAATTGCGTCGCCGTGCAGATCCGTTAATGGGTATCCAGATTTCTCATACCAGAATAGATCCGGAATATCCTTTGGACCCTAATCTTTGCCCTGGTAGTGTTAGGACCCCTGCAGATCAAAAACTTTCCCTAGAAATATTGATGAAGGGATACACGTTAAACGCGGCCAAGCAAATGCATTGGGATAATCTGATGGGATCTTTGGAAGAAGGGAAATTGGCCAATATGGTGGTTCTGTCCCAAAATCCATTTGAAGCGAAGCCGTTGGAAATTAAAGACATCAAAGCGGATGCAGTAATCTTTGACGGGAAAGTGCTTTTCGGCATATAATGGAGGCGAAGCAGACGAAAGGAGTTTGCCTTCCCATGTATATCGAAAAAATTGATTTTCCGCCTGGCCGATCCTTACACTATGAGGGTTGGCAAGTTGGCAGCTATCATTTGCATACGCATAAGGGCGTCATTGAGATTCTCATGGTGGCCAAGGGAAAAGCCAAGGTCACCATGAGTTTTGAGTGTTTCGATTTAAATCAGGGAGATTATATTGTAATTCGTGAAAGTGATTCACATTCCTTTACTGCATCTGATTCCGGATGCGAAATCATCTCGTTATACTTTAACATGGATGCCTATATTGGGAAGTTCCCATACTTGCCATATGTTCTTTTTGGATGTGAATCATTTGATTTAGCAAAATACAGAAATGAAACTGCAAAAATAAGAAATTTGATTCTATCTATCTTGATACGTCTGATAAAAGGAGACGAAAAAAGTGTGGACGAGGCCATACAAACGGCTGACAGTTTAATGTGGCTTCTTGTGAATGACTATGACATGATTAAATACTATAATCGGAAATGGGATGCATCTTATAGCAAAATTGAGAAGTATTATATTATCATGGAATATATTTTTAAGTATTACCACATGAAAAATCCTCAGGATTTGATTTCCAGAGAAGAACACTATTCCAAATCATACATTACACATCTATTCAAAGAGGTCGGCGCAAGTAGCCTAAAGGATATGCTGGATTTTATTCGTGTGTATCACTCTGAGGAGATGCTGATTAATTCTGACCTATCTATTCATGAAATTTCCGATTGCTGCGGTTTTTCTGATATTAAATACTTTACTTCAAACTTTAAAAAATGGTTTTTGAGGAATCCATCAGAATATAGAAAGATAGCATTAAAGGAGATGAATAAATCCAGCATCTATAATTTGTTGACTTCAGAGCAAATTATGCATCGTGTAACAGAATTGGTGCGCTGTGATTTGGGAGATTCTCATTATCAGGCGGCCATTAACCCCCTTTCCATTAAACTTTTCGGATATACAGATTTAGAGGCACAAAACACTGAAAAAGAGGAACAAGGAACATCAAGGCGTGGGGCCGAAAAGCGAAGTGAATATTTTCCTCGGCGTCATGGAAGACAAGTGCCATGTGGTGAGGAAATTCTCCGACTGTCCAATGGGGAATTCATGGAACGGATACATGCATATGAAAATCAAAGTTTTCGTTCGGTTATTATGATTGACCGAAGCAATTTATCAGGAGTGAAATGCCGCGAGATATTGTTGAAAATTATGGAAAATCTTGTTTTTGAAGGTGATTATGAAATTGTGATTAAATACAATGACTTAGGTCAATATCATGAAATCAACAGGCTAATTGAGGACATGACCGATAAATTTGAGTATAAGGACATCCACCCGATTTTTTTTGGGTAATCCGTTGAAATCATTCATTTTCTCCTTGAAAGCTGTGATGATATATGATAGATTCTATTTGTGAGAAGCTAGAGCGAAAGTTTGAAGTTGCCACTTAATAATTGGGTGGCAACTTTTTTTGTAGCAGCTGGGAGGAAATGAAAAAATGAGTTATTATTGGCCTATTTTGCTGATTGTTGCATCTAATGTACTATACCATATTACTGCAAAATCAATACCTGAGACCATAAATCCCTTAGCATCCTTGGGAATCACGTATACTTGCAGTGCCATATTGGCGTTGGTTTTATATTTTTTTACCAGCCCGGTAAAAAATCTTGCGACAGAATACAGTCATATGAATTGGACTGCGGTGATGATGGCGGTGGCCATTGTAGGATTGGAATTCGGTAGCATTCATATGTATAAGGCCGGATGGGAAATTAGCATTGGGTCCCTTTTTTCCAATATTGCCCTAGCCGTGGCGCTGATTGTAGTTGGATTGCTTTTTTATAAAGAAACCATTAATTTGCATCAGTTTATTGGGATTGGACTTTGCTGTGTTGGGTTAGTGCTCATCAGCAAGTAAAGTTTCTTCAGTGAAAAGGCTTGATATTTTTGGCTGACCCGATAGAATATTCATGAATGTATGAATGAATTAGAAAAACCGGGAAAGGAAGTAGATTTCATGAGTGACACCATCCTTGTTGTGGACGACGAAAAAGAAATTGCCGATTTGGTTGAGGTTTATTTACGCAATGAAAACTATCAAGTCTGCAAATTCTACAATGCTGAAGACGCCTTGGCCTGCGTAGCAAAAACACCATTGAGTTTAGCAATTTTGGACGTGATGTTGCCGGACATGGACGGTTTTGCCCTTTGTCAGCGGATACGACAGAATTATTTGTTCCCCATTATTATGTTGACCGCCAAGGTGGAGGACATGGATAAAATCACCGGATTAACCCTAGGGGCGGACGATTATATTACCAAACCGTTTAATCCACTTGAATTGGTAGCGCGAGTAAAGACCCAGCTGCGTCGTTACACTCGATATAATATGCCGGAAATGAAGTCGGCTGAAACCTGTGAGTACGATAGAAGTGGGCTGTACATCTGTAAAGAAAGCCATAAATGTACTTTGTATGGAAAAGAACTATCCTTGACACCCATTGAATTTAATATATTGTGGTATCTGTGTCAGCATTGCGGTAATGTGGTATCTTCTGAAGAATTATATGAGGCGGTATGGGGAGACAAATATTTGGATAACAACAATACTGTCATGGCGCATATTGCCAGGCTGCGGGAAAAAATGCAGGAATCCAACAGAAAACCCAAGTTCATTAAGACGGTTTGGGGAGTGGGGTATACCATTGAATAATAAAAAAACCAGTAGAATCCATTTGTTTGACCGACGCAGCGAAATGACCAAACGTTTGCTGCGCCAATATATGTTTGCCATGGGAGGGTATTCCGTTGGTCTTGTTGCCTTGGCTATTTTGGCACGATTGATTGCCACTCAATTTTCCTGGTCTCCCTATAACCCCCTGTATATATTCCTAAGTTGGATCAATCAGGATTATGCATTGTGGTGTGGATTCTTTTTGTTGATTGGCTGGCTTTATATTACATACCGATATATTTCCAAACCCCTGAACTATTTGGATGAAGTCATTGCTGCATCAGAACGACTGGCAAATCCTACTACGGCACCTATTATACTATCAAGCCCCATGAAAACCGTTCAGGATGAGTTAAATTTGGTTCGAGAACAGGCATTACTTGATAAAGCGGCGGCCAAAGAGTCAGAGCAACGGAAAAACGACTTGATTGTTTATCTGGCTCATGATTTAAAAACACCTTTAACCAGTGTGATTGGCTACTTGACGTTGCTCCGGGATGAACCTCAAATTTCCCCTGCACTCCGAGGAAAATATACAGGAATTGCTTTGGACAAGGCGGAACGACTGGAGGATTTGGTCAACGAGTTCTTTGACATTACACGGTTTAACTTGACGAATTTGGTATTGGAGGCAGAAAGCGTAAACCTGACTCGGATGTTGGAACAAATTGCCGATGAATTTCGGCCTGTGCTAAATGAAAAAAACCTTACTTGGGAAATGGCCTTGGAATCCAATATTGGCATTGTGTGTGACCCGGTTAAGATGGAGCGGGTCTTTGACAATTTGATTCGCAATGCAGTGAACTACAGCCATAAAGATTCAAAGATTTCCATTACCCTGAAAGAGGATGAGGATAACGTCATCCTTGAAATTGAAAACTACGGGAAAACCATTCCGACAGAAAAGCTGGATCGTATTTTTGAGCAGTTTTTTAGAATGGATTCCGCCCGTACCTCTTCTACAGGTGGAGCAGGATTAGGTCTCGCCATTTCAAAAGAAATTGTGGAAGCCCACGGTGGAACCATTGTTGCCAAAAGTGAAAACGAGAGTATTGTCTTCACGGTAATCTTGCCCATTGAATGTAAGAAAAACGTATGATTTCCCAAATGAAACTGTAAGAAATTAACTAGATTAAACGAAAAAACACTTTCCCCCCATTTGATACCATAAGGTTATCAAGTGGGGTTTTTTTGTACCAAAGTGTAAAAAGGAGGATTTATGACAAGAAAACGACTGACCCAAATATGCCCTTGGTTGTTGCCCATTCGAACAAGGCAAAGATTAGTATTTTTTTACTTGGGAATGAAGATGGATGGGCATCAGTATGCTTCTTCAAAAAGAGAAGAGTTGATGCCCCATGTGTTATTCCAAACAAATTCTCTCCTTTACAACAAAAGCACCGGATTCGACATGTTTTATCAAGAAAATAAAGTTTATAACCTGAAATTAGCCGCTGCACCCCTTAATAAATTAGTCATTGGTCCCAAAGAAACCTTTTCTTTTTGGAAAGTAGTGAAAGAAGTGGATAAAGAGGTTCCCTATAAAGAGGGGTTGGCGGTCATCGATGGAGAATTAACAACTGCAGTGGGTGGGGGTCTTTGTCAAATAAGCAATCTATTATTTTGGATGTTTCTGCATTCTCCTTTGACCATTGTGGAGCGTCATGGCCATGGCATGAAGGACTTTCCTGATCCGGACCCCAATGGGCTGGCAGGGATAGATGCCACTATTGCGGAAGGGTGGCTGGATTTAAAAGTTAGAAATGATACAGAAGACACTTTTCAAATCTCCATCACCTTTGATGAGGCGCACATCTATGGGGCTTTGCATACTGAAAGGGATAGAGGCGTTTTCTATCAAGTGGTGAATGGGCAACCTAAATATTATCGTGAAAACGGACGAACTGTTGAAATTGTGGACGTGTTTCAAAACGAAATTTCAAACCAAACCGGTGGTTGGAGTAGTTCCAAACATTTGTATCAGAATCAATGTCAGATTGGATATCCCTTGCCGCCGGGGACAATCATTAAAGAGAAAGGATAACATATGAATCAGCAAAATGTCGCAGTCATTTTTGGGGGGTTCTCTTCTGAGTACAGTGTATCCCTAGAATCAGCTTACTCGGTGATTTCCTACATGAACAGAAAAAAATATTGCCCGGTGACGGTGGGAATTTCTAAGGAGGGAGCGTGGTATTATTTCAATGGGGATGCGGAAAAAATCAAGAATGATACTTGGTGCAATGAACAAGATTGTTGCCCTGCCATGCTTTCCCCGGATAGAAACGCCCAAAAACTTCTTGTTCTTCTTCCCAATCAGGTGAAAACCATTCCGGTTGACGTGGTTTTTCCGGTTCTCCATGGCAAAAATGGAGAAGATGGAACAGTGCAGGGGCTGATAGAACTGGCCGGATATCCTTTGGTTGGATGTGGAGTGCTTCCTTCCGCTCTTTGTATGGATAAAGACCGTGCTCATCAACTTGCCAATGGGGCAGGAGTCATGATACCAAAATCTTTTGTGTTGGGATTGGAGGTGGAAACAACGAGCGCAGAAAGCCTGGCAGATCAACTAGGGTATCCCTTGTATGTGAAACCGGTCAAGGCGGGGTCCTCATTTGGCATTACAATGATCAATCGCAAATCAGAATTGGCAGATGCCATTCACCTTGCCAGACAGCATGACGACTGGGTTATCATGGAAGAAAATATTGTTGGGGTTGAGGTTGGATGTGCCATCATGGGCAATAAACAGTTGATAGTAGGAGAGGTAGATGAAATTGAATTGGAAAATCCATTCTTTGATTACAAAGAGAAATATACGCAACAACACTCTACCATTCATGTACCTGCCAGATTATCCAAGGAAAAAATTGCTGAAATTAAGGATACAGCAAAAGTGATATACAAGGCATTAGGGTGTAGAGGATTTGCCCGAGTTGATATTTTTGTAACACCTTGGGGGGAATTGATTTTTAACGAAGTAAATACCATTCCGGGATTTACCTCCCATAGTCGTTTCCCGACGATGATGAAGGCGGTAGGGCTGTCTTTTGAGGAAGTAATCACCCAGGTCATTGAATTGGCGGTAGAACAATGACTATGGTTCGAGTTTCCAAATCAGCAATACATAAGGGAAACTTAATTTTGGTAAATCAAAGCAACCCATATCGAGAAATGTTTGCGGAACCTTCTTTGGTACCCGTTGGAGAAGATGCAAGGCAAATCAAAATGGAACGGGGGGCCGTATCCCTCCTTTCTTCATTGATGACGGATATTTCAGGGTGGCCATGGATTGTCCCAGTAAGCGGGTGGAGATCCAAGGGGGAACAAGCAGAGATATTCAACAAATCATTGGAAGAAAACGGGGAGGAATTTACCCACACATACATTGCAATGCCGGGTTGTAGTGAGCACCAAACAGGGCTAGCCATTGATTTGGGGTGGAAACAAAATAACATTGATTTTATCCGACCTGAATTTCCCTATTTTGGGATTTGTCAAATATTTCGGAACAAAGCAGTTCAGTATGGTTTTGTGGAACGTTATCCCAAGGGAAAAGAAAATATCACCGGCATTGGTCATGAACCGTGGCATTTTCGCTATGTTGGGATGCCCCATTCAGCAATTATGGCAAAGTTGGATTTAACACTTGAAGAGTATGTTACATTTTTAAAACAATATCCCAATGATGGGGAAGGTTATGTGTACCAAAAAGACGGACACCAAATAACAATTTCCTATATAGCTGGAGTGGGTGGATTGGACATTTCATTTCAAGTCGATTCGGGTCTGGTATATTCCTACTCGGGCAATAACGTAGATGGCTTGATTATCACGTCATGGCGTGTGAAGAAAAATAGCTGAAATAAAAAAAATGCGTTCAAAATAAAAAAATGATTTGGATGATTGATTTGAACTCAAAATATGGTACAATACAACTAATTGAAGAAACTTTGGTAGTTAGTGGATTTGAAATTTGGGGTATCAAATGATGACCGGACATGAACGGAAGACGTATCAAATGAATAGAAGCAGAGGCCCATTTTTTGGACTTTTGCTTTTTTGTTGTCAGGCGACCAGCAGTTATTGCAAAATGGCATGAAATGTATGCATGATGAAGAGGCGGGGAAATGATACGAAAAATACTGACAAGCATAATCATTGTTGCATTTATTACCACAGGAGCAGTAACCCCTGAAGTGACTTATGGGGAAGATGACACCAGTATACCACAGGTGGGTGAGACAGAAACAGAAGAAGCGACTCCAATTTTGTCCTTCAAGGATTTGGGGCTAATAAGCAACCAAACAATTTATGTGGGAGATGTGGAATCTTCTGTTCTTTTACCGACAACGCTTATTGGATATGGGCAAAATGGGGAAGAAGTCGTTGTTGAAGGGGTGACGTGGCAGATTGATAGAAATTTTGACAGTGCAACAGTAGGCACTTTTCTATATACAGCAGTTCTTCCGGAAGCTTATTACAGCAGTGGCGTGCTTCCAACCATAAAGGTTAATATACAAAAGAGACCGACATTAGTCACAGGGTTACAGACAGTTATCAACAGGACAGCTGGAAGCACCCTTGTTGATAATGTTAATGTCACCAATCCTGACGGCCGAAAACTCTACTTACAATTCTACAAAGCAACAACGAAACAATGGATTACAAAGTGGAGCACTACAATGCCCGTTGGCGAGACCGGAACGATTGCTTTATGTTACCCATCTACTTGGTATAGCAATACAAAAACTCAATGGCGAATTTATATTCCAGCAAACAATAAGGTGGAAAAAGTTATTAGTCCTACTGTCACCATTAATGTGAAGCGATACTATCAAAATCCTTTAGGGTATTATCAAATCAATAAATCGGTAGCTCTCAGAAGTGATGCGGGATACAATTTAAAATATGGAACAATGGGACTAAAGGTTGCAATGGTGCAACGAAAATTGGGAATGGGCAAGATTTGGGAAATTGTCGGACCTGCAACTCAGTCCAAAATACGTCAGTTTCAGCAGAAAAAGTTGTTACCTGTAACCGGTGTGGTGAATTATACTACATGGAAAAAACTTGGATTTTCTGATTATGATTGGTATTATAAGGCAGCATATGTTAGCCCAATGAAAATCAATTTGGCATCCAGCAAAAAAGAATGTATTGAGGCATTTATCTCCAATGCTCGCCGGTATGTGGGTACAGAATATATTGTTGGAGCAGCTGGCGCTCCAAGCACGGGCATTGATTGTAGTGGGTTGGTGATGCAGTCCATGTATGCAACAGGAGTTGATCCGTATCCCATTAGTGTGATTCGACATTCTCAACCAGGCTATGAATATGAATCCAGAAATCTTTGGGCCAGCACAAAGCTAAAGACGGTAAAATATAGCGATAGAAAAAGAGGGGACCTGATTTTTTATAAAAACAGTAGTGGCGTCATCATCCATGTGGCTATTTACCTGGGTGATAACAGAGTAATTGAAAGCACACCCCCTTCAGTCAAAGTGTCTAAAATTACAAATTCATCTTACTCAAGAATTAAAGGCGTAAAGAGAGTATTCATTTAAAACCATTTGATTGTAAGTAAACACATGGAAATTGTAACAGATAATGATTTAAAAAAGCCCATGGGAATCCAACCCATGGGCTTTTCATAAAAAGTTATTGATATATGCCAAAAACGGCAATATAATAGATGGTGCAAATACAGAAAAATGGTGGAAGGGAGATGAGAAGATGCCAAGACCCAGAAAGTGCAGAAGAGTTTGCTGTATGCCTGAAAGTACCCTTTATGGGCCGCTGCAAGGGTTTATAGATGAAAATGGGACAATCGTGATGACTGTGGAAGAATATGAAACCATCAGGCTCATTGATTTGGAAGGATTGAATCAAGAGGACTGTGCAGAAAAGATGCAAGTTGCTCGGGCTACAGTTCAAAGTATCTACAAGACAGCAAGAAGCAAAATCGCCGATTCCTTGGTAAACGGTTTGATTTTAAAAATTGAAGGGGGAGACTTTCAACTATATAGTGAAAATGACCAAGTAAGAGACTGTAGAAGATGCCATCGACATCGATGTGGAATAAAAAACAGTAAGGAGTAAACAAATGAGCGATAATTGTAATCAAAGCTGCAGCAGTTGCGGAGAAACCTGTTCAGAGCGAAAAGAACCGAATGATTTGATTGAAAAACTTCATGAAAAAAGCAAGGTGAAGAAAGTATTTGGTGTGGTAAGCGGGAAAGGTGGCGTGGGAAAATCTCTGGTCACATCCTTGATGGCTGTGGCCATGAACAGAAAAGGCTACCATACTGCAATTCTGGATGCTGATGTTACCGGTCCATCCATTCCTAAGGCGTTTGGCATTAGAGACAAGGCCAATGGGGATGAATTTGGCATCTATCCAATCCATAGCAGTACAGGAATCGATATCATGTCAATTAATTTATTGCTGGAAAATGATTCTGACCCAGTGGTTTGGAGAGGCCCAATGATTGCCGGCACTGTAAAGCAGTTTTGGACAGATGTTATTTGGGATGATATTGATTTTATGTTTATTGATATGCCACCGGGAACTGGAGATGTCCCGCTCACAGTATTTCAATCTATTCCAGTAGATGGAATCATCATCGTGACTTCGCCACAAGAGTTGGTTTCCATGATTGTGGGAAAAGCCGTTAAGATGGCAAAAATGATGGATATTCCAATTGTTGGCCTAGTTGAAAATATGTCCTATTTTAAGTGCCCGGACAACGACAAGGATTACAAAATCTTTGGGGATAGCCATATTGAAGAAATCGGTGACAAATATAACTTGCCGATTATGGCAAAACTACCCATCGATCCTAAAATTGCTGCCGCATGTGATCAGGGGATGATAGAATTTTACGAGAACTCCTGGTTGGATTCTGTTGCGGAGGCCTTAGTGGAAGGTTTGAATGGCGCTGCGAACGAAAAAAACCAATGTGGGAAGGGGGAAGCATAAATGGCCAACTGTGCAAAATGTAGTTTTGTTGACAAAAGATGCCGACAAGAAAACGGAAGAGGGCCGGCGGATTGCCCGACGATTTTACATGACAAAACAGTGGAGAAAGCCCTTGAAAAGTATAAAGATGAGTTATACAAAGACTTTTCTCTTGGTGCCGCCATGCAAGAAGGCGCAGGGTATGCACGCTGTGGAGAAGGGATGTCTGTTCCTATCAAAACAAGGTTGGAAGAAACCATTGAATTTTGTCAACGCATGGGATACCATAAAATTGGATTGGCATTTTGTTTGGGACTACAAAAAGAAGCCGCAGTTGTAAGTGATATTTTAAAAGCCAACGGATTGGATGTTACCTCAGTGATTTGTAAGGTGGGGGGGATTTGCAAAGAAGATTTTGGCATTGAAGACCGGTACAAAATTAATCCAGGCGAATATGAAGTCATCTGCAACCCCCATTGCCCAAGCGGAAATTTGTAATGAAGAGGATACGGAATTCAATATTGTAATGGGTTTATGTGTTGGACACGATTCTATGTTTCTGAAAAATGCCAATGCTTTATGCACGGTGTTTGCGGTAAAAGATAGGGTATTAGCCCATAATCCTTTAGGGGCCGTGTACACCTCCGATACTTTTTATAAGAAATTAAAAAAGCGGAAGAAATAGGAGAAAAACGATGTTCACATACATATTATATGGGTTGGCAGCATCAGGGTTAATCCTATCCGCATACAAGGATCGAGGAAAGACAAAATTGGCGTTGATAAAGGCGTGGAAATCTTTTGAAAATATTTTGCCTCAACTTTTGTCGATTCTAGTCATTATAGGGTTGGTATTGGCCATATTGAGTCCACAAACCATATCACTGCTTATGGGAACAGGCACTGGAATCTGGGGTGTATTGGTTGCATCTGTTTTGGGGTCCATCACATTGATTCCCGGATTTGTCGCCTTCCCCCTTGCAGCAGCATTGCTGAATAATGGAGCGGGATATATGCAAATCGCAGCCTTTGTCTCTACATTGATGATGGTTGGCATTGTAACCCTACCTTTGGAGATGTCAGTTTTAGGAAAACGTGCCGCCTTGATTCGGAATGTATCCGCATTTGTTTTTTCTCTTATTGTGGCGGCTGTCATCGGGGTTGTCTTATGATGAAAAAGTTTTTAGCACGATATAAAGTATTTTTGGCTCTCGTCGTGGTGAATATTATCATTGGCATTGTCATTCCTAAAGTGGGAATGTCGTCCATAAATATTACCATAGAAAATTTGTTGGGAATGCTTTCGATTATTCCACCAATATTTATTCTTTTAGGGTTATTGGACGTGTGGGTTGATCGTGCAACAATGATGAAGTACACAGGCAAGGGCTCTGGGGTCAAAGGTGTGCTGATTGCCTTCTTAATAGGTTCTGCAGCAGCAGGCCCCCTTTATGCATCCTTTCCCGTGGCGGCAGTTATGCTGAAAAAGGGCAGTAGCTTGTTTAATGTCTTTATTTTTATTGGTGCTTGGTCCACCACAAAAATACCCATGCTGACTTTTGAAGCGGCCAATTTGGGTTTTAAATTTACATTGGTGAGACTTGCCCTTAGCATCATAGGAATTCTGCTCATTGCTGCTATTTCAGAGAAGTTGTTAAACGAGGAAAGAAAAAAAGAAATATATGAGTTAAACCAGTCATAATAACATCTATAAAATATCACCGTGGTTTTGAAAATGAAGAGGGAAAAATGGCAAACAAAATTATTCAGAATTTGGAAAAGGAAGATTTATTAAAGTTGATTGACATCTATTCAAAAATTGGTTGGCAATGGATGGAGTTTGGTTTCAGTCTATTGAATCAAAATTTGGAATGGATGAGGCAATCCATCATGATGAGAATGCATGGCGGCAATTCACGGTGATTGAGGCAAACAAAATTAAACAGTTTCTCAATTTGCCGGAACAAAGCGGAATAGAAGGTTTAAAACAGGCTCTTTGTTTCCGTATGTATGCCAACATCAATGAGGATGAAATTATTATTTCAGGGAACACGCTACTATACAGAACTTTAGATTGCAGAGTGCAAAATGCCAGAAAAAGAAAAGGGATGGAATTTCACCCTTGTAAATCGGTGGGGATAATTGAATATACCGATTTCGCAAAGACAATTGATTCAAGATTTCAATGTGAAGTAATCAGTTGTTACCCGGATCAAATCGATGATACTTGTAATTGTTCCTGGAAATTTACATTATTGGACGAGTAAAACAAAGAATAATTATTGACATATGCCAATAATGGAATATAATAGAAATATAAAAAGCATATGCTAATTACTTTCAAATGTAATTGCGGAGGCTGTCAATGAAACAGGAGGAACAAATATGAAAATTGCTTTACCATCTAGGAATAATCTGATTGATGATCACTTTGGTCATTGTGAGTACTTCACCGTATTCACCATAAATGAAAAGGGCACTGAAATCCTAAATCAGGAAATCATCCAATCTCCGGCAGGATGCGGATGTAAATCTAACATTGCACAAGTTCTGGCAGCCATGGATGTCAAGGTGATGATAGCCGGGAATATGGGAGAAGGTGCGGTGAACGTCTTGAACAATTCTGGAATAGAAGTCATTCGGGGTTGTTCCGGCGATGTGAAAGAAGTTGCCCTTCGTTGGGTTGCCGGGCAGTTGGTGGATTCCGGAGATGCCTGCCATCACCATGATCACCAGTGTCAACACTAGCCATAGGAGAAATTATTGTCAAAAGCTTTTTCAAATATAGAACAGAACCTTTGATTTTTTCGAGGTTCTATTTTTTTCTCAATTATCTTAATACAATCTTTATCTCCCCATGGAGTTCCTTAACAACATATTTACATATAACCGGATACAATCATCTTATCAAGATTATTGTTAGGTTCAAAGTGTGGACCGTAAAGGAATGGAGTGAATCGGTATGGACATTGTATTAGTGACAACTGGGGTTATTGGCTTCTTGTTGTTGATTTACTTGTTTTTTGTTTTATTTAGGGGTGAAAACCTATGAGTATGATAATAATAGAAGATTTGGTATTTATTTTTTTGCTAATTATTCTTTCTGTTCCTCTGGGGAACTATATCTATAAGGCGATGACAGGACAAACCGTATTTTTAACCGGCATATTATCACCGCTGGAAGACGCAGCTTATCGGATGATGAAGGTTCAAAGCGAAGATGAAATGAGTCCTCGAAGATATGCAGGCTCAGTCATTATTTTTAGTTTGATTGGACTTGTAGTAGTCTTTGCCATATTAATGTTTCAAAATCTATTGCCGCTTAATCCAGCCGATTTGTCTGGAGAGAAATGGGATTTGGCCTTTAATACAGCGGCAAGTTTTGTCACCAACACCAATTGGCAGGCGTATGCCGGCGAAACAACGCTGTCGTATTTTGCCCAGTCTGTGGGATTGGGTGTGCAGAATTTTGTGTCGGCCGCAACGGGAATTGCAGTATTATTTGCATTAATCAGAGGATTTACTTATTCCCGGGAAACCACCATAGGATCATTTTGGGTGGATTTAACAAGGGCAATCGTATACATACTGCTTCCTTTATCCTTCATTCTTGCCATTCTTTTGGTTTCTCAAGGTGTAGTACAGACATTAAGTGCTTACCATAATGTGACCACATTGGAATCTGGAATGACACAGACCATTCCGTTGGGACCTGCTGCCAGTCAAATTGCCATCAAGCAACTTGGCACCAATGGTGGCGGATTTTTTGGCGCAAATTCTGCGTTCCCTCTGGAAAACCCGACCACATTTTCAAATTGGCTAGAACTGTTTTCCATATTATTGATTCCCGCTGCCCTTTGCGTATCCTTTGGCAGAGCTGTATTCGACCGAAGGCAGGGAAGAACCCTCTATTTGGTGATGCTGATTTTATTTGGGCTGGCATTGGCAGGAGCCACAGCTAGTGAGGTATACACATCACCTGTCTTTCAGGATGTGATCACAGCGGCGAACCTAGAAGGAAAAGAAATTATTCATGGGGTTGGAACTTCGACTTTATGGGGTGTCGCAACCACAGCAGCCTCCAACGGTTCTGTGAATGCCATGCTGGATAGTTTTACCCCCCTTGCCGGCATGACCTTCATGTTTTTAATGCAACTTGGTGAAATCGTTTTTGGTGGTGTAGGTAGCGGATTATATGGAATGTTGGCGTTTGCCATACTTACTGTTTTTATTGCCGGTCTGATGGTGGGTAGGACGCCGGAGTACCTAGGGAAAAAAATTGAACCCTTTGACATGAAAATGGTATGTTTAATTGTTTTGACGCCACCCCTTGTAACTCTTTTTGGAACGGCAATTGCTGTGGCTGTTCCGGCTGCAAGCAGTTGGATTACCAACTCTGGTGCCCACGGTTTTTCGGAAATCCTTTATGCCTTTTCTTCTATGGGAAATAACAATGGGAGTGCGTTTGCAGGTTATAATGCCAATACGGTTTTTACCAATGTGTTGGGCGGAATTGGGATGTTGGTGGTTAGATTTATTCCATTGCTTGCCACCGTATTATTGGCAGGGAATTTGGCAAAGAAAAAAAGTATTGCTACCAGTGAAGGTACATTGTCAACCTCCAATCCGATGTTTGTTGGTTTACTAATTGGTGTGGTTATTATCATTGCAGCTTTAAGTTTTTTGCCTACGTTAGCCTTAGGACCCATTGCAGATTATTTTACCACAATGAAATGAGGAGAGAACCATGAAAAAGGGTAAATCCAAGAACAAAATATGGGTTGATGCAATCAAACAATCCATTACAAAGCTATCTCCACGGGTACAGATTAAAAACCCAGTGATGTTCATTGTATATGTAGGAGCATGCTTCACTACGATACTATATTTTTTGGCATTCCTAGGCATTCAAGATGAAAATCAAAGTTATACATTAGCCATTGCACTGATTCTTTGGTTTACTGTTTTATTTGCAAATTTTGCCGAGGCCATTGCAGAGGGAAGGGGCAGAGCCCAGGCCAACAGTTTACGAAGCGCCAGAAAAGATGTGAAAGCCAAAAAACTGGTCAAACAAGACAATATAGAAGAATATGAGGAAGTTTCTTCAAGCGACCTAAAGGTTGGCGACTTGGTATACGTGGAGGCAAATCAACAAATACCAATGGATGGAGATGTTATTGTTGGCGCTGCATCGGTGGATGAAAGTGCTATTACCGGGGAATCCGCACCAGTTATCCGAGAATCAGGGGGAGATAGAAGTGCCGTAACAGGGGGAACCACCCTTGTTTCTGATTGGCTGGTGATTCGTATTACGGCGGAGGCCGGAAAAAGCTTTTTGGATAAAATGATTGCAATGGTTGAAGGGGCATCAAGAAAAAAAACACCTAACGAAGTGGCTCTGCAAATTCTGTTGGTATCATTGACCATTATTTTTCTGGTGGTTACCGCTACCCTATTACCTTTCTCCAATTTTGTCAGTGAACAAGTTGGACGAGGGAATGCCATTTCTGTGACCAACGTGGTTGCACTACTTGTATGTTTGGCACCAACTACCATCGGCGCATTACTGTCATCTATTGGTATCGCAGGAATGAGCAGACTGAATCAGGCAAATGTATTGGCCATGAGCGGGCGTGCCATTGAAGCGGCGGGGGATGTAGATGTGCTTTTGTTGGATAAAACGGGAACCGTCACTTTCGGAAATCGTCAAGCCAGTCAATTTCTTGCGCTAAATGGGGTTTCACAGCGGGAACTTGCCGATGCCGCGCAACTTTCTTCTTTGGCCGATGAAACTCCGGAGGGGAGAAGTATTGTAATTCTTGCAAAAGAACAATTTGGGCTAAGGGGCAGAGATATGACCGCTTTGCAGGCGGATTTTGTTGAATTTACAGCAAAAACCAGAATGAGTGGCATTGACTTCCAAGGCAATACAATCCGAAAAGGCGCAGCGGAGGCAGTGAAGGCATTTGTACTTTCCAACGGGGGAAACTATCCGGATGAGTGTGACCAAATCGTCAGAAAAGTCGCCAATGCGGGGGGGACACCCTTGGTTGTTGAAAAAAACAATCAGGCACTAGGTGTCATTTATTTAAAAGACATTGTAAAAGACGGGGTGAAAGAACGATTTGGAGATCTTCGCAAAATGGGGATTCGAACCATTATGATTACCGGAGATAACCCAATGACAGCCGCGGCCATTGCTGCGGAGGCGGGGGTTGATGATTTTCTTGCAGAGGCTACTCCGGATGCGAAGCTTGCCTTGATACGAGAGTATCAACAAAAAGGTCACCTTGTGGCCATGACCGGAGATGGAACAAATGATGCACCGGCCCTTGCACAAGCAGATGTTGCCGTTGCCATGAATACTGGGACTCAGGCAGCCAAAGAGGCCGGGAATATGGTGGATCTTGACTCTAGTCCTACCAAATTGATTGACATTGTGCGCATTGGAAAACAACTGCTGATGACCAGAGGTGCTTTGACCACCTTTAGTGTGGCAAATGATATTGCCAAGTATTTTGCCATTATTCCCGTGTTGTTTTTCAACATATTTCCTCAGTTGGCAGCATTGAATTTCATGAATTTAACCAGTACAACCAGCGCCATTTTGTCCGCAATTATATATAACGGATTGATTATTATTGCATTGATTCCGTTGGCATTAAGAGGCGTTGGTTATCATGAGATGTCTGCTGGCAAGCTATTGCAGAGAAATATTACAATCTATGGGATAGGCGGACTAATTGCGCCTTTTATTGCAATCAAACTCATCGATATGCTTTTGGCAGTTTGTGTGTTTTGATTAGGAGGAAACCATGAAGCAAATATTAAAAATCCTAAAAACGGCTATCATATGCTTTGTATTTATGACTGTACTATGTGGAATTATTTACCCGGGGATTGTAACTGGGGTTGCGCAGACAATTTTCCCCAAACAAGCAAACGGGAGCATCATATCGGTGGTTCAGAGTGACGGTACCAAAAAAGATATTGGTTCCACCTTTATTGCACAGGAGTTCACAGATCCCAAATACCTTATTGGCAGGCCAATGGCAGTCAGCAACTTGTCCCCAGTCAGTACAGAACAAAAAAAACTGATAACAAAGAGGGTAAAATGGTGGCATGCCATTGATCCCACCAACCAAGAATCTATTCCCTTGGATTTGGTCACTGCATCCGGCAGTGGTTTTGATCCCAATATATCTGTGGCCGCCGCCGATTATCAGGTTGCCCGCATTGCTAAAGCAAGAGGAATGGATGAAGATGCAGTAAAAGACATCATAAAAAAATGCACTCAAAAAAGGTTGCTGGGATTTTGGGGCGAACCGGCAGTAAACGTCCTGAAAGTAAATATTTTGCTTGATGGATTGAAGCAAAGGTAACATAATGAACTTGAGGTATTAATAAGATGAATATACACGGTGATAGGCGACCGAATCCGGATGTACTTCTCAAGCGGATTGGGACACAAAAAAAATCAAATCGCGGTAGCCTGAAAATTTTTTTGGGATATGCTGCCGGAGTAGGGAAAACTTACTCCATGTTAGATGATGCTCATGAAAAATATAAAAGCGGGGTAAATGTTCTTGTTGGATATGTGGAACCCCATACTAGACCTGAAACCATGGCTTTGTTGGAAGGCCTACCTGAATTGCCTACAAAAGAAATTCAATATAGGAATATCCTGCTCAAAGAATTTGATTTGGATGAGGCCTTAAGGCGAAAACCACAGTTGGTCTTGGTTGATGAACTTGCGCATACCAATGCACCGGAGATGCGCAATCGGAAACGGTATCAGGACATTGAGGAACTGTTAAATGCAGGTATTGATGTATATACAACAGTAAATATTCAGCATATTGAAAGTTTGAATGATGTTGTGCAAAAAATTACAAAAGTGGCAGTGAAGGAGACCGTTCCTGACGCTTTTTTTGATAGTGCCGATACTGTGGAGATCATAGATTTTTCCCCGGAAGAGTTAATCAAACGGTTTGAGGAAGGGAAAATCTATAGGCCTGAAAGAGCAGAAACAGCCATGAAATCCTTTTTTACAAAGGATAATCTAAGACTCTTGCGGGAAATTGCCACAAGAAAGGCAGCAGACCGAATAAGCTACGACAACTTAAGTGAAAGTAGCATTGTTGAAAAAATCATAAGCACAAAAATTTTGGTCTGTGTTAGCTCCTCGCCTTCATCTGCTCGGCTGGTGCGTTGGACAGCAAGAACTGCGGAGGCATTTCATGCTCCTTGGGTGGCAGTATATGTTGATCACAAAATCAAAGATTGTGAAACAGACATACAAGCGAATTTGGATTTGGCAAAGCGTTTAGGCGCTGAAACGGTTCGGTTAAGTGGACACGATATTGCTGCTACCATTGCTGAGTACGCAAAAATATCAGGGATAACCAATATTGTCATAGGCAAAATTAGAAGGAAACGATCCATAAAAGGATTTTTTGAAACGGATCTGGAAGATAAATTGGTAGCAATGTTGCCGGATGTGGAAATACATATTATTCCCGGAATTCCGGAAAAAGCATATAGTCATCAGAAGAATAGATGGTCCACTGGCAGTTTGTATTTTTCTTGGATGGATTTGTTCAAGACATTGGGTATCCTTTTTGTTACGACGTTGGTGGGCATGGCTCTTCGCGCAGTGGACATTGGAGAGCATACACAGATTATGGTATATATATTGTCTGTTCTTATTGTATCAAGAGTGACCATGGGATATCTTTATGGTGTGGTGGCATCTGTATTAAGTGTGCTGCTGTATAACTTTTTCTTTACTTCGCCTTATTATACTTTTACCGCTATTGAACGTGGATATCCGGTTACTTTTATCATTATGTTTATTGCCGCGGTGATCACCAGCGCCCTTACAGTACGAATAAAAACTCAGGCCAGGTTATCCATTGAGCGGGAACATCGAACGAAACTACTTTATGAGATTAACAAAAAATTACTGGTTACCAGGGGATTGGAAAATATTGTTGGGTTGACAAACGAATATATAACCAAGATATTTGACCGTGCAGTGGCATTTTATACAGATGATCCGGAGCAAAGGGATGCAGGAATTTTTTCGGAATCGGCATCCGACAAAAATCTTCCTATCCTAAAAAAAGAAGAGGAACGGGCCGTTGCCCATTGGGTTTTCATGAACAAGAAAAAGGCCGGTGCCGGAACGGACACCTTAATGGGAGCTAGCGGTCATTATATTCCAATTATATCTCAGGGGCAGGTTCTTGGGGTCATCGGTATTTCTTATGTAAATGGTACCATAGATGCCAATGGTCTTTTGTTTTTAAGAATGCTTTCCTCTCAGGTGGCTATGGCATTGGAAAGACAACGACTATCTGACGAGCAACGTACAATCATTATCGCCTCCGAAAAAGAAAAAATGCGAAGCAATTTGCTTCGGGCAATTTCCCATGACCTGCGCACACCGCTTACCGGCATTTTAGGCTCCAGCTCGGTACTTTTGGAAAACGGCGAAAATATTAATACGGCGACTCATGACAAACTAATTTCAAATATTAAAGAAGATTCCCAGTGGCTTATAAGGATGGTTGAAAACCTTCTATCGGTAACCCGAATTCATGAAGGGAAGGCGTATGTGGCAAAATCAGAAGAGGCTGCAGAGGAAATTGTAGCGGAAGCCATTGGACATATTCGCAAACGGTTTCCAGACCGTAAAATTGCCGTAAAAGCGCCGGATGAGCTGCTTATGGTACCAATGGATGGCACTTTGATTCAGCAAGTTCTCATTAATTTAGTGGAAAATGCGGTAAAGCATTCTTCCAAGGACTCTAGGCTAGATGTTACCGTAAAGCAAGAAGGTGAATGGGCGATTTTTGAAGTGGGAGATCAAGGAAATGGCATCCCAGAGGAAGATTTACCCTATTTGTTTGAAAGTTACATACCGGATGGAGGGCGAAGCGCTGATTCGGCAAGAGGAATGGGGATTGGTTTATCAATTTGTATGTCTATTATAAAAGCTCATCACGGACAGCTGGAAGCTGAGAACAAAAAAGATGGGGGTGCGGTATTTCGATTCAAATTACCATTAGAGGAGAAATAGTCATGAATCAGAACATATTAATTTTAATTATTGAAGATGAAGATGCAATCAGTAATTTTTTGTCTGCCATATTGACTTCTAATGGATATAAATATATCCGAACGAACAAAGGCGGAGAAGGGATTTCCATGGCAGCATCCTATTCCCCGGATTTGATTTTGCTTGATTTAGGTTTGCCCGACATGGATGGCACCGATGTGATTAAAAAAATAAGAGAGTGGTCCGGCATCCCGATTTTAGTAGTATCTGCCCGGGGACATGAGCGGGAAAAGGTTGAGGCGTTGGATTTGGGTGCAGATGACTACATTACGAAACCCTTTGGCACGTCTGAATTATTGGCTAGAATCAGAACGGAAATTAGACATAGCCAAAATAGAAAAAACGGAAATGAACCTTACGTTAACAATATAGTCGTCGGGGAACTGGAGATAAGCTATGAAAGACGAAAGGTTACGATAAGGGGAAATCAAATCCATTTGACTCCTATTGAATATAAAATCATCAGTTTGCTATCTGCGTCTCTGGGCAAAGTACTGACATATGATTTTATGCTAAAAGAGGTATGGGGGCCTTATACCAACGAAATGCAGGCTCTTCGGGTTAATATGGCCAACATAAGAAGAAAATTGGAAGACAACCCGGCAGAGCCTAAATATATTGTCACTGAAGTGGGTGTTGGATATCGTATGGTGGATGAGGTAGAATGCGTAATGGATGGGCATGTTTGACTTTTGATACACGAAGGAATATAGTTTATTAGTACCGCGAGTTCTGCATTTACGATGTGGGAGGTGAACTATGTCCTCATATAACATCAAAAGTGATTTCCAAATTGATATTATGACGTTAGATAAATGGCAGAAAATGTTGGATCTGGCGGGGGAACTAATGGATGTCCCGGCGGCACTTATCATGAAATTAAACCAGAACAACTTGGAAGTTTTGTTAAAAAGTAATCACGTACATAACGTTTATACTCAAGGGGAACAGACCGCGCTTGGCACAGGGTTGTATTGTGAGACTGTCATAAATTCAAGAAAAGAGCTGGTTGTCAAAAACGCTTTAAAGGATCCAAAATGGTGTAACAATCCAGATTTATGTAGGTCAATGATTTCGTACATGGGATTTCCCATTATTTGGCCCACCGGCGAAATCTTTGGTACAATCTGTGTTTTGGACATTCGTGAGAGGGAATATTCCGCTTTACATGAAAGACTTTTAGGCCAATTTGCCCAACTGATTCAGGATGATTTAAAAGCCATGATAGACCAAAGGCGAATTCAGGAAGAAGTTGGGGAGAGAGGTAAAGCAGAAATAAATTTGTTTGAATCGGAAGAAAAATTCAAAAAACTATTTATGTTTTCTCCCTTTCCCATTACCATGATGACTTTGCCGGAGGGCATTCTAGTTGACGTCAATGAAGCATATCTAAAATCTTATGGCAGCGGTCGCCACCGGGAGGAAATGGTTGGGAAAACCACAGAGCAGCTTAAACTTCCGGGAGATCCAAAGAAGCGAGCGGCTCGGCTAAAAAGAATTGCAGAAAATGAAGGGGTTCCAGATGAGGAACTGTCAATCCGACTCACCAATGGTAAAATTAAAAATGTCATTGTTTCATCTCAAAAAGTAAACCTTTCAGGCACCGATCATGTCATCACTACTTTCTTTGATATTACACAGCAAAAACAAAATGAAATTGCACTACAATCAATGAATGAACGAATTTCTTTAGCGACTCGTGCTGCTGGAATTGGCATTTGGGATTGGGATCTTTTAGATAATAAACTAATCTGGAATGAACGAATGTATGAGATTTACGGATTAGATCCAAATCAGCTTGAGATTTCCTACGAAGAATGGAGCAAACGCCTTCATCCAGATGATATAACTCAAAGTATTGGGGAAATCAATGAAAGCATTTTCAATGGAAAGCCCTACAACACAGAATATCGTGCTATTAGGCCGGATGGTACAGTGGTTTTTATAAAAGCACAAGGGGATATTATCCCTGATGACAGTGGAAAACCAATCCGTATGCTGGGAGTGAATGTGGATATTACAGAGCGAAGAAAGATGGAAGAAAAAGTCCTGGCAAGCGAAGCTCGATACAAAAGTCTTTTTAACCATAAACATATTGTTAAATTGCTCATTGATGTGGAAAGCGGTCAAATCGTTGAAGCCAATGAAGCAGCGTGCAAGTTCTATGGATTTTCACCTGATGAGATGATAACAAAAAAAGTTTGGGATATTAATGTTGCAGGGGAAGCCTTTGTTCGGAAAAAATTGTGGGAAACCTACAATAGCAAATCTAACTACGTTGAAACCAAACATCGGCGTTGGGATGGGAAAATTGCAGATGTTGCCGTGTTTAGTGGTTATTTGGATATGGATCACTGTAAAATGGTATATGCCCTGATTACAGACATTACTGCTAAGAAAGAACTGGAGCGGGAGCATGAATCCATGGTTGCGCAACTCCTCCAAAAACAAAAATTGGAATCCATTGGGCTTTTGGCAGGCGGAGTGGCCCATGAGATTAACAATCCGATTTTTGGTATCATAAATTACGCCAAACTCATTGGGAGGGAACAGACCACTCAGGAGCAAATAAAAGAATATAGTAATGAAATTGTGATTGAGGGCCAGCGAATTGCGGAAATTGTAAAGAATCTATTAAACTTTTCACGACAGGAGAAGCATTCCTATAGTCCTGCAGACATGATAGATATTATCAACCATACAGTGGCTCTGGTACAAACGATTTTCAAGCAGGATCAAATAGAAATGATCCTTGATATTCAACCGAATCTCCCAAAATTAATTTGTAGAAGCCAACAAATACAGCAGGTGATATTGAATCTTATCACCAATGGAAGAGATGCGCTGAATGAAAAATACAATGGCTATGATGAAAATAAAAAAATAATCATCCGTAGTTTTCTGGAAACCAATAATGAGCAGGATTGGATTACTACAATTGTAGAAGATAGGGGGATGGGTATCAAAGAGGAATACATAAGCAAAATCTTCGATCCCTTTTTTACCACCAAAGCCAGGGATCGGGGAACCGGCCTGGGATTATCCATTAGCCATGGAATTGTGGAAAGCCACAAAGGGAAACTGCATTTTGAAAGTAGGGAAGGGGAATATACTAGGGCCTATCTAGAACTACCGGTTAATTATGGGGTCAATTGATTTATTAGGGGAAAGGAGATTTCTATGGCAAAAATATTAATTGTTGATGATGAACAAAGCATTCGGGTAACTTTATCCGAATTCCTAAAATCTGAGGGATATGATGTCATTTCTGCTTGTGATTTTCAATCGGCAATTGAATTGTACGGCAAAATTGATTTTGACATTATTGTCACAGACATAATTATGCCACGCCAAACAGGAAGTGACCTTCTTCGGGAAATCCATGGAATCAATCCTAATATACCTGTGATTATGATGACCGGAGATCCAAATCTGGAAACGGCTATCGAAGCGGTAAAATTGGGAGCATACGACTACTTGTCAAAACCAATTGAATTAAAAGAACTGTTCCTTAGCATCAGTAAAGCAGCCGGTTTTAAAAAGATTGTAGATGAAAAAATTAGGCTGGAAACTGAAAATAGGTTGCACCAAGATCATCTAGAATTGTTAGTTGCGGAACGGACCACTAAACTACGCCAAGCCATGATTAATACTGCCCTTGCTACGGCGTCAATGTTGGATTATCGGGATCCGTATACCGCGGGGCACCAAAGGCGGGTAGGCGCACTGGCAGGGGAAATGGGAAGAAAATTAGGATTCAATGAAGATGAGGTGGAGGGCCTAAACCTTACGGGAAGCATCCATGACATTGGAAAAATCACAGTGCCTTCGGAAATCTTGTCAAAACCATCCAGACTTTCCATTTTTGAATATGAAATCATCAAGGAACACGCAGAGAAAGGGTACCAAATACTGAAACCCTTCGAAATGCCGTGGCCCGTGTCAGAAATTGTGTACCAACATCACGAGCGCCTTGATGGAAGCGGTTACCCAAGAGGGTTAATGGCTTCGGATTTATCAAAAGAAAGTTGCATTATTGCGGTTGCTGATGTGGTGGAGGCCATGATGTCTCACCGGCCATACAGACCAGCATTGGGGCTGGATGCAGCTTTAGATGAGGTGTTGATAAACAGAAAAATAAAATATGATGGAGATGCTGTTGATGTTTGTGTTTCTCTGCTGCGGGACGAAAAATATGAATTGCTCAACTTTACCGACAGCACACCATAAGAAAACATAAAAAACGTTGAGAAATCAACGTTTTTTTATTCTCTTGAAATCAATTTCCATAAGCATAATACTCAAGAATAACAATATTGCCCCAAGGTATCCTCTAGAGGATAAGACTTCCCCAAGAAATATAAATGCAAAGATTGCTGCAAATGCAGGCTCAAGAGAATATATTAATCCGGTATATATGGAGGTAGTGTGCCTTTGTGCCACTGTTTGGATGACGAAGGCAAAGGCAGAACATAAGAGACTTAAGGCCAAAACTACCAACCATCCGTGGACGTTGGTGGGAAGTTGGGGTGTTTCAATGGCAAAGGTCATGATAAGACTGTACAAGCCAACAAAGCCCAATTGCAGTACACCTAAGGAAATGGGATCCACATTTTGGGCCAACCGATTGGTAAGGATAATGTGAACTGCAAAGGTGAGAGAGCATAGAATGCATAGCACATCTCCCTGATTAAGGGATATTGTGTCATGCACCGTCAAGAGTACAATACCAACAAAGGCAATAAACACACAAAGATAAATTTTTCTTTGGATTTTTTGTTTTAAGAATATCAGGTTGAGAAAAGGAATAAAAATCCCTGCCAGACAAGTTAAAAAACCGGCATTGGATGCAGAGGTGTAATGGACGCCAAAACTCATCAATGCCAATACAATAAATAGGACAAAGCCAAGAAGTGCTGCATATTGAATTGTTCTTTTGTCCCGAAAAAGGTGGCGATTCCAAAATATCATACCTGCCACAAAGAAAGCGATTATAAATCGCAGGGCAATAAGATTATATTCCTGAATTCCTTCTAATCCCACCTTGGTGAGCATACAGGAACTTCCCCAAAACATGGCAACAAAGAGGAGGGATATGTTGGCTTTGGTTTGCTTACTCACTTGTTTCACCTCAACTACTTTTCCTCCGCCCCGGCAAATGTTATAAATGTCTTTCTGATTTGGATTTTTGCCATTGATTTCCCAATATCCATCCGGATAGGCCTGATACAACAATGAGAACAACCATCCATATCATTACTGCATTTGATGATAGTTGGTCATCTATACGGAGTTGATTAATATAGAAAAATACACCCAATATCAAAAGGATCATTCCGACGCCCATTACGGTTACGATTTCTTTTTTTGCCATGATTCTTCCTCCAAATTTAAAAATAACATAACGCCATTATAATCTTTACTTTTGAAAAAGGGAAGTAGACCGTTTCAATTTATTGTGTGGATATGATACAATGTGCTCAATAGGAGATAAGTTTATGTTTGATGGGATATATTTGGATCCGGATACGATTAACATTGAAATGATTGTGATTTTTCTTGGGTTTACCTGCATTGTTCAATTGACAAAAAACGTAAAACTTGCGTTTTGGGGAGGGGGCTTGACATTTGTTGTTGCAGTTCTCCAAACCATATGGGTTATTCCATTTCAATACTACTGGATACTAACAATTATTTTGACTTTGGGAACCATAGCATATGGATTGAGAAAAAACGCTAGTGCAAGGGAAGAACTTAAAGGGAAATTAATGGATGTGGAAAAGAGCATATTCTTGTTGCCCTTGATATTAATTGTGGGGCTGGGCATGAGTATTCAAGCTGGGGAGGGGAGCCCTTTGAGGGGGATCTGATCCTTGATATTATAGATGCTTCTTCCAAGGTGCCTTCGGAAATCCTAAAGGATCAGGAAAATAAAATACATCTAGGAAAACTGGCCAATGAAGATATGAATTTGGATTCCAAGATAGAGAAGGAGAATAAAATAATTGGGGGACAAAAGGGTACGATCCTGACCTATTATTTTGTGGAAGATTGGTCGATAAACAACCCCAATGAAGTGTCTTACTGCGAGGATGTTTTTATCCCCTAACCAAAAGCTCATCTTGAAATGGTGGCGGATAAAATTTTAGAAACAGTTCGGTTTCAATGACATTAAGTTTTTGGGAATTGATTATGCTTTTGAAGATGGGACGCGGTCTTTCAAGTTCTCGTCTTTCGCCGGGCATAATAAAAAGGACCCCAATAGGTTTTGCCTATTGGGGTCCTTTTGGTGAGGCGCGAGGGACTCGAACCCCCAACCGACAGATTCGAAGTCTGCGACTCTATCCATTGAGCTAGCGCCCCACAGTTTGTTGACAACACCGATTGTATTGTACCCGAAGGTATCTCAATCGTCATTGTCAACGAAAATTATTCTACAACACTTCCAAGGGGAATGCAAGATGAAGATGGGGAAAAGTTTGAACAAAACAAAAATAATGTTGGAAAATACAAGAAATAGGGCAAATGATTGGCGGAGCCAACCTTGAAAAACGATGGCAAAAGCGATATACTGTTACCCGTGCGTAGTCAAATTGAACCAGCAACAATACGGAGGGACTCATGAAATATGTAGCTTTTTATTTTGGCATAATGCTTGTTGGGTATGCGTTGGGATCAGCTCTTAGAAAAAAAGGGAAAACAAAGTCTCAGTGGATTACTTGGATACAAACCGGCGCTGTTGTGGTATTAATTTTTGTTATGAGCTGCCGAATTGGGTTTAATCGTGAAATCATCAAAAGCATGGGCTCTCTTGGCTGGATTGCCTTTGTGACAATTGTATTTGCATTTGCGGGAAGTATTCTCCTTGTTTATATCGCCAGAAAACTGATGAAACTTAACAGCAAAGGGGAACGGGTAAATGACTAAAACGATTTTTGCTGCGGCACTTTGCGGACTTTTGGCAGGATATTACTTGATCCCACAAGAATTTATTGCAATTTCAGGAAACGTATTAGTTGCTGGGCTTTGTGTTCTTATGTTCTTTGTTGGGATGGATTTGGGAATGGCTGGAACTGTTGTCCCAAATTTTAAGCGGGTAGGTTGGCGTGTGGTGATTATTCCGCTTATGGTGATTTTAGGAACACTGGGGGGGACTTTTTTGGCATCTTTGTTTCTTCCAATCAGTGGAAGAGAGGCAATGGCCATAGGATCGGGTATGGGATGGTACACATTTGCACCGGTGGTTCTTAGCGACTATTCGGAACAAATAAGCGCCATTTCATTTTTGCATAATGTGATGCGTGAACTTTTTGGGTTAGTCTTAATCCCTATTGTGGCGAAAAAAATTGGCTATGTAGAGGCGGTAGGCCTGCCGGGGAGCTCCGCGATGGATATGGGCATGGCAGTGGTAGAAAGAACTGCCGGTCCTAATGCTGCAGTATATTCTTTTGTTACCGGATTGGTTTTGTCTGTTTCGGTACCAATTTTAGTGCCATTTATCATTGGTTTATAATATGAACGAATATAGAGAATAGATTGGAGACCATTATGAATAAGTTGGATTATTTTCAAGGCAGCGACAACTATGTGGTTACCGAGGAACTAAAAAATGCGGTGAATGTATCCATTGCCCTGCAAAAACCTTTGCTGATAAAAGGAGAGCCTGGAACTGGAAAAACTATGCTGGCGGAGTCTATTGCGGAAGCGTTAGACAAACCCTTGCTGATTTGGAGTGTTAAATCCACCACAAAGGCTCAGGATGGTTTGTATTTGTATGACACGGTACAACGACTATACGATAGTCAATTTGGAGAAGGAAATGTTGCGGACATCAAACATTATGTGAAGCTTGGCAAACTGGGAGAGGCGTTTACTGCTTCGGAGCAAGTGGTCCTTCTCATTGATGAAATCGACAAGGCTGATTTGGAGTTTCCCAATGACCTACTTTGGGAGTTGGACAAAATGGAGTTTTATATCAATGAAACCAAAGAAACCATCAAGGCAACCCAAAGACCCATCGTCATCATCACCTCCAACGCTGAGAAAGAACTGCCGGATGCCTTTTTAAGGCGTTGCATCTTTCATTATATTGAGTTTCCTGATATGGAAAAAATGCGAGAAATCATTGCTGTGCACTATGGGGACATGGATGAAAAACTGCTGACTGCCGCCATGGAAGCATTCTATGAGTTGCGAGCCATGCGGGAACTACAGAAAAAACCCAGTACCTCTGAGCTTTTGGACTGGCTTTCGGCACTGGTAATCAGTGGCATTTCCATTGATCGAATCAAGAAAGAGATGCCCTACATTGGGGTGCTTCTCAAAAAGAACCAGGACATTGATGTCATGGAGGAAATCAAAGAAAAAGGCTACTCCCTAAAAAGATGGTAAGGCCTTTATGAATAGATGAGGTGGAATTTTGTTCCTACAATTCTTTTATTTACTTCGCGCTCGCGGTCTTCCGGTGTCTTTAAATGAATGGATGACCCTAGTAGAAGCCATGGATAAAGGACTGGCAGGATCCAGTCTGACCGGATTTTACCATTTGTGCAAAAGCATTCTGGTCAAAAGTGAATCGGAATATGACAAACTGGATGCGGTGTTTGCCGAATATTTTGGTGGAATTGAAGCCACAGAAGATTTGCCGGAAGAGTTTTGGAAATGGTTAAATGAAGATGTGCGAACTCGTGATGTCAACGATCATACCATGGTGGATAAATTCCTTCTGGAACTGGACGAATTGCTGAAACGTTATTATGAACGGCTGGAAGAACAAAAGGAACGCCACGATGGGGGGAACTATTGGATTGGAACGGGGGGAACCTCCACCATGGGACACAGCGGGTACCACGAGAGGGGGATTCGGGTCGGAGGAGAAAGCAGGCATAAATCAGCGGTTCAAGTTGCCGGAGAACGGCATTTCAAAGATTTTAGACAGGATACGATTTTGGATATCAGACAGTTCCAAATGGCTTTTCGAAAGTTGCGACAGTATTCTTCCCGGATGGAAGGAGACAAAACTGTTTTGGACATTGAGAAAACCATTGAGGAAACCTCTGACAGTGGCGGAATGTTAAAAATCGTATACGACAAACCCAGAAAAAATACAGTCAAACTATTACTTCTTATAGATTCTGACGGATCCATGATGCCTTACAGCAGCCTGTGCAACCGACTGTTTCAAGCTGCCAGCAAATCTAATCATTTTAAAGACTTGAAGGTCTATTACTTTCACAACTGTATCTTTGACTACCTTTATACGACACCCACGTGCAAACGAGGGGATTGGATTGATACAGAATGGGTTTTAAAGAACCTAAACAGCGAGTATAAGGTGATTTTTGTGGGAGATGCCACCATGGCGCCTTTTGAGTTGTTTCGCAGGGGAGGGAACAATGTCATCGGTCTCTTTAATGAAGAACCGGGGATTGATTGGCTCCGCAAATTTAAAAGGCGATACAAAAAACAAATTTGGCTCAATCCCATTGAAGAAAAATACTGGGATAACGTATATGGCAGAGAAACGCTGTTGGAAATAAGTGAAATTTTTCCTATGTATGAGTTAACATTGGACGGACTGGAAAAAGGCATCAAAAAACTTCTGGTAAAATAGGTAAGAGGAGGAGTCTGGATGAAAGAGAACCCTGAAGATATGGCACTATACTTAGACCATATACCCGGGCTAGTCGTGATTGATATGAACGGTATCATTATCTACGCCAATGACCAGTGTGCAAACTATTTTGGCACAACAAAAGAAGAAATGTTGGAGAAACATATTAAGAAAGATATTTTTCCTGCCACAAAGATGATTGAAAATCTCCACATAGATGAGCCACAGATGGTTTTTTATAATTCCAGAATGGGAATTGGAATTAGCGTTCACGTTCCCGTATTCCATGGAAAAAAACGAATTGGTCTGCTGGAGTATGATGTGATGCAACATTCTAGGCAACTTTATGAATTGTCCGATGGTTATCGAAGGTTTCTTGACAAAGAACTGAAAAACCTGAAAATGGATTTGTCGGAAATAGAAAGCCTCAAGTATTCCATCAACAGTATTATTGGCCAATCGGCTCCAATCCTTGAATTGAAAGAGGACATCATCAATGCAGCTCAATCCAGTTCTACAGTTGTGATAACAGGAGAAACAGGAACGGGAAAAGAACTTGTGGCCCATTCTATTCACAACCTCAGTAGTAGAAGAGAAAAGAAGATGGTTAAGGTGAACGCATCTGCTTTTCCGGAAAACCTGGTGGAATCAGAGTTTTTTGGCTACGAGGAAGGCTCTTTTACCGGAGCCAGTAGGCATGGGAAAAAAGGAAAATTTGAACAAGCCAACGGAGGCACCTTATTTATTGATGAAATCAATCATATGCCATTATCCATTCAACCTAAGCTTTTACGAGTTTTGCAAGAAAAAGAGATTGAGAGAATTGGCGGTACGGACAGCATTCCGGTGGATGTGAGAATTATTGCTGCCACCAATGAGAATTTGAAGGATTTAGTAGCTGCTGGTCGGTTCAGAGAAGATCTCTACTATCGACTCAATGTAATGGAAATTCTCATACCGCCATTACGTCAACGTATTGAGGATATTGACCTTCTCATTCATTCAAAGATACAGGAATTAAATTATGTGCTGGGAAAATCTGTGAGCGGCATTCATGAGGACGCATTGAAAATGCTCAAAGGCTACAAATGGCCGGGGAATGTGCGAGAACTTTACAACGTTATTGAAAGAGCTATGAACTACTCTAAAGGTCCATTACTGACAATAAAGGATTTTAATATTATTGATCTGCGAGACATGGAGCTCCATTCTTTTGCCAGAGGGGCGGAGGAAAAAGAAGATTTGATTTCTATCACAAGAAACGAGGCAGAAGCAGGGTTGATTGTCAATGTGGTGGAACGTTTCAAAGGGAATAAAACCAAGGCGGCAGAATTTCTAGGAATTTCAAGACCTCTTCTTTATCAAAAGATGAAAAGGTTAGGCATTAAACTGTAAGCGCTGGATTACACATGTAAGTTTGAGCATACATAGGACGAAACCCTTCTGTTTCAGGGAGTTTCAATCAAAATGTTAAAAAAAAGCGTCGAGTGTAAGTAAAAACATACATACGACGCTTTTTCTGTTGTACCACACCCCCTGCAATTACAAGGTTTTGAGATTGGCATAAATATTGCTTTGAATATGAGTAACCTAAGAAGTTATTGGCAAGAAACGTGAAAAGGAGTTTTGATATGGGGAAAGGAAAGGTGAAAATCGGGATGACCCAGTTTTCCTGCGTAGAAGACAGGGAGACAAATATAAAAAAGGCCGAAGACCAAATTAGAAAAATGGCCGAAAAGGGTGCAAAAATCATTTGTACGCAAGAGCTTTTCAATGGGTTGTATTTCCCGCAAGTCATTGATTACAAAAAGTATGAATTGGCAGAACCTGTAGACGGACCAACCAACCAAAGCATGCAAAAGTTAGCCGTGGAGTTGGATGTTGTCATCATAAGTTGCTATTACGAATATGCAATGGATGGAGTTTATTATAACTCAGCAGCAGTATTTGATGCCGATGGAACGTTTATGGGAAATTATCGAAAACACCACATCCCGGAGGGCCCTCAGTATCTTGAAAAATATTATTTTACTGAAGGGGATTCTCCCTATATGGTCTTTGAGTCAAAGTATGGGAAATTTGGCTTATTAATCTGTTGGGATGAGTGGTTTCCGGAGCCTACAAGAATTTTGGCATTAAAAGGAGCGGATTTCATTTTTTATCCATCCGCAATTGGATCTGAACCTGATGACCCACGCCTTGACACTTCCCAGACCTGGATGGATGGAATTCGAGGCCATGGCATTCATAACAATTTCTTTGTATGCGCGTGCAATCGGGTAGGCAGAGAAGATGCAGAAGATGGGAGCGGTAGCATGGAATTTTATGGTCGAAGCTTTGTTTCCGATCCTTGGGGGATAATTGTTGCAGAGGGTGCCAGAAATCAGGAAGATATTATTGTGGCAGAGTTGGATTTAGATGAAATAAAAAGAGCCAGAGACATTCTGCAATTTCACAGGGACAGAAGGGTAGACAGTTATGAGGAGATACTAAAAAAGAATATATAAATATAATGTTGTAAAATATGAAGGGAGCAAAAGAACATGAATAAAAACAAATTGTCCGCCGGAGTAAAAGTCGGTTATGGCTTTGGAACCCTGGGCGAATGCATCGCAATGAATACTTTTTTTATTTACTTTATCTTTTTCTTGACCAATGCCGCTGGTGTCCCGGCCTCTGTGGCGGGAACCATTGCTGCCATTTCGGTATTCTGGGGAGCCTTTACTGATATGTTTGCCGGTGTGAAATCGGATGCCAGCAGAAATCCCGGAGGTAGAAGAAGACCCATGATGTTCAAGGCAGCTATTCCCCTTGGTGTTGTGACTTTCCTCATGTATACAGATTTCTCCGGATTTTCTGATGGTACAAGATTTGCTTATTTCCTGATTGCCAGCATGGTATTTTGGCTGTCGTTGTCCTTTACAGACATTCCTTATCTTTCTTTGGGTTCGGAGATTAGTGACGACTATGAGGAAAGAAACACCATTCGAGCGATTGCAAATGTGCTAAATTATATTGGCATGATTGTTGCCAGTTCCGGAACCCTAGTAATTGTAATGAAATTTTCCGGCGATGCCGGCACTGCAGATCCAAAAGGATGGATGGCAGCCGGTATTATCTTTGGGATACTGACATTAGCCGCATATTATATTGCCGCAATTGCCACAAAGGGAAAAGAACCCGCTTTTGTTCCACCCGCAACGGAACAGGGGAAGCAAACAGGATTCTTCAGGTCATGTAAAGAAGTGCTTGCCTTAAAACCTTACAGATATATTTTGGTTTATATTGTGTTTGGATATGGAGCGATTCTCCTATTTACCAGCATCTACATTTATTATCTCACATACAACATGGGATTTGATGAAGCGCAATCGGCCACAGTAATGCTGGCATATAGTATAATGGTTATAGTAATTTCTTCAATTCTTGCTTCCATTGGCGTCAAAATTGAAAAGAAAACTATCGTTTGCGCATCCACATTCCTTCTTGGGGTGGTGATGATTATCTGCAAGTTCACAGGATTGTCCGGCCCTGGCCTGTATGTTATGTTTTTCTTGTTTGCGCTGGCAGTTAGTGCTTACTTTGTTCAAATTTACTCTATGGTATATGACATATGCGATGTTGACGAATATAAATACGGTGGGGGAAGAGATGGTATCATCATATCCTTATTCTATTTCTTTGGAAAAATTATCAGTGGCATTTCTATGTTTGCTGTAGGATGGATTTTGACCTTTGCAAATTATGACCCGGCTGCTTGGCCGGCACCCCAAGAAACCTTAGATGGTATAGCAACTGGGGCAATGCTTTTGCCGGGAATCGGGTTTGTGATTGCAGCCATTTTCATGCTCAAATACCCAATCAACAAAAAGAATTTTGCCGCATTGAGAGAAGGCATTGAACATAAACAAGCTGGAGAGCCTTATTCAGAAGACGGCTTTAAAGAATTGCTATAGTGCAAAAACCGGTCGCCGATATTGTCTTCAAACGGTATTGGCGACTTCATTTTGGACCAGAAAGGAGAGACTCATGAAGTACGATTACATCTTAAAAAGTAGAAAAATCTATACGTTAGATGATACTGCACCTTTGGCAGATTGGATTGCTGTAAAAGATAAAAAGATTGCTGAAGTGGGGATTGGAATCATTCCTGAAGATGAAAAAGTTAAAGATTTAGGTGAAAATACAATTATCCCAGGATTGATTGATTCCCATGTTCACGGCGGAACCACCGCAGTTATGCTTAGCAATATTAATTTGGCAGAAGTCACTTCCGTGGAAGAAACTTTGGAATTAATTGATGAGAAATGCAAAACAACAGATGAAGAACTGGTAATTGCCTCCTTCTTTATTCAACCCCAGATCAAGGAGGGACGATATCCTACCCGTAAGGAGTTGGATAAGGTGTCCCATGGAAAAAAGGTGGCGGTGATAAGCTTTACCCTTCATGGCTCATCCATCAATACGAAGGCGTATGAATCCATTGATTTCCCCCCGGGGTTAGAAGGCATTGTTTTTGAAGGCGGCGAATTTACCGGAGAACTAGCCTCAGATGAGGCCCACATGTATGCTTTGGCAGAGTTGCTGGGAACATTATCTCAAGAAAGATATGAAGGTTATATCGATACCTTTGGGGAAATGTGTAGATCGTTAGGACTTACTACTGTCCACTGTCTTGAGGGCCAATTTATGAAAGATGATTTGGATTTGGATCTCTGGATGAAAAAAATTGCCGACGAATCTTTGCCATTTCATTGTGTCTTGTACCCACAGGTATGGGATTATAAGAAAGCATTGAAATATAATTTGCCTCGACATGGTGGATGTCTAACATTAGATGGGGCTGATATTGATTATACAATGGCTATGTTTGAACCTTATGCCGGCCGGCCGGAGATTCGAGGAAATTTATTTAGAAAAGATAATGACTTATATGAGTTGGTGTCTGCCGCCCATGCCGATGGGAAACAGTGCTCATTCCACGCGATGGGTGATAGAGCAATCGATCAAATTCTTTGGATCTATTACAGAGTTATTAAAGAGCAAGGGCAGAAAAATTTGCGGCATCGGATAGAACATTTTTCCATGGCTACCCCGGCCCAAGTGAAGATGGCTGCCGAGTTGGGAATTGTTGTATCGGAACAACCTGAATTTACTTATCTTTATGAAACCCCTGGAGGTCCCGAAGAAGAAATATTTGGACCGACAAGGGCTCACGGCATGGAGCTATATCGTACTGTCAGTGATACAGGTGTTGTTCTCGCAGGTGGGTCCGATGCCCCTGTCAATAACTTAAACCCCCTAACGGGTATTCACGCGTTGGTAAATTCAAATCATCCCGGAAGAAAATTTGATGTAACCGGCGCTCTAAAGGTATATACTCAAAATTGTGCTTATGCTGCTTTTGAAGAAAATGAAAGGGGCACTATAAAGAAAGGATTCTACGCAGATTTTACAGCATTGGAATCCGATCCTTATGAGGTACCTGACAAAATTAATGAAATAAGGGTAACACATACTTTTTCTGAAGGAAGACAAGTGTTTGGAGATTGATTTTGCTGGAAAGGAGCTAAAATGGCAATTAGAATTGAATCAACGCCCAGAGCAGATGGTTTTAGGATGCCTGGTGAATTTGAACCGCAAAAACAAGTATTTATGATTTGGCCGGAACGTCCTGACAATTGGCGGGATGGAGGGAAACCGGCACAAAAGGCATTTGCAAGAGTTGCCGAGGCAATCTGTCATTTTGAGCCGGTTACCATGCTTGTATCATACGGACAATACCAAACGGCCAGAAACACCCTTTCGGCGGGGATTCGAGTCGTAGAAATGTCTAGCAATGACGCTTGGGTTAGGGATTGCGGACCGACGTTTGTTGTAAATGATAAAGGGCAAACACGCGGAATTGACTGGGAGTTTAACGCGTGGGGAGGATTAGTGGATGGGTTGTACTTTCCCTGGGATCGTGACAATCAGATAGCACAAAAAATCTGCGAAATGGAACGGGTAGACACGTATCATACCGATGGATTTGTCATGGAAGGTGGGAGCATCCATACTGATGGTGCAGGAACAGTAATAACTACTGAAATGTGTCTCCTCAGTGAGGGTAGAAATCCCCATCTTTCAAAAAAACAAATTGAAACTATGCTGATGGAGTATTTGAATGTTCAAAAAGTCATTTGGCTAAAAGATGGCATTGATCCGGAAGAAACCAACGGACATGTTGATGATGTTGCATGCTTTGTTAGACCGGGAGAAGTGGCTTGTATTTGGACGGAAGATACAGATAGCCCTTTTTACGCGGCATGCCAGCAGGCCTATAGAGAATTGTCCGTAGCCAAGGATGCCCAAGGAAGGAACCTGAAAGTTCATAAGCTTATTATGCCAAAACTGCCAGTGACATTAGGTGCGGATTTTGCCATTGACAAGGTAGAAGGGACAATTCCAAGAGGGGAAGGGGATATTTGTATTGCATCATATATGAACTTTCTCATTGTAAACGGAGGGGTTATTGTCCCTCAGTACGGAGATGTTAATGATCCATTGGCGTTGGAACAAATCCAAGTAATGTTCCCAGATAGGGAAGTGGTCGGGGTGGATACTCGGGAGATTGTGTATGGTGGGGGGAACATTCATTGTATTACACAACAACAACCTGCCGGAAAATGAGAGGTGTTCAAACTGGAGTGAGAAATAAAAAAACGACAGATGTTTCTGTCGTTTTTTGCTGGATAAGTATTTAGAAATAGCGGAAGACACCTTTTACCTTGCCTAAAATCTTCACATCTCGGACGATAAGGGGGCTCATAGCAGAATTCTCCGGCTGCAGACGAATATGGTCTTTCTCTTTGTAGAAAGTTTTGACTGTGGCTTCGCTTTCAAATCCATCCACCATAGCCACGACAATGTCGCCATTGTTTGCGACGTTTTGCTTTTCTACCAGAATATAATCGCCATCAAATATCCCGGCCTCCACCATACTTTCTCCATGGACGGTCAACATGAAGTTGTCACCTTTGCCCATGTATCGTGCGGGAATGGGAAAGGTATCCTCAATGTTTTCTTCGGCTAAAATAGGAGTCCCGGCTGCGATTCGTCCTACCACAGGAACATCGATGACATCTGCCCGTGTAGGAGAAGGGTCAAAGGGAGAAATCCCACCGTTTTGACCATTGCCAGCCCGATTGGCGAACCCATCAGAGTTTGTGCCGGGATCGACAACCATTAATGCACGAGGCTTCGAAGGGTCTTTTACAATATATCCTGCCAACTCAAGAGCGGCAATATCTTTGTGTGCAGTGGAAGTGGATTTGATGTTCAGCGCATTGCAAATTTCCCGTACTGTTGGGGGATAGCCTTTTTTGTGAATCTCTTCCTTCATGTAATTCAGAATTCTAAGTTCACGGTCTTTTAATCGTTCCATCTCTTCACTCCTCAATGATAACCATATGATACCCTTGACAGGCATTCTGTCATAATGTCCATCTGTTATATGGTAATGGTACCATAGGAAGAACAAAATGTAAACACATGTTCACAAATTTATTTAGGGAAATGAGAAAGCCCGGCTGAACTAAAATTCATCCGGGCTCCCTCGTTGGTGTGTGAAAGATTTATTTATATAAGATTTGGAATTTTATCTTATATCATTGTATCCACAGAGTCTAAGACTCTGTCCAAAATAGCCATAGCCGCTCTTAGTTCTTCCTCGGTAATAATTAGGGGAGGAGCAACAATCAGAACGCTTTCGTGAGAATATGTTGAGAAGCCTTCCTTTTTCAACATTCCGACGATTTTTGCCATGAGGCCTTCAGGATCCTTGCCAAATGGAACGATGGGAACATGGGGTTCGCGAATCAATTCGACACCGGAGAACAAACCGATGTATCGAACGTCCCCGACACACTTATGCTTTTTCTTTAAATTCTCCAGCAATTCACCAAGTACTTTGCCGACTCTCATAACATTTCCGGGGACATCAAGTCTTTCGTATTCCTTGATTGCCGCACAAGTTACCGCGCAGCCCATGGGGTGCGCATTGTAGGTCAGACCGCAAAGCATTTTGTTAGTGTCAAAGAATTTCTGAATTTTTTCACTGACAATGACTGCGCCGAGAGGTACATATCCGCAGGTTGCACCTTTTGCTGTGGTAACCAAATCAGGTTTTACATCGAAGTTGTGGAATGCAAAAGCTTTGCCGGTTCTGTAGAACCCGGCCATAACTTCGTCACAAACCATTAAAATGTCGTTGTCATCGCAGATTTTTCGGATGCCTTGAATGTATTGTTTTGGCGGAATCAAGATTCCATTGGAACCAACAATGGTTTCAATGAAAATTGCTGCAATCTGTGATGCGCCTTCAGTATTGATGGTCTTCTGAAGTATATCAAGATAGTAATCTGCGATATCCTGATCATTTTCAAATTTGACGGCTTTGTTTGCATAATAGGGGTAGGGTCCTTCAAATTTTACAAAGCCGGCAGGACCGGGTTCATTGGCAAAGTGGCGAGGTTCTCCTGTGAGCATACCAGCACCCGCGGAAGCACCGTGGTAACATCTTTGCATGGAAAGAATCTTCCATTTACCGGTGAAGGCTTTTGCCATTTTGATAGCATTTTCGTTGGATTCTGCACCTGCATTGGTGAAAAATACTTTTGCATTTTCCAAACCGGACAGTTTTACGATAGCTTCAGCAGCATCGGAACGAACGTCAACGGCATATCCCGGACCCATAAACGGCATTTTTTCTGCCTGGTCTTTAATGGCTTCAATGAGAGCTCTATTGCCATGGCCCAGATTGGAGTTGACCAACTGTGCAGACATATCGTAGTACTTGTTGCCGTCTTCATCCCAGAAATAGATGCCTTCTGCCTTGGTGATTACCGATGGATTCAAGCTACCTTGTGCACTCCATGAATGCAGGTTGTATTTCAAACTCTTTTCTTTAATATTGGACATTTTGTTTCTCCTTTTTAAACTTGATAGAGTTGCTGTGAACAAGACTATCTCTTCAATCCTTACAGAACGGATTTGTCTACTTGATCAAACAAATCTTCATCAGTAGGCTGCCATGAAGGAATGGGTCTTGCAACATAGTTGAAGTTCAACAGGTCTTTCCAGGTTGCATTGTGGGAAATACTATTGTGACCCCAAGTTCCACAACCAAGTGTCATGGACATTGGGAATCCACAGGTCCAAGAACCGGAATTGGAAAGGGATTGGGGAAGATTGACGCATACTTTACATACTGGAACTTTTTCTCCCATGATTCGAGGTCTCTCTTCAATAGATGTGTGAATGCCGCAACTATGACCTTTTCCTTGATATTCCAATATTTTCATCAATTTATCCAAAGCATCTTCAAAATCTTTGGCTTTTCTGATACCGGAAACAGGGGAAAGCTTTTCGCCGGTGAAGGGGAATTCATTGCCGTAACCGCCGTTTTCCTCGGCCATCAGCATGGTTGTTCCTTCGGGAACATTGATGCCGGCAATTGCTGCAATTTTGGAAGCTGGTTGAGCAACAATCTGAATGTTCAATGTATGGTTTGCCGGAGATTCAGGCCAAATAGTTTTCAGCAACTTCGCTTTTTCTTCAGAACCTTCCTTAAAGAGTACGGCACCTTTCTTGGCCATAGCGGTCATGAAAGCATCATAGCATTCTTCCAACACGATGATGTTGTTTTCCGTAGAGCAAGAAGTAGCATTATCAAATGTCTTGGAACGAACAATCATGTCCGCTACGTCATCTAAGTTGGTGGTTCCGTCAACGATTGTAACAACATTTCCGGTTCCGACGCCAATGGCCGGGTTGCCGGAAGAGTATGCCTGACGAACCATAGGAGTTCCGCCGGTGGCCAAAATGAAGTCAACTTGATGCATTAGTTCCTGGGAAGTTTCAATAGAAACCATTTCAGGAGCAATAGCCTGAACCAAGTCGGCTGGGTAGCCTAATTTTGTCAGGACTTCGCGGATGGCTTCGGTAACTGCAACGTTGGTATTTTTAGCACGTGGGTGAGGTGCCAAAATAACTGCATTCCTTGTTTTTAGCGCCATAAGAGATTTTACAACCGGTGTTGCTTCGCCGTTGGTAACGGGGATAATGGCACCAATAACGCCCATGGGACGAGCATATTTTTCTACATTCATAACAGGATCAAAGTCAACTAAACCAACAGACTTGTGACCTTTCATCTGTGCATAGGAACCTTTTACTTTGCTGAACATTTTTCCCTGTTTGTGAGCGGCAACGCCCATACCGGATTCAGCAACAAGCATTTCGCCGAATTTCATTGCAACTTCAGGTTTTGTTAAAGCATAAGCCACAGCGCCTGTGATCTTATCAACGTCTTCCTGTGTGAAGTTCTCGGCAATGGCTTGGGCAGCTTTCGCTTTTGCAACTAGACCTGCAACATAAGCTTTTGCATCTGACATTTTTTAGTCCTCCTTAAAATTAAACAATAAACCATTAATGTTTATATTTGAAAGTATTGTACAGGTTAGGATTGTGTGTGAAACCACTGAGGTGATATCGCCCAACCTTGGTACCACATATAACAAGCAACCCTTGTGCCAATTGTAGGACCTAGGGGTTAAAATATACTGAAACCATGATTATTAAGTCAAAATTATCAATCAAAGTATTGAAACACATTGGAATTTGAGTGATTTACATAAAAAATAATTGGATAAATATATTTGACTTGCGAGATAAATAAAAGAAAGAGCAAACCTGAATCGTAGAAGCCCGATACATTTATGTATCGGGCTTCAAGGGGATAAGGGAAATATTTAACACAAATTTGCTTCCGCCCTTAAACTTGTGGGCTTTTTTTGGCGATACAAATATAAATCGGAGATACGAAAATGTATCACTTGGATTCCGGTAAATTTCCGGACAAACCATACTTGTGAAGCTTGCGCACTACGGAAGGTTGGCTAATATTTAAAACCTTGGCCATGGCGCGAGTGGATTTATATTTTCCCAAAGCATTTATTAATGCTTCCTTCTCGGTGAGTGCCATGATTTCATTTAGTGTCATTGCCGTGGTAATTCTTTTTGACATGGTATTTTCTGCAGTCGCAATAAAACCGGGCAGGTTTTCAACTGAGATTATGTTTTCTTTGGTGGTTAGAATTAATCGTTCTATGATGTTTTGCAACTCCCGGATATTGCCCGGCCAATCGTATTTTAATAGAACTGCCATGGCTTCTTCGTCAATTTGTTTGTGATCATTCAGACGCTTGTTAAATTTGTCTAGATACTTTCGTATTAACGGGACAATATCCTCTGGGCGTTCCCGCAAAGGAGGGACTTGAATGGGTACAACATTTAATCTGTAATACAAATCTTCCCGAAACTTCCCATTTTCTACAAGCTTATGGAGATCCCGGTTTGTAGCAGATATAATTCGGACATCTATGGGGATTTTTTTCACACCACCCACACGAATAATCTCTCTATCTTGAATAACTTGAAGGAGTTTTACTTGAAGATTTAATGGAAGCTCGGAAATCTCATCTAAAAATATGGTTCCGCCTTGGGCCACTTCAAACAACCCTTTTTTTCCTTCGGCCCGGGAACCGGTGAAGGCCCCTCGTTCATATCCAAAGAGTTCGGACTCAATGAGATTTTCAGGAATTGCGCCACAGTTTACTGTCACCAAAGAGGAAGATTTTCTGTTGCCATTTTGGTGCAGCAGTTGAGCAACAAGCCCTTTGCCCACACCGGATTCCCCCGTAATCAATACAGTAGAATCAACAGTTGCCAATCGTCTGGCCAATTGCATCACGTTAAACATGGCATGGCTTGCCACAACGATTTCTTGGTTGGCAGCCTTTTCCAAGGACTTTATCCCATCAAGAGTCCCTTGGACGGCTTGCAGTTGATTTTGAAGGCTGGACAGTTCAGTAATGTCTCTGGAAGTGGTAATCACCCGGGTAATATCACCGTGATTGTCTTTAATTGGAGTGCCTGTGGAAAGTAGTTTTTTGCCCTCTTTATTTTCGTGGATAATTGTAACTTCGCGTTTTTCTTTGAGAACACGACTTGCAACAGAGGGGGAGAAAATTCCCCGTCGTTCCAGTTCGAGAACGTGCAGCCCCATTACATCAGCAGGGGTTACCTTATATAACTCTTCGCAAGCTTTGTTGCACCAAATTGCAATTCCATCCCGATTATCTATAAAAACTGCATCGTCTATGCTGTCCAATATGGCCAATAATTCCCAACTGGATAAATTTTTCATTAAGTTTGATTTTTCCTTCATATTGTCTACCTGTGTCCTCTCGAAAATTCCAATTTCAATTGAAGGGGTATTGGGTCCCTAAATGTGTTTGAAATTGTAGAAAAGTGGAATACTTCTCCTAATAGTTATTATATAATACATACAACAAGCTAGCAAGCAGTTCTGATACATAATTGTATCAGCCAGGAAAATACAGGAGGAAAAGCGATGGAATACCTTTCTCCCTCGCCAAAACCAAGACGATTCATAGGAAAAATTCTTTTTGGATTACTGATTTTGTTGGTCTATGTGATATGGGGAGACTCGACAAATCCCCAGAACATGGAGGAATACGTTCAAAAGAGGGTAACCCAAGGGGTGGTCCGCTATGAAGTTTATGATCAGAGCCTTCATGGGAAGATTGTTATGGTTCGAGATGACCAGGATGGACGCACTGCCCTTGCTTTTGTCAAAATACCTTTTTTAAACCGGTGGCATTTAACAGAAAAAGTAACGGTTGATGGGGAGATAAAAAAGCCCATTGTCATTGGGTTGGATGATGGGTTTACTGTATATGAGGCAGAGGTTAGTTTTGATAGGGTTAAAATCATTGGCGTGACCCACTGGAGTGGCAGCTATGCAAAAATAATTAGCATTTTGTTATTCCTCGTATTGGCAGTTTTTATCTATTTGTGGATGGAATGGAAGAAGCAACCAAGAGAGTAAAGGTTGCGTTATTGGGAAGGGTGACAAACGGCTAATAGGATGAAAAAACGTTGACAGCAATCAATCGGAATGTTATAGTAAGCGGGTAACCAAAGAAGAAGTTATCCGCTTCTCACCTTTTTGGCACAAGCTGACTGGGTTAATAGGAGACAAAGATGCCCATGTGGCATTGAATGGCGGATATTTATTATCCGTTTTTTTTATGGAGGTGTAGAACAATTAGTAAGGAAAACTTGATCAACGATGAAATTCGTGATAAGGAATTGAGAGTCATCAGTAGTGATGGCGAGCAGCTTGGCATCATGAGTCGTGAAGAAGCAATGAGCCTGGCTGAATCCAAAGGAATGGACTTGGTGAACATTTCTCCCAGTGCCAACCCGCCGGTATGCAAAATCCTGAACTACGGCAAGTATCGTTACGAACTTCAAAAAAGGGAGAAGGAAGCCAAGAAGAAACAGACAGTCACCCAGATGAAAGAAATTCGTCTGAGTACCTACATTGAAGATCACGACATTCAGGTGAAGGCCAATACGGCCCATAAATTCCTGAAAGCCGGTGATAAAGTCAAAGTTAATCTTAGATTCCGGGGCAGAGAAGCCACTTATGCCGCCCGGGGTATTGAGGTGATGAACAAGTTTGCCGAGGCCGTTGCGGAGGTCGCCGATATTGAAAGGGCACCAAAGTTTGAAGGTAGAAGTCTCATTATGTTTTTAACACCGAAAGCGGATAAATAACTAAAAGCAATATCAATATACACAGGAGGAATTTTCACCATGGCGAAAAACAAGATGAAGTCTCACAGAGGCGCAATGAAAAGATTCAAACTGACCGGTTCCGGGAAAGTGAAGAGAAATAAGGCGTATAAAAGCCATATTCTAACGAAGAAATCTGCGAAAAGAAAACGAGGTCTGCGTAAGGCAACCCTTTTGAGTAGTGCTGATCTTAGGAGAATTAAGGCTGCAATTTGCAAGTAGAGAGTAGGAGGTTTGAAAAATGGCAAGAGTAAAAAAGGGTCTGAACGCCCATAAGAGACATAAGAAAATACTGAGATTAGCGAAGGGTTTCTACGGAAACAAAAGCAGAAACTTTAAAGCTGCAAATCCAGCGGTAATGAGGGCTCTTCGTTCAGCATATGTTGGCAGAAAAAACAAGAAAAGGGATTACCGAAGGCTTTGGATTGCTAGAATCAACGCTGGTGCCAGAATGAATGGAATATCATACAGCAAACTGATGAATGGATTAAAGGTTTCTGGTATCGAAATCAATCGAAAGATGTTGTCAGAAATGGCAATCTATGATGCAGTGGCTTTCGCAAAACTTTGTGAAACGGCCAAGAAAGTAGTGAAATAAAATGAGAAAAAAATGGATCATTATTATTGCAGTCGTTTTGGTAGTGGGGATTGGGGCAACCGTTGCAGTTTTGTTACTGGGCAACGATAAACCTTATTCTGGTTATAATCTGAAGGATTATGTTACGGTGGGGGATTATACCGGCCTAGATGTTGATGGCTATACCATCAGTGTATCAACCAAAGAAATCAATGCGCGAATCAAAGAAAACCTGACTGCAGCCGCCACAACAAAAACTGTTAAAGACGGCAAAGTAAAAGATGATGAAACCATCATCATCGACTATACGGGAAAGGTCGATGGGAAGACCTTTGATGGGGGGTCCGGTGAAGATTACAGTCTAACCATTGGATCCAATAGTTTGATTGACGGGTTTGAAGATGGTTTGATTGGTGTTGAAGTGGGCAAAACGGTTAAACTAAGCCTAACCTTCCCTGACGACTACGCCACCACAACTTTGGCGGGTAAAGATGTTGTCTATACCGTTAAAGTAAAATCAAGGCAAATTTCCGTCGTTCCAGAGTTGGATGATGCTTTTGTCAAAGACAATACAGATTTGAATACTGTAGCGGAATACAAAAAGTATGTGAAAAAGCAACTGTACGCAGAGAAAAAAGAAGCGGCAATTTTGGAACAAAAAAATACCCTTTGGGGCACAGTGGTTTCTAATTCCGAGGTAAAAAAATACCCGGACAAAGAACTTCAGAAGGTCATCGACAGTACTGTAGCTGAATACAAGGGTTATGCAGAACAGTATGATATGGAGTATGAAGAATTTTTGAAGCAATATGTGGGTGTAGAGGACGAAGCGGATTTTAATGACCAAGTAAAAGCTTACGCAAAAACTTTGGTCAAAGAAGAAATGATTATGTACTACATCGCGGATAAAGAGAACATTAAGACTACAAATGACGAGTATAAGGACTTTATTACTCAGACATTGACAGATTATGGCTATACTGAGGATTCTTTTGAGGAGTCTCAAGGAAAGAGTTATGAGGATGCAGTTGGCAAAGACACTATAAAACGACAGCTATATCTTAATAAAGTGCAAGACTTTATCTTATCAAAGGCAGTTGTAAAAGATGCCAAGTAACTAATATAATATTCACAAAAAATATTGCTTAAAACTGTGACATATGGTAGGATTAGCCAGTTGGCTATTCAACAAACCTATGTCACAGTTTTTTTGTTGGATGCCTATGATTCTCTGGAGAGTTTTCCAATAATTATATTGGAAACGCCGAAGGTGGAGGCCGGCTAAGCCGGTGGGTCTCTCAGGCAAATAGGACAGAGCACCAACGTGTTGTTCCCTCTCCAAGTAGTCGATATTTCGACTTTTTTTATTGTATTTATGGCGATATGAAATTGCCGAAACCAAATGCTTATGGAGGAGAAAAAACAAAATGGAACATTTTTCAAATTTAGTTACCACCATTGATGGGGCAATCTGGGGTGTTCCCATGTTGGTAATGATTATGGGAACCGGTATTTACCTGACCACCAGACTTGGCGTTCTACAGCTGCGGAAACTTGGCAAGGCGTTATACTACATGGTTCATAATGAAAAAGATGCGGTGGGTGAAGTGAGCAGTTTTGAGGCTCTTTGCACAGCATTGGCAGCAACCGTGGGGGTCGGAAATATCGTGGGTGTAGCAACTGCAGTGGTAGTTGGTGGCCCAGGGGCGCTTTTTTGGATGATTTTGGCTGCTTTTTTAGGAATGGCAACAAAGTATTCGGAAGGCTTGCTGGCGGTGAAATTTAGAACCGTAGACGAAACAGGACATTCGCTGGGAGGTCCCTTTTATTATATAGAAAAAGGCATGGGGCCACGTTGGAAATGGTTGGCAAAAATGTTTGCATTTTTCGGAGCCAGTGCCGGTTTGCTGGGCATTGGTACCATTACCCAAGTGAACAGTGTTGCATCTGCAACCAAGGCATATTTTGATCCGGAATCGCTGCATACTGTAACCCTGCTTGGAATGGAATATTCTTGGACAACCGTGATTACTGCCGTGATTGTTGCGGTGCTGGCTGCGTTGGTAATTATTGGTGGAATTCAACGGATTGCTAAAGTGGCATCGCTGGTAGTTCCTTTCATGATAGTTGCGTATGTGTTAGTATGCACAGCAATCCTCATTGCAAATATTACAGAAATACCGGCATCCTTTGTTATTATCATGAAAAGTGCATTTGGAATGAACGCCGTTGCCGGTGGGGCGTTAGGAGCAATGATGATTGCCATGCAAAAGGGCGTCGCCCGTGGAATTTTTTCCAACGAAGCTGGACTAGGTAGCGCACCAATTGCCGCTGCCGCCGCCCAAACTCGAGAACCGGTACGACAAGGTTTGGTGTCCATGACAGGTACTTTTATTGATACCATTATCATTTGCGCCATGACAGGTATGTGCATTATGGTAACAGGCTCTTGGAATATTGGCTTAGAGGGTGTGGATGTCACTATAAATGCCTTTGCTGAAGGTTTGCCTTGGAGTTATAGCACCGGCGCTTTTGTGCTGACTACCTGTCTGATTTTCTTTGCATTTACAACAATATTAGGCTGGGACTATTATAGTGAACGATGTTTGGAATATTTGACCCATGGAAATCAAACCGCACTTATGGTTTTTCGTTGGTCATATATCCTGGCAGTATTAATCGGACCCTTTTTGACACTGGAGTTTGTATGGACGTTTGCGGACATCTTTAATGGATTAATGGCGTTCCCCAATCTTGTGGCGCTGCTCACGTTAAGCGGTGTCATTGTGGCTGAAACTAAAAGCTATTTTAACAGATTGAATAGTGGCATGATTGGGGACAAACAATAAATGGGAGAATAATTTAAAAAACAATGAAAAATGAGGCAGGGATTTACATCCTTGTCTCATTTGTGTATTATCCTTGTTTTTTCAAGTTCTTCTTGTGGCGACACACAATATATAGTAAAATATGAGCCAAAGACAAATTCTGTAGTATGGTAGGGAGGGACGAAACACAATGAGATGCCCATTTTGTGAAAATGAAGACACCAAGGTGATTGACTCAAGACACACCGAGGAGGGTCATGCCATCCGCCGGCGCAGAGAATGCGAAAAATGTAACAAACGATTTACTACATATGAGAAGGTTGAAGAAGTCATATTGATGGTAATCAAAAAGGACGGTAGTCGAGAAACCTTTGACCGAAGCAAGGTAATGAATGGGATTATCAAGGCCTGTGAAAAGCGGCCGGTGCCCATCGCCGAAATTGAAAAAATTGTTGATGACATTGAACGTGGTCTGAATAATATGATGGAAAAAGAAGTTAAAAGCACGTTTATTGGCGAATTGATTATGGATCGGCTGAAAGACCTGGATGAGGTGGCTTATGTTCGGTTTGCATCTGTATACCGACAATTCACAGATATTAATACTTTTGTGAAAGAAATAGAAGGTCTATTGGGAAGAAAAAGAAAAGAGGGCAGATAGGGATGAGCAATGCAATTCGGATTGCAATCGATGGACCTGGAGGGGCCGGCAAAAGCACCATCGCCAAGGCGATAGCAAAAACCCTTTGGATTGACTATATTGATACGGGAGCTATGTACCGTGCCGTAGGCTATAAAATCCATAGGGATGGGGTTGATATGTCCGATGAAAAATCACTGCAGCGCATGTTGGACCATACTGATATTGATTTTTCTGACGGAAACATCTATTTGGATGGAGAAATTGTGAATGATCAGATTCGAACCCCTCAAATATCCAGTATGGCATCTGCTTGCTCAGCATTGCCAGCGGTACGAAATAAATTAGTTGCACTACAACGGAAGATGGGTGAGGCGAAGAGCATTATCATGGATGGACGAGATATTGGTACCAACGTTCTACCTAATGCCGAGTATAAGTTTTTTTTGACGGCTTCACCGGAGGAACGGGCCCAGAGACGGTATCTGGAATTACTGGATAAAGATTCTACGGTGGACTATCAGACAGTGCTGAAAGATATTGAACGAAGAGACTACCAAGATAGTAACAGGGCATTAAACCCATTAAAACAAGCCACGGATGCACAATTAGTGGATACAACCGGAATTTCCCTAATAGAATCCATTGAAATGATATTATCAATGATAAGAACGGAGTAAAAAAATGGCCATTGTAAGACCTTTTAAAGCAATACGACCGAAACCTGAGTTGGCAGAGCAAGTGGTTTCCCTCCCCTACGATGTGATGAACCGAAAGGAAGCGGCGGCTATGGCTGTAAATAATCCAATCAGTTTCTTGCATATCTGTAGGTCGGAGATTGATTTGCCTGAAGAAGACAATTCTTATGACGATTCGGTATACCAAAAGGCAAGAGAAAATTTGGACCGGTTTCTTGAGGAAGGCGTGCTTCTTCAAGAAGAGGAACCGACTTTTTATTTATACAAACAGACCATGGGGAAGAACATACAAACTGGGATTGTGGGTTGCGTCTCAATTGATGAATACATGGATAACATTATAAAAAAACACGAACACACCAGAGAAGAAAAAGAATTGGACAGAATTCGACATTTTGATGTTTGCAATGCAAATACTGAACCTGTATTTTTGACCATGCGCGGAGATGGAGAACTGAATCAATTAACGGGAGAGTATATTAAGACCCATCCCGCCGAATTTCAATTTACTTCAAAGGATGGGGTAGGACATAGCTTTTGGGTGGTTGCAGACTATCAGGTGCGAGATCAGATAACGACTATTTTTAAGAAGATCCCCTCGTTGTATATAGCAGATGGGCACCATCGCAGCGCTTCGGCATGCAAAGTCGGATTGAAAAGACGTGAAGACCATGGAGATTATACGGGAGATGAGGAATTCAATTATTTCATGGCTGTCATCTTTCCTGATAAAGAACTTCATATTTATGACTATAATCGATTGGTGAAAGATTTAAATGGGTTATCGTCTCAGCAATTCCTTTCGGCAGTAAAAACCGCGGGATTTTCCGTAACGGAGCAAGAAAACGGCCCATATAGACCAGCCGCAAAACATACATTCGGTATGTATTTAGACGGAAGATGGTATGAACTGATTGCATCTCCCGAAATAATAGCGAATCATCCCATTGATGGACTGGACGTTTCTGTTTTACAAAATCATTTACTGGCCCCGATTCTTGGCATTCAAAACCCAAGAACGGATAAGCGGATTGATTTTGTTGGTGGGATTCGAGGGTTGGAAGAGCTGGAGCGTCGTGTTTCAACGGACATGAGGGTTGCCTTCGCCCTATATCCTGTTACCATATCTGATTTACTATTAGTATCTGATTCGGGATTGGTAATGCCGCCTAAATCTACATGGTTTGAACCAAAATTGGGAAGTGGATTGTTTATACATAGACTATAATACGGCATTGTATCAATGTCGTAGTGGTGGTATAATATAATACGTCTTTTTGGATAGGTATATTGCCTTTTGGGAAAGGATTCCTGACACACGGGGGGGTGAAAGGAGACCTAAAATGAACATTCATGAATTGCCTGAGATTGAGAGGCCGAGAGAAAAATTATCCCGGTTTGGGCAGGAGAACTTGACAAATTGTGAGCTGGTAGCATTACTGTTGGGCACCGGTTCAAAGGGGCAATCGGCTATAAGTCTGGCAGAAAATCTTTTGGCATTGGATCAAGATGGGTTATTACACCTTGCAGGTTGTTCTTTAGAAGAATTGGCTGCAGTACGTGGTATGGGATTGGCAAAGGCCAGTAAACTATTAGCTGCAATGGAATTGGGCAAAAGAATAGCAACCACTCCCAGAGCGGATCGCACAAAAATTGAATCCACTGGGGATGTAGTACAGATTTTCATGGAGCAGATGCGGTATCACAAAAAAGAGTTTTTCAATGCACTGCTCTTAAATGCAAAAGGAGGCATTTTGGCCGTACAGACTGTGGCGGTAGGGGATCTATCATCCAGCATTGTACATCCAAGAGAGGCCTTTACCCAAGCCGTGAGAAGAAGTGCGGCAGCTGTTATTTTTATTCATAATCACCCAAGTGGTAACCCAAAGCCAAGCCCACAGGACATTGAAGTGACGCATCGACTTTGTGAGACTGGCAAAATTTTAGGAATTCATGTGTTGGATCACATCATCATTGGGGATGGGACCTACGTGAGTATGAAAGAAAAGAAAATCATATAACATATAATAACAAATGAACATGGAGGAGAATAGTAGTGTTTAGTTTTTCAACAAGAGATATGGGCATCGACTTAGGTACGGCAAATACCTTGATTTTTATGAAGGAAAAAGGAATTATTTTGAATCAACCTTCTGTAATTGCTTATGACAAAAACCTTCGAGAGATCATTGCAGTGGGAGAACTGGCCAAAGATATGTTCGGCAAAACTCCCAAAAATATTGTAGTGGTCAAACCCTTGCAGGATGGCGTAATTTCGGATTTTGATATGACGGCTGAAATGTTGCAGCGATTTATTCGAAGAGCTTTGGGAGACAAAAAATCTTCTGGACTTCGTGTTGTCGTTGGTGTACCCAGCGGGGTGACTGAAGTTGAAAAGCGTGCGGTTGAAGAAGTAGTGCGGCAGATGGGCGCCAGAGAAGTATATATTTTGGATGAACCTACAGCTGCGGCCATCGGAGCTGATTTGGATATTGACACATCTGAAGCCTGCATGGTAGTAGATATTGGTGGCGGAACCACAGATATTGCAATTCTCGCAATGGGGGGCATCGTGGTAAGCACATCCCTTCGGTATGCCGGAGAAAAATTTAATGATGCAGTAATTTCCTATATTCGGAAGAAAAAGGGAATGTTAATCGGAGAAAAAACAGCTGAACAGCTTAAGATTAATGTAGGCAGTGCTTTGATACAAGTGGATCAAAACAATAAAGAAATCATTCGCACCATGGATGCGAGAGGCCGGGATTTAATTTCCGGACTACCAAAGACATTTTCTGTTACCAACAAAGAAATGGAAGCCGCTTTGCACGAGTCCATGGAAATGATTGTAGATGCAGTTAAATCAACTGTGGAGAAAGCACCTCCTGAAATTGCGGCGGACATAGCAGAAAAAGGGTTGACCCTTACTGGCGGAGGCGGCATGATTGAAAACTTGGATGTTTTGATTGCTCAACGTACCGGGATGCGAGTAACGAAGGCAGAAAATCCCTATGAGGCGGTGGCGTTGGGAACAGGAAAAAGTCTCGAAAATATTGAAAAGTTAAGGCGGTATGTTGCCAGCAAAAAACGATAGAGACTGGAGATACAGATGAATTGGTTCAGACGTCATAAAATTTTTACTGCTACAGCAGGTGTTGTATTGTTGCTTTGCCTGTTTATTTTTGCTTCATTCATGATGGGCGGCGGCTCAACGATTCTTGGAAAAGCGACACAAACCGTCATTACGGCAGTTGAAAAACCACTTTCCTCTCTGACGAATGGAATACGAGAGACCTTTGTTGGCATTTTCCAATATAAAAAAGTAATGGAAGAAAATGAAGCGCTAAAAGAAGAAAACAATACGTTAACACAAGAGAATCTAGAGTTGACTTTGACCAAAGAAGAATTGGCCCAATTGAAGGACTTGTCAGATGCTTTTGATTTCAAAGCATTTCAGGGGCAGAAGGGTGCAGTGGCCGGACGAATTATTTCCTTGGATAATTCCAATCCATTCCAGACATTTTTAATTGATGTTGGATCAACAAAAGGAATTGAAAAAGATTGTATTGTTGTTGATGGGAGCGGTTTGGTTGGACGAATCAGAGAAGTTGGAAATGACTGGGCAAAGGTGGCATCTGTATTAGATGAAAACAATAATATTAGTTTCAAAGTGCTCAGAAGGGCCTCTGCGCAAGGAATTGTACACGGTGATGGAAATGGAAATCTGGAAGGATACGTATTGGATGGAGATGCGAAAATTGTTACAGGTGATGTTCTTGTCACTTCTGGTGTAGGATTATATCCTGAAGGGATTCGAATAGGAACGGTTACAAAAGTTTCGTTCAATAAAGATTTGCAGCTTAAAGAAATTAAAGTTTCCCCAACAGTGAAATTTACCAGCCTTCAGAAGGTGGCGGTCTTCATATGAGTTACAAAAAAGCAGCACTGATGTATGCCATTGCATTGATATTACAACTATCTTTATTAAATTTATTGGCGTTAGACGCCATTACCCCTAATCTGGTATTGTGTCTGGCACTTTTTATCACCTATAAATACAATAATGGTATCCTGCCAGGGTTAGTTGGAATCCCTTTTGTGTTGATTCTTGATTCCATGGGAGGTCAGTATGTTGGCGTCGGAGGGCTTGTATTGTTTCTCCTTTGTCTATCTGTGGCATACTTTGGTAGAGATTTGAACCGTGACAATCTCTGGACGCTATTGACAATTATTGCAGTTGGGACAGTGCTTTATTATGGTTTTTATTGGCTCATCATGATGATTCTTGGCAACCCAACGCATATTATTAATGTTTTAAAATTTCTAATGTTTGAAATTCCTGTTAATTTAGTAGTTACTTTGGTGGCATCTTTTTGGTATCGACGTAAGCACAATCACAACAAGAGTATCGACAATGGACTGGTAAACAAAAAAACAAAGAGCAAAAATAAAATGAATATTAGGTATACGCGATGAATTTTGATTTTACAACCCGATATAGTCGTACGCTGATTGTACTGTTAGCACTTTCCATACTTCTTGGGGGTAGGCTTTTTATGCTTACTGTTATTGAGGGAAAGACTTGGGATAAAACATCGGAAAACATCAGCACAAGAGAAATACCAATTACTGCGCCTCGAGGAGAAATATATGACCGATATGGGAACTTAATTGCCGGAAACAAACAGATATTTACCGTCAAAATGAGTGCCGGAACATTGGAAGACAAAGAGTTAAATCAGGCCGTATCTCAGTTAATCAATATATTAGCGGATACCGGAGATTCTTTAGAAGATAATTTCCCCATCGTGATAAAAGATGGAAAATACGCTTTTACTTATGACAAAGAAATCCGAACCTGGTTGAAACAAAAAGGACTTCCTACAGATTATACTGCAGAGGAAGCATTCAATGCACTACGGGTTAGTTTGGGCATTGACCCTGACCTTACCCGTTATGAAGCACAGCTGATTATGCAAAATACTTATAATGAATATCCACCGATTTCAGTAACAACAATGAAATACAACAGTCAAGTGGATCGTGAGGAGTTCTTAAAAAGGTATAGTCTAAAAAAGAATGCAACCGCTAAAGAAGCATTTGTTGCCATTCGCAAAAAAATGAAGATTGATACAGCAGTGTCAGACGCCAAGGCAAGGCGTATCATGGTTGTACGAAATGAAATGGAACTAATGGGTTATAGAAAATATTTGCCAGCTACAGTTGCCAAGGACGTTTCAGATAAAACCGTAATGATTATTGAAGAAATGAGCGAAAGTCTTCCCGGTGTAACAGTAGAATCAGAAACCAGAAGATATTATCCCAGTGGAAGCACTGCGTCACATATTTTGGGGTATATGGGCAAAATATCTGATGACAGCAAAGAAGAATATATTGAAAATGGGTATGAATCCAATGCTATTATTGGACTGGCCGGCATTGAAGGGACCTTTGAATCTGTCCTGCATGGCACCAATGGGTACTATAAAGTTCAGGTTAATGCACAAGGGGAACGGGTCAAAGAAATTAGCCAGGTTGACCCGGTCAAAGGGAAAGATATATATCTTTCTATCGACTTGAGTCTTCAAAAGACAGCGGAATCAGCACTGAAAAGGGGATTGAAATCCATTCGAACTGGGAGCACATTTAAAAGCAAATATGGGAATGTAACCCCCTCTAAAGTTGCCGCAAATGCAGAAGTTGGTGCTGTAGTAGCCATTGAAGTAGATACAGGAGATGTACTGGCCATGGCCAGTTACCCGGATTACGATCCAAACTTATTTGCCAATGGGATTTCCACTGTGGACTGGGATTCTCTCCAAACGAAAAACCCAAGAGATCCCCTTGCTCCGGCGCCTCTGTACAATGTGGCAACGAGAAGCGCGGTACAACCGGGTTCCACGTTTAAGATGGTCACAGCGACTGCAGGATTGGAAGCCGGATTGAACCCATATCAAAAATTGATGGATGGTGGATACATTAAATTGGGGGATAAAACCTTTGGTTGCGTTCTTTGGAATTTATATCGCAGTACCCATGGTTATTTGGACATGGCAAGAGCCTTGGAAGTATCCTGCAATTATTACTTTTATGATGTGGCAACCGGCAAAGACTGGTATACCGGTAAAAGTTTAGGATACAAGAAAAAAATCACCATTGATGATATTACGGAATATGCAAAAGAATATGGGCTTGGACTTTCAACTGGGATTGAAATTGCAGAAACGGTTGTGCCTGTCCCTTCAAAGGCGGGAAAGTTGGCAAATTTGCAAAGCAGTTTGCGTAATATTTTATATGCGTCTTCCGAAGTGTACTTTACAAAAAAAGTAGTTGGAAATCCTGACTTGCTGAAGGAAACCATTGAAAAAATAGTGGGATGGATGGGAGAAGACATTTCCCGAGATGAAATGATAAATGATCGATTGACCAACCTAGGCATCAAGAAGAACCAGATTGAGCCCTTGGCGGATTTATGTTTGTACACCTATTTTAACCAAACAGATTGGTCTACGGCCGATGCATTGAATATTGCCATTGGGCAAGGTGAAAATGCTTATACTCCCTTACAAATGGCAAACTATGTTGCGACGATAGGAAATAAAGGTGTACGAAATCAGGTGAGCCTTATAAAGAGTATTGAGAACCAAGGAACATACACGAAAGATGATCCTGTTAAAGTTGAAGTATCCAGTGAGAAATATTTTGATCAAATCATTGAAGGAATGCGTTTGGCAGCTGTTGGATCGGAAGGAAGTTTATCAAAGTATTTCAAGGATTTCCCCATTGAGGTAGCGGCCAAAACCGGCACGGCTCAACGGGCAGGAACAATTAATCCTGTTTCTGAAGTTGCATACATCAAAGCACATTTATCTGCATTTGATAGTTCTTTGACCTGGAGTCAAGTCAAAAAAGAAATGAATCGGCTAATGAAAGAATATCCAGCAATTTACCTATCAAAAGATACAGCAGTTCGAAGAGCTGTTATAAACTTGAGTGATAAAAATTTGACATCAACTGATTTGAACCGTTACAAAGGCAAATATGATAATTTTGCCTGGGTGTTGGCGTTGGCGCCGGCGGATGACCCTAAAATTGCCGTCGCAGTCTTGATTGTACAAGGTGCTACAGGACCAAATGCCGGTGCAATTGCAAGGGAAGTCATTGGTAAATATCTTCTTGACGATACGGATTACACTACAATTAACTTGGATTCCAAATTACAGTAGGAGGGAATAAATGGGTCATGTCATTTTGGTAGCATCCGGAAAGGGTGGAACCGGAAAAACGTTTTTTGCGGCCAATATGGGTGCAACGCTTGCCATGGAAGGCAAAAAAATCGTTTTGGTAGATATGGATATGGGGCTTCGCAATTTGGATTTGTATATGGGGTTGGAAAGCCGTGTCGTGTATAATGTGATGGATGTGATTTCCGGTGTATGCAAAATCAAGCAGGCCCTTATTCGTGACAAACGTTTTACAGACTTGTATTTGATGGCAGCCTCTCCCATGCGCGATGAACGAGATATTACGCCACTTCACATGCAGGTGCTTTGCGACAAACTGAGAGAAGAGTTTGATTATATTATTATTGATGCACCAGCTGGCATTGGAGAAGGTTTGGAGGTCTCCGCCGCACCTGCAGATACGGCAGTTATTGTAACAGAACCGGATTTTGCATCCGTGCGCGATGCGGATATTATTGATAAACTGCTTAATGAAATCGGAGTGCAACGTCGTTTCTGCGTATTAAACAAAGTGAACGCTGAATTGATGGCCATGGGTGCGGTTCCAGGCGTGTTGATGGTCGCAAAGGAACTTCGCGTAGAAATTGCAGGCATCATTCAATATGACACAAACATTCTCATCGCAAACAACAGAGGAATTCCTATTACAGTGAAACAAGATTCCTATATTTCCGAAAACATGAACAAAATTGTGGAACGGATACTAGAACCTAGAATGTAACCCCTCGATTTCGGATTGCCACATTAACGATTAAACCTAGTGCAATCATAGAGGACAAAATAGAAGATCCACCATAACTGATAAATGGCAGGGTGATGCCAGTGGCGGGCATGAGTCCCATACACATGGCGATATTTTCGAAAATTTGGAAAACAAACATCCCGAGGAGCCCCATTACAATCAAAGTCCCGTAAAGGTCCTTGGACATAAAGGCCACCTTCGCAATGGAATAGATAAACCAACTATAGGCTGCAACTAAAAGGCCCCCACCGATAAACCCCAACTCTTCCACAATGACAGAAAAAATAAAATCAGAATTACGGACCGGAAGAAAATTCAGGTCTTTTTGTGTGCCTTTAAACAATCCTTTCCCAAAGAACCCCCCAGAGCCGATTGCTACTTTTGACATCCAAATTTGATAATTCCCCTGTAAACTTAAATTATCCGGGTGAAGAAAAGCCGTAATTCGTTCTTGCTGATAAGAGGCCAAAAAACGAAAGGCGATGGGCATGCATAGTGCGGTTGCACCTACACATTGGGCAAACAACTTACTGTCAATGCCTGCAAAAAAGAGCATCACAACCCACATAATAATGAAAACTACAGCACTCCCAAAGTCATCCTTGAGTACAATTAAGATAAACGGTGCGCTATATAGGGCGGCCATCAACACACTTCGAAAGGTGAATAGTTTGTCTTTGTTTCGCTGAAGGTAATTCGCTACCAATAGCACAAAAGTAATTTTTACAATTTCAGATGGTTGAAAAGTAGTTACTCCAAGGTCTATCCACGAACGTGCACCGTTGGCTTCTACCCCAATAAATGGAAGATAAGGGGTTAAGAGAAATAGTATTGAAAAAATATATATAGGTTTTTCAAATTCTTGTATGACAGTATAGTCTAAATTGGCCAGTATGACGACAAATACGAACCCCAATAAATATGCAATCGTTTGGATGATAACTGTCCTAGATATGACAATGCCATCATCATAGGAAGTACTAATCATCATCAGTACACTTAGCGCAAAAAAGAATATTGGAATTAACAGCAAAGGTTTGCTGATATTCTTAAATAGATTTTTAAAATGCCTTAACTTGTTCATATTGCTCCCGTCTATTTGCCTTGACATAACGATACTGTAACATTATAATATTCTAGTATGATTATATCAACATTTAATTACAGTAATGCGTGTTAAATATACCAAAATTTAGTAGCGAACCTTATATAAAACCGAATAAAACGAAAGGAGGTGCATGTTATATGGACGAATACATGATTCCTATCATTGTGGGAATTGTTGCAGCGGTCATCGCCTTTCTGGCAGGATACGTATTCCGAAAGACCGTTGGGGAAAAAGCCATTGGAAGTGCGAAATTAGTAGCCAGAAATTTGATTCTCGATGCTGAAAATAAATCCGAAACCATCAGAAAAGAGATCGCTCTTGAAGCAAAAGAAGAAGCACATAGAGTGAGGAGTGAAGCGGAGAGGGATATCCGAGAACGGAGAAATGAAATCTCCAAATTGGAGAAAAGATTGATTCAAAAAGAGGAGACCATTGATAAAAAGCTAGAAAATATTGAGCGAAAGGAAGAGAGCATTACATCCAGAGAACAAAATATAATCAACAAACAAAAAGAACTGGAAGATCAGATTAAAAAAGGAAATGAGGAGCTGGAGAAAATATCAGGTTTAACTTCAGAAGAAGCAAAAGCCATCCTGCTTTCCAATTTAGAAAAAGATATCAGAGTTGAGGGGTCAATCCTGATTAAAGATATCGAAATGAAGGCAAGAGAAGAGGGAGACAAAAAAGCAAAAGAAATTATTACCGGAGCGATTCAGCGGTGTGCAGCAGATCATGTGGCAGAATCTACGGTTTCAGTAGTCGCCCTACCTAATGACGAGATGAAGGGCCGAATTATCGGCCGTGAAGGAAGAAATATCCGAGCCATTGAAACGATGACCGGAATAGAATTGATTATCGATGACACGCCGGAAGCTGTTATTCTTTCCGGATTTGATCCGGTAAGAAGGGAAGTTGCAAGGCTAGCCCTTGAAAAGCTTATTGTGGATGGAAGAATTCACCCTGCGCGCATTGAAGAGATGGTTAACAAAGCGGAAAAAGAAGTCGCTGCCATTATTAAGGATGCCGGGGAACAGTCCACTTTTTCAGTAGGGATTCATAATTTACATCCTGAGCTAATTAAGTTGCTAGGTAGATTGAAATACCGAACATCCTATGGGCAAAACGTACTGAAGCATTCGGAAGAAGTCGCCCATTTGTCTGGATTAATGGCCGCCGAGTTGGGCATGGATGTTAAATTGGCCAAACGGGCAGGGTTGCTCCATGACATTGGAAAAGCCATTGACCACGAAAAAGAAGGGACTCATGTGGATTTGGGAATGGAAGTCCTGAAGAAGTACAAGGAACCGCAAGCTGTGATTGACGCTATGTCAGCGCATCATGGGGATTATGAGCCGAAGACTTTGGAAGCCGTTCTCATTGCTGCAGCAGATGCTTTATCTGCCGCCAGACCGGGTGCAAGAAGAGAAACCCTTGAAACGTACATTAAACGATTGCAGGCTTTGGAAGAAATAGCCAACAATATGGATGGTGTAGAAAAATCATTTGCCATCCAAGCAGGAAGAGAAATTCGAATCATCGCCAGACCGGATCGAATCAAGGAAGATGAAATGCCGTTCTTAGCCAGAGAAATCTCCAAAAAAATCGAAGACGAACTGGACTATCCGGGGCAAATCAAGGTGAACATTATCCGAGAAACCCGGGTTGTGGATTACGCAAAATAATAAAAGATCCATGAAAGGGCAGGACCACTGCCCTTTTTTTCTTCGATATGATACTATGAAGACAGAATGGGAGTAAAAGTGATGATTTATCTTGATAATAGTGCGACCACAAGACCACATAGCCAAGTTATTGGCCTGATGACTCATTATATGGAAGAAGCATATGGCAATCCATCGTCTTTGCACCATATGGGTCTTTTAGGGGAAAAGGCTGTTAAAAAGTCAAGGCAGCAGCTTCTAAAGGCATTGGGTTCAACGAATCAAAGAATTGTTTTTACTTCCGGCGGCACAGAAGCAGATAATTTAGCATTGATTGGAGGCGCCTTTGCAAATCGTAGACAGGGAAATCAAATCATCACCTCGCAAGTGGAACATCCCGCGGTGCTTCAGGCATGCAAAACATTGGAGAAAGAGGGATTTGAAGTTGTATATCTCCCAGTAGACCGGAATGGATTACCGGATTTGGATTTTTTTAGAAATGTCATCTCACATAAAACATGCCTGATTTCTATTATGCATGTAAATAATGAGGTGGGGACGGTTTTTCCTGTGAGAGAAATTGCAAAAATGAAGGGGGACGCTCTCTTGCATCTTGACTGTGTCCAATCCTTTGGCAAATTATCACTAATGGCAGGATGGGCGGATTTAATTTCTATTAGTGGTCATAAAATTCATGGGCCGAAAGGTTCGGGATGTCTCTGTTTAGGAAAGAATACCAAAGTAACGCCACAAATGGTTGGCGGCGGGCAAGAACAAAACCTTCGCTCCGGGACAGAAAACGTGCCGGCCATTGCCGGATTTGGGTTGGCAGCCGAAATGGCAATGAATCAGATGGATGAGAGAAGCAAGGTGGTCGGACAACTGAAGTCATACTTGTTAAATGGAATTTTGGACAATATTTCTGATGTATTAATCAATACACCGGAGAACAGCAGTCCATACATTCTTAATATTTCTTTTTTAGGGACTCGCGGGGAAGTCTTGCTACACCAATTAGAGCAAAATGAAATTTATGTTTCTACAGGTGCTGCATGTTCCTCCAACAAAAAAGGAAAAAGCCATGTCCTTACAGCCATGGGACGAACGGATAAAGAGGTTGAAGGCGCTCTTCGATTTAGCTTTAGCGAATATAACACCATGGAGGAAATGGAAGTGGTGCTAGATTGTTTAAAAGGAGCAGTTACACAATTCAGGAAGCTAGGAAGCTTCAGATAGGCGGAAACCATTTTGAACGAACGTAATATATTTATAGTCAGAAGCGGAGAAGCCGCCCTGAAAGGTCATAACAAACCATATTTTGAAAAAATGTTGGCTGAAAGAATTCGAAAGTTGCTTCGAAAATTTGATGGGGTAGAAGTACGAAGAATAGGTGGATTGATTTTTATTCGCACGAATAAAGATATTCCTAAACCGGATATTTTGAAAGAATTGTCCAAAGTTTTTGGAATCGCTTCCATTAGTCCTGCGATTGAAGTTTCATGTAATATGGAGGAAATCGCCAGGGAAGCCATTTTATATATGAATGAGCTAATCGTTTCTCAAGGAGTCAAGACCTTCAAAGTTGAAGCGAAAAGAGCTGACAAAAACTTTCCCATTCAATCTCCCGAGATTGCCAGAAAAATCGGAGGGGAAATCTTAAAAGGCTGTAAAGTTCTTTCCGTGGACGTCCACAATCCCGATGTCAGTTTGTTTATTGATGTTCGAAGTGATATTACCTATATTTATCAGCAAAAGATATCAGGACATGGGGGACTTCCTTTGGGAACCAATGGAAAAGGTTTGGTTTTACTGTCGGGGGGGATTGACAGCCCTGTCGCTGCGTGGATGATGGCAAAGCGTGGAATGAGCATTGAGGCTGTTCATTTTCATTCGTATCCTTACACAAGCGAAAGAGCTCAAGAAAAGGTTGAAGAACTTGCTTCAGTGCTGGCCATTTACTGCAGTCGTTTTAAGATGCATACCATCAATCTGCTGCCTATACAAGAACAACTGGCGATGAATTGTCCGGAAGAAGAAATGACGATTCTGCTTCGACGATTTATGATGCGTGTTGCGGAAGTTGTTGCACAACAGAGTGGTTGCACCATGTTGATTACAGGGGAAAGTCTTGGCCAAGTTGCAAGTCAAACTGCAGAGTCCATTGTTGTGACAGACGCAGTAGTGAACATGCCAGTGATGCGCCCTTTGATTGCTATGGATAAAGTTGATATTATGGATATTGCAAGGGAGATTGGCACCTTCGAAATATCAATTCAACCTTATGAGGACTGTTGCACAGTGTTCCTTCCGAAGCATCCAATTACGAAGCCGAGAGTTGAAAAAATTCTGACGTCTGAAGCTGGATTGGATGTTGTGGAACTAGTTGAGGCGGCGGTTCAATCAGCATTGACGAAAGACATTTATCCTGCATAAATAGACAGAAATTTGAAAATCTTTTAAACCCCTTGCAAATTAGCAATAAAAGTGATTTACTTATATCGTCGCGAAAAAATTGTTATAAAAATAACAATCCGAGTCTATAAAATAGACAACGCACGGGATTGAACTTTTAAATAAGAACCTATCCATGAAGATGAAGGAGGCTTAAAACATGAACTTTCAATTGACGAAAGAGCAAGAATTTGTAAGAAAAATGGTGAGAGAGTTCGCCAAAAACGAAGTGGAACCTATTGCGGCTGATATTGACAAAGAGCATCGTTTTCCTGAGGAAACTGTTGAGAAAATGGCCAAATACGGTTTGCTGGGTGTACCATTTCCCAGGGAGTATGGTGGTGCCGGCGGAGACCAAATGTCATATGCCATCACTGTAGAAGAACTTTCCCGTGTATGTGCTTCGACTGGTGTAATTTGCTCGGCACACACATCCCTTTGCTGCTGGCCAATTTTTGCCTGGGGAACAGAGGAACAAAAGAAAAAGTATCTACCGAATCTGCTATCAGGAAAACATTTGGGTGCTTTCGGACTGACAGAACCCAATGCAGGAACCGATGCAGGTGGACAACAGACCCGTGCCATTGATAATGGTGATCATTGGTTGCTCAATGGGGCAAAAGTTTTCATTACCAATGGGGGATATGCTGATGTCTTTGTGGTAATGGCCATGACAGACAAGAAAAAGGGCACCAGAGGCGGCATTAGTGCGTTTGTTGTAGAAAAGACGGATGAAGGATTTTCTATCGGTAAAACCGAAGAAAAAATGGGAATCTGCGCATCCTCAACCACAGAACTGATTTTCCAAAACTGCAAAATTCCGAAGGATAGAATTCTTGGGGAAGTTGGAGAAGGATTTAAGGTTGCTATGTCAACACTGGATGGCGGACGTATTGGCATCGCTTCTCAGGCATTGGGTATTGCCCAGGGCGCTTTTGATGTGACGGTGGACTATATGAAATCCAGAAAACAATTTGGCAAGAAATTATCACAGATGGAGGCTCTTCAGTTTGAAGTTGCCAATATGGCAACCCAGATAGAGGCGGCCAGACTGTTGATTTATCAAGCAGCAGATATGAAAGAAAAGCATTTGGCCTATGGACCGAAATCTGCCATGGCAAAGTTGTTTGCTGCTGAGACTGCTATGTATGTTACCACCAAGTGTGTGCAACTTCATGGTGGATATGGCTACACGAAGGACTACCCTGTTGAACGTATGATGAGAGATGCAAAGATTACTGAAATCTATGAGGGCACATCAGAAGTTCAAAAGATCGTTATTGCAGCTAACGTGTTCGGCAAGTAAGGCAGAAGGAGGAGACAAAAATGGCTTTCAAAATCATTGTTTGTGCAAAACAAGTTCCAGATACGAATGTTATCAAAATTAACCCTAAGACCGGAACCCTTATGCGAGAAGGGGTGCCTAGCATTTTGAATCATGATGATGCCAATGCTTTGGAAGAGGCCCTGCAAATCAAGGATCAGTATCCTGATACCACAATTACTGTTATCACGATGGGTCCCCCTCAAGCCAAAGACCTGCTCATTGAGTGCCTTGCTATGGGAGCCGATGAAGGGATTCTAGTCAGTGACCGTGCTGTAGGCGGTTCCGATACATGGGCAACATCCAATGTATTGGCAGCGACCATCCGAAAATTAGGCGATTATGATTTAATTTTTGCTGGACGTCAAGCTATTGACGGAGATACTGCTCAAGTGGGTCCCCAACTAGCTGAAAAACTGGATCTCCCACAGGTTACCTATGTGGAAGAATTCAAACTTGAAGACAACATGAAAGATATTACTGTAAAGCGTGCATTGGAAGATGGTTACGAATTGATTCGCATTCAAACTCCTTGCGTTCTCACCGCGATTAAAGAACTGAATACACCCAGATATATGTTCCTCAGTGGTATTTTTAGCGCCAAAGATAAGCCGATGCATGTATGGGGCGCAAAAGACATTGAAGTGGATTTGGACATTGTTGGTCTTGAAGCTTCCCCCACCAACGTCTTCCGTTCTTTCACCCCAGCACCCAAAGGAAAGGGAACTATGTTGGAAGGGGACACCCAACAAGAAGTTGTTCAGAAACTACTCATTGGCCTCAAGGGCAAACATGTCGTTTAAGAAGGAGGACACAGTAAAATGGCTATTCAAGTAATCAAAGATAAATGCAGAGGATGCAAGCTATGTATAAAATCTTGCCCCTTTGAAGCAATTACCATGGAGGGCAAACTTGCCGTCATTAACGAAAAGTGCACAGCCTGTAATCAGTGTATTCCGGCCTGCCCTTTTGATGCCATCGAGAAAACCGAAGACAATGAAGTGGTTGATCTTTCTGCCTACAAAAACGTTTGGGTTTTTGCAGAGCAAAGAGAAGGTAAACTAATGAACGTTGCCTTGGAATTGATTGGTGAAGGTTATCGACTCGCCAAGGAAATCGGCAAAGATACATTGGTATGTGCCGTTCTTATTGGAGAGAATATCGATCATCTAGTTGACGAGTGTTATGCCTATGGTGCAGAAAGAGTCATCCTAATTCAGGATTCCTTGCTCAAAAACTATACCACCGATGCTTATACAAAAGTGTTAGTAGATGCAGTTAAAGCAAAGAAACCGGAAATTGTTATTTACGGTGCAACTCATATTGGTCGTGACTTAGCTCCAAGAGTTGCGGCAAGACTCAACACGGGCCTCACGGCGGACTGCACAAGACTGGATGTAAAAGTGTCCAGTTATATCAAATATGCAAAGGAAAACACAACGCTTGATACATCCACATTGGATCCCAACGACCAGGATACCGGCATTAAGCAAACCCGTCCTGCTTTTGGTGGAAATCTGATGGCGACCATCATTTGTCCCAAGACGAGACCTCAAATGTCTACCGTCCGACCGGGCGTTATGCAAAAGAGAGAAAAAGTGGAAGGCGCAAAAGGGGAGTTGGAAGTATTCAAGCCAACCCTTTCAGAAGCAGATATCAGAACAAAGTTGATTGAAATTGTGAAATCGGCAAAAGAAAGAGTTTCTTTAACCGATGCAGATATTATCTGTTCCGGTGGTAGAGGCCTTGGTGATCCTTCGGGATTTGAACTGATTAAGAAATTTGCGGATAAAGTAGGTGGCGTAGTTGGTTCTTCCAGAGCAGCGGTAGATGCAGGATGGATTGACCATTCCCATCAGGTTGGTCAAACAGGGACAACGGTTAAACCAAAAATCTATTTTGCTTGTGGTATTTCCGGTGCAATTCAGCATTTAGCAGGCATGCAAACTTCTGACATCATTGTTGCTATAAACAAAGATCCGGATGCTCCCATTTTTGAAGTTGCTGATTTTGGTATTGTAGGAGACCTATATAAGGTAATTCCTCAAATTATTGAAGAGTGGGATCGGGCAGAAGAATTGTATGATGCGTCCACAAAGTAATGGAATGCGGATATAATTTGGAACCCCAACAGTAATGTTGGAATATACAACCTCAATTGTATTTTAAGCAGGGAGGGATTTCCTTAATGAAAATCCTTCTCTGTTTTTTTGGACAGGGAGCGGTGGACTTTTTACACTAAAAAAGGTACACTAAAATTGAATGAAATGAAAGACAAAGGAGCATTATATATGAGATATCTGGAGATTACCATCCATACCAAAGATAATGGGTTAGACGTATTAACTGGCTTCTTATTGGGGAGAGGCATAACGGGAACCTGGATTGAAAGTTCTGCAGTGATGGATGAGATACTGGAGAAAAAGAACACCTATGACTGGGATTATGTGGACGATTCTTTACTATTAGGACGGGAAGAAGAAGCTAGAATCAAGTTTTATCTTGCCGATGACCTGGTTGGGAATGCCTTGTTAAAGGACTTGAAACTGGATTTAATGAAACTAAAAAGTGACGAATTATATGGAGAGCTGGATCCTTCGGTGGAGTTGGGACGATTATATATTGAGGGTGAAGTTGTAGATGACAATGCATGGAAAGAAAACTGGTCAGAACATTTCCGTCAGGTTCAACTTACCGATTCATTGGATGTAAAATCCACATTGGCGTATCCTGGTGTATGCCCTGATGCACATACCATTGTCTTAGACCCTGGGATGGCCTTTGGAACCGGAACCCATGAAACAACGGCATTGTGTGTGACCTTAATGGACAAATATAGTTGTAAAGACAAAATAGTTCTTGATATTGGTTGTGGATCTGGTATTTTATCTATTGCGGCTGCCAGGTTAGGAAGTCAAAAAGTAATGGGAGTGGATATCGATCCTACGGCTGTAAATACGGCACGTGAAAACGTCATTAGAAATGCTTGTGAACAATGGATTACCATACAACAAGGGGATTTAACACAGGGTATTAAGCTTCAGGCTGAACTTATTGTGGCCAACTTGGTAGCAGAAGCTGTTATTACCTTGGCATCTTCAGTGCAAACATGTCTTGCGCTTGGCGGGTTATTTATATCGTCGGGTATTTTAATTGACAGAAAAGAGGCTGTTGTCAGCGCACTGACACAGCAGGGATTCGAAATAATTGAAATTCTTGAGAAGGGAGAGTGGTGCGCCATCGTAGGCAAATGAATCGATATTTTGTACATCCCAACCAGATTGACGGAGATATCATTCGGATTATTCGCAAGGATGACCTGCATCACATCAAAACTGTTATGAGGATGCGAGCGGGAGACCATATCGAAATCTCCGATGGGCAAAAGTGGGAATATGAAGGGGTTTTAGGCCAGCAGGACAATGAGGGGTTAAAAGTTGAAGTGATTCACAAACAACCTTTTTTTCGGGAATCTAAAGTTCATATAACTTTGTTTCAAGGAATACCAAAACAAGGCAAAATGGAGTTTCTCATTCAAAAAACTGTGGAAATGGGTGTATACGAAGTTGTTCCTGTATTTATGGCTAGAACCATTGTGGCGGACCGAGGGAACTTTGGCAAAAAATTACTGCGCTTTGAAATGATTGCTGAAGAAGCCGCATCCCAGTCCGGTCGAGGCATTATTCCTTTTATTCGACAACCAATACCTTTTCAGAAAATTACCGATTCTTTGAAAAACTACGGATTGGTTTTATTTTTGTATGAAAACGAGCAGCAGACCACAATCAAAGAAGTGTTACATCAATTGACAGAAATTCCGGAGCGTGTTGCGCTAATCGTTGGACCGGAAGGAGGCTTTGCCCCAGAAGAGGTAAAGATTCTAAAGGAGATGGGGACCACTTGCGTCACCTTGGGCAAGACTATTTTGAGAACAGAAACGGCTGGTTTGGCGGCCTTAGCTATGTGTATGTACGAGATGGAATTATAAATTTTCATAGGGACTGGTCGTCAAAGGCACAATTTTATAAGCTCACTTTCCAGTTTGTCCCATGGGAGTCCAATGATATTATCCGTGTCTCCCTTAACTGCTTTTATGTATTTCGAAAAAGTGCCTTGGATGGCATAAGCGCCAGCCTTATCATAGGGTTCTGGGGTGCCTAAATAGGTTTCTATTTCCTCGTCAGAATAGGAATAAAACGTTACGTTGCTTTTTTCCGCAAAAAGTCGGGTGAAAGGATCCTTCAATGATAGAAGGGCAACACCTGTGACAACTTGATGACTTGTGCCACTAAGGAGGGATAGCATCCGTTGTGCATCGGCTTTGTCAACAGGTTTTCCAAATATCTCCTCCTTGAATACGAGGGTATCAGCTGCAATAATAACACCATTATAGCCAATGCATTGGGGAATATGGCCTTGCTCTTTTACAGACAAGGCTTTTTTTAATGCCAAAAATAAAGCGGTTTCCTTGGGCGAGAGAGGCATCGGGGTGGTTTCTGTTGTATTAGAAGGAATGACCACGGGGAAAATCCCGTGGTCATGAAACATTTCAATTCTTCTTGGAGACGAAGATGCTAATATAATGTTTAGTTTATGTAAGTTGCTCATATCCAACACCCCTAATTACCGGTATCGTCGGTATCAGTGTTTGTGTTTGTGTTCGTATCCGGATCGACATATACGAAATCAGTATCTAGAGTTTGTTCCGGATCGATGGGATATTTTTTTACTTTAAGGTTGTGAAGATAACAATAATACATGGCATGCACATCATCACTGGTGGTTTTAAGAGTTTTCGTATCTGTGCACCAAGGTGTCGCCAAATATCCTGATTCGGCGCATACTTTGACAGAGACTTCTTTAGGAACCCCCACAACCCCTTTTTGTGTGCCATCAATATAATATTCATTTGTCCCACTGACATCAGAACGAATTACATCACTAGGCGCAGCGGGAAAACTTCCGGACATTCCAGCACAAACATCATGCATGATTTTACTCCATAGTCGTGCAGCCGCAGGGCTTCCAAGGCTCAATTCAATATTGACGTCATTGCCAATCCACAGAGCCGCTGAATATTGGGGAGTAAAACCGCAAAACCAAGCATCATAGTTATCAGTAGTAGTACCAGTTTTGCCACCAACAGGTTGATTCCCTGTAGCTGCACCACTGGCAATACCATTTGTTACAGTGGTTCGAAGAATATCCGTCATAATAAATGCGACACCTTTATCAATAACCTGTTCTTTCTTTGATGTCTTTTGAATTAAAATTTCATCGTTTTTGTTTGTTATCTTGGTATAGCAAATTGGCTCGATATATTCTCCTGCGTTGGGGAATGTGCCGAAGGCTGAACTCATTTCAAGGGGAGAAATTCCTTGTGACATACCACCTAAAGCTAAGGCCGCTATGTTCATATCATTTACACCATTATCTGAGCTGGTTACCACTGTGGAAATTCCAAATTTTTTCAACTGAGATACGGCATATTTCACTCCAACCTGTTGGAAAACTCTTACGGCATTAACGTTGACAGATTGCTCCACAGATTTGCGTAATGTCATAAGCCCTCTATGACCACTGTACCAGTTCTTTGGCCATACTTTGCCATTTATTGTTAATGCGGCGTCGTTAATAACGCTAGCTGCAGTCCAATAAGAACCATACAGTTCGGTTTTTTGGTTCTTGTCATACTCTTTAAAAGTCATAGGTGTGCCGGTTTTTGCAGCCTCCAAACCTAATTGTAGGGCAGAGGAGTAGACACTAAGAGGTTTAATTGCAGATCCGGGTTGATTGGGGGATAAGGCTCGGTTATATAATTGTCTGCCGGAAGTGTTTCTGCCCCCCGCCATTGCTTTTATTTGGCCATTATGATAGTCGGTGATGACCATGGCTGCCTGTGGTTGGCGTACTTGTTGTTTCAAGGTATATTCGCCACGCTTGATGCTATATGTATTCCCATGAATATCAAAGAAATCCGGATAATCTTTGAAGAAAGAAGCATCTATAACCACGTTTCCATCCGAATCTTGGGATTTGTATTCCTGTGGAACCAAAATTGTACCGCTTTCAATTGTATAGAAAACTCCATTTTTCTGTATATACATAGGCTTAAATTCAATACTATAGTCTGTAGTCCCGTTCACAGTCGTTTTATATAAATTAAAGCGACCGCCCTTGTATATAATCATGTTCCCATTATCATCAATATCAAAATCTTTATCTTTGAATGTAAAAACATCATGTTTAAAGTAATTGTCATACTTCATCAACAGAAGCTTTCCATTACTGTTCAGCAAGTTACCGCTAGAATCCTTGTTAAGATTGGCAACGGAGGGGAAATTGCTGCTATTATCAAAAGCCTTTTCAATGGCCTCCTGGGCGTTGGAATCCATGGTAGTATATATTTTTAGGCCCCCGTTATAGAGCATTTGCTTGGCTTCAGTGTTGGTGTAGCCATATTCATCCATTAAGTCATCAATCACTTCGGAGATTACATAATCACAAAAGTATGCGGATAAACTGGTTAAAGAATCCAAAGGTGGATTCATGGCATCCATTAAATCCTTCTTTAATACTTTCTTTAAGGTTGCTTCAGAAATATATCCTTGTTCTTCCATAAACTTCAAAGTCATATTCCGTCGATCTTTTGAGGCATCCCCATTATAAACCATATAATAGTCGGTTGTTTCTGAAAGAATTAAATCCTTGTCTATGGAAGTGGTTTTCCCACTGCTGTTTTTTTCAATTCGTTTTAGCAAGGCGTAATTGGTAGGGGACTTAGGGATAGAAGCAAGGGCAGCACATTGAAGAAGGGAAAGTTTGCTAACATCCTTAGAAAAATATGCCTGAGAGGCACTTTCCACTCCGTAGCAATTATATCCAAACGGTATGGTGTTTAAATAGGCTTCAAGAATCTGTTTCTTCGTCATGGAAGACTCCAGCAAAACAGTGTAATATGCCTCAGATATTTTTCGATTTAAAGATCGTACGTTTTTTGTATCAACTAAATACACATTCCTGGCCAATTGCTGGGTAATGGTACTGGTTCCCCCAATTTCATCTCCGGATTTAATGCTGTCCCAGATGGCGCCAAAAATTCTTATAACATTGAAGCCATTATGTTTCCAAAAGGTTTTATCCTCAATTGCAACCACGGCATTTATCAGATTTTTAGGAAGGTCATCATATTTTACATTGACCCGATTTCCGGCATCTGTATATACATTGTCAATGACGTTTCCATCCTGGTCATAAAGAACAGATGCTTCAGATAGGTAAGAGTAAATGTTGTCCGCATCAATTTTGGGTGAATTGGCAATGACCGTTACTGTAAAAAGTGCAATAAAAAAACCTAAAGCCAAACAAACAGTTACAATGAACTTACCTAATTTCGAGTAGTTTATTGAACTTTTTTGTCTGCGACCGTTTTTCTTATGACTGTTTGCGTGCTTTTTCTCAACTCTGCTCATATAATTATTATCCTTTTCTGTATATCGATACCACCCTAAAATTATAGCATAATGACTTCAATAGATAAAGTCATTTTTAATTCAATGCCCTATAGAATTGTAAATAAATGGAAATTATGATAGAATACGGACGGAGTTAGGAAGCCTCTTGAAAGGAAGGGCAATGCGTAGAATCGCTTTCCAGACGTTTGTATCTTATAGTGCAGGAATTTATGCTACTTCTCTGTGGCAAATCACTTGGCTCCAATGGGTTGGAATTATAGGTATTTGGATTGCTATCAGTCTGATTCTGCTGAAATGGAAAAAACATTTTTTTTGGATACTTTTATGTAGTTTCATTATTGGAATGACCGCATATCTTGTTGCCCAAAGTTGGAATAATCCATCCTTGGATTGGATTGGCAAAGAGAAGGTGATTCAGGGAGAGGTATTGACTGCCACTCAGGAAAAAGAAAAAGCAACCTTGGTGGTACATACAAAACAAGGCAGCAAAATGCTGATAAGCGTATATGACAAACAATCCAATTATACTTATGCTGTCGGAAAATGGATTCAAGCAACTGGGGTGGTGGAATTGCCTATGGTTGCAGGAAATCCTGGGGGATTCGACTATCGAATCTATTTGCGATCTCTGGGGATTTCCACAATAATGCAACTTTCCCCGGAGCAAATATCATTTTCAAAAGAACCAGTCAATCCGTTGAGCCATGGTCTGGCAAATTTTAGAGATTTCTTTGAAAAGCGATTAAAAACGCAACTGGGAGATGCGCAAACCGGGCTCATGCTTGCCATGCTGTTTGGAGAGCGGTCGGCAATGGATGAAGATGTATATGAGAGTTTTCAAAAAAATGGAACGGCACATATTCTATCGGTAAGTGGATTGCACGTAGGATTTTTATATGGACTGCTCACCATAATCTTTCGCGGAACACGCAAATTTTTCCCTAACAGTATTATTATGCTATTACTTTTATTATATGGACTTCTTTCAGGATTTTGTCCATCTGTAAATCGAGCATTGTTGATGATTAGGCCTGCATATTTTATCAAAAATTTTATGTCGACCTTATGACGTGTTGTCTTCTGTCGGTATTGCAGGTTTGTTACTGCTAATTGGAAATCCTTATCAGTTGTTCCATCCGGGATTCCAACTATCATTTCTGGCCGTTGTACTAATGGGATGGATGTTTCCTTTGGTGAATCGGCATCTTTCTAGCAAAAAAAATCTTTCCCTAATTTTGCCTATGCCTATGCTACAACTTGCCATGGCTCCTTTTACGGCATATTGTTTTAACTATTTTTCCATTGGTGCATTCTTGGCAAATTTTGGGGTGGTGTTTTTCTCCGGTATTTTAATACCCGCAGGGATTCTAGCCATGTTGCTTTGTGGTGTATCGGGCGTCGTTTTTGACTTGACTGCAGCCTTTTTAGACATTTCGCTTCAATGCATACTTTGGTGCAACAATTTAACCTATGCAAACGGAATGACTAGTTTTGATGTGGTTAGTCCCAGTGTGTTTTTCTTGGTATCCTTTTATGGAATCGTTTTTTTTGCACTTTCCGAATTTGGGCAAATTTTATGGAACCGTAAGCAATATGGTTGGATTGGTATTATCTTGGGAGCGGTAATTTTCACAGCGGTGATTTTGAATTGCCAGACAGAAAATGGGTTTGACAAGGCAGATGCTGTCTTTGTGGATGTTGGGCAAGGGGATTGCCTCCACGTTCGGACGCCATCGGGAAAGAATATCGTAATTGATGGCGGGGGAAAGGAAACCTTCGATATTGGGAAACGGGTACTGAAGCCATATTTCCTCAAAAATGGTGTGAATCAGATCGATCTTGCCATTGTGACCCATCTTGATACAGACCATTATGATGGAATCCGCTCTTTGGCGGCGGATGGCTTTATTAATCGGTTAGGACTATATGAGGGAAATCAAATTATCCAAAACCAAATTATAAAAGAAACGAAATTAAAGGAGGAACAATTAATCTATCTTCACAGCGGGGACAAGTTAAAAGTAGACGATTGGGTATGGCTGGAATTTTTATACCCTAGCAGAAAGAATGTACAAGAATATGAGAAGGAGTTGGGGGCAAACGATGAAAACCCAAGGAGTTTGATAGTTCGTGTGCATATAGGGCAGTATCGAATATTGATGACCGGAGATATTAACATGGAAACCGAACATGAAGTTATGCAGGGGAAAAATGGGCAAGAGGTTTTAGCAGATATTTTGAAAATAGGTCATCATGGCAGCAAGTATAGCACTTCAGATGAGTTTCTCAATAAGGTAAATCCAACAATAGCCGTATTTCAGACCGGAAAAAACAATTATGGACATCCCGATGGTAGTGTCCTTGAAAAGTGCCGTAAAAAAGGTATAATGATACGTAGAAATGATAAGGATGGTGCCATTGGCGTCTTTGGTATATCCCAAAATGAGCGCCCCTACTTAAGAAGATTCAAGGAAAAGGCGAATCCATAAATTATTTTGCTTTTTAATCGGTAGAAAGGAGCCTTGTGTGGCTTATCCGGGCAACGGAAAAAAGGAACATGCATTTGTCGCTATTGGCAAAGACATAAAAGAAGGGGGGTATCCCAACCTTCTTCTTCTTTGTGGAGAAGAAACATATCTTGTTCAGTGGGCAATTGACTTATTGGTTCTAAAAACAATTCATCCTGCGGCCAGATCCATGGATTTCTCAGTAATAGATGGAAAAGGGTGCCAATGGGCGGATATTCTGCGGCAGTGTGAGACCCTGCCAATGCTTTCAACCAAACGGGTGGTTGTTGTCCGTGACTTTGTGCCGGATAAACCCAAAGAACTACTGGAAGATTTTATTTCCTTGCCAGACTACACCTTATTAATATTTACTCAAAATGGTGGAGTGGATACAACCAAAAAAACCGGATTAGGGGCATTGGTTAGCACGACAGGTAAAATTTACCAATTTGATCCCCTGGATGAAACCCAACTAAAAGGGTTTATCAACAAGAGAATGAAGGCGGCTAATGTTTCCATGAAACCTTCAGTGTTGTCTTTGCTAATTACCCATAGCGGGTATGGACAACGGTATAGTACTTACGATTTATTTCAGATGGAAAATGATCTAAAAAAAATGATTGCTCATTGTAACCAAGAAGAAATTACTATTGAAGATGTCAATGCTTGTTTATCAGAGACCATGGAAATCAACACCTTCGTCATGTTGGATTCCATCAGCAAAAATCGAAAAGACGAGGCATTTCGATTACTGCATGATATGCTTCGAGGGGGAGAAAACCCTTATCGTCTGCTTTCTTCCATTGCATCTCAAATGGAATTGATGTTATGTGTGAAGGAGTTGAGGCAAGAGGGAAAGGGACTACAAGAAATAAAAAGGGAATTGAAGGTGCATGAACTTAGAATCAAAAAAGCCATGGCTTTTTCCGAAAAATATAGTCCCAGTGAGTTAAGGACAATTTTGTTAAGTGTATACTGTGTGGACAAAGAAATAAAAACCGGTGTGCTGGACTCAGAATTGGCCTTGGAAATGATGATAGCAGAAGTGTAACCAATGATGAAAGGAGAACTTATGTTCAGAGAAATGCGAAGAAAGGGAAATCAAGTCTCCCGCGAAGAAGCGATTGCTATGCTTGAGAAAGCAACCAATGGTGTGTTGGCTTTGGTGGGAGATGACAACTATCCTTACGCTGTTCCGGTTAGCTTTTTATACAGTAATAATCAAATTGCATTTCATTGTGCGACGGAAGGGCATAAATTAGATGCGATTCGGAAAAATCCCAAAGTCTCATTTTGTGTTGTTGAGCGAGATTTAATTGTCCCGGAGGAATTCAACACCTTATACCGTAGTGTTATTATCTTTGGTACTGCACGAATTTTGGCCGGGGAGGAAAAACGGCCGTACATACAAAAACTGGCGATGAAATACGCCCCGGAACACAAAGAGGCAGGAGAAAAATATATAGAATCGGATTGGGATGGATTTCATGTTGTTGTCATTGATGTGGAGCATATTACTGGAAAAGCCGGAGATTAATCTCCGGCTTTTCGGTTTTTTTGTAATGAATCATCATTCAATTCCACATTTGATAGGTTCTTCAACAGGAAGGCACCTATTTTTTTGTAAAATTAGGTTGACGTTTTTCTAGGAACGCACTCATTCCTTCCATTTTGTCAGAGGTACTAAATGGACCGGTAAAGGCTTCGATTTCAAGGGCAGAAGCCGCATTCATATCCAAATTGTAACCGACATTAATTGCTGTTTTCGCGGAAGCAACTGCCAAAGGTGCTTTGGAAGCAATGGTTTTGGCAAGGGTCATGACAGTATCCATCAGTTGGTCTGCAGGAACTACTTTTTCGATGAGCCTTATGCGTAGGGCTTCCTGGGCATCTATGATTTCACCGGTCATAATCAGCATTTTTGCCATGCCTTTTCCCACCAGTCTAGGAAGTCGCTTGGTACCGCCAAACCCCGGAATAATACCTAGGCCTACTTCCGGTTGTCCGAATTTTGCTCGTTCCGATGCAATTCGAATATCGCAGGCCATAGCCAGTTCACATCCCCCACCTAAAGCAAATCCATTGATGGCGGCAATAATCGGCTTTTCAATGAATTCCAGTAAGTTCATAACCCGATGACCATTAGCAATTAAGGATCTGCCTTCCATTGGCGTCATCTGATACATTGCAGCAATATCGGCGCCTGCCACAAATGCTTTTCCCTCGCCGGTAAGGATGATAACATGTACGGACACGTTATTTGCCAGTTCTAAAAAAGCATCATACAATTCGTTCAATACTTGATTATTTAATGCGTTCATGGCTTCCGGCCTGCTGATGGTTACAGTGGCAATGCCATTATTGATTTCAGTTCTTAGGTAGTTGTACATTCTTTTCTCCTCTACAGTCAAACATTGGAGTTGAGATGATGTTGCCCATCTCCTACAATAATTTCTTTGACCATCATGGTAGCATGAAATTGAAAAATGTTCAACTAGGAGAGGGGGAACTCTACCTGTTCTCTTAATTTTTGCAAAGTGTTTCTAACGGCTGGGACCATTAGAACTACACAGGTTATGATGGCTTCCACGCCTAAATAAGTTAGATTATACCAAAGGGACCAGGTAAGACCATTAAAATTGTCCGGTGCATATGCCCCAAAAAAGATGACCCCTGACAAAACCGCAACGATATATCTGCAGAATACGCCTAGAAGATATCCTGCCACCAAACCGATTTTTTTCCTATTTCGAAGAATTCCACCGATGGCCAGAGCCCCGAATGCCATGGGATAATCCAGCAAAACCTGAACCGGGTGAACGATATAAGGGTTCAACAATAAATTTAACAATCCAACCCCAACCCCCACCAACATTCCTTTGGAAACACCAAAATAGTAAGCAGCCAAAAAAATAGGAAGCATAGAAAATGGAGTTACAGAGCCGCCTTGTGGCATCCGAAAAAGTGTCAGGGCTCCAAGGGCAACAGATAGTGCCATGAGCAGTGCGGAAATGGCAAGGGTCTTGGTGGGTGTCACCTTGTTTTTTTGGAAATAGACATAAAAAATCCTCCTTTGATAAATAGGAGGGGACGAACCAATGGTCCAATTACGCTTCCCTACGCCGTTTTTAAACGGATCAGGTTGTGAGGGTACTGCCACAAAATGCGGCCAATCTCAGCAAAAGCTCCCCTAGCATGAAATATTTACTTGTATTACTCATCATAATCATGGAAAACAAGGATGTCAAGGATAAAACAAACGAAGGAGGGTGGCAGAAAAATTATTTTGTCGGCACTTCCCGGGAACAAACAATCATTAAGGTTCCTTTTGTTACAGTGATTGTTCCACTGGTTCCCAATATTTTGTTGCTGACGCCAATGGGAAAACCATAGGATAAGGTGGCTTCGGTCAGTGGGTATTTCATGCCCACCAGAGTCACCCCCTCTGAAACAGGACTCCATGAGAATACGGATAAAGTAAATCCTGGCATTGCCGGGCAGTCAAAAGTTCCGTCAGTTAATAGGGAGATGTGGTTGTCCTGATCCACGATGGAAATAGAAATTCCATGAGAACTGTAACCCACTAAGTTTTGTAGATTTGCAATAGTATGATCCAGACGGCCGCCTAAGCCTCCAACAATGACAATTTCATCATACCCTCTTTGAACGGCATACTCCATGCAAAGACCCATGTCTGTCAGATCTTTATCCTTTGGTGCAGCAATCCAGATGATTCCACTGGGCAATTGTTTGCGTTGATACCCTGATGCTGTCAAGGAGTCCATATCGCCTATTACGGCATGAGGCACTATCCCGGCTTCCAACGCAAGAAGCAAGCCTCCATCTGCACAAAGAATCAGATCATCAGGTTTGGGCGTTATCAATTCTGTGATTTTTCCTTCCACGTAAGAAGGAATCAAAATACATCTACTCATACAATGATTATATCTCTTGAAAAACCTGTTTGACAAGGATATAATAAAGAAGCAAAATATAAATCTAACAGGAGAGTAAAATGGATCAAAAAATCGTTGAAATTGTAAGGAAAATTCTGAAAGATCAGGTAGATCCGGTTTTAGAGCAACACTATGGAGGCGCAGTACTTACTGGGATTGAGAATGGCGTCGCAATGGTGAGACTTACCGGAGCGTGCGCATCTTGTCCTTCGGCTCAAGATACCATTGAAGGAGTCGTTAAGGATATTTTATTGCCCCAGGTCCCGGAGCTAAAAGACGTAGTTTTAGACACTTCTGTCAGTGAAGACTTGATTGATATGGCAAAAAAAATATTAAATCAAGAAATAAAATAAATATTACGGTAAATTGTGTATTTTTGGTACAAAATTTGCTATTATATGAATTAGTAAGTTATAACATTAACATATTATTTAAATACAAAGGAGTGATTTCATTATGCTTATGACTGGCGAGCAGTACGTTGAAAGTTTGAGAAAACTAAAGACAAGAGTTTATATGTTTGGAGAAAAGATTGACAATTGGGTGGATCATCCAATTATTCGACCTTCCATTAACTGTGTCAAAATGACTTACGATTTGGCTCAGGATCCCCAGTACGTTGATTTGATGACAGCAAAATCCAGTTTAACTGGAGAAACAATTAACCGTTTTGCACATCTTCATCAGAGTACAGATGACCTGCGAAAAAAAGTAAAGATGCAGCGTTTGTTGGGACAAAAAACCGCAAGCTGTTTCCAACGTTGTGTTGGGATGGATGCGTTCAACGCAGTTTTCTCCACTACGTTTGAAATTGACAAGAAATATGGAACAAAGTATCATCAAAATTTCATCAATTACTTGAAGTTTGTTCAAGAAAACGATTTGATTGTTGATGGTGCGATGACAGATCCGAAAGGAGACAGATCCTTAGCACCTTCCAAGCAAAAAGACAAGGATCTTTTTGTACACATTGTTGAAAGAAGACCTGACGGAATTGTCGTTCGTGGTGCAAAAGCCCATCAGACCGGTTCCATCAATTCCCATGAACATATTATTATGCCTACTATTGCTATGGGTGAAGACGATAAGGACTTTGCAGTTTCTTTCGCTTGTCCTTCCGATGCAGAAGGCCTTTTCATGATTTATGGCCGACAATCTTGCGACACCAGAAAATTAGAGCCGGAAGCTGATATTGATTTGGGCAACAAAAACTTTGGTGGACAAGAAGCATTAGTGGTATTTGACAATGTATTTATTCCCAATGACAAAATCTTCCTGTGCGGCGAATTTGAATTTGCCGGCATGATGGTAGAACGTTTTGCCGGATATCACAGACAATCCTATGGTGGTTGTAAAGTTGGTGTTGGCGATGTGCTGATTGGTGCTGCCGCATTGGCTGCTGACTACAATGGAGCCAACAAGGCATCCCATGTGAAGGATAAGCTTATTGAAATGACACACTTGAATGAAACATTATTCTGCTGTGGGATTGCATGCTCGGCAGAAGGTTATCCAACACAGGCAGGAAACTATCAGATTGATTTATTATTGGCAAATGTATGTAAGCAGAATGTAACACGATTCCCTTATGAAATCGTTCGTCTTGCTGAAGATATCGCCGGTGGATTAATGGTTACCATGCCATCTGCCGTGGACTTTAGATCTGACCTGAAAGTTGGAAAAGACGGAGAAACACTGGGCGAAGTTTGCACCAAGTTCTTTGCTGCTGCTCCGACTTGTACTACCGAAGAAAGAATGCGCATCCTCCGATTCTTGGAAAATATGTGTTTAGGTGCTTCGGCAGTTGGATACAGAACCGAGTCCATGCATGGTGCAGGATCTCCGCAGGCTCAGAGAATCATGATTGCAAGACAAGGCAACATTGAAGCTAAAAAAGAATTGGCGAAAGCCATCGCAGGAATCAAATAGCCATGAAAATCGGTGTGAGATTTTGTGGGGGCTGTAATCCCAGATACGACCGGGGGCAAGCGCTGGATGTTATTAGGGAAAACAAACCAAACGATGAATTTCTTCATGCCGTTGAAGGGGAAGAGTACGATATGCTGTTGGTCATAGGTGGGTGCACCAATTGTTGCGCCTCCTTTGACCACTTCTATACCCATGCAGGTATAGAAAAAATATGGAGCCAAGAGCATATTCCTGAGTTACTTGAAGAAATAGAAATCGCACGAAAAAGGATTAATAATCCCGAATAAGTTGAAACGGAGGATGTCAAAAGTTGGACTGGAAGAAAATTTATGAAGAGAAAATATGTACTGCTGCAGAGGCGGTTCAGTGCGTACAATCCGGCGACAGAGTCGTCTTAGCCCATTGTGTGGGTGAACCAAAGGCCGTTGTGGATGCAATGGTTGCCAACAAAGAAGCTTATCGAAATGTTACCATTTCCCATATGGTATCTCTAGGCAAGGGAGAATATACTTGGCCTGAAAACAAAGACCATTTTAGATTTGAAGGATGGTTCACCGGCCCACCTACCCGAAAGAGTATCGAGCAGGGTCATGGGGATTTTGTACCGGTGTTCTTTCATGAGATTCCAATTTGCATGCGCAAAGGGCTTTTCCCCATTGATGTTGCCATGATCATGGTTACTCCTCCTGATGAAAACGGCTTTTGTAATACCGGGGTATCCAGTGACTACACCATGCAAGCTGCAAAATCGGCGAGAATTGTTATTGCGGAAGTGAATGATCAAGTGCCATACACAAACGGCGACGTGCTGATACATGTTAATGACATTGATCATTTTGTGGTTGACAGCCATCCATTGGCAACCATTCCACTTCCTAAAATCACCGAAGTGGAAGAGGCCATCGGAAAGAACTGCGCTACGCTCATTGAAGACGGTTCAACCCTTCAACTTGGCATTGGTGCCATTCCGGATGCTGTATTGTCACAATTGAAAGACAAAAAAGATCTTGGTATTCATTCGGAGATGATTTCCGACGGTGTGGTTGACTTGTTTGAAGCCGGTGTGGTGAACTGCAGTCAAAAAACCTTACACCCGGGCAAGATGGTAGTTACATTCTTGATGGGGACGAAACGTCTATATGACTTTGCTCACAATAACACCAACATCTTAATGAAGCCTGTTGATTATGTGAATCATCCCATCGTTGTTGCGCAGAATAATAACTTGGTATGTATTAATGCCTGCATTGAAGCGGACTTTATGGGACAGGTTGTTTCTGATTCCATTGGCATTCGACAATTTTCAGGGGTTGGCGGTCAAGTTGATTTTGTTCGAGGGGCGGCTATGAGTCATGATGGAAAAGGTAAAGCAATTATTGCAATGCCTTCATCGACAGTAATGAAAGACGGTACTCGAATTTCCAAAGTAGTTCCTTATATTACTCACGGTGCTGCTGTGACGACTTCACGAAACGATGTGGATTATATCGTTACGGAATATGGTATTGCCCCCATGAAAGGCGTTAATTTGAAGAATCGTGCACGTAATTTAATAAGAATTGCACATCCTGATTTTAGAGAAGAACTGAAGGTTGAATTTGAAAAGAGATTCAACGCAAAATTTTAGTAAGATTGCAAAGGAGGAACAACCATGCAAGCATTAAGAATAGTACCAAAGATTTTATACTTTGATACGTTTAAAGAATTCAACGATGAATTCAAAATTGGCAAAAATGACGTCCTGGTTACAAACCAGTGGATGTACGATCCATATGTAAAGCCTATTGGCATTGACACCAATGTAATTTTCCAAGAACTTTTTGGAAAAGGTGAGCCTTCAGACGAAATGATTGACGCCATGAAGAAAGAAATGGACAAATATCAATACAATAGAATCATCGCTTTTGGTGGCGGCACTATTGTGGATATCTGCAAAATTTTGGCACTGGATGTACCAGCCCAGTCAGTAAAACTTTTCACCGGTGAAGTACCCCCGGTAAAGAAAAAGGAACTTTTAGTTGTTCCGACCACTTGCGGTACCGGTTCTGAAGTAACCAATGTAGCCATTGCAGAACTTAAGTCATTGCACGTCAAGAAGGGTCTGGCAGTAGATCAGACGTATGCTGACTATGCAGTATTGATTCCAGAACCCTTGAAGGGCCTTCCTGATTTTGTATTTGCAACAAGTTCCATTGACGCTTTGATTCATGGTATTGAATCTTACCTGTCACCAAAAGCTACTCCGTTTACTGAAATGTTCTCGCTGAAAGCCATTGAGATGATTATGGATGGGTACAAAAGGATTATTGCTACCGGCAAAAGCGATGCTGCTGCTCGAGCGCCTTATCTAAAAAACTTTATTTTGGCTTCTTGTTATGCTGGAATTGCCTTTGGTAATGCTGGTTGTGCAGCAGTACATGCTCTTTCTTATTCCATTGGCGGTGCATTCCATGTACCTCATGGGGAAGCAAACTATGCATTCTTTACCGAAGTGTTTAAACTGTACAACAAAAAGAATCCTACAGGGAAAATTGCTGAAGCCAACAAAATTTTTGCTGATATTTTAGGATGTGATGTAGCCGTTGTATATGACGAACTGGAGAAATTCCTGAATAACATTCTAACCAAAAAGAAACTTAGCGAATACGGTATGGTAGAAGCACAGATTGACGAATTCACCAAATCTACAGTTGATAATCAGCAGAGATTGTTGGGCAACAACTACGTAGCATTGTCAGATGCCGAATTAAGACAGATTTTTGTGAACTTGTTCTAATTCAGTCATTCTCACAAGGATGAACGGAATGATGATTCGTGGAATCAAATTCTGTATACATTGAAAAAGGTTGCCTCGTGTGTTGCGCGAGGCAATTTTTTATTGTATGATATTGAGTATCTTTAATGGAATCATTTCTTTAGGAAAGATACTGGTTTTTCGACATTATATTTGCCGTCATATAGGAGGAAAAATGGAAACAAATGTGATTGTTTTAGAACCCGCATCAAATTTGCGGGGACTTGGAAGAGCCGCATTGCGAGGAAACTGGCAAAACGCGATTCTTGCAATGTTTCTTGCTATGCTGCTTTATGATGTGGCCGGAACCATCATAGATGCCTTGCTGGGAACAACGTACACGTTGGCACCGGGTGTGGAACTTCCCAGTTCTTATGGATGGTTGTATCAACTGGCCATGGTAGGCGCAATCAATGTGGGTATGGTGGCTTTTGTGATTCGGATGTTTCGTCATCAGGATGTGAGAATAGCCAATATATTTACCGGTTTCGAACATTTTGGTAAATCCTTTGTTCTTGGACTGTTGCTTACAATATTTGTAACTCTCTGGGCGTTGTTGCTGGTTGTTCCCGGTATCATTGCATATTTTCGGTATAGCCAAGCTTATTTTATTATGCAGGACCGTCCGGAATTGTCCGCTATGGACTGCATCCGAGAGAGCAAACGAATGATGATTGGAAATAAAGCAAAGCTTTTCACCACGACATTATCCTTTATTGGCTGGGCCTTGCTGTCACAAACGCCGGCGATTCTATACGGCGTATGGTATGGATTATCACAGGCTACGGAAGCCATTCTAAGTGGTGCCAGCACCATACCAAGTATTGATTTTGGAGCCTTTGATACTATTATCATCTCCATTTTATCCTTAGGAGGTGCTGTGGTACAGGCATATTACAATATAACTTGTGCAGCCTTTTATGAATTACTCAATGGACATCTGAACGGTAAGGTTTTTGCACGTAACGTAACTAATTGATAGGGATAAAAAAGTAGCGAAAGTGGATTGTATATTAGGAGGAAATCATGGATCAAAAATTAATCGTTTTGGAGCCCACATCCAATCTTCGGGCCAGGGGAAGGGCAACCTTGGAAGGCTATTGGCAAAACGCAATAATCGCAATGCTCATTTATATGTTGTTTATGGATTTGGCAGGTTCTTTGATTGACAGCATGATGGGAGATTCCTACATGCTTTCCAGCCTATTTAAACTTGCCGTTTCCGGACCTTTTGGTGTTGGTGTTGCTACTTATTTCCTGCAGCTTTTTCGACATCAGGAAGCCCAGATCAGCCATGTTTTTTCAGGGTTTGAAAACTTCGGGAAAACATTTGTTTTGGGATTACTCATTGGAATATTTACCTTTCTTTGGACCTTATTGTTGGTGGTCCCTGGGATAATAGCCTATTTCAGATATAGTCAGGCATATTTTATTATGTGTGATCATCCGGAATATTCTGCAATGGAATGTATCAACGAGAGCAAACGGATCATGGACGGCAATAAGGGTAAACTTTTTGTAACGACCTTGTCGTTTATTGGATGGGCCATATTGGCTTTACTTCCTTCCATGTTTTATGCCGGTTGGATTTCCATCGACACCATTTCACAGTATACTGGAGTGACTTCCACGTTTATTCCGTCAGCAGTGTACAGCGCCTTTGATTATATTGTCATATTTGTTCTATCTTTGGCTTATACAGCGGTGTTGGCTTATTACAAAGCAACCTGTGTCTCATTTTATGAGCTGTTGAAAGGAAACATTTCAGGACAAGTATTTATTCCGGAGAAGTATGAATCAAACTAACACACCATTGGAGGAAAACATGCAAAGCGCCAGAAGAGATGACTTTAAGGTATTGCTTTTTGCCAGTGATATCAATGTATATAGTGTTGCCAGAGCCTTTCATGAGGCTTTTGGCATTGTGGTAGATGCCTTTGGGAAGGCGGATTCGGGTCCTTGTATTGGCAGTATAATCGTCCGATATGCATATCACCCAGCGGCAGACACTCAGGAAATATTTTTGCAGAAGGTTTTAAAATTTGCCCAACAATATCAGGACAAAAAAGTGATCGTGCTGGGTTGCGGGGATAACTACTTGGAATTAATCAGCGAAAATAAGCCTAATTACCCGGAAAATGTGATTGCTCCCTATATTGATATTGACTTTTTGCATACCTTGATTCATAAAGAAAAATTTTATGAACTGTGTGAACAGTATGGGGTGGATTATCCGACAACCTTTATTCATCGACCAAAGATGACCCTGACGCCGACATTGCCTTTTGACGCCCCTTATATATTAAAACCATCCAATGGTGTTGAATACTGGCAACATCCTTTCCCAGGGCAAAACAAAGCGTTTAAGGCCAACACCTATGAGGAGATGCAGCGAATATTACGGGATGTGTATGATTCCGGGTACACCGACTCTATGATTATTCAGGATTTTATTCCTGGAGATGACACGTTTATGAGGGTTCTGACAAACTATTCTGACCAAGACGCAAAGGTAAAAATGATGTGTTTGGGACATGTGCTTTTGGAAGAGCATACCCCCCATGGAATTGGAAATCATGCAGTAATCATTACAGAACCGGATTTGACTTTCACGGATTCGATTAAAGGTTTATTAGAAAAAATCGGTTATGTGGGTTTTTCTAATTTGGACATAAAATATGATCAACGGGATGGGAAATACAAGGTTTTTGAAATCAATCCCAGACAGGGAAGAAGTAATTTTTATGTTACCGGTTCCGGTTGCAACATTGCTGAACTTTTAGTCAAGGATTTGATTGATGGTGAGCCATTGGCATATCAGTCTGTGGAGACGGAAAACCTTTGGTTGGTGATACCTCGCAGAGTTGCCTTTCGATATATTAAGCCAAAACAGTACAAAGCAAAGATGAAAGAATTAATCGCAGCAGGAAAAGTAGTGAACCCATTAGTATATCAACCGGACATGGGATTGGGTCGGAGTTTTCGAACATTCAAATCCATTATGAGCCACTACGCGAAATTTAAGAAATATATGGGGAACCAATGAATAAAGATGAAGGAAAAATCTTAGGGATTATAGGTGGAATGGGCCCACTGGCAACCAATGTCTTTTATCAGATGATTATTGATTTGACACCTGCCAGTAAAGATCAAGATCATATTAATATGATTATTTTAAACCATGCGACAATGCCGGACAGGACAGAAGCTATTCAATCCGGTGATTTGACAATTCTCAAGGAAAAACTGTTGGAGGATGCTACTTATTTACAAGCCAGTGGGGCAGCTTGTATTGCAATACCATGCAACACCTCTCATGTGGTAATGGATGAGATTCAAAAAGAACTTTCGATTCCCATTGTCAATATGGTACGGGAAACCGCAGATCATTTAATAACGGATTGCCGGTGCTTACACGAAAAAGTAGGTATCATGGCCACAGACGGAACCATTTCTGCCGGTATTTTTCAACGAGAGTTAGAAAAAAAGGGGATGATCCCCGTCATACCCACTTCTCTGGACCAAAATATACTAATGCACATTATTTATGATGGAGTGAAGGCTGGAGGGAAGGTGAATCCCGAGGATGTATACCAAGTCGTAAACGGACTACAAAATGCAGGTTGTAAACAGATCGTTCTGGCATGTACGGAACTGTCTTGTTTGACCAAAAACTTTTTCATATCAGACGTTTTTGTTGATGCAATGGAAATCTTAGCCAGAAAGGTAATCACAATATGCAAAGGATAATTCATACATTAAATGAATATATGGATGCACTGAATCGCGAGGGACTTTTGGTGGAAGCCAGAGGAATGGATGGAAGCCTGGAGAAAGATGTTGAGTTGGTCACCTATGATTCCAGAAAAGTTGTGCCGGGAACCTTGTATTTTTGTAAAGGGTTTCATTTTGACGTGAAGTATTTGAAAGAAGCCTTGGAAAAGGGAGCGCTTGGGTATATTAGCCAAAAGATAGAATTGGATGATTTGCTTGACCAAATCCCGGCTATTATTGTGTCGGATATCCGCAAAGCCATGGCTGTTGCGGCAAATCTTTATTTTAATCAAGCGTGGAAAAACTTTACCTTAGTTGGTATCACCGGCTCTAAAGGTAAATCCACGACGGCTTTTTTTACTAGAGATATTTTGGATGATTATTTGTCAGCAGAGAGTTTGCCACCTTGTGGAATATTGTCCAGCATTGAGAATTTCGACGGATTAGTAAAAGAAGATGAATCCTTGAACACAACCAAAGAAGCCTTTCCCCTGCATCAGCATTTTCAAAATGGCGCAGATAGTGGCATAAAATATATGGTTACAGAAGTTTCCAGCCAAGGGCTGAAATATCATCGCACAATGGGTGTCATGTATGATGTGGGGGTCTTCATGAATATTGGGAGGGATCATATCAGTCCTGCTGAACATTCGGATTTGGAAGATTATATTTCTTCCAAAGAGCAGCTTTTTAATCAGTGCAAAGTGGCCTGTATTCATATGGATACTCCTTACTCTAATCGATTTCTCAAAGTTGCCCAAAACAGTGAGACCGTAGAAAAAATTGTCACCTTCGGTATGGAACCGGGAAGCGATATTCAAGGATATGATGTAAAAACTTCCCTGGATGGAATTACATTTCGAGCCACTGGACCGGATTTTGATGAAAGTTTTGCCATTGGCCTTACAGGCATGTTTAATGTGACCAATGCCTTGGCGGCCATTTCAATTTGCCATTATCTTGGCATACCTATGGAGTATATTAAATCCGGCCTGTATCGAAGTCGCGTTAGTGGAAGGATGGAGTTGTTTTACAACGCTTCCCATACCAAATTTGTCATTATGGATTATGCCCATACTTTTGATAGTTTTACCTTGTTGCTTCAATCAACAAAAGCAGATTACCCTGGTAAAAAGCTATTCATTGTGTTTGGTTGCCCTGGAAATAAGGCTGAAAGTCGTCGTAAAGATTTGCCGGAGGCTGCAGCACCGTACGTAGACAAAATGTTTCTCACCATGGAAGACCCTGGGGAGGAATCGGTGGAAGACATTTGTAATGAAATTGCAAAACACGCCAAGAAGGCCGGATCTGACTATGTGATTATTTTGGATCGGGTTATGGCTATTCAGCAAGCAATTTGGGAAGCTGACGAAAATACAATTGTGTTGGTTACTGCCAAAGGGTGGGAAACCAGACATCGAATTGGTACCGAATATGTGAAAACCGTTTCTGACGGCGAGACCGTTGTCGAAACTTTAAAACAATACGATTAATATGTTATGGAGGAAAAAATGACCAAGAAATTAAAAATTACTGAAACCGTTCTGCGAGATGGCCATCAATCCCTTATTGCCACCAGAATGACTACCGCTGAAATGTTACCAATTCTGGAAGCAATGGATGATGTTGGATATCACTCGCTGGAAATGTGGGGCGGAGCTACTTATGATGCATGTCTCCGTTTCTTGGATGAAGATCCATGGGATCGTCTCCGTGCTATTCGTAAACTGGTGAAAAAAACCAACCTTCAAATGTTGTTGAGAGGCCAAAATCTGTTGGGTTACAAGCATTATGCAGATGATGTTGTGGATGAATTTGTGAACAAAGCAGTGGGCAACGGCATTGATATTATCCGTATTTTCGATGCTTTAAATGACACAAGAAATCTGGAAGCCGCAATTAAAGCAACAAAAAAATATGGAGCTCATGCCCAAGGTTGCGTTTCCTATACTATAAGCCCGGTACATACCAATGATATGTTCGTTCAACTGGGAAAGGAAATTGAGCAAATGGGTGCAGACTCTTTCTGCATTAAAGATATGGCTGGATTATTGGATCCCTATGGCACTTATGAAATGGTAAAAGAACTGAAAGAAAAGCTGACCATTCCTGTTGAATTGCATACCCATGCAACCAGTGGACTGGGAAGTATGACTTATATGAAGGCCGCTGAGGCGGGGGTGGATATTATTGATACAGCGATTTCTCCTTTTGCAGAAGGCACCTCTCAACCTCCAACAGAACCTTTGGTGGCAGCCTTTAAAGGAACACCGTGGGATACTGGATTGGATTTGGCAAAATTAGACAAGGTGACAGAACATTTTAAACCCATTCGTGAAAAATATATTGCAAGTGGTTTACTGGACCCGAAACTGATGGGGGTGGACATCAACACCTTGCTTTATCAAGTTCCCGGCGGAATGCTCTCAAATTTGGTTTCTCAGTTAAAGGAATCCAATGCTATGGACAAGTTCGAGGAAGTATTAAAGGAAGTCCCGCGGGTGAGGGAAGACTTCGGTTATCCTCCCCTTGTTACGCCTTCCAGCCAAATTGTTGGCACCCAGGCCGTATTAAACGTGGTAATGGGTGAACGATATAAGATGGTTCCCAACGAAGCCAGACAGTTGGTCAAAGGCATGTATGGCAAGACAACGGTTCCTATTAAGGAAGAAATTGTGAAGAAAATTTTGGGAGATGAAAAACAAATTACTTGCAGACCGGCAGATTTGTTGCCACCGGAATTGGCTCAGGCAAAAAAAGATGCTGCTCAATATATGCAGCAAGAAGAAGATATCCTGACTCAAGCTTTCTTCCCCAAGCCGGCAGAAGCCTTTTTCAAAAGAAGATTGGAGAAGCAGGAAAAATTAGATTTGAACCTTTTACAAGAAGAAGATTCAGTCTATCCGGTTTAATAACTGAAGCATATCCAAGGGCATGGGGGCCTCTAGATTTAGAGGGATGCCGGTCATTGGATGAAGGAAAGACAGGTGTTCCGCATGGAGGGCCTGTCTTTTTATGAGAAGAGGCTCTTCGCAACCATACAAGGTATCTCCTACAATTGGATAGCCTAAATGGGACAAATGCACACGAATTTGATGGGTACGACCGGTTTCTAAGGTGAGCTCCATCAGGGTATAACCGGATGAAAATCGTTTTACCACCTGGAAATGTGTGATAGAAGGGTGTCCCCCCGGTACAACGCCACGTTGGACTTGGTCCGGATCCGGTCTGCCTAATGGTTCGTTAATTGTACCTTCATCTTCGGGAAAAATTCCCTTTATGACAGCCAAATACTTTTTGACAACCCCGCCGGACTTCATTTGCTTCACAAAACCATCCTGTGCATGGGAGTTCTTTCCTAAGACAAGAAGACCGGACGTGTCTCGATCCAGACGGTTAATAAACCGAATTTTAAAGGATTGTTGGGTGTCCAACATATACTGGGTAACCCCATTGGCAATTGTGTGGTCAGGATGTCCGTTGGTAGGGTGAACAACCACGCCCGGCTGTTTATTGATGACCAATAAATCCTCGTCTTCAAATATTGGGACAATAGAGATGGGCTCAGGTGGAAAATAACTGATTTCATCAGGAATAGAAATGGCTAGCTTATCCCCACATTTTGGTACAAACCATGGGTTGACAGGTTCACCGTTTAAGGTAACTCCTTGGTGTTTTTTGATTTTTGTTCGCAATCTAGATGAAAAGTTAAATTTATGTCGAAGGAGCTCCTTCACTTGGAGCTCCTTGCGTTCGTCTTCTTGCGTAACCATATAGGTAAATTTATCTTTCATAATATCCTTCTGTGAAAATTGATAAAACCTGTTTATAAAAACTTGGTTTTCACTTTGTTCCAAAAATCGTAGGTTTCAAACCGCAACAAGTTCACTGAAGTTTGAGAAAACTCCACTTTAATCAAATCAACATTTTGATAATGGGTGACGATCCCGTCGTTGATAATACAGGTGCTGTCGTCCTTTGTGTATTCCGGAACGATTTCAAGCGACATATCACATGGAAGTAAAATGCTGGAAGTAAAAGAACGATAAGCAGTGGTGTTCATGGGTGCAATGGGGGTAACCTGAAGTAATTTTAATCTTGGATCCACAATGGCCCCACCCAAGGAGTAGTTATATGCAGTACTGCCGGCAGGGGATGCAACCATGACCCCATCTCCGGAGAACCGCTCAATAAAACTACCACCAATGGAAATATTCAGATGAGCGGAAAAAGAGTTGCTGCCTTTCACCACAATCTCGTTAAGACCTCTATGAAGGTGTACGTTGCCATTTTCATGGACATGAGCCTTTACAGTTGCCAAAGGTTGTAATTGGTATTTTCCTTCTTTATAGTTGAATATAAACTCATCCAGTTGATTGGGATGAATCTCCTGAAAAAAGCCAAGATGCCCGGTATTAATGCCAATGATAGGCACTTTAGGAAAATCATATTGATGAATGCTTTCCAACGTGGTGCCATCCCCGCCAATGCATACTAAGAGTTCGGCATCAGGAGAGAATTCCTTGGGAACGTAAAACCCGCTGGCTTCCAGTTTCTTTTTCAACAAAGATTGGGTTTCTGTGGATACTTGTGTACCATTTGTATAGATACATATAATTCGCTTATTCATAGCACTATCTTACACCAGCCTCTCAAATTCATCAACAAGGTTTTCAAACACTGTCATTGCACTTTCAATGGGCGCAGCACGACTCATATCAATACCGGCAATTTTCAGTAGCTCAATGGGATCATCGGATTCTCCGGTTTTTAGGAATTCAATGTACCGATCCTTCGCCTTGGACCCTTCATGTAAGATGCCATCAGACAACGCTGCCGCTGCGGCATAACCTGTCGCGTATTTATAAACATAAAACCCACGGTAAAAGTGGGGGATACGAGACCACTCATATTGAATATAGTCATCTGATTCTAAGGCCGGTCCAAAATACTTCCTATTTAACTTTTCATATTCAGAAGATAACCATTGGGCGGTCAGTGCACCGCCTTCTTCAACAGTTTGGTGGGTCAGTTGCTCAAATTCCGCAAACATGGTTTGGCGAAACAGTGTGGTGCGAAAACTCTCAATGTGCATATTTAACAGATATTTTCGCATTTGGGGGTCGGTTTCTTTCTTGAGCAAATCCTTCATTAATAAGTTTTCGTTTACCGTGGAAGCAACCTCTGCCGTAAAAATAGAATGACCGCCATACACGAAAGGTTGATTGGCTCTGGTAAAATAAGAATGCATGGAATGACCCATTTCATGAATCAGTGTAAACACGTCTTTTAGCGTATTGGTATAGTTCATTAGGATGTATGGTTTGCTGTCATAACTTCCAAAGCTATAAGCCCCACTGGTTTTCCCTTGATTTTCATAAATATCAATCCATCTTTGGGAAATTCCTTTTGCAACGCCAGACAAATAGGTTTCCCCAAGAGGAAATAAACTTTCTTCCATAATGGCACAAGCTTCCTCAAAAGTGACTTCTTTTTTGGGCAAAGTAACCAAGGGAACATACACATCGTACATTTGCAATTTATCTATACCTAGGGTTCTTTTTCGCAAATTCATGTATTTGTGAAGGGTAGGGAGACTGTCGTTAACTGTTGCAACTAAATTATCATATACCGCTTCCGGAACATTGTCCCCAGATAGGGCAGCGGCTCTGGAAGAAGGGTATTTTCGAATTCTCGATGAAACAACATCGGTTTTGGTGTTGTAGTTGTAGGAAGTGGCAAGGGTGTTGATCAAAGCTTGGTATGATTGGTACATGGACTCATAGGCGGCCTTGCGAACTTCACGATGAGGACTTTCCATAAATGTAATATAGTTCCCATGGGTAAGGTCAACAAGGTCTCCATTTTCGTCATTGATTTTTTCAAATTTCAAATCTGCATTGTTAAGCATGGTAAAAATATCAGACGTGGCCGGCATAATTTCGCTGAGCTGGGCTAGCAAGTTTTCCTCAGGAAGGCTGAGTACATGTTCTTTTTGTCTAAATATACGAATCAATGCAAATCTGTAGATTTCCAAAGAAGGATTTTCTTCGATATAACCCAATATTTTTTCTTCAGAGCAGGCTAACAATTCAGGGGTGAAAAAGGACATGAGGGCACTTATTTTAGCCAGGCTTCCGTTGATTTTATCTGACATTCCTTGGTATTTTTCAGAAGTGTTGTCTTCGTCCCGTCTCATTCGTGCATAGACAAATGCTTTTTCAACGGTCTTCCAAATTTCATCACGCAATTTTAGAGAATCCAAAAGTTGATGACTACTTTCAGTTAGTGTGCCGGCATAGGTGGCAAAGATTTCTGCCTTCTCCATTCCTCTCTGAATATCCAAATCCCATTGAGTTTCGTCGGGATACATGGCTTCAATATCCCATTTGTGCTGGGAATCAATTTCTGTTCGTTTCTTGAGTTTTTTGTCCATTGGCTTCCTCCATGATGTTTACATTGAGCGGTTCCTGATGTAGAATATATTATACCTCAAACTGAAAGGATATGAAACAATGGACAATAGACCCATCGGCTTTTTTGATTCCGGACTGGGCGGGTTAACCTGTATTTCGCCGCTAATGAAAAAACTCCCTCAAGAACGAATCATCTACTTTGGGGATACAGCACGTACCCCATATGGGTCTAAGGCCGTATCAACGATTCGGACGTTCAGCACACAAATTGCAGACTTTTTAGTGAATCATAATGTAAAGATGATTGTTATTGCATGTAATACAGTTAGTGCGACCAGTCTGGGGCACCTTCGAAATCGTTATCCTAATATTCCAATTTTGGGAATCATTACTCCCGCAGCCCAAGCGGTGGCGGACAATTGCTCTCCGTCAGACCGGATTGGAGTCATTGGCACCAAAGTGACCATTGCCAGCCATACCTATAAAGATTTAATTGCATCTATGAATGGACATTTAAATATATTTGAAACACCTTGCCCTGCATTTGTTCCTCTGATAGAAGAAGGAATCATCGACAATGACATTATGGACCTGACAATTCGACATTACCTGGATGATTTTATCCTGGAAAATCGGATAAACACCATGGTGTTAGGGTGCACCCACTACCCATTGATTCGACACAGTCTTGAGAGAATATATCCGGATTTGAGAATCATTAATCCTTCCGAAGAAATTGTGGACAGCATCTATGAAATCTTGGACGAAGGGGATATGTTGGCAAAGGATTCTACTGTGGAAAACATATTCTATGCCAGTGATTTATCCGAAAATTTTGTCAGAATGATTGATCGAATCTTCAAGAATTCTGACGTGAAAGTTGAATTTAAGAATTTTGATATTGAGGAAGTTTAACAAGAAAAGGAGGTTACCCAATGGATCTTCACGAACTGCTGGAATTTTTGGAAATTGATGAACCCAGCGAGTTTGAGTATTTTGAGAACTTTGCCGATTTAATTGAATCTGACGAAACAATATCGGAAGAAACCCTATTTCAATTATTTTCGGAAGCAGACCCAAAAATTGTTTCCGAGTTGATAAATGGATATTTTGAGGATATGCTGGAAGCCATGCCGGAGTCTTCGGCAGAGATGTATACCTTGTTGGAAAACATCAAACGATCTTTGGTGGGTTTATTAAGAACATCTGAGGAAGAAAGCCTGATGCGCAACTTCGTTGAGGAATTATTTCGCTTCAAGGCTTGGTTTTGCTTTGAATCCGAGGTCGGTTGTAAGAGTATGTCCGACGAAACAGAAAAAATCTTGCCTTTGCGGGATGCATTAGTGCTTTCCCGGTTGGAAAAAATGGAAGAAGACGAATATCAATATGACTTTGAGGACTGCCTAAAGTACGAAATTGATGAATACATTATGAGTTTTGCAGAGATTGCGGCAACCGTGGATGATGAAGATGAAGAACAGTCCGACCTTCTGGAAAATGGTTATGTATATGATGACGAAATGAGAGGTTAGTCAGAAAGGACGCATTAACAGTTTGAACCAACAATCAAATCGACAGTATAAAATCGGAATGCTAGCAGCCCTGACATGTTCGATTCTATGGGGTTTTTTACCAATATATTGGCAGGCTTTACGACCCATCGAATCATCTGTAATTATTTTTTACAGAATCGTCCTTGTGGGGGTTGTTTGTTTTGTTGTGTCCCTTATCGTGTATGGATGGAAAAGAATAAAAGCACCGTTGACGCGGAAAGGGGCAAAAGGCAAGTATTTTCTTGCCGGACTTATGATTACTTTGAATTGGAGTATATATATTTGGGCAGTCAACGCCGATATGGTTATTCAGACTTGTATCGGATATTATATTGAACCGCTAATGATTGGATTGGTTGGCGTTTTTCTGTTTAAAGAAAAATTAACAAAGCATAAAATCATTGCACTCATTTTGGCCGGATTAAGTGTGGTTGTCATTTTAGTATATTTTCATCGGGTGCCCCTTGTTGCGTTGAGTTTGGCAGTGACGTTTTCAATTTATGCTGCTATGAAAAAGGGATTTCAGGTAGAGGCTTTGTTATCCTTGCTGTATGAAACCATGTTTTTGGTTCCCATTGCCCTAGGCGTCATTATCTACCTTGAATGGACGGGGCAGGGGGCTTGGGGTGTCGGAGAGCCGTATCAGTTTGGATTGCTGCTTTGCTCAGGATTTTTCACTGCAATTCCACTTGGACTTTTTGCTGCAGCAGCTAACAAAATCCCATTGGTTACGTTAGGATTGCTTGAATATATTTCACCCACAATTACGTTATTAATTGGGATATATCTTTTCCGTGAGCCATTTGATTTTGTACAGTTTATTGCGTTTGTGCTCATTTGGATCGGACTTGTGGTATTTACCTACGGGGAGATAAGCAATCACCATAGATTACGAGGAACGAATACATGATGTTAAAACATAGATTAAATATGTTTGGAGTAGCACTTGTATATACGGGTGCAATTTTAGGAGCGGGATTTGCCTCAGGCAGAGAAATCTGGCAGTTTTTTGGTGTCTTTGGAAAACATGGATATATTGGTGTGCTCCTTGTTGGTGCACTCTTTATTTCTTTGGGCATCATAACCGCAGTGATTGCAATCAAACTGGGGACAAATGATATGGGAAGAGTCATCGTCCCAGGTCATAACAAGGGGTTGGTTCAATTTGTTGGATACTTTATGGCGGTCATGTTGTTTACGGTACTCATTACCATGTCAGCTGCCGGCGGCGCCATGTTTGACCAACAACTTGGGTTTAGCCGCATTGCAGGCGGTGGAGTTATTATTGTCATGGTAATACTTACCGTGTTAGGTGGTTTTGATCGGGTTTCTCGAGCGTTTCGACTGATGATGCCCTTTCTGATTGGCATAATATTATTATTGTGTTTTTCTGTGTTGCTGAAAGGACAAGAAGCCCATGGCTCACAACAAGTTTTTGACCCGAGCCCGTTGGCTCCAACTTGGTGGCTGGCAGCGATTTTGTATATTTCCTATAATATTTTAGCGGTCATCCCTATTGTTGCCACGGCAGCTGTCAATGCCAAGAATACACGCCATGCCATTGGTGGAGCGGCAATGGGCGGGATTTTTCTGACATTGCTTGCCCTTTTTATTCTGTTGGTGCTTCGCTCCAACCCAACCTTGTCCAATACGATGGAAATGCCCATGCTGGCCTTTTCCGAAAAGATATCTTTGCCGGTAAATTATTTGTATACAGGGGTGCTGTTCTTCGCGATTTATGCGTCTGCAACTGGAAACTACTATGGTTTTACAACAAAACTAAAACCCTCACCCCATAAAAATGCGTTAATCATATTGATTGCCGTTGTTGGCTTTGTATTTGGATTGATGGGATTCAAAAATGTAATTGCCTATATGTTCCCTCTGGAAGGGTTTGCGGGAATCGTTATTATCCTGCTTTTGTTGATTAATTTTGTGAATATTATGGGCAAAAAGGAAACCAAAAAACATCGCAGTTTGTTTACGGATTTTGAGGGCTGTAATCGATTTGATTATCCTCCCGGCATCATTCGTGTATCCGGTGGATTTGGCGGCGAAGCGACATTGTTAATTGGCAGCGAAAAAACTGCACTTTTAGACTGTGGTATGGCATATTGTGGAGAGGAGACGGCCAAAAACATTGGCCGTGCCTTGAAAGGAAAAACCAGACCGGACAACAGTCCCATGGCTTTGGATTATATTTTACTTAGTCATACTCATTATGATCATTTGGGGGGAGCACCCTATATCAAGAAAGTGTGGCCGGATGCGGTGATTTGTGGTGGAGACTATGCAAAAAAAGTTCTTCAACGACCCAGTGCCTTGAAGGTAATCAAGCGTCTGGGGGAAGAGGCGGAAAAAACCTATGGAACAGAAGATCTTTCCAAAATTACAGTGGAAGGTCTTAGAATAGATAAAGTTCTTGAGGATGGTGAAGTGTTGCCGTTGGGAATGGAATCAGTCCATGTTCTTTATACGCCGGGTCACACAAATTGCTCGGTGACCTATATTCTGGAACCGGGGAGCATTATGTTCCCCAGCGAAAGCACCGGTGTACTGGAAGGGGAGGGCGTTATCCATAGTGCAGTCCTTAAAAGTTATAAAGACGCCAGAGCCTCCCTGGAAAAATGCAGAGCTTATGGGGCAAAACAGCTGATTTCCCCCCATTTTGGTATGGTACCTAAAAGTTATATTCAGAAGTACTGGCAAATTTATGAAGAAAAACTAAAAGATGAAGAGACGTTCATTGATGGCATGTATCAGCAAAACTTATCTGAACGGGAAATGATAAAACGGTTTGCTGAGGAATACTGGTCTGAAGAACGAGGTCAGGAGCAGCCCTATGAAGCATTCTTGCTTAATGCAAGAAACACAATCAAAGCAGCAAAAAAAAGTTGATATGGTATTACTGAATCAACATTTATAGATAGATAGAAGGATGGAATAATATGATTGAAATAAAAAAGATGAACTGTGGAACTAGAATGGTTATGGAACAAATTCCCTATGTGAATTCAGTTTCTATTGGCATTTGGGTTCGTGCCGGAGCAGTAGATGAAGGCCCAAAAACTGCGGGAATTTCACATTTTATCGAACACATGATGTTTAAAGGGACCCAAAACAGAACTGCAAAAAAAATTGCCGAAGATGTGGATAACATTGGGGCACAAATCAATGCGTTCACGGGGAAAGAGGCAACCTGTTATTATATAAAAGCTTTGGCATCCAATGCAGTTTCTGCCACAGAAATTCTACTGGATATGTTCGTAAATTCTACGTTTGACCGCGAAGAACTGGAAAAAGAAAAGAATGTCATTTATGAAGAAATTAAAATGATTAAGGATACCCCGGATGAGGAAGTCCACGATATGATTTGCGAGATGATTTTTCGGGAAAATCCACTGGGGAACTCCATTACAGGAACCCGTTCATCTCTCAAGGCCATGACACGAAATACCTTAATAAAATATATTGCTGAAGAGTATACGAGAGACAACATTGTGATTGCCATTGCAGGAAATTTTGACAAAGACGTGCTTTGTAATATTTTTGAAGAAAGATTGTCTCAATTGGCAGCGACAAAACCACAAAAGCCGGTGAAGAAGGATGTATTCCATCCTACCTTCTCTGTGAAACTGAAAGATATTGAACAGACCCATCTTTGCATGGGCACAAGAAGTATTTCATTAAGCGATCAACGATATTACGCCTTTTCATGTTTAAATAATATTATGGGTTCCAGCATGAGTTCCAGACTGTTTCAAAATATTCGGGAAGCAAGGGGGTTGGCATATACGGTTTTTTCCATGAACAGTTCCTTTCGCAACGACGGATATTTTAATATTTATGCAGGAGTAGGTCATGACAAAGTAGAAGAAACAGTGGGCGCCATTATAGATGAGCTTGAAATTCTAAAAAAAGATGGGATTCGGTTGGAGGAATTGACCAAGGCAAAAGAGCAACTGAAAAGCACATATATTTTTGGTCTGGAAAATGTAAATGGCAGGATGTTTTCTATCGGCAAAAATGCTATTATATTAGATAAAGTGTTTTCGCCAGAAGAAGTATTGTCTGCCATTGATGGAGTAACCCCAGAAGAGATAGCAGAAGTGACAAATATTATTTGCAATAGGGACCATTATAGTGGCGCGGCAATTTCCGGGAATAAAATCCCATTGAAGAAGTTGATACAGGGATAACATGAGTGAAAATCCAATACAAGTCAAAATAATTTCTCAAAGCGGAAGTCTTCCATCCTACGAAACCATTGGTTCGGCGGGGATGGATGTTCAGGCTTTTTTGCAGGAACCCCTACGCCTTGAACCGGGCCAACGTGCGTTGGTTCCAACTGGCCTAAAAATAGAACTACCCATGGGCCTGGAGGCTCAAATTCGGGCGAGGAGCGGTCTTTCTATTCGTCATGGACTGGCAATGGTCAACGGCGTAGGAACCATAGACAGCGATTACCGAGGGGAAATCAAATTACCGGTGATTAATTTGGGAGATGCCCCCATTGTAATTGAAGATGGGGATCGGGTGGCACAAATGATTATTGCCAGATATGAACGAATCCAATGGGAACCTGCCACCCAACTAAATGAGACAGAACGGTCCGAAGGAGGCTTCGGCCATACTGGAATAAAAGAAACGAGGTAAAAAGATGTTAGGAAAAGGAGTTAAAAAAAGAGAAGATGTTTTTTATGCAATGTTTATTGCCTTCATGGACAAAATAATCGTTGCAGGAGAGGCCTTCGCTGATTTAATCCACAATTATGAAAGCGTGGAAGACAAAGTTGCCAACCTAAAAGTCCTGGAGACGGAATGTGACATGGAAACTCACAAAATCCTTAAAAGTCTTCATGGATCTTTCATTACACCTTTTGACCGGGAAGACATTTACGAAATCACCAGAGACATGGACGAAATCGTAGATAGCCTGGAAGAAATCGGCAACCGATTATTGCTTTTTGACGTAAAAGCGATGAGACCCGAGGCGGTTCAGTTGTCCGATATTATGCTTCAATCTATTCGTGAGTTACAAGTTGTCTTTAAGCATTTGCATGAGATTAATAAGAACTCCATTGTCAGAGAACAAATTATTGAAGTAAACAGACTGGAAAACGAAGGAGATTTGATTTTCAGAAGGGCAATGGCCACGCTTTTCAGAGAAGAAAAAGATGCCATTGAAATTATCAAATGGAAACAAATTTTTGAAATGTTGGAGGATGGCATTGACTCCTGCGAGAATGTTGCCAACATCATCGAGGGAGTGATAATGAAATATGCTTGATATAATATTGATTTTTGTCATCGTCTTTGCATTTTTATTTGAGTTTATCAATGGTTTTCATGATACTGCCAATGCCATTGCAACCTCAGTTTATACAAAGGCCTTGACCCCCGGCAGAGCCATTATGCTGGCTGCCGTAATGAATTTTGTAGGCGCTCTGGTCAGCGAACGGGTAGCGGGAACGATTTCAAAGGGTTTGGTTTCCGTCCATTTGGAGCAATATGTCATTCTTGCGGCCTTGATTGGGGCAATTATTTGGAATCTATTAACTTGGTGGAGAGGAATTCCCAGTAGCTCTTCTCATGCCTTGATAGGTTCTTTAGTAGGGGCTACCATCGTATACACTCATAGTGCTTCAAGCATTCAGGTGGGCGGAATTGTAGAAAAAGTTGTGATACCACTTTTTGCCTCACCGATTGTGGGCGTGATAATGGGATACTTGATTATGTCGCTCATCTTTCGTCTTTGCGTTCGATGGTCCCAAAATCACGTAAATAAAACATTCCTAAAATTACAAGTGTTATCGGCTGCCCTGGTGGCATACTCTCATGGGAACAATGATGCTCAAAAAACCATGGGGATTATCACATTGGCGCTGGTTTCCGGCGGAATGCTCAGTGCTGATGCGGGAGTTCCACTGTGGGTCAAAATTACTTGCGCCATGACCATGGCGTTGGGAACATCCATAGGCGGATGGAAAATCATGAAAACCATGGGCTCCAAAGTAACAAAGCTTCAACCTGCCAGTGGTTTTGCCGCCCAGACCTCTGCTGCTATTGTCATTGAAGCCGCATCGTTTTTAGGGGCACCAATCAGCACAACCCAAGTCATTACCGCCTCTGTCATGGGTGCTGGTAGTGCCAAAAGGACTTCTGCTGTAAAATGGGGTTTGGCAGGAGATATTGCCAAAGCTTGGGTATTGACATTGCCGGTTTCCATGCTTTTAGGTGCAATGGCATGTTGGATGATTGGATTTTTCATGTAGCATTACCTTATTAATATCAAGTGGCCCTGCATCGGACCATTTATTCTTATTGTTGAATGGACCTGAATCATAGCGGGAGAGTGCGCATTCATTATGTTTAGTTCGGTTTTGTTAAGTGTTGTTTTATTTGCTTTTCTTTTTGAATTTATTAATGGCTTTAATGATACGGCCAATGCAATTGCAACATCTGTATATACCAAGGCCCTAACACCGGGAAGGGCTATTTTGTTGGCCGCAGTAATGAATTTCGCCGGGGCATTGGTAAGTGAAAGAGTCGCAGGAACGATTTCCAAAAGTTTGGTGAATGTTCCCTTGGAACAATACGTTATTTTGGCCGCACTAATTGGAGCTATCATGTGGAACTTGATTGTTTGGTGGAAGGGAATACCCAGCAGTTCATCCCATGCTTTAATAGGATCCCTTATGGGTGCAACTGCTGTATATACATCTACCCTCAAAAGTATTCAGTTTCATGCTGTGCTTGTAAAAGTGATTATACCCCTGTTTGCATCACCGATTATTGGTTTAGTAGTTGGGTTTTTTATGATGAATGGGATATATCAGTTATGTGGTCGATGGCCTCAAAGTAAAGTAAATAAGATATTTTTAAAACTACAACTTCTCTCCGCTGCCCTGGTGGCATATTCTCATGGCAACAATGATGCTCAAAAAACCATGGGCATTATCACCTTGGCATTGGTATCCGGTGGAATGCTCAGTGCCAATGCAGGGGTTCCCCTTTGGGTTAAGATTGCTTGCGCTACAACAATGGCAATGGGTACTTCCATAGGTGGTTGGAGAATCATGAAAACCATGGGCTCCAAAGTAACAAAACTTCAACCAGCCAGTGGTTTTGCAGCCCAAACATCGGCAGCCATTGTCCTTGAATCGGCATCCTTGCTAGGGGCACCGGTCAGCACTACACAAGTAATGACTGCCTCAGTTATGGGGGCCGGTAGTGCAAAAAGACTTTCTGCTGTAAAATGGAGTTTGGCAGGAGAGATTCTGAAAGCATGGATTTTGACAATTCCGGTTGCCATGATATTTGGAGGCGCCGCCTGTTGGGTAATACAATTTTTTGTTTAACATATCCGCAAAAGCGGTTAATCATGTAGAAGTGTAACAGTAGGAACGGTATGATTACAAGACAAGATCAAGAAATAAGAGAATATCAATTCCTTTCTGAATTCGCCTGTAAGTCGGCAGATTCAAAAGGAAGACTTGTATGGGAAGAGAAATGTAATATTCGAACAGATTTTCAGCGAGATCGGGATCGAATTGTTCATTCCAAAGCCTTTCGGCGGTTAATGCATAAGACCCAAGTGTTTCTGGCTCCGGAGGGAGATCACTATCGAACAAGACTCACCCATACCATTGAGGTATCACAAATTTCTCGAACCATCTGTCGCGCTTTGGGGCTGAATGAAGACTTAGGTGAGGCCATATCCATGGGACATGATTTGGGACATACCCCATTTGGTCATTTGGGGGAACAAGTTCTGAATCAACTTCATCCGGGAGGTTTCTATCATAATATTCAAAGTCTTCGAGTAGTTGACGTGCTGGAAGGGGATTACGGGAAACGAGGGCTAAACCTTACGGCTGAAGTGCGTGACGGTATTTTAAACCACACTGGGCCCACAACTCCCGGCACATTGGAAGGGCAAGTGGTTAAAATATCTGATCGGATTGCATATATAAATCATGACATTGACGATGCCATTCGAAGTGGGGTGCTGAAACCATCCGACTTGCCAAAGGGTTGCATAGAATCCTTAGGGAAGGATCATAGAACAAGAATTGACACTATGGTCAGGGATATGATTGATACCAATGATGGGATGAATAAGATTGCCCAAAGCGAAGAAATTAAATTTCAAATGGATGCATTGAGGGACTTTATGTTTCGACGGGTGTATATGAGTCGTGACGTGAAACGAGATGAAGAAACCGAGATGGGAGAGAAAGTTATTACCTCTCTCTACCAATATTATATTTCTCATGGAGCTCAATTGCCACAGGATATGAAAAAACTAATAGGCGAGGATGGAATCGAGGAAGTGGTAAAAGATTATATTGCCAGCATGACAGATCGGTATGCAATTACCACTTACAGAAATATATTTGGGTAATTGTAAATAAAAAAAAGGAATATCCACAACAGTGTCGAATATGTACCTTGTAGAATTATTACAGGGGGGCACGGTGAGCGGATCCATTCGAGACAATACCATAGAAGAGATAAAAAGCAGGTGCAACATTGTTGATATTGTTGGCCGGGTGGTTCCTCTGAAGCGAACCGGCAGCAACTATAAAGGACTTTGTCCGTTTCACAATGAAAAGTCACCTTCTTTTGTTGTTTCTGAGGCAAAACAGATATTCACATGCTTTGGTTGCGGTGCCACCGGAGATGCCATCGAGTTTATGCAGAAATACTACAATATGGAATTTAGCCAGGCAGTTGAAAAACTTGCAGACGAATGTGGGGTTGTTATTGAGACTGATTTCAAGAAATCCGAAAAAAAGGACATTCAATATCAGATTAATCGGGAAGCTGCAACCTTTTACTACAAGGCATTTCGTGAAAAACCCAATCCTGCCGCGGTATACATGAAGAACAGAGGGATTGAGCCTGAAGTTTTGAATCAGTTTGGCATCGGTTATGCGGACGGAGATTGGGATAGTTTGTTTCAGCATTTGAAATCCAAAGGTTATGAAGTAGAGATTCTTTTGGATTTGGGATTGATATCCGAGTCAAAGGGTAAATACTATGATAAGTTGAGGAACCGTGTTGTTTTTCCCATTATTAGCACAGGGGGGAAGGTCATCGGTTTTGGGGGAAGATCTTTAGGCGAAGATATGCCCAAGTACCTGAACTCATCTGAATCTTCTATATTTCTGAAAAAGAACAACCTGTATGGCTTAAATTTGACAAAACAAGAAATCAGCAAAAGCGGATATGGAATCATGGTAGAAGGTTATATGGATGTGATTTCATTGTATCAGCATGGCGTCAGAAATGTGGCCGCCTCTCTGGGGACTGCCCTCACAGAAAACCAGGCCAAGTTGCTGAAGCGATACACCAATCAAGTTCTTTTGTCTTATGACGCAGATGAAGCAGGGAAAAATGCCACTCTTCGAGGGATGGAAATTTTGCATAAAGAGAACTTTCGTATCAAAGTGTTGTCCATCCCAGATGGAAAAGATCCAGATGACTACATAAAGAAACACGGCAAAACCTCTTTTCAACAATTAGTTAAAGGTGCACGTCCTTATGCAGATTACAAATTGGATTTGGCACGGTTTGGCATGGATATGTCCCGAACAGAAGATCGTTTACATTTTTTAAGAGATGCTGTCTCGATTCTTCGCAGTTTAAGTCCCATGGAGGCCGATTTGTACACCCAAAAGATAGCGGTGGAGACGGGTATTTCAGAAGGAGCTATTCGAGCCGAACTGGGGAGAGAATATCAGGACAAGGCATATTCCTCGGGGAATCGGGAATTGTCCCCCGTTGATAACCCAATGTTGAGCAAGTTGGAGCAAAACGCCATCAAATTGATTTTAACAGACAGTGGATATTTGGAGAAATTTGAACCTTATGTGGAGATGTTCTCAAGCAATCAGGGAAAGAATATCTATCAGGTTCTCAAAAAAATGATAAACAGTGACCTGGAATTGCACCCTGAACGGGTGAGAGAACAACTGGAACCGGAAGAGCAAAATGTGTTGCAAAGCATTGTGGAGAATATCCTGTTAGCCGGCAAAGAAGAAATTATATTTTCTGAGTGCGTGAAAACGTATGAAGAAGAAATTTTGACGAAAAGACAACAAGAGATTATTTTGCGGATTTCCTTGGCTGATGAAAAGGAAAACCCGGATGAAATCAGGGAATTGACAGAAGAGTTAATGGAAATACAGCAGAAGAAGCTGGGGGGAACGAAAAAGTATGTATAGTGACGATAGCCAACATAAAAAAAATGAATTCGTTCATGAACTAATAGAGAAGGCAACGGCCAAAAAACTTTCTTATGCCGAAATCGGAAAGCATCTGGAAAACTCCGAATTAGACAAAGACGAAATGGAAGAGATTTATGAAGATCTGATGGGACGGGGCATTGAAATTGTCTCAGAGGAGACGCCGGACGATTTTATTCTAAAAGACATTGAAGCTGAATTCGAGGCAGAAGAAGTCATCCCGGAAGTGGAACTTGAAATAGGTGAACTGGGAGAGCGGGAAGTTAGCTTGGAAGCCATTGTGCCGAAATCAGTTGCCGTCGACGATCCGGTACGCATGTACCTGAAGGAAATCGGCAAGGTACCATTGTTGACTGCAGAAGAAGAAATTGACTTGGCCAAAAGAATGGAAGCCGGAGAAGAGGGAGTTAAGCAAATTCTATGTGAAGCCAACTTGCGACTGGTGGTAAGTATTGCCAAGCGTTATGTGGGCCGAGGCATGTTGTTTCTTGACTTGATTCAAGAAGGAAACATGGGGTTGATTAAGGCTGTTGATAAATTTGACTGGAGAAAAGGATACAAGTTCAGCACCTACGCGACTTGGTGGATTCGTCAGGCCATCACCAGATCCATAGCGGACCAGGCAAGAACCATCCGGATTCCCGTTCATATGGTAGAAACCATCAACAAACTTATGAGGGTTTCTCGCCAATTGCTACAGGAATATGGGAGAGAGCCGACCCCGGAAGAAATTGCTGTGGAAATGGATATTACAGAAGAAAAAGTCCGAGAAATCCTTAAAATTGCCCAGGAACCGGTCTCCTTAGAGACCCCCATTGGAGAGGAAGAAGATAGTCATTTGGGAGATTTTATCCCTGATGAAGATGTTCCGGCACCGGCGGAAGCAGCAGCTTTTTCCATGTTGAAAGAACAATTAGTAGAAGTATTAGATACGTTGACAGATCGAGAACAAAAAGTGCTGAAACTTCGATTCGGCCTAGAAGACGGACGGGCCCGAACCTTGGAGGAAGTTGGGAAGAAGTTTGACGTTACCCGGGAACGGATTCGACAGATCGAAGCAAAAGCTTTGCGGAAACTTCGCCATCCAAGCAGAAGTAAAAAATTAAAGGATTATTTAGAGTAAAGAGGATGATGATGTTAACCGGCAGATTGGAAGCACTGGCTCAACAAATCACACTGGGTGAAACCATGGCCGACATTGGAACCGACCATGGTTTTTTGCCGATATCCTTGTATTGTCGTAATATTTCTCCCAGAGCCATTATGATAGATGTAAGCGAAAAGGCACTTTCCAGAGCAAAATCCCATGGAGAAGCTGTGGAGGGGATTGATCCAGGCGATTATCGGGTTGGAGACGGTTTAAACGCCCTGGCCCCGGGAGAAGTGGATGTGGTGGTCATTGCCGGGATGGGCGGAATCCTAATGACAGAGATTTTGGATGGGGACAGAGAAAAATCCAAGTCCTTCAAAAAGTTCGTTTTTCAACCGCGCAACCATCCTGAAGTCCTAAGATACTGGCTACACAAAAACGGGTTTGCTTTGAAAACTGAAACGCTGGTTCGGGAAGGGAAAAATATTTGTGAAATCCTAGTAGCGGTTTCAAGGGACAACCAAGATTCACTGTTCAAGAAATTTCCGGAGGTGACTTCCTCTTTTTCAAAAAATATTCAATGGGAAATCCCTCCTTGGTATATTTCTTTGGATTCCCCTTTGACAGAAGAATACCTGAATCGAAAACTCGAAAAAGAACAAAGGATTTTTTGGGCTTATGGTGAGGGGACGAACCCAAAACAGGAACGTCTCATTGATTTGAAACAACGGATTTCATATATACAAGAATTTCAAAACAGTAGGGGAGAAAGATATGGAGTATAAGGAGTTTATTCACAGGATTGAGGCAATTGCACCACCTGAATTGGCAGAACCGTGGGATAATAGCGGCATTCAAATATATAGTGGCAAGGAAAATGTACAAAAAATATTAGTTTGTCTTGATGTGACAGAGCCAACACTGAAGGAAGCCATTGGCATTGGCGCGGATATGATTGTCAGTCATCATCCGTTGATTTTTGATTCCATGAAATCCATAGATGCAGACTCGGTCTTGGGGAATAAGATACATGAGTTGATTCAAGCCGGGATTTCTGTGTATTCAGCCCATATGACCTACGACAAAGGGTCTTTTGGCAATACGGTAATGATGGGGAAACGTCTGGGAATAAAAGGAAGACCGATACACGGGATGACTCCTGACGCCAGAATGGATTGTAGTGTTCTAATGGCAGAACCTGATGCCCCCATAGCAACAGATGCCCTTTGCAGGCTGATTTCTGACCGTCTCGCCATCCCCAACGAAGAACTCCGACTGGTCATGGGAAATAAGGGATTTGCCAGTAAAATCGCATTGTGCGCCGGTAGCGGCGGAGATTATTGGAAAGATCTTGTTGCATTGGGATGTGATACTTATATTACGGGAGATGTGAAATATCATATGGCCCTTGACGCAAAAGAAGCGGGAATGACCTTGATCGATCCGGGACACTTTGGGACGGAAAAACATTTTGCCCAAGATTTTGCAAAAACCCTGTCAGGATTAGTGGACGATAATCTGGAAATACACATTTCCAGCAATGATGTAAATCCTTTTGGAAGTGGGAAAGGCTTGATTAATCACCTGTAAGATGGTATATTTACAATGTTTTGGGTAAGCCAGACAGTCGCGTGCTTCGGCACGAGGAAAGTCCGGGCTCCATAGGGCAAGGGTGCCGGATAACGTCCGGCGTAGGTAACTATAGGGAAAGTGCAACAGAAACATTCCGCCGAAACGGGTAATGCCGTGGTAAGGTTGAAATGGTGAGGTAAGAGCTCACCGGCGACATGGAGACATGTCGGCCGTGTAAACCCCACCTGGAGCAAGACCAAAGAGGGGCCAAGGGTGGTTGCCCGCCACCTCCCGGAAGGTAGGTCGCTTGAGCGTGTCAGCAATGACAGGCCTAGATAGATGATTGTCGAATACAGAACCCGGCTTATAGGCTTGCCCAAAACATATTATTGAATAAGAAAAATAAAAACGTTGAGAAATCAACGTTTTTAAAAACCAAACATGTTAAATAGTGAACAAGTCCAAAATGGTGTTATTTCATTAGACTTGTTCATTTTAGTGGAAAGATCTTCTATACTTTTGAATGTGGTTAAGATATTGACTGATATTTGGATGCAGGAGTATAATCATAGCAACTTGCGCATGACATGAAAGGAGAAAAATGTATACAACAACTGTATTTTTGGAATACTTGATTGCCATATTCGCAGCGCAAATGGAAATCACTGTTATCATTTTATTATTAATAAAAGGGAAAAAGTGTCAATCGGAGAAAACCATTTCTATTATGTGGTTTTCTTTTGCTATTCTTGTAATTTGCTTAGTTAATTTTAGCCTCTATTATTCTGATAGGATGTTAAATATTATTTCTGTAAATAGTTGGTTTAGGTCCATCGACTACTTGTGTCATGGGGTGCAGTATGTCTTATGGTTTGTGGTAATCAAAGCATTATCCAATAAAAACAACAACCACATTTTTATCATAGACATTGTGGTTAGCACACTCTATTGCATAATTGGAATTGTAGTGGCCGGGTTTTTTATGGATGAGTATTACCATGTATCAAGTATATTAGGCAGGTTTCTTGTAACGTGTTGGGGCGTTTTGTTTGTCGGTATCGCTATTATGCTTATAATAAATATAATTAATTTCATGCGGGATATTCATACAAAACTACAAAGATTATATGTTGGCATAACATCACTGATTATCATTATTGGAGGAACCATCTACACCGTATCAATGAATGCATTATATACAAGTGAATATAATTCAGGATGGCAATCAGAATCAACCGACTTTACAGGGATCTATATACTAATCATATCGTTGTTATCGTTTCTATTTGTTTTCAAAGAGGACTTCAGCCCGTTGTTCTTTCGTAGTCCGGATTTAAAAGAATCCGACAACCCAATACTTGTAACCGCTGCGCTGCATCAATTAACTGTGCGAGAATGTGAGGTATTGACTTTGTTGTACAAAGGTATGCACAATCCGGAAATTGCTACAGCCCTAAATATCTCACCGAATACTGTAAAGAAACACGTTCAGAACATTTATGAAAAAACCGGAGTGAATAGTCGAATGGAAATAGTTTATCTTATAAACCTAAAAAATAACGAAAATAATACTAACGGGTAATTAGATTTTATCAAAAAAATATTAAAAATAATCCAAAGGAGTAATAGTCTTGACATTGGTCAAAGGCTATTATTTATTTGCATGCAAAGCATGTGAAAACGTGAGTATGAGTTCAAAAAGGAGGAGAAAAATGAGGAAAACAAAAAAACTGTCGATAATGGTTGCAATCATAACTGTGTTTGCAATTTCATTGGCAGGCTGCGGATTTGGCTCCACAAAAGATGACACGACGGCAAAGTGTTTTAACGGTAAATTTGTGGGACAAATTGAAAAGGAGACGGATGTTATATCATTTAAAGGAATTCCATATGCGAAACCGCCAACCGGTAAGTTGCGATGGAAGGCTCCGGTTGCTGTTGAGAAAAGTGATGGGACATTTGATGCAAAGAAATTTGGCCCCACTTCAGTACAATCTACCTGGCATTCAGAACCTGCCAGTTATGAAAACCCACAGGGAATAAGTGAAGATTGTCTCACACTTAACGTTTGGACTAGTGATTTGAAAACAAAAAACAAACCTATCATGTTTTATATTCATGGCGGAGGATATGGATGGGGCGGCACCGCAGATCCTCTATATGATGGACAATTCATCGTAGCTGAACACAATGATGTCATCGTTGTGAGTTGCAATTACAGAGTTGGTATGTTTGGGTTTGCGGATTTCAGCAAGGTGCCGGGCGGTGAAGATTACACGAACACAACGTATCTTGGCGTACTGGACTTGATTCAAGGTTTGAAGTGGGTGAAACAAAACGCCGAAGCATTTGGCGGTGATCCGAACAACATCACAATCTTTGGCGAATCAGCAGGCGGTGGCCTTGTATCAAATCTACTCGTAGTCAAAGAAGCAAAAGGTTTATTCAATCGTGCCATTGCTGAAAGTGGTAGCGAAAATTTTACCTTTCCAAAGAAAACATTTGAAGAAAGAAATCAAATTGGCACTTTAATGGAAATTACAGGGGCCAAAACAATGGAGGACTTAATCAATATACCGGAAGAAAAAATGATTTCAATTTACACTACCCCGGATAAAGATGGATATACGTTATGCGACCTATATGGGATGCCCATGAGAGGCGATGGCAGTATCATTCCGGAAGATCCCTATAAAGAGCTGCTCAATGGCGCCAGCAAGGACGTTGATGTTTTAATTGGCACAAACGCAGACGAATGGAATTACTGGATTGGAGAGATGATCAACAAACCCATTCCGGAACTTACCCCAGAAGAATTGGCATATGCCAAAGATTTAAACTTAAACGACACTACATATGGTCAAATTGGCTCACATTATGCGAAAGCAATGGAATTTGAACCAAAAGCAGTCAAAAAGTGCTTGGCGTTGTTTGGCGAGAAGATGACATTTGATAAGAAAAGAACCGAAATTGCCAATGAACTGGGATTCAGATTGCCTGCAATCACAACAGCCTACAATCATGCTTCTGCAGGTGGCAAGACATATATGTATTACTTTGGCAAAGAGGCGACGAATTATGATTTCTTTGGCGCTTGTCATGCATCGGAGCTTGCATACGTTTTTCATAATCCGTCTGAAACAGACTTTTGCGGCGAGATTGATCTCAAACTGGCCGACAATATCTGCGCTGCCTGGGTAAATTTTGCCAAAACCGGAGATCCCAGCACAGATAGCGTGGAATGGCTGCCATATAATGCGTCCGACCGCAATACGATGATGATTGGCAACGATAGCACAATGACAATGATGAAAGATCCGAAGGGTGCACAACGCCAAATCCTTGAGCCACTTGTTTCATATTATTATCCATGATTTATGTGGCCAATGATTAGATTATTTTAAGATTAGACAGACGATAATAGTACGGTTGATATTGAAAGTTGCATATTATCGACAGATCGAAAGTCCGCCTTAATTGGGTGGGCTTTTGCGTTACAATAAAACAGGTCCAAACACCTAAATCTCCTATTTTACTTTACGGTTCATCGTCGCCACGTCCGGTGTTCATAACAAAAAATTGAAAACCACTGGGCGTAATAACTTTTCCATGATGGCGGTGAAAAAACCGGCCATAGCCAAAACAACAAAGTTATAAAACAAATCAGGATTGACTCCTCCGATAATAGTTGCCGCGTTACCAAAGAGCCCACCAATTAGAGAACCGAGGACAAGAAGGGGAAAAAAGATTCCACCACAAAAAGAGACCCTGCAAAAGCAACAATAATTCCCAGAACTGCAATTTGCCGATAGTCACTAAGGGGAATAGCATTATTTAAGTAAAACTAAAAATCGGTCCCATTCCAAAATAAATTTTGGAATGAAATCTGCTGTAACTGCTGAAGTGATAGTGGCCAACAAAATAGTGGGAGAAACGATAGGAAAAGGAACTTGCCACATAGAATGTTTTGCAGTATAATTCTTTAAACTTATGCAGTGATTTTTGCAGTTCTTGTTTGCCGGGAGAAATAGATGTTGGAAACCAAAAATAATAAATTTCTGATTACAGTAGTTGTCCCCATATATAATACTGAAAAGTATCTAAAAACTTGTTTGGATTCCATTGTTTTTCAAAGTTTGGGATTCAAAAAGAATATTCAAATAATTTTAATTGATGATGGAAGTACAGATCAAAGTCAACAAATCTGTTTGGCGTACCAAAAAAAATATCCAAAGAACATCTTATATAAATATAAAGAAAACGGTGGAGTTTCCAGCGCATGTAATATGGCGTTTGATTTGATACAAGGAAAATACACTAATTTTTTCAGTTCAGACGACATATGGGATTTGGATGCCCTTGAATTAGGGTGTAAATTTTTTGATGTGAACTATGATTTTATTGATATGGTTGCGTGCCGATTTCGATATTTTGAAGGGAAAGAGGGGTTTTCTCATCCTTTGGATTGGAAGTATTCAGGAGATTATATTGTCGATTTAACTAAGGAGTACGACAAAATCATACTCAGCGGTGGAAACTGCATTTTCAAAACTGAAACTTTGGCAAATTACCGGTTTGATGAGAGACTTCGCACCTATGAGGATGCCTGTCTTATTGGGAATATACTAATTAATAACCCCAGATATGGGGTTTTGAAATCTGCTATCTACAACTACCGGAAACGGCAGGATCAAAGCTCACTGATTAGTACTGACAAAGGTGAAAAATCACGGTTTTTGGACATGCCAAGATTTTTTCTGGAGCAATATTTACACAACGGGAGGGAAAAGTATGGAACGATTCCCAATTTTGTTCAATATTCTGTGATGTATGTATTGCAATGGCACCTAAAGGGCAGGGGCATTGAAATTCTTACTGCGGAAGAGAGAAATGTATATTCCCAACTTGTCATTCGCCTGATTCAACAAATTGATGATCTCATTATTTACAAGCAAAAAAACATTAATCTAGTGATGAAACACTTTGTCTATAGGATGAAATACGGAAAAAATATCTGTGATGAATCTTTCTTCAATAAGGGGATGCTATACTACAAAAATACCAGAGTCGTAAACTTCAGATCGAAAGGAAGATTGCTGTTGCATGGCATAAAAGCTGGAGCAGATGGAGTGCATATTCAAGGAGTGTGTGACTTGTTCTTTTTGGGAAGCCATTACAGAATTGGGGTATGGGTAGATAGTCAAATATTTTTGCCTTTTGAGGATATGGACGCTGGGGAATATTTTCAGCCGACGTTTACTGGTGATGTGCTTTTAGATAAGAGAAAAATCTCTTTGGACATTCCGCCAACCATCCGAGGGAAATGGTTATTTGCTGTGATGGACCAAAATGGCAATGTGATTGAATTAATTCCCGAATATGATATTTTAGAGGAATGCTACGTTTGATGAGAGAATTTAATCAGGAATTAAATTGAAATATAAGGAATTGGTTTCTGCCGCAATCAAAAAAGCATACTATTTTCTAACTGTGTTTTGTGGTATAATTCTTTTGAACGTTGGCGGATCGACGTTTTTTTACTGTGTCATAGGGACGTTGTATTTTCAGGTTTTTTACAGGGTTATATGGGAAGATATTAACAAAAGAAGCATATGGCTTCCAGAGGCTGAAATTGCTGTCAAAATGAATATTTGCAAGTTTGAGAAACAATTTTGTTGTTATTACAAATAGTGGATTTGAGAACCAAGGAATTTATGGAAAAACTAAAAGTAATTATTATTGATTTTGGTAAAATATTATTAAGCATAATATATTTTTTCCATAAAAAAGCTGCAACTGAAGAGAAAGTCGCTTTCATCAGTAGGCAGTCTGATGTACCATCGGAAGATATTTTGATGGTGGTTTCCCAACTGGAGAAAAGACATCATATAAAATCAGTACTTTTAACCAAAACACTAAAGCCGGGAATTTTCAATAGTATTTCCTACTTGTTTCATATGATAGGGCCTCAAATGCGTGCTTTGGCGACTTCGAAAATTGTTGTGTTGGACGGGTATTGTATTAGTGTAAGTATCTTGAAACATAAACCGGGGTTAGTTGTGATTCAAATGTGGCACGCAATGGGCGCTATGAAAAAATTTGGCGGAAGCATTTTAGGGAAAGAAGAAGGGTACTCTAAAGCCTTTGCCAAAGCTATGAACGTCCATAAAAACTACGATTATATTTTTGTGAGTAGTGAAATTTGCAAAGAACATCTTGAAGGAGCTTATCTTACGCAAAAAGATAAAATGATTGTAATGCCACTGCCTAGAGTTGATAAAATAAAGAGACTAACTGAAGATAGTGAAGAACGGACTAAAATGCGGAATCGCATTTTTGAGGAATATCCCCAACTAAGCCAGAAAAAGAATATCCTGTATTCTCCAACATTCGTGAAAATTCAAAACGGTGCCATTGACTACATTGCGGAAATCATTGCACAGACGGATTATTCTAAATATAATTTAATTATTGTACCTCATCCATTGTCAAGGATGGCGATAAAGAGTGAGAAGGCAATCATTACGAAAAAATTTCCGTCTTTAGAAATGCTGGCTGTGGCAGATTATGTGATATCAGATTATTCAGCGTTCATATTTGAATCGGCAGTTGCGGGAAAGCCTATTTTTATTTATAGACCCAACGTGAACCAATATGATGACGCCAGAGGATTTTACATTGATGTCAAAGAAGAAGATTTTTGTGTCGTATCTGAAAATAGCAGGGAAGTAATGTCAGCCATAGAAAATGGACAATACGATTTAAAAAAAATTCAACAGTTTGCTTCAAAATATATTGAAATTAACGGAAATTGCGCGGAAAATATTGCGGATTTCATTTCTCGAAAAATGTAAAAGGAGATAGAAACAAATGGTGCACGGAGTAATCCTGGCAGGAGGGATTGGCAAAAGAGTGGGGGCTGATATTCCCAAGCAGTACATAGAAATCTGTAATGTGCCAATCATAATATATACAATCAAATCAATGTTGAAAGTTGAAGAAATCGATAAAATATATATTGCAGTAAGTAAAGATTATATGGCATATGTTACAGAACTTCTTGCTAAATATCTCAGTAGAGAAGAACTAAAAAAGTGCAATATTGTCAACGGTGGGAAAGAAAGAATAGATACTTTGCTGAATGCTACAAATTTTATTGTTTCCAACAATACCATTGCGCCTGACGATGTAGTTATCTTTCACGATGCGGTAAGACCTTTTGTTACTCCAAAGATTCTTAGGGATAGCATTGTATATTCCCGTAAATATAATGCGACTGTGGCTGGTATCCCAGCTTCAGACACAATGCTGGTGTCTCATTGCGGAGACGTGGTGGATGCAATCCCGGATCGGGCAACAATTTTTCATGGTCAGGCTCCGGATTCTTTTCGGCTGCAGCATTTTTTAAAACTTGTTGACCTTTTGACGGATGAACAAAAAATGAATATGACCGGAACGTCTCAGGTATGTACTTTTAATAATGAACCCATTCATTTAATTCCAGGAGATGGAATGAATTTTAAAATAACAACTATTGAAGACTTGGAACGAGCTGAGTCGATAGCGAGAAACAGGAAGGATTGATTCATGAAGGCCCTCAATTTACATAATATTGCGGAACTGGTTTACGAAGATGTGGCGGCTCCAATTTTAGGCGAAAATGAAGTGCTCCTAAAAATTAGGGCATGTGGCATTTGCTCCAGTGATGTGGATAGAGTTTTTACAACCGGTACCTACCACTTCCCCACAATCCCCGGCCATGAATTCTCAGGGGAGATTGTTGACGTTGCACCTGGTGTAGATACTTCTCTCATTGGTCGAAGAGCAACAGTGTTTCCCCTACTGCCGTGCAATCGTTGTGAGGCTTGTCAAGAAAAGGTGTATGCTTTATGTTCAAATTATAAATACTTTGGGTCAAGGAATGATGGGGCCTTTGCAGAATATCTGGCAGTACCCACATGGAATTTAGTTTTGTTTAAAGATAATGTTCCTTTTGAAGTTGCCGCCCTAGCTGAACCGGCAGCGGTTGCTCACCATGCAGTGGATATTGGCAATGTCAAAAGAGGAGACAAGGTTGCGATTATTGGAACCGGAACTATCGGCATTTTGATTGGTGCTTTTGCGAAACTGAAGGGGGCAGAAGTTTATGTCTGCGGACGAAGAAAAGAAAGTCTGGATTTTGTCTCAGAATTTGGATTTCATACCATAGAAGTTAGCCAGCTAAAAAACACAGTGGAGGCTGTAACGGATGGCATGCGAATGGATGTTACCTTTGAGGCTGTGGGCTCTAATGCTTCCCTTGAAGATGCCATCATGAGCACCAAAATTGGTGGAGTCGTTGTGATGACGGGAAACCCAAAAGGAGATATGACCATGGCAAGAGATGCCTATTGGAAAATTCTAAGGTGGCAGTTGACGTTGAAAGGAACTTGGAATTCAAATTTCAATGAAGAAAAAAATGACTGGAAGACTGTGCTTGGGCTCATGGAAGAAGAACGGTTTCCTTTTCAAAAATTAATTTCAAAAACATATAAATTAGAGGAACACAAACAAGCTTTTGATTATCTACGCGATCATACAACATCAAAAGCGAAGATTATGTTTACCATGGGAAAATAACGGAGGACTAACATGAAGAAAGGTGAAATTTCTGCATCAATGATGTGTGCAGGATTGGATAAAATATTTTACTATTTGGCAGAGTTTAAAGAAGCTGAGTTGGAATTTCTTCACATTGATATTATGGATGGGAGCTTTGTGCCAAACCTTGCCTTAGGCACAGACTATGTTAGAAGTCTTAGAAGAATTACAGACATTCCCTTTGATTATCATTTTTTGGTTAATGACCCATTGGAAACAATGTCATGGTTCGATATTCGGGAAGAAGATCAGGCCGCATTTCACTATGAGGGGAACGATCAAATTGAAGCGTGTTTGAATTACCTGGAAAGATTAGGTGCCAATTCATATATTGCAATAAACCCTGAAACAGATTTTCGAGTGGTGGACCCATATCTAGATAACTTGCATGGGGTGTTGGTGATGACAATTACGCCTGGATTTTCCGGAAGAAAGTTGATCCCTGAAACCATTGGAAAGGTGAAAGAATTGAAAGAACATCTTATATCTTTGGGTCGCGACGACATTAAAATTGAGGTGGATGGGAATATCTCAATTGAAAATGCCCAAAAATTGTATGAAGCAGGAGCCGATGTGTTTGTGGCAGGATCATCCAGCCTTTTTAAAAAAGGAGAAGAATCAACAAAAGAAATAATTGATGCGAAACGTAAAGTGATAGGTTGGAAAAAATGAACGAAGTCGTATTAACAAATATAAGATTTGATAGATCCATTCTCAAATTTGAGTGTGAACTGGGGGAAGTGCTCCTTGAAGAGATAGAAGAATTTTACTTAATTGAGCAAAAAACCAACATTAAGGTAAAAGCAAGAATTGATACAGTTGAAGGAACCATAGTTCGGTTGTACATCCCAACTTTGGCTGCCATTGATGAATATCCCATGACTTCCGGCAAATGGTTTTTATATGTGCGATACAAGGATGGCGGCAAAAAAGCCTTGGTGGTCAGTGATACTGTCTATAAAAAAGTTAATTTGGAACAGAACTATGCTGATGGGGTAGATGCAATATTTGATAAAAACAGTTCCAATTATTTTCATGGAACCTCCAAAATTATGATGCCTCAGCGAGCATACTACCTTTTGGTTGATTATCAAGTCGCAATTTCCAAAACAAATCTATTGAGCATTATAAAAAAACAGATAAGAATTTTTTATTCTTATTTAAGAAATAGGGCTTTTTCCGTGCTTTTTATCATATTAAATAAGTTGATTCGAAAAAATGGGAAACGCGTTTTGTTTACCTCTTCTTCAAGGAGCGAAATCGGTGGTAACGAATTATTCATCTATAACAAAATGATTGAAAGAGGGATGGATAAACAATACGATATTGCTTTTGATTATAAGGCCAGCATTAAGGACTATAGGGGATTCAGACAAAAATTTCACTTTGTGAAACACCTTGCAATTTCGGATTATATCTTTATGGATGATTATCAACCGGAAATCTACTTAAATGAATATGATAAGGACGTAAAAGTAATTCAGCTATGGCATGCTTGTGGTGCATTTAAAACTTTGGGATTTGAACGACTTGACAAAAAAGGGGCACCGAAGTTTAATACCAAGGTGCACAAATGTTACACCCATGTACCTGTGAGTTCTCAACATTCGGTTCGGCATCATGCAGAGGCTTTTGCAATCGATGAAAGTAAATTTTATCCGATTGGGGTAGCAAGAACTGATATTTTCTTTGATGAAGAATATAAAAGACACACAACCAAAAGTATATTGGAAGAATACCCACAATTGGAAACTGCCCAAAAAGTGATACTGTTTGCCCCTACGTTCCGGGGAGAAAATGCAAAAAATGCTTATTTCCCCATGCAAATGATAGATTACCCAAAGATGGGAGAATGTCTCAAAGAAATAAATGGGATTATGATTATTAAAATGCATCCGTTTGTAACAGAGCAACTTTCAATCCCAGCGGAGTATCAAGATTATTTTATTGATGCTTCCCAATATAGAGAAATCAATGATTTGCTTTTTGTAACGGATTTGTTGATAACTGATTATTCGTCGGTGATTTATGAAATGTCTCTTTTGAGAAAGCCAATGATTTTTTATTCTTTTGATGTTGAAACTTACGAAAAAGAGAGAGGTTTTTATGAACCATACAAAGAAATTGTCCCTGGTAAAATAGTTTTTACTATTGATGAACTAATAGAGGAAATAAAAAAAGATGAGTATGATTATCCGTTGTTGGATCGGTTTATCAAGAAAAATTTCAAGTATACCGATGGAAAATCTACGGATAGAGTTGTAGATTTGGTGTTCAACGATATGTTGCCGGAATGATGATATGAAAATAAAGAAAATGATTTATTATGGTGCCTCTTTAATACTTAACCGTATTTTTCGGCATACCAAACTTAAAAGAAATCATGTGCTATTTTTGTCAGATGTACGAAGTGATTTGAGTGGAAACTTTAAATTTGTATATGAAGCATTAGGCGACGGATATGTAAAGCATTTGGCATTAAAAGAGGATAGAAGACAAAGACGCAGCCTAAACCAATGGCTGCTTTTGTGTAAATATTTGGGTAGTTGCCAATACATTTTACTGGATGACTATTCTGAGGCGACAGCATTGATTCACCTGCAAAAGGATCAGCAACTGATTCAACTGTGGCATGGATCCGGTGCCTTTAAAAAATTTGCTCACAGCCGCCATGGTGAAGGAGGGGATATCCAAAGAATTCACCCCGGATACAAAAAATATACGATGGCCATCACTAGCAGCGAAAAGGTCAATAGATGCTTTGCAGAGGCGTTTGACATCCCTGAGAGCCGCATTCAAGCAACAGGAATACCAAGAACAGACATTTTCTTTGATGATGGATATAAGCAGCAAAAAATAAGAGAGTTTTATTGTAGCTACCCAGAATTAGCCGATAAAAAAATAATTTTGTTTGCACCGACTTATCGGGGTACTAAAGTTGAGGATGCATCATACGATTTTAGCAAGGTAGATATTGAAGCATTGTATCAAAAACTTCATGATGAATATGTCATAGTTTTCAAATGGCATCCGGCATTGTATAATAATATTGTCATTGGACGGCAAAGCGGGGTGGACTTAGCCGAGTATCCAGGGTTTGCATATGATTTGTCAGAATACCGGGAAGTAAATGATTTACTGTTTATCTCCGATTTAGTGGTTACTGATTATTCCTCTGTTATATTCGATTATGCTTTGTTGGAAAAGCCGATTGTGTATTTTGTGTATGATCTTGATGAGTACAAGGATGACAGAGGATTTTATTTTCCCTTTGAAGAATACATATACGGTTCAATAGTACAAAACTCAGAACAATTAATATCTAAAATTATGAATCCTGAAATGATGAATGAAAGACGAAAATGTTTTATTGAAAAATTTGTTGCTAAAAATGATGGACAAGCAACAAAACGAGTGATTAAAATGGTTTTTGAAGATAGGAATCAAAGCTAGTAGGTCAAATAGAGGTTATATAGAGGAGACGTAGATGAAACGAATATTGATTAGAGGTGGACAATCCCCATTTGATGTTTTTTCACCCACAAAAGTCATCTTAGATGATACCATTGGCACAAATGCGGGGAATTTAATTTATGCATTTGGGGTTCTTAAAGCGATAATAACAGATGAAGACATTGAAATCGTACCTGACAGATGCAAGTATGAAAAAGAATTTGTGACACAAAAAGAAGCTGACGAAATTAGCGAGAAATTTGATTGCTATATGATTCCTTTAGCAGATGCATTTAGGTCTAGTTTTACGAAGCAGATGCAAAAGATGACATCATTTATAAATAAATTAAAGATTCCATGTTATTTGGTGGGTGTTGGGCTTAGTGCACCCTTAGGAGCAAGCATGGAGGATACTTATAGTTTTGATAATGATGTAAAAAATTTGGTGGGCGCTGTCTTAAAAAAATCCAGTATGGTAGGTGTTCGCGGGGAGATTACCTCTGCATATTTATCAAGACTTGGGTTTGCAAAAGATGTGGTCCAGACTCCAATTGGTTGCCCATCCATGTATATTCCAGGTCGAACCTTAAAGATTAGAGATACGAAGATATCTAGAGAATCGAAAATCTGTATGAATCAAACCTATTTTGCCAATAAAAATGTCATGGAATTTATGACAAATATTACCGAAATCTTTCCAAATTATTATTATATTCCGCAAATGACAAGAGAATTAAAATGCATGTATCTTGGTGCTCCATATAAAAAAGAAAATTCCTTAATATATCCTACTCATATTACACATCCAACCTACATGGAAAACCATGCCAGATTTTTTTTAAACGCTGTTGAATGGATTAAATTTGCCGGCGACGCAGATTTAAGCATTGGGCCGAGAATACATGGAAACATTGTTCCAACAGTTGCCGGAACACCCAGCATTGTTATTGCAAAAGATTCTAGAATGATGGAATTAGTTGATTATCATAAACTTCCATATATATTAGAAAATCAAGTGGATAAGAACACTAATGTTTGGGATCTTATTGAAAAAATGGACTTCAAAAGTCCAGAGAAAGTACAATCAAAGAACTTTGACCACTTCGTTGATTTTCTGAATATAAATGGCATTGAGAATATTTATAGCAGCGATGTGGAATTAGAATCAAAAGAGATTCCAATCTATAATAAATTGAAAAAAATCGATTTATATGAAGGCATTGAACCGATTACTACGTTCGATTTTGAGCAGATGACTGAAAGATGGAATGAATATTTTCCGGCAGAAGAAAAACAACGGGATGACTTCAAAAAAATATCTAGTCAATACAAAAGATTAACGGGAGAAATGAATAGTAAAACAAGGCATAAACTGTGGATGTTAAAAATTGCCAAGAAATTTATGGGAAAATAAATTAATACTATCTTATTAATTGTGATATAATCAGTTTCAATTAAATACGATTGCATCGGTTGAACGAGATACTCGTTTTCAAGATTTGACTTCTGGGGTGGGGAGTCTATTTGATACAGGGTCTCGTTTTTGTTTATATAAATGTTTCCAAAGGAGGTAAGTGATGGAACAGTGGATGTACTATGTGTTATTTTGCATAGGGCTTGTAATGATTATTAAAGGTAGCGACTGGTTTGTTGATTCGGTGATTTGGACTGCCACGGTTTTTAAAATCCCATATATCATTATTGGGGCAACAATTGTGAGCATTTGTACTACCATGCCTGAAACCTTTGTGTCGTTGGCCGCTTCGCTAAAAGGGGAAACGGATATGGCTCTTGGGAATGCATTAGGATCCATTGCTTTGAATACAGGCGTTATTATGGGACTTATTATCCTATTTGCAAGGCCTGTTATCGAGAACCGAAAATCCTATAGCCGCAATGGATTCTTTCTGATAACCGTAATGATGCTGTGTTTTTTCGCCGCTATGTATTTTGGGGAAATAGGAAGAGGCATGGGGGTTGTATTTGTAGGTTTACTCATTTATTACCTTCTTAGCAATTATTATCAAGCCAAAGCAATGATGAATTGGCAGGCGGCCTATGACATTGAGGAGAAGCTGGATCCTACCGATACCCTTGTGATTGCAGAAGGCGCAGTATTGGATAAGGAAGAAGGGGATATTGACGTTTCCAAAGGTGTGATTATTAAAAAAATAATTTATTTTATTGTTGGAATCTCCGGAGTCATTATAGGGTCTAGTCTGCTGGTTGAGAATGGCATACAAATTGCTGAATTGTTAGGGGTGCCATCTATTGTTATTGCAATTACTTTTACTGCGCTAGGCACTTCGCTACCTGAACTGGTTACTGCCATTACTTCAATCAAGAAAAAAGTGTCAACATTGGGTGTGGGGAATATCATAGGTGCTAATATCCTTAATGTGGTCCAAGTGGTTGGCATTTCCTCCTTGGTACACCCCATTCCAACAAAACACGATTCGACAATATTGTTGTTTCAGATACCAATGACCCTTCTGATGGTAGGGTTGGCCATAGCATTTGGTTTGTTTTCTAAAAGGAATTTCAAACGATGGCAAGGGGCGGTTCTCTTGGTTGTCTATACGGTGTTTTTGATTTTCAACTTGATGCGTGAAAATACACCAATCTTGGGAGAACTATTTTTCTGATTGTCATCCTTAATATAATAACCATTTCTCTTGAATAATTTATTACGTTAGCGTAATATAAAATTGATATATATTTTACTATGTTTTGATTTGGGGTGGGAAGCGGATAATCAGGGGCAGTTATACTAATATGGAAGGAGAGAAAAATGAGAAAAACGCGTGTACTAATTTTAGTGGTGATGATGGTATTTCTGATGATTGTTGCACAAGGTTGCGGCGATACCAAAGATACCGGCGCCATTGAGAAACCACCATTTATTACGGGTGATGACATGGATGCAGACGGTGGAGCAGACTTGTATGATGGATCAGGCGATAATGCAAATTCTCGCTATTACGTAATCAACGATTATTATAACATGTCAGATGATGAGGATCTGACAATCATTGAGAAATACAAGCCTATTTTGCAGACAACCGAATGGACATGCGGTGTTAGCATGGCAAGTGGTGTCTTGTATAACCTTGGATTTACCAAATATTCGGAGAAAACCTGTGCTGTGGCTGCTGACTCTAATGATGAGACGGGAACCAGTTTAGAAGGATTGGTTGCGCTTTTCAAGTCGGTTCCGGAAGTAAAGATAGTTGAATCGGCGCCGTATGGCAAAGGTGCAGCGGATAAGCCTGCAACATTTAGTTCCAATGCGCTTTATGCTTCCGAAAATTCAGAGGATACTGATGCATGGGTGGATAAGGCAACGGATAGTTATTTTGTAAAATGGTTAACCGGATATATCCAAAAAGATATTCCAATTATGGTAGATTGGACTGACTGGGGCGGTCACTGGCAAGCCATTATTGGGTATGACACCAATGGCACTGATGGAATTGGAGATGATATGCTAATTTTTGCTGATCCGTATGACACGTCGGACCACTGGCAAGACGGATATTATGCTTATCCCTTGGAAAGATTTTTCTATCAATGGAAAGAAGGGTTTTCACCCTATCAAGAACAAATATACATTATCGTAGAGCCTGCTTCGTAAATCGTAGTTTGATAGACCTCGCCGAATATCAATGGCGAGGTCTTTTTTTGCAAAAAATCCTTTTTCAGATATATTTCAGTGGGTTGATGCAATATGAAAGCACAAAGACACATAAGACAGTGAAAAGGAAGCAAAAATGAAGCCAGTTATTATTATACCCGCGTTAAATCCGGATGAAAAATTGATTATTTTAGTCGGCAAATTAAAAAATGCCGGATTACCTGTTGTAGTCATAGATGACGGAAGCCAAAAAAATAGTGCTATCATATTTGAAATATTGAAAACTCAACATAATTGCGAAATTTGCACTCACCCACGAAACATGGGTAAGGGTGCTGCACTAAAAACAGGCATTCAGTTTGCATCAACGAAGTACCCAAAGTGTATCGGATATGTAACTGCAGATGCTGACGGACAACATGCTTGGGAGGATATTTTAAAAGTAGCAGAAGTGCTGGAAAATAACGATAAGGGACTGATTTTGGGATTTCGGGATTTTCATGACGAAAATATCCCATTTAAGAGTAAATGGGGGAATAGAATTACCTCGTGGGTATTTCTATTAAGCACCGGGCAGAAATGCACGGACACCCAAACAGGACTCCGCGGGATTCCAAAATGTTATACGGATCTTTGTCTTCATGTCTTAGGAGAAAGATATGAATACGAAATGAACTTGCTCCTTGAAGTAGGGCAGAAAAAGATCCCTATCATTTATGTGCCCATTGAAACTATATATTTGGAAAATAACCAATCTTCACATTTTCAACCCTTCCGAGATTCGGTAACAATTTATTATCATATATTGAAATATAGTTTTTCTTCGCTGGTTTCTGCCATAACAGACATATTATTATTTACCATCTTTGTACATTTGATTTTCGGATCTGGTGTAAGAGGCATCTTGTTGTCCACAGTAACAGCACGATTTATGTCAGGTAGCATAAATTTTATGTTGAATAAACATTTTGTATTTAAAAGCAAAGCCAGTCATACCAGAGAAGCAAGAAATTATCTCATTCTTTTCTGCTGCCAGATGTTGATGAGTTGGCTACTGGTTTCAACCTTGAGTTTCTTGCCTTTAAACCTGACGTTTATTAAGGTTTTTGTGGATGGATCATTATTCTTTATTAGCTATCAAATCCAAAAAAGATATATATTCAAAAAAAAAGGAGCATCAGCAAAAGATGAAAAGCTATTTCTCAAAACCGTATAGATGGGCTGCAATTTTTTCTATCATGCTAATTGTTTTTTTTGCTTTTGTGTTATTAAATACCTTCGTTATACCAAAATCAATTAGTGCTGTGGATACTACTTCTGGGGAAGACGGGACATCATCAACAAAAGAATCCAGTAATAACCAATCCCATGCAGTTATCACAGATAGTAGTTATGATAACGGTAACATTAAAATCACCATTGATACAATTGAAAAATACGATACAACAATATATGTGGCGGATATTCAGGTTTCAGATGTTTCATACCTTAAAACTGCTTTAGCAAGCAATACATATGGGCGAAATATTAAAGAAACCGCTTCTAATATTGCAGAGGACAATGATGCGATTTTCGCTATTAACGGAGATTATTATGGCTTTCGAGACGATGGATATGTATTGAGAAATGGCATTGCATACCGTGATGTTGGCACCAACGATGAAGATTTACTCATAGACAAGAACGGAGATTTTTCTATCATCAATGAAAATCAAACAAGTCTGGCATCTTTAACCAGCAGTGATGCGTGGCAAGTGTTTTCATTTGGCCCTGCTTTGATAGAGAATGGCGAAATCGTTGTAGACTCATCTAGTGAAGTATCCCAGTCAATGAGTAGCAACCCGAGAACGGCAATCGGACAAATATCATCTCTTCACTATATTGTCATTGTGTCTGATGGGAGGACCAGTGAAAGTGCCGGACTATCGTTGGTGGAACTTGCCCAGATTTTTGAAGATGAAGGATGTACTACTGCATATAATCTTGATGGAGGAGGATCATCCACTATGTATTTCAATGGAGAGGTTGTAAATAATCCAACTGATGGAAGAAGCACAGGAGAAAGGGAGGTAAGTGATATTGTATATTTTGGGTATTGATCAAAATGATCTTGTAGTAAAAATTAGAAAAAACAGAATTTCTTACTTCATTCTGTCGATTTTGGCAGTTGCCGTAAACTACATCTATGGATTCTTTGGTCATGGAGTGACCTCGAATGCCATGACGTGGATGTTTTTATATCCTTTGATTGGTGGGTATTTAGTATATTTCATCCTTGGAAAGATTCCCTTTCAAATAAAAAGTGCAAATCAGTTCAGGGTTTTCTCAAATGCTTATAACGCTGGGATTGCAGCCTTGACAACAGGAAGTTTATTAACGGGAATATTAGAAATCGCAGGAACTAGTTCGCCATATACCATTATTTTTTACGTTGTTGGTGGAATCTTGTTAGGAATAGGGTTATTTGCTTTGCTTTTACGGTGCTAACTTCTTCCTTTATCTAACCGTGCAAACCGACTTTCCAAGAATCCATCAGGATAGTGACGGTCCAATTCTTGTTGAATGAAATGGGTAGCGGGGATGTTGTGTTGACGTTGATCGTACCGATATACAGCCGCAGCCGAGATTAAGATATTCAAGATCATGAAAATTAGCAGGAGCCACGTAATGACGGCCCCGGTTTTCTTGGGAATGTTGCTTAATATACGGCACATCCAGGGATAAACAATTTTAATAAGCAGAACACCGAACCCTGCCCAAGGAATGGCATAAATTAAATGTGCCCTACCCAATATGGCAAATTTTGATGTACTATAATCCCAAGAGGTATAACCAAACATCCATTGTTGAATTAAACTACTGGCCAACTCGAAGCTAACAGAAATTAGGTAGGCAGCTATAAATATAAACAGTGGACTTTTTTGTTGATATCGATTTAATAATAGAATCATTAAGACGGCTGCCATTCCGTAGATTTCACTGAAAGGCCCATAGATAAGGCCGGTTCGCCACGCAAAATGCCCATAACGAAAAATCCAATAGAATCCTTCGCTTATTGTGCCCAGAAAACTAAACACAGTAAATACCCAGAACAACTTGAAAAAATTTGAGTTTGCAGAAAATTTATAATTGCGTTCAACTTGTTCCATATGCACACGTTTCCTTCCACTTTTACGTTATTATATCATACAATATTCATTCAATGTATGGTATAATAACTAAGTGAAAAAAATTGGAGTTGAAACATGAGATTAGGAATTGACATTGGCTCAACCACAGTTAAATTGGTTGTCCTTGATGAAGAAGAAAAGTTAATATACAGCAAATATGAGCGGCATATGTCTAATGTTTTTGATAAAGTTGCGGAATTGTTAAACCAGCTGAATCAGGAATATAAAGGAGAGGTTGTTCGCCCATGTATTACCGGATCCGGTGGGCTTGCATTGGCAAAACTAATTGGTATACCTTTTGAACAAGAAGTGGTTGCCTGCAGCAGAGCAGTTGAAACCCTGATTCCCAAGACAGATGTTGCCATTGAACTAGGTGGAGAAGACGCGAAGATTACGTTTTATGGACAAACGATTGAGCAACGGATGAATGGCACATGCGCTGGTGGAACCGGTGCATTTATTGATCAAATGGCAGTGCTCTTAAATACAGATGCCGCTGGATTGGATTTGGCGGCCGCACATCACAAAATGATATATCCCATTGCTGCACGTTGTGGGGTTTTTGCAAAAACGGATATTCAACCCCTCATAAACGAAGGAGCGGCTATTGAAGATATAGCAGCATCTATATTTCAAGCAGTGGTCAATCAGACGATTAGTGGTTTAGCATGTGGCCGTACAATAAAAGGGAATGTGGCGTTTTTAGGAGGACCATTATCGTTTTTAGAAGGCCTCAGAAATCGTTTTATTGAAACCCTAAAACTTCCCCCGGAACAAGTGATTTTCCCGAAGGAATCAAAATATTTTGTGGCAATCGGCGCTGCCATGTTGGCTGGGAACAATCTTCAAATAGCTGTTGATGAGCTTGCAAATCGTGTGGCGCATATGGATCCTAAGGCGATTTCGGAGTCAAAACATATTGAACCTCTCTTTCGAAATTCATTGGAATACAGCACTTTCCAAGAAAGACATGGGCTTCATAAAATTAATCGAAAAGATATTAAGAAGTCCAAAGGGAAATTGTTTCTCGGAATTGATGCTGGCTCTACAACAACAAAAGCGGCACTGATTGATGATGAAAAGAATCTTGTTTTTTCATTTTATCGAAGCAACGAAGGAAAGCCCATACAAGCTACAATGACAATGCTGCGCCAGCTATACAGCAAACTTCCCGAACATGCTTTTATTGCCAACACAACCGTAACAGGATATGGCGAGGGATTGATTAAGGCTGCTTTTCGTGCCGATTTAGGTGAAATTGAAACGGTTGCCCATTACAAGGCGGCGGAAGAGTTTTTGCCTGGCGTTGAATTTATTTTGGACATTGGCGGCCAAGACATGAAATGCATGAAAATCAAAGATGGGGCGATTTATAACATTATGTTAAATGAGGCTTGTTCTTCTGGTTGTGGTTCTTTTATTGAGACTTATGCAAAATCTGTCAACATGGATAGCGAAGCGTTTTCCAAAGAGGCACTCTTTGCGGATCAACCTGTTGATCTGGGAACTCGTTGTACTGTGTTTATGAACTCCAAAGTGAAACAGGCCCAAAAAGAAGGCGCTACCATCGGAGATATTTCTGCAGGACTATCTTATTCTGTTATTAAAAATGCCCTATATAAAGTTATTAAGCTTCGAAATTCTGATGAAGCGGGAGAGAAAATTGTGGTTCAGGGTGGCACCTTCATGAACGATGCCGTCCTAAGAAGTATTGAAAAAATCATTGAAAAAGATGTGGTTCGACCAGATATCGCCGGGATTATGGGTGCTTATGGTGCAGCCTTAATTGCACGGGAAAACTATGTTATGGATACGGAGTCCTCTATTCTTCGATCAGAACAACTGGATGATTTTACCGTTGAAAGTTCACACTCTCGATGCAAGTCATGTGAGAACCAGTGTTTATTAACCATTAATAAATTTAGTGATGGAACTCGATTTATTACAGGAAATCGTTGCGAAAAAGGTGAAGGAAAAGTAGCTACGGACACCAACCTTCCGGATTTATACGATTATAAGTTTAGGCGGTTGTTTGGATATTCTCCGCTAAGTGAAACCGCATCCAAACGTGGTGTTGTTGGAATCCCTCGTGTTCTTAACATGTATGAAAACTATCCGTTTTGGTTTACCTTCTTCACCCGCCTAGGCTTCCGAGTGGTGCTATCCCCCCAATCAGGGAAACATCTATATGAAAGTGGTATGGAAACCATTTCCTCCGACACAGCCTGTTATCCGGCAAAACTGGTTCATGGCCACATTCGTTGGCTGGTGGACGCCGGTGTAAAATGGATTTTCTACCCAAGCATTAATTATGAAAGGCAAGAGGACAAATCGGCTTCTAACCACTACAATTGTCCAATTGTAGCCACATATCCAGAGGTCATTGCCAACAATATGGATGATATTTTAAAGGAACATGGGGTCAAGTTCTCCCATCCTTTCTTACCATATGACAATGATTTGAAGCTAGCCAGGGAAATGCAACGGCTTCTGAGAGCAAATCGTATTACCGGAATGGAAATTGAATCGGCAATCCGGGAGGCTAGGCAAGAAGACAAGCGATTCAAAAGCGATATTCGAAAGCAAGGGGAATATGCCCTAAAGTATGCACGAACAAATAAGAAAAAGTCCATTGTACTTGCAGGAAGACCTTATCATTTGGATCCTGAAATTAACCATGGCATTAACTCGTTGATTCGGTCTTTTGACATGGTTGTGTTAACCGAAGATTCCGTTGCCCACTTAAGTAAGCAGATTCGGCCCTTACGGGTGTTGGATCAGTGGATGTATCATTCCAGACTTTACAAGGCGGCAGATTTCGTTGGAACAACAGACGATGTTGAAATTATCCAATTGAATTCATTTGGATGTGGCTTGGATGCTGTTACAACCGACCAAGTTGAAGAACTTACAATGAGAAACAATAAGCTTTATACTGTACTAAAAATAGATGAGGGAAATAATTTAGGTGCAGCAAAAATTCGAATTCGTTCCCTCAAGGCTGCCATGGAGGAGCGAGAAAAAAGCCAGGTCATCCATACTGAAAGTCATGAGCCGTACAGTCGAATTCACTTTACAAAAGAAATGAAAAAAGAGTACACTGTATTAGTTCCTCAGATGTCTCCGATTCATTTTCAGTTTTTAGAGACAGCATTGAGACAAAGAGGGTATCGGGCCGTATTGTTACCGGATGTGGATCATCATGCAGTTGAGCAAGGTTTGAAATATGTCAACAACGATGCATGCTATCCGACTATAGTATGCTTAGGGCAAATTATTTCATATCTGAAGAGTGAACATGTGGATCCGGATAAGACTGCCATTTTTATGTCTCAAACCGGTGGGGGATGTCGAGCTAGTAATTATATCGCTTTACTGCGTAAAGCATTAAAAGATATGCATATGGAACAAATCCCCGTCGTATCCGCAAGCATGGCAGGCTTGGAAAAAAATCAAGGGTTTCAAATAACATTAGGTCTTTTGAAACGATTTATTATGAGTTTCATATACGGAGATGTGCTGATGCGCGTCCTCTATACCACCAGACCATATGAAGTGGAAAAAGGATCTGCGGATTCCTTAGCTGAAAAATGGTCTCGTGTTGCTAGAATGAATATTCACAGTGGGAGTTTTATCCGTTTTCGAATGATATTGAAGGCCATGGTAAAAGCATTTGATCAATTGCCATTGCATGAGGATGTAAAAAAACCAAAAATTGGCGTTGTTGGTGAAATTTTAGTGAAGTATCACCCTACTGCCAATAATGATATTGTTGGCGTCATTGAAAGGGAAGGTGGACAGGCTGTGGTCCCTGACTTGCTCGACTTTTTCTTGTATGGGATGTACAGCAAGGAGTTTAACTTTAACCGATTAAACGGTAATTATTGGACAATGTTAACGAATAAAATGGCCATTGGTGCCATTGAATTTTATCGGAAAGCAGCAAGAAAAGCCTTACATAATAGTAAACGGTTTGAACCGCCCCCGCATATTGATGAGACTGCAAAAAAGGCTCAGGAAATTCTTTCTCTTGGCAATCAATGTGGAGAAGGTTGGCTTTTGACCGGAGAAATGGTAGAGTTAATTGATAGCGGTGTTGAAAACGTTGTTTGCTTACAGCCCTTTGCATGTCTACCAAACCATGTGACAGGAAAGGGAATTATGAAAGCACTACGAAAGCGAAATCCTTTGGCAAATATAGCTGCCATTGACTATGACCCGGGAGCAAGTGATGTGAATCAATTGAATCGGATCAAATTGATGATGGCAACTGCCTATAAGAATCTTTAAAACTCAAATAATTAGTAGGAGGAACCTCTCATGGGAAGACATGGAACAATAGCAGGTAGAAAAGAAAAGCAGGACTCAAAACGTTCTGCAATGTTTACAAAAGTTGCAAGAGCCATTACGGTGGCAGCAAAAAACGGTGGCGATCCGGATTATAATGCTGAATTAAAACAAGCTATCGATAAGGGCAAAGCGATTAACATGCCCAATGATAACATTTCCAGAGCTATCAAAAAAGGAACCGGGGAAATTGAAGGTGTTTCATATGAGGATATGGCTTTCGAAGGATATGGGGCCTCTGGCGTAGCAGTTATCGTGGATGTTCTCACGGATAATAAGAACCGTACCACCTCTGCTGTCAAAAGCACTTTTGATAAGTTCGGGGGGAACCTGGGGACACCGGGGTGTGTTTCTTATATGTTCTCAAGAAAAGGTGTGATTGTTATTGAGAAAACAGAAAACACCGATGAAGACGCTTTGATGGAAGTTGCCTTGGATGCGGGGATGGAGGATATGCAAGTTTACGAAGATAGTTTTGAAATCCTTACAACTCCAGAAGATTTTGCCGAGGTGACCGCTCAATTAAAAAAGGCAGGGTATGAATTTGTTGAGGCGGATATTGAATATCTTCCATCCATGGAAGTGACACCGTCCTCACAAGATATTGCAAAACTGACTAAAATGATTGATTTACTTGAAGATAATGACGATGTGCAAAAGGTATATCATAATTGTGCCATTGAATTGGGATGATAGCCCATTCCTTCTTACGCAGGGAGGTGAACTTCATGGAAATGAAAAAGGCTATGGATGTTAGAAAATCTTGGCGTCGGTATACTTCAGAGCCGATTGCTCCTGAGTCAACGGAGATTCTGCTTCAGTATGTTGATGAAATTAACAAGAAAGAGGGTCTACACCTTCAGATGGTTTTTGACCAAGGGGATGCATTTGATGGATTGAGAAAAAGTTACGGGCTGTTTTCGGGAGTTAGAAACTATCTGGTATTGGCGGGAAATCCATCCATTCCATACTTGCATGAAAAGATGGGGTATTACGGAGAAAAATGGGTGTTGCTGGCGACCAGTTTGGAAATTGGCACTTGTTGGGTTTCTGGAACTTATGACAAAAAATCTGTATATTGTGATTTGGATGCCGGAGAAGAAGTGAGTGCATTAATAACTTTTGGTGTTGTTGTTGATAAAGAAACTACCTTTGCAAAAATATTCCGTAAAGGGTTGCATCGAAATTCAAAAACCATTGAAGATTTGCTCCATGCACCTTTCCAACCCCCCAATTGGGTATTGGAAGGAATGAAATATGTTGTGAACGCGCCTTCTGCGGCCAACCGTCAACCAGTACGTTTTACCTATTCGGAAGGGTTAGTACTTGCTTCTGTTCCGGGAGATAGCATGAATCAGAACCTGGATATGGGGATTGCCAAGTTGCACTTTGAACTTGGATCTGGTGGAGGACAGTGGCACTGGGGAAGCGGAGGTATCTTCGAACCAAATAACTCATAAATGAACACAAAAAAGCCTGCCACTGGGCAGGCTTTTGTTTTTGTAAAGGTACTTATCTGTTGTAGCCTCGTTTTTCGGCCTTTTTCTTGTCTCTGCATTCTTTACATCTTTTTGGTTCGTTGTCGAATCCCTTTTCTTTGTAGAATTCCTGCTCGCCAATTGTGAAAACGAATTCTTTGCCACAATCTTGACAAATTAAGGTTTTTTCTTCCATTTGTAATGTTCCTCCATCGATAATATACGGGATACTTAATAATTTTATGGGGCGATTCTTCAGATGGGAACATCTTTGTGTAAGACTCCAAATAGACGAACGAACCTATAAAATTTTGCAGTATTGATGTAATTATATATAATGGAATTTAATTTGTCTACTAATTGTTTGATAATTATTTCAATTTTGAAAATATTTATTTAGAAAAAGTATTGACATTTACCAAAAATTGTAATATTGTACATACAAAGATAAGTATTCAGTAATGGCAAAGCAGTCGAAAGGCTGCGGCGCAAAGCCAAGGGGCTAAGTCGAAAGATAAGCCAGCCGGTTGCCGCATGAATCATGTGTATGGATATATAGCACTTACCAATTGCGGCCATTCGGAGATACTCTGAATGGTTTTTTTACTCCCATAAGTAACCCGAGTGAAGAAATCCTACACTACAACTTAATACGAAATAGCAAAACCGGAGAAATCCGGTGACGCAAAGCCAAAGGGTCTAAGCCGTAAGGTATGACAGCCGGTTGCCGTTGATAACACGTCAGTTATCAATACACTCATGTACAATTATTTTGTTTTGAGCACAGCGACTGTCCACCTAGCCTTTTGGACAGTCGCTGTTTCGTTTTCAACAGTATTTTGAAGCGAATATTCGGGAGGAAAACAAAATGAAGAACATGAGAAATTGCAAAAAGAGCATGAGAGTATTGTTAACCATCTTAATCTCTTTAGTATGTATAAATGGCGCTTTGATGATTGGAACCATTATTTCGTCTGCGGCGACTGCATCTGACCCAGAAGTTGGCGTTGCAAACAATAACGGGGCCACAAAGGTGAGTGAAACGGTAACGGCAGTTTTGACGGAGAAATTCTCAAATAAGGCAAATCAGAATGATGAAAACATGCAGTCAAGAGAACAAACGGTTAAGAAAAACACCAAATCCTCAGATACTCAAAAAAACACTGTGGCAAAGACGGCCACAAAATCCACTACAAAAAGCGTAGCAACGACGAAAACCACATCAACAAAAAGTAAGAAAACTTCATCATCGGGAATATCCTCTTTAAGAAGCAGTGTCAACCGTTCCTTGATGAACGCCTTTGATGAATTGGAGTTTGTAATAAAAGTAAATCCGAAAGCAACCTATCTTGGTTATTTCAGCACCAGCAAGCATTCTCTTGAGATGAGAGAGGTCAGTATTGGAACATTTCGTCATGAAATGGGGCATTTTCTAGATGTGCTGAAAAATATGCCTTCTAAAACCAGTGAGTTTGCATCTATATACAAGAAAGAAAAAGGTGACTATTCAGGCACAAACGCAGCATATATTACAAAAAATGCGCAAGAATATTTTGCACAATCGTATAGAAACTATCTTGAGAATGGATCAAAGTTAAAGTCTGAACGTCCCCAAACGTATACTTTTATTCAGAAACAAGTATCTAATATCACCAGCACTGACATTAAAAGAACATACAATATGTATAGCTGGTCTTGGTAAATGTCAAAAGGGCATTAATTTGCTACAAAATACAAGAGAAAAACCCGAAGGGCAGCGGCGCCTATCGGGTTTTTCTCTTTTTTTACTAAATATTTGCATAATTTAGCCTAGTAAAGCAAGTATTTGTGTTTTTTTCTTGACAAATAGGTATGATAAATATATTATTTTAGTACAAAGGGAACAGAGATGAAAATAGCAAAGCATTCGTGAGAGTGTGACGCAAAACTAGAGGGTCTTGTTGTTTACGAATTAAGTGCGAATCAGGGGTCGTATTAATACAAGATAGCCAGCTGCCATTGAAGTGTATTTATTGGCAGTTTTTTTATTCTTTAGGAAACTGCGAAACGAAAAGGCAAAGCAGTTGTGAGGCTGTGACGCAAAGCTAAAGGGTCTTGGGAGATAATGACGTTTCATTTTTATACTACTATCTTCATAAGACAGCCAGCTACCGTTTGATTTGTTTGAGATGGTAGCTTTTTTGTTCGTCGAACAGACGAAAGCTGCAGAGAAAGGGAGTGCAATCATGAGATCCAAAACACATAAGAGAGGAAGGAAAGCGATATCCTGGGTGGTGTGCATCACCATGGTGCTTGCAAGTTTCGCAGGACCGTTTTCGTATAATGTGGCCAATGCAGATACAGAACAGCCTATTACAGTATCCAAGGCTGTTGTGGGAAGCGATTGGGTAGATAAGGACCAAGGAATCGCCAAGGTCAAACTGACGGTGAACAGTCAAGACATTGAAACCACTGTTACAACCCCAAAGACGACCCGAATTGTTTTGGTGCTGGATTATTCTGCCAGTATGGACGGCAGTAAGATCTCTACGCTTAAGACGAAGGCAAAAGCGTTTGTATCCCAGATGCTTGGTATGTCCGGGGATATTCAAGTGGGACTTGTGATTTTTAACAACAGTTCCACTACCCAAGGATTCACCAATAATGTTACAACGCTGAATAACAAAATTGACAACACTGGGACGGCCATCGGAACCAATATACAGGCAGGCATCCATCAGGGGCAATTGATGCTGGATGGGGTGACCGCTGATAATGAGATTATGGTTGTTTTAACTGATGGGGAACCAAACCGTAGTTACCAGGCAACCGCGGCTCAAGCCGTTACAGCAGCAGATACCGCGCTGAACTATAACGGAACGGAGTGGCCCTCTGTGATAACCGGGTTTAACTATGGCTCTACTTTGGGCACTTCGACTTACAATTATACGTTTAATTCGCAAACAATAAGTGGACGTACCATTAACAACCATGGATATGGAACCGTTTCGGAAGCACTGCTTGCAAAGAAAGCGGGAACCACCATCTATTCGGTTGCCTTTGATGTAGGAGCAACAAGCACAGCGGCAAAGGTTGTTGAATCTGTTGCATCCAGCGATGACAAGTATTTCTTGGCAACTTCTGATTTGACGGTAGCGTTCAACACCATAGGAACCAGCATTATAGAGCAAGCGGCAGGAAGCGGAGCAACGGTGGTTGATCCCATGGGATACAACACCAACAGCGCCGCCGGGTTGAATTACAAGTTCAGCACCTTGATTGACGCAAGCCACCCGGTGGTTATCACCAATCCGGATGGATCGACTACAGCGACAACCAATACCGGAAGTTATGCAGGGACAAATGTAACCAGTTCCTATGCCTATGATGCAACCACAGATGCCTTTAACTGGGTGTTAACCAGTGGAAACATTAAAGAAGGAACCTATACTTTAACGTATTATGTAAAAATAAAGGATATAAACGGAACAGGAGTAGGTGACAATGTAACAGATGTACTCACCAATCATCAGGCGGTGCTGACGTATACAGATAGTACCGGAGCAGCAAAGAGCCTATCGTTTACAGATCCCACCTTGAAGGTAGAACACTATACCGTTGAATACTATTTCAACGGCGTAAAGGATGACACCAAGACCACAACCCAGGCAGCCATAGCAGGGAGAACCCCGGTCACAGTGACTGCGCCATCCTTTGCAGGATATGATTATGACAAAACCATTTATGGGAATGATACAAATAGCACGGCCTTGAACATTGTACAGGACGGAGCCAACAATGTAATCAAACTATATTACTGCGATAAAAAAGGAACGTTAACAGTAACCAAAGACGTGCTGAAAAACAGTGAAGCATTTAATGTAACGGACACCTTCCATATTGGTCTGTTTACCGGAGCCAATGGAACAGGGCTTGTAGGAAGCGCCAAAAGTGTTTCTTTGAACGATGCTAGCACGGGTTCTGTAGAATTCACAGGTCTTACGCAGGGAACTACCTATTATGTGTTTGAAACTAATGCCAGTGGCACGCCCATTACCGATGAAACCGGTGGGTATATCACCATGGGCAACTATGTGATTGATGGCCAAGGTTCATCCTTCACCCCAAGCAAAGCCAACTTAAACGGGGAGGCCACCGTTACAAACAATGTAGCCGTGGGAACTTCCGCAGAGTTTGAGGGAACCAAGAACTTGACGGGAAGATATTTGACATCAGGAGATACGTTCCACTTTGTGGTATTTGAAGGAACGAGCACCACACCGATTGCCTCTGGACAGACGGAGGCCGTATCAGGAAGCACCAGCGACAGCGTAGGGATTGCGTTTGATGAAATTCAGTATGGCATTGAAGATGTTGGATTGCACACCTATACAGTGAAAGAAATTCCCCCCATCAGTGGTGTGGTAAATGGAATTCTGTATGACACGACACCTCGAACGGTGACAGTGGATGTTACCATGGACGCAACAGGCGTGCTGACGGCAACAGTCAATTATCCGGGGGAGGCAACTGAGCTTGAATTTACCAATGAATATACCACCTTTGGCAGCGGAGAAGTGGCCGTTACCAAAGAACTGACAGGAGACAAAGATCTGGCAGCAGATATGTTTGACTTCACCATTACCCAGACAGATAGTGCATGGACGGCAATGGCAGATGGATATACTGAAACAGTCAGCAATGACGCAGATGGGACCATTGATTTCAGCGCCATTGAGTACACTGCTCCGGGAACCTATTACTATATCATTACCGAAGTAACACCAACGGGTGGAGTCGCAGATGGTATCACTTATGACACCAACACCATCAAAGTGACCATGACGGTTACCGATGATGGATTAGGGACTCTGACAGCAACTCCATCCTATGCAGGCGGACAGAAGTTCACCAACGAGTACAATACCAAGGGCAGCGGAGAAGTGGACGTTACCAAAGAGCTGACAGGAGACAAAGATCTGGCAGCGAATATGTTTGACTTCACCATTACCCAGACAGATAGTGCATGGGCAGCAATGGCAGATGGATATACTCAGACCGTTAAGAATGACGCAGACGGAACCATTGATTTCAGCGCCATAAATTACACCAAAGCTGGAACCTACTATTACACCATTACAGAAAACAGTGGAACCTTAGGTGGAATCACTTATGATACCGATACCATCAAAGTGACCATGACGGTTACCGATGACGGTGCCGGCAACCTGACAGCAACTCCATCCTATGCAGGCGGACAGAAGTTCACCAACGAGTACAATACCAAGGGCAGCGGAGAAGTAGACGTTACCAAAGAACTGACAGGCATGGATTTGACTGACGACCAGTTTAGTTTCACCATTACCCAAACGGGAACAGATGAGGCAACACCTTATACCCAGACCGTTAAGAACGACGCAGACGGAACCATTCCATTCAGCGCCATAAATTACACCAAAGCGGGAACCTACACCTATGAAATCACTGAAAATGTTCCTGCAGATGCTACACCCGGAATCACCTATGATACCGATGCCATTAAGGTAACCATGACGGTAACCGATGATGGCAAAGGGAACCTGACAGCAACCCCATCCTATGAGGGTGGTCAGGTCTTCACCAACAGTTATGAGGGACCGGGAAGCATCACCGTCACCAAGAAGGTGGTCGTACTTACCGATGATGAATCCATACTAGTAAATTACAGTTTCTATGCTGCATTGTTTGAAGAACAAGACGGACAACTGGTAAGAGTCAGTGATGTCAAGGAACTTGATATTGTAGATTCCGCAGACGCGACAGCCACTTTTGACAATTTGGATTTAGACAAAACCTACTATGCATATGAAACAGATGCAGATGGGAATATCATCGAAACCCAAGCTGATGGCACCATCGTCACACCGATTATTCCGGATTGGACTCATATTCTTTATGAGAACAATGTGGTCGCCCTCAATTCGGATGTTATGACTGGAAGCTCTACCATTACCAATGTGTTTGATCCTGAAGATATGTACCTGTATGGATCCATCACAGTGAAGAAGACGGTAACCGTCAATGATAAAGCAACAGCCAGCAACAAGACGTTCTATGTAGGACTCTTCTCCGATAAAGAGATGACCAAGTTGGTATCGGAAGTGAAAGCCTTGAAGATGAATGGGAATTCATCCACAACAGTAGAGTTTATAACGGACAAGGATGGCAACCCACTGCTTGCGGGAGAAACCTACTATATTGCAGAGACTGACAAAAATGGAGTAGCCATTACGGATTCTCTGGCCCAGTTAGGTTGTGAAATGACCATCGATGATTCTTCTGTAGTGATTACGGAAGAAGGGACGACGGTGAATCTGATTAACAACTTCAGCAAAGAAGAGTTCCCACTGACGGGAGACAGTTCTAATATGAACTTGTGGTTATTCCTGGCCATGCTGGGAGTCGCAGGTGCCATTGCACCCTTTGCCTTCAGAAAAAAGGAACGAAACAACGACTAATTAAATGATAAACTTAGCAAAAGGGCTTCCATATTGGAAGCCCTTTTTAATCCTTTGATAAAGGGATATATGAACCGTTCGATTTTTGATTGTATAGAGAAGTATTGTAGATTATAATAAAGGAACACAAAAGCATAGGAGTAATCATGATTCCACTATCTACAAAAATGCGTCCCACCACCTTAAATGATTTTGTCGGCCAGAGCCACTTTATGTTTCCTGGCTCTTTGTTGTATAACTCGATTAAAAATAGGACTTTTGATTCGGCAATTTTTTTTGGGCCTTCAGGAACTGGAAAGACTACATTGGCAAGAATCATTGCCAATGAAATGGATGGAGACTTTGTTGAAATTAATGCTTCCACAACAGGTGTAAAAGAGCTGAAATTACTCATTGAACAGGCAAAAACCAAGTTCTTCGGCCTTCAAAAAGAGCAAACCTATGTATATGTTGACGAGTTTCATCGATGGAATAAGTTGCAGCAAGACTCTCTCCTTAAGGCATTGGAGGAAGGTGTTTTGCGATTTATAGGGAGCACAACAGAAAACCCTTACTTTTCAGTAAATAGTGCGATTATTAGTAGGGTGAGAAACATCTATGAATTTAGGCGCCTTACAAAAGAGGAAATCCTATTGATATTGAAGCGCACCTTGTCTGACAAAGCAAAAGGGTTTGGGAATTTGCAACTTCATGTGGAAGAAAACGCATTGGCAGTGTTGGCTGAGATGAGTGGGGGAGATGCAAGAATTGGCCTGGATACCATGGGGTTTATATTGGATAATTTGGGGGAAAAAGGAACAATTAACATGGAAGTGGTTCGAGAAGCTATGCAACGGCAAACCACATTTTATGATAAAAGTGAAGATAAATATAATCTGCTTTCAGCATTACAGAAATCAATAAGAGGTAGCGATCCGGATGCTGCGATTCACTATTTGGCAAGACTAATAGATGGTGGGGCTGACGAGATGATGATTGGCCGTCGTTTGATGGTGATTGCGGCGGAGGATATTGGAATGGCGTATCCTAATGGAATTTCAGTTGTTACATCTTGCGTTCAGGCTGCCCACATGGTAGGGTTTCCGGAGGCAAGGATTTTATTGGCAGAAGCAGTAATACTACTGGCATCCAGCCCTAAGTCCAACAAGTCATACATGGCTTTAGAGGCCGCCTTAAGTGACTTGCGCAGTAAGTCAATTGATGATGTACCGTTACACTTGAAAGATAGTCATTATGGGGGAGCAAAGTCTCGAGGCATTGGAGTAGAATATAAATATCCACACCAATTTGGTGGTTATGTAAAACAACAATATCTGCCTGATAATTTATATAAAGAGGGGGTAAAATACTATCATCCCAGCGAAAACGGAAACGAGGCCTCTTTTAAGAAGTATTTAGAAAGTTTGGATAAGAAAAAATGAAGACAATCATCCGCGCGCCTCACTCTGGGTTTTGTTTTGGCGTAAAGCAAGCAATTGAAAAAGCCGAGGCAGCTGCCCAGCAGTGCCAAGGTCAGAAAATCTATTCAAGAGGATTCTTGATACATAACAAAGATGTAATTAATCGACTTCAACAAAATGGAATTCAGATTATTGATAATCTAGATCAGGCCGGATCCGGGGAAACAGTTATCGTTCGATCCCATGGCGAACCAAAATCTTTTTACGAAGAAGCAAAGAGAAGAGAACTGTTGGTGATAGATGCTACGTGTCCCTACGTGCAACGAATTCATCAATATGTAGAGCGTGCATATACACAAGGAAAACAGGTGGTGATTGTGGGAGACAAGGAACACCCGGAGGTTATAGGGGTCAATGGATGGTGTGAGAATTCCGCCATCGTAGTTCTTAATAGCTTGGATGTGGACAAAATTCAAAAAGGACCATTGTTTGTTGTTGCGCAAACAACAATTGAAAAGGAGACCCTAGATGAAGTAACAGGTGTTTTTGAAGAAAATCGCATAGAATTTGAGCTGGAAAATACCATTTGCAATGCCACAACGGAGCGACAATTGGGATGTAAGGAGACTGCGTTGCAGGTGGATTGTATGTTGATTGTTGGGGATAATCAGAGTGCAAACACCAAAAAACTCTTTGAAATATCCAAAAAATATTGTCTTGAAACGTATTTTGTTGAAAATATAACAGATTTACCATTGAAAAAAATACAAAAATATAATAAAATAGGCGTTGCGGCAGGCGCATCGACGCCTGAGAGTGCAATTGAGGAGGTTATTTCTAAAATGAGTGACAAAATCACTGACAACAACGAAATGAGCATGAATGACTTTATGGATTATATCGATAAGTCTATTCGGCTACCAAGAGGCGGCGAAATGGTGACAGGGACCATTCACCAAGTAACTGACAAAGAAATTATTGTCAATCTTGGCTGCAAAAAAGACGGTATTATTCCTAAAGAAGAAGTCAAAATGGAACCGGATCAAAAATTAACGGAGTTATACCATGTTGGGGACGAAATACATGCCAAAGTCATCAAAACTGATGATGGCGACGGAAGCATTCTTCTTTCAAGAAAGAAGTTGGAAGCTGTAGAGCATTGGGATGAGATTAACACTGCATATGAAAACAGGACTTTGATTGATGTAAATGTGCTTAGGCAGGTTAATGGCGGAGTTATAGCGGCATACAAAGAAGTACAAGGATTTATTCCCTTATCTCAGCTTTCTGATAAATTTGTAGAGGATTCTGCAGAGTTTGTTGGCAGAGCTTTGAGTGTGCGTGTGTCACGTGTTGATCAAAGAAGAGGAAAAGCTGTTTTTTCCAGAAAAGCATATTTGCAAGAAGAAAAGCAAAAGTTGATGGAAGAAATTTGGAACACCATTGAGGTAGGAGATATTGTTGAAGGCGCTGTTATGCGGTTTACCGATTATGGTGCGTTTGTTGATATCGGCGGCATTGATGGACTTTTGCATATTTCGGAGATTTCATGGGGCAAATTAAAGCATCCACAGGAAGTGCTGAAAATTGGTCAAACCATTCAGGTTAAGGTTCTTTCTATGAATAGCGAAAAGGGAAAAATTTCTTTGGGTCTAAAACAAACTCAGCCTGAACCTTGGGCTATCATTGATGAAAAATATCAGGTTGGCGACATTGTGGAAGGCAAAGTAGTACAGATTAAAGAATATGGTTGCTTTGTTGAACTGGAACCGGGACTTGATGGATTGGTGCATATTTCTGAAGTCAATCACAAAAGAATTGGCAACATCAATGACGAGTTTTCCGTTGGAGATGTGGTAAAGGCTAAGATTTTAGAAATTGATAAGGACAACAAACGAATCAGTTTAAGCATTAAAGAAACAATTGAACCTCCAATTTTTGAGGAAGAAGCAGCGCCGGAAGTTGTTGAAGAAGCAGCGCCGGAAGTTGTTGAAGAAGCAGCACCGGAAGTTGTTGAAGAAGCAGCGCCGGAAGTTGTTGAAGAAGCAGCACCGGAAGTTGTTGAAGAAGCAGCGCCGGAAGTTGTTGAAGAAGCAGCGCCGGAAGTTGAGGAAGAAGCAGCACCGGAAGTTGTTGAAGAAGCAGCACCGGAAGTTGTTGAAGAAGCAGCACCGGAAGTTGTTGAAGAAGCAGCGCCGGAAGTTGTTGAAGAAGCAGCGCCGGAAGTTGTTGAAGAAGCAGCACCGGAAAAGGAATAGTTTTATAATACCAAATGAAAAGCACACTAAGGTGTGCTTTTTTGTGTCTACAACATTTATTAATTGTTATCATAGAATGGTCATGGAAAAATTGAAAGGTTATTGTTTCCCTGCCATATAAATCATTTCTTTGGCAGATTTTACCGTGGTATCGGAAATGTTGATTCCACTCATAAGCCTAGCAATTTCTTCCACCTTCTCTTTATCGGAGAGGGAGCGAATCGTTGTATAGGTCATATGCTCACCTGCGGTTTTTTCAATTCGGTAGTGATGGTCCCCATAAGCCGCTATTTGTGGTAAATGAGTGATAGAAATTATTTGATGGCGTTGGGAAATTTCCATCAGTTTTTTCCCAACTACACTGGCGGTGGCACCGCTGATGCCGCTGTCAATTTCGTCAAACACCATTGTAGGAATCCCATCATAGTCACCAATGACGCTTTTAAAGGCAAGCATGATACGGGACATTTCCCCTCCGGAAGCGATTTTTGATAATGGCTTTAAATCTGATCCTTTATTGGTGGAGATGAGAAATTCAATACTATCAACACCATCTGGAGTATATCGAGGAAGGCTGCTTACTTGGATGCTTAATACAGCATCTTGAAAACCCAAATCATCCAATTCGTTGGTTATTTTTTCCTGTAGCGTTTTGGCGGATGTGGATCGCAAATGAGTTAATCTGGCAGATTCTTCTCTCAACATCTCTTCGATACGAATCTTCTCAACCTTTAAACTTTCAATTTCAACATCCATATTTTCAATGGAATTCAATTCTTTTTCCAAAGACTGACCATATTCAATGATTTCCTCAATTGTTTTATTGTACTTTCTTTTAATATTCTCCAAAAAGTCGTCACGAATTGTAATTTCATTTAACTCTTGTTCGGAAAAAACAATTTTATCTTTTGCTTCCCTTAATTTTGTACATAAATCTTCAATCCGATAGTACATATCTGTGAATTCATCCTCTAAGTTGGCAGCATCACGAGAAACATCGGAAATTTGCTTAAGGGTTTTTTGAATTTCGGATAGTACCTCTAATAGGGAACAATTATCAGAACGAGCGGTATTATAGGCAATTTCAAAATTTTGATAAATTTTTTCTTTGTTTCGCAAATACAGTAGTTGTTCTGCAAGTTGAGTATCTTCGCCAACAGTTAAGTTTGCCATGCCGATTTCATTTAATTCAAACTCCATGAAATCTTTTTTTCTACTATTCTCACGAGTTTCTGCTATCAAGGAATCCAATCGATTGCTGGATTCCTTAAAATCATCATACAATTCTGCAACTCGTTTTTTTGCAGAACTGATGGATTGCTTTTCGTATGCGTCCACCAACTTAATATGATTTTCTGGATTCAAAAGGGACTGATGGGCATATTGACCATGTACATCAGTAATATTTTGACAGAATTCATTAAGTTGCGCCAATGAAACAATTTCGCCGTTTATTTTACAAAGACTTTTTCCTTCGGAAGAAATTTCCCTTGTGAGGATAGCTTCTTCGTTTAAATGATCTGCCACCATTTGAATAACCGCTTTGTCGCAACCTGTTCGTACATAGGTTTTGTCGGAACGACCGCCTAAAGCCATGCTCATTGCCTCAATGATTATTGATTTTCCAGCGCCTGTTTCTCCGGTAATAATATTTAATCCCTTGTGAAAATCCACATCCAATTCCTCAATGATGGCAAAGTTCTTAATGCTGATATGTGTAATCATAAATTCCCTCTTACTTTAACAGTTCATCGAAATCTCTTAATAATGCCGGTAGATTTAATGGATCATCAACAACAACCATGATGGTATTGTCTCCGGCAACAGAGCCGACAATGTGTGAAAAATTCAATGAATCAATGGCCTCTCCCGCAGCGGGCCCACAACCTGATAATGTTTTAATAATAACGATGTTTCCGGCGGAACTAACTGATTTTATGGTTTCCTTGAAAATCTTTACAAAACGGTCAGAGATGGGCCCAGCGTCTCCTCTACTGACTGCATATTTGTAGTGACCGGATGGGGAAAGGGTTTTAATTAGTTGTAACTCTTTAATGTCTCTTGAGACAGTTGCTTGGGTAACGTCAAACCCGGCGTCCCGCAGCAATTGGCATAGTTTTTCCTGGGTTTCGATTTCATTTTCATGAATTAATTCCAGCACCTTATTCTGTCTTGAATATCGCATTGAAAAAACTCCTTTCTCAAAGCATGCAGACTCTTTCACACTTATTCATAATTATACCATTTAGGGAACGGAATTCAACACAAATATAGACAAACATATGTTTGTATGCTATAATTCATGAAGCAAATAGTAGAAAAGAGGGAACGGATGAGAATCTTGGGGATTGACCCTGGATATGCCATTTTGGGCTATGGAATAGTTGATATGAAGGGGGGCCGATTTGAGGCATGTAGTTATGGTGCCATTACTACAGAGGCTGGTACCCAAATGCCGGATCGATTAAAACATTTATACAGTTCTCTAATGGACATTATTGCTACATATCAACCTGAAGTGGCGGCCATTGAAGAATTGTTTTTTAATACCAATACCAAAACAGCCATTATGGTTAGCCAAGCAAGGGGCGTGGCAATTTTAGCTTGCATCAATTCGGGGTTAACGATTAGTGAATATACCCCATTACAAATCAAACAGGCCCTCACTGGTATGGGCCGTGCCGATAAATCTCAAGTTCAATTTATGGTCAAAAACGTATTAAAACTGCAAGAAACTCCAAAACCTGATGATGTAGCAGATGCCTTGGCGGCTGCAGTTTGTCATGGAAATTCGTCGGAGGCTCAAAGCAAAATCCAAAGAGCCTTGGGGAACAATGTCAAGTAGGAGGTCATAAAATCGATGATCGGATATCTAATAGGAATCATTACTATGAAAACAGATACCGGAATTCTGGTTGAAACTGGAGGAATCGGATATGAAATAATGGTTCCAGGGAACAGCCGTCTATTTCTGGAAAAAGATGGTGCAGAGGTGAAAGTATATACTGCGATGATTGTAAGGGAAGATGACATTAGCCTATATGGGTTTAGTGAGATGGGCTCTCTGCAATTATTTAAAAAGTTAATCACTGTCAGCGGTGTTGGCGCCAAAGCTGCGTTGGCCATTTTGTCCGCTCTATCGGTAGAAGAAATACGTCGAGCCATTGTATTTGAAGACCCAACCATGTTGACCCGGGCCCAGGGAATTGGAAAAAAGACAGCCCAGAGAATTGTATTAGATTTAAAAGATAAGCTGGGACAGTTGGAACCATTAACAGAGGATGAAAAAGGATTTGGATTGGATTTCACAGATACTGAAATGAATAATCCCCGGACAGAAGCCATTGCGGGGCTGACAGCATTAGGCTATTCCCGTGGGGAAGCCACATCGGCATTGGCGGCAATCGCTGATAACGACTTAAGCGCAGAAGCATACATCAAACAGGCATTAAAAAAACTATTTTAATAGGAATAGCCTTTTAAGTGCAGGTGAATTTGAGGACATATTATGGAGTTTGAAGAACGGGTTACAGAAACAAAAGTCATTGCGGATGAAGAAAAGGTGGAAGTTTCTCTCCGACCAAAAACTTTTAATGACTATATAGGGCAAAAAAGTGCAACGGATAACTTAAAGGTTTTTATTGAGGCGGCCAAACGGCGAGGGGAACCTTTGGACCATGTATTGTTTTATGGACCGCCGGGGCTGGGGAAAACAACCCTTGCAAGTATTATTGCCAACGAACTTGGCGTTGATATCCGAATTACAAGTGGGCCTGCAATTGAGAGAGCTGGTGATTTGGCAGCAATTCTAACCAATTTAAACGAGAATGACGTACTGTTTATTGACGAAATTCATCGTCTGAATCGATCCGTTGAGGAAGTGCTTTACTCGGCAATGGAAGATTTTGCTTTGGATATTATGATTGGAAAAGGCCCCTCTGCACGATCGATTCGTTTGGATTTGGCAAAATTTACTCTTATTGGTGCCACAACACGAGCGGGTAGCTTGTCAGCACCGCTACGGGATCGATTTGGCGTTGTCTGTAAATTTGAAACATACGATGGCCCTGAACTTTGTACCATCATTCGTCGTTCTGCCGGAATATTAGGCATTCAAATTGACGAAGAAAGCCTCAATGAACTGGCAAAACGCTCCAGAGGGACTCCTAGAGTTGCCAATCGTCTATTGAAGCGGGTGCGGGATTTTTCCCAAGTAAAAGGGACGGGAGTTGCTGACTTGGCTATTACCCAATGGGCGCTGGAAGCACTGGGCGTGGACCCCATGGGACTTGAAAATTTAGATCGGGAAATTTTGAAGGTTATTATTGATCGTTTTGATGGAGGCCCTGTGGGAATCGATACCATTGCGGCTGCAATCGGAGAAGAAAGAATTACCATTGAGGATGTGTATGAGCCTTACTTAATCCAAATCGGATTTTTAAATCGAACCCAAAAAGGTCGAATGATATCCAATGCAGCGTATGCCCACTTAGGGCTTGTCCCCATTGGCGCAACCCAAATAGAAGACCAAATAGAAATCATACCGGATGGGGAGGACCAATGAAAGTAGATGATTTTAATTACGTTTTGCCAGATACCCTCATTGCTCAGCGGCCATGCGACAAACGAGATCAATCCAGATTGTTAGTTGTCCATAGAGGAAGCGGCAATATTGAGCACAGACATTTTTATGATATTATAGATTACCTTAAGCCTGGAGACTGCCTTGTTCTCAATAATTCAAAGGTGTTGCCCGCCAGGCTTTATGGCGTCAAGGAAAGCACCGGAATCAAGGTGGAATTTCTTCTGATTAAACGAATCCAAGGGGACACGTGGCAAACCATGGTAAGACCCGGGCGACGGATCAAGCCCGGGGATACGATTTTTTTTGGACCGGACCTTTCTGCAACCGTCAAGGAGTACAGCCAACAGGGGACAAGACTAATTGAATTCCAATATCAAGGAGTGTTCATGGAACGCCTTGAAGAATATGGCACCATGCCGCTACCTCCGTATATTGAAAGGCCGGGAACAGAAGAAGATAAGGATCGATACCAAACGGTTTATTGCAAACCGGAAGGATCGGTGGCAGCGCCCACTGCAGGACTTCATTTCACTTCTGAACTACTGGAAAAAGTGAAAGCAAAAGGTGTTAGGATTGCATATGTGACTTTACATGTTGGAATCGGGACATTTCGCCCTGTCAAGGAAAATCTTGTAGAGGACCATGAAATGCACTTTGAGGAGTATGAGATCTTGGATGAGGCAGCGGTGGTCATCAATGAGACCATTGCAACAGGAGGGAGAATCATTTCTGTTGGAACTACATCCACAAGGACCCTGGAAAGTGCTGCAGTTTTGGGGATTGATGGGAGGTGGATTGTAGGTTCGGGGACGGGAAGTACAGGAATTTTTATCTATCCGGGATATACATTTAAAATAATCAATTCCTTGATTACTAATTTCCATTTGCCAAAATCCACATTGCTAATGCTGGTATCGGCATTATATGATCGACAGAAGATGTTGGATGTGTATGAGGAAGCAATCCGTGGACAATATCGTTTTTTCAGTTATGGGGATGCCATGTTTATTGAATAAGTACAAAACGGAAGATAAGAAAGTGAAGAGACATGAACCATGCAATTAAATATAGTCTGCTTTCAACAGATGGAAAGGCCAGACGAGGAATTATCAGTACACCTCACGGTGATGTTCAAACCCCGGTATTTATGCCTGTGGGTACTGCAGCGACGGTAAAGGCCATGCGCCCCGAGGAAGTTGAAGAACTTGGTGCAGAAATTATTTTGTCCAATACATATCATCTTTATCTTCGTCCCGGTCACGAAATCATACGGGAAGCGGGGGGGCTTCATCAATTTATGAATTGGAAAAAACCTATTCTTACAGATAGCGGAGGGTTTCAAGTTTTTAGTTTAGGAGATTTAAGAAAAATTTCCGAAGAAGGGGTTGCTTTTGCATCTCACATTGACGGATCAAGGCACATGTTCACACCCGAAAAGTCAATAGAAGTTCAGAATGCTTTGGGTTCTGATATCATTATGGCTTTTGATGAATGTGCACCTTATCCTGCAGAGAAAGAGTATGTGCGTCCCTCTATGGAAAGAACAACCAGATGGTTGGAGCGGTGTAAAGCGGCACACAAGAATACTGAAACTCAATCCTTGTTTGGAATTATGCAAGGAGGAATGTATCAAGATCTCCGAAAAATTAGTGCAAAGGAGATTGTGGACTTGGATTTGCCCGGATATGCCATTGGTGGCTTAAGTGTGGGAGAACCGAAAGAAATGATGTGTGAAGTGCTGGATTATTGTGTTGATTTGCTTCCTGATAATAAACCAAGATACTTAATGGGGGTTGGGACTCCGGATTATTTATTTGAAGGAGTTGAACGTGGATTAGACATGTTTGATTGTGTGTTACCAACCCGATTGGCGAGAAATGGAGCAGCCATGACATCCTTGGGGCAAATTAACATCAAAAATGCCAAGTATGAAAGGGATTTTACGTCCCTTGACCCCAATTGCCAATGTTATACTTGTCAAAACTATAGCAAAGCATATTTAAGACATCTGTATAAAGGGAATGAAATTTTATCTTCCATGTTACTGTCAAATCATAATCTATATTTTTTAGTGAACACGATGAAAAACATCCAAAATGCCATTGAAGAAAATCGGTTCCAGCAATACAAAAAGGAATTTTACGTGCAATATGGATATGAAAAAGAATAAATATCTTCCCGATTTTTTCCTCCGACTGTTGAGATTGACTTTTGGACTGTTGTTGTATGCACTGGGGATTGTAATAACACTGAAAGCACATATTGGTTATGCCCCATGGGATGTTTTGCATGTAGGGTTGGCAAAAACCATGGGAATCAGTATTGGGTTGGCATCCATTATAGTTGGGATTATTATTTTGATTGGCACAGTAATCCTTGGCGAAAAACTCGGGCTAGGGACTGTATTGAATATGATTGTAATTGGGGTATTTCTTGATATTATCCTTAAAATAAAGTTGATTCCCCAGATAAACAACTTTATTTTGGGTATCTTTGTATTAATAATCGGTTTGTTTATTATTTCCCTTGCCACATATTTTTACATTGGCTCTGGATTTGGTGCAGGGCCAAGGGATAGTTTAATGGTTGCCCTTGCACGCAAAACTAGATTGCCTATAGGTTTATGCAGAGGGACCATCGAAGTTACAGCCGTTCTGATTGGTTGGCGGCTTGGAGGAATGGTAGGAATTGGCACTCTTATTTCAGCTTTTTCTGTTGGGTTTTGCATTCAGTTGACCTTTAAAGTCCTTCATTTTGATGCAAAAAAAGTTGCCCATGAGTCACTTGCCGACACGTATAAAGGGCTGATCAACAAAACTGTAAAGGAAAAATATGAAAACTAAAAAAATATGTGAACATTCACAATTGTGTGGTGGCTGCCAATATCAAGGCATGGAATATGAAATTCAGCTTAACCAAAAAGCAATGGAAGTTGGCCAATTGTTGGAGGCGACAGAAATTTCAGTAGAGCACCTTGCGCCTATTATGGGTAGCCCGGATTGTTATGAATATCGGAACAAAATGGAATATACCTTTGGAGATCTTGACAAAGGAGGCCCCATGACGTTGGGCATGCATCGGAAAGGAAATTTCATGTCCGTTGTGACGGTTGCACATTGCCAACTGGTGCCTGACGATTTTAATTTGATATTGGAAAATGTCCTTGAATTTTGCAAATCTTACACTAAATACCACAAAAAAAATCATACAGGGCTACTAAGGAATTTAATTTTGCGTAGAGGGGTGCGAACCAACGAATTATTGATTAATATTGTTACTTCAGGAGAATCCGGGTTTGACGAGGCAGGATTCACTTCAATGTTATTGCGCTTGCCCCTTGCCAACCATATTGTTGGAATTCTTCACACCATTAATGATGGCGTATCCGATGCAGTCCATTGTGATGAACTTAGAATCCTTTATGGCCAGGACTATTACATGGAGACGGTGATGGGTTTGAATTTTCAGGTTAGTGCTTTCTCTTTTTTTCAATCCAATGTCAATGCAGTGGAAGCCTTATACAAAGAAGCGCTGTCATTGATCCCAGACATCAAAGGGAAAGTAGTATATGACTTATTTTGCGGAACGGGAACCATTACTCAAGCGATAGCTCAAAATGCAGGGCAAGTAATAGGGATTGAGCTTGTTGAAGAAGCGGTGGCTGCCGCAAGAAAAAACGCCAATTTGAATTGCCTGCAAAACTGCACTTTCTTTGCAGGCGATGTGTTTCAGGTTTTGGAGGAAATGGATACAAAACCTGATGTGATTATCATGGACCCACCTAGAATGGGGATAGGAGAGAAGGCATTGAATCGAATTATTGGGTATGGGGTGAAGCAGTTAGTATATATTTCATGCAATCCAAAAACCCTTGCAAATAATTTAATGATGCTTCAAAACAGAGGATATTCTGCAAAATATTTGAGACCCTTTGATAATTTTCCATTTACCAAGCATATTGAATGTGTCTGTCTCCTTGAACGAAAAGAAACGGAATTGTCAAATTAGGGCCTTTAAATAAACGGATATGGAAAATAAGCGGATACAACAGAATCAGATGACAAAGAAGAAACACGGTTTCCTCTTGGGACTAGCCGTCTTATTGTTGGTGGGTTCCATTTATTGTTATTGGGATACCAACAATATTCAGGTGGAGAAATTTGAATATATATCTCACAAACTTCCGCAGAGTTACGACGGCTTTACCATTGTTCAAATATCCGACTTACACAACAAAAAGTTTGGAGCAAAACAAGATATATTACTTGATAAAATCAACATCTTAGGGCCGGATGCCATTTTTATATCAGGTGACTTGATTGATCGACGGCATTATGATTTGAAGGCTGCAATGCTTTTTATAAAAGGTGCTGTGAAAATTGCCCCAGTATATTATGTTTCTGGCAATCATGAGGCGTGGTCCGGACATTACATGAATATTAAGAAAAAGTTAATGGAGGCGGGTGTAATTATCCTCGATGATAGAAAAGTTGCTATTACAAAGGCCGGCCGTTCGATTTCACTTTATGGACTGTCTGATCCGGATTTTTTAACAAAAACATATCGGGAAGGTACCAATACAACGAAGATAAAAAAATTACTTAAGGCATGGAAAAACGATGAACACTTTAAAATCCTTTTGTCTCATCGGCCAGAGTTAATTAGCATGTATGCTCATGCCGATATGGATTTGGTGTTTTCAGGGCATGCTCATGGGGGGCAGATTCGGCTTCCCGTGATAGGTCCCATTGTCGCCCCGGATCAGAAGATTTTTCCGGAATATACAGACGGAAAGTATGTAAACAAGGGGACTACAATGTTTGTCAGTAGAGGACTGGGAAACAGTCTTATTCCATTTCGTTTCCTTAACAGACCGGAAATTCTGGTTGTGACGTTAGGTACAAAATAGAATTCAAAAAACTATTTCAGTGAATCATCCAATATTGAAGGCGAAAGAAAGGAACCAACCATGCTGGCAATTCATGAATTAACGAAAACATACAAAGGTGGCGTTAAGGCTGTGGATCATCTTTCCCTAAAAGTGGAAAGTGGAGATTTATTTGGATTTATTGGACACAATGGCGCCGGCAAAAGCACTACCATCAAGGCAGTGGTTGGCATTTTGGATTTTGAGGATGGAGATATTTTTATTCAAGGGCACTCAATAAAAGACGAGCCCCTTATCTGTAAAAGGCAAATAGCATATATTCCTGACAATCCCGACGTATATGAACATTTGACGGGGATACAATACTTGAACTTCATTGCAGATATTTTTGGGATTTCTCCAATTATTCGACAGGAAAAAATAGAAAAATATGCAGAGCTCTTTGAAATCATGGGTAACCTTGGTGATTTGATTTCATCCTATTCCCATGGCATGAAACAAAAACTTGCATTAATTTCTGCAGTGATACATGAACCAAAACTGCTAATACTGGACGAACCATTTGTTGGGTTAGACCCAAAAGCTGCGGCAGCATTAAAAAAAGTGATGAATGAACTTTGCAGTGGAGGGTGCGCCATATTTTTCTCCACACATGTATTGGATGTTGCTGAAAAATTGTGCAACAAAATTGCCATTATTCATCATGGCCGTTTGGTATTTGCCGGAACCATGGATACGCTTCTGAAGGAAAAAAGTGGGAAATCCCTTGAAGAAATTTATTTGGCATTGGTGAACAATGAAAATGACATTAATTAAGGGGAACAAAAACTAAATGAAAAAACACAACATAAAGAAGCAAAATGATAAAAAAAATTTAGGATGGATTCTAGTAAGGAATCGGTTGATTGCACAGCTGGGAATCAATGTGTTTCGTTATGAAAAAGATGCCCACAAAAAACATGTGAAGGTTGCAGTTACGATTATAGTTGCTATTTGTCTCATGTTTTTTTCTTTATATTGCGGAGCTGCAGCATATGGGTATGGGATTCTCGGAATGACGGATTTAATTCCAGGTATTGCCATGGCAGTCAGTAGTATAGTAGCGCTGTTTTTTACAATTTTTAAGGCCAACGGAGATCTCTTTGGATATCAGGACTATGAACTAATTCTGTCGCTACCCATCCCAATTAATACCGTTGTAAGCAGCAGACTAATCAACATGTATTTCTGGAATACCTTTATTACGGTTTTGGTTATGGTGCCTATGGCTGTCGTATATGGATTTTTTGCCAAACCATCTATTATCGGTTTTTTCGCATGGTTTGTGGGGATTATTCTTACATGTCTGATTCCCACCGTAATCGCCGCATTTTTTGGGGCTATTATCACGGCAATTGCATCGAAATTCAGATATGCTAGTGCAGTATCCAGTATATTAGGTATTGGTTTTGTTGTTGCCTTGATGATTTTGCCCATGTGGGTTTCTGCCGGTGGTGCAGGAATGGATAAAATTGTGAATCCCAATAACGGCAAAGTAGACATTGCAGGCATTTCCAATTTAGTTCCAGAAATATCCAATGGCATCAACAATATTTATCCACCGGTCAAGTTTTTTTCCGATGCGGTTGTAGATAGCAAGCTGCTTTCATTATTGCTATTTGCAGGTATTTCCATCTTATTGTATGGTGCATTTGTACTCTTGTTGTCAGTCGATTACAGAAAAATAAATACTGGGTTAACGTCACATTCAACTAAAGGGAATTACAAACTAGACAAATTGCAACAAAGCAGTATGTTATCAGCGCTGTACAAAAAAACAATAATGAGAATTTTGAAATCTTCTGTTTGCGCAACAAATCTGTTGATTAGTAGTATTATGGCAATTCTACTATCTTTGACATCATTGATCATAGGACCTGAAAAAGTATTGGGTGGCCTAAATCTGTCGGACAATTTAAGTGTTGTGGGCAGCGCAGGGTACTATGTGTTGGCCGCCATTATTAGCATGACAAATACTGCTGCGGTTTCTCTTGCCTTGGAAGGAAAGAACATATGGATTATTCAGTCCTTGCCAATTCCACCCAAAATCTTGTATGATAGTTACATCCTTACAAACTTATCATTTACTGTGCCTACGTCAATTTTGTGTGGAATACTGGTTAGTATCTCCCTGGAAACAAGTTTCGTTGGAACTGTGCTAATGATATGTACGCCGTTGTTCTTTTCACTATTTGTTGCAGTAGTAGGTGTATGTATTGGGAATCGAATGGCATATTTTGATTGGCGTGAGGAAGGTCAATTGGTAAAGCAAAGTATGATGAGCATTCTTGGGATGTTGGGCGGAGTGGTGGTCATTGCATTATGTGGGGTGATTGCCAATTTGAGATTGATTCCAGCCTCTCCCAATATCATCACCATTGTTTTCATTGGACTCGCCTTAATTGGAACAGGGATATTGTATATGAGAGAAATGAATCGACCTATCAAAGAATAGTGAGATTTTTTGTTGAAAGGAGTATTATATGAGGTGCAGAGAGAAAAGCGTTTCCATTAGTGAAATCATGATGCCGAATCAAGCGAATGTTGCCGGAAATGTGCATGGCGGCGTGATTATGCATATGATGGACACAACAGCTTGGACTGCGGCAATCAAATATGCCAAATCACAGGCGGTAACTGCCAGAGTTGATGAACTTCAATTTCATAGGCCGGTATATGTGGGCAATTTAGTAACATGCACTGCAACCATTGCATATGTGGGGAATACCACCATGGAAGTGAAAGTGACTACAGAAGTTGAGGATTTCTTGGGCGATAACCCAGAGCCTCAAGTGGCCTTAACAGGTTTTTTTACCATGGTATCAATGGGAAAAGACGGGAAACCCTGCAAGGTTGAGCCGTTGACCTTGGAGACAGAAGAAGAAATCAAATTGCATGCAGAGGCGGAAGCCAGAAGAGCATACTACAAGAAAAGACTTCACAGGTAATGGGGGGACAATCTTAGTAAGAGGGAGAGTGGAAGAATGAATAGAAGCGTTCGTATCGAAAAGCGTATACTACTTATCTTAGTTTTTTGCATGATGGTGATTTTATCAGCATGTAGCAAAGAAGAACAGCATTTATCGCTGGATACAGTTAAAATTTTACAAAGTGGCACCTATTATTATACGGGTCAGTTTTATAATGGTAGCGATTTAAATGGATACATCATTGAAATGGCAGCGCAGGGAGATGATTTTGTTATTGCATTTTCCGATAAAAAAGGTACAGAATTGGGACGTAGTGTTGGACTTAAGGGAAAAGGCTATTATGTGGATACCCAGGCAAAAGAATATTCTAGGGATACCTATTATGACGATGTTGATTTTTCATATTCAGATTTAAAGTACCTGGAAACCGGTTCGGGGAAAATTAAGATTTTGGCCGGTATAAATGATAAGGAAATGACATATGATAAATATGAATCAACCTATGGAAGTGAGACCGGAACCATTAAATTTTATTTTCAAAAGAAAAAGTTATATGCAATACAGGAAGACTTTGTGGATTATGAGGGTACAGAGGTAAGTGAGGTTGTAGTTATCAAAAAAATTACCTCTGATATTCCAGAGGATTGGTTTGGAATACCAGAGGGTTTCAAAAAAACAAAATAAACTAAATTTTGAAAATTTGGTTTAGGAATCTTTTTGTGTCAGCTGGGTCATGAAAGTGAGGAGTGTCTTTGCATCCAAGAAACCATCAGCGTTATTTACGGAGAAGGATATCATATTGATGTCTTTCTTTTTTTCATAAAACACAGCGCATTCACTTTGTTGGAATGTAGGTTCGGCAGACAGTTCTTTCAAATCTACACTGGTGGCAACATCAATAAATTTCTGTGCAAATTCATTGTCTGCATTATAGGGCCACATTTTATGGGTGCTTAATATTTTGAAACTGGCATTGGATAAATACGCAGTTGTATGATAAGCCTCAGCCATTTCTTTCAAAATAGAGGATTGTATGCTACGAGCCATGATTGTTACTTTCATCTTATTGTTTTTGACGGATATCTTGCCGATATTTGCAACAGCAAAAATATCTCCTTCTCCATTTTCTGAAGAAGTCTTGTAAACGCCGTTAATGGTAGTGTATAACAAGCTGAGAATATTTGCGGAATCATCATTGGAAATAACGGACTTTGGTGATGTCACCTTTTCTATTTCGTATGTGACATTAGGCAGTTTGTCCTGATATTTTTCTAGAAAATTTTCGCGGTTTTTGTTCACCCGTGCTAAAAATTTTGATTCGCTGGTTTGGTCAACCATCACAAGAACGCTGGCGCTGGCAGGAAACGTTCCTGCCGAGGTGCCCCCATGAATGTCGGCAAGCTCCACTAACAACCCGCTTGCCCGGCTGGATGTAAGTAAATTTGACAAGATAACAATGGGATTGGGGTTCGTCCCTGATAGATTGGAAGAATCATCTCCTGATAATCCGTGAATTGCGATTTTGTAGGCAGTTGTACCTGTGGGTGTTGTGCGATCAAAATTAAGTGCCATCTTGTATTTCGCCGATGCAGCACTACCAGTATGAACTGTGGATTTGTCTCCACTATCAAGGTGAATAAAATAATCCGTCGTCATATTTTTTTTGGTTAGTTGCCATGCGCCAGTAAAGTTGTTGTTTTCTGTCATGGTGAACAGAACAGTAACTTTTCCGTGTTCTTTCACATTAATTAATGAAGCTAAAGCAATTGCTGCCTGTTGGCTTGCTTCTTTGCCACTGTCAGTAGATATGGCGCATTGAATAATTGTAGTGGGCGCGGAAGAGTCACCTGCAGTTGGAGACTTAGTAAGTGTAACATTTCCACCGCTTAGTTTGTTGGATGTCAAGTTATGTGTTTTTCCCCATTGATACAAATAAGACGAGACCTCATATGGGGAATCAGCATCAGCATAGACGGTTTTCAATTCTTCATATATGTTGTAAACATCCTTTTCCAGTTTGTTGGACGCATCTTCATCAAGGTTAGCGGAGCAACCAGAAAAAGAAATGCTGGATAGGAGTAAAGTCAACACCAAAATCCAATAGATTGATTTTTGTTTCATTTCATTGTTTCCCTTTTTTCACAGTGTAAATTTTCCTATTAATACTAACATATTTTTGGAATAATTTGTATATAGAATTAACTTTACTGAATATCATAATATTCTGTAAAGTTTTTTTGATGTTTTTCTTCATGCAGAATTGACATTGATTCTATGTACTGTATAATTCTATATACAATCATAAAAAACACACCATATGTTGTGTGAAGAGAAATTGTCATAAATAGGTGTCCGGAGGTAAGCAAATGGATGTAATCATCAAGCAGATTGTAAAAAGAGACGGTAGAACAGTGGACTTTGACATTCGCAAAATAACCAATGCGATTTACAAAGCGGCCGAGGCATTAGGTGGAAGAGATGAGGACATGGCTTTGTACTTAGCTCAGCAGGTTGAGTTATATCTTTCACAGACTTGCAGTAATGATAGCCCCACTGTGGAAGAAATTCAAGATGCTGTAGAGAAAATCTTGATTGAAAATGGCCACGCCAGAACAGCAAAAGAATTTATCTTATATCGAGCTGAGCGAACTCGCATCCGGGACATGAATACTCGACTCATGAAAATATATGAGGATTTAACATTTAAAGATGCCTCTGAAAATGACACGAAGCGAGAAAATGCAAACATTGATGGGGATACAGCGATGGGGACCATGCTGAAGTATGGCTCGGAAGGTGCAAAACAATTTTATGAAATGTATGTGTTGAAACCTGAACATGGGAAGGCCCATCGGGAAGGGGATATACACATTCACGATTTGGATTTTTTGACGTTAACTACAACATGCTGTCAAATTGAAATTGAAAAACTGTTCAAGAATGGATTTTCTACGGGGCATGGTTTCCTTCGTGAACCCAATGACATTCAAAGCTACGCCGCCTTGGCTTGTATCGCAATCCAATCTAATCAAAACGATCAGCATGGAGGGCAGAGCATTCCGGATTTTGATTATGGAATGAGCAATGGTGTTCGTAAGACATTTAAAAAATTGTATTGGACCAATTTGGGAAAACTAATGGATATGCTTCACGATGTAGAAGGTTCCGTTGAAAAAGTAAAAACAATGGGAAAAGAAATTGATTTAGAGAGAGATTTATATCCAACGATGCTCAATGACAACGACTATCTTGCAGTGGAAGCAGAGCAATTAAAAACATGGATACCACCTGAAGAAATAAATATGTTGCAGGAAAAGGCAATGAAGTATGCACACCAAGAAATCAAACGTGCAACTTTCCAAGCCATGGAGGCATTTGTTCACAATTTAAATACGATGCATTCCCGTGCGGGAGCGCAAATTCCATTTTCTTCCATCAACTATGGAACCGACACCTCTTTGGAGGGCAGGTTGGTCATTGAAAATATTTTGTTGGCCACGGAAGCGGGATTGGGAAATGGTGAGACTGCCATTTTCCCGATTCATATTTTCAAAGTAAAAGAAGGGGTTAATTATAATCCGGAAGATCCAAACTATGATCTGTTTAAACTTGCATGCCGGGTATCGGCAAAACGGTTGTTCCCAAACTTTTCATTTTTGGATGCACCATTTAATATAGTGTATTACCAACCGGGAAATCCTAATTCGGAGGTTGCTTATATGGGTTGTCGTACCCGGGTTATTGGAAATATATACGATCCCAGTGCTCAAGTGGTTGGAGGAAGGGGAAATCTTAGCTTTACATCCATAAACCTGCCGAGACTTGCCATAAAAGCCAATGGAAGTTTAGATTTGTTTTTTGAAGGCTTGGAGGCAAAAGTTGACTTGGTAATATCACAACTAATGGAGCGTTACTATATTCAGGCAACAAAAAAAGTAAAAAACTACCCGTTTCTTATGGGGCAAGGAGTATGGCTTGGATCAGACAAATTAAAGCCAAATGATTCAGTGGGAGAAATTCTCAAACACGGAACCTTGAGCATGGGGTTTATTGGGTTGGCTGAATGTCTGACCGCCTTAATTGGTCAACATCACGGTGAATCAGCCCGCGCTCAAAAGCTGGGGCTGGAAATTGTCGGGTTCATGCGTAAGCGGCTGGATGAAGAAAGTAAAAAAACCGGTTTTAACTATACGTTAATTGCAACTCCTGCGGAAGGTCTTTCCGGCCGGTTTGTTAGGATGGATAAGGAACGATTCGGTGTGATTGAAGGCGTCACCGATAAGGCCTATTATACCAATTCTTTCCACGTTCCAGTATCCTTTGGAATATCAGCCTTTGACAAAATAAAATTAGAGGCCCCTTATCATGCCTTAACAAATGCGGGGCATATCACTTATGTAGAGTTGGATGGGGACCCATGCAAAAATTTAGATGCCTTTGAACGCATAGTACGTTGTATGAAGGAAAGTGGAGTAGGGTATGGCTCAGTGAACCATCCTGTTGACCGAGATCCGGTTTGTGGGTATACAGGAATTATTGACAATGAGTGCCCGGGATGCCACAGAAAAGAAATTGACGGGGACGAAGGATTTGAGAGGATTCGTCGAATCACTGGATATTTAGTGGGAACTGTTGATCGTTTCAATGACGCAAAACAAGCGGAAGTGAAGGACCGTATCGTACATAAAATTGAGGGAACCCAACAAGACAACTCCCGGTTTGAAGCCTTATGATAGAGAATATGAACACAAAAAAAACCTTGCGCCTTGCCGGCGTTGCCAGAGAATCCATTGTGGATGGACCCGGAATTCGTTTTACAGTATTTTGTCAAGGTTGCCCTCATCATTGTCCCGGATGTCACAATGAAAGCACCCATGATTTTGAAGGGGGTACGGTTACAAACATTAGCGATATCTTGAAAGTCATTGACGAAAACCCTTTGCTTTCCGGAGTGACGTTTAGCGGTGGTGAACCATTTTGCCAGCCGGAGGGGTTTTGTGATTTGGCTCTTGAAGTAAAAAGCAGAGGGCTTCACATCGTAACTTATTCAGGAAGTATACTTATGAAGAACTGATGGAAATGGCCGCTAGTGACAATAATAACAGCATTGCCATAGCAAATCTTTTGGATTTGACGGATTTGTTAATTGATGGTAAATTTCAATTAGCCTTGCGAGATTTAACCTTATGCTTCAGAGGAAGCAAAAATCAGAGGCTTATTGACATGAACCAAACTCGTCGTTTAGGCAAAATAGTTCTTGACGATAAATATATAGACGTGATATAATCGCCTTTGTTCGAGTGCAATAATGCTGTTGAGCTTAAAATATAAAAGCGTAGTAAAGGAGGTGCGGCAATGTCTAATAAATGTGAAGTATGTGGAAAAGGACAGGTTTCTGGGAACAATGTATCCCACTCTAATAGACACACCAGAAGAAAGTGGAATGCAAACATTCAAACGGTGCGAATTTTAGATGCTGGAACTGTTAGAAAAGCAAAAGTATGTGTTAGTTGCTTGAGATCCAACAAAGTGAACCGTGCCATCTAATCTGCAAAAATACGATTTAAGGAATCTGTGTCTGACAATAGCGGATGCAGATTTTTTGTATTATAATACGTTCTAGGAGGATGTCACATTGGCCGAATCATATTCCATTAAAACTGAACGAGGAAAAATTCTGATTACCAAAAAGGTTATAGCGAAGATCATTGTAGATGCTGTTGACCAGTTTGAGGGAAGGTTTTTATTTCCAATCAAAACGGCAAATTGTTTGGTGCGTTTTCTCGTCTAGGGGGATTGGACGAAACAGGTAATACAGAAATCAACTTCACCGACAAAGGAGTGGATATTCGGGTATTTATTGTAGTTCGTTTTGGGACAAGTATTGGCATGGTCACAACCCAATTGATGGATGACATTCAGGAACGGGTGAGCCGCGTGATGGGGATTGAAACAAATAGTCTGTCAGTAGTTCTTGCGGGAACGGTTTCAAGAACCATTGCCATGAAGTACCTTGAGGGCAGGAAAAAATATGGACTTAAGGGATAGCATTACAACAATCAAAGGGATTGGACCCAAAAAATCTGAGAGGCTTGGGAAATTTGGAATTTCAACGGCGGCGGATTTATTGACGCATTTTCCAAGAGGATACCAAGACAGAAGAGCAGTGACACCACTATCAAAACTAGTCAACGGGATACCTGCTTTGACTTACGGCAAAGTAGCAATGGTGGTCAAAGAGTTTAGCCGATATAAAAAAAAGCAAATATTGAGAATCCTTGTGGAGGACAGCTTGCCCCATGGAGAAATAATCACCATAGAAGTTGTCTTTTTTCATGCAAATTTTTTGGAAGGCCAATTCCAAAAAGACAAGAATTATTACTTTTATGGAACGCCTAAGGTCGAATGGGGAAAGCGTCAAATGATTTTCCCTGAATTTTATGGGGAAACATCCGGAGAATCAGGGGGAGGCCTGCGGGGAATTATTCCGCTGTATCCGCTGACTTACGGATTATCCCAAGTTGAAGTGCGAAAATGGATTCGCACGACACTGGATGCTGTTGAAGAGATCCCAGAATACCTTCCTCAGTGGATTTTGGAGGAGAATAGAATGTGCAACTTAGGCTTTGCATTAAATAATATTCACTTTCCCACTAGTAAGGAGGATTTGGGTGCTGCCAAATATCGACTCATTTTTGACGAATTATATTTGATGGAATTAGGGTTGATGATTTTATCCCATAAGAACAAAGCAACACAATCGGGTCAGATTTTGGTTGGAGATGATTCAAAGCTACTGGCAAATTTCCCCTTTACATTAACAAATGCGCAGAAACGGGTTCAAAGAGAAATCAATTTTGACATTGGCTCCGGAAAACGGATGAATCGACTTATTCAAGGGGATGTAGGTTCCGGTAAGACGATCCTGGCAGCAATGACCCTCTATAAGGCGGCTGTTTGCGGTTACCAAGGAGTTTTGATGGCTCCCACAGAACTACTTGCCTCTCAACATCAAAAGTCCTTATGCAGCCTATTTGAGGGGTTGACCACGAAGGAAGGATTGCCCATTACTGTTGGCTTGTTAACAGGAGGGATGAAGGCATCATCCAAGAAAGAATTACTGTTTGAATTGAAAACAGGCCGGGTTCAGATTGTGGTGGGAACGCATGCTTTGCTGGAACCTGATGTACAGTTTCATCGACTGGGATTGGTTGTTACTGATGAACAACATCGATTTGGTGTTGAACAGCGAATGATTTTAAATGAAAAGGGCAATTTGCCTCATATTTTGGTCATGACAGCAACACCTATTCCACGGACGCTGGCAGTTGTTTTGTATGGAGATATGGATATCTCAGTGTTAGATGAAAAGCCGGCAAATCGAAAAGAAATTATAACGAAAGTGGCCGATACAACAAAACGAAAAGAAGTATATCAATTTGTTGCTCAGGAGTTGGAAAAAGGGAAACAAGTATTTGTAGTAACACCCCTTATTGAAGAATCTGATTCATTGGACGTGAAATCCGCAGAAGAAGTGTATGATCAGTTAAAAAAGGAATATAGCAATTATCATATTGGATGCTTGCATGGAGATATGCCAAAAGCTAAAAAAAATGAAATCATGAAGGACTTTGCAGCGGGGAAAATTCATCTTCTTGTATCCACCGTTGTAATCGAGGTAGGAATAGACATTCCCAATGCTTCTGTTATGGTAGTCGAAAATGCAGAAAGATTTGGACTTGCCCAGCTTCATCAGCTGAGAGGTCGCGTTGGTCGTGGCATAGACCAGTCGTATTGTATTCTAATATCAGGAGGAAAAAGCACCTATGCAAAAGAACGAGCCGAAATTATGGCATCATCCAACGATGGCTTCTTGATTGCCGAAAAAGATCTTCAATTGCGTGGACCCGGGGAGTTTTTTGGTACCAGACAACATGGCTTGCCAACCCTTCAACTGGCTGATTTAACCAGACATATCAAAGTGTTGGAAGTGGCAAAACAAATGGCAGCACAAACCCTTTCTCAAGACTGGGAACTATCCAATGCTCCTGAATTAAGAAGAAAGGCCAATGTGTTATTTGAAAGAGGGATTAATTTATGAGAATCATTGCAGGCAGTTATAAAGGCAGAAAACTCTTGGCGCCTTCAGATCAATCGGTTCGCCCTACGCCTGACCGAGTAAAGGAGGCGTTATTTAGCATGCTGGTTGATGATGTTGTCGACGGGATTGTGTTGGATCTCTTTTCAGGAAGTGGCAATTTGGGGCTGGAAGCTTTAAGCAGAGGGGCCGGGAGATGTTATTTTTGTGATAATTCTAGGGACAGTATAAGTTTGATAAAACAGAACATTGCACACTGTAAGGCGGAATCATTGGCAAATGTCATCTTAGGGGATTACCAAACAGTGCTATACAAAATATGTGAAAAACTGGATGTGGTTTTAATTGACCCACCTTATAGGGATAATTTATGGGAAAATGCGGTATCCATTATTCACGAAAATGACTTGATGAATCATGGTGGAATCATTGTGTTAGAACATCCTAGGTCAGTATCGTTTCCAGAGGAAATGTACGGTTTTCGAAAAACAAAGGAACGTAGATATGGTACTGTTGTATTGTCTATATACATGTGTTAGAATTATTTTTGGAGGACAATTATGAAAAAAGCATTATACGCAGGATCCTTCGATCCCTTGACTTGTGGACACTACGATTTGATTGTTAGAAGTGCGAAACTTTATGACCAGTTGGTGGTGGGTGTAATCAATAATCCATCGAAGCAACCTTTGTTTTTGGCGGAAGAACGGATGGCCATGATTTCTCAATGCGTAAAGGGACTACCCAATGTTCAAGTAGGTTCGTTTACGGGGTTACTGGCTGAATACGTAAACCAAAACAACTTTGATGTCGTGATTCGAGGACTCCGCGGAAATACGGATTTTGATTACGAAATACAAATGGCACAGATGAATGCAAGACTGTATGAAGGGCGAGTTGAAACAATATTTCTTATGACAGACCCACGATTTTCATTTATCAATTCAAGCATGGCCAAGGAAGTGTTTTCTCTTGGGGGTAGCATAGCAGGTTTGGTTCCAGAGCCTGTTCTTGAGGCCATGAACAGCAAGTATGACAAATAATGGCATCCGGGAGGTATGAAATGAAAGTATTAGAGTTATTAGATGAAATTGAAGAAATAATTGATACTGCATCTGGGTTCCCTTTAACGGGAAAAATAATGGTTGACGCCAGCGAACTCTTGGAATTAACAAAAGAAATTCGGACTGAATTACCTGACGAAATCCATCAAGCACAGTGGATAAAAAACGAAAGGGAACGTATCCTTGGGGATGCCAAAGTTGAATACGAAACGGTCATGACTGATGCAAAAAAGCAAGCAGACTATTTGGTGGAAAATCATGAAATTACTGTTCGTGCAAAAAAACGAGCGGAGGATTTGCTTGCTGTGACAGAGACCAATGTTAAGAAACTTAAAATGAGCACCTATGATTATATTGACAATATCTTGTTCAATTTCCAAGAGAAAATGGATGAGATGAACGTCATCTATTTTACCGAGATGTTCAATAACCTTGAACGGACTTTTGCCGGTATTCATGAGACGTTGGCCAATAATCGTGATGAGATTAAAGATATGGCATATCGGACTCAAATGGAAAGCGATGGAACAGTAAACAAAAGTCAGGATGCTTCTGGTTACTACGACCAAGAAGAATAGGGAGGGGATGATCCGCATTGAATATTGCAGGTATTGTTGCTGAATACAATCCTATGCACAGCGGGCACTTATACCATCTGCAGCGCACACGCGAAATATGTGAGCCTGATTTTGTTGTTGCTGTAATGAGTGGAAGTTTTACACAGAGAGGAGAACCTGCCATTTATGACAAATGGCTAAGAGCAGCAGCAGCGGTGAACAACGGGGTAGATTTGGTTTTGGAGTTGCCCTTTGCCTATGCTTGCAACAGCGCAGAATACTTTGGAATGGGATCTGTTGGGATATTAGATGGGTTGGGATGTGTTACGCATCTAAGTTTTGGCAGTGAATCAGGAGAGACCCAGTCCCTTATAGGCGTTGCGGAATTTTTGGCAAAAGAGCCTCAGGAATATAAAGAGGTTTTGAAACAAAATTTGGATAAAGGCTTATCGTTTCCCAAAGCAAGGGAAATTGCCGTTTCGGAGATTCATGGATCTACCCAGATACTAAAAGAGCCAAACAATATTTTAGGTATTGAATACCTTAAAGCTATCATTCGACATAACAGCAAAATGCAGCCTATTGCTATAAAACGCAAAGGGGAAGGTCATCATGAAAGTGCCTCCAAAATAAGAGAATCCATCATATGGGATGAAAGCAAATATTTTGATATGGTTCGCCAGGCTTTTCTCAAAAATAAAGTTGGCGGATTAAATGAAATTTTTGGCGCGGCCGAAGGCATTGAGAATAAAATAATTAAAAATATTCGAGGTGCCAAGGATTTGGATGACTTAATCAATAAAGTAAAATCTAAAAGATATACTTGGACCGGAATAAATCGTTTGATTGCACAATCTTTGGTTGGCTTTACTGCTGAGGAATTTCAACAAATTAACGGAACTCGCTATGGGAGAATTCTTGCGTTTAACGAGAATGGGGCGAAGTTATTACGCAAAATAAAAAAACAAGAATTGGCATCTATGCCAATTATTACCAATGTTAATAGAGATTTAGGTGAGAATCCCGGGGTTGATGAGGCTGTTCGCTTGTCCCTAGCCAAAGATATCCTTGCTTCAGATTTGTACAACTTGGCATTTAGCAAAGATTTATACGAAAACAGCGATTACGTGATGAAACCGGTATACATTCATCAGCCGTAAATATTCTATCGTCGACATAACCCTTGTGACATTGTCTGAGGGTCAAAGTATCAAAATACATGGAGGAAGAAACATGAAAGTATTAGTAGTCAACTGTGGAAGTTCATCCCTGAAATATCAGGTGTTGAATATGACCGGAGAAGTACTGATGGCCAAAGGTCTGATTGAAAGAATCGGAATGAAGGGATCGGTAATCAAGCACGAAAAAGAAGGATGCGATAAAGTTGTAAAAGAAGTTCCCATGAATGACCATAAAGAGGCCATTAAGCAAATGTTAGAAATGATTTTGGATCCTGAAGTGGGCGTTTTGAAAAATATGGCAGAGTTAGGGGCGGTCGGCCATCGCGTGGTTCATGCCGGTGAAAAATACGCCAGTTCTGTAATTATTAATGAAGATGTGATAAAGGCCTTGGAAGAATGTGTAGCCATGGCACCATTGCATAATCCACCCAACTTAATGGGCATTGCTGCTTGCAGAGAACTGATGCCAAAGACACCTATGGTGGGCGTGTTTGACACTGCGTTTCATCAGACCATGCCCCCGGAATCCTATATTTATGCAATTCCATACGAATATTACGAGAAGTATGGAATTCGAAAATATGGATTTCATGGAACCAGTCACCAATATGTAGCACAACGTGCGGCGGAAATTTTGGGGAAAAACATTAAAGATATGAAAATTATCACTTGTCACCTGGGTAATGGCGCTTCTGTTTGTGCCATCAAACACGGAAAGTGTATTGATACCTCCATGGGTTACACTCCTCTTGAAGGGCTGGCAATGGGGACTCGTTCAGGAGACCTTGATCCAGCAATTGTTGGTGTGATTGGCGAAAAAGTGGGATTGTCATTTTCCGGTGTGAACGAGGTACTAAACAAGAAGTCTGGCGTTTTGGGGATTTCAGGCGTTTCGGCAGACTTTAGAGACATTGAAGATGCTGCCGCTGATGGCAATGAAAGAGCGCAGCTTGCCCTAAAGGTTTTTGCTCATAAAGTTCGACATTACATTGGTGCGTATATTGCGGAAATGAATGGAGTAGATGCGGTGGTATTTACTGCCGGCATTGGAGAAAACGGTATTGAAATGCGGGATGTCATTTGTAATGACCTTGGGAACTTGGGAATACACATGGATCTCATAAAAAACAAAGTACGAGGGAAAGAAACCATTATTTCTAAAGATGATTCCCGGTTAAAGTGTTATTGGTGCCAACCAATGAGGAATTGATGATTGCCAGAGATACACTAAAAATCGTAAAAGAAAGCTTGAAGCAGTGAAATACCTAGTATTCCGCAAAAATATGTTGACAACCAATGGCACAAAAGTATATAATTCTGCTGTTGCGAATCAATAGATGATTCATTTTGTACGCAAAGGAGGTGTAGATAATGGCAGTACCAAAGAGGAAAACATCAAAGGCAAAAAGAAACTCAAGAGAAGCAGCAAATATGAAGATGCAAGCACCGGGGCTATCAATTTGTCCTCAGTGTCATGAAGCTAAACTTCCCCATAGAGTTTGTCCAAATTGCAATTACTACGATGGTAAGGAAGTTGTTTCCTAAACCGTATTAAACGAAAAAATAGACGTTTCGAAATCTATTTCCGGCAGATAAACCAATTTGCCGGTTTTTTATTGACAAGAAATGTAAATAAATGTAAAATATCATTTAATTTGGAAGTTATAATCGGGAGGGTACTATGGATACAATTACAATACATATTATTATGAAAGATTTTGAATATGGAAGAGCAATGGCCAGGGGACTGCAAGAACAAAGCAGATACTTTTCGGTAATACAGGAGGAAATTAATAATTTCAATATTTCCCAGGTAAATGAAGGGTCCTTGGTAGTAACTGATGATGATAAGATGGTGCAATTCGTTGAAATCAGAAGCGTTATCTTAACAGAAAAGCAATCAGAGGCCATAATATGTGAAGAATCAAAGACATTTAGAATTTACAAATATCAGCGGGCCAGTAATATCGCAAGGTTGTTACGTTTAGCATATAGAATTTATTCCGGCAGAGAAGTGGTATCACAAGAAACGGAAGATATAACCTTAATCAGTATATTTGCGGTAGAAGGCGGGGTAGGATGCACTTCAATCGCATTAGGTGTCTGCCAAGAGCTTCACAGATTTCACGGCAAAAAAGTTCTATATATTTCTTTAGAGGAATTTGTTTCCGCAGGAGAATATTTTTTAACTTCCGCAGATAATTTGGGAATTAAACATTATCTGTACTTACTTCTGCATAAGTCAAATGAAGTATGCATCACACCGGAAGGTTATATGACAAGGGATGAATATGGTGTAAGTTCTTTTTATTACCCATTGGGAAGAAATCCCTTGAGGCAATTAAAGGAGACTGAATATGTTCAATTTATAAATCACATTGTCAAAAACAGTGATTTCACTCATATTGTTGTAGATTGTGGCAATGGAATGGATCAGGTAATACAAACAGACCTTTCAATTTCTAATGCCTGTGGGCTTGTTTGCCGCAAATCCACAAATGAGTATCGCAAAGATGGGTATTTTCTAGTCAATCAAAATGAAATGGGGAAAATAACATTTGAGGAGCCTGTGGTTATTCAAAATTTTTATGAAGACAGTGAGACAGAAGAATTTGAAGCAACAGCCAATGAAAATGAAGGAAATTGTTTCGTTTGTAAGGATTATTCCAGTTTTGAAACACAAAATGAGAAAACTAATATATTGTTAGATCGAAATTTTGGGGAGGGGATTCGAGAAGTAACCAACAGATTGATTGGCAACAAATCTTAAGAATTTGTCCATAAAATAAAAGGATTGTGTTATAATTTAATAAAGAGGAAAATCATATGCGCAAAATACTAATTATTGAAGATGAGCCAAATATCAGAGAATTAGTTTCCTACAACTTAAAAGCTGGCGGTTTTTTGCCGTTGGAAGCGGAGGATGGCAATTTGGGCATGGAAATGATTTCCGTTCATAAACCAGACTTGATTTTGTTGGATATTATGTTGCCCGGCAAAGACGGCTATGAAATATGCAAAGAATTAAGGGCAATGGGAGACAAAACGCCAATCATAATGATGACTGCAAAAACAGATGAAGTTGACAAAGTGTTGGGATTAGAATTTGGGGCAGATGATTATATTACAAAACCTTTTGGCGTAAGAGAGCTTATGGCTCGAATTAAGGCCGTCTTGCGGCGAATTGAGGGAAGTCCCGGCGATGAATTGGCAGGCGAGAAGTTGTCTGTTGCGGAAATCAATATTGATTTGGGACGCCACGAAGTCACAGTTGAAAATCATAAAATTGAGTTAACAATGAAGGAGTTTGAATTATTAACGTTTCTTGCTCGAAATAGAGGTCGAGCATTTAGCCGAGACGAGTTATTAGATAAAGTTTGGGGAATCAATTATTTGGGCGAAAGCCGAACTGTAGACGTTCATATTAGACATTTGCGAAAAAAATTATCTCTTCATGATGATGAAGACAAATACATTGAGACGATTCGAGGGAAAGGATATAAGATGAAGTGAAGAAAGCTTGTGTAACTGCTGTTTTGCTTATTACGTCATTGAATGTAATTTCGGTGCTCCTTTTCGACAATCTGATTGTCATGACCTTAGCGTGTTGTCTTATCACAAGTGGAGGGGTGGCAATTCTTTATTTTTATCTGATGAAATCCATTTTATCTATTGAAAAACAACTACATATCATGGAAGAGGAAAACCTTCGCGTTGAAAGCATTCGAAGAAATTTTGTTGCTAATGTAACCCATGAACTCAACACACCTTTAACGTCAATTTCTGGGTTTATAGAGACCTTGCAGGCAGGTGCCGCGGAAGATCCAGAAACCCGTAGGAAGTTTTTGGATATTATTGCCATTGAAACTGCGCGGCTACAACGTTTGATTGAGGATTTATTGGTATTATCCGAGATAGAAAATAAAAAAGAATCTACGATGGAAACCATTAATATTCAGTATTCAATTGAAAAAACAGTTGAACTGGTGTTTCCCATTGCCGAGAAAAGGGGAATCAAAATTCTGATTGATGTTGACCCGAAGTTGTCTATTGAAGGTAATGAGGATCGTTTTATTCAGATGATGATGAACCTAATTGAAAATGCAGTAAAATATTCCAACGAAAATGGCCGGGTTTGGATTGACGGACATGAGTCTGAAGGACACATCATAATTAGTGTAAAAGATGAAGGGATTGGAATAGATAGACAGCATCAGGATCGTTTGTTTGAACGATTTTATCGTGTGGATAAATCAAGATCAAGAAAGGTAGGAGGTACTGGCTTGGGGCTTTCCATTGTTAAACATATTGCCGCACTCTTTGAGGCAGAGTTGAAATTGGAGAGTGAGCCGGGAAAAGGTTCAACATTCCGTCTCGTATTTTAATTCCCCCCATAAGATTCAGTTTGACTGGAGGCATTTAGTTAAACGTATGCGTAGGAGGATTGTAAATGACCCATCTGGATGTATTTATTACGGATATGGCGCTGATAATGGTTGTGGCAGCAATTGTCACCCTAATTTTCAGCAAGTTGAAATTGCCAGTCGTATTAGGATACATTGTTGCCGGATTTCTAATCAGCCCTAATTTCATATGGGTTCCAACTGTTGTGGAGACAGAAAACATTGAATCTTGGGCCAATATAGGGATTGTATTTTTAATGTTTGCTTTAGGGCTTGAATTCGGATTTCGTAAAATTGCCAAGGTTGGTGTCAGTGCAGTCATTACAGCTATTACGGTAATGGGTGGGATGATGCTTGTGGGATACTTTGTTGGGGTACTTCTGGGATGGAATCAAACAGACAGATTGTTTTTAGGTGGTATTATTTCGATTTCATCCACAATGGTGATTAAAAAAATAAGTGACGAATACCATCTTGGCAACAAAAAGTATTCTATACTCACATTAGGAACCCTGGTCATTGAAGATATCTTTGCTGTATTTCTGATGATTTTACTTACTGCATTAGCAGTAAGTAAAGAAACCAGCGGAGTGGATATGATTCTCCAAATTGGATCACTTTTACTGTTTTTAGGATTTTGGTTGGCTGTTGGAATCTATATGATTCCTTCCTTATTAAAAAAGACTCAAAGATTACTGAATGATGAAAGTTTATTGATTCTCACCCTTGCCATCTGTTTTGGCATGGTCATGATTTTTTCTTATATGGGGTTCTCGGAGGCATTGGGGGCTTTTGTGGCCGGATCAATTTTGGCAGGCACCGTTGCTGCCGAAAAAATTGGAGTAATCGTTCGGCCGTTGAAAGATCTTTTTGGGGCAATTTTTTTTGTATCAGTGGGCATGATGGTTTCTCCACCTATGCTGATTGAATATATCAAACCTATAATAATTATTTCATTGGTGACAATTTTTGGACAAATGATTTTTGCCACTTTGGGAAATTTGATTTCCGGACAAAGCCTGCGGACATCCCTTTGCGGCGGATTCTGCATGGTTCAAATAGGTGAGTTTTCATATATTATTGCATCTATGGGCAGTTCTCTTGCCGTTACCAGCGACTCGCTTTTTCCAATAATTGTTTGTGTTTCGGTTATTACAATTTTAGTTTCGCCCATTTTTATTGGAAACGGAGAGCGATTTGCAGATTTCCTAGAATCTAGACTGCCAAAAAAAATGTTGCATGTCTTGCGTCACTATACCAATCAACGTGAAAATATAATCTCTATAGATGAGGATTGGAAAAAATTCTTTTCGATTTTTATTGCCAGAGTATTTATTTGCACCGGTGGGTTATTGCTGATTTATGTTGGTGCAGTCAAATGGGTGGAACCGTTTATTAATCATTATCTTGATGGAACAGTCTCCGGAATACTTACTGCGTTGATTAATGTGATTTTAATGATACCTGTAATTAGCATTTTATGGTCTAGAAGAGGGCATCTATATGCTAAATTATGGTTGAAATACAAGGGGAACCATTTTCCACTTCTTGCATTACATGGATTGCGTATTTTAATTGCAATGATTTTTCTTGCATTATCATTTTATACATTCTTGGATTTACCGAAGTGGTTATTGCTGCCTGTGGCTGGGGTGATTGTGTTTTTTACCATTCGTTCGGATTTTCTAAAGGGCCAGTCCATAAAAATTGAGGCACGATTTATTGCGAATTTTAATGAAAAATTATTGCATCATCTGATGGAACAGAGAAAGGTAGTGGATGACGAACATTGGTTGGGAGATCAAGTTTCTGTTGTGGAATTTACTGTTGCAAAGACAGGAAAGTATAAAATAATTAATGACCTATATGATAGTCGGGTTTTGAACCTGCTTACGATTAAAATAATTCGACAGGGACGACATATCTTGATGCCGGACTTGCAGCAACCACTTAAAGATGGGGACATTATTCATGTGTTAGGAAGCAAATCCCATTTAGATGCTTACTTATTCCACTTAAAGAGTGAAGATCATTTGCATCTGTACGATGAGCATAGATCTACCTTGAAAGAATACACCTATGGACAGGTTTTCAAAAATGTTGTGCCAAGGGATCAAATCATATGTAGTGCTATAGAAACACAAAAAGATAGTAGTTTTGCAAAAAAGTCAATAAAGAATTCGGGGTTCAGGAAAAGGTACCAAGGATCAATTATTGCCATTGAACGGGGACCATTACCGATGATTGCCCCAAGAATCAATACTGTCATTGAAACAGGAGATGTTCTATGGGTAGTTGGAACTGAAAACATGGCGAAACGGCTTTTGATGGATGGCTTACTAAAGGGATAGGATTGCCTGAGCGGTTATACCTTTAGAAAAATTCAATCAATAAAACTTTGAAAAACAGTTGTAAAATATTTACAGCTGTTTTATAATGGTCAAAACAGGAAAAAAAAGGAAAAAATAGAAATGAATGTAAATGAAGCCATACAACAAATGCGGTCGATAATAGTACAACGAGAGGAGCGAATGTCAGATTCAGAAGTCATTCAATTCATCGAAAACCAGGTGCTTTCAAATAAAGAATATATCTCATTAGACCTTGAACAAAGCCACAAAATGATTCTTCGAATCTTTTATGCAATACGCAAAGATTTGGACATTCTTCAGCCATATCTGGAGGATGACAATGTTTCTGAAATAATGGTAAATGGAACTTCCGATATATTTATTGAAGAAAAAGGAACAATCAAAAAAATCACGGAATCATTTGATTCTGTTGAAGACTTGGAAGAGATTATACGAAGAATAGCCGGAAAGGTTCATAAAGATATTAATGAGTTAAATCCCATTGTAGATGCCAGACTGCTTGATGGTTCCAGAATAAATGCCGTATACAAAAATATTGCCATAAACGGGCCAATTTTAACGGTTAGAAAATTTCCCAAACAAGCCATTACAATGAACCAATTAGTTGAATGGGGGACAATTACGCAGGATGCCGCATCCTATCTCCAGGTCCTTGTACAATGCGGATACAACATTTTTATTAGTGGGGGGACATCCTCCGGAAAAACCACATTCTTAAACGTCCTTTCAAATTACATACCTAGCAATGAGCGGGTTATTGTTATTGAAGATTCAGCAGAGCTTCAAATCAAGCAAATAAAAAATATAGTTCGCATGGAATGTAAAAACGCAAATTTGCAGGGAAAAGGTCAAGTGATGATGGACCAATTAATAAAAACCAGTCTGCGTATGAGACCTGACCGAATCATTGTTGGTGAAGTACGTGGAAAAGAAGTAATGGACATGATACAGGCAATGAATACAGGTCATGATGGAAGTCTATCTACTGGTCATGGGAATTCCATTCAAGGAATGTTGCAGCGTCTTGAATCCATGTTTCTTCAAGCGGCTACATTTCCGGTTGGGGCAATACGGTCACAAATAGCGGAGGCGTTAGATATTATCATTCATTTGGGAAAGATGCCTGGAAACAGAAGGCAAGTCTTAGAGATTTCGGAGGTGGTGGGCATAAAAGATGGCAACTTTGTAATAAATAATTTATTTCATTACAAGCTGGAAAAAGGGTTAGTGCCGTCGGGAAATCTATTATTTCATCAAACCAAGCTTCAATTACAAGGGAGGAAGATCGGTGAGGAATCTAATTCAAATGGTTAAGTATTACCAAGAAAAATATCGAAAGTGGGGACAGTTTTATTTGATTGGATATTTTGGCATTCTTTTCTTGGCACAAATCTTCTATGGCAATTTGGTGTTCTCCAGTGTATGTGGTTTGACAATTTTATTGTTTACCAATAAATTTCAACAATATTTAATGGATAAAAAACGTCGTTTGCTTCGAGAACAATTTAAAGACTTGTTGTATTCATTATCTGCATCTTTTGCAACCGGATGTCAGTTACCAAATGCATTGCAAGATGCTTACTTGAACCTTGGATTTTTATATAATAAAAACTCCCCAATGATGCAAGAGTTGAATCACATGAATAAATCCATTGCAGAAAACCGTGAAAGTGAAGACCAGTTGCTAACTGATTTTGCACAACGAAGTGGGGTTGAGGATATAAGAAACTTTGTAACAGTATACCTTTCTTGCAGAGTAACCGGAGGAGACTTAAATCAAGTTGTAGCAAATGCAACTAAAATCCTCATGGGAAAAATGGCTATTGAACGAGATATAAGAGTTATGACATCGCAAAAGCAATTTGAAGGAAGAATTATTAGTATCATGCCAATCTTAGTGATTCAATTGCTGAATATGGTCTCTCCCGAATATTTAGATAGTCTTTATTCTACAATACAAGGAAGATTGATTATGACCCTTGCGCTAGGGGGAATTATACTTGCATATGTTATGACGGACAGAATTATGAGAATTGAGGAATGACATGAAATGGTTGAAACAATATCTTGCTAGAGACGAAAAAAATCAGACTGAAAGACTGGAAAGAATGTATGGATGTGGCAGTTACCAGGCTGTCATCATAAAAAACCGTAAATCTACAATCCTATGGTTAGTGATTACAATCAGTCTCCTACTTATCATTGGCATTGTTCAAAAGATTGAAGCAAGTCCCAGTACCCGCCAATTGGTTTTTGACGAGAATGGAAATATCAAATCAATTATACGGCCAACCTTGGAAGAGGGTCCATTATTGGTGGAAGCTGTTGTTACAACGAAGGAGGGGGTTCAATTATCAGATAGTGGTGTTTCTCTAGTGATTCAGCCGTTGGAGAAAAACACAGACAATTTGGATAATCCAACCACTATTTCCGCAAAAGAGCAAAAGGACATAACGGCTCACGAAATAAGGAAAGTGGTTTACCAAGTAAATGAAGATGTGTCCCAGTCAAGTATTGCGCTTCCAAAGAAACTGGAAAATGGGACTGTGATCCGTTGGAATCAAAAGAAAAAGCAAAGTTTCCCATTCCTTTTACTGCTTGGTGTTTTCTCAAGTATTGCAATTATTCGAGGCCGAAATAGTGGAATTGTCAAGCAAGAAAAATTAGTTCGGTCATCAATTATCAAAGAATTGCCGGAATTTGTAAACAAACTGATATTGCTTATCAATGCAGGGCTTATATTGGGCAATGCATTTAATAAGATAGTAATAGATTATCAAAAAACGAGAGGAGGTGAAAATAATTATTTCTATAACCAATTAATTAGCATTATGACTAACACACAAGAAAACAATGGGTCATTCATTGTGGAGTTTCGCAATTTTGCTGTCAGAAGTGGCGTTGTTGAGTTTATGCGATTGGCAAACATCATTAGCGATAGCATGACGAAAGGCTATGATTTAATGGGCCAATTAAAAATGGAAGGGGATAGTCTTTGGAATGTCAGACGCAAGCAAGCCGAAGAAAGAGGAAAAATTGCAGAAACAAAGTTGACATTCCCACTAGTTATACTATTGCTTGTATTGGTTATGATTACCATTGCACCTACAATGATGGAAATGTAAGAAAGAAATATAGGAGGTATCAAATGAAAAAAATTAGAAAGACACTGAACAACAAAGGAATGGAAATGGTCCAAGTTGCAATATTAGTAGCAATTGCAATTGCATTGGGGTTAATCTTTAGAACCGAAATTACTGCATTTATCGACAAGACATTCACTAATCTAAACGGAGGATTTTAATGAACAAAAAAGGGAGCACCATGGTGGAATCTGCCCTTGTGTTTCCTTTGGTAGTCCTGTCTCTTGTAGCAATCATTATGATCCTTGTTTTTCTCCTGTCAGAAAATGTTGTGCGGGTGGAGGCCCATCACGCTATAAGAGTGGAATGTGGAGAGAGAACGGGAACATATATAGGGGAATCAAAAAACACTGATGTAACAATAGTGAGAAAACAAAATGGTGTTTTCTCCATACTTGAAGGGACACAGAACGTCCATTTTAACGGGTCAGGGATTTTGGAGGGGGCTTATAACAAAAGTGTTTGTGGATTTCAACATTTGTTGGACGAACAAAAATATATCCGTTATGCCGATTTATTTATATCTGAGGGGGAATGACATGAAATCTAACTCGAAAGGTAGCTCAACTGTATTTCTAGGTATGGTTTTGTCTTCAATGATTATTCTTGTGATGGCTATTGTACAAATAGCCATCAGAATATCCGGAGATAGTATTGGGCAGGGGGTGATGTTGCTTTCTGGACGATCCTTATTATCAGAATATGACAAAAATCTGAAAGCTGATTATGGGCTATTTGCATTCCGGGGTTCTGAGGGTGAATTGGAATCAAAAATGAATTACTATTCTGAGGGAACTTTTGAAAAAAGCCCTTACTATAAACTGGGGAAAATCAACATTTCATCTGCAAGTCAAAAATTATCCGATCCAAAAATATTTAAAGCAGCGATAATTGAATATTCTGGATTTGCCATTGCGAAAGACTTGTTTTCCCAAAAAAATATTACGGCAAGCAGTCAATCCAATATTCCGGGACGTGTTTTACGAAACCGACATATTATTGAGAGCTTGCCCTCGTATCATGTGGGGACCTCCACATATGATTTTGGAGACATTGCTGATGCTATTTCCCAGTGGGATCAAGTTTTTCAAAAAGGAACGGAACAGTATCTTATCAACCAATATATCATGATGTATTTCAACAATGCATATCAGCATATTGGAAACCATAATACTTTTTTCAATAACGAGGCTGAGTATATTTTAAAAGGGAATTATGATGATGATAAAAACAAAAAACTATTTCGGCAGGACCTTTTAATGACTCGAAACGCAATAAATCTTGGTGTTTTGATGATAGACCCAACCTTACGGTCTCAAGTGATTGCAGCCGCAAACGTTATTTCTCCGGGTCCTTTTTCCATAGCCACATTTCTGTTGGTTGCAGAAGCATGGTCTTTGGCAGAGGCAGAAAATGATGTTCGGGTTTTGGAACATGGGAAAAAGATTCCCCTCAACAAAAATAGTACGAATTGGGCAATTGATATTCAATCAATTATTGCCGGTACGACGTCGGGATATATAGATACTCCTGGAGACAGCGGTTTGAATTATGAAAACTATTTGCAAATATTCCTATTTTTTGAAAACGAAACCACAAAGATGACAAGAATGATGGATTTGATGCAAATCAATATTCAAGGTAATTATGATAAGACATTTTTAATTGATGACCATCAAACGGGGATTATATATGATGCACAAATTAACCATTTCACGGTTCGGGGCGAAACGAAATACTGAGAGAGGGTCTCTCACATTAGAAGCAGCCATTATACTGCCACTTTTTATTGTAGGAGTGCTCACTTTGGGATTTTCAATTAAGATTATTTCAACAGGTGAAAACATTTGTTTCTCAGCAACAGATGAAGCAAGGCTGCTGGTGGAGACTGCCTATAATATACCGGTTGCACCTTTTTTTATAAACACTATGGAAAATCGGATTGTGGAAGAAAACGACAAGGTGTCGTCTGTAAAAATAAAACATTTTGGCTATTTGTATTCCGATGGGAAAATGGATGGGTTGATTTCATTTCATCTGTCGTGTTGGATGGAAACTGGATTGCCAATGGGGTTCGTAAAGGGAATGGATGTAGAGCAAGAGTTTAAGTGTAGAGGTTTTGTTGGACGAACCAAATATGGACAACCATTTTCTTTTGATCAAATGGAAACTAATCAGGACGCAAAGATTGTTTGGATTTTTCCTCAGGATGGCAAAAAATATCACCGAAGAAATTGTACCTTTGTTTCCTCGTATCCTGCGCAAATGATTCTAAATAGTGAAATCAAACAGCATTATGCGCCTTGTGATATATGTCATTCAGACCAGTGCAAAATTGGAAGTACTGTATTTTGCTTCCCAAATTATGGAGAAGCGTATCATTTGCAAACTTGTCCAACTATTGACAAATACATTATATCAATGGACCAAGAGCAAGCAGAAGCAAGAGGGTATACACCGTGCCTGAAATGTGGAGGAGTAGAATGAATTTAAGAGAGATGAATTATGAAATTGAATTGAATGAAGAATGGGTGAAACCTTACGAGCAGAAAGTACTGGAATCAGGGCTATGTGATTTTGCTGTGCCCATGTCTTTTTATCGATCCAAGGGAAAACAAAAAAATCCGATACGAATGTAGCGGTTATGTGGCACTTTCGGATGTCAAAATGTCAAATTTATCAGATGTGTTTGAATTGCTGGAAAAGACATTATTGGCACTAAAAAAGTCGGGCGAGTTTTTAATTAATCCAGAAAAAATATTATTGACCCAGGACACGGTGTACTTTCATCACAAACATCATGATGTTCGAATTGCATATATACCCGGCATGTGGGAACAATCGTATGGGAAACAGAATGTTATAAGTTTCTTGGGTCTACTGGAACAAAAAGTATCAAATCGCGAAACAAAATATTTTCAAAACCTACAATATGAATTAGAACAAAATAATCGTTCCCTTTCAGACATGATTGTTTTGGTTGGCGAAATTCGAAGAGAAATATTTCTCTGCAACATTCAATGAATAAGTGCGATCCTTTAAGGATTCATCCATCGTGAATTGAAAGAATATCTGTGGGAATAGAGCATGAAGGTTTTTTTTGTTTTCTCCATGATGCCCTATCATATTTGAAAAAGATTTGGAATTTGCGGAAAAAGAGATAACCCCGGATTGAACTTTGTACCGATTGATTTGATCAACCATGGAGTCCATAGCTAATTGTCCTTCGACAATTTGTCGAAATGCGGGATGATAGGTTCCTCCTAAGTCCGTTGTAATGCAAATATTGTCAGTACTTTTCAACCCCAGACGAATAACCGGAATGTTGGATTTATCAAATATCCGAACCATTTCTTTTGCCGTATGAACCAATTCTTCAAAAGAAAAAGGTTGAAAAGTACCATTCCTATATTGGCATGCCAAGGGGGTATTTTCTAATATAACAGTTGGGTATATGCGGACAAAATCCGGTTTTAATTCAACTGCACGGCGAGCGCTATTGATGGATTTGCTTGGCGTGTCCCCTGGGAGGCCTATCATCAACTGAATTCCAAGGGAAAACCCAGCATTTTGAAGTCGTTTACATGCATTTTGGGTTTGCATTCCCGTGTGGCCCCGTTCAGACAGAAGGAGCACATTATCATCAAATGATTGGGCCCCCAATTCCACAATGTCCACGCTGTGGGTTTGTAATAAATTCAAGATTTGATGATTGATATAATCGGGTCTTGTGGATAGGCGAATTTTTTGAATTTGATTTTTAATTTTGTATGGAATGACAGCATTTAGTAGGCTTTCCTGCAATTCCAAAGGTAAACCGGTAAAACTGCCTCCAAAGAATGCTGCTTCCAAGGTTTCTATATGCAATGGCAACAGGGATGCAAGCCGCGTTTCCATAATGGTTTGTACATCATCCGGACCAATATCCGTGAGGGAAGCAGTGATTTTCTTTTGATTGCAGAACACACAGTGATGAGTGCAACCTCTGTGGGGAATAAATAGGGGAATGATTGCATGATTTTTCATATTTTATCTCCGTTTAGAATGCTTAATGATGAAGAGTCAGCACCTGAATATTCAACAATGGATCCGATATCCGTCAAAGGGAATGTTTCAAACCATATTGGTTGGAGTCCTTTGGATGAAATATAGTCTACAATTTTATGAAAATCCGGATGTTGATTTAGAGCTCCATGAAATAGGATTGTATTACCGATTCTTCCGGAAGCCCCTCCTAAAAAGCCATGTGAATATCCTGGCAGTCTTACATTCCCTGGCGTAATCAACAAACAATCTGCTGGAAATGCCTGATAAATCCCTTCATCAGAAGTAATAATACTATTATCATCCACAATAACTGTGTTGCATTTTGAATAGCCTTGGGGTACATGAATCAATTTCATACCCAACTGGGAGGCATGGGATAGCAGTTGTAAATCTGTATACTTAAGATGGTGCAAAAAATATTTGCCTGTGCATGCCCCATTATAACAAATGTCTTTTGGATAAAATGTTCCCAATTTGTATGGACTTCCCCAAAATACCGAATCGTGAGGCTGGCATCCCATTTTGCACATAATAAGATCTGGGTGGGTTGCAATTTGCCATGGTAGTTGTGGATTGGCAGAAATTACTTTGCACTGATGGCCCAGGTCGGATAAATGCTGTTTTAGGAGGGGATGGGTCTCCTCTGAAAGATATATAATACTCATAAAGTAATTATACTGTATTCGTTGACATTTCCATAGAAAAAAGATAAACTGTGTCAGTATTTTTACGGTTTATTGTGATAATGTAACAGAGTGATTGGAAGGATAAAGTTATGGCACAGATTATTACCCTTATTACCATTTTACTTTACGCTGGCATGGTTTTGGGCATTTCATTTTTTAGTTTCAGGACCACGAAGACCATGGATTCTTTCCTATTGGGAAGCCGCAACGTTGGTCCATGGATTTCGGCATTTTCCTATGGGACAACGTACTTTTCGGCGGTGATTTTTATTGGCTTTGCTGGCATGTTGGGTTGGCGTGTTGGTGTGGGAAGCTTGTGGATTGGAATTGGAAATGCTATCATTGGAAGCATGCTTGCATGGCTTCTGCTGGCAAAACCCACACGAAGGATGACCAGGCGACTATCTGCATCTACCATGCCGGAGTTTTTTGCGGCTCGATATGACAGCAAACTGCTCAAAATATATTCAGCAATTGTTATATTTATTTTTCTCCTCCCTTATGCGGCAGGGGTATATCGTGGATTGGGATCATTATTCTCTGCAATTTTTACCGGTGTGCCACAAGAAGTCATTATGTTGTTGTTGGCAGTACTCACCGCAATTGGTTTGTTTTCCGGAGGTTATAAATCCACTTCAATGATTGACTTTTTTCAAGGTATTGTGATGCTGGTTGGGGTGGTCGCCATGGTTGTGGTGGTTTATCATCAACCGGAGGTAGGTGGGATTGGGCAGGTGTTTGATAAACTGAAAGCAATCGATCCGAATTTAATCAACCCACTAGGTGGAGCAAACACCTTTTATCTTTCAATGAACGTGATATTAACCAGTTTTGGGGTATGGGGGTTGCCACAAATGGTGCATAAATACTATGCAATAAAAGACGAAAGCAGCATTAAGCAGGGAACAATTATTGCTACACTGTTTGCACTGATTATTGGAAGTGGTGCTTATTTAGTGGGGATAACAGGTCCGTTATTTATTGACGCTCTGCCGGATGGATTGCCTAACGTAACCGGTTCCTTTGATGGAATTATGCCATATATTTTGATGGAAACATTTAGTGGCAATATATTTTTAATCATATTATTAAGCATCATCATGCTTCTCCTTTTGTCTGCCTCCATGTCAACTTTGGAGGCATTGATGCTTTCCTCCAGTTCGGCAGTTGCTGTGGATTTGCTTGGTGAGGTGAGACCGAATCTGCCGGAAAAGAAAAGAATGTTGATTATGAGAAGTTTTTGCGTCCTTTTTGTTGCATGCTCCTACATCTTTGCGACAATGAATATCTCGTTTATTGTAAATTTAATGTCATTTTCCTGGGGCGTTGTAGCCGGATGTTTTATTGGACCTTTTCTCTGGGGATTGTATTGGAAAGGGGTTACAAAAGCGGGTGCCTGGGCCGGGGCACTTTGTGGTCTGGTAGTGGTTACTGGATTAATTATATATAACACCATGGAACAAGGATTTTTGGTTGCAAAATCAATGGCGCCACAATTTGGTGTTACAGCAATGATTGCATCATTGATTATGGTACCGGTTGTTAGTCTTATTACCAAAAAATATGACCAAACACAAATTGAACGTTGCTTTCCAACTACAACAAAATAGATGAAGTGCAATACAGTTTTATACTACTCAATTTATGGATAAAATTCATAGTATAAAAGCCCCATCATTGGAAAAAAATAAATTCCTAATGGCTGGGTTTTTTTCATCGCATTGCCCCGCAAACGGATTTGATATATAATAAGCACATGGTAAATTTGGGAAACGATTGGGACCGGGTATTGGCCGGTGAATTTGAAAAAGAATATTATTTGAAATTGAGGGAATTTCTTAAAAATGAATATTCCCATGGTATTGTGTATCCGAATATGCATGATATTTTTAATGCCTTAAAAATTACTTCGTATCAGAAGGTTAAAGTAGTCATTTTAGGACAAGATCCATACCATGAACCGGGACAAGCCCATGGACTATGCTTTTCAGTACTTCCCGGAATTGAAAAGCCACCTTCTTTGGTAAATATTTTTAAAGAACTCCAGTCTGATTTGGGTATTGCAATTCCGAAAGATGGTTACCTTCAACAATGGGCAGAAAATGGTGTCTTATTGCTAAATACTGTACTCACTGTTAGAAAAGGTCAGGCCAACTCCCATAAAGGCAAGGGATGGGAAATTTTTACAGATAATGTTATTATGGCATTGAATCAAAGAGAACAACCGATTGTATTTATATTATGGGGTGCCAATGCGCAAGCCAAAGCTTCCATGATTACAAATCCGGCCCACCTTATCCTAAAAGGAGCACATCCAAGCCCTTTATCTGCACACAGGGGATTTTGGGGCGGCTGTTATTTTTCTCAGGCAAATACTTTTTTGTCCCAGTATGGGGACCCGGTGGATTGGGTCATACAAAACAACTAAAAGGAGGATTAAGATGGATAGTGGTACTGTTATTATGATTGTTATTGTTGTATTAGTGGTTTTGGTGGGCATTTGGTTTATCGCCGCCTACAATGGCTTCGTGCGCCTACGAAACGGTGTGGAAGAAGCTTTTGCGACTATGGACGTTTATATGAAGAAGCGATATGACTTGATTCCTAATTTGGTGGAAACTGTAAAAGGTTATGCCAGCCACGAACGCGAAACCCTTGATAGTGTAACAAAAGCAAGAAACATTGCGGCAGGTGCACAAACGTTGGAAGAAAAAGCGGCTGGAGAGAATATGTTAAGCGGTACATTAAAATCCCTTTTTGCGGTTGCTGAAAAACTATCCAAATTTGAAGGCAAACGAAAACTTCATGGATTTACAGAAACAGTTGCAAAAAACGGAAGAGGATATTGCCAATTCCAGAAAGTATTACAATGCAGTAGTCAAAGAGTATAATACAAAAACAGAAGTTTTCCCCAGCAATATTATTGCGGGAATGTTCCGCTTTGTAAGAAAACCAATGTTTGAAGTAGATTCTGAGGAAGAAAGAAAGACTGTAAAGGTGGAGTTTTAATGAAAAAAACTTTTGTTGCGATTTTGTCGGTTTGTTGCATGTTGTTCATTATTGTGCCAACAACCGCTTTTGCTGCTGATGGAACGATGAAGACCAAAGACTATCAAGTTTTGGTTAATATTAAAGATGATAAATCTGCGTCAATTACAGAGGATATTGATGTAAACTTTGTTACGGCCATGCATGGAATTATCAGATACATTCCTTACAGAGGTGAGACAACAGAACAAGTGGATGGCAAAAAGGTGGTAACAAAGTATAGAAACCGTATTAGTGATATTTTTGTTTCAGGCTATACGTATGACGCCTATAACGAGAAAGGATATCAAGTCATTCAAATAGGGGACCCGGATAAAACCGTTACAGGAACTTATCATTACCAACTTTCATATAAATATGAAATGACTGCTGATTCCTATGATGACTATGACGTCCTTTATCTAAATGTGGTTCCTGAAAAATGGGATACTGCAATTAGTAAGGCATCTGTCACAATCAATATGCCAAGAGAGTTTGATTCCACAAAAATCGAAGTTTTTTCCGGTGGAGGAACTGCAGGGAATACGAAATATACAGTTGATGGAAATACCATCAAAATTACATCGACGGATTCATTGGATAAAGGTGCAGGCATCACCATACGGATGGTATTGTCTGAAGATTACTTTTCCGGCGAATTAAGTTATTCCTGGATATATTATCTGATTTATGGCATATTGGGGCTTGCAATTATATGTTTGGCAATTTTTTGGATTCGCTATGGACGTGATCCCAAGAATGTACAGACCGTTGAATTTGAGCCGCCAGAGGGGATTACACCTGCTGAGTTGGGGTATATCATTGACGGTGTCAGCGACAAAAATGACTTGGTATCGTTAATTATTTATTTTGCCCACAAAGGATATTTGACCATAGCCCCAGTAGATGATAAAGGGAAAGATTTTATTCTGACGAAGTTACAAGATCTTCCTCCGTCATGTAAAACCTATGAACTGACTTTTTTTAATGGATTGTTTGAAAAAGCAGATTCAGATAGCATTAAACTATCAGAATTGGGGGAGGATTTCTATCCCAGTTTTATCGCTGCAAAATCTCAACTACAACAGGAATTCATACAGAAAAGGGAAAATAGAATTTTTGCAATGTCAAGTGTTGCAGCACGGGCGGGCGCCTTTGCCATTATTATTTTGGCCATTGCTGGGGTGTTTGCATTAGTGGGATTATTGACAGGTACTTATGAAGTGACAGTCATTTCTCTTGCAGTACTCATTCCGATGATGATTGCATATCTGATGTCCTGCTGGGATTATGACAAAAAAATATATCCGAAAAAAAACGACACGGACAATGACTCTAATTATTAGTGTGATTCTATTATTAGGGGCAATGGGGGCATCATTTGGTATTGTTTATTATTATACAGGACACCTGATTGCCCCAGCGATGCTCGCACTTTTGGTGGCTGCTGGATTCCCAGCTACCAGGTACATGAAGAGGCGAACCAAAAAGGGAGCTGAACTACTTGGGAAAATCTTAGGATTCAAAGAATTTATTCGAGTTGCTGAAGTGGATCGCATTCAAAAATTAGTGGAACAAAATCCATCATATTTCTATGACGTGTTGCCATATGCATACGTGCTGGGTTTGTCGAAAAAATGGGCCAAAAAATTTGAAAACATTGGAGTGGAACCACCAAATTGGTATCAAGGATCTTTCGGGAATAGACCATTCACCACATTGCTTCTTTTGAATTCTCTGGATCACGCCACTCGGGTGATGTCGGATAGCATCGTCATCCCTTCTTCTTCAGGTGGCGGCGACAGTGGTGGCGGATTTTCTGGTGGCGGTGGCGGTTTCTCTGGTGGCGGCATGGGCGGCGGCGGCGGCGGCGGCTGGTAACCCCAGATTGTGTCAGGGTGAATAGCACTTTTTAATAATTGGAGGGACCTATGGGTAATAGCTTACCAGCGAAGTTAATATATTATTGGATCTTTATTTTAGGCGGCATCATGATTTCCTATTTACTGAAAATGACCACGACGGGAAAAGATGTCATCGTCTTGCTTGTTGCTTTATCCCTTGTGTATTGGGGCATGGAATTTCTTAGATTCCGCGGCAGACAAAAAAGAGGTGTTCAAGGGGATGGAAAGGGAAATTCAAACAATTCAAAAGCAAAAAAGAGGTGACCCGAATGCATTACCAAAATAATATACCTACAGAACATTTTAAATTTTTTTCAAATACGACCTGCGAATACTTTCCTTGCCATAACACTGATGACATAGCATCTTTCAATTGCTTATTTTGTTTTTGCCCGGCTTATGCTTTGGGGAAAGACTGCGGCGGGAATTATCGGTATGATAATAATGAGGGAATCAAGGATTGTCGGGATTGTATGATTCCCCATGGACCCAACAGTTACGAATATATGACAGAAAAAGTAAAAATTATCATCCAAAACATGAAACAAAAATAGAGGATTCCATGGCATTTACACATCTACACCTTCACTCTGAATATAGCCTCCTTGATGGGGCGGCTGTCATCAAAAATTTGATTCCACGGGCGAAAGAATTGGGAATGGATTCCATTGCCATTACCGACCACGGCGCCATGTTTGGCGTTATTGAGTTTTATCGTGCCTGTCAAGATGCTGGAATGAAACCAATTATAGGTTGTGAAGTATATACGGCATCCCGAACCAGAGATTTAAAAGATCCGGATAAGGACAAGCAACAAGGGCACTTGGTATTACTTGCAAAAAACAATCATGGATATCAAAATCTGATTAAAATTGTATCTAAAGGATATACCGAGGGCTTCTATTACAAGCCTCGTGTTGATAAAGAACTGCTTCGGGAATATTCAGATGATATTATTGCATTATCTGCATGTTTGGCGGGAGATGTGCAACATAAGTTACTTGCAAGAGATTATGAAGGAGCCAAAAAAGAAGCCTTGGAATATTTGGATATTTTTGGTCAAGGGAATTTCTACTTGGAATTGCAAGACCAAGGCCTTGAAGAAGAGGTAATGATTTTGCCGGATATGATTCGACTTCATGAGGAGACAGGCATTCCTTTTGTTGCAACTAATGACGTTCATTATGTGGATAGGAAAGATGCCAAGGCCCATGATGTTCTTTTGTGCGTTCAAACTGCAACCAATGTGGATGATGAGAACCGGATGCGCTTTCCCAATGACCAATTTTATCTAAAATCTGAACAAGAGATGCGTACGTTGTTTTCAGCCATTCCAGAAGCTTGCGACAATACTCAAAAAATAGCGGATAGATGTAATGTTACCTTTGAATTTGGGAAAATCCATTTGCCGGAATTTGAGGCGCCAGAGGGATTATCTACGAAGGAATATTTAAGACAACTTTGCGAAGACGGATTACAGGACCGTTATGGAAATCAAAAAGAATTACACCGGAATCGGTTGGAATATGAACTTTCCACCATTGAAAACATGGGTTACGTGGAGTACTTTTTAATTGTGTGGGATTTTATTCATTATGCAAAAAGCAAAGGAATCATGGTAGGGCCGGGGAGAGGATCTGCAGCAGGGAGTTTAGTAGCATATACTCTTAAAATTACTGATATTGACCCAATAAAATATCAACTGATTTTTGAAAGGTTTTTGAATCCAGAGCGAGTAAGTATGCCGGATATTGATATTGATTTTTGCTACGAACGAAGGCAAGAGGTTATCGACTATGTAATCCAAAAGTATGGGTCAGATAAGGTGGCTCAGATTATTACCTTTGGCACGATGAAGGCGAAAGCTGCTGTTCGTGATGTGGGAAGAGCACTTAATGTAAGTTATAGCGATACGGATGCCATTGCAAAGGCTATTCCTTTTGATTTGGGTATGACCATAGATAAAGCATTACTGATGAATCCGGAATTAAAGACTGCCTACGAAACAAATCCTCAGGTGAAACAAGTTTTGGATATGGCGAAAGCTTTGGAAGGAATGCCCCGACATGCATCAACCCATGCGGCAGGCGTGGTAATTTCGAAAAAAAGTATAGATGAGTATGTACCCCTTTATCTGGCCGATAAAGGGATTTCTACACAATTTACCATGACAACCATTGAAGAACTGGGACTATTAAAAATGGACTTTTTAGGCCTTCGAAATCTTACAGTAATTCGCGATGCCTTGGAGATGATTGAGAAAAATCATGGGGTCAAAATTTCTTTTGATAAAATGGAATATGATGACCCTAAGGTATACGAACTCATTGCATCGGGAAACACAAGCGGCATTTTTCAATTAGAAAGTAGTGGTATGACCTCCTTTATGAAATCACTGAAACCTGATGGATTTGAGGATATCGTGGCGGGGATTTCTCTTTATAGACCGGGTCCCATGGCATCCATCCCCACTTATATTGAAAACAAAAAAAACATATCAAATATTCAGTATCTCCATGACAGTTTGAAACCGATTTTATCTGTGACTTACGGATGCTTGGTTTATCAGGAACAAGTTATGCAAATCGTACGGGATTTGGCAGGCTATACATATAGCCGATCGGATTTAGTGCGTCGCGCCATGAGTAAAAAGAAAATGGCTGTGATGCTTCAGGAAAAAGAATATTTTGTTCACGGAAAATTGGATGCCCATGGGAATGTGGAGATTATGGGTTGTGTGCGGAATGGGATTCCTGAGGTGGCTGCCAATGAGATATTTAATCAAATGGTAAGCTTCGCCGAATATGCATTTAACAAATCTCACGCTGCAGCTTACGCAGTAATTGGATATGAAACCGCTTATTTAAAGACATACTATCCGGTTGAATTTATGGCCGCTTTGATGACAAGTGTCATGGGTGATGCAGGGCAAATTGCTCGATACATTCGGAACGCTACTGAAATGGGAATCTCAGTATTGCCTCCCGATGTGAATGAAAGTGAAGGAAAGTTTACGGTTGTAGACAATAAAATCAGATTTGGCATGCGTGGAGTGAAGAATGTAGGGGATGGGGTGATTGAAGCGATTGTTGAAGCTAGGAGCAAACATGGACACGCATCCAATATCTTTGAGTTCATTGACCATATTGATATTCATAAAATGAATAAAAAAGCCATGGAAAGCTTAATAAAGGCTGGGGCATTTGATTCTATGAATCAAAATCGCGCACAGCATTTGGCAATGTACGAAGGTTTGCTTGAATCTGCCCAAAATGAGTCGAAAAAAAACATTGAAGGGCAATTTTCACTGTTCCAATCTCATGCCGATGAAATGTCCTCCTCCGCACGGGGAAACAACTTGCCGGTGGTATCTCCTTTTCCAAAGGAAATTTTGGCGGCCCTAGAAAAAGAAATGCTGGGAGTTTATATTACTGAACATCCTCTTCAAGAATATTGGGATGTGATTCGACAAGTTGCAACTGTAAGTAGTGATGAACTAATAGCCGCGCAAAATCAAGAGGAAGGGCAACCTCCTTACAAAGACGGGGACACAGCAACGATGGTGGGCATTATTACTTCTAAACGGACATTAATTACAAAAAGCAATAAAATGATGGCATTTGTCCAGCTTGAAGACTTAGTTGGCATTTTAGAGGTTATTGTATTTCCTAATGTTTACGAAAGATACGGGAATTTGATAACTGAAGATCGGATTGTTGGAGTGAAAGGCAAAATTAATTTTAAGGAAGACGAGTTGCCGAAGATTATTGCGGACACGATATTTGATATAAAAGATACCAACTCAGCGGGGTTACAAAAAACCGTGAAAATTCGGATGCCTCAAAGCAGTAAATCACAGGATGAATTGACAGACATTAAAGAAATTTTAGCGACATATCCCGGAGATACACCTGTATTAATATATACGACAGATGGCAAAATACTAAAAACGCAGGAAAACCTTTGGGTCAACCCCACTTCTGAATTTTGCCAGGCAATCAATCATGTAATAGGTGACCGGAACTTAAAGATTCAATAGGAGGAAGCAGTTATGAAAAGAATTGGAGTCCTAACCAGTGGTGGAGATGCACCAGGGATGAATGCAGCCATCCGATCGGTGGTGAGAACAGGAATATATTACGGAATGGAAGTCATTGGTATTGAAAGGGGATATGAGGGATTACTTCAAAATGAAACTCGAGTCATGGACATAAGTTCAGTTGGTGATATTTTGCATCGGGGCGGAACCATCCTAAAGACCGCCCGCAGTGAAGAATTCATGACTGATGCAGGGCTGCAAAAAGCATGCAACACTTTAGAGCAACTGGAAATAAGCGACTTAGTTGTCATTGGTGGAGATGGAAGCATGAGAGGGGCAATTGAGCTGTCCAAGAAAGGAATCTCGGTGATGTGTCTACCTGGGACCATCGATAATGACATGGGGTATACAGATTTTACCATAGGGTTTGATACTGCGGTGAATACCGTCTTGGGAGCCATCAGTAATATCAGAGATACTGCCTCTGCCCACGAAAGAACCACCATCATAGAAGTGATGGGAAGGAGTTGCGGGGACATCGCACTATATGCCGGGGTAAGCGGGGGTGCCGAATACATTTTAATCCCAGAACTGCCGGTTGATATGAATGGCTTATGTGAAAAAGTCAAAGAAGGAATTGCGAGAAAAAAAAGTCATAACATTATTATCAAGGCTGAAGGTGTTTCGACTTCGTCAGAACAGATTGCTCAAATTGTTTTGCGGGAGACCGGACAGGAGGCTCGAATTGTTGTTCTTGCATATCTGCAACGAGGAGGCTCGCCATCAGGAAGAGATCGGATGTTGGCAAGCCTTGTGGGAAATCGAGCAGTTGAATTGATTTATGATGATTCCGGTAGCCGGGCGGTGGGCATTAGCGGCAATGAAATAATTGATATTTCCCTGGAAGAAGCAGTAGGAATCAAGAAGGAAGCTGCGTTGGATTTGCTCAGTATTATTGACATCCTTTCCAAATAGAATATTTGAATAAAAATAAGAAATGCGCCAATGTAGTATTCCTTATTTTTTATTGGAGGTCTCATTTGAATCATTACCCCATAAGCCGATGTCGTTATGAAGTATTCGGCCAAATCCAATGGACTGTGCACCGTATTTTTCCCTAATTTGATCCATGGCAAGGCCAATAATCTCTGACTTTTTTTGACTCTCCGCGGTTTCTGTAAATAATGACATTTGCTCTTCTAAAAGTGGTTTTGTAAGGTGAATAGCAGTTAGCTGCAGCAAGCGAATTGGCTGGGTAGGGGACCACTGTGACTTAAGAATAGAAAGTGCCATTTCAGTTAAATCAGTGACGTTGCTAACAGGAGAAGCAAATATTCGTTGCCTGCTAATGGATTGAAAAGTTGGATCTTTAATTTCTAATCGCAATCCGCCGGCTAAAAATCCTGCTTTGCGCAGACGAGAAGCAACTTTGTCTGAAAGGGCAATCACCGCTGTGGTCATGTCCTCCAATCCAATTAAATCTCTTGAAAAAGTTATGCTATTTCCTATGGATTTTGCTTGTTCCACAGTTGACCAAGGAAGGACAGAATCTTGGTCCATTCCATTGGCGTATTGATGTAACATCAGACCGTGCTTCCCCAATAAGCCTACGATGTATTGTTGTGGCGCTGTGGCCAATGCACCAATGGTATCAATACCCAATTTTCGAAACTTTTCTGCAGAGGCTTTTCCCACAAAAAACATGTCTTCAATAGGAAGGGGCCACAAAATAGATTTATAGTTATCTCGAGTGATTACCGTAGTGGCATTCGGCTTTTTGTATTCACTTCCTAGTTTTGCAAAAATTTTATTGAAGGAAACGCCAACAGATAATGTTAAATCAAGTTCTTTTTTTACAGTATTTCTAATCTCATCTGCAATCTGGGGACCTGATCCAAATAACTGTTGGCTAGCCGTTACATCTAACCAAGATTCATCAATGCTAAATGGCTCAACCAAATCTGTGTATCGAAGATAAATATCATTAATTTGTTTGGAATATTCCTGATATTTTTCCATATGAGGGGGAACACAATGTAATTCCGGGCATTTTTGTTTTGCATGCCATAGGGTTTCGGCAGTAACTACTCCATATTTTTTTGCAATTTCATTTTTGGCCAAAATAATACCATGTCTGTTTTTAGGATTGCCACAAACTGCCATAGGAACATTTCGTAGTTCAGGGTAGTCTAACAATTCAACCGAAGCAAAAAACCCATTCATGTCGCAGTGTAATATGGTTCTATCAATAACAGTCTTCCTTGTTTCCCTCATTAACCTGACCCATCCCATTCAATTGCTTGTCACATAATCTACAAATTTTCACCTTTATTATAACATAATTTTATTGTAGAAAAAAATGCCTCCTCGATGTATAATGTACGAAGCAGCTTGCTAGACAAGGAGACAAAATGGGCAACGTAATGGTCTGCGTAACGCAGCAAAAGACATGTGACAGACTCATCCAGTATGGCAGTGAACTCCTAAAGGGAAATAAAGGTGAGCTTTATATTATTCATGTGGCCCCGGATCATGACAAGTTTTTAGGAAATCACAAGGAGGGGGAAGCACTGGACTATCTATACGAAAAATCCATTGAGTTCGGAGCAAACCTAACTGTTGTTAGATCAAATAACATCTTGGATACGTTAGTGGATTTGGTCAGAAAAAACAAAGTCGACCATGTTGTAATGGGCGTTCCGGGAAAAACCAGTGCTGAAGAAAATTTGGTTACTGTGTTTAGCCAACGTATTGAGAAGCACACGGCATTGACGCTTGTCCCCCCTGAGGAGGAAAACATATGAGATTTTTAACCGTTTTATCGGGTTTGCTTTTTGTTGCAACAGGAGTTTTTTCCATTGCCAATCAAGGCGCATCTTTTCTTTCAATTGCGTTTATTCTTGGTGTAGTTATGATTTTTGCCGGCACGATATTAGCTAGTGGATATATATATGGCCGTTATACCAATCGGGAAGAGATATTACCTGATGCAAGCGAAGAAGAAACTGCCTTACGAAAATGTGAAAACAGAAGTCAAAAAAACGCCCATGGCTGGATAATGATAGATGGCACCATCACTTTTGTGTTGGGATTACTAGTATTATCCAACCAACTTAAGGCAGAAATTGCAGTGGTTAGCGTTTTTGGCATGTGGATGCTTAACGCTGGTGTTCGTCGTGTTGTCACATCCACATACATTGACAGAGTACAAAAATCAAAAAACTATTACTGGACATTGGGGACTGGCATACTCAATACTGTTGCTGGAATTTACGCATTTTACAATAGTAGTGCATTTCATTTCCCTGTGGCTTCTTTGCTGGGGTGCTTTTTCGTGCTACAGGGAATCAGTTCTTTGGAACTGGGAATCCACATGCCCCATCGTAACAAAACCAACAAATTGCTCAATGATATTGAAGATAAATTGCAGCAAACCATGATGCAATTCAATATGTTAAAGAAGGAAGACCTAATTTCTTATGCAAATGAACACCGATATCCAATTGATAAGGAAGCTTCCAAAGAAGAAATCCTCAAGGATATTAGGACGGCGATCAATCTTGAAAAACAAGGAAAATAGCATAGGATAGCGCAGAATCAATGTTAACTAGTGCAAAATAGAATTGCAGATGAGAAATCAAGGTGGATGCACCACCTTGATATTTTTTATTCAAATATGCTACTATGATAATAGTGGGAGGGAATGAAATGTACGATATTGGAATTATTGGTGGGGGTCCGGCCGGAATGACAACTGCCATTGTTGCGGCACAAAACAATCCGAATTTAAAGATTTGTCTTGTAGAGAAGAATAATCGTTTGGGTAAAAAACTGTATGTAACCGGGAATGGCAAATGCAATCTAAGCAACGTATCATGCAATGAAATAACAACCATCATGAAATTTTTTGATAGTATTGGGATTGTCACACGAACCGATGATGCAGGGCGGCTTTATCCATGTTCCGAGCAAGCCTCAGACGTGGTTATGGCGTTGGAAAATGCATTGCACGCATTGAATATTGAAATACTTGAAAATCAAACACCAATTAAAATTGAAGAGACAATACAAGGCTTTGAAATTACCTTAGAACAGAACGTGCTTTTGTGCAAAAAAATAATGTTGGCCACAGGGGGGAAAGCAGGACCCCAATTTGGTACTACAGGAGATGGCTATGTAATGGCCAAAGGGTTTGGGCATTCTATAACACGTACCTATCCGGTTTTATCTCCCATTGAATGCGCTGGAGATTTTAAAAATCTAAAGGGGATACGTGCCAAAGGCATAGTTACCTTAGAAAAATCCGGGCAGCTCATTGCACAGGAGCAGGGGGAAATTCAATTTACAGAAGATGGCCTTTCTGGAATTTGTGTATTCAATCTTTCGCGTTTAATTATTTTGGATTCCCATGTTCCGTATGGTGAGAGTATCAGAGAGTATTATATGAATATTGATTTCTTACCAAATTTCGAAGAAGCACAATTAATGGAACTTCTTCAAAAACGCAGCCTCCAACCCTTGGGAAAAAATGCCGATTTATTTTTGACGCTGGTGCATCCATCCCTGGGATTGGATGTTCTTAAGAAGTGTAATTTGCCTGAAAATGGTTTATCCATAAAATTGTCCGTGGAACATTTCCAACAGATTGCTCACCTCTTAAAAAATTGGGGGGCATCGGTGGTAGGAGTGAAGGGTTGGAAAAAAGCGCAAGTGACAGGTGGTGGCGTGGAACTTGCTCAAGTGAATCCAGACACAATGGAATCTAAGTTGGTTTCCGGTTTATATTTTGCCGGAGAATTGCTGGACTATGATGGACCTAGTGGGGGATTTAATCTTCATCTTGCGTGGGAAAGTGGAATCAAGGCAGGAAAGGCAATGGCAAATGTATAAATATAGAATATCGGAAATCAAACTGAACCTAGATGAGGAATTATCTCAAATCCCCGAGAAAATTCGTGGGAAACTACGATTCGACTCGCTGGAAATCCTATCCTACCATGTTTCAAAAGAATCTGTTGATGCCAGAGACAAGGGACATATTTTGAGGGTCTATTCTGTCATATTCGAGACAAATGAAATCCTTCCATTAGAAGAAGTATCCGACGGGGCTTATCGATTGCTATCAAAAGAACTGGTCTCCCATCCCAAGCACCCCCCTGTGATTGTTGGATTTGGCCCTTGTGGAATTTTTGCTGCATGGGCATTGGTACAAATGGGGATTATGCCTATCGTTTTAGAGAGGGGGAAGGCAATGCCCACTCGGGACAATGATGTGGAAAAATTTTGGAAACAGGGAATTTTAGATGAAGAATCAAATGTACAATATGGTGAAGGCGGGGCCGGTGCCTATTCTGATGGTAAGCTTACCACAGGGACTCGCGACCCAAGGAATCGTCTTGTCCTTCAAACCCTAGTGGCTGCTGGGGCAGATCCTGAAATCTTATACAAACAAAGACCTCATGTGGGAACGGATGTGCTGAAGACTGTGGTAACACGACTTCGAACGGATATGGAACAGCAAGGTTGCTGCATCAATTTTTCATCAAAAATGACGGATATACTTGTGGAGAATCATCAGATTGTTGGCGTTGAAGTAAATCATTCTCTGATGATTCCTACCAATCATCTTATTCTTGCCATTGGCCATAGTGCCAGAGATACCTTTCAAATGTTGAATCTTCATGAGGTGCCAATGGCTCCCAAACCATTTTCAATGGGTATTCGTATGGAACACCCACAAAAAATGATAAACCAAGCTCAGTACGGAGATTCCAGTTTGGCTGAAATATTAGGTCCTGCAGAATATAAATTGGTACATCATTGTACTAGCGGACGGGGGATTTACTCTTTCTGCATGTGCCCGGGAGGACAGGTTATCGCTGCATCTTCAGAGCAGGGAGGAGTGGTAGTTAACGGAATGAGCTTTCATGCTCGGGACGGGTTATATGCCAATAGTGGGATTTTGACCGATGTGCATATTGATGATTATTACAAAAGTAGTCCGTTGGATGGCATTGCATTCCAACGTGAAATAGAACAAAAAGCCTATCAATTAACTGGAAAGGAAAACATGCCACCCTGTACCACATGGGGAAGTTTTAAGAAAAACAAAAATGATATTCTTCGTAAATGCTTGCCGGAGTTTATCACATTGTCATTAATGGAGGGAATTCCGGCTTTTGGGAAAAAAATTCATGGTTTTGATGGATTAGATGGAAGAATGAGCGGTGTAGAAACGAGAAGTTCTTCCCCCCTTCGAATTCTGAGAAACCAAGCATATGTTAGTGATATAAAAGGCCTCTATCCTGGCGGAGAAGGGGGAGGACACGCAGGAGGTATCGTATCCGCTGCAGTGGATGGAATCAAATTGGCAGAGTCCATTGCAAAAGGAGAGTAAAACAAAAAGGCAAATCCATGAGATGATGCGATTTGCCTTTTTTATTCCTTATTTTTGGAGGAGACTCTTGCCTGTCATTTCTGGGGGGGGTTGAATATTCATCAGATGAAGCAAAGTAGGAGCAATGTCTGCCAGTTTCCCACCTTCGACCAATCTTGCCGGATGATTGGAAATGTATACCAACGGAACTGGATTTAATGAATGGGCAGTCACCACATGATTATCTTCATCCAACATACAGTCAGCGTTTCCATGGTCTGCAGTCAGTAATATTTGTCCGTCTCTGGCTAATATTTCTGCCACAATTTTGGGGACGCATTGTTCCAAGGTTTCAATTGCCTTGATGGCCGCTTCCATGATACCGGTATGCCCAACCATATCAGCATTGGCAAAATTAAGAATAATCACATCATAATAGTTCTTCTGAATTTGACGAAGAACCTCTTCGGTCAATCGGTAAGCACTCATTTCCGGTTGTAAATCATAGGTTGCAACTTTTGGAGAGGGGATTAAAATCCGATCTTCTCCGGGAGAGGGAGCTTCAATACCACCGTTAAAGAAAAAGGTCACATGGGCATATTTTTCTGTTTCGGCGATACGGAGTTGGTTTAAATGTGCTTGGGATAATACTTGGCCCAGTGTGTTTTTTATATCATCCTGTAGAAATGCCACCTTTACATTTGGCATTAATGTGTCGTATTCCGTCATACAAACATAGCATATGTCCGTGGGCACTCTTTTTCTATGAAAACCACTAAAATCAGGGTCGACAATTGCCCGGGTAATTTCACGGGCTCGATCCGGTCTAAAGTTAAACATAATAATGCTGTCATGATTTTGGATGGGTGCAGGGGTATCTACAATAGTAGGGAGCAGAAACTCATCGTTTTCATTTCGGCGGTATCCTGCCTCCACCGCCTCAGATGCAGAATTGGCACGGAGCCCTTCCCCCAACACAATGGCGTTATATGCCTTTTCCAGGCGATTCCAGCGCTTATCTCTATCCATAGCGTAATAACGGCCGGAAATCGAAACGATACGCCCTAAATCGATTTTTTTGCAATATGCTTCCAGACGTTTAATGTAAGAAAGGGCGCTGCGAGGTGGCACATCCCGTCCATCTAATAGTCCGTGAATATATACTTGTGACACACCTTTCTCTTTTGCTAAATCCAAAAGAGCAAATAAATGATCTATGTGGCTGTGGACCCCGCCGTCGGAAAGGAGCCCAATCACATGCAATCCTGTTTTGTGTTGCAATGAGAAATCCATTGCTTGATTGAGGGGACCGTTTTGACGAAAATTTCCATTGCTAATTTCAGATGAAATAAGGGTAAAATCTTGATATACAATTCTTCCGCTTCCAATGTTCAAATGACCGACTTCCGAGTTGCCCATTTGACCTTCAGGCAATCCAACCGCAGGGCCGCACGCTTGAAGGGTAGTGTGGGGAAAGTCATTCATAATCCGATCCAACTGGGGTTTTTTTGCCATTGCAATGGCGTTTCCATGGAGATTTGGATTCATGCCAAATCCATCCATAATTAATATCATGCTGGGTTTTTTCATTTAAAATTGCCTTTCATTTCTTCAAACTACAACTCATATTATACCATAGTCAGATAAATCATGATATAATTATACCCATGAAAACACACCAACCACAATGGACCGCAAAACAATTGGAAACCATTGAACTAAGAGAACAGAATATTCTAGTATCCGCCGCCGCCGGATCAGGAAAAACGGCGGTTTTGGTGGAAAGAATCAAGCAGCTGATTTTGCATGACAAAGTTTCCGTTGATCGAATTTTGGTGGTTACATTTACCAAGGCTGCGGCTTCGGAAATGAAAGAAAAACTAATCAAGTCCTTGAACCAAGCAATTTCTGAGAATCCAAATAGGAGCGCCTTACTCCGAGAGCAACTGGAAAAAATTCCCCGAGCCAACATAAGTACTTTTCATTCTTTTGCACTGGAAGTGATTCGCCAATATTTCCACTTAATTGATTTGGATCCAGGATTTAAAGTCTGCGATGAGGCAGAATCACAGCTGATGAAGGCCGATGGGATGGATCAAGTATTTGACGATTATTTTTTGGATTCTTCTCCAGCTTTCCTCAATTATATACAACAGTATGGCAGTGCTAAGAATGAGGTTGAACTTAAAAAAAGTCTGGTTGACCTTTATAACAGACTGAGGAGCATACCAAACTCTTTTGCATGGCTACAAATGGCAATTGAAAAATTAAACCTAACTACAGAAGAATTTCAAGCTTCCGATTTGATGGCATTTATAAAGAAATACGTATCGGAAAAAGTGGAGGAAGCCAAAATATGTGTCATAGGTGCACAGAATATTTTGGAAGAGCAGGGGCTAGAAAAGTTAGGGGAAAAATGCAAGATTGATTTGGAAAAAATCAATAAAATCCAAAACAAAATGGACGAAGGCGACATTGAAAGTGGGGGACACTTCATCGCAACTTATAAAGGAGAAATCATTCGAGCCTCCAAAGAACAGGAACCCATATATAACGAAATTAAAGATCAGGTAAAAGAATTACGGGATCGAGCAAAAAATATTTTCCGAAAGGAGTTGGCGCCAAAGTTTTTTTCATTCGCTATAGGCGAATACATTGATGATCTGAACCATACCTATTCAATCGGCAGTGTGATGGCGGAGATATTGATACATTTTCATGAAGTCTACGGAGGAATAAAACAGGAAAAAGCATTGCTGGATTTTAGTGATATTGAACACTACACCATTGAAATATTAAATAATCCGTTGGCAGCCCAAGAATACCGAGAAAAATTCCAGTACATCTTCATTGATGAGTATCAGGACAGTAATTTGCTTCAAGAAAAGATTATAGAAGCCATTCAGCGGGATAACAATGTATTTATGGTTGGAGATATCAAACAAAGCATCTATAAATTTCGACTTGCGGAGCCGGAAATTTTCTTAAAAAAGTATAATCGGTTTAAAAAACCGGAGACGCTTTTAAGTACAAAAATTGATTTAAATCAAAATTTTAGAAGTAAAAGTCCGATTATTCATGCAGTAAATGGTATTTTTTCCCAATTGATGCATTATGATGAAGATGCAGCATTGCACAGCGGCATACCTGATATGAATTATCCGGAAAACCCGGTGGAACTGTATATAGCAGATGGAACATCCTTCAATTGCGCCCCTCAAGAGTTGTTAGACGAAAATATTGAGTCGCTAAAATTAGTGGAATTGGAGGGGGTTGCGGCAGCAAAGATTATTCGTGAAGCGTTGGGGACACCAATTTATGATGTCAAGATAGGAAAAATCCGCCCCCTGAAAAAAAGAGATATAGTTATTCTGATGCATGGGGTAAAGCGGAGAGGAGAAATATTCTTTCAAGCATTGCAAAATGCCGGCGTCGAATCCTATTTTGATGATCACAACGGATATTTTGATACCATAGAAATCACCTTGTTCTCTGACTTGCTTAGGGTAATTGATAATTTCAAGCAGGATGTCCCATTGTTAGGTGTACTTCGCTCGCCGGTGTTTGGTTATGGGATTGATGAGTTGGTTGAGATTCGATGTGTGAGTTTAGGGTTGGCATTTTATCATGCCCTTAAAAACTATGGATCTGTCGGGAAAAATTCTAAATTGATTCATAAAACTCAAATGACTTTAGAAAAACTCAATCGATGGAAACAGGAATCCAGGTATACCCCCATTGATGAGTTTGCATGGGAGCTGATGAGAGAGACGGGATATTATGCCTATGTAGGTGCACTGCCGGGAGGTTCCTTACGCCAGGCAAACTTAAGAATATTTGTGGAGCGAACCAAGGCTTTTCGGGAAAGTGGAGATGGTAGTATTTACGGTTTGCTACGATATATGAATGCGTTGGCAGAAAAAGAAGTGGAAACGGGACAGGCTAGCATTGTTGGAGAAGATGACGATATTGTACGTATTATGACCATCCACAAAAGTAAAGGCTTGGAATTTCCCATGGTATTGGTGGCTTCTTTGGGGACACGGTTCGTTTTTGATAAAATGGATAAAAATGGTGTTATTCATAAGGATTTAGGGATTGGAATAACAAGAATTGATTCTGTGGAGAATTGGTATCGTCATACCATTATGCAAAATGCCATTATGGCCAAAAAACGAAAGGAAGAATTAGATGAAGCTGTACGGGTGCTCTATGTTAGTTTTACTAGGGCAATGGATAAGTTGATTCTTCTTGGCAGTGTCACAAATTGGGAAAGGGATCGGTTAAAATACGAAACTGGCGCCAAGTCGGAATCAAACTATTTAGGAATGATTATTCCACATATTAGTGAGGCAAACATTCACGTATGTATTCAAAATAGGGATCAGTTAATGGGTCATATTAGTCAACAAAATCATCAAAACAGTACAATTATGGACTTGGTATGGGATCCTAACATAACAAATAGCATAGGAGAACGTAGTGCGGATGTAAGAGAAATAATCGCAAATAGATTGTCCTATGCTTATCCAAACGAATTTGCGTTACACACAAAATCCAAATATGCTGTTAGTGAAATAAATGGAAGGTATTCCGAAAAGATAGAAATCCACTCACCATCGTTTATTTCCGCAGCTCAATCCTTTTCTTCAGCGGAGATTGGAACCATTATACATAAGGTCATGGAACATATTGACCCCAAGAAATTCCACGATGCGCAATACTTACATGATTACATGAATGAATTAGTCAATAAGGAACTTTTGCTGCCGGAAGAGGCGGAGTTGGTTGATATATCTTCCATTATCACCTTAGCCAACAGTAATTTAGGTAGACGAATGGCTGCCGCGAAGGTAATCCACAGGGAGACACCCTTCAATATGTTGTATCCCATGAAAGGGGAGGAAGTGATGGTTCAGGGTGTCATCGATTGTTGGTTTGAGGAACATGGTGAATTGATTCTGTTAGATTATAAAACCGGTAGAGTGGATGGGGAACAGAGAGAAAGATACCGGCAACAATTGATGCTATACAAAAAAGCTTTGGAGTTGAACCTTCAAAGGACGGTTGACGAAACATACTTGTATCTTTTTTCCCAGGGTAGGTTGTTGGAAATCAAATAATCCCAATAAAGAAGCAGAGCAGTGAAATTCACTGCTCTGCTTTTGTTTCGGTAATTTTGAATGGTTAAGGGATTCTTAGAGAATACCCTGGGCCATCATAGCTTTGGCAACCTTCTTGAATCCAGCAATGTTTGCACCGGCAACATAGTTTCCGGGCATGCCATATTCTTTAGAAGATTCGTCGCAAGCCTTGAAGATGTTGGTCATGATTTGATCCAACTTGTTGTTAACTTCGTCGAAAGTCCATTCCAGTCTCTGGCTGTTCTGGGACATTTCCAAAGCGGAAACAGCTACACCACCGGCGTTAACTGCTTTTGCAGGTCCAACAAGAACTTTGTTCGCAATCATGAAGGTGACAGCTTCGTTGGAGCAAGGCATGTTAGCGCCTTCAGCAACTGCGATACATCCATTGGCAACCAATTTCTTTGCATCGTCGATCAGAAGTTCGTTCTGAGTAGCGCAAGGGAGTGCTACGTCGCACTTAACATCCCAGATTCTGCCTTCGCCGGCAGGAATGAATTTTGCGCCCGGTTTCTGAGCGGCATATTCGGATACTCTAGCGTCATTGTTTGCTGTCTTGATTTTGATCCACATATCTGTGTCGATACCGTTGGCATCATAAACATAACCCTTGGAGTCGGACAGAGTAACAACGGTTGCGCCATATTCTTGAGCCTTAACCGCAGCATACTGTGCAACGTTTCCAGCACCGGAGACAACAACAATCTTGCCTTTGAAGTCTTTTCCGTTGGCCTTCAGCATTTCTCTTGTGTAGTAAACGGTACCAAAGCCGGTCGCTTCAGTTCTTGCAAGGGATCCGCCCCAACCAATTCCTTTACCTGTGAGTACGCCTTCGAATTTGTTGGTCAGTCTCTTGTACTGTCCGAACATGAAGCCAATTTCTCTTCCGCCAACACCGATGTCGCCGGCAGGTACGTCAGTGTCAGCACCGATGTACTTGGACAGTTCTGTCATGAAAGCTTGGCAGAAACGCATGATTTCATTGTCAGACTTTCCTTTAGGATCAAAGTCGGAACCGCCTTTGCCGCCGCCGATGGGCAGACCGGTTAAGCTGTTCTTGAAGATTTGTTCAAATCCCAGGAACTTGATGATTCCCAGATATACGGATGGATGGAATCTGCAACCACCTTTGTAGGGGCCCAGTGCGCTGTTGAACTGTACTCTGAATCCTCTGTTGACCTGTGTTTTGCCTTTGTCGTCAATCCAAGCAACTCTGAACATGATTTGTCTTTCAGGCTCAATCAATCTTTCGATCAATCCTGATTCAACGTATTCAGGATGTGCAGCTAAAACCGGTTCCAATGAAGTAAGAACTTCTTCGATTGTTTGGTGGAATTCTACTTCACCTGGATTTCTTTTTTTCGCAATATCAATGTATTGCTGTGCAATTTTTGCCATTTGTTTTCTCCTTTTTGAAATATATTGTTTATATATTAGCATTCTAGTACACAGCAAATATACCACCTTGTGAAATTATCGTCAATACGTATCATCATTAAAACATATGGATATGACTAATGTTGTAATTTTCAGAAAAGTGTGATGCTATAATGGGAAGTTGTATAGATTCTATTCATGTTCATCTTGCGCTTGGTTTCCCACATAAGGTATAATGAATGACTAGAGGAAAGGAGGAGTTGTCATGGAAGAACGAAAAACATTTGACGAAGCTCTGGAAGATATACTTGAATTAGTAAAAGAGAAAAAATATAAACGGACCAGAGAAATGCTCCTCACTTTAAATGAAGCTGACATTGCCGAAATATTGGAAGAAATTCTTGAAGAAATAGGGATGGATGCAGCGTTGGTTGTGTTTCGAATGTTGCCAAAAGATGTCTCTGCAGATGTCTTTTCCAGATTGCCATCTGAAGAACAACTGGAATTAATCAATAGTATCACCCATAGGGAGCTGACCGTCATTATTGATGAATTGGATTTTGATGATAAGATTGACGTTCTTGAAGAGCTGCCGGCAAATCTAGTGGACAAAATATTAGAAAAAACCCCCAAGGATGAAAGACGAAAAATCAACACCTTCCTTAATTATCCGGACAATTGTGCCGGTACCCTGATGACACCGGACTATATCAGTCTTCAAAAAGAAATGACTGTGGGAGATGCCCTTTCCTATATTAAGAAAGAGGGTATGGATAGCGAGACGATTTACACCTGTTATGTAAAGGATCGAGGCCGAAAACTAATTGGGATTCTATCCCTGCGTTCCCTGGTCATATCAGACACAAATACATTAATCTCTGATATGATGGAAGAAGATTTCATTTCAGTAAACGTCTATGACGATCAGGAAGAAGTGTCGGATACTTTTAGAAAGTATGGGTTTTTGGCTATTCCGGTTGTGGATAATGAAAAACGATTGGTGGGCATCATCACTGTGGATGATATTTTGGATGTTATTGAAGAAGAAACAACGGAAGATATGTCACGTATGGCCGGCGTTATGGATACCCCCGACGCCAGATACCTAAGCACCAGCGTTTGGCAACATGTAAAAAGCAGATTGCCATGGCTTATCTTCCTTACAATGTCGTATATGATTACAAGTTTAATTATCCAGCATTTTGAGGATGCACTTTCTAAGATTATTACTTTAGTTGCATATATGCCATTGCTAATGGGCACAGGCGGAAACTCAGGGGCACAAGCATCAACCTTGATTATTCGTGGTATGGCCTTGGGTGATGTGGAATTAAAAGACGTAGGACGTGTGCTATGGAAAGAATTTAGAATCAGTATTTTGGTTGGATCCATGCTTGCACTGTTTAATTTTGCAAAAGTGTTACTTATTGACGGCAATTCTTGGATTATTGCATTAACTGTATCTCTGGCCATGCTGATTATTGTAATTTTTGCAAAAGTAGTCGGTAGTACGTTGCCCATTGCAGCAAAAAAATGTGGCATTGACCCTGCCTTAATGGCTAATCCGGTGATTGCTTCCATTACGGATATGTTCTCTGCCACAATCTATCTGCTATTAGCTACAATTATGTTAGGAATTTAATACAATGGATGAAATCAAAGAATTAGATGTAAAAAAAAATATTGGCATACGAAACCGGGAAAGTCATAAGGGAAACTATGGGAAGGTTCTTCTTGTGGCAGGCTCTCTGACCATGGCAGGGGCTGCCTGTTTGGCTGGTCACGGTGCGTATAGAGCCGGAGCAGGTTTGGTTACCTGTTATGTCCCGGAAAAATTATATCCGGTTTTGCAGGTTGCTTTGCCAGAATCCATTTGTGCTTCTCGAGGACTCGGCAAGTTGGATTATCACTTATATGATTCCATTGTCTTTGGTCCGGGAATTGGTACACAACTGGAAAACGGCAAACTTCTCCAGGAGATTTTATCCAATTATTCTGGTTCATTGATTATTGATGCAGATGGGCTGAACTGTATTGTCCAATATAATCTTTATCCGTCAATATTGGACACCAGTGCCCGTGTAGTGATTACACCTCACCCCGGTGAAGCAAAACGTTTGATGGGGAAGACCTTAATAGAAGATAGAAAATCCTTTGCTATTTCTATGGCTCAAACCCTTGGGGTGACAGTGGTCTTGAAAGGAGCAGATACATTAGTAACGGGGATTCTTCCTGATGGAAAAATCCTAACAAGGCAAAATCCAACGGGGAATCCCGGAATGGCTACTGCTGGTTCCGGGGATGTTCTTTCTGGAATCATCGGTGCTTTTTTGGCTAAAGGGATGCAACCCTTTGATGCAGCGACCACTGGCGTGTATATCCATGGAGCTGCCGGCGACTTAGCGGCTATGGAATTGGGAGAAACGGGAATGACCGCCACAGATATTTACAAATATCTCCCATTTGCCATCAAAAATATTATTGGAAGATAACGTTTCACTGTGATTGAGGAGGAAATAATGGATTATACCAATCTATGCCAAACTGCCGAAAAGATTCGGCGTAGTATTATAAAAGAAATTTATCAAGCAGGTTCCGGCCATCCGGGCGGATCTCTGTCTGCAACTGACATGATGACAGTATTGTATTTTCATGCCATGAATATTGATTCGAAGAATCCCAATTTATGGGATCGAGATAAGTTTGTCCTCTCAAAAGGACATGCGGCGCCGGTTCTATATGCCACGTTGGCCCAAAAAGGTTTTATCTCTATAGAGGAACTTTCCACGCTTCGGAAAATTGGTAGCAAATTACAAGGTCATCCGGACATGCGCAAGGTTCCGGGAGTAGAAATGTCTACCGGTTCACTTGGACAAGGTTTTTCGGCCTCAATTGGAATGGCTTTGGCCAACCGATTAGATCATAATCCTGGTAGAATTTATGTTATGCTTGGAGATGGAGAACTGCAGGAAGGAATTGTATGGGAGGCAGCCATGGCGGCAGGCCATTACAAGTTGGATCAGTTAACTGCTTTTGTTGATTGGAATGGATTGCAGATTGATGGAAAAAACGACGACATTATGACGGTAAAACCAATTGGAGAGAAATTTGCCGCATTTGGTTGGCATGTGCTGGAAATTGATGGACATCAGATTCCAGAGATTGTTGAAGCTATCGAAAAGGCAAAAGAATTTAAAGGAAAACCTACTGTGATTGTAGCGCGAACCCACAAAGGAAGAGGTGTGTCTTACATGGAAGATTGTGCCGATTGGCATGGTAAGGCACCAAGTATGGAAGAGGCAACAAAAGCAATGTCAGAATTGGGAGGTGAAATGTAATGGCAGATAAGATGGCAACTCGGGATGCATACGGAAAAGCACTGATCAAACTGGGTGCAATGTATCCTCAATTGGTGGTGCTGGACGCGGATTTGTCCGGATCTACAAAAACAAAAGAATTTGCTAAAGAATTTCCCGGAAGATTCTTCAACATGGGAATCGCCGAACAAAACTTGTATGGAACCTCCGCGGGGATGGCAATTTCAGGTAAAATTGTTTGTGCCAGTACCTTTGCAATGTTCGCCGCAGGGAGGGCGTTTGAAATTATTCGAAATTCCATTGGATATACCCGTGCCAATGTGAAAATTTGCGCCACGCATGCAGGAATTACCGTTGGGGAGGATGGGGCCAGTCATCAAACCATTGAAGATATTGCCTTGATGCGAACTATCCCGGGGATGGTCGTAGTGAGTCCGTCCGATGGTATTTCTACAATAAAGCTAATGGAGCAGGTTGTGGCATTCAACGGTCCATGTTACGTTCGGCTGGGACGGTCTGCAGTTCCGGTGAATTACCAGGAAACCGATCAAGTGGTTCTGGGCAAAGCCAATGTCCTACGTCAAGGGGAAGATGTGACAATAGTTGCCACAGGAATTATGGTCTACGAAGCCCTTCTGGCTGCTGAAATCCTAGGGAATGAAGGGATTTCTACCCGAATCATAGATATGCATACGATTAAACCTTTAGATGGTGAAGTTTTATTATCTGCAGCAAAAGAAACAAAAGCCATCGTTACGGCAGAAGAGCATTCTGTTATTGGTGGGTTAGGCGGTGCGGTTGCCGAGTTCCTATCACAAAAGATGCCAACCAAAATGGCATTTGTAGGCCAGAAGGACATTTTTGGGGAATCTGGAAAACCGGATGAATTAAAGAAAAAATATGGGATGACAGGAGATGACATTGTCGAGGCTGTAAAGAAATTATTAAATAAATAAATGCTAGCGAATCCACATGGGATTGTTGTCAAGTGCACACAGCTTTTCTATAGAAGGAAGATTTAATTGCTTCCTTCTATTTTATTGACAGGCGCAAGTATTTAATGTAAAATATGTAAATAAATAACATATTTGGAGGAAGAATGAATCGAAATTTTATACGTGAATTTGATGATGACGATCCTAGTCAAATTACTGAAAAACTGAAAATAGGAGTGTTTTCATTGGGGCGAGGCGCTGGATCTACATTTTTTTCAACTTGCCTTGCCAAATATTTAGCAAATAAAAAAAGAAGAGCGGTTTCTTACATTGACCTAAATCAACCGGTTTCTTCTATGTCGTTAACCTATCATGCCATTGGAATTGAGCAGAGGTTCATAGCAAGATCTTTTTTTTCGTTTTATAATGCAGTTAAAAATGGAACATTTATTAAGCAACATAAAAACATGGATGCCGGAATTAACTGGGCACTTATGACTCCAACTGATATACAACAGGATGTTGTGCTTACTCCACTAGAAACATCTCGACTGATTAATAATATTTACGGTGACTGGATTGTATGTGATTTTGGGTGTACATTAAATGATAATTCATTAAATGAAATGGATTTATTGTTTGCTATTATAGACCCGCTTCCCTCAAAATTATTAGCTGGTAAAAAAACATTTCAGCAATATCGTCAGGCGGAGCTAATGGGCCATGAAATTATTTGGATTATTAATCGATATAATAGCGGCGTCAGTCGAAAGCTGATGAAACAATACTTGAAGTTAAAAAATTATGTAGTGATTCCCATGGTCCGAGAAGACTGGATATATGCTGCTGAGTACGGTTGCAAGCTGCCTTTCGAACATAATGAAATCAAAAAAACTTTAGAACCCATACTAGAAGAAATAGTAAATCGTCACATACTCTTCACCTAAAAATGTTAGAGTATAAACGTTGAGAAATCATTATTTATTAAGCATACTGGTTGAAATTTCAGAATGTTCATGATACAATATCTAGTGGTTTCAGATTTTCTTTTGGAGGGCATAAAATGATCATATTCACCCATGTAACAAAGAATTATAAGTCAAACGTAGGTCTCGACGATGTGTGTATAACTATAAATAAGGGTGATTTTGTTTTTTTGGTTGGGCCAAGCGGCGCCGGAAAGTCAACGTTTATTAAGTTGATTCTCAAGGAAATTAACGCTGAAACTGGCAGTATCTTAGTCAATAATCAAGAAGTAACAACACTTTCCAACCGGCAAATTTCGTCCCATCGGCGGAATATTGGAATTGTATTTCAGGATTTTCGATTGTTGCCAAACAAAACGGTTTATGACAACGTAGCCTTTGCAATGGAAATTACACACCAAACGAAACGTGCCATTCGAAGACAAGTGCCTCAAGTACTTAGTTTAATGGGTATTAGCAGCAAAACCGACAAATACCCGGATGAATTATCCGCCGGAGAACAGCAACGTGTCGCGATTGCAAGAGCGATTATTAATAAACCGACTGTTTTAATTGCCGATGAACCCACGGGGAATTTGGACCCTGACACGGCATGGGAAATTATGAGATTATTGGATATGATTAACCAACGTGGAACCACCGTTCTTATGGTAACCCACGCAAAAGATATCGTTGATAAAATGAAAAAGCGAGTTGTCGCCATTGATAAAGGGAAAATTATTCGGGATGATTATGGAATGTATGGTTATACTGATTCATGCAATTCATCGCTGGAAAACCGTGTAATTTTTGATAGTACTGTGGGGGTGACAAGCGAAGATGATCAATAGATTGGGATATACCATAAAACAATCCTTTAGACAAATTAATCGTAATCGAGCCATGTCATTGGCTTCAACTTTTGCGATTACAGCAATGATGCTAATATTAGGCCTGTTTTTCATTCTTATCATTAATGTAAATATGGCTGCGGAAACAGTTAAATCGGACTACAATACAATTGAAATTTGGTTATTGGATAAGACAGATGAAGAACAAATTGATACGATGATTGAAAGTATTAAAGACTGGAAAGATGTTTCAACCGTGAAATTCCGCACAAAGGAAGATGCGTTGAATATTCTAAAGAGTCGATGGGGGGATAGTGGATATTTATTAGATGGACTAAAGAAGAATCCATTACCTAATTCCATCCTTATTACTGTGGACAATATTGAAAAATCTGGAGCAATTGCAAAAAAGGCACAGGCGCTAAACGGAATTGAAGGTGTAAAGTATTATAAAGATACTGTTGACAAATTAATTCGGGTTACCAACGGCATGCAATTGGCGGCAATTGTCATTATGATTTTTCTTGTTACAGTTTCTGTGGTTGTGGTTGCCAATACAATTAAGCTTACGGTTTTTGCTCGTTCAGAAGAAATTACAATAATGAAATATGTGGGAGCAACGAATTGGTTTATTAGAGGGCCATTCCTTGCAGAAGGGATTATATTAGGGATTGTTTCTTCCCTGATATCCGTCGGTTTGGTAGGATTGATATACAGTAGAGTCCATGCGGCCATAGGTACGGATTTAGTAACGATTTTGTCAGCACCATTGGTATCCACCGGATTCATGGTTTGGAATTTATTTTGGATATTCCTTGCATTAGGAATTAGTATTGGTTCATGGGGAAGTATTGTATCCATGAGAAGATTCTTGGATACTTAAGGAGGAAACCAATGAAAAAAAATAAGATTACAATTTTCATTGCATTGGTACTTGCAATTACTTTGTTCTGCGGAGTAGGGTACACTTATGCCAGTAGCCTTGATGATGTGCTAAATAAAATTGATAACACCCAAGATAAGTTGGCTGATAACGAAAAGGAATTAAAAAACCTTAATGAGCAAATTTCCGAATTGCAAACAGCCATTACAAGCGCAGAAAAAGATTTGGCAGATCTTGAAAAGGAAATATCCCAAAAAGAAAAACAACTAAAGGAAAAGAAGGCCGAAATTGATTCAAGTACCAACGATTTAAATGCTAGATTAAGACAAATGTACAAGAGTGGATCGGTTAGTTTTGTAGACATTCTTCTAAACTCAAGCAGCATAAATGAATTTATTACCAACATGGAGATGATTTCCCTTATCTACAAAAGTGATAAAGATTTGGTTGCATCTTTGCAAAAGAGTTATGAGGCCATCCAGAAAAAACAAGATGAACTCAAAACACTGAAAAGCAGCATGGTATTAAAAGAAGAATCTCTTTCGAAAGGAAAGTCTCTTATTGCAGAAAAGCGATCCTCTGTGGCCTCAGAAAACAAAAAGCTTGAGGCACAATTAGATGCGCTGAATGCGGAAGCGGATCGAATTACGGAAGAACTGAAGAACTTACCTGACGATGGCGATTATACAGGAGGGGAGTTGGCTTGGCCATGTCCCGGACACACAACGGTTACCTCCGAGTTTGGATACCGAATTCATCCTATTTTGGGATATCGTAAGTTGCATACTGGAATTGACATTAGTGCCCCCACAGGCAGTCGGGTTGTAGCGGCTAATGGGGGAACAGTCATTGCATCTTACTATAACTCCAGTTATGGCAATATGATTATGATTAACCATGGCGGTGGCATTGTAACCCTATATGCTCATCAGAGCGTTAGATTAGTAAGCGAAGGTGATAAAGTAACAAGAGGTCAAACCATTGGAAAAGTCGGTAGTACCGGCATGTCTACCGGACCGCATTTGCATTTTGAAGTCCGGGTTAACGGTGTATATAAGAATCCTAGGAGCTACTTATAATGAAGGACATAAACCCTATAATTCTTGATTTACTTTCTTTGCGGGGTATTACCAAAGAAGAAGATATTATTGAGTTTTTATCAAGTAAGCCTAAACGGACTTATAATCCATTCCTGCTTCATAACATGGAAGCAGGAGTGGATTTCATCATGTCTGCCATAAATGATAAGAAAAACATTTGCCTTTATGGTGATTATGATGTTGATGGGATTACATCTATTTGCATTTTGCGTATTTTGTTTTCCCATTTAACCGATAGCGTTATTCACTATATTCCGTCTCGATTCAGTGAAGGGTATGGGCTAAATCGGTGTGCAATTGACAAACTAAAGGCACAAGAAATTGATTTAATTATTACCGTTGATTGCGGCAGTACATCTTATGAAGAAGTTGAATATGCCAAATCATTAGGGATTGATGTTATTGTCACAGATCACCATAGTATTATGGACAAGAAAGCAGATTGTATACTCATCAATCCAAAACAAGAAGAATGTCAATATCCTTTTAAGGGGCTTGCCGGGTGTGGCGTCGCTTTTAAACTTGCCCAGGCATTGCGAGAAAAGGCTAACTTGCCAAAATCAATCACCAATGGCCTGTTGGATATTGTTGCAATTGGGACAGTTGGCGATATTGTCCCCCTTATAGACGAAAATCGAACGCTGACAAAGTATGGTTTGTATGAATTAAACAAACATGATCGGTTGGGAATTAAGCTGTTGGTGGAGGCCATTTCTATGAATAGCCTTTCTTTACGGTCGGATCAAATCGCATTTTGCCTCGTACCCCATTTAAATGCAGCCGGAAGGATGAAGGATGCCATAATCGGTGTGGATTTATTGCTGAGTGAAAATCCATCCCGAGCCAAAAAACTGGCCGAAGAGTTGGTTCTTCATAATGCAGAACGGAAGAGGATTCAGGAAGAAACTTTCTTGCGTTGTATTGAATTAAAAGCGGAGCAATGCAAGGATGCGGTTTTTCCGATTATTCGCGCCGAAAATGCCCACGAAGGGATTACGGGCATTGTTGCCGGAAAGTTAAAAGACATTTATGAACGGCCTGTAATCATTGCAACCCCATGCGATGGCATGTTAAAGGGAACAGGCAGGAGCACAGATAGAGTTGATTTATTTCAGCTGTTAGATCGATATCGGCATCTTTTTGTCCGTTTTGGCGGACATCAAGGTGCTTGTGGATTTCTAATCAATGAAGATAACTTTGAAGAGTTTAGGCGTAAAGCGAACGATGATTTATTGCAACAACTGGAACAAGATCCAGACTTGCTTCAAAAAAAGCCTCAGTACGATATGGTGCTTAATGGCACCGATATTACGTTAGACCTAATGGAACAATTAGAAATGATGGAGCCTTTTGGGTGTAAAAACAGGAGGCCGGTATTTTGTTTTCAACGAGTAAGTCTCTTTGGATTACAAAAAATGGGAAAAGAAGGAAAGCATGTACGTTTCATTGCCTCGTTTTCGGATGGCTCTAGTACTGAATGTGTATTGTTTTCAAAAGCCCAGCAGTTCATGGAGCTGTTAAATAGTTCTAAAAAAGTTGATATTTTTGGAACTTTGCAGCTTAATATTTGGAATGGAAACAAAAAAGTTCAGTTTGTTGTGGATCAAATAGAGAAATCGTTAAGTCTATAAGAAAGAGAGGCTTTTGTATCATGACGATGAAAAAGCGAACATTTGCCATATTAATGATTCTTGCATTATTTATTGGCGGAGGGGCAACCTTCGGAGGCATTCAAATAGCAAAATATTTTGATGTGGGTTCCGTTTCTATCTCAGTAAAACAATACAAAACCCTGGAATATATGAATGATAAATATAGCAAATTGGAAGAATTGTACCAAACCATTGAGTCAAATTATTACAAGAAAGTAGATGAAACTGCGCTGAAAGAAGGAATGTACAAAGGGTTATTTGAGGGACTGGATGACGTATACTCTACTTATATGACGAAAGACGAGTATGAAGCCTGGACAGCCATGGCTTTAGGAGAATTTGAAGGCATCGGCGTAACATTTTCTCAAAATGACGAGGGAGAATTTGTTATTGTTAATGTAATAAAAGGAAGCCCTGCCGCAAAAGGTGGTCTCAAAGCCGGTGACATTATTCTAAAGGTAGATGGAAATGAGTTTACAGATTTGGATGCTTTGGGAGCGGCCATAAGAGGTGATGCGGGAAGCAAAGTTCAACTGACATATGAACGAGACAAAAAAGAGGTTACGCTATCGTTGACCCGAGCTAAAATCGTGACTGAATCGGTTAGCTACAAGTTGCGCAGTGACAAAATCGGTTATATTCGCATTTCTGCCTTTGAAGATCAAACATCAGAAGATTTTGCCACAGCGTTGAGAGACCTGGAAGTAAAAGGAGCCAAAGGTTTGGTGATTGATTTACGAAATAATGGGGGAGGCTTAGTTAATGAAGGCGTAGAAATAGCGGATAAATTATTAGGCAAAGGTACCATTACCTATCTTCAAGATAGAGATGGAAAAAAGGAATATTACTATTCTGATTCCAAAAAAACAGATCTCCCATATGTTTTTCTGGTGAATGAAGGAACCGCCAGCACATCAGAAATTGTTGCAGCCGCCATTAAAGATAGTAAAGAAGGTAAAGTTGTTGGTGTTACGACTTTTGGGAAAGGAATCGTCCAGTCCACATCCCAATTGGCAGACGGAGATGCCATTAAACTAACCATTAAGCAATATTTTTCTCCCCTCGGAAATACCATTCATAAAATTGGGGTCAAACCGGATTATGTGGTGAAGGATAATACGAAAACCAAGGCTGATGAGCAACTGAACAAAGCGCTTGCGTTGTTAAAATAGCATGATATAATTATGCTGTAAAGTGTTAAAGTGCTCAGGGAAAGGAGCTGACCCATGACTTACGAATCGAGATTCAAACGGGATGATATAGACAAACTGTTCCAGGCAATTTTGATGTTAGAATCTGAGGAAGACTGTTATCGGTTTTTCGAAGATATTTGTACAGTCAATGAAATTCATGCCATTGCCCAAAGGTTGGAAGTTGCCAAACTTCTCAATGAAAAGAAAACCTATAGTGAAATTGAAGAATTGACGGGGGCGTCCACAGCAACCATAAGCAGAATTAACAAGTGCCTTGTGTATGGTGCCGACGGGTATAAACTTGTTCTGGCAAAATTAGATGACAAATAAACATTACCGAAGGTCACGGTCAATTTCTTTTCCGTGACCGTTTTGATTAAACATATTTGCAAGGAAACCAAACAAAATGTACGTATATGTATATGAAAATTATAATGGGAATCGTGGGGAAACTGCAAATACGGAAAAGTTGATTTCTGTTGCGGTGGAACAGTATTTTAAAGACTGTGGGATACCATTCCCGGATGAAAAAAAAGAAATGCGTTTGTGTCGAACATCAAAGGGAAAACCATATTTTGCAGAAGACTTGGTTCAGTTCTCCGTTAGCCATTCGGAAAATATATGGGTCTGTATTGTGGCTTCCTCTCAAGTGGGGATTGATATCCAAAAGATAAGCCAAAGGAAGTATGCATCAATTGCTCAACGTTTTTTTCAGTTGGATGAGCAAAATGCCATTGCCAATGGCGGGCTAAGGTCATTTATTGAGATTTGGTGCCGAAAAGAAGCATTTGTTAAATATTTTGGATTAACCATCGGTGAAGTGATTGATTGGCTTAATGTTGCCTCACACAGTATCATACAAAATCAAATCGAATACAAAAAGCACAAGATATTGTTTCAAGAGATTTCAATTGCCCCTGATTTTATATGTATAGCAGCAATAAACCAAAAGGAAAAAATATGGATCAGAAAAATACAAATAGAATAAACGCGCACTTGGCTGGAGTGGTATTTTCCATCCTAGTTGGTTTTTCTTTTATGTCTGTTAAAATATGTATCCCCATCGCCACACCTTTAGAAATTCTAAGTTACCGATACAACTTTGCCTTTCTAGCTGCTGTTGTTTTTGTATTATTGCGTATCAACAAAATTTCTTTCAAAAACAAACCGAAACGGTTGCTTGGGTTGGTTGTATTTTGTTATGTAGGGTTTATGGTATTCCAAACCATTGGGTTGGTGTTTACATCATCTGTTGAAGGTGCGATTGTTTTTGCGATTGTACCAATTTTTGCAAAAATTATAGCCCGATTGGTTTTAAAAGAAAAATCAACAATATTGCAAGATGTTTTTATGCTGGTGTCTATTTCAGCATTAATTATTATGATTATTATGGGGGCAACAAACTTATCCTTTAGTTTCAAAGGCGTTTTGTTATTGACAATTTCCAGTGGGTTGATGGCCGGAAGCAATGTGGTAATGCGACAAATTAAAGACGTTTTCGCCCCAAAAGAGATTACTTTTGCCATTGTGGTAAGTGGGTTTTTATTTTTTAATTCTGTCACATTAGTATATGGCTCAATTACCAATACGTTAAGTGATTACTTTCAACTAATGGGAAACTTAAAATTCTTGTTGGCAACGGCCTATTTGGGGATTTTTTGTATTATGTTCTCCGCGCAATTGATGAGCTATATGATGGCAAATATGCCTGCCGTTCAGGGGACTTTGTATGGGAATGTATCGACAGCGATTTCGATTATTGCTGGCACGTTGATTTTAGCCGAAACCTTATTACCATATCACATAATTTGTGCTGCTTTGATTGTGATTGGTGTAATAGGCATTAGTATGGCCGGCAAAAAAGCGCCGCCGAATCAGTATCCTATGACTGTTGATGAACGTAAATCGTGAGGGATATAATGGATAAGATATGGGATGATGCATCAAGGTTCTTAGCTAACCGCATGAAAACAAAAAAGGAAACCAAAGACCATCTTATCAAAAAGGGGTATTCCATGAATGATGTCCATAACCTCCTTGTATCCTTTCAAGAGTATGGCTATCTGAATGATCCTGAATATGTTGCTGTGTACATTTCCCATGGCATACAAAAAGGACGAACACTTTGGAGAGTGAATCGTGAATTAATTGAAAAAGGCATCTCACCAGCAGATTTAGAATTCGGACTTCAAAAATACATCGAGGAATATAATCATGATCCACTTGCCGATGAATATCAACGGGGAAGAGAACTTGCTGCCAAACTGATAGGATATGAGGCTAATGTCGTAGAAACCAAATTATTGGCCAAAGTTGGTAGAAAATTGGTCTCTCTTGGATATAGGCCGGATATGGTATATGACATATTAGGCGAATACATGAAAAAAATATAATGATAAAATAGAGGAGGGCATTGCAATGACAAATAATGCAAAACTAATCAGTTATATTGAGGTTTTTTACTCTGAAATAATTGAAGAATATAAAGAAATCACCTTAGGTATAAGAAGTGATGCTACACCCATGTCCATTTTTAAAAAGAAAAACTATCAGCAGCACATTGATAGGCTGCGCGCATGCAAAAAAGACGTTTTGAAAATCAACCCTAAAGATATTAAAATCCAACAAGAAGACAAATTAGGCCAAGAACTGAAAACATCTTTTGAAAATGCTTTGCTGTTGTTTGTTGATCTCTGTGATCTTCAAATCCAGGTACAGGTTGCATTGCAAAATACTGCCAACAAAAAAGGCACCAAGTTTAGCGAATGCAAAGATGCAACAAATCGGCTAAACGCCCATAACAAAGATGCGCAGCGTGCATTTCATCAGTTGGATGTATTGTATGCAGATTATTTGGATTAGGTGATGCAATGGAATATATTATTTTAGGTGGGATTATAATAGTAATAGTATTACTGATTATCACCCTCATAGCAGTTGGCGCATCTCGAAAAGAAACGTTGGACAGGGTACAAAATACCATGAAGAGCATGTCCGATGTGTTATCCGATAACCAACGATTTTCAGCTGAAATTCTCAGCCAACGACTTAGTGAGTTAACTAGGCAGTTTGAGACAATGACCTTGACAAATGAGCAGAAGTTAGACAACATTCGGACGACAATGGAAACGCGGCTGACATCTCTTCAGGATGACAACAACAAACAGTTGGAACAAATGCGAAATACTGTAGATGAGAAGCTTCAACAGACATTAGAAGATCGAATCACAAAATCATTTCAAATTGTGAATGAACAATTGGACAAGGTCAATAAAAGTTTTGGAGAAATGCAGAATTTGGCCACTGGCGTAGGTGATTTAAAAAGAGTACTTACCAATGTGAAAACGAGGGGAAACTTAGGAGAAATCCAGCTGGAAGCGATTTTAGAGCAAATCCTTGCGCCGGAGCAATATGAAAAAAATATTCGAACAAGGAGTACCGGTTCGGAAAAAGTTGAATTTGCCTTAAAACTACCAGGGGATGGAGAGCGAATTGTATACCTCCCCATTGATGCGAAATATCCCGGCGACACTTACGAAAAACTGTTGGATGCCTACGATAGTGGAGATAAAGATGAAGTGAAACGGTGTATAAAAGACTTAACAACAATCATAAAACTAGAAGCCAAGGATATTCGAACAAAGTATTTGGAACCTCCTTACACCACTGATTTTGCGATTATGTTTCTGCCTGTAGAAGGATTATATGCCGAAGTTGTGAAAGCGGGGATGATCGAAGAACTTCAATCCAAAGAATATAAAGTCAATATTGCAGGGCCCACCACTATGGCGGCTTTGTTAAATAGCTTACAAATGGGGTTTAGAACTTTAGCCATTCAAAAACATTCCAGCGAAGTGTGGGACACATTGGCTGCCGTCAAAACAGAATTTGGGAAATTTGGGGATGTTTTGGTTAAAACAAGAGAGAACCTTAGACGAGCGGATGAAAACCTCGAAGAATTAGTAGGGGCCAGAACTAAAAAAATTAATGTGAAACTAAAAAATGTTGAAGTGTTGAGTGTGGGTCAGAAAAAAGAATTGTTTGAATCAACACCTGATTTAGAATTAGAAGAGGAGTAATAACATTTATGAGCATCTATGCTCTGGGCGACTTGCATCTTTCTTTAGGAGAAGGAATCAATAAACCTATGGATATTTATGGTGATCAATGGGTTCGTCATGCAGAACGACTGAAAGAAAATTGGTTGAAACATATTCATGATGATGATACTGTGATTCTTGCCGGAGATATTTCATGGGCATTAAAGTTTAATGAAGCAAAAGCTGATTTGGACTGGTTGCACGAATTGCCTGGTTATAAAATAATAATCAAAGGCAACCATGATTTATGGTGGACAGGAATTCAAAAAATGAATCGCATCTATGATGATATTATTTTTCTTCATAACTTTTGCGTTGTTGTGGAGGACGTTGCCATATGCGGTAGTCGGGGATGGGTATGCCCGGGTACGGAAGGCTATACAGAATTAGACCAACGAATATACAATAGAGAATTAATGCGTGTTCAACGTTCCATTGACGACGCAGTTGCAAAAGGAATCAAAAAAATTATTGGTGTACTCCATTTCCCACCGACAAATGATAAATTGCAAGTATCTGGGTTCACAGAAATGTTTACAAAGGCAGGCGTGAACCAAGTGGTATATGGACATTTACATGGAACCGAAACTTACCATAAGGGGCTGCAAGGTTTTTTTAATGGTGTAGAATACAAACTGGTTTCTTTGGATTATTTAAAATGTAACCCGGCAATGATTGAAAAAGGAGGATATTGACATGGCGAATAGAGTGATATTGATCGTCATGGATAGTTTGGGAATTGGTGCGATGCCGGATGCTGATGAATTTGGAGATTTAAAAGCCGATACCCTTGGGCATATTGTGAATTCTGTACCTAATTTAAACATTCCCAATTTGCGCAAATTGGGAATTGGAAACATTGAGGGAGTCGCAGCTGGCAGATTGTCAATAAAATCCCCTATTGGGATCTTTGGACGCGCTAAGGAAGTCTCGAAAGGGAAAGATACCATTACCGGTCACTGGGAAATTGCAGGAATAAAAACAACAACACCATTCAAAACCTATCCTCATGGTTTTCCGGATGCATTTATCCAACAATTCGAAAATGCAATTGGAATGAAGGTGATTGGCAATTATCCTGCGTCAGGGACTGTGATCATAGATGAATTGGGACCAATCCACGAGACCACAGGACGGCCTATCGTATATACTTCTGCCGATAGTGTTTTTCAGATTGCAGCCAATATTGACTGTATTCCTCTTCAACAATTATATGAAATCTGTGAGATTGCAAGAAATATGTTGCAAGGGGAATATGCCTGTGGAAGAGTGATTGCAAGACCCTATACAGTTGAAAACGGAAAGCGAATAAGAACCTCGGACCGAAAAGATTATGCTGTATCGCCACCGGGGCCTACTTTATTAAATGCAATAAGTAACATTGGAAAAACTGTTTTGGCCATTGGGAAAATAAGTGATATTTTTAATCAATCCGGGGTTACTTTATCCATTCATACAGTAAGCAATCTAGATGGCATTCAAAAAACCATAGCTGCTATGAACAACGAGTTCCCAGGTTTGATTTTTACAAATCTCGTGGACTTTGATTCAAAATACGGTCACCGAAGGGACCCCAAAGGTTATGCCTTAGCCATTGAGGAATTTGACCGGGGTTTGACTGAAATCATAAGGTCACTCAAAAAGGAGGATGTACTCATCTTATGTGCCGACCACGGAAACGATCCAACTCATACAGGCTGGGACCATACACGAGAATACATTCCAATCTTGGTATACGGTGAGAAACTTTGCCAAAATGTGGATTTGGGCACCCGAAGTACTTTTGCAGACATTGGGGCAACCATTGCTGATCTTTTGAATGTGATGCCAACTGTCATTGGGACCAGTTTTCGCAACTTGTTGGAAGTGCCGATAGGGTAGGGGAGCGCAATCCCAAAATATTACAAAAATGGTTGACATTTACTGTTTCCTATGGTATAGTGTATTATAGGGTTGTTGTAGTGTTTTTGAGATGGTGAAAAAATGAAAAAGATAAGTTTCAAAACCATATTGTGTTTTATTGTATCTCTCATTTTTGTTATGGGTGTTGCCCTTTCTTTTCAGACAGAAGAGGTGGATGCCGCCACGGTGAAATCTTATGGAGTAATTGCCAATGGACCATTAAACGTTCGAAGCGGTCCCGCCACATCATATGCATCGTTGGGCAAATTATCGAAAGGCACAAAGATTACAATTTTGGCGTCTAAAACGGTAAACAGCGTGAAATGGTATGCAATCAGCTATCGTTCAAACAAGGCTTATGTCTGCGCAAAATATGTTAAGATAACCGGATCTCAATATTTTTATTCATCTTCCATCCCTTCTACCATTACGGCGGGGCCACTAAATATTCGTACAGGACCGGGAACGAATTACGGTGTAGCTGGATCATTGCCTGCATTGAAAAAAATATCAGTAGAAAGTTTATACAAAAAGCCGGATGGAGAAAAGTGGTATCGAATTACATATAACGGATCCAAGCGATATGTAAGCGCCAAATATGTGGCAATCCATACCCAAAATTCAACGTTGACCATATTTTCATCATCAAAAAAAGCAACGGCAAAATTGAAAACAAACATTTATACCGGGCCGAATACAAGTTATTCTGTATGTGGATATAAAAGCGCTGGAAATTCACTTTCCTTGCTGGGTTCTATCACAAATCAGTCCAATTCAAAGTGGTATCTCATATCTTATGGGAATCGGATTTGTTATATCCCGGCAAAGAACATCACAATCACAAACGTTGCTTCCGGCACAAATTCAGCAAAAATAATCAATTTAGCCCTTTCCAAAGTGAACGCTGAATATGAATATGGTGCCGAAGGGCCAAATAGCTTTGATTGTAGCGGATTGGTTTACTGGGTGGTGAATAATAGTGGCATTAGTGGCCTATCTGTCCCCAGAACCTCCGGGGCGTTATATGAAAAGTATCTGGATAACAACATTGGAACCAACATTTCCAATGCAAAGGCGGCGGATATTATTCTTTTCAGTGATAACGGTCAGGAAAGCGGAATTTGTCACGCTGGGATATACTATCAGGACGGAAAAATGATTCATGCCAGCACACCTTCAACAGGTGTCATTATCAGTGAAGTTTCATATTCAACAGGAAATAAGGATATTTTTGCTATCATCAGACTTCCGGGTGTATGAAGAAAATATTAATTGCAAAATTGATTGCAGCATAAGCATATACCCCATTTCGTATAAGAGGGCACAACATGGAAATGTATGACATTATTTTGAAAAAAAGAATGGGTGAGGTCTTATCAGGAGAAGAAATTCGATATTTTGTTGATGGGTACACAAAGGGCAGTATCCCTGACTATCAAGCATCTGCTTTGTTAATGGCCATTATGTTTCAGCAACTCAGCCCAGAGGAAATTTTTGAATTAACTGATGCAATGAAATCTTCTGGTGATACCATTAATCTTTCCAAAATAAAAGGAATCAAAGTAGATAAGCACAGCACCGGAGGTGTTGGCGACAAAACTACATTGATTGTGGGTCCCATTGCCGCCGCTTGTGGTGTGCCGATTGCCAAGATGAGCGGTAGAGGACTAGGGTTTACCGGAGGAACTGTTGACAAATTAGAGTCCATACCGGGTTTGATTACAACCTTGGATTCGGAAAGTTTTATTTCTCAAGTGAGCAATATTGGTCTTGCAGTCATTGGACAAACGGGTCATATTGCACCGGCAGATAAAAAAATCTACGCTTTGCGCGATGTAACTGCCACTGTTGACAACCTTGGCTTAATCGCCTCCAGTATTATGAGTAAAAAACTTGCCGCAGGAGCAGATGCCATTTTATTAGATGTAAAATGCGGTAGCGGGGCTTTTATGAAAACGTTTGCTGATGCTGAACTACTAGGGAAAACCCTTGTAAATATTGGAAATCGTTTTGAAAAAAGAACAGTTGCAGCAATTACAGATATGAACCAACCTCTCGGGTATGCAATTGGTAACAGTTTGGAAGTAATTGAAGCAATACACACGCTAAAAGGACAAGGGCCAAAAGATATCACAGAATTATCACTGGAACTTGCGGGAATTATGATATATTTAGGTAAACAAGCAGAGTCTATTGCGATTGGGAAAGAAATGGCCGAAAATGCAGTTAACGATGGTTCCGCTTTGAAAATGTTTGAAAGATTCATAAAGGCCCAAAATGGAAATGCCATGGTAATTGAAGACGAATCATTATTTTCCCAACCATATTTTATGGAGTCTATCATTGCAAACACTAGTGGCTTTGTGAGCGCGATAGAAGCAAACCAGATAGGACTTGCCTCCCAACATGCCGGCGCAGGCAGAAGCATGATGGGTGAATCCATTGACAGTTCCGCGGGAATACTTCTTCATAAAAAAGTGGGAGACCAAGTGGCAGAAGGAGAAATCCTTGCAACAATACAAGGAAATCAAAAAAATAAGATTTCTTTAGCAAAACAAGTGGTTCAGATGGCATTTCATATTGAAAAAGAAAAACCGGTAGTTGGTAAGTTGATATATACAGTCGTCGGCCTAGATAAAAATACAATCACACATTATGAAAGGAGTGTTTAGGATGAAAACGTGGGCAAAATACAGATGGATTGGAATCATATGTTTAAGCATTGCATTTTTTGCCGTGTATTCTTCTTTTTCGGTAGCAAATGCCAATGCAGATACAAAAACCTTATCGGTGAAGGTAACCTGCAGTACATTAAATGTTCGTAGTGGCCCAAGCACATCCTATGCAAGTCTAGGGAAATTAACCTTGGGCACGAGAATTACTGTAACTAGAACCACTATAAAAAATGGCAAAACATGGTATCAATTCACCTATCGTTCTTCCAAAGGGTACGTCTTATCAACCTACACAAAAAAACTTTCTTCCACCCTGTCCTACTCTCCGTTGAGAACCGGCAAAACTTTGTATGCAGTTAATGTCAGAGCCACCCCTTCAACCAGCGGAACAAAATTGGGAACCCTTTCAAAGGGAACTACCATTACGCTTCGCGCCCTGTACAGGAAAGCAACAACATCCACAAACTATTTGTGGTATCGAATCACCTATAAAGGGAAGACCGCTTATGTGACTGCGAGTTACGTTAAAATGCTGCCAACAGTAACCACATACAATCCAGTTAAAAATGCCCTTTCTACAAAGGCAACGTCATATCGTAGTGGCCCGGGAACCAGTTATAGCAGTTATGGGACTGCGAACATCAACACTCAAATTGCAGTATCAGCTTTGGTCACTACCTATGGAAGCAGTTCTTATAATAAATGGTATAAAACGACTTACAACGGTAAAACTGCGTATGTATATGCCGGATATTTTAAGTGGTTGCCCGATGGGGATGCGGCCGCCTTTGAGGCCTATATGACCGCCCAAGGTTTTCCGGATAGTTATAAAGCAGCATTGCGAACCCTTCATGCCAGTCATCCTAAATGGATTTTTACAGCACAGCAAACAGGAATCAAATGGTCATCAGCGTTAGCATTGGAGCAAAAGGTTGGTGTTAGTCTCCTTTCAGCCAGCACCCCGGAAGCATGGAAATCTTTTGAATCCGGCGCCTATGATTTTACCAATAATGCTTACGTAAAATTTGATACTTCATGGAATGCTGCAGACGGAAAAGTAGTTGCTTATTACTTTGACCCAAGGAATTTTCTGGCTGAAAGTTCAATCTACCAATTCCTAGACCAAAAATTTGATGCAGCTTCTCAAAACATATCAACCGTACGAGCTGTTGCAAATGATGCATTTTTTGATACTGATGGATATGCAAAGATTATTTTGAATGCAGCTCAAAGCGCCGATGTAAATGCCAATTTAATTGCAGCCATTATTCGTCAAGAACAGGGGGTCAAGGGGACAAGTTCTTTGATTTCCGGGACTTGTACCGCTTACAATAATGCATATTACGGGATTTATAACTATTTCAATATTGGGGCATATACTTCCGGTGGAATGACTGCTGTAGAACGGGGGCTTTGGTATGCCAAAGGATCCGGAACTGGAGATACAACTTATGGGCGACCATGGACGACGAAAACAAAATCCATTACCGGTGGTGCCATGTATTATCGAAAAGGATATATTGCTAACAATCAGAACACCCTATATCTAAAAAAATTCAATGTTATGAATGGACTAAGTAAAGTTGCAACCCACCAATATATGACTCATATTTTAGCTGCCGCAAATGAAGCAAGCAGCATGGGGTTGGGATATGCGGCAAACGATGATTACCCACTGGTTTTCTGTATTCCTGTTTATACTAGTATGCCATCAACCCCGTGTACAAAACCTGGAATAACAGGAAACAACGATAATGTTTTAAACTCACTTTGCGTAAGGAAAGAGACTTCCTCCGGGGCACAGTACACTTTGGTTCGATCCACAGGATCAACAGGTTTTACTCGTTATACAACCGGTTATTCTATAACTGTACCCACCGCTGTAACGAAAATATACATTAGTGGGGTTGCTCATAATACAGCCGCCACTGTAACCGGTAATGGGGTTGTGACCCTTGCATCCGGTACCAATACCATCAAAGTTGTGGTAAAATCGACTAGTGGGCAAAAACGAACTTACACCATTACAGTAAATAGATCATGAGGTGCAATATGATTAGAAAAAGGATCCACCCCCTTACAATGCTGGTTGCAATTGGAATATGTATGCTTTTAATATGGCCGCTTAATGCATTTGCAGAAACGGGCAAAGTCACCATCGCCGCAGACACTTCCATTGAAGTCGGGGATTCGTTATCGGTTACTGTGAACTATTCCGCCTCCAGTTTAGGCCGAATTAATGGTCAACTGATTTACGATACAGACTTGTTGAAATACGTTTCCGGTGGAACAAGCGATGATGCAGCAGGAATTGTTCAGTTGAACACAGGGCTGAATGGAGAAACCGCCAAGTCATTTGTTATCCATTTCAAGGCCATAGGTGCCGGTACGGATTTTCTTCAAGTACAAACCTTGGATCTTTATGATGCAGACGAGGCGGACCTTGGAAATCCCGGAGCAAGTGTGAAGATTAAGGTGGCCGAGGCTGCATCTCCTGTCAAAGATGACGACTCGACAGTTGAAACACCAACGACAGACACGGACACTACTGATGCAGATAGTGATTCTTCTGATGCTTCCACAGACAATGAAAAGACTCCCGATACAATGTGGGTTTATGCGGGAGCCATGGGAATTACTTTGATATTACTAATTATTGCAATTACTGTTTCGCGACGCAAAAGAAAGTAATCGTCATTTTAGATTTTTTGGATTAAGACACTCTAATTCAGGGAGAACAAAAATCCCATCTTTCCGAATAAGAACATCATCAAAATAAATTTCACCTCCGCCGTAGTCTTCGCGTTGGATCATCACCAGATCCCAGTGTACGGCGGATTTGTTTCCATTAAACGCATCTTCGTAAGAACTCCCTGGCGTTAAATGAAAACTGCCTGCTATTTTTTCATCAAACAAGGTATCTTTCATGGGGTAGAGGATGTAGGGATTCACTCCAATGGCAAATTCCCCAAAATACCTGGCACTTTCATCAGTATCCAGCAACTTATTTATGCGCAGGGTATCATTGGAAGTCGCCTCAATAATCTTCCCGTCTTTCACCTGAAATACAATGTTTTCGTAGGTGAAGCCCTGTTCTTCAGAGGGTGTGTTATATGAAATGATTCCATTCATTGAATCTTTTACCGGGGCGGTATACACCTCTCCATCTGGAATGTTCTTTTCACCGCTGCATTTGATGGCAGGGATTCCCTTGATGGAAAAGGCCAAATCAGTTCCTGACCCTAATAATCGAACTTTATCGGTACGATTCATTAAATCAACTAAGTTGTCCATTGCTTTACCCATTTTCCCATAATCTAATGTGCAAACATCAAAATAGAAATCCGTAAAGGCTTCCAAACTGGTGTTGGCCAATTGAGCCATTGAATCATTTGGATAACGCAGAACCACCCATTTTGTGTGGTTCACTCGGTAATCTAGTACTGGTTGAAGGCTTTTATAATATAAGTTTAACTTTTCCGGTGGAACATCTGCCAGTTCAGCACTGTTTGCAGTTCCTCGGACCGCTATATACGCCTGCATTCCTTTCATCTGAGCCAGTTGAATCTCGTTGGCAAAGGCCATTTGGTTTTCCGAACAGCCTAACATGATTTCCCGGTTCATCTGTGAATCCCGGATATCTACATAGGGGATTCCACCGGCCTTATATATTTCTTTCACAATTTGCCTAGCAAGAGGTCTTGTGTTTTCACCTTCATAGCTTACCAACACTCGTTCATTTGGTTGAACGTTGCAGGAATATTCTACTAATAATTTTGCTAATTTTATGATTCTTTCATCCATAATTATTCTCCATTCTGTAAAATCCCTTTGTCCTTTCTCATTATACATGAATTTTCCGTTTAGATAAAATATTTCTGTTGCTTATCCTCAAGATTATTTGTAGAATATCACCATGAGACAAATTTTTATTATAAACCCCGCAGCGGGGCAGGGCGGCGCTTCTGATTTCACAGAAATTATTGGCAAGGCCGCAGATAAACTTGGAATGCAGGTGGAAATCTACTATACCAAGGAAATAAAAGATGCAGAAAACTATGCAAGAACCGTATGCCAGAGGAAAGACCGATCTGAATCGGTTCGTTTTTATGCTTGCGGCGGAGATGGTACTTTGAATGAAGTTGCCAATGGCTGTGTTGGCGCAGAAAATGTGGAAATAGGTCACGTTCCAACGGGAACCGGAAATGACTATGTTAGGGATTACAATAAGCCGGAAGCCTTTTTAAACATTGAGGATCAGCTTAGAGGGAAATCAATCAAGGTGGATTTATTTAGTTATACTGGCGTAATTAACGGGTTTTATCAAACACGGTACTGCACCAATATGATGAATATCGGGTTTGATTGCAATGTGGTGTATCGTACATCAATTCTAAAAACCAAGCCATTCATTAAGGGCTCTTTCGCATACTATCTTGGTATTTTTTATGAGTTGGTTAAAAAAAAGGGAACAAATCTGAAACTCACATTTGATGATTCCAGCGGCTTTGATGGAAAATTATTGCTAACCGCAGTCTCCATCGGATGTTATTGTGGAGGCGGTATCAAAGGCTTGCCGAAAGCCAAACGCTCCGACGGACTGTTTGATGTCCAAATCATCAGAAATACGACCAGATTTCTGTTTATCAATTTGCTTCCCAAGTATGTGAAGGGGACGCATCTTGAAGATAAGCGGGCCCAGGAATTAATTATATACAAACAAATGAAACATTTGATTATTCAACCCAATGATGGCACGACTCGTATATGTGTTGATGGGGAAATGGAAATGGTAGAGACTTTAGTGTTGGACATTGTCCCTCTGTCGATGCAATTTATTGTTCCTGATTTTAATTAAAGCATACTTAAATTTCAACTGTAATGGAAGGACTTAGTATAATTGGGCCTTCCACCGAGACGGACACAAGATGCCCGTCTTTTTTTACAACAGATGAAGAGAGACTCCCAACAGGCTGTTGAAAAGAATAGTAATGTGTACCGTCGGTTTTTTCATAAGAGAGTGCCGCCGCCAAGGCTGCAGTTCCAGACCCACAGCTTCCTTCCAAGTAGGTGGTGTCCACATCCCGCACATAGACGGCCGGAAACATGGACTGGGATATTTGATTATAAAACAATACACCAACTGCCATTGGATTGTAATCTTTCATCACAATATGACGTATAACGTCAACGATGGTATTATCATAAGGAATGTCCATCAAAACCACGTGCATGATACCTTCTAACTCAACGACGGTGGCGTTAATAAAGTTGCTTCCAAGTTTTATGGATTTTTTTGAGAGGGAAAGTGGGGGAGGTAGCAATACAGATGTTTCCATGGTCTTAGTGTTGGCCGCAACTGTTAATATTTGATCCATTCCACTGGCACAGATTCTTAAAACAGATGGCATGGTTCTGTGGCCTTGGTTTTTTTCCTCTTCCAAGGCAAGTTTCAAACCGAAAGAGCGGGTTGCATTACAACAAAACTCCATCCCGCACATTTCAAATTTCCCATCCCACCGAGGGTTGGATTCCTGAATGATATATGCAACTTGTTCGCCGCCAAGAGATGGATTTGCTAATAACTTTTGAGCGTAAAGCCCATATTCTTTTCGGCTAACTGGAGAGGTAACAAACAAAGTGACGTTGCCGGAAGCATTAGCAGAAAACAGTTCCAGTTTCATAAAGTCTCCTTTTGAATCTTGCGCACCCAAGAGTAATAGGGTATACTACATAAAGTTGAAAAAAATGGAGGGTTATCGAAGTGGTCATAACGGGGCTGACTCGAAATCAGTTTGTCTTCACAGGCACGTGGGTTCGAATCCCACACCCTCCGCCAAAAAACAATCCAGAAAAGCCATTGAATCATCAATGGCTTTTGTTTTTCCCAATCATTCAGCTTATTTTCGGTTTTTCGCTGCATGGCTTTTCATCATATGAAAGGCTTCTTCGCTTATGTGATGTTCTATTTTGCACGCGTCTACTTTGGCAACTTCTTCCTCCACACCTAACTGAATTAATACATCTGTTAAGAAAGTATGGCGTTCATACATCTTCTCGGCAATTTCACGGCCGGATTTTGTTAGTGAAATATAACCATTGTCATCCACTGTGATAAGGCCTTCTTCTTTAAAGTGTTTCATCGCCACACTAATGCTGGGTTTGGCATAATTTAATTCGTTAACAATATCAATGGAACGTACCATTCCATTCCGTCTTTGTAAAATCAATATTGTTTCAAGATAATTTTCTGCCGATTCTTGTATTTTCAACGTAGGCGCTCCTTATTTTTGAGTGATATGTAATAAGTTATAATACAATGGTTTCAAGGGCAAGTTTTATCATTTCATCGGAAGCAAACAAACGCTCTTCAACGGTGCACCGTTCTCCGGTAATAAAATGATCCGTAATTGTCATCATTGCTAAAGCATTGACTCGGTGATAGGCTGCATTCATATACAATGCTGCAGCTTCCATTTCAACAGCCAAAACATTCATTTTAGCCCATTTTTTCCACCAATCCGGGTTGGTTTCATAGAACACATCACAACTAACCACATTGCCGGGCTTGATATCAAGGCACAATTTCTGGTTTGCTTGATATACTTTTTCCATCAAAGGCCAACTGGCACATGGAGCAAAATTGCCATCCACCTCGAACCCATGTATATAATTGGAATCGGTTGATGTTGATAAACCTATGACCACATCTTTAATTTTTATTTCACTGTGAAAAGAACCAGCGGTACCTACACGAATTAAATTTTGAACACCATATTCTGTAATTAATTCCCAAGAATAGATGCCCATAGATGGCATTCCCATACCGGTCCCTTGGACAGAAACGGGCACTCCCTTATATCTTCCGGTGTAACCAAACATGTTTCGAACTTGATTATATTGAACAGGACTATCCAGAAAAGTCTCTGCAATGTACTGTGCTCTCAGCGGATCTCCAGGAAGTAAAATGCTTTCAGCGATATCGCCTTTGTTTGCTGCGTTGATGTGTGTGCTCAAGTTACTCTTCCTTTCTCGTACAGAATGATGTATAATCCAACTACTAACAGGTCGATTATATCACAATGGAGGTTCATATGAAACACGGAAAATACCATGAGATCAGGCCTCTGGTTTCCATGAAAGATTTAATAGATTCCGGCGCAACTGTATTTGAAGACAAAGCCGCCTTTCTTACAAAAAAAGTGAAGGGTGGGGAATATAACCAAGTCAGTTTTAGACAGCTGAAAGACGACATCGATGGACTTGGCACATATTTGTTGCATCTGGGCCTACAAAATGAAAAGATTGCCGTCATTGGACCCAACTGCTACCAATGGGTTGTGGCGTACTTTGCAATTGTGAACGGAACGGGTACTGTCGTCCCTCTCGATAAGGAATTAAGCCCGATTGAAATAAAGAATCTCATACATGCCGGCGGCTGCAAAGCTGTATTTTCTACCCCTGATTATGTGAATACACTGAAGGAAGCAGGGGTTGAACATGTTTTCAACATGGATCCATATGAGGAAGAAAAGACTCAGGAAGTCGGACACATTAAACACATGATTTGTGAAGGTGCGCAGATGCTGGCCAATGGAGACCGGTCATTTGTAGATGCGGTTGTTGATATTAAAAAAACCACTGCAATCTTATTTACTTCCGGTACAACTGATGTACCCAAAGGGGTGATGTTATCCCATGAGAATATTACTTTTGTAGTAAAGGGTGTCTCTCAAATGTGCCATCTCCAAGAGAACGACAGAAGTTTGTCGATTTTACCTATCCATCACACTTTTGAGTCAACCATTGGAATTATGGTTGTGTTGTTTCAGGGATCTTCCATTGCATTCTATGAAGGACTAAAATACGTGGTCAAGAATCTTCAAGAGTCCAAGGCAAGTGTTTTGGTGGCAGTTCCATTGATTATTGAATCCATTTACGAAAAAATTTGGAAGCAAGCAAGAGAAACAAAAAAAGACGGTCTCTTAAGAACCGCCATCCGATTGAATAAAACGTTACTGGCATTGGGAATCGATAAAAGAAGACAAATTTTCAGCTCTGTTTACAATAACTTTGGAGGCAATCTAAGGTTTTTTGTTTGTGGTGCCGCAGCCATAAATCCCTCCGTTGTGAGAGGATTGATGGATTTGGGATTTGAAATTACCATTGGCTATGGATTGACAGAAGCCGCACCCCTCACTTCAGGAGTTTCTGATTTTGAGTTTGATATGCTTTACAAAAAGCCTGGTGCATGCGGAAGAGCATTGCCCGGCGGCGAACTGAAAATCATTAATCAGGATGAGGACGGAATTGGTGAAATCATATATCGAGGGCCAAATGTTATGCAAGGCTATTACAACATGCCGGAAAAAACTAATGAGGTTATCATCGACGGATGGTTTCATACCGGAGATCTAGGATTTATTGACAAACATGACTGGCTCTATATCACTGGCAGAAAAAAGAATGTCATTGTAACAAAAACGGGCAAGAACATTTATCCTGAAGAGCTGGAGGAATTGTTAAAAAATGATTCCTACATTAAAGAATCCATGGTGTACGGCTTAGAAGATGATAAAGGAGAGGGCGTATCCGTTGCCGTTCAAATCATCCCGAATTTGGAGACAATAGAAGCAGAATTTGGTGGGAAAAAATCAGAAGAAGAAATTCATCAGATTTTGAAGGATAGTTTGCATGACATCAATGAAAAATTGCCTAGTTATAAGAGAATTCGAAATATTGTGGTTCGAAAGAATGATTTTGTAAAAACTACCACAAAGAAAATTAAGCGAAATGAAAATATCTAAAGGTAAGAGAAACAACAAACAACAAACAACAAAAAAGATGGGAGACACTTCCATCTTTTTTTCATTTTTGGTTGCGCATTGAACTTATGCGCTGTGTGGGGACGGGTGAGTTTAGTTTGCCTTGTCGGCTTTGTTGAATCTTTTGGTTAATCGGGATATTTTTCTGGAAGCTGCATTTGCATGAATCGTGCCTTTGGCCGCTGCCTGCTTCAACTTCTTTTCAGCCATTGCAAGATGTTCCTTTGCAGATTCCATATCTCCTGCGGCGATAGCTGCATCAAAACTCTTCAAAACAGTCTTTAAATGAGCTTTCACTCTTCTGTTTCTGGCGGTCTTCTTCTCGATGACCAGGATTCTTTTCTTTGCGGATTTAATATTTGCCATTGTGTAATTTCACCCCACTTCTGTTAATTTTTAGTTAGCAAAACTCGCATGTGTCAGTATATCTGATTTGCGTGTTGAAATCAAGCACTTTTTCAAGTAGAATGAGTGGGACAAAACTATACATGTGAAAGAGGGACCTATGAATTCATATCAACAATATATTCGAAACTTCTCTATTATTGCCCATATTGACCATGGTAAGTCCACTTTGGCGGATCGCATTATTGAGAAAACCGGACTTGTAGCCAAAAGAGACATGCGGGAGCAGTATTTAGACAACATGGATCTGGAGCGTGAACGGGGCATTACCATCAAACTTCAGGCAACACGATTGGCTTACAAAGCTTTAGATGGGCATGAATATATTTTTAACTTAATTGATACCCCGGGCCATGTGGATTTTACTTATGAAGTATCCCGAAGCTTAGCCGCCTGTGAAGGGGCTATTTTGATTGTTGATGCATCTCAAGGTGTTGAAGCCCAAACCTTGGCAAACGTCTATTTAGCGTTGGAAGAGAACCTTGAGATTTTGCCTGTTTTAAATAAAATCGACTTGCCAAGTGCAAGACCGGATGAAATCAAATTGGAAATTGAAGAAGTTATCGGCATTGATGCAGAGGAAGCACCTTTGATTTCTGCCAAAGAGGGTATCGGTGTGGAAGAGTTATTGGAAGAAATTGTAAAACGAATTCCGCCACCCATGGGAGATGAAACCGCGCCCCTTAAGGGTCTGATTTTCGATTCGTTTTATGATAACTATCTTGGAGTTGTCATTTATACTAGGATTTTTGAAGGAACCGTAAAAGCAGGGGATGTTATCCGTCTGATGAATACCAAGAAAAAATACGAAGTGACAGAAGTGGGAACTTTTTCACCTAAGCCGATTCCATGCGGAACCTTGAAAGCCGGTGAAGTTGGATATATTTGTGCCAGCATCAAGCAAGTGAGAGACGCTAGGGTTGGAGACACCATTACATCGGAAACCAATCCGACAGATCATGCGCTTCCAGGTTACAAAAAAGCCCAGTCCATGGTGTACTGTGGAATCTATCCTTCAGAGGGCGAGAAATACGAGGGCGTCAAAGATGCCTTAGAAAAGTTACAGGTGAATGACGCAGCCTTTCACTTTGAGCCGGAAACTTCAGCAGCATTGGGCTTTGGGTTTCGTTGTGGATTTTTAGGATTGCTCCACATGGAAATTATTGTAGAAAGGTTAGAGCGAGAATTCAATCTTAGCGTGATTACCACATCCCCCAGTGTTATCTATAAGGTATTTATGAACGATGGTACAGTGGAGATGATACAAAATCCATCCAACCTACCGGATATCATGGAAATCGATCATATTGAAGAACCCATTGTCAAAGCAGACATTATCCTACCTAAAGAGTATGTGGGCTCTATTATGGAAATTTGCCAAGATCGTCGCGGTAAAATGCTTCATATGGAATATATTACACCCAACCGGGTTCAACTCCATTACGAAATGCCTTTGAACGAGGTGATTTATGACTTTTTCGATGCCTTGAAATCCAAAACCCGCGGATATGGCTCTTTGGATTACGAGTTTTTGCGATACGAAAAGTCTAAACTGGTGAAATTGGACATTATGCTAAATAAAGACTTAGTGGATGCTTTTTCCATGATTGTACACGAGTCAAAAGCCTATGCCAGAGGTCGTTTCGTTTGTGAAAAATTAAAGGAAGTTATTCCAATGCATCAATTCGAAGTTCCAATACAAGCTTCCATTGGGCAGAAAGTTATTGCAAGAGAAACGGTGCGCGCTTATCGAAAAGATGTCATTGCCAAATGCTATGGTGGCGACATTTCCCGTAAGAAAAAACTCTTAGAAAAGCAGAAAGAAGGGAAGAAGCGTATGCGGCAATTCGGGAAAGTGGAAGTGCCCCAAGAAGCCTTTACTGCAGTACTGAAGTATGATGATAACAAATAATGTTTCCAATTCAACCAAAAGGATTGGCCTGTACGTTCACATTCCATTTTGTCAGAGGAAATGTAGATATTGTGGGTTCCTTTCTGTGGAAAACCCTGACGAAAAAACGGTTCTTCAGTATCTGGACATCCTCCAAAAGGAGGCGCAGTACCACATTGAATCGGCCACAAGCTTGGGATTTCAATATGTTGTTGATACAGTTTTTATTGGAGGTGGAACGCCGTCTTTGCTTACCAACGATGAAATCGACGCATTGATGAATGGATTGAGACAACGTTTTATCATATCCCCTGATGCGGAAATCACCATTGAATCCAATCCCAATTCTATTACAACAGAAAAGCTTATGACATATAAAGAAAATGGCATCAATCGTCTTAGTGTAGGGGTTCAATCCTTTGAGAATTCCATCTTACAACAGTTGGGTCGCTTGCACGATGCCAAAATGGCAAAAGATGCGATTTTAAACGCTCATGACGCCGGGTTTTCTAATATTAATATTGACTTAATGTTTGGATTGCCCAATATAACCTTAGAACAGTGGATGTCAACACTGAAAACCGCAGTATCATTAAATCCTTCTCATTTGTCCTTATATTCACTTCAAATTGAGGAGGGGACACCGTTTTATTCAGATTATAAGAATAATAGATTACCAATCATTGACGTTGCCTTGGATAGAGAATGTTATCATAAATCTATTAGTCTTCTGAAAAATCATCAGATTGAACAATATGAAATCTCCAATTTTTCCGCACGGGGAAGGGAATGCAAACATAATCTAAAATATTGGGGTCTGGAAGAGTTTATAGGCTTGGGCCTTGGATCCGCTTCTTATATGAATGGACAGCGGTGGTCAAACTTTTCAAATCTTGAAAAGTGGAAAAGGGAAATTCTTGCAGGAAGAACACCGGCAGATCCCACAACGATTATTGCAGAAACCAACCAAGATGCCATGAGTGTGTTTTTCTTTACTGGTCTACGGAAAATAGAAGGCATATCCTTTGCCCAATTAGACAGGCGTTTTGGGCCAAATAGTATTCAGAATTTCCAATCCAGTTTCGCGGCTTTAGAGGAATACATACAAAAAGAATATATTATTTGGGATCGAGCAGGCATAAGATTGACCGAAAAAGGCATTGACCATTCCAACGATATCATGGCCGAATTCGTATCATAAAAATAAGGAGGTTTCCGGATGAGAAAGATTATCATGGCATTAGATCAAGGGACAACAAGTTCTAGGTGCATTCTTTACAACAAAAAAGGGGAAGTAATCAGTCAAGCGCAAAAGGAATTTGTCCAGATATATCCCCACCCGGGTTGGGTGGAGCATGATGCCATGGAAATATGGTCCACACAACTGGGAGTAGCCCAAGAGGCTCTTGCCAAGGTAAATCTGACAACCGATAACATTGAAGCCATTGGTATAACCAACCAAAGAGAGACAACCGTGGTGTGGGATAAAACAAATGGAGAACCGGTATATAACGCCATTGTATGGCAGTGCCGACGAACTGCAGATTACTGTAATCAACTTATCTCCCATGGGATGGAAGAAATCATCAAAAAGAAAACCGGTCTTCGGATCGATGCCTATTTCTCCGGGACCAAATTAAAATGGATTCTAGACCATATCCCCAATGGAAGAACCCGGGCATCAAATGGGGAATTGATTTTTGGCACAATTGAAACTTGGTTAATTTGGAAATTGACGGATGGGAAGGTTCACATCACTGATTATTCCAATGCCAGTCGTACCATGATGTTTAACATTAACACACTAACTTGGGATCAAGAGCTTCTGGAAATATTGGATATCCCGGCTAAAATGCTACCCACTCCAGTTCCCAGTAGTCAAATCTATGGGTTGACTTCCTCCAAAATTATGGGGGCCGAAATACCCATTTCCGGCGCTGCCGGTGATCAGCAAGCTGCTTTGTTTGGGCAAACTTGTTTTAACGCTTCAGAAGGAAAAATGACGTACGGAACGGGCGGATTCATGTTGCTTAACACTGGCACGCATCCAGTTATTTCAAATCATGGCCTGCTTACTACCATTGCCTGGGGTATAGATGGGACGGTAAACTATGCACTGGAAGGATCTGTATTTGTTGCCGGAGCCGCAGTGCAATGGCTTCGGGATGAACTGAAGTTATTTAATACCGCCGCTGAATCTGAAGAAATGGCCAATTCAGTACCAAATTCCAATGGCATCTATGTCGTTCCGGCATTTGTGGGAATGGGGGCCCCTCATTGGGATTCCTATGCCAGAGGATCTATTTTTGGGTTAACAAGAGGCGCAAACAAAAACCATTTAGTTCGAGCTACCCTTGAGGCCATTGCATATCAAACCCGGGATTTAGTTGATGCAATGATTGCCGATACCCATGAGGACATGTCTTTTTTAAAGGTTGACGGTGGGGCATGCGCTAACAATTTTCTAATGCAATTTCAAGCTGACATGTTGGATATTACGGTAATTCGTCCCAAAGTCATCGAAACTACTTCTTTGGGTGCTGCATACCTTGCCGGGCTCGCAACGGGATACTGGCAGGGAAAGGAAGATGTTATTTCCAATAATAAAGTGGATCGTCGTTTCACTTCAAATATGAACGCCGCGGACCGAGACAATAAACTGCACATGTGGCGCAAGGCAGTTGAACGAAGTAAAGATTGGGAAGAGTAGACACAAAGGATAATTGATATACGCTTCACCATTAAACCGATGACATCCGGCATATATTTACAAGATGTCATTGGTTCTTTTTTTTTGAAAAATAACTGTTGACAACCTACTAGGTTCGTGGTAAATTATCATTAGATTAGCACTCACTATTGCAGAGTGCTAACAGGGAAGGGCCTCGGCAATCTTGCCGATACACTTCTGACAGGAGATAAACGATGAGCTTAAATGAAAGAAAATTAAAGATTCTACAGGCCATCATTGGAGATTTTGTCAGCACTGCCGAGCCGGTTGGTTCTCGGACATTGTCAAAAAAGTACGATTTAGGTGTTAGCCCTGCTACCATTCGAAATGAAATGTCGGATTTGGAAGAAATGGGCTTTTTGACTCATCCACACACCTCTGCAGGACGTGTTCCATCAGAAAAGGCATATCGACTTTACGTGGATGAAATGATGAACAAGTACGAATTGTCTGAAGAAGAAAAAAATCGAATTGCCGCCCAACTTTATGAAAATGTTTCAGAATTAGATAAGGCCATTGAACATGCTGCAAAGATATTATCCGAAATCACTAATTTGACTTCTTTTGCCATGACGCCAAAGCAAGACACTGATACCTTAAGGTTTATAAACTTGTTACCGGTAGATGATACCACCGTTGTGCTAATGATTGTATCCGAAAGCGGACAAGTTTCAAATACTGCCCTTCAGTTAAATGTACCTTACACTGAAGAAGCACTTAGCATTTTGGCAAAATCAATGACCTACAACTACAAGGGTAAGACCCTTAGCGAGGCATTAACCATAGACATTATTGCTTCTTTCGAGAGTGATATTGAAGTAATGAGTAAATTGGCAAGAAACATTATGCCGAATTTTATGAGAACTTTAGAAAAAATGCTTAATGTAAATCTTTATATGGATGGGCTTTCAAACATTTTTTCTATCCCCGAATTTAATGATTTAGGCAAGGCAAAAATGTTTATGGAAATGCTAAACAAAAAAGAAGATTTTACAAAAACCATGATTAATCGGGAAGATGGCATTATCATTACCATAGGAGACGAAAACCCAGATGTGTATATGAAGGATTGTAGTTTGATTACAGCCACTTACCATATCGACGGTAAACTTGTAGGAAAGCTTGGAGTTATTGGACCCACTAGGATGAAATACAATCAAATTACATCTGTAATTGAATATTTATCCGATAACCTCAGCAACTCATTCAAACTGACAGGAGGAAAAAACTCAGATGACTAATACAAAAAAAGCCCCTATTGATCCCTCAGAAAACAACAAACAAACACCGACGGAGGAAATCGAAAACAAAGAGCAAGAAACTTCTTCAAGTAACCAGGAGAAAGAACCTTCTGCAGCGCAAACACCTCCCGAACCGGAAGAAGGTCCAGATGCCAAGTATCTTCGTTTAATGGCAGATTTTCAAAATTATAAACGAAGATCCGAAAAAGAACGGGGAGAAATTCATGCCTTTGCAAACGAAAAAATTGTAACACAACTGTTGGAAGTTATGGATAACTTTGAACGGGCTCTACAACAAGAAGCAGGTAGTGATGAGCAATATCGGGCTGGGATGTCCCTGATTTTTGAGCAACTAAAGTCCGTGCTAATCAAAGCCGGCGTTGAAGAAATCAATGCATTGAATCAGGAGTTTGATCCAAACTACCATCATGCCATCCTCATGGAAACTGATGAAAATATTAAAAGCGGGCATGTTTCAATGGTGCTTCAAAAAGGGTATACATTAAAAGGTAAAGTCATTCGTCCTTCCATTGTGAAGGTGGCGGAATAACAAATATTAGATACTATGAAATAAAAAGGAGAATAACAAAATGGGAAAAGTAATCGGAATAGACTTAGGAACAACTAATTCCTGCGTGGCGGTCCTTGAGGCGGGATCCCCCGTTGTAATTGCCAACGCAGAGGGAAGCAGAACAACCCCTTCAGTGGTGGGTTTTACCAAAGGCGGAGAACGGCTGGTTGGAGAAACTGCGAAAAGACAGGCTATCACAAATCCTGAAAGAACAATCTCTTCTATCAAACGACATATGGGCAGTGACCATATGACCGAAATCGATGGAAAAAAATACACCCCACAAGATATTTCAGCTATGATCCTTGGGAAGCTGAAAGCAGATGCAGAAGCATATCTAGGAGAAAAGGTAACAGAAGCAGTCATTACAGTACCGGCGTACTTTACTGACAGCCAGAAACAAGCCACAAAAGATGCAGGCAAAATTGCCGGTTTAGACGTAAAACGTATTATAAACGAACCGACTGCTGCGGCTTTGGCATATGGCTTGGATAAGGACAACGGACACCACAAAATCTTAGTATATGACTTAGGCGGTGGTACCTTTGACGTGTCAATTTTGGAACTGGGCGACGGCGTATTTGAAGTGTTGGCAACCAATGGCGATAACAGGCTGGGGGGTGACGACTTTGATGAAATCATCATGAACTTCATGGCCGATACCTTTGGAAAAGAAAATGGCATTGATTTGCGAAAAGATCGAATGGCACTGCAAAGACTTCGTGAAGCTGCAGAAAAAGCAAAGAAAGAACTGTCTTCTGCTCAATCCACCAATATAAATTTGCCGTTTATTACAGTAAACGAAGCAGGTCCCTTGCATATGAACATGGATTTGACCAGAGCAAAATTTGATCAATTAACAGCTCATTTGGTTCAAAAAACTGTTGATCCTATGAAAAAAGCCATGAACGATGCCGGTGTAACCAACAGTGATATTGAAAAGGTGATTCTGGTAGGAGGGTCTACTAGAATTCCCGCAGTACAAGATGCGGTGAAAAAGATTACAGGGAAAGACCCTTTCAAGGGGATTAACCCAGACGAATGTGTTGCCATTGGAGCAGCCATTCAAGCAGGTGTGCTAACTGGCGAAGTCCATGATGTATTGTTGTTGGATGTTACACCTTTGTCTCTATCCATTGAAACACTTGGAGGTGTGGCGACAAGATTAATTGAAAGAAATACAACTATACCGACAAAGAAGAGCCAGATATTCTCAACGGCTGCCGACAATCAAACGGCAGTGGATATCCATGTTCTTCAAGGCGAACGAGATATGGCTTCCGGCAATATCACTTTAGGTAGATTCCAACTAACCGGAATTCCTCCAGCGCCACGAGGTGTACCTCAGATTGAAGTAACCTTTGACATTGATGCCAACGGCATTGTAAATGTTAGCGCAAAGGATATGGGAACTGGAAAAGAACAACGAATTACCATTACATCTTCCACCAAATTAACGGACGATGAAATTAATGCGAAGATTAAGGAAGCTGCTCAATATGCAGAGGAAGATAAACAAAAGAAAGAAGAAGTAGAAGTTCGCAATCAGGCAGAAACACTAATTTATGAAACAGAGAAAAACCTGAAAGACTTAAATGATAAACTAACTGAGGAAGAAAAATCAACCATTAATAATGCTAAAGAAGATTTGTCAAAATCCTTGGAAAATGGGACTGTAAGTGAAATCAAAGAGAAATTGGAAAAATTAACTGAGCAGTTCCACACAATTTCTGCTAAAATGTACCAGAATGCACAAGGCGCTGACCCTAATATGGGAGGACAGGCTGGACCTGAAGAAAATCCCAACATGGGTGGTCAAAGTGATCCGACTGATGACAACGTGGTCGATGCAGATTACGAAGTAGTTGACGAAGAAAAAAAGGATGACAAATAAGAATTTACCCTCATCAAATAACGCAAAAGGATAAGGACCAAAATGGCAGAGAAACGAGATTATTACGAAGTTCTGGGCATTGCAAAAGGTGCTAGCGAAGCGGAAATTAAAAAAGCATATCGAAAAAAAGCCATGGAGTTTCACCCGGATAAAAATCCGGGTGATGCTGCTGCGGAAGAAAACTTTAAAGCGGTTAATGAAGCTTACAGCATCCTTTCAGACCCGGACAAGAAAAATAAATATGACCGTTTTGGTCATGCAGGAGTAGACCCCAATGCTGGATTTGGTGGACAAGGCGGGTTCAGTGGCGGCGGCGGCTTTGAAGATATTTTTGATATTTTCGGTGGTATGTTTGGTGGCAAAGGATTTTCTCAACAACGACGAAACGGCCCTATGAAAGGTCGTGATCTTCAGAAGGGCCTTACCATCACTTTTGAAGAAGCAGCAAAGGGTGTTAAAAAGGAATTTAAAATCAACAAGTATGTGGATTGTACCACTTGTCATGGCACTGGGGCTGCCCCAGGCACATCCAAAAAAACTTGTCCTAAATGTAATGGAACCGGCGAAATTCACACGGTACAGCGTACGCCATTTGGGCAATTCCAAAGTGTTTCTCCTTGTGATCAATGCAACGGTACCGGGCAAATTAATGAAACACCGTGCGGCACCTGTGGTGGCACCGGTAAGATTCGAAAAGATGTGACCATTTCGGTGAATATTCCTGCCGGGGTGGATAACGATTCAGTAATCACCATTAGAGGACAGGGTGAGCCTGGCCAAAACGGAGGTCCCGCAGGGGATTTATACGTTGTTTTAGCTGTAAAGCCCCATCAATTATTTAAACGTTCCGGGCAAGATTTGCACCTTGAGATTCCAATCAGTTTCAATCAAGCTGCTCTGGGTGACCAAATTACTGTCCCCAGCATGGAAGGAAAGTTGTCGTATAAAGTACCTGCCGGTACTCAACCGGGAACCGTTTTTCGTCTGAAAGGAAAAGGACTTCAAAACCCAAGAGGATCCTCTAAGGGGGATCTTTATGTAAAAGTAATCCTGGAGGTTCCCACAAAGTTAAATGCAAAACAAAAAAGCGCCATTGACGAGATGGGTAAGGTGATTACTGCTGATTCTTATCACAAAAAAAATAAATTTGCGGATACAATCAAGGAGCTATTTAAATAAGCATGAAACACGATAATACCATTGGCAGAAAAGACCTCTTTTCCATTTAAAAAAGAGCGGAACTCCCGCTCTTTTTCTGTTATAATATAGGATGAGGTAATTTGTAATGGAAATAATTGAAAACAGCGAACATATTTATGAAGAAGATATTGGATCGATAAAAATACCGGATGATGTCATCTCTGTATGTGCTATTAATGCTGCCACAAGAACAAAAGGAGTGGCGGGGCTATCCGGTGGACTTTCAGATTCTATTACTGAAAATATCCTTGGCAAAGAACCTTTGTCGAAAGGCACAAAGGTTACTCAAACGAGTAGTGGAATTACGATAGACTTATTTATAAAAGTCAACTATGGTGTGAAAATTCCATCAGTGGCTTGGGATTTACAGCGAAACGTAAAAAAAGAAATTGAAACCATGACAGACAAAGCTGTATTAGCAGTGAATGTCAATGTACAAGGCGTGGAAAGGGAACATACTGATGACAAGATCTGAAGCCCGGGAAATATTGATGCATATCCTTTTTCAAATGGATGCCCAAGACGATTGTAGCGAGGAACTCAAAGACTTGTTTCTTGCCGGCAAAGCCATTCCTATGCAACATCAAGCATATATTTCTGAACTATTCACAATTGTGAAAGATCATCTTCCGGAGCTGGACGAAAAAATCAATCAACATTCCGAAAAGTGGAATACACTTCGAATGCCCAAGCCGGATTTGGCTGTTTTGCGGTTGGCCACTGCTGAACTGCTCTATGCTAAGGATATTCCTGCTGCCGTTTCCATTGATGAGGCAGTAGAATTATCAAAAAAATATGGCTGTAACTCATCTCATAAATTTGTCAATGGGGTGTTGGGTAAAATCGCCAGAGAAATGGATGCTACCGAAGAAACGGAAATATAATGAGTCAGAACAAGGTTGTAATTGGCATAGATACCAGCGCCTACACTACTTCTGTAGCAGCAGTAGACCAAGAGGGTGATGTGATTTTTGATATAAAGCGTATTCTTGATGTCCCCCACGGGATGCGAGGGCTTCGACAATCAGCCGCCCGGGGACAGCATCATCAGAACCTTAACGAAATTATCAGCACCTTAAGCAATCAGGTTTCACTAACTAATGTCTGTGGGGTGGCAGTATCTGACAAACCTCGACCTGTAATCGGTTCTTACATGCCGGTATTTATGGATGGGGTTGAAAAAGGGGCGCAGTTAGCGAACCAACTTGGGGTTCCTATATATTATTTTTCTCATCAAGAAGGACATATTGAGGCAATCAAACATTTTTCTTCTCAAGCCAAGGCAGAGAAGGTACTGTGTTTCCATCTCTCCGGCGGAACCAGCGAGTTGTTGCTTGTGGATCAATCAAAGATACAAATCATTGGCGGTTCAAAAGATATCTCTTTTGGACAGGTTATTGACAGGGTTGGCGTTCGATTGGGAATGACGTTCCCATCCGGCTCCCAGATGGATCAAATGGCTTTTGAAAAAAAGTCAAACACAAGTTGGTTAAAACCTATTTTTATTGAAGGATTACGATTTAATTTGTCAGGGATTGAAAGTCAATGCCAAAGAAGGATTGATGAGGGAATTATAGGGGAAGTGTTAGTCCCAGAGTTGTTTCAGCGTATTGCGAAATGTCTCGCGCAAGTGTGCGATTTAGCATGTATACAAGAACAAATTCAACATATCATCATGGCTGGCGGTGTTTCCGGAAGCAAAACGGTTCAAGACTACCTTTCTCGATATTTAAAACATGCCCAACCAGTATATGGTGAATATTCATCGGATAATGCAGTAGGGATTGCATTGTTGGGAGGCAAAATACTATGGCAATGAAACCCATTGGTGTTTCACAACTCAATGCATATATTAAACGAGTTCTGCAAACGGATCCATTGTTAGGGCAGGTTTCCGTATTGGGAGAAATTTCCAATTTAAAATATCACGATTCGGGCCATGTTTACTTTAGTCTCAAAGATAATGGTGGAAAAATTAACTGTTTTTTGCCACAAAACGTTGCAAATGGAATGCCTACATTACTGGAAGATGGAATGGAAATTATCGCAACGGGTCATGTTTCAGTATTTGAACGGGGTGGATACTATTCTCTCCAAATTAAGGCAGTAGAATTATCAGGTCTTGGAGACTTGGGAATCGCTTTTGACCAACTGAAGAAAAAGCTTTTGGAGGAAGGACTATTTGATGCAAGCCACAAGAAAGCACTGCCACGCTTCCCGGCACAAATTGCCATTGTCACATCCGGCACCGGAGCCGCGCTTCAGGATATGCTTAAAATAATTACTGAAAAGAATAACGTTGTTGATATCCTTGTGTACCCCGTTCTTGTTCAAGGCCCTAATGCGGCAGCTGACATTGCAGCCGGTATCCAATCCGTCAACCGATTATTTCCCCAAACCGACGTAATGATTGTGGGCCGGGGCGGAGGTTCTTTGGAAGAATTATGGGCATTCAACGAAGAAGCGGTGGCTAGAAGCATTTTTCAATCCCAAATACCCATTATTTCTGCAGTAGGTCATGAAACGGATGTGACTATCGCAGATTTTGTGGCAGATGCTCGAGGAGAAACCCCTACTGCGGCAGCCGCCATGGCGGTTCCAAATACCAATGAGTTGCGGGAATATATTGATTTTATGGATGGAAAAATCCTTGAAAATTTTCACTACTATTTGGACAAAAAAAGACAGGAACTGGCTAATTTAAATTTTGAAACGTTTCACAAAGAGATATTAAACAGAATAGAAGTTCTTGGCTTTCAGTTAACAAAGCAGCGAGACCAAATAAACCTGCAAATGGAGAAAAAAATAGAAGGATACACCAATTTTATTTGGGAAAAATATTTACTGCTGGAACATTTGAATCCAAAAGCCATTATGAAAATGGGGTATTCTGCAATCCTGTCTAAACAAGGGAAATTAATAACCGGCATTGAAGAACTTCATGTGAACACAGAGATATCATTAATTTTAGCTGACGGAACTGCAAATGCTTCCATTCGTCAAATTGGGAGGAAAGAAAATGAATAAAGAATCAGCAATGACCTTTGAAACTGCCATGGAAAAACTGGAAAAAGCAGCTGACAATCTTAAAAACGAAAGTATTACGCTGGAAGATGCACTGAAAAACTATGAAGAAGGCGTTGAGTATTATAAAAAATGCGATGCAATATTGCGTGATGCAAAACAAAAAATTGAAACCTACTCAAAGTAGAGGAGAACCGCCATGAATGAAGATTATTTACGCTATAAAGAATTGGTTGAATCACATCTTTTGGATTTCTTGCCTGAAGTGGATTCAAAAAGTATGACAATTTGCGAAGCGATTCGGTATAGCCTGACTGCAGGTGGAAAACGAATCCGTCCCGCATTATTGTTGGGAGCCTGTGAGTTTTGCGGTGGTGATATTAGACAGGCCATTCCTTATGCATGTGCCATTGAATATGTACACACCTATTCCCTGATACACGATGATTTGCCTGCTATGGACAATGACGATTTGCGGCGAGGGCTTCCTACAAACCATAAAGTGTTTGGAGATGCCATGGCCATCCTTGCAGGTGATGGCCTGCTAAATTCTGCATTTGAAGTCATGTACAGAGATTTGTTCTTGTACTTTGATGATCCAACAAGTATGAAACGTCGAATCCGGGCCAGTTATGAAATTTCCAAAGGTGCCGGATGCCGAGGTATGGTTGCAGGACAAGCGGCGGACATTGAAGGGGAAGGAAAACACTATTCCAAAGAAATGCTGGATTATATCCATATCAATAAAACCGGAGCGTTGATTGTAGCTGCCATTCGAGCTGGTGCTCATTTGGGAGACGCCAACGAAGAAACCATGACAAGACTTACCGAGTATGCAGAAAACTTAGGGTTGGCATTTCAGATTGTAGATGACATTTTAGATATTGTGGGGGAAGAGTCCGAAATGGGAAAGAAAAAAGGCATAGATGAAATTAATCACAAATCAACCTATCCGGCGCTCTATGGTCTAGATAAATCCTATGAAAGAATGCATCAATTGACAGAACGGGCAATAGAGATTATGGCTCCCTATTACGACAACGCAGAATTTTTCACAAAACTGGTTCGAGAGTTAGAAAACCGCACACAATAAAGTGAGCCACTCACAATCCAAAGGAGCATGTCTGGATGAGCAAAAATATATGTGACTATAAATTCCCTGAAGACTTAAAAGAAATGTCTTTTTCCCAGCTAAATGGACTAGCCGGTGATATTAGGCATTTCTTAATTGACCATTTATCAAAGACAGGTGGACATTTGGCTTCAAATTTGGGTGTTGTGGAGCTTACTTTGGCGTTACACAAGACTTTTGATAGCCCTCGTGATAAATTAATATGGGACGTTGGCCATCAATCCTATGTACATAAAATATTGACAGGACGGGCAGAAGGATTTGACACACTGAGACAAATGGATGGACTTAGTGGTTTTCCCAAATCTTCCGAAAGTCCTCATGATATTTTTGATACCGGACATGCCAGCAATTCTATTTCCATCGCTGCCGGATTGGCAAAAGCTCGTGATTTAGCTGGAGAATCTTACCATACGGTAGCTATTATAGGGGATGGGGCATTAACCGGCGGTTTGTCTTACGAAGGACTGAACAACATTGGAGGATCAAAATCAAGGGTTATTGTAATACTGAATGATAATGGAATGTCCATTTCAAAAAACATCGGCGGCGTATCTCGTCATTTGAACAAAGTACGAGTTTCTGCAGGATATTATCGATTTAAAACCCGTGTTAGAAAAATCACTCAAGGGATTCCCGGTGTAGGAGTCGGAATCTATTCTGGAATACAAGGAATTCGAAACACGATAAAATATGCCATTGTGGACGGAGTTATTTTTGAACAGCTTGGTATTACCTACATGGGACCCATTGATGGTCATAATATTAAAATGCTAACTGAAAGCATGGAACTTGCCAAACAAGCCAAAGGACCGGTTCTTATCCATGTTCTTACCGAAAAAGGAAAGGGATACAAGAATGCCGAGTTATTTCCGGGGAAATTTCATGGCACAGGTCCCTTCGATCCGGATACAGGCTGTGTCCTAAAGCCATCAGTAACTGCCAGTTACTCTGAGATTTTTGGAGATAAATTAACGCGTATGGCTGAACGTGATCCAAAAATTGTAGCAATCACCGCCGCTATGACAGATGGAACCGGCCTATTTAAATTTGCTTGCAGATTTCCTAATCGGATTTTTGATGTAGGAATTGCGGAGGGGCATGCTGTAACTTTTGCCGCCGGTTTGGCTGCGGGAGGGATGAAGCCTTTCGTAGCAATCTATTCCACATTTTTGCAACGAGGATATGACCAAGTTTTAATAGACGTTTGCCTACAAAACTTACCGGTTGTATTTGCCATAGATCGTGCCGGCAACGTTGGCGCCGATGGAGAAACTCACCACGGTTTATTTGATATTGCTTTTTTGAAATCCATGCCAAATATGACCTTGCTGGCTCCAAGAGATGGAGTGGAACTGGAAGAGATGATGGAATACGCACTAACCCATACAGGCCCTTGTGCTATTCGATATCCCAGAGGTGCCAGCGAAAAGTTAACCGCAATCCGAACCCCTGTTGAGGAAGGCAGCCAGATTATTGTAGAAGGCAAAGATTTGACTATTTTTGCTTTGGGCAACATGGTTCCTACCGCCATCAAGGTAAAGGCCTTGCTGGCAGAATCCGGGATTGATGCCGGCATTGTTAACCCTCGATTCGTAAAACCCATGGACACCCAAACCCTCCTTAATACGGCCAACACCTCTCCTTGGATTGTTACTTTGGAGGATCATGTTCTTCTGGGAGGATATGGAGAACAGGTGGCCGCATATCTGAAAGAACATGATTTGCCAACCCGAATTTTGACCCTTGGTTGGCCGGACTGTTTTATCGAACACGGTTCCTGCAATCAACTGAACACTTTGTATCAACTGGATCCCAAGGGAATCACAGAAAGGATTTTAAACGCCATTGAAAGAACGTCTTGATGTATTGTTGGTAGAAAAAGGTTTTTTTCCATCTCGCGAAAAGGCAAAAGCTTCTGTGATGGCTGGTTTAGTATACGTGGACGAAATACCAGTTGACAAGGCGGGGAACATGACCGATCCAAATTCAGTGCTACGCGTAAAGGAACCGCTGTGTCCCTATGTCAGTAGGGGTGGTTTGAAATTAGAGAAAGCAATTCAGTTCTTTGAATTGGACTTGACCAATAAGATTGCCATGGATATGGGCGCATCTACCGGCGGATTTACCGATTGCATGCTAAAAAATGGTGCCTCAAAAGTATATGCTATTGACGTGGGATATGGACAGCTTGACTGGAAACTGCGAAATGACACCCGCGTGGTCACCATGGAAAAAACAAACATTCGATATCTTGACTTGAATCTAATTACTGAACCCATTGATTTTATTTCGATAGATGTTTCCTTTATCTCTCTCCACCTGATTCTGCCGGTTGCCGCCAAGCTACTCCATCCAGAAGGACAAATTGTATGTCTGGTGAAACCTCAATTTGAAGCCGGTAGAGCGCAAGTAGGAAAAGGGGGGATCGTAAGAGATAAGGCGGTGCATCACCAAGTTATTAACAACGTGCTCCATTACGGAGAAGAAGTCAATTTGTATCCTTCTGGGTTAACCTATTCACCGGTTACCGGAGCAAAGGGCAATATTGAATATCTACTATTGTTAAACAAAAAAGAAAACAAAATCGTTGATATCAATTATGTAATAGGAGAAACAGAACACCTATGAAATTATCACCCATGATGCAACAATATACCGAAATCAAAAGGGAGCATGCAGATTGTATTCTTTTCTTTCGTTTAGGTGATTTTTACGAAATGTTCTTTGAAGATGCTCATATTGCATCCAAAGAACTGGAATTAACATTGACAGGCAAAAACTGCGGACAAGAAGAACGAGCTCCCATGTGTGGGGTGCCATTTCATGCGGCTGAAACCTATATTAGTAAATTAGTTGACTTAGGTTACAAAGTGGCCATTTGCGAGCAGGTTGAAGATCCCGCATTGGCCAAAGGTTTGGTAAAGCGGGAAGTCATTCAAATCATTACCCCCGGAACAATTTCCAACGGTTCCATGTTAAACGAAAAGGAAAACAATTATTTGGCATCAATTTACATAGATGGGGGGATTGTTGGGTTTTCATACTGCGATATTTCCACCGGTGAATGGTACGTAACAGAGTTTCCTTTCCAAGAATCACGAGATGTTTTATATAACGAACTGGTTAGAACGGGTACAAGAGAAATTATTGTTCCTGATACTGCCACACAAAATTGGGATCTGGACGAACTGAAACAAACCAGCGGGGCATGTCTTTCTCTTTTGAACCCCGGATATTATCAGAAAGACGCCATCATCCGTTCTATTTTTGCTCAGTTTGAAGTCCAATCAATAGTCGGTTTAGGGCTAGGGGAACTGACGAGTGGGGTGATCGCCCTAGGTGCATTGCTTCAGTATCTACTGGAAACCCAAAAACAAGGTTTAAGTCATCTAAAGCATATTCAAGTTTACCAACTAGGTGGAACCATGTCTTTGGACAAGGCAACACTTCGTAATTTAGAAATAACAGAAACTTTGTACGAAAAAAAAATTCAAGGTTCTTTGCTGGGAATATTGGATAAAACCCATACAGCCATGGGCAGCCGAAAAATGAAAAAATGGTTGCGAGAACCGCTGAATCGATGCCATGAAATCCAGGAACGTTTGGATGCCGTAGAATCTCTTGTGGAAAACTACATTATCCGCAATAATTTAAAAGAAAGTCTGAAAGCCATTTACGATTTCGAACGACTGACCGCAAAAATTGCCTGTGGATCCGCCAACGGCAAAGACTTAATCGCGTTAAGAAATTCCCTTTTTGTCCTTCCTGAAATCAAACTTGATTTGTTGGATTGTGATAGCATCCTTCTACAGGAAATTCATGACAGTATTGAACCGTTGGAAGAGGTACATGATGACATTGAACGAGCCTTGGTTGAGGATCCACCCTATACCATAAAAGAGGGAGGCCTTATCAACTCAGGATTTTCTGAAGAACTGGATGAATTAAAAGCTTCCATCGCCGATGCCCAACTTTGGATCGCCCAATTGGAAGGAAAAGAGCGGCAGCGAACCGGGATTTCCAATCTTAAGGTAGGGTATAATAAAGTTTTTGGATACTATATCGAGGTGACCAAATCCAAATATGATTTAATTCCGGAAAACTATATTCGTAAACAAACTTTAGTCAATGCGGAACGATTTATTACGCCAGAATTGAAAGAGATGGAAGGTTTGGTTCTGCATGCTGAAGTTAAAATAAACCAAATGGAATACGAGATTTTTCAAAATCTGCGAAATAATATTAAACATCATATTGATACCATTCAGCAAACTTCCAGGGCAATTTCTTCCCTTGATGTACTAGTCTCTTTTGCCGAAGTCAGCACACGACTGGGTTATGTCAAACCTATAATCCATGAAGGAGATGAAATCCGCATTGAAAAGGGCCGTCATCCTGTTATTGAGCAAAGCATTCGTGATGGCGTCTTTGTTCCCAATGACACCTATATTGATTGTACTCATTCTTCCATGTTGCTCATAACCGGCCCAAACATGGCCGGAAAGTCCACATACATGCGCCAGACCGCTTTAATCGTTTTAATGGCTCAAACAGGCTGTTTTGTGCCTTGTGAGGCGGCAACCATAGGGATTACCGATCGAATCTTTACCAGAATAGGCGCATCAGACAATTTAGCGCAAGGACAGAGTACCTTTTTTGTTGAAATGAGCGAATTAGCATATATTTTAAGAAGTGCCACATCCAAGAGTTTGATTTTGTTAGATGAAATCGGTAGAGGAACCAGCACTTACGATGGGTTGTCCATTGCATGGGCATTAGTGGAGTACCTATGCAACGATCAGAATAAAATCAGAACATTATTCGCAACCCACTACCATGAGCTTACAGCTGTAGAAGACAGCTTAGATGGTTTCCATAATCTTACAGTTGATGTGGCCGATGAAAACGGAAAAATTATCTTCCTCCATAAAATTGTAGAGGGAAGTGCCAGTAAAAGTTATGGTATCCATGTGGCACAGCTGGCTGGTGTGCCCATGAAACTATTAGAAAATGCAACAATAAAGTTGTCACTTCTTGAAAATCAAAAAAAACAAGATGACGCAGCCAAACAAGATCAACAACTTTCTCTGTTTGGATTTGAGGACACAAAATGATCAAATTACTTAGTAAACAAGTATCTGACAAAATTGCGGCAGGCGAAGTGGTGGAAAGACCGATTTCCATGGTAAAAGAATTGGTAGAAAATTCCATTGATGCTGGCGCCAATGGAATTGTCGTGGAAATTCGCAATGGAGGCAAAATATATTTACGGGTGACGGATAATGGGAATGGAATCCCAGCGGAAGAAGTATCCCTTGCTTTTCAACGACATGCCACCAGTAAAATCAACGAAGCGGAAGATTTGGATCATATTGCAACCCTAGGTTTTCGAGGTGAGGCTCTATCTAGTATTGCAGCCGTTTCTCGTACGGAGTTGATTACCAAATACAAATCGGAAAAAATGGGAACACGGCTATTTATTGAGGGGGGAACAATCATTGAAGAGACCAAAACCGGCTGTCCTGATGGAACCACAATCATTGTTCGTGATCTCTTTTACAATACCCCTGCAAGACTTAAATTTCTCAAGTCAGATGCCACCGAAAGCGGTCTAATTATTGAATTTGTCAGTCAGATAGCCCTCGCTTATCCCCAAATTAGATTTCGAATGATTAACAACCAGCAAACTTTGTTTTCTACCCCGGGGAATGGGGATCGCCGCCAAGTGATTCACACATTATATGGCCGTATCAATAGCGAAAAATTAATACATATTCAAGAAACCATTGGCCCTTATCTTATAGAAGGGTATATTTCCGATCCAGGGGAGCACCGTTCAAACCGGAAGGACCAGTACTATTATGTAAATGGACGTGTGATTCATAATAAAATAATGGAGCGGGCTGTAGATCAAGCTTATCGTCAAAGACTGTTTGATGGAAGACACCCCATTTCATATATATTTTTGGAGATACCTCCCGAAGAGGTGGATGTAAACATTCATCCAAATAAAAAAGAAGTCCGGTTCCATCGGGAAGGCGAAGTAGAAACTTTTATTAGGGATGCACTTTTCAATGGACTTCAACGTCCGGAGGCAATTCCCTCCATTTATCCAAAGGAGCTTCCCAAGAAAGAAGAAGCAGAAAAAGTAACAGTAGAATCTTACGTTCACGAGCAAGTTGACATAAAATCATTATTGTCATCATTGAGGGGTGGTAGTAGCACTCTTGAAGAAAAAGGATTCAATCCAGAATCAAACTCCTACAAGGTCAGACGGGATGAAGAGAACCGCAACTCACCGGTACCACCTGAGATTTCTTCCACTCATCGATTTCATCCGGAATTTCTCACACCTCTTGGGGTTGCTTTTGGCACCTACATTTTGGCCACCGATGAAGACAACCTATACCTAATTGATCAACATGCTGCCCATGAACGTATTCTGTTCGAAAAGATATTTGCCCAAATGGAAAACAAAGAGAAGGTTCATCAAACCTTATTAATCCCATTTACCGTGACCTGTTCTGTGGCTGAATCATTAAATGCCGACAATTGGATGTCAGTTTTACATCAAATCGGCTATACGTTGGAATCCTTTGGCCCTTCCACTTATATTGTGAAGGAAATCCCAGGATTTCTCTCCTTTGAAATTGCCCAACGATTTCTCTCCGATTTTTTAGATAACGTCTTGTCAGAGGACCAATTCTCTGACCACAATCTGCTGATTCAGGCTGCATCTAAAGCCTGTAAAGAAGCTGTAAAAGGGAATGAACACCTAACAAATGAAGAGATTCAGGGGCTTCTTTCAAGTTTAAGTTTATGCGAAAATCCAATGTCTTGTCCCCACGGACGTCCAACGTTTATTCGACTGTCTCAGGGAGAAATCGAAAGAAAATTCAGGAGGACATAAGGATTGAGTGATAACATTATTGTAATTGCAGGTCCAACGGCCGTTGGAAAAACAAAAGTATCTATTGACCTGGCCCTCAGAATCAATGGAGAAATTGTATCTTGCGACTCCATGCAGTTGTATCAATATATGGATATTGGGAGCGCCAAGCCAACATCAGCGGAACGGCAAATGGTTCAGCATTATTTGATTGATGAAATTGATCCTCGGGATCCCTTTTCAGTGGCCATTTATCAGAAATTAGCAAAAAAATACATTTTTGAAATTTTTCATCATCACAAAACGCCTCTTGTCACTGGTGGAACTGGGCTTTACCTGAATTCTCTCCTTTATGATATGGATTTTGGTGCTCGCCCCGGTGACGAACAATATCGTAACGAGATGTTTGACTTTGCCCATCAAGAAGGAAACGACGCCTTGCATGGAAAACTACAACAGGTTGATCCTGTATCGGCAAACCGCATCCATCCAAACAATACAAAACGGGTTGTTCGTGCCCTTGAAGCCTTTCATTTCAACGGAACAGGCCTTTCTGATTTTAGTTCAGTCAATAAAAAAACCTTGGATTATGGAGCAATCCTAATTGGATTAACTAGGCCAAGAGAACAGCTATATGGAAGAATCGATCAACGAGTGGATGAATTGATGGAGGCAGGTCTATTAGATGAAGTGAAACATTTGCAAACCTTAGGATTCACTTCAAAAGACATTGCAATGAAGGGCATTGGATATAAGGAATTACTGGATTATTTATCCGGGGCATATGATTTACCTAAAGCTGTTGAACAAATCAAAATAAATACACGGCACTTTGCAAAACGGCAAATGACATGGTTTAAGCGGTACCCGGAGATGCATTGGTTTGAAATAGAAGAAAACGAAAGTGAATCGGAAACAGTGGAGAAAATTGTCCTATGGCTCAACGAAAAAAGGTAATCATTCATAATAAAAGTGACAAGCCCGACAATGTGGTTTTGAAAGAACATGACATTGTCTCCAAATGTGAGATGGTACAACAACGTTTGCCCGGGTTTATGAACGGTTATTTTGTGTACTTAAAAGGCAATGTCCTTCCTATGACTCGACTGGCTTACTTACAGGACATTCAGTTTTTTTGTGAATATTTGGTAGTGCATACCGACTGTACGAAGGCAAAAAACATAAAAGAAATACAGCTAATGGACTTTGAAAATATTCGCTCAGTAGATGTTAATTTGTTCATTGATTATTGCAGAAAATATGAGCGAGAAACCGATAATGCAGTATATATATACGAAAACAGCAATAAAACTTTGGCAAGAAAAAAGTCTTCTGTATCTGTGTTATTTAAACAACTTTACAGAGATCAACTATTAGCCAAGAACATTACTGATGGTTTTGATCCTATTCGTGTACCAAAACCAGGAGAACACGAAATCAAAGCCCTTCAGGATGATGAGGTAATGGTGATGTTGGATGCCGTTTCCACCGGCACCGGATTAACCCCTAAAGAGTTAGAATATTGGCGGAAAACAAAAAAAAGAGACAAATCAATTTTGCTTTTATTTTTAACCTATGGACTGCGTCTATCCGAATTACAACAACTGAACGTGTCCTCTTTTCAATTCGGAAGAGGGGAGTTCAAAATCTATCGAAAACGTGGAAAAGAATCCGCTATGCCCCTAAACCGTTCTGTTACAATGACATTACATGATTACATTGACAACGAGCGGAAGGAAAGAGATACTGCAAATCCCGGCGACAAAGATGCTCTTTTTCTTTCTCTTCAGGGGAAGAGAATGACAGAACGACAAATTCGTGAATTGGTAAAGAAATACACTTCCATTGGATTGAAAACCTCAAGAGGCAGCGGATATAGCCCCCACAAACTTAGAGCAACTGCGGCAACCAGCCTTATTGGAAGAGGGAACTCTATTTTTGATGTTCAACACTTGTTGGACCACGAACAAGTAACCACAACTCAACTTTATGCGGCTCATAAAATGAATGTAAAAAGGGATTTGGTCAACGATATGGAATGGGAATTGGAAAGAAAGGATCAAGGAGTAACCAAGAATGAGAAAGATTAAAACCCAATACCGCTTGGTCATAGATTTTCTCAGGAGACAAGTCAGCCTCTACTTTTGGATGATACTGATTGGTTTTGTTTTGTTCACCATTTTTTCAACTCATTTTTTTGCCCAAAACCAAGAGCTTACTCAAAGCATGCTAAAAAAAGTCATGAATCAATTTGAAGGAATTGTGGCTGATGGCCAAATTTCAATGGTACGCCTCTTTTTCAACAACCTTGAAGCCTCGGTTTTTGGGATATTGTCCGGCCTCATTCCGTTCTTATTTTTACCGGCATTGGGAATGTTTTCCAATGCAGCTGTTTTAGGATTGGTGTTTTCTTCTAGTCAATTGTCCGTCTACCCAATATGGAAAATTGTAGTTTTTGGCATTCTGCCTCATGGCATTTTTGAATTAACGGCAGTTTTGCTCTGTTATGCCATGGGTATCGGTATTTGTTGGAACGTAACAAAAAAAATTACTGGATATCGAAAAAGAGAAAACCTAAAAGAATTATTAATGAATTGCCTGCGTGCAACTATTTTGGTGGTGATTCCACTCCTCATGGTTGCTGCTTTTATTGAAACTTTTATCACCGAAAAAATTATGACCGCATTTATGTAAATTTGGAGTAATACAATATGAAAGAACAATTATCCATCACAGATCAATATCTATCCCAGCATTTTGGAATATCCCCCTGGGTGCTTTCCCAAGTTGGATTTGCAGAAAATCAGGTAGCCCAATATTTTGACAAATTAGATGATGTGATGGCAATGAACCAATACAAAGTCTTAAATGCATTTCAAAAAAATCGTATTTCGGATATGCATTTTGCATGGCAAACAGGATATGGCTATAATGATATTGGACGGGAAGCTTTAGAAAAAGTATATGCCGATATCTTTTGTGCAGAAAGTGCCTTGGTACGACCCACCATTGTGAACGGCACCCATGCGTTGACGTTAACCTTATCCGGAATCTTAAGGCCTGGCGACCAGTTGATTTATTGCACTGGGAAACCATATGATACCCTGGAGGAGGTTATTGGCATTCGTGGTCAAGGCAACGGTTCCTTAAAAGATTTTGGTATTGACTATCAACAAGTCGAATTAACAGAGGAGGGTACTATTGATTGGAATGCGCTACAAAAAACTATTTCCGACAAAACAAAACTAGTGGTACTTCAACGTGCAACCGGCTACGGATGGCGAAAAGCTATTACAATCCAACAAATTCAAGAGTGGGTGGCCTTTGTAAAGAATATCAATAAAGATATTATTTGTATGGTTGATAACTGCTACGGAGAATTTTTAGGTACAAAAGAGCCTACTCAAGTTGGCGTAGATATACTGGCAGGATCCCTCATCAAAAATCCGGGGGGCGGCCTTGCACTGACCGGTGGTTATATTGTCGGTAAAAAAGAATTGATTGAATTGGTTTCTTACCGAATGACTTGCCCCGGGATTGGTGGAGAATGTGGTTTAACATTCGGGCAAACACGTACCATATTTCAAGGTTTGTTTTTGGCACCCAAAACAGTAAACGGTGCGGTGAAAGGAGCAGTATTATGTAGTCAAGTCTATTCCAATTTGGGATATGCTGTTTGTCCTTCCCCTGCCCAAAACCGGAGTGACATCATACAGGGAATTCAACTTGGCTCTGAAGAAGCTGTTATTGCGTTCTGCAAAGGTATTCAGTCCGCAGCACCCATTGATGCTTATGTAGACCCTGTGCCTTGGGATATGCCAGGGTATGATGATCCTGTTATTATGGCCGCTGGCGCCTTTATACAAGGATCTTCCATCGAATTAAGTGCAGATGCACCCATTCGGCCGCCATATAATGTATATTTTCAAGGTGGATTAACTTATGAACATAGCAAATACGGTGTAATTCGCAGTTTGCAAGAACTATATAACAAAGGATTATTACAAAAAATACAGGATTAGAATTATGAGACCGGAAGAAAAAAATAAAATAAGAAAGAAAATTAAAACCATATCTACAATTATTAAACTTACTATATTATTGGTGCTTTTGATTTGTATTCCATTATATTTGTGGTTTTTTCAACATGATGTTCTACTAGAATTATCGAATATTGAACATGTAAAAATGTTATTTGCAAAATATCACACAGAAAGTATTTTTATCTATATTGGTCTTCAAATCCTGCAAATAGTAATCTGTATCCTGCCAGGCCAAGGTCTCCAATTTGTTGCCGGATTGGTTTATGGTTTCTGGCCAGGCTTTTTCCTTTCTATGCTAGGCGCTTTGGCCGGTTCCATAATTACATACTATTTGGCCGGTTTTTTAGGGAGAGACGCCTTGCATCTGTTGTTTGGCAAAAGACATATTGATGATTATTTAGAAAAAATCAACAGTAAAAAAGGATTTATGCTTATCTTTTTAATCTATCTCATTCCAGGCGTGCCAAAAGATCTTTGCACTTACGTGGCCGGCATTTCACATATGAAACTAAAAGCATTTCTAGTGCTTTCCATGATTGGCAGAGCTCCTGGTATTATGGGGAGTCTACTGATTGGTCGTGAAGTGGGGGAGGGAAACTACACTTTAGTAATCATCATTAGTATGGTTGCAATCATACTGTTTATTCTTGGTCTGAAATTCCATAAAAAAATGTCCCGTTGGTTGGATATGATCTATGATAAACTATCCAAAACAAACACTCTGTAATACAAGTTATAAAAAAAGAAACATTTGTTCGAAAAATGTTTCTTTTTTTCTTGACAAAGAACACATATTCGCATATTATGTGGGAGAACAAACGTTCATATGCAGGTAGGGTGGAGGAAATGCCATGAACAGTGGAAAAATCATGAACAATCGAAAACACTACAGGGTTAAATCTAGAATTCGTTTTTTTATGGGTGTTCTCATGATAATATTGCTGACCGTAACGGCTACCAATACAATATTGGGCCTGAACAACGCCGAAGGTCAAACACAAGATCAATATACAGTTATCGAAGTTTGTGTCGGTGATACGATTTGGGACATTGCAAAGGAACATCTGGCAAAAAATATGGGATTGAGGGAAACGGTTCATCAAATCATATCAATGAACGATATTTCTCCGGGAGAATTACAACCCGGTCAAAAGCTTAAAATACCAGTATAATCCATAGGATATATCAATCGACCTATCAAAATAAAATCGCTTATAGCTCAAAATAAAGCCTCGTTTTTTTGTTGTTTTCAAGAAGATGGAATGATGCGAGAGGATGAATCCTAATTTGATGATTGAAAGGATATTCGTGTGAATATACGGAGAAAGATGATATGTCGGGATGCCAGAACCCACAAATTTAGCGGTTTTAAGTGATCAGCATTGATTCGTTCATAACTATTCCCAAAATTATGATTTTAGGAATAGTTAATTCAAGTTTTAAAGGGCCTGCTTGGCCCTTATATATCATTCTATTCTTTATCCCCTGTTTCTATTATGAGGTTTTTCTTTCAAATACGACAACCGCCGAAGCATCCTCCATTTTAATTTCCATAAATAATAAATCACCCACCATCTTTACTTCTCTTTTTTGTTTGTCTATGGTTAAAGTGTATTTTTGTTTCGATATTTTTTCCCATTCGCCATCTGACGCACCCTTAATAGTCCCTAAACTTCCGGTGGCAATCAGCGTGTGATCACCATAAAGTTGTATCACAAATGAACTGTCGGATTTATCTGTGGGATCTAAAAAAGTTGCCGGATCATATTCCTTATCTCCAATCATCACTTTGGACATATTCCAAGTACCAACAATCTGCTCATTTTCTCCCAATTGGAGGGTCACTACACCAATTAGCATGAAGATAATGAATACGGTTAATCCTATTGCGACTGTTCTTTTTTTTGTAACGTTACTCATCAAAGGCGCCTCCCGGGGAATGATTGCTTCGATTTCGCTCCAGATATGATTGTAATATTACCACTGCAGCCTGTTTATCAATGACTTTTTTTCGGTCGCTGCGGCTCACATCACCTGATATTAAAACTTTTTCCGCCATTACCGTAGTCAATCGTTCATCTTCAAATAAGATTGGAATCTTTCCAAGACCCGTGCTGTGCATTTTATTTTCTAACATGGCTTTGAACGCTTTCACCTTTTGGCTTTGGTATCCTTCAGTGCCATCCATGTTCTTTGGTAGCCCTAAAATCACCGTATCACAATCGTATTCCCGGATGATGTCCAAAACCCTGCCAGCATCCTTTCGGATGCCCACACGCTCAATGGTGGTCAATCCTTGTGCAATCAATCCAAGCTGGTCACTGACAGCCACACCAATCGTCGCATCTCCCACATCTAAAGCAATTTTTCTCATAATCTTCCTCATTATAATGAAAGAAAACGGGCCGATGGCCCGTCTCGATTTATTTGTCCAGATATTTTCTCAGCAATTCCTCTGCCAAGTCATCCCGATCAACTTGCCGTATAATATTTCTTGCATTATTATGGCTGGTGATATAGGAAGGGTCTCCCGAAAGGATATACCCGACAATTTGATCAATGGCATTGTATCCCTTCTCATCCAGGGCTTCAAATACCTCCTGCAGAATTTCTTTAATTGTCAACTGGGCTTTTTTCTCTGTTCCATCGAACAATATTGTGCCACGCTTGTCCATTCTGACGCCTCCTCTCCAGTTATCTTTTATATGTTTGTATTATACCGTATTACCATTAAATTTACAATAATTTCTCTGCAATCAAAAATGCATCTTGAATTTTTGAAGGGTCTTTTGCCCCAGCCTGAGCCATGTCAGCCTTTCCGCCGCCGCCGCCGCCTGCTGCCGCTGCAATTTCTTTTATCATTTTTCCTGCATGATATCCTTTGGATACCACATCATCTGTGAGAGACACTAAAAAAGTAACTCTGTCATCGACTTGAGACGCAAACACCATAACCAAATTGTTTTGATCTGCCTTCAGCTGATCCGAAATATCTCGCAGTTCGAAAATATCCGCGTTTTGGAATATTTTGGAAATAAAGTGCAATCCATGAATCTCTTTCGCCTCTGCCCAAAGAGACTCTGACAAATCCCCTCGTCCTTCCTTCTTCAACCCTTCCAACTCTTTGCGGACATCTTTTAACTCCTGTGCCATGTGACCAATCCGACCTACCACCAAATCATTGTTTGTTTTCAGCAAAACAGCTGCTTGTGTTACAGTATTTTCCATTTTATTTAATAATTGTAATATTTGGTCACCGGTAATCGCTTCGATTCGCCGAACGCCTGCAGCAATTCCTGATTCGCTGATAATCTTAATCGATCCGATTTGTCCGCTATTTGCCACATGGATTCCACCACATAGTTCTTTGCTAAAGGAACCAACAGAAACAACACGAACTTTATCCCCATATTTGTCTTCAAATAATCCTATAGCGCCTTCTTTAGTGGCGTCAGCGAAAGACATTTCCTCAATGACCACGGGTAAAAACAAGTTGATCTGTTCATTTACTATTCTCTCTACTTTTTTAATCTGTTTTTTTGTCATTGCGTCAAAGTGGCTAAAATCAAAACGCAAACTTCCATTGGTGACAGCAGAGCCCGCCTGGGCCACATGATCCCCCAAAACCATTCGAAGTGCTTGATGAAGAAGATGAGTTGCTGTGTGATTTCTTGCAGTTGCATTTCGAATAGGAATATCTACTTTACTCTGGAATTGATCTCCTATAGCAACCTGTCCTGTTTCAATCTTAACGTGATGATAATAGACACCTAGTCGTTTTGTAACCTCAATTATTTCTCCCCTGCTTCTGCCATTTTCAATCCATCCCTTGTCAGATGCCTGGCCTCCGCCGGCTGCATAAAAGGGAGTTTTATCCATTACAACATCACATGTCGTTCCTGCCTGAGCTGTCCCAACCATTCCGTCTTCAGTAAATATAGCTAGCACTGAACCGGTATCACAAGTGTTGTCATATCCGGTAAATAGGGTTTCACCTTCAAACTGAATTTCATTCCCACCTTTTTTCCATGCAACATCACTGGATGCAGCATCCTGTTTGCCAGCCTCTTTCTGTTGTTCCATTAGCTTTTGAAATCCATTTAAATCAACTGTGAACCCTCGTTCTTGACAAATTTCTTCGGTAATGTCATAGGGCAACCCATAGGTGTCATGGAGTTTAAATGCAATTTCCCCGGAAAGAATCGTCTCACCGGGATTGTCTTTAGCGGATTCAAATGCTTTTTCCAACAGCATCAAGCCTTGTCCCAAAGTCTCGCTGAATTTTTCTTCTTCTTTTTGAACGATTTTACAAATAAAATCTCGCTGCTCCTCAAGTTCAGGATAGGCACTTCCTGTAACATCAATAACCATCCTAACAATATCGGTAAGGAATAACCCTTCAATTCCAAGCTTCCTGCCATGACGGGAGGCTCTTCGAATTAATCGCCTCAGCACATATCCGCGACCCTCATTGCTTGGCATAATCTTGTCACCAATCATAAAAGTGGCCGACCGCATGTGATCTGTAATGATACGAATGGATACATCAGAAGGCGCCTGCCCATTTTGATAAACAACACCCGAAACCTTTGACACACCATCCAATACATACTTAATTGTATCAACGGCAAAAATTGAATCAACATCCTGCATAATACAGGCAAGTCGCTCCAGACCCAACCCGGTATCAATGTTTTTGTGAGCCAAATCCGAGTAGTTTCCGTTACCATCATTGGAATATTGTGTAAAAACATGATTCCAAAACTCAATATAGCGATCACAATCACACCCGGGTTTGCAATCCGGTTTACCACAGCCATATTGTTCCCCCCTGTCAAAGTAAATCTCCGAGCAAGGGCCACACGGTCCAAGACCAATTTCCCAAAAGTTATCTTCTTTTCCTAGACGAACAATTCGATCCTCCGGCAATTTTATTTGATTCTTCCAGATATCATATGCTTCATCATCCAACTCATATACAGAGGCCCAAATCCGCTCAACAGGAAGATGTAATTTCTCGGTTATAAATTCCCATCCCCATTTGATAGATTCTTCTTTGAAATAATCTCCAAAAGAAAAACTGCCTAGCATTTCAAAAAAAGTCCCATGACGTGAAGTAATTCCAACATTTTCAATGTCTGCCGTTCGAATACACTTTTGACAGGTTGTCATCCGCGGTGCCGGAGGCGTCAATGCGCCGGCAAAATATGGCTTTAAAGGTGCCATGCCTGAATTGATAATTAATAAGCTTTTATCATTTTGAGGGATCAATGAAAAACTTTTACGTCTAAAGTGATCCTTCTCTTCATAAAAGGACAAAAACAATTCCCTTAGCTGATTCAGTCCCATTTTTTCCATGTAATTGTACTCCTTCTACCTGTTTTACTGCGTATTAGAATATCATAATTTTGGTCCTTTGTCTATTGACAGTCCGCTGTAATCCCCCTAAAATCATAGTATGGAAAAGAAAGAATTAGGCAAAACAGGACTCTTTGTTACTCCCATTGGCTTTGGAGTTCTCACCATTGGCGAGAGCCAGTTAAATCTGCCCTTGTCTCAAGGTGCGGATTTGGTTCGGTATGGGTTGGAGCGAGGAATTAATTTTTTGGATACAGCACAGTATTACAAAACCTATCCATATATAAAAGAAGCCCTTAAAGGCACCAACTATCATCCTATCATTGCATCAAAATGTTTGGATTTAACCGCCAATGAGATGGCAACCGCCATTGAAGAAGCACGAATTGCCATAGATCGAGACGTGATCGATATTTTTCTCCTCCATGAAGTGCGAAACCAACCGGATTTCACCATGCGTGCCGGTGCCTGGGAAGAATTACAAGAAGCAAAAGAAAAAGGCTTGGTACGGGCCATTGGAATATCGACACATCATGTGGATGTGATGGAAGAAATGATTGATGTGGATGCCTGTGATGTATTGTTCCCGTTGATAAATATTGAAAGTCTGGGAATCCGCCACGGTAATGGATTTGGAACCAAAGAAGATATGGCTGCTGCGATTGCAAAAAATAGTTGTAGCGGCAAAGGTATCTTCACCATGAAAGCCTTTGGGGGCGGAAATCTGGTTTCCAATTATAGGCAGTGCCTAGAGTATGCCACAAACTTACAAGGTGTCACATCAGTCATGATGGGATTTGGCACTCGACATGAAGTGGATTGTGCCATTGAATATGCAAACGGCACTTTATCAGACAACTACACGCCAGACATAAGCCATAAAAAAATCCGCATTGATGCAGGTGATTGTGAGGGATGCGGCAACTGTATCAAGCGGTGTCCTAACCATGCCATTTCCATGAGCTCTAGCGGGATTGCATGGGTTAATGACAGCATTTGTTTGACATGTGGGTATTGCGCCCCGGTTTGCCCAACTCGCGCCATCATCCTTTGTTGACATAATAATATTATTGACTATTTCTTGTTTTTATGTAAAACTTATCTTTTTTTGTCACACGTTCTTTATTTTTCAATAATCCCTCCACCTATTAGATGATCCCCCTGATAAAATACGATGGACTGTCCCGGCGTTACGGCCCTTTGAGGTTGATAAAAATGGGTTTCAATCAATCCCCCTCCATTTGAACAAATGCTTACCGATGCCGGTTGAGATGCATACCGAATTTTAGCTTTTAGTTCTTTGCCTTGGTAATCAATTGGCATTTGATTCATTTCTTTTCCCAGAAAAATATGATTGCGGGAAACGACATGTTTATTCATTAAATCAATATTATCTCCCAGCATAACCGTATTATTCGATGGATCCAAACCAATCACATAGGTTGGTTTTCCAAACGTCTTACCCAATCCTTTCCTTTGACCAATGGTATAGTGAATTAATCCCATATGTGTTCCAAGTATGGCACCCTCTTTATCAATAAAATTCCCCGGCCGGGATTCTATTCCCTTTTTTTGAAGAAACTCAATATATCCTTCTTTATCAGAATCAATAAAACATATTTCTTGGCTATCCTTTTTCTCCGCGTTTTCCATTTGATTGGCACGTGCCAATCTACGAACTTCTTCTTTATTTTCTATCTCTCCCAATGGTAGAATCAGACGTTCTAAAATCCTTTCCGGCAATCGATAAAGCATATAGGATTGGTCTTTTCCAACATTCTTGGCCATGTACAACTGTCCATCAATCACATTGGCGTAATGGCCTGTTGCTATGTGATACGCTCCAACTTCATTTGCCACATCCTCCAATAGTTTGAATTTTATGGTAGGATTGCACAGGATACACGGATTTGGCGTTCTTCCGGAAACATACTCATTACAGAAATTACCAATAATGGTAGGTTCAAACATTTTTTGAACATTCTTGTAAATTAAGGGGATGTTCATTTGTTTCGCAACAACTTCAGCCTCTTTTTTCCCGTTGAGATTTTCTTTTTTCACATCAAAATATAATCCTATTACATCCATCCCTTTTTGTTGCAACAACAAAGCGGCGGTGGTGCTGTCCACCCCGCCGCTTAATCCCAAAACTACTTTATTATTCTTCAATGCCTTCATGGTCATCTTCGTCTGCATTGGGATCAAATCCTTCCAAACCTTTATATTGCTTGCCATTTTTTTGCGCGTAGTCATATATTGCCGCTTTAATAGCATGGTCTGCCAGTACAGAACAATGCACCTTAACAGGTGGCAATCCACCAAGTTCGTCGATAATCTGTTTGTTGGTAAGGGCTAATGCATCCTCAATGGTTTTCCCGATAATCATGTCAGTTGCAATACTGGAAGAGGCAATTGCGGAACCACATCCAAAGGTTTTGAATTTTGCATCAACAATGACTTCATTCTCAACAATGATGGAGATTTGCATCATGTCCCCACAAACAGGGCTGCCATACTTTCCAATCCCATCGGGATGCTCATGTTCTCCAACATTATGTGGATTCATAAAGTGATCCATTACTTTTTCATTGTACATAGTCATATATTTTACCAACCTTCCTTGACGGAAACCGAGGAAACCGCCCTTAGTTTTTCAACAATCTCTTTCAATGTCTCAACCACATAGTCCAAATCTTCTTTCGTTGTAAAGTCGCCAATTGTAAATCGAATCGTACCATGAATTAACTCTACAGGCACACACATGGCTGCCAACACATGCGATGGAACCAGCGATGCCGAAGAGCAAGCAGAACCAGTAGAAACATAAATTCCCTTTGCATTGAGCATCAGCAATATGGCTTCACCCTCAATATATTCAAACGTAATGTTTGCATTTCCTGGATGACGATGTTCCATGCTGCCATTTACTTGCACATAATCAATTTGATGGGTAACCTCTTGAATAAAATAATCTCGTAACTCACCAATCTTGCGAATATGCGCCTGAAGATTCTCTTCAGCCAATTGAGCAGCTTTTCCAAATCCAACAATTCCGGGCACATTTTCTGTGCCGGGCCGCTTCTTCTTCTCTTGGGCCCCACCTTGCATCAAATTAGTTATTTTAAGTCCTTTTTTTATATACAAAGCGCCAACACCCTTTGGCCCATATATTTTATGTGCTGAAATAGAAAGCAAGTCCACACCAAGGGCTTTTACATCAATGGGCACATTACCAAGGGCTTGCACTGCATCAGTGTGAAACAGGACCTTATGACGTTTTGCGATATCTGCCAGTTCCTTAATGGGTTCAATGGTGCCAACCTCATTGTTCACCATCATAATTGAGATTAAAATGGTTTGATCTGTAATGGCATTTTCCAAATCTTTCGGATTCACTCGGCCATCCTTTTGAACATCTAAATAGGTCACATGGAATCCTTTTTGCTCAAGAAATTGTGCAGTATGTATAATTGCATGATGCTCAATTGTGGTTGTAATGATATGATTTCCTTTGTCTCTTAATGCATCAGCCACTCCAAACAAAGCCCAATTATCTGCTTCGGTCCCACACCCAGTAAAATATATTTCATCAGGTGTTGACCCAATAATTGAGGCAACTCGCTTTCTTGCTGTAAATAATGCCTCTTTTGTATAATCTGAAATTTTATATAAGCTAGATGGGTTTCCATAAATTTCTGTAAAATATGGAATCATCTCTTGTAACACCTCTTGCTTTACAGGGGTCGTTGCAGAATAATCAAGATAAACTTCCTTCATGCTAAGCTTCTCCTTTATGACGTTCGTTAATATATATCATGTATTTTATACCAATCAAAGGCAAATCCAAACAGGAATACAAAATATTTTTTATACCACTTCTAATGCTTGGATTCGTCTTTATTTACAACAACAATACGATCAAGATGTTCCTTGGTTCGTTGTCGCATCACCGCTATATATTCTTCCCGTAGCAGCTTCTGCTCCACCTTTTCTTCTTCAGTCAATCCCTCAGCTTTTGATTTTTTTGCTAAGGCATTGATTCTACATATTTTCTCTTCAGTAATCATAAAAAATCCCCTTCTCCGCAGTATATTATATCGGAAAAGGGGATTTTTTCAACTGGTTTCAGACATATATGAGAAAATCTTTTTTACTCATCATTACTTAAGTATTTTGTCTTTCTGTTTGGACCAGTAAACTGAACTGACAATACCTAACAACAGAACCATTGTGACATAGAAAAAATACATGGTATGCTTGTGGGTACCTGCATCACCGGTTTTAGGAACGACTACTATTGGCGAATTCTCAATTTGTACCTTTTGAATAAAGGTCTTTGCGGTTTGATCCTCTGTGCCTAACAAAACTTTGACGATAGGTTGTTTTGGTAATACATACCCGCTAGGCGCACTTTTTTCAATGATATTATATTCCCCAGGTTGTAACCAGTCAGAAATGGCAGTACCCTTTTGGTTTGTTGCTAATTTGCCCACCAGTGTACCTTTTTTCATATATTGACTGCCATCTGGATTAAACAAATCTTTGGCTGCTCTTATTTCGAATGACGCCCCTGAAAGTAATTTGTTATTACTATTGCCAGTTTTTTTGTTTTCTATCTTAAGTATTTTTATTTTTCCTCTTTGGATTTCATTTTCAATTGCAACAGATAGAATCTTGTTATCATTAGATATATTTACTATTTTATCAGTTGAAAAGGCAGTATTTGGGCTTGCCTCTATTTGATGAATTATATAATTTCCTATGGGCAATTCTTTGCTTTCACACCATCCCTTCTCATTTGTAGAAACCTGATCTCGATACGTTTCCGGTGCAGATTCATAATTGGAATATTTTTCCAAAAAAATCTGAAATACAGCCTCAGGTTCTACATATGATTGTTGATTTGTAAGGTTTTTGGCACTCTTGATAATTTGAATTTTCCCTTTGATCAATTCATTATATACAGCTACGTTTGTTGTCTTGTTTTCAGATACAACAATAGCTGTTTTCTTCATCTCTCGATACTTTCCTGTGGTCACCTCAGTAACCTGATAAGTCCCTGGCGCCAGTTGCATTGTTACTTGCCCGTCTTTATTAGTAACACCTTTTTTTATGATGCCTTTTTTATCAATTATTTCAAATTCAAAGCCCGCCTTTTTTCCATCTTCTGAAGTTTTTATCAGTTTTAACGTACCCGGTTCTTCTGTTCTAAGCTTCATATAGAAATATATTGGATCCGCCGTTCCCGATACCAATGCTTGCGAACTGGTTTTTCCGCCCCAAATCAGCAATTCATGGGAAGGCAAATCAGTATCTTTTTGGAATGTTAGTGTTGTTAAAGACATTTTAGATTTTGATTGAAATGTATAATCAGTACCATCTTTGATGACGGTGACTTTTTTGTTCTTCTGAATTAGGGACACATTTAATTTGTTGGCATCTTTTACTGTCGTAGTCCACACTGATTTTTTGCTATCCCATTTTAATAAAACTGTTTTTGCCTTTTCCGGTGTTTTGCTGGTAAAAGAGGGGATTTTTGTATATTTGCTCATGGCCGATAACATATATTTGTAGCATTTTTCAGCAGGCCTGCCATGAAGTGTGTTTTCAAAATAATTGCTTGGCACATACCCATTGCTTTCAATAGATGTTGGTGAAGTCCGCAATTTTTGTTGGTATTCCCATATTATTACTTGAGTTGCCCAGTACCAGTCGTCATTATTGCACCCCGCAACAGGAACGGTTTTGCCCGGTTGTCTGCCAAAAATAGTTGCTAACATAATGCCCTGACGTACAGTTTTAGGTAAAGCATTAAAGTATTTGTCATTTTTCCAACTTTCACCGGTATATCTCATTGCATCCGGATATGATATCCCTTGTTCAATGCAATAACCATAATAATCCCCTTGATTGTCTGTTTTAATCAGATAATGCTTCCTCGCCCCCTGAAAATTTTCGTGTTTAAATATCTTTGTTGAACCATTAGATAAATATTGCAGCGAAGTTTGTTGGCCGGTTCTATAATAATAATTCCCATCGCTACCAACCAAGGTATTTTCGTATGCTGTCGTTGCACGTTCTCCGCTGGTGGGTGCCGCAAAGACCATTGCTGGTGCTGGTGCCACTCCCATCACCATAATAATACAAACTAACAATACCCAGATAATTGTTCTTTGTTTCATATCCTATTCCCCCTACTAAATACTAATATACGGTTTCATTTTTTCATATGTTTTGTCGCCAATGCCACTAACTTTTTTCAAATCTTCCAACTTGAGAAATAATCCGTTGTCCTCACGGTATTTAATGATTTTTTCTGCCGTAACAGGACCAATCCCAGGAATCTCCTGAAGCTTAGTTGAATTTGCTTGGTTTATATTCACAAAAGAACTGTTTCCGTCACTTTTGCTATTTGGGCTTGCCTTGGAATTTGAGGATTCACTTTTCGAATTGCCAGATTCTGCTTTGGTAGGAATCAGTACTTTATCTCCATCTGATATCATGGCAGCCCTATTTATTTGTGAAATGTCCGCATTTTTTGTTAGACCACCCGCAGCGGCAATAGCATCCTCAATTCTGCTATTTGCAGGCAACTCTACTACGGATGGCGACTTGACTTCTCCGGATACGTCAACAATAATAACTTCCTCAGTCAGTTCCTCCTGCGCCGACTGGTTTTCCACGGCATCGGATTGAGCTAGTAACACTTCATCATTATTATTACCTGTTCGAAAGAAAAGCAAAAAAAGAGCAGCCATAATTAATAATGAAATAATAGCTGTTCTTAACAATAGCTGTTTGTTTCTAAGTAATTTTTTGTAGTCAAACGACAATTTCATAAAAATACCCCCTTTATGTATTTCCATTATTTTACATATAAGGGGGTATTTTGTCAACCAAAATGTAAATAATTTACATTAAAATTTCTGTTCGAAGTATTTCTATGGTCTCTCTGGGTATTTTAAAATGATAGAAATCCATTAATGCTTTTATCAATAATTCTGGGCTCAGATTATGATTACTTCCAGCCGAAAGTTCGGTTGTCACAAATATATTATTGTCAACCACGCTTATATTTACATAATGGATCATCGGTTTAATATCAAGTTCAACATCACGGTTATTCTTGATTTGTCGTTTTGTTACAATAATTTTTGGCTGTTTTAAAAATCGTTCGGCCTCTGGATCGTTTTGGAGTCTCGCCTTTATATCACGTTCCTCCATCTCGGCGTAATCCACACACATCCCAATCGTATATTCAGCAGCACTACAACGGCTGGCCAGTGATTTCTCTCCTTCATTCATAACTGCAACTTCTAAAATTCTGATCCCTTTTGGTAAAACACCGGATAGGATATTTTTGATATCTTCAGGTTCATAGTCTGCCACAGTTTCAAATTCCATCCATTCTCCTACAGACATATATCCCAAGGAAAGTGGCTGTGCTATCGTCATTTTCGGATGTGGGTTGAATCCTGCGGAGAATTTAAGGCGAATGCCGCTCCTCTGAAATGCCCGTTTGAACAATCGAACCATGTCAAGATGAGATGTGAATTTGATGACCTCTTCCTTGGAAAATTTTAACATATACCGCATCCCGTGCACCCCCTCCTGCAATCCATTGTTTGGGTTTCCTCTATGGCCTTTTTGGCTTCATTGATTAGATATTCCTTTGATACTCTGGATTCAATCATATCCCAAGGCAATGGCTCATCATATTCCCTTGTTCGATGACAATATTCCTCTGGAGAAACACCTGTGGCTTCAATTGCCGCAAGCCATTTGTCTCGCTTCAGATGTTCGCTCCATCCATCAAATAAACATCCACTTTGCCATGCATAAAACAACAAATCAGCACATCGTCGATCACCTCTGGCAAAAATACCTTCCAATATGCTTTCAAAGGCGTCGTGATATTGATACTTCACGCCTCGCTTTGGCAGAATATCTCGCAAGTAATCATGTTTAGATACAAATTCTTCCGGTCTATTTTGGCCAACCCACTGAAAAGGTGTATGTGCTTTTGGTACAAAATTTGAAACACTGATAGTTACATTGAATCGGCCATTTTTTTTCCCGTGAATTTCTTCATTGATTTCCAATATTCTTTTTGCAATTTCGGCAATGCCATCTAAATCTTCTGTGGTTTCTGTGGGCAACCCAATCATGAAATACAATTTTATCTGATTCCAACCCAAAGAAATAGCTTGGCGCACAGCATTGTAAATGTCTTCATCCGTAATTGATTTATTGATTACATCCCGCAACCGCTGCGTGCCTGCCTCCGGTGCAAAAGTCAAACCGGATTTTCGAACCTTTTGGATTTCTTGTAACACTTTTAGACTAAAAGAGTCTAATCGTAGAGAGGGAAGTGACAATGATACATGTTCTGATTCGCACAAATCCATTAAATCCATAACAAGGGGTTCAAATTTTGAATAATCAGAAGTTGAAAGGGAAAGAAGTGAAAGTTCTTCATGCCCTGTGCTTTTCAATTGTGCCTCAGCAATTTTTCTGATAGTCTTTGGTCTCCGTTCTCTCACTGGGCGATAAATAATTCCAGCCTGACAAAACCGACAGCCACGGGTGCATCCTCGAAAAGTCTCTATAACTGCCCTATCATGAACCGTTTCAATATATGGCACAATGGGAGTTTCCGGATACGGTTGCTTATCCAAATTTCCAACAATGCTTTTCTGCACCTGATGGTATGTCAAATCGTAAATAGACGGAACGTACATCCCATCCAATTTAACAGCCTGTTCAAGAAACATTTTTTTGTCGGGATTTGCCTCATAAAGCTGGCATAATGACACAATTGCTTCTTCTCCATCACCAACCAAAAACAAATCAATGAAAGGTGCTAACGGCTCCGGATTAAAGGCACAAGGTCCTCCCGCAATAATGATTGGCATGTCATCAGTTCGGTCTGCTGCCAAAACTGGCAGTCCAGCCAAATCAATCATGTTGAGAATGTTTGTGTATGAAAGCTCATACTGAAGAGTAAAGCCTATCATATGAAATTCTTTTAGCGGTGTTTTGGTTTCAATGCTAAAAAGTGGAATGGATTCTTCTCGCAATACTTTTTCCATATCCTTTGCCGGCGCGAATACTCTTTCACAATAATAATTTTCTGATTGGTTCATAATATTGTAAATGATTTGCATCCCCGTATATGACATGCCAATCTCATATATGTCCGGAAATGCAAAAGCAAAATGCACTTTTGTTTTTGCTGGATTTTTTATGACTGCGTTTAGTTCATTCCCTGTGTAACGGGCAGGTTTCTCCACCTTCTTCAGTATGGTATTATTGTTCATTTTCCTTAAACTCCCTGACGAGGGCATCAATGGAAGTGCCCAAGATAACTTCTAATTGGGAAATGTAGTCCCCAACTAACGCTTTATTTTTTTCAATCCGAATAATAACATCTTGGTGTTCACCGGCTTTTTTAATGATGTAATCCATTCTTTTCTCCAAACCAACATACTGATTTTCTAACACTAGCCGGTCGGCTAGACAAACCATATCAGTTTCTGTGGATAATAGTGGATTTTCCGGAAAATGATGGTGCATATGTACTTTTATGATTTCTGCTTCTCGAAAATGACCTTGGGCAAGGAGAAAGTCAGCGGCAACATCCCAATGGTTTTCACGAGTTCTAGCCATGTCGTGAAGCAAGCCAGCTGCTTCCACCAAGTCAACATCTAGGTGGAACCCTTTTCGATTTAGTGACAATGCAATTTGTTTTGCCACATCCGATACTGCTATGCAGTGTGCAACTACATGATTGGGCGTCCCCTGAGATTGTAGCATTTTCATACATTCAGTTCTGCTTAGTACATTAGTATTCGTCATAATATTCAAACTCGAAATCCTTGATTCGAATTCCGTCTCCTTCTTTAAGGCCCATTTGTTTCATGGTTTCCACCGCACCACTTCGTTCAATATATTTATACAAGTATCTTAAAGATCCCATGTCAGTAAAATTAGTTGAATTGAAAATCTTTTCCAGTTGCTTACCCTCTAGAATAAATGTTTCATGGTCTTTCAATACTTTTACATTTCTGTAGGTAGGATCTTGATCATCCAACTCGAAATCAAAAGTTTCCATTGGTTCTTCCACCATCTCCGTTTCAGCTTTTGCTAGCATGTTCACTGTTTCAGCCATCAGTTCTTTTATCCCTTGTCGAAGGGGGGCGGAGACTGGGAAAATTTTTATCCCTTCGCTTTCCACATGCTCTTTGAATATCCGATATTCTTCACTATCTTCCTGAATCAAATCTATTTTATTTGCACATACAATTTGAGGTTTTTTGGCCAACAGTTTGCTATATTTGGATAATTCATCATTGATTTTATCAAAATCGTCAACAGGATTTCTTCCTTCACTACCTGAAACATCCACAACATGAATTAAAACCTTTGTTCTTTCAACATGTTTTAAGAACTGGAATCCCATGCCAACGCCTAAGTGTGCACCTTCTATGATGCCCGCAATGTCAGCCATGACAAAGCTGGTATTAAATACTTCTGCAACTCCTAAGTTTGGTGCAATCGTTGTAAAATGATAGTCCGCAATTTTAGGTTGTGCATTGGTACAAACACTAAGCAATGTAGATTTCCCCACATTGGGAAACCCAACTAAACCAACATCTGCAATCAGTTTTAGATTCAAAAGTACAGTTCGTTCCTTGGCAAATCCGCCGGCTTCTGCAAAATTCGGAGCTTGACGAACGGAATTTTTGAAGTGAACATTCCCTTTGCCACCTTTACCGCCTTTGGCCGCGACAAATGAGTCTCCATGAACTTTCAAATCTTTCATGACCAAGTTTGTTTCTTCATCCGTCACTACGGTACCCGGTGGAACTTTTATAACCAACGATTCTCCGCTTTTTCCGAATTTGTTTCGCTTCATACCATCTTGACCATTTTCAGCCACATAGTTTTTTTGATACTTGAAATCCATCAATGTTCGGAGATTTGCGTCAGCAACAAAAATAATGTCGCCACCTCTACCGCCATCTCCACCATCGGGGCCCCCCTCCGGTACGAAAGGTTCCCGGCGGAAAGAGACAGCGCCATTGCCGCCCTTGCCGGACTTGATATTTATTTTTGCGCTATCTACAAACATGTTTTCTCCTTAAATAAAAATAGGGCAACCTCTTCGCGGAGACTACCCTACTCTGAACCTTACGCTTCTTTTGAATAGACGCTTACTTGCTTCCTGGTCTTATCTTTTCTTTCAAATTTCACTGCACCATCAATCTTAGCAAATAATGTGTCGTCTCCACCGATTCCAACATTGTTGCCAGGATGAATTTTCGTTCCTCTTTGTCGGACCAGAATGCTTCCTGCACTTACTACTTGACCATCGCCTCTTTTGACTCCCAGTCTCTTTGATGCACTATCTCGTCCGTTCTTAGAGCTACCTACACCCTTCTTACTTGCCATGATTTCACCTCCTTATATTTATGAGTCCTTACGGTAATTATTTTAATTGTGATTCGATTGCTTCAATAATGACCGGCTTTGTTGCCTTTTCATCAATTTGGATGCCATTTTCTTTTGCAAACGCAATCAATTCGTCTTTTTTCATGCTTTTGATGGCCGGTGTTGATTTAACCGCTTTGGTTTCTGTCTTGACCGGTGCCTCAACAGGGGTTTCAGCCTGCTTTTCTACTGAGGCAACTGCCTTGGCAGTCTTGGTCACTTTAGGCTTACTCGTTCCTACACCGGTGATTTCAATCATTGTGTAGGGTTGTCTATGACCCTGTTTCTTTCTATAATCTTTTTTGGACTTGTACTTGAAAATGATGACTTTCTGTCCTTTTCCATTTTCAACCACTTTGCCGAACACCTGAGCGGCATCCACATATGGAGTCCCAATTTTGACGGCATCGCCATCACCCATCACCAGTATCTTATCAAAGGTGACTTCCTGTCCGGGTTCTACCAATAATTTCTCGACAGTGATCACATCACCCTCCGTTACTCTGTATTGTTTCCCCACCGGTTTCAATAATTGCATACATATTTTCTTTACCTCCTCTATCCAGTCTCGCCAGGTCAGGTAGCCTCCGCAATTGCAACTGCATTTCAAACCCTTTCTGAGCGGCTTACAGTATGATATCTTAACATAGAGGGGTAATAATGTCAAACATTTGTTTCGCTTACTCCGATGTTACTCCCGTATCCGTTATGATTTTTTTGTTGATTCCCAACACCGTTTTGGAAACAGTATAATCCAACTGTCCAAATGCCTGATTATGTAGTTTTATTACGTTGGTCTCAAGGGTTTTTGGGACTGCATACCATACACCATTAAAAATCCCTCCTTTAAACTTGTACGGAAGGCTAATGTTGCCGTCTAATTGATATTTTCCCAAACCGGCAATAAGACTAATAATATCTGTTCTTCCAATGTTCGTTCGAATTTCAGGTAACACTGTATTGGCAATCTTGTTAAGCTTGGATATGTTCATATCTTTTGCTTCTGCAAAAATTGCTGTCATCACTTTCTTCATTCGTTCAGCCCGTTGGCTATCGCCTCCAGAGGTTTTTCGAATTCTGCAATAACTGGCAGCCTGAACCCCATCTAATTTCTGGACCCCAGTTGCGTTAACGGTTGTATAGGATCGGCCAATCACTTCCCCTGTTTCAACGCCATATTTATTAAGGTCATATAGTTCATTTGATTTTACCTCTACAGTGACACCACCCAGAGCATCTACCACATCCGCAACAGCTTTCCAATTGAAAATCGCATACTCCTTAATATTAAGATCCAGGTTACGATTTAAAGATCGACACGTGTCCACTCCACCTCCAAAAGCGTGTGCATGGGTAATTTTATCCAAAGACAGTTCCCCGTCATTGTTATATATCTGAAGATAACAATCGCGCATCAAGGAAATCATCTTAATTTTTCCCGTATCGTTTTCAATGCTAACAACAAGAATGGAGTCACTTCTTGCACCATCATAATTGGTCATCGACCTGGCATCAACACCCAGAATTGCAATTTGTCGATAACCGCTTAACTCCTCAGCGACTTGATCATCAATATCCCATTCGGCGTCCTGAGTATCTTCATAATCCATTTTGCCAGACATATGATTCACATATACAAATCCTGCTGCCACAGCAGTACAAACTACTGCAAGGCACAAAACAACAATCAGCAAAGCAGTTTTTCGTTTTCTATTTTTTTTAACTCTGGTTTTCTCGATTCTATTTTCAGGTTCTTTTCTATCCAGCATGAATGTATCCTCTCTATTTCCAAAGTAAGGTTTCGGAGGGTTTCACATTATTTTCCATATTATAGGCAACTCTGGAAACATTCATCAAATGTTTGTAATCCAAATTTTCTGAAATACTATTATGCCCCCACGATCCGCATCCCAATGTATTGGTAGGTGTTAATCCATTATAGTAACTCCCACCGGCGCTGGTTGCGCAAGCTTGATTAATCACAATTCTGGAAACACATAATTCCAGACCTGCATATTCAATGTTTTTCTTGTTGTTAGAATGAATCGAAACACTATGTCCTTTTCCTTCAATTTCAAGATTCTGTTTTGCAATCTCCACAGCCTCGTCAAATTGTTCATAAGAATAGAGGGCTAAAACCGGAGCCATCTTCTCTTTCCCGAGTACATCCGTTTCTGCCGTACCATCAGCTTCAGCAACCAGAACCCTGGTCCCCTCAGGAAGGCTAATACCCGCCAATACACCGATTTTTTGCGGAGATTGGCCAATGGAGTGATGGTTTGGTTTTCCCTGGCAGAAAAGCGCGTTTCGAAGACTTTCCTTTTCTTCTTCACCTTTAACAATATATGCGCCATTGGATTCCAGTATACTATTTACCAAATCATAATTCACTTTTGGGCAGATAATAGTTTGTTCACCTGAACAAATAATTCCATTATCAAAGGTACGGCCCAGAATTATTTTTTTGATGGCATCTTCATAATTGATATCCATATCTAAAATGCATTGCACGTTTCCCGCCCCCACCCCTAGGGCTGGTCTTCCTGAGCTATATGCTGCATGTACCATCCCGGCACCACCTGTTGCCACGACAACGTCAGCTTGAGCAATTAGATTTTGCGTGTTTTCTCTGGATTGAACATCTAATATTTGAATTAGATGTTCAGGCATATCCAATTTTTGGAGAGCCTCATTCATTAACGCAACGGTTATTGTACTGGAATTGATAGATTTGTGATGTGGCGTGATAATGATTGCATTTCCAGCTTTTAACGCAAACATTGCGTTGCTCATTGGTGTCACAATTGGATTGGTGCAAGGTGTAATCGCTGCCACAATACCCATCGGTTTCGCAAAGGTAGTGATGCCAATTTCATCATTGCGTTCTAATAACCCCCTTGATTTTTTATCCCGTAAATGGTTCCAAATCATACCGGCCTTTGCTTGATTTTTTGCAATTTTATCTGGAACATTCCCCATACCGGTCTCAGCAACTGCCATTTCTGCAAGCATCTTGGCATTATCATATACTACTTTCCCAATTGCTTTGACTGCAGTATCAACTTCCTGCTGGGTTTTCTTTTCAAAAATCTGTTGTGCAATCTTCCCACGGCGAATGTACTCGCCGATATATATTTTGCTGTCAATGATTTCTTGAGTCATAACATCCTCCTGTAAATGGATTTGACCAAGTCAAACTATTGAATATAATACCTCGAAAATAAATAATTCTCAACCAAAACTTCCCCTTGCAGTAAAAAACCGCCTTTCAAAGAAAAACGGTTTTGAAAAATCAAAAATGAAATCAATCTAAAATGACCCCATCTTCATCCACCATAGGCACATCAATTTTTTCAGATGATGCCGTATCAGTCGAATCTACCTTTGCAATCTTTTCCAGAAGAATACCTTCGACTTTTGCCATAATTTCAGGATTTCCAACTAAAAAGTTCTTCACGTTTTCCCGACCTTGTCCAATCCGATTCCCATCAAAACTGAACCAAGAGCCTGCTTTTTCGATTACTTTTTCTTCCACCGCACAATCTAAAACATCACCTTCTCTGGAAATGCCATGTCCATACATAATATCAAACTCCGCCTGTTTAAATGGCGGGGCCACTTTATTTTTAACTATCTTAACGCGGGTTCTGCTTCCTATCATACTATCTCCAATCTTGATAGTTTCAATTTTGCGTACATCAAATCGCATTGAAGCATAAAACTTCAGCGCCCGACCACCGGTCGTAACCTCGGGGCTTCCAAACATTACTCCGACCTTTTCACGTAATTGATTGATAAAAACCACAGAAGCTTTTGTTTTGTTGACAATTCCGGTTAATTTTCGTAGGGCCTGGGACATTAACCGGGCTTGTAGCCCCATATGGCTGTCCCCCATCTCCCCTTGGATTTCATTCTTAGGAACGAGAGCAGCAACAGAGTCAATTACAACAATATCCAAAGCACCACTTCTTACCAGCATTTCGCAAATTTCAAGAGCCTGTTCGCCAGTATCTGGTTGAGACACCAACAAATCATCAATCATAACGCCTAGGTTCTTGGCGTATTCAGGGTCCAATGCATGTTCTGCATCAATAAACGCAGCCTTGCCACCGATTTTTTGTGTTTCTGCAATCATATGCAGGGCCAAAGTTGTCTTTCCAGATGACTCCGGTCCATAAACTTCAATAATTCTACCCTTTGGAATTCCACCAATCCCAGTAGCAATATCCAAACTAATGGAACCAGTTGAAATCGCCTCAATATTCATATGAAGAGAATCATCTCCCAGTTTCATGACAGAACCTTTTCCAAATTGTTTTTCAATCTGACTCAGCGCTGCAGCCAGCGCCCGATCTTTGTCTTCTTTACTATTGATACTCAAGTCTATACCTCCATTACGTTGCGAACATTTGTTCTTATGCTAATAATATCTAATCTCCCCCCAACAGTCAAGCATTATTTAGATGCCACCATAACAATTACCATATTATGTAAATAATATTATATATTTACATTTTATGGTTGTCAATTAGATTCTCCGATTCCAACATGTTATCAATGAAATCAACTAACCGTTTTGTACATGTTGTTTCTTTAACATCAAAATACTTATCACGAAATTCATGAAGCAACTTCATATCGTAAACTTGATCTAGCGTTTTAGCCAATTCAATAGGGTTGCGAAAACAATATTTTCCAATTGCCTCATCGGATAAAGATACATTTAATCCAGTATTCATCTGATATTCTTCAATATCATAAATATACAAGTATACAGGAATTTCTGCCACTGCCGCTTCAACAATCAAAGCCGAATAGTCGCTAATTACAATATCTGCAACAGATAACCAGTCATAAACGGAATATTGTTGATCCATAATGATTCCATTGCCTATGAACGACTTGCTAATATTCTCATCAAGGGGATGGGTTTTAACAATTACGTTGTATTTATTATGATCTATCGCTTGAAGAAGATTATTGGCATCTACGCTTCTACTTTTCCTAAAGGTAGGGGCATATACAATATTTATTTTTTTTTGCACCATTGGGTACTTTTGGCAAATAAAATTCCCAACCTCTTGCTTGTGCATCCTAATATAATCTATACGAGGCAGTCCGCCTTTTACGATTTTGTCCAATGGAACACTAAATGCTTCACAGAAGTGTGTTGAAGTCACATCACTTGCACATAGAACATAAGTATATTGTTGATGCATTTTCATTAACTTTGCAGTTTTTTGAGATGTTCCGTCCTTTTTGTCTATCGTCTGGTAGCCAAATTTCTTTATTGCGCAGGTTGCATGCCATATTTGGAAAACTTTCAAATTTTGACGATGCTTAAGAATGCTTACGGCAATGCAATACGAGTCAATAACCACTACTTTTGACGTGGCGATATGATACATTTGCTTGATCATGTGGAAAAAATAGCAAATCATTCCCCATGGTGAGAAAACCAATTTTTTTGTCAAAAAAACCGACTTGTGCAAATTCCTTGCATCAATCTCTTCCCTAATTAATCGAAAGTCCAATGTGTCAATATTGCTCTGTCGACTAATAAACACTACTTTATGTTGCTGCGGAAGTAACTTGAATAGAAGATAAATTGCATTCATTACCTTTGAAAAACAATAGATTGAAGTTGTCCTAATTTTATCGTTCATACGCATCAATCTCTGAAAGCAGTTTAATAATAGCTTCCGACTCATTGGTCATCAATCTTTGAGAATCAGTTCTTTCAGATCTAACTAACGCCAATAATGCTTGAATCAAATATCGAAATCCGTTGCCATCCAAATTGAAAGAATATCGCTTAAAAGTATCGTCTTCGTTCCTCTTAATTTTGAAATAACCAATACGCCACCAATCGCCTGGAACAATGATTGTTCCTTCAGTTCCAAGAATCACCATGCCAGATTCAATTTCATAGTCCATCCCGATTTCTGCAGATGCAATTGACTGGTCATAAATAAAGCTGAGCGTCCCATAAGATATCTCGCCATTTTTGTTTTGAATCAAATTAAAATTTGTATCTAAAAAATCCACTCCCAGTATTTTGACAATAATGCAAACGGGAAAATATGCCAGGTCAATAAAATCACATTTACTGTCACTCCCATATAGGGATTTGGAAATGCTACACCGTATACTAACCAAATCCCCAATTAAGTTGCCTCGCGCATTCCATAAAAGCTGCCCAAACGCTTGTAAATACAAGGTAGTAATATTATTTAGCCAAACCACACCCTTTTCTTTAGATAGTTCATTGAGTAAACGTTCCTCTTCCAGTATTAATGTGCCTGGAGGGTCACTAATAACATGTTTTCCATTGGCAATTGCATCCTTAATATATTGAAATCGTCTTTCCCGATCAACCTTAATATATACGATGTCAACACTTTGCAAAAATTCCCCATAGTCGCTGTACCCATTGTCTAGTTCATACCTGTCACAAAATTGCTTTGCCATTTCTGGATTCGAAGAATAAACACTTTCAACGTGTATACCGCTGACATGTTTAGGCTCTATCACTGCATCACAATCATCAAGATCATCTGTAACAATACCAAATTTATATGTCTTCATAACGGTTTCTCGTAGCTGTGTACTGGAAATATCTTTGGTTCTTTCTAGATATTTTACCTCACAATATTTATTCAAATGATCAAATTTTCCTTTCCAATCTGACCCAATAACCAATACATCCACATCATAGTTGATAATATCCGGAATTTTTTGGCCAAGGTACTCCTCCACAATAATATGATCCGCAAAACCTGTGTTTTTAACATTTTCTATCCTAGTAGCCAAGTTATCTTGCACCGAAAGTTTGCCTCTCTCTGCATCATAACTTTCTCCGGTAACCCCAACAATCAAATAATCCCCCTCTGCTTTTGCTCTTTTTAGAATGTTATAGTGTCCCTCATGAAATAGATCAAAAGTTCCGTATGTAATTACTTTTCGCACAATGTACCTCCTTACATGTATCTAAAACATCATTCCATCAATTAATAAAAATCGTATCCCCCATGGATATCATATACACTTCCGTTTAAATAATCATTTGATAATATTTGGTAGCACAAAGCTGCTACTTCCTCCGGTGTGCCAAATCTGTGGGCAGCAATCTTTTGGTTGATGCGTTCCCTACTCACGTCGGATCGGCCCTCCTGCCATTTTGTGTCAATAAATCCCGGGGCAATTGCATTGACCGATACTCTTTTATCATCAAAGACTTTTACCAGAGACTTTGCCAAAAAATGAACTGCGGCCTTTGATACACCATAAACAATGGATGAGGAATAGGGAACCTGACCTGCATGAGAACCCATAAATACCAGATTGCCGCCCTCGGCCATAATGGCTTTCAGTTCTTTGACAATGAAGGCAGGAATGTTTACATTGGTCCTCATCACCTTATCCCATAACTCATAATCGTATTCTTCAAAGGGCAAATATGTTCCAATTCCAGTATTTAGAACCAGCCAGTCAATGTGATCTGTCAATTCTTTTATCGTGGAAACAAAAACAAGCATTTCGTCATAATCGGACAAATCCGCCTTTATTAAGTGGACTTTTTCTCTGTCCTTCCGCTCAAGGGAGCTTAAAAACTCATTGGCATTGTTTGTATTGTTGCCGTAATTTACAAAAACTTTGTCTCCCTCTTTAGAATTTTCAAGGATTTTACATACGATGGCCTTGCCGATTCCGGCTGTTCCACCTGTAATAATTGTAACGTTTGACATTTTATTCTCCTATTTATTTAACAACTTTTCCAGCAATTCTGGTGGCATATACGGCTTTTGATTATGCATTTCTTTGGAAAAAGGTGTTTTGGGATATGCTCTGGAATTTACATCAAGAATGATTTCAACTAAATTCGGCTGATTGTAATTCATAGTCTTAAGCAATTGAGTTAGTTGTTCATTGTTAGTCACTTTGTAAGAAGAAATCCCGTATGCATCTCCAATTTTCTTAAAATCTGGTGCTAAATATCCCCCGTCAGAAACAGATCCATAGTATCTGCCTTCAAAGATATCATCTTGTTGTTGTTGAATCAGTCCCAAAGAATTGTTATTCAGAATAAAAATAGTCATTGGGATTTTTTCTCGAAAAACTAATTGAAGTTCTTGTATATTCATTTGAAATGATCCATCTCCACAAATAACACCCACCGGTCCATGTAAACCGTAATAAGCACCAATGGCGGCTGGAAGTGCGAATCCCATAGCTCCATGTCCTCCGGAAAACAGCAATCGCTGATCTTTATGAAGTCTATATGATTGGGCGCACCACATTTGATGTTGGCCAACGTCACAACAAATTCCCTTTAGAGACGTAGCATATTTACTAATATTGTCAATCACCAGATTCGGTCCTCGTTCAACGCATTGATTATCAAATTCTTCTAGCAAACCCTTGATTTCCCTGCACACTTCAAGCCACTTTAAATGATCTTCATTCCTACTAGGTTCCAAATCCTCGTTCATTTGACATATCACATCATTGCAATCAGCCATATAAGCTATTTCATTTTCATGCACCGTCCGTTGTAACTCGGTGGAATCAATATCTACTCTTATTATCTTTGCATCTGCAGCAAATTCCTCTGACTTCATTCCCACTTGACGCTTACACATACTCATTCCCAAGGAAACAATTAAGTCCGCTTTTTTGTTTACAATGAGATTGGAATACCTATGCCCGTAAGCCGCCCCTAGGAAGCCAAAGTTTACAGGAAAATCAAAGGGCATAATATCTCGCCCAAGGATACTTGTGACTACTGGTATATTGATTTTTTCAATCACAGAATGGACCATCCGTCTAAATTCGGAATTTTTACTTACACCATTTCCCAATAATAGTACAGGTCTTTTTGCATTTGCAATTTCCCTAAGAATATTGGTTGCCACCGTCTTTGGATTTGATAGTTGTTGGGGTTTAGGGGGCACAAACCCTTCTAGGGATGTTGGCTCAATAATTTGTCTTTGCATATCCATTGGCAAATCAATTAATACGGGACCCGGTCTGCCTTCCGTCGCCCAATAATATGCTTCTTCTACTACTTTTCTTATGTCATCAATTTTTGTGACTTTTGTGCAATATTTCACCACAGCATTCACGGCAGAAATCACATCCATTTCTTGAAATCCATGCTGTTTTATTCCTTCAACATCTAAATATTCATATGAGTTTAACTGCCCGGTAATAAAGATTACTGGAGCACTATCATAATATGCATCAGCAATACCGGAAATCAAATTTGCCGCTCCCGGTCCACTGGTTGCGTAGGCAAAGGCAACTTCTCCAGTGGCTTTTGCCTGACCAGTTGCAGCAAAAGCGGCACCTTGCTCATTATAACAACAATGATTTTCCATTTTTTCCGATGCACCAATTGAATCTACCAAATGGGCTATCATTGTGCCCTGATATCCATAACAGTGTTTAATTCCTTTTTCCGCTAAAAAATCTACTATGTAATCGCTTGACTTTATCATTTTCACCTTCCCTATTGTAACAATATTAGCATTATATGATGGGGCGATAGTGCGCCTCCGGAACTAGTTTTCTTAATTTTTCAACCACATTTTCCTTACCTTCTTCTATAAACAATTCACATTGTATCTCGAAAAACTCTCGACACACACAAAAACCCAACTTTCGTTTTAAATAATGCAATGTTGTTTTCTCATGTTCTGCAAAAATAGTTTTTAACTCAGTAAGGTTTCCTTTTCCATGCAAATTATGTATGACTTCTCTTTTCTTTTGAAACTCCTCGTAATATCTGAGACGATCTCCACTTCTAGCCGCAATTAACAGCGCTCGAGAACGGATTTTTATGGGTCTAAGCAGCTTTATGCCTTTCAATAATGAAAGGCGATATTGAAAGAAGTACTTCTTTATATCCATCCCACTCTTTGAGACCTGATTTAAAAATTCTTTATATGGTATTCCCGGCAAAAAAATAATATTGCTAAAGTCTTTTTTCCTATTGAGGAACCTATCTCGCCAGAAGGTTCCATAATAGTTAACAAGAAAGTCTTCCCGCCGAACTGGTGCGGGATATGGATTGCCCTCGAAAAAAACAAAATCATTACCGGAAAAATATTCCGAATCTAAAACAGTGCTTTTTTTCTTCGGGTATTTAATTATTACGTTTTCAGATGTTCCTGAATAGTTTTTGCAAAACCCTCGGTATAATAATTTGGCGCAATTTGCCTTTCCAATTACCATACATCCTCTGGCAAGCGCGGCAGCAATTATTCTTTTGAGGTTTAATTTTCTAGTAAATCTATACCCATTGCACTCCCATCCGGTTTCAATAACATGAAAAATTTTTCCTCTCAGGCTATGAACATTTCTTCTAATGGGAATAATATTAATCCTTGCTCCATATCTGGAGAAATCAGTTCCTTGGTTCATATTAATGTATGTTGAAGTCTCATTGATATAGGAAACCTGAAAACCCAAATAATGTTTGTGGTTTCCCATATATTCTATGGATCGATTCAAAGGGATTTCCGTTTCTAAAATCTTCACTAATGCGATGAAATCAGAAATGGGCATTAAAATCTCAAGGTTGATAGCATTTCGATCGTAGCCGCCATAAATTTCGGCAATTGCCAATGTTTCCGGACCCAAATAGTATTTTAGGCTATGTTTTTCACATATCTTTGCAATTTCCTTTAGCATCTGCAAAGTACTTCTTTGCATTTCTTTCATCAGAACGTCTCCTTCGACAAATTCATGCCCAATTCATATTCCGTCAATTTACTACACTGTAATGTCATTGCATGATTCCAATGTTGATTAGCTTCATCAACCAAACCCAAATTTGAATATACATCTCCCAATAATTTATAATACGTTCCATCCTTTTCTATATCTGGAATTTCTGCAAGTTCAGTAGCCAGTTCATGATATTCAGATACTGCATTTGTCCTCAAAAACTTTTTGCGGAAATTAGCCATTTGGTCTGATTCTCCAATGCCACAGTACAAATTGTGTAAAAGTCCAAAGAGTTTCACGTCAAAATCAAATGTAGACAATGCCCCTTGTATTTCTAATATCTGTTCCACAATGTCATTGTCAGAATGTGAAATTTTCTGGCGGATTTTATGCTTCAGAACATAATAATCGACATCGTCCCCCACAAGTTTGGCCAACCTTTCAGCCATATCCACATCGCAGTTTTTTTCTATCTCTTGAATAAAATAGATTTTGTCCGAAATGGCTTTTTCCTTAACCTCCAAATGGACACATCCATTTGTGGTTGTATTAACAGCCTTTTCGTAAATGTCATAAGCTTGTCTCTTATTTTTATGATACACTAAATCCCCATAATATTTTAAAAACACACCATCGTTGGGAAACAAAATCATTCCATCATTGATTAATGAGGCTGCCTTTTCATATAGCCCCCGGTCCATTAAATGACCAATATATAAGACGTTAATATTATAGTTTTTTGGATATTTTTCAAATAGCATCCCCGTTTGTGTAAAAGATTCTTCAAATAATTTTAAATCGTACCAAGAAATTGCTTTTCTAATCTCTGCAATTAATTGTTTTACCTCATATAATTCCTTTCCCATGGGTTCCTTAGTCAGCTCCCGCACTTGAATCAGTCGGTCTGCCTTTGCAATGCGATTGGTGTGTATCAAAACCATGGTGGCAACGTAGAGAATGTTGTCAGTTATTCCGCAATATACCGGATTGTTATATCTAAATATCCCTAAATAATCTTCTCTTCCGATTTGCTCCCTACTTAATTGTTCACTGAAAAATTTTTCAAATAGTTTGCTCAGCTTTCCATATTCTTCATTGTTTAGCGCCTCCAGTATATCATATCCACATGTGCGAACCTTGTATTCAATATCACATTTCGTTGCATAACTGAGTATTTTGACTTTATTTGTTTTGATTTCAGATAATTTATCCATATTTTTCAACAAATAGTTTTTTCTGTAAATAATGGATTTTCGAACACTACCCACATTTATGTACTGCAAATAATCTTTTTGAATGGTTTTATAATCTGTAGTGAAACTAAATATTGCATTATGGGATTCGTGCTCCGAGTGGGGTGGAATATGCATCCAGTCATCTCCATAATGCCAGGTCAGATAGTCTCCGGTTCTATCTGGAATTCTGCATCTTACCCCTTCAAAGTCCCCAAATCTTGATTCGCCATACATATCTTTATCAAAGAGAAAGGGCGCCCCACCCCATCGCATCACATAGTATGGGCAATTTTCCTCCTTATACGAAAAGATTCTGTTTTCAATTTCCGATAGGATCGCATCTTTCCCCATTTTTTTCATCCTACGATAGTATTTTTTGTATCGTGCCTTATTCACATTGTATCTATAACTATAGTTTAAGGAAGGATTCACCAAATCAGAATACAATAACAAATCGTCCCTATATTTTAAATAACTATCCTCTTTATCTGGAATGGGATCAAGAACTAGGATATCCACCACATATCCGGCAATCCCATCTCCTAATATTTGATTTTTATGAATTGCGGAGGAAGTGGTATCAGTGTATCTACCAAACATATTTGGATAATCTCTGTCCAATTCTTGGCATTCCAATACTCGGTTTTCCGGGATATCATACCTTGTCACTTCAATAAATTTGTGCCAGTTGTCACGAGTCATCAAAATATCCATATCATCATCCCAGGGGATAAATCCCTTGTGCCGCATTACACCTATCAGCGTCCCTCCCGCCATATAGTACACGATATGATGTCTATTACATATTTCATCAATTTCTTTGAACAGGCTTAGTAGTTTTTTTTGTTCAGAAGTCATCCTAGCCTCCAGTTAACCAATTCCCTTATTTTTTTAATTCTTGCTTAATTTGAGTTGTGGAAATCTCCGGTGTTCTCTCTAAATAAACCACTTCACAATAATCTTTCAAAAAGTCAAACTTTCCTGCCCAGTCATCACCAATCACGAAAGTATCAATTCTATATTCTTTAATGTCAGATATTTTTTGTTCCCAACTGGTTTCTGGAATCACCAAATCTACGTAGCGTATGGATTCAACCAGCCTTTTCCTTTCATCAAACGAAAAAAAGTTTTTCTTGTTTTTTTGTTCATAGTTAAACTCGTCTGTGGAAACGGCGACAATTAAATAATCGCCAAGTTGTTTTGCCCGTTGAAATAAATTAACATGACCATAGTGCATTAAGTCAAAAGTTCCGTAAGTAATTACTTTTTTCATTCGTGCCTCCAAAAATATCTGTTGTACTCCCCATATTGAATACGTTACCTATTACATCCTAGCAACATTTTGTAAAATCATATTCAGCATGGCTAAAACTGCAGCTTCCCTGTTTTTCTCCCGTTGATTCCATTTAAAAATTCTTTTTTCTTGGAAATAATCTGACTTTCCATTTTGATTCGTATAAATGAGGGAAATAAATACAAGTCCTACAGGCTTTTCCAAACTCCCCCCATCAGGGCCGGCAATCCCTGTGATGGCAATGCAGAGATTGCTCCCAGAAGCGCGGAATACCCCCTGAGACATTTCTTTTGCTGTTTCAGGACTAACCGCGCCATACGTTTCAATAGTACTGGGAAGTACCCCTAATTCCTCAATTTTTGACTGGTTGCTATAAGTGACAAATCCTCTGTCAAAGATAGCCGACATTCCAGGCACTTTCAATAAGGTTGAAGCGAATAAGCCACCTGTACAAGATTCCGCACAGGAAATGCTGATGTTCTTTTGCATCAGTTGTTCACAAACAACTTCTACCAAATCTTGTCCTTTCGTGCTGTATACGTATTGTCCAATTCGAGACAGAATTTTCTCTGTCATGCCATCAACCTTTCGTTTTGCAATCTCCAAACTTTCAGCCTTTGAGGCAACTCGAAGATAACTTTCTCCCTCCAATGCATAGGTGGCAATGGTGGGATCTGTTTGACCATTAATTAAATCCAACAATTCAGTCTCCAAGGAAGATTCCCCAATACCATATGTCCGGATTAATTGATAATATATCACACGGTCCGTCTGCTTTTCCAAAAAAGGCACTAGAGATTTTTCAAACATCCCTGTCATTTCTCTTGGCGGACCCGGCAAACAAGCAACTGTCTTGTTATCACACGTTAGGGCAAATCCCGGCGCCGTGCCCATCCCATTTTGAAAAACAATTGCCCTTTCAGGAAGCATAGCTTGTTTTCGATTATTTTCAGTCATGGGACGCTTTACAGCGGCAAAAAAACTTTCAATAGCTTGAAGACTAGGCTGATGCAGTATTAAAGAACTTTTCATTACTTTACATACAATTTCTTTCGTCATGTCATCTTGTGTAGGGCCAAGGCCCCCCGTGGTGATCACTAAATCAGACCGCTTAAGGGCCTCTTCCAATATTTCTTCCAACCTGGAAGGATTATCCCCCACAGTAAAATGATACATCACATCAACACCCATTCGATTGAGTCCGTCGGATATATAGGCTGCATTGGTGTTGATAATTTGACCAAATAATAATTCAGTTCCAACTGTTACAATAGAAGCTTTCATTATGTCCTCTTCTCTAGTCCTTAAAAACGGTTATATTCTTAACAATATACTCAGTTCCAGAAATCACTGTCATCACAACGCACGCCCACAGCATAATTTGATCCATAGGCACGCCTACATATGTGAAAGGCCAATTATGCAACAACAACAGGGGTACAGCAATCATTTGTAGCACTGTTTTTATTTTCCCTGTCAATCCCGCAGCAATCACTTTCCCGTCTGCTGCAGCTACGGTACGTAATCCGGCTACCGCAAACTCTCTTGCCAAAATAACAATGAGCATCCACCCCGCCACATCGCCAGATTCAACAAGCAAAACCAAGGCTGCCACCACCAAAACTTTGTCCGCTAAAGGATCCATTATTTTTCCAAAGTTGGTAACAAGATTATTTTTTCTTGCCAGATAACCATCCAAAGCATCCGTGGCAGAAGCCAGAATAAACAACACAGCTGCCCAAATATCCCATCCCATCAGATATAGTGCAATAAAAAACGGCACTGCTACAACTCTTCCCATTGTCAATTGATTGGGTAAATTCATGCTAAACCTCCACACCTACAATATCGTAATCAAATCCATCAGTAATTTTCACTTGAATAAAATCCCCCGGTTGATGCAACAAATCAGATTGAACAACTACTGTGTGATCAATCTCCGGCGCATCGTATTGGGTTCTACCAATATAAATATTCTCTTTTTCCATTCCCCGTTCCAAGGGATATTCTTTTTCTATTTCATCAATGATAACTTCCAAGGTCATTCCAATTTTTTGATGGTTTTGATCCCTGGATATTTCCATCTGATGAAGCATTATTCCATCTCGTCTCTGATTTTTCAAAGATTCCCCTACTTGATTCTTCATCTCTCCGGCTACGGTCCCCTCCTCCTGAGAAATACGCAAAAACGCCAAGTCTTTCAAATCTGCTCCGTGTAATGAAATCTACCATGCAACTATAATCTATCATTGGTTTCTCCCGGAAAACCAGCAATAAACGTCGTGCGAATATGAATATCCGGTATGGCGGATCGAAGTCTGCTTATGGTTCCACGTATGGTTTCCGACGTAGACCTTCGTTTCATTGTCTTGAGGATCTTGTCACTATAATGCTGCAACGGAATATCAATATAATGGCATATCTTCGGTTCTTGTGCCATGGTTTGTATCAACTGATCAGTAATGCGATCCTCATAGCAATACATCAAGCGAATCCAATGGAGGTTTTCAATTTTACACAGTTCTCTGAGAAGATCCGGCAATGCTAATCTATCATAAAGGTCCAAGCCGTAAGCGGTTACATCTTGAGCAATAAGAATCAGTTCCTTACAACCATTATCAGCCAACCATATTCGGCTTCATTAACGAGCTCTTCCATTGGTCTGCTACGAAAACCACCGCGAATTTGTGGAATCACACAATAGGTGCAACAATTATCACAACCTTCAGCAATCTTCAGTGTTGACCGATATATTTCACCATCAATTCGCCTAAAATGCCAATCATCAGGAGAATGATTTTGACTTAAAATTTTCTGTCGTTTTCCTTCTTCGCTGGGGCAGCAAGTATCTCAGGCAGTTTTGCATAATCGTTCACACCCAATGATAATATCGGCTTCCGGAATTTCCAGAAATAGATCATTTCCATATCGCTGGGCAAGACAACCGACACTACCAGCAAGGCACCCGGTCGTTTGACAGCCGCCATTTCAAAAATAGCAGCAATGGATTCCTTTTAGCATCGTTGATAAACCCACAAGTATTGACAATAATCACATCTGCCCTTTGAGGATTAAAAATGATTTTGTGTCCTTGTGACTGAAGAATACCGCCAAATAGGCTGGAATCATTTTCATTTTTGGGGCAGCCTAATGTTTCTATATATATTTTCACGAAAAGTCTCCGTTTTCCTCTTTCATCTGATCCAAATCCGCTTCTGTCTTTAATACCGTCCTAGGTTTTGAACCGTCGGCAGGTCCTACAATCCCGCGAGACTCCATCATATCCATAATTCTAGCGGCTCGATTGTATCCAAGTCGGAATCTACGTTGCAACATAGATACAGAAGCTTGACCAGCACGGATAACCATCTCAATGCAATCAGGCAATAGTTCGTCCCGATCCTCATTACTATCATATGAATTGCCCCGTTCAATATGCTCCAGCACTTCTCCTGAGTATTCTACGGTACCTTCCATTTGCGCCTTAACATGTTTAATAATATTGTTCACCTCTTGATCTGAAATAAAAGGGGCTTGAATACGTTTTGGTTTATTTAAATCCTGAGGTTTGAACAACATATCACCATTCCCAACTAATTTTTCGGCCCCGGGCATGTCAATAATCGTTCTGGAGTCAATTTGTGATGACACCATAAATGCAATACGGGAAGGAATATTTGCCTTGATAAGCCCTGTGATAACATCAACAGAAGGTCGTTGGGTGGCAACGATTAAATGCATATTCCGGCGCCTCTGGCCAATTGTGCCAATCGACAGATTGCATCTTCAACCTGGCTGCTGGCAACCATCATCAAGTCGGCCAACTCATCTATAATGACAACAATTTGTGGCAGCAACTCTTCTTTTTGTCTATTTTCTTTCATAATATTGTTGTAAGAAGCAATATCTCTTGCTCCCACCGCCGCAAACTTTTTGTATCTACCTGTCATTTCACCAACAGCCCAGTTTAACGCAGCTGCTGCTTTGGTTGAATCTGTTACAACAGGAATCAGCAAATGGGGAATTCCATTGTAATTTCCCAACTCAACCATTTTTTGGATCTATTAGAACCAGCTTAACTTCCTCCGGTCGAGCTTTGCAGAGGAAACTTGAAATAATAGTATTAATACATACGCTTTTCCCAGAGCCTGTAGCTCCCGCGATTAATAGGTGGGGCATTTTGGCCAAATCAGCAACCACTGCATTTCCCCCAATATCTTTCCCAACGGCAAATGCCAACTTGGACTTATGACTTTGAAACTCTTTGGATTCAATGATTTCACGGATGGAAACCATCTCCCGGTGTTCATTCTCAACTTCAATTCCAACAGCTGCCTTTCCGGGAATGGGTGCCTCTAGACGTATACTTTTGGCCCGTAGATTTAAAGCAATGTCCATCCGCCAAACGAACGATGCTGGATACTTTTACGCCAACCGCCGGTTGTATCTCATATCGGGTTACCGAAGGTCCTTCAATGACATTGGTCACTTTTGCCTCAACATTAAAACTGCGTAGCGTATGTTCAAGAAGGGCCGCCCTCTCGTTTAGCCCATGATTCATGCCTTTTAACGTGGTGTTTGAAGTTGCCCTTTTTAACAAATCCAAGGGTGGCAGTATGTATTTTCCAGGGGTTTTGGGGAAAGCAAAAGAAGTTGTTTCCAATGGACCGCTTTCTTTTCCTGTAGAAAATGAATCCTTAGGCTTTTCACCATTCTCTGGGTTGATTCCGTACGTTGTCTTAGAGTTGATTTGTTTTCCACTTTCACTCTTCTCAAAAAGAGAGTCATCCAATACCATTTCCAAAATATTACGTTGTCCATTGGAAATATCAGAGCCATGAGGCAAAATGGACTCTTCTTCATAGGGAAGGATCGTTTGCTGCTGCTGGATGTTCTTTTCTGGTGAATCTACTACAAAAGGCGGAGTCTCTTCATTTTGATCTAATTTACGGCTTTTCTCCAATGCGGCTTCGGCCCACCTGCGCTCTCTATCAGCCTTCCTCATCTCTTCTTCTGTCAAGGAAACCTGTCTTTCTTGTGCCCTGTTTTCTCTTCTTTCCTTGGCATTTTGGAAAAACCTGGAAATCGGTGTATTCACCAATAATAAAACAAAAATCAAAATGAGAACGCCACAAAGAAGGTAGAGTCCCACAATTCCAATTAAATTAAAAATAGTATTCCCTGCATACATCCCAAAGACACCACCATTTTTTAAGTCAATGCCTGCTGTATACACTTCTTTTATCCCTAAGATTCCATATTTCATGTCTGATACATAACGGCCCGCGTTAATTAAATCAAGGGTAAAATATAATAGCACCATAATAATGGCGGTCCTCAAGGTAAAGGGTACCACCACACCGGCAAAAATTAAAACAGCATACACAATTAAAAAGTATGGCAAAAAATATGCGCCAAATCCAAATGTGCCTTTGAGAAAATCAGAAATAGCATTGCCCACCAAACCAACCAGATTGGTTTGAAGGGCAATAATAAGAAAAACACCAAATGCAATTAAAATAATTGCCCCAATTTCATCTCGCACTCTAGGTTCAGTAGCAAATATACCTTTGGTTACTGGTGGTGAATCAACTGCATTTTTGCGAGCAGTTTCTTGCTTGCTATTCTTATTTTTCGATCCAGGCGGTCTTCCCGGTCCCCTTTTTTTCTTTTCTGCCATTGTCCAAACTCCTTAACTAAAAATGGAATATAGGATGATTAGGATTCCCAATCCCCAAGTATAAAAAGAAAAAACGCTAAGTTTCAAATTTGCAACCAAACGAAGCATTGCTTTGATGGCCACAAAACCCATGACTGCAGATACAAGGGTCCCAACAATAATCGGACCCAAAACACTAGATGGAACTCCGGCTTCCAACGCAGGCGGTAATTCCATTATTGCGGAACCCAAAATGGCGGGAATGGATACCAAAAATGCAAATCGTAACGCAAAGTTCCGCTCCAACCCCATAAATAACCCACCAAAAAGAGTGGAGCCGGATCTTGAAATCCCGGGGGTTATGGCAATGCCTTGCATAATTCCGATAAATATTGCATGTCGAAACTTCATTTTTTCAACTTGGCATCGTCCCCTTCCGAAACGCTCTGCTATCCACAAAATGGTACCGGTGATGAAAAGGCCAATTCCAATGGCAATCATAGAACCATAGAAACTGGTAAAGGCATCATTAAAGAGGACCCCCATTAATCCGGTTGGGATGGTAGCAACCACAATCATAAATCCCAAACGTCGATTAGGAGAGGAATCGATTCGCAGTCCCTTCCCAGTAAAAATATCCTTTATTGTCAATATTAATTCCCAACAAAGGGCAACAATATCATGCCAATATATTACAAATACCGATGCCAAAGTGCCAAGATGAAGCATAACAGCAAAAAGCAGTACACTTTCTCCTTTTATTCCAAAAAAATGCTCCAAAATGGCTAGGTGTCCAGAACTGCTAATGGGCAAAAACTCGCCTAAACCTTGTACAATCCCCAATATGATTGCTTGTAAATAACTTAGAGTAGCCAAGGGTATTCCCTCCTTCATGTCCATAAAAAATCAATTTATATTATAGCACATTAGTTAGCGAACTGCATCGTTTTTGAGGGAATGCTCCTTTTACTTTTCATTTTCTTTTTTCGGTGGTATAATATCTAGCAAACATACGAAGGGAGCAATATGATGAAAAAAAGACCAAACATTGCCATTGTTGGCGCAACCGGTGTTGTAGGCAACACGTTTCTAAAAGTTCTGGAAGAAAGGGATTTTCCTTTTGAACATATTACCATGTTGGCATCTGCCAAATCAAAAGGTTCAACCGTCACCTTCAAAGGTCAACCTTATGTGGTGGAAGAATTGACAGAGCGCTCTTTTGATGGGGATATTGACATTGCGCTGTTTTCAGCCGGGGGCTCTACCAGCGAAAAATTTGCACCCATTGCAGCCGCTCACGGTGTTGTTGTCATTGATAACAGCAGCGCTTGGCGTATGGATAAGGATGTTCCTCTTGTGGTGCCTGAGGTTAACCCACAAGATATTAATTGGAATAAGGGAATTATTGCAAACCCCAATTGTTCCACCATCCAGGCAGTAGTTGCTTTAAAACCACTCCATGACAAATACAAAATCAAACGTATTGTCTATTCCACTTACCAGTCTGTCTCTGGATCTGGGATTAAAGGTATTAATGACTTAAAAAATGGCACCGCAATTGCCTATCCTTACCCGATTGTTGACAATTGCATCCCCCACATTGATGTATTTCTTGAGAATGGGTACACAAAAGAAGAAATGAAAATGGTTCATGAAACCAGAAAAATTTTGGGTGACGATTCCATTGCCATAACGGCCACCACCGTACGGGTTCCTGTATTTGGTGCTCACAGCGAATCCATTAATCTGGAATTTGAAAAGCCATTTGATGTGAAGGAAGTGAAGGAACTCCTTAGCAAGTCTCCTGGAATCATTGTACAAGATGATCCCGCTAACAATATCTATCCTCTGGCAAGAGATGCAGCCGGAACAGATTCTGTCTATGTGGGAAGAATTCGTAGAGATGAATCCGTACAAAACGGACTAAACATATGGGTAGTTGCAGATAACATTAGAAAAGGAGCCGCCACCAACGCTGTACAAATTGCAGAGGAATTACTGAAATCTTTATAGATCAATGGCCAAAACAAGAGCAGGTATAAATCCTGCTCTTGTTTTTTTCTTAATTAATTGCAAGAAATCAAATGTGTATTTTGGGTGGAAAAATTAAGCACGAAGGAAATAAAAAAAATATCAAGTAAGTCTTTTCAATAAATGCAAAGAACGGCGGCAGAATAATGCTAAAAGTTTATTTTTCTCATTTAATTTTTTCTGAATCCCTGTCACCTCTTTCCCGGCAACATAGAATGCTGATTGTTTGATTCGTCGAATTTCTTGTTCAGACTTGACAAAGGAAGTATAAAATCTTTCTTCCATGGAATTTGTTTTAAAGGCAATCTTCGAAACTTCCTTTTGCGGCAATTTACGATATATCCTTATAGCGGAGTTATGTACAGCGTGGATATTTGCCCATATATGGCCTAGGGCTTCTTCTGAAATGCAGAATTCACTTTCAAATTTAGCTTCTAATAATACCATTTCAACATAGCATGTAAAATACCCAATAAAATTATTGGCATTTTCTGTACTTGTCATAATAGAACAATATCGCATCGTTCGGTTATTAAGAGCTTCTTTGATATACCCTACCCTTTTTGCATGAAGGAACGCTTGAAAGGAAAACAAATTATCCTCATGAATAATTCTTTCGTAAAACCTAATAGAGAAACTATTCAAAAACTCCCGTCCGTAGAATTGCAAACAAACTGAAGACAGGTATTCTTTTGTACGATTCATCATGACATAAAGGTCAATTCCTGTCATAACCCCATGATAGTCTCTGACACGCTGATAATACTGAATTTTTTTTCTCATGTCTTCAACTACGTATTCATCTACAAAACGGACGCAAGTATTAAAGTATACAATGTCGAGACAATATTTTTCTGCCTTTTGATAAAGAAGTTCCAGCGCGTTTTTCTCCATTGTGTCATCGCTATCTAAAAAAGCAATATATTGTCCTGTTGCGATATCCATTCCACAGTTACGCGCCAAAGAAATTCCTTCATTGCCCTTGTTTACCAATATTATTCTTTTATCATCAGTCGCATATTTCTGCAAGATATCCCATGAATCATCAGTAGAACCATCATTGATACATATTATTTCGATATCCTGTAAAGTCTGCCCAATGGCACTATCAAGGGCGGCCTTCAAAAATTCTGCCGTATTATATACTGGGATAATAACAGAAACTTTAACCGATTTTTTGCCAATATTCTTTATAATTTGGCAAGATGAAGTCTCCGGATTTTTTTTATATTGCCTACAAAGAAGCTCTTCCAAGTCAATCTGTGTGCAATCTTGGAATTTTATTTTGGAATGCGGGAAATAATGCTGATTCCCTGTAAAATCATTGAAATAGAAATCTTTTATCCCTTCATCGATTAATTTTGAATGTAGAAGGATAAAATTCTCTGGTTCTTGCATTTTGTCTATATTATACATAAAAACATTTAATGCAAAATTCATAAAACTAGTTTTGACTTCATTCATAATTCCCATTTTTAATACTTCGTCACGGACTTCCAATAATGCATCATAAAAGCAAAGAGGTGTGTCATCATTATGAGATTGCAGATTCCCCGATTTTCTAAGTCGATAGTTTACACAACGCTTATTGACAGTAACAATAGATTCAGCTTTGATGATAGATTTTCCAAAAAAACTTAAATCATTGCTCCTTTCAATTTCCTGGAATTGTAGCTGGTGCTGCTGAAGAAACTGTCGTTTGAAAAGCATATTCCACGGCGCCGGAGAAGTAAAATTAAAAATATAATCTTGATTGGACTTATATGAGAATGGTTCAAATTTTGGGACTTTTTTATCATCCAAAAAATGACGGGGGGAAGTAAACCTTCCAGTTGCTTCACCATATATCCTAGCGTTACATACACAAATATCGGCCTGAAATTTAAATAATTTTTCATGGAGAATTTCAAGCATATCTATATCAAAAAAATCATCACTGTCTAAAAAAATGATGTATTCACCGGAAGCATGGCGAAGGCCATTGTTCCTAGCTGCTCCTCCATTTAATTTGTTTTGGCTAATAATCTTCACCCTACTGTCATGTTTTTCATAATCATTTAAAATTTCTCTCGAATTATCAGTTGAACCATCATCAACACAAATTAATTCAAAATCCGTAAAAGTTTGCCCTAATATAGTATCAAGGCATTCATTTAAATATTTTTCTGTGTTATATACCGGGACAACAACAGTAATTTCTGGCAATTATTTTACCCCCTCATCTTAATCTTTACATAATTCATAATTATATTTCCGTTTAATCTCTATAAAACAAATCTCTTGTATATATTTTATCCATTGTATCTATTATTTCATTTTCTATTCGATTTGCTACAATTATGTCAGAAATTTTCTTAAATTCTTCCAAATTGTGTATAATCTGAAAGTTGTCACTAATCTCAATTGGTAAGAGCGGTTCATATATTACAACTTTTACTCTTTTCAATTTAATTCTGTGCATAATCTCTTGGCTACTTGATTCCCTAAAATTATCCGAACCTTTTTTCATGGCAAGACGATAAAATCCAATAACACATTGGGGATTTTCGGCGAAATATCCCGCCTTCTGCAAAATCCGATCTACAATAAAATCTTTCCTTATACTATTTGTGTCGACAGTTGCCCGAATAATGTGATTTGGAATTTTACCAAAAGTTGATAGCAATTGCTTCGTATCTTTAGGTAAACAATAACCTCCATATCCAAACGATGGGTTGTTATAGTGATTTCCAATGCGCGGATCCAGACAAATCCCCTCAATAATTCGTTTAGAATCTAGGCCTTCAGCCTCTGCATACATATCAAGTTCATTAAAAAAACCTATCCTAAGAGCAAGATAGGTGTTTGCAAACAATTTTATGCTTTCAGCCTCAGCATTACTAGTAATCAAAACAGGGGTATCTTGTTCCAAAGAGCCTTGTACCAACAATTTTGCAAAACTCTCGGCCTCGCTTTGTGATTCGGGTTTTTTTGCTGAACCTACCACAATCCGACTTGGATAAAGATTATCAAATAACGCCTTCCCCTCACGAAGAAACTCGGGAGAAAAAAATATTTTATTATGACCATATTTGCTGATGATGGCATCTGTATATCCAACAGGAACAGTAGACTTTATGATAATTGTAGCAGAAGGATTTACTTCTAATGTTGTTGCAATTACAATATCTACTGAAGTTGTATCAAATCCGCCAATGAATGGATCATAGTTAGTCGGTGTTGCCACAATTACTAATTCAGCCTTTTCGTATGCATCCCGACCATTTGTTGTTGCCGTCAAAGAAAGACTTTTTTCTGCAAAGAATCTAGAAATATCCCTGTCTATTATCGGTGACTTTCCGGAATTAATGTCATCAACCTTTGATTCCGTTGTACACACCACCGTAACCTGGTTTGCCTGAGCTAATAAAACTCCTATTGATAGTCCAACATAGCCTGCTCCGGCAACCGCAATATTTTTCCCCACTTCGTAACCTCCTGTTTTTCTTTCATAGTCATCACCGGCAAACCTAATACAAAAGGGAGGTCGCAAACCGTTGTCCCTCCCTTTTTGTATCTACGTCAGTGGTGGAGCACCAACTTCATCTTTCAATCTGTGATATTGCACTTTTCTTCAGCTTGGATTTCTCAGCCAATCAACGCTATGTTATCTTTGTTTAGCAACTGCCTGTGCCGCTGCAAGACGTGCAATGGGAACTCTAAAGGGTGAACAGGATACATAATTCAAACCAATATTATGGCAGAATTCTATGGTCTTTGGGTCACCACCATGTTCTCCACAGATACCTAGTTTGATTTCAGGTCGAGCACTTCTACCCTTTTCAACCGCCATTTTTACTAGCTGGCCAACGCCAACCTGATCAAGGGTTTGGAACGGATCTTCTTCAAAGATTAACTTATCGCGATATTCCTTGATGATATTTCCAGTGTCATCCCTTGAGAATCCAAACGTCATCTGGGTCAAATCATTGGTTCCAAAGGAGAAGAATTCTGCTTCTTTGGCTATATCATCAGCAACAACGCAAGCTCTTGGAATTTCAATCATGGTTCCTACCATGTATTTTACAGTGGTTCCCTCTCTGTCAAATACTTTTTGAATGGTTTCCAATACTGTCTTTTTCACATAACTCAACTCGTTGGAAAGACCTACTAGGGGAATCATGATTTCCGGAATCACATCCATATTTTTTTCTTTTTTCAATTCAATGGCAGCCATAATAATAGCCTCTGCCTGCATTTCGGCAATCTCCGGATAGGTTACTGCCAATCTACAACCTCGATGTCCCAGCATTGGATTGAATTCATGAAGTTCTTGAACTCGTCTGGACAATTTTTCATAAGGCACGTTGATGGTCTTGGCCAACTCCTTGATTTCCTCCTCAGTATGGGGGAGAAATTCATGTAGGGGTGGGTCCAGTAGGCGAATGGTGACAGGGCGTTGACCCATTGCCTCAAAAATTCCTTTAAAGTCTTCCTTCTGGTACGGAAGCAGTACTGCAAGGGCAGCCCGTCTCTCTTCTTCCGTATCGGCAACAATCATCCTTCTTACATTTGGAATTCTTTCATCTTCAAAGAACATGTGCTCCGTTCTGCAAAGGCCAATTCCTTCAGCACCAAATTCAACGGCCTGCTTTGCATCTCTGGGATTGTCTGCATTGGTTCTGATTTTGAGGGTTCTGATTTCGTCAGCCCATTCCATGATGGTTTCAAAATCTCCGGATAATGCAGGAGGTACTGTATTTACCAAACCTTCATAGACAACACCTACCGTGCCATCCAAGGAAATAAAGTTGCCCTCTGTGTAAGACTTGCCACCGATTTCCATAATTTTTGTATCTTCATCCACGCTGATTTCTGAACAGCCGGATACACAACATTTTCCCATCCCTCTGGCAACAACAGCTGCGTGGGATGTCATTCCACCTCGGGCGGTCAAGATTCCTTCGGCTACAACCATTCCAGCCAAATCCTCAGGAGAGGTCTCTTTTCGAACCAAAATAGCCTTTTCTCCGTTAGCTACCGCCGCAACAGCATCCGCTGCTGTAAAGTAGATTTTACCGGAAGCCGCACCTGGAGATGCCGGAAGTCCTTTGGTCAGGACCGTTGCTTTTTTTAACTCATTATCATCAAATTTAGGGTGAAGAAGTTGATCAATCTGAGCCGGTTCCAGTCGAGTAACCGCAGTCATCTTGTCAATCAGCCCTTCCTTTTCCATGTCAACGGCCACTTTTACCGCTGCAAAGGCTGTACGTTTCCCATTTCTGGTTTGCAACATGAAAAGTTGATTTCGCTCAACTGTGAATTCCATATCCTGCATATCAGCATAGTGGTTTTCCAAAAGCTCCGCAATTCGCATGAATTCTTTGTATACCTCCGGAAAAGCAATGGCCATTTCATTGATAGGTTGAGGTGTTCTAATGCCGGCAACCACGTCTTCCCCCTGCGCATTCACCAAGAATTCTCCGAAAATCTTTTTCTCTCCATTCACTGGGCTTCTAGTAAATGCAACGCCGGTTCCGGAAGTATCCCCCATATTTCCAAAGACCATGGATTGAACATTTACCGCAGTACCCAAGCTGGAAGGAATGCTGTTCAACTGTCGATATAAGATTGCTCTGTCGTTATTCCAGGAACGGAAAACAGCCTTAATGGCTTCCATCAGTTGATCTTTTGGATTTTGCGGGAAGTCCCTTCCCATTTCAGCTTTTACTAATTTTTTGTATTCGCCAATAATCTCCTGTAAATCTTCGGTCTTCAATTCTACATCATAATGCGCGCCTTTTTCATTCTTTTTGGCTTCAAAAATGGCATCAAATTTTGCCTTGTGTATTTCTAAAACAACATCACCGAACATTTGAATGAAACGGCGATAACTGTCATATGCAAATCGAGGGTTTTGGGTTAAATCAGCGAGTCCAACAACCGTCTCATCGTTTAAGCCAAGGTTCAAAATGGTGTCCATCATCCCGGGCATCGAAAAAACTGCACCTGATCGGACGGAAACCAATAATGGATTTTCCACAGAACCAAATGATTTGCCGGTTCTCTTTTCTAAGTCAGCAAGTTTTGCATAAATATCATCAATAATATCCACACCGATTTGCTTGCCTTCTTCGTAATACCGATTGCAAGCAGCGGTTGTAACAGTAAATCCATAAGGTACCGGTAAACCTATCTTGGTCATTTCTGCCAGGTTGGCACCTTTGCCCCCAAGCAGGCTTTTCATTTCTTTGGAACCTTCATCGAAGGAATAAACAAATTTGTCCATGTCTTATCTTTCTCCCTTTTTAAAATATAAGTTTTGATTCAATATATGACTTGACTTCTCCAACCGGAATGCGAATTTGTTCCATGGTATCCCGATCTCGAATGGTCACGCAACCATCAGTTTCTGTCTCAAAGTCCACGCATATGCAATACGGCGTTCCAATCTCGTCTTCACGACGATAGCGTTTGCCAATGGAACCGGTTGCATCATAATCCACCATGAAGTGCTTGGACAGTTCCTCATGGATGGGTTCCGCAATATGGGATAGTTTTTTTGCCAAAGGTAAAACTGCTGCCTTGAATGGCGCAATGGCAGGATGAAATCTCATAACAACCCTAAGATCTTCTTTTCCGTCGCCGCTGGTTAACACTTCTTCGTCATAGGCATCAATTAAAAATGCCAAAGCGACTCTATCAGCACCAAGGGAAGGCTCAATGACATAAGGAACATACCTTTCATTGGTTTCAGGATCAATATAATTTAGTTCCTGACCTGAATACTCAATGTGTTGTTTCAGGTCGAAATCTGTTCTATCAGCAATCCCCCACAGTTCTCCCCATCCAAATGGAAATAAATACTCAATGTCGGTGGTTGCATTGCTATAGTGCGATAGTTCTTCTTTCTCATGATCTCGCATTTTTATGTGTTCTTCATTCATTCCTAGCGAAATCAAAAATGACTTACAATATTTTTTCCAATAATCAAACCAATCCAAATCCGTGCCGGGTTTGCAGAAAAACTCCAACTCCATTTGCTCAAATTCTCTAGTTCTAAATGTAAAGTTCCCCGGTGTAATTTCGTTTCGGAATGATTTTCCCACTTGAGCAATCCCAAAGGGGATTTTTTTGCGGGAAGTACGTTGTACATTCTTAAAATTAACAAAGATACCTTGTGCGGTTTCCGGTCTTAAGAAAATCTCCGCTTTAGAGTCCTCTGTAACCCCTTGAAAGGTTTTGAACATTAAATTAAACTGACGAATTCCGGTAAAATTCCGCTTCCCACATTCAGGGCAAGCAACTTGATGCTCTGTTAAATATTCTTCCAACTTTTCTTTGGGCCAACCATCTACCGGAATCCCCTCAATACCTTCTTTTGCCATCTGATCCTCAACCAGTTTGTCCGCTCGGAATCTGGCTTTGCACTCTTTACAGTCAATCAATGGATCGGAAAACCCACCAATATGACCCGATGCTTCCCACGTACGAGGATTCATAAGGATAGCTGCATCCAAGCCAACATTATATTTGGACTCTTGGACAAACTTCCGCCACCACGCTTTTTTTAGGTTGTTTTTGAATTCTACACCAAGAGGTCCATAATCCCAGGTATTGGCCAGGCCTCCGTATATTTCCGAACCTGGGTATACAAACCCTCTTCCTTTTGCCAGAGAAGTAATTTTCTCCATACTAACAATTTTATTCATGTTTATTTTTTGCCTTCCTTGGCCGCTTTTTCAATTTCTTCAGCAACATCTTCAACTTTTTCAGTGATATCGTCCACAATATCTTCCGTCTTTTCTTCCACATCGGCAAAAGCATCGGCAAATTCTTCTGCCGCATCCTGCTTTTTCTTCTTCATAGCTTCTGTGGTTTTGGAAATGACATCCGAAGTTTTTTGGATTGCACTTTCGGCGGCATCCATGACTTTTTCAACGGACTCGTTGTTGGTCACTTTTTCGTACATGTCGCTGCTCTTAACTTTTTCGTATACATCGGCGCCTTTTTCTTTGGCAACATCAGCAAATTCAGAACCTTTTTCCTTTGCCTTCTGTACTGCATCTGTTGCTCTGTCGCTGACATCAATAATGGTGCCATCGGTTTTTACAATTTCAATGACACATTTGTATCCAAACGCAGCAACTGCTCCAGCCAACATTCCCCAAGGCGCAATAACCAACCCTACTAACCCTGCATTTACCGGGATATTAATCACAGCGTCCCCGCTGGCTTTCTTCACAACGATTTTACTGACATTGCCTTTTTTGACCAACTCTTTGATGGAGTCCACAACGGCTGCTCCTTTGCTACCAAAGGTCTTACTGTTACTGGATTCCAAGGTTTCTTCAATGTTGATAATGGCATCAACAACACTGCCATCCGCCGCTTCAAGAGCTTCTTTGGCTTCCTTGTAGCTTACACCGGTTCTGTCTTTCACCAGTTCGATTTTTTCCAATGTGATTTCCATGATACAACCTCCTTCTTAAAATTATATGTAACATTCACTTTTTAGTGTCCCTAAATCCAAATGATAGGACAAATAAGCGCGCAACAGGGATTTGATGATGATTTGCTTATCTTCCGCCAAACTGAGATTTTGAAAGGATTGGAGCGGATTGTCCAGAAAATATTTGAGCACCTCAACTATATCAAAACTTAGTTCATAAATCAATGAATCATTGACCGGTTCATTGATTTTCTTTACACAATTTTCACAAAGAAGCCCACCTTCCCGTATCCCAAATAGAAAAGTCCCGCCGGGTTTATTGCAAACCACGCAATGGTTCATTTGCGGCGCATATCCAAACACTTGCAAAGCCTTTATCTCAAAGGCCAAAATCAAAGTCAACGTATCCGATTCTCGTTTTTCCATCGCCTCAAAAAAATCCAACATTAATTGGAAATATTTGGTACTCGGCTCCCCTTCTTCCAATAGTTTGTCGGACAATTCCAATACATAGGATGATGCCATAAATTTTTCAACATTTTCTCCAATTTTAAAATAGCTCCGAATCATCTCAGCACTTTGGATGTTGTAGCGCTCTTGGTTTTTATACATTTCATATCTACCGTAAGCAAAGGGACGCATGGCCAAAGCCGCTTTGCTTCTGCCCTTCTCCGTAATGCCGGAGCCTGCGCTGATTTTACCGAATTTTTTGGAAAATAAAAGAATCATCCTTCTCCCATTGACTGTTTTTGTTTGTCTCAAGATGATTCCTTCTGTTTCTGTATACATGGCTTATTCCTTATATCCGAATCCGGACAGTGCGGTTTCACTGTCCCGCCAATTCTCCTTTACCTTCACCCATAACTGAAGAAATACTTTCGTTCCCAACAGAGATTCGATTTCTTCCCTGGCACTTTTCCCCACGCCTTTCAGCTTTCTGCCATCTTTCCCAATAATCATCCCTTTGTGGCTTTTTCTTTCACAGTAAATCACCGCACTGATGTTTGTAATAGTGTCCTTCTCTTCATAAGCTTCAATTTCAACTGCAACACCATGGGGAATCTCATCCTGTAAATAACGAAGAAGTTTTTCCCGAATGATTTCTCCCACCAAAAATCGTTCCGGATGGTCAGTAATCATGTCCTCAGGGAAGTACATGGGTCCCTCGTCCACGGCATTTTTGAGTTTTCTCAACAACACATCCACATTTTTGTTTTCCAAAGCCGAAATGCCAATGATTTCTTTAAATAGTTCAACTTTCTCATATTCATCAAATACACTTTTGTACTGTTCCGGCGCAATCAAATCAATTTTATTAATCAAAAGATATACCGGTGTTTTCACCTGGGATAACAAATCCATAATGTATTTGTCCCCGGGGCCGGCGGTATTGGAATTGTCCACAAGAAATAAGATGACGTCCACTTCTTCCAATGTTCGAAGCGCACTGTCAGTCATAAAACTACCCAGTTTCGTTCTGGGACGATGAATCCCAGGTGTATCAATAAACACCAACTGGGCCTCATTATCCGTGAAAATCCCTCGAATGACATTTCTGGTGGTTTGAGGTTTTTCCGTAGTAATGGCCACTTTTTCACCTAATATTGCATTTAACAACGTTGATTTTCCAACGTTGGGTCTTCCTATAATGCTAATAAATCCGCTTTTCAAAGTTTAAATCCCTTCGGTAGTAATTCGGACAATGGGATTACTTCTAAATGATCCACATCCGGTCCTACAATAATTTTTAGATCTTGGCCAAATTCATACATGAACTGTCTACAAATGCCACAAGGCCATCCCTTTCCGTCTGTTGAGGCAATGGCAATCGCTTCAAAATTCCGTTCTCCTTGGGAAATCGCCTTGGAAAATGCAACCCGTTCCGCACAAATGGTTGCGCCATAGGAAGAATTTTCAACATTTACACCTGTAAACATTTTTCCATCTCTTGTTAATACTGCCGCTCCTACGTGGTAGTGTGAATAAGGTGCATAAGAGAATTGCATAACTGCTTGCGCTTGTTGAAATAACTCTTTGTACATAGCTACCTCCTTCCCAACCCAATCCGTGCCATAATCGTCTCTTCTTTTTTTCGCATGGTGGATTGCTCTTCATCACATTGATGATCATAACCTAAAAGATGAAACATACTATGAACAAACAAGAATACGATTTCCCGTTCCGGGGTGTGCCCATATTCTATGGCTTGCTCCAATGCCCGGTCCAAGCAAATGACTACATCACCAAGCAACGCAAACCCTTCTTCAGGGATGTCCGCTGAGGATTCAAATTGTGGGAAAGATAACACATCGGTGATATCTTCAATGCCTCGATACGCAGCATTTAACTCCTTTATTTCTTTGGAATCAACAAAAGAAAGACTAACTTCCACATTTTTATTGCCCAATCCTTCTTCCTCCATGCAGTAGTTTGCCCCACGTTTAATTTGATCTAAGGTTTCATTTCCCGGAAGGGAAATTCCATCAATATTTACTTCCATGGTCACCCCTCATCCAATTCTCTGGGATTTTTGGTGTAATAATCGTCATAGGCATTAATAATCTTCTTGACCAATTCATGACGAACCACATCCACATCCTTTAACATACAAAAATCGATTTCCGGAACTCCTTTTAGTATTTTTGTCACCTCAATCAAGCCTGACTTTTTGCCTCGTGGCAAGTCAATTTGTGTAATATCTCCAGTCACAACCACTTGGGATTCAAATCCCATTCTGGTCAAAAACATTTTCATCTGTTCCTTGGTTGTATTTTGTGCCTCGTCTAAAATAATGAATGAATTATCTAATGTTCTGCCCCGCATATATGCCAACGGGACAATTTCGATGATTTCTTTTTCCTTCAGCCTCAAAGTGCTTTCCCTACCCATAATATCATATAAGGCATCATACAATGGCCTCAAATAGGGATCTACTTTTTCTTGCAAATCACCAGGCAAAAAACCTAGGCTTTCACCTGCCTCTACAGCAGGTCTTGCCAATATAATCTTCTGCACCTCTTTGTGTTTTAATGCGCTGACTGCCATTGCTACAGCCAAATAAGTTTTGCCGGTTCCGGCAGGTCCAATACCAAAAACAATATCACGATTCCGGATGGCATTTACATAGTTCTTTTGCCCTAAAGTCTTTGGCTTAATGGGTTTCCCCATTTGTGTATAACAGATCACTTGCTTATCAATATTTGCCTCATGATAAGAAAGGCCTTTTTCCACCAATGCAATTACATATGCAACTTTTTGGGTGTCCAATTTTTCACCGGATTCAAGGATGGCTATCATTTCTTTGATAACGCTCTCCGCTTTTCCGGCATCCGGGCCCTTCATGATGATTTGGTTGTCCCGCTGAATAATTTCCACATCCATGGTGTCGCGAATGGTGGATAGGTTTTTGTCCATGATTCCAAATAGTTCACTATGATCCAAAGCATGTTCCATAGCAATAGTTGTGATTTGTTCCAATGGTTCTCCTTTTAGTCAAACAACCCGACAGAATCGGGTTGTTGCATGTTCATATTATCCTAGAAATTCTTCGATGACTTTTTTGACGGCGCCCCCGTCTGCAACGCCCTTCACTTTCGGCATGACAGCACCCATAAGTTTCCCCATGTTTTGCTTTCCGCCGGAAATACCCAATTCACCAGCCGTGGAAACCACAATTTTTTTGATTTCCTCCTGGGAAAGCTGAGCAGGCAGGTAGGCCATTAATACTTCAATTTCTGCTTTGTAGGCATCTACTAGGTCAGTTCGGCCACCCCGTACGAAATCGTCCAGGGCATCTCGTCTCATTTTGACTTGTTTCGAAAGAATGGGGATAATTTCATCATCATTCAGTTCTTGTCTTGTATCCACTTCCACTTGTTTAATGGCAGCACGGGCAAAACTGATGGAATTTTTTCTGATTTCATCACGGCTCTTAAGGGCCTCTTTGTAATCAATCATTAATCTTTCTTTTAAGGTCAAGAATAACACCTCGTCTCTTTCAGATTAATATTTTTTTGCCTTTTTTCTTGCAGCTTCAGACTTTTTCTTACGTTTGACGCTTGGTTTCTCGTAATGCTCTCTCTTTCTCAGCTCACTCATAACGCCATCTCTTGCACAGGAACGCTTAAATCTCTTTAGCGCACTCTCCAAGCTTTCGTTCTCTTTTACAATTACTTGTGCCATTTCCTAACTCACCTCCTGACGTTACAATCTTTGCCTACAACCAGTGTATTATACTATCAACCCGGTGGCCATGTCAACTTTCTCTTTCCTAAAATATGCATATGAAGATGAGGAACGGTCTGTAATCCGTCTTCTCCGCAATTCATAACCACCCGGTACCCGTTCTCCAATTCTAATAAGGTAGCCAATTCTTTAATCTTCAGCATCATATGGGCAACCAACGGACCGTCTTCTTCTCCAATGGTATCCGTAGAAGAAATATGTTTTTTCGGCACCATTAATACATGCACCGGTGCCTGCGGGTCAATGTCGTGAAAAACATACACCAACTCATCTTCATATACCGGCGTAGACGGAATCTTTTTCTCTGCAATCATACAAAATAAGCAATTATCCATTTATTTCCTCCTTCTCCTTCTTTACATACATTGAAGTTCGTTTCAATGCGCCATGTGGACAACTCTTAATACAATCTCCACAGCGGATACAATCCATACTATTGGGTTGGACATTGGGTTTCAAATTCAGTTTGCAAACATCATTGCACGTGCCGCAATTTTGGCATGCATGAGGGTTCACCTCATGCCGATGTAAGGAGACCTTATTAAATAATCCATATAGGCCACCTAACGGGCAAAACCAACGACAAAATGGTCGGTATATCATTAAGGATAATAAAATCAGTCCAAGTAGCAGTAACGTCTTCCAGCCAAAGAGAACGCCCACGGCTCCTCGAAGACTATGGTTTGCCACCAATAATGGCCACCCTGCCATTAAGGTTCCTGAAGGGCAAATATATTTGCAATACCAGGGATCACCTTGACCAAACTGATTCACGATTACCATGGGAAGCAACAATACAAACAATACCAATATAATGTATTTTATTGGTTTTAAATACCTGTCGGCAGCAATTGATTTGTATTTACGAACAAACGGAATTTTGTAGAGTAAATCCTGAAACAATCCAAAGGGGCAAAGCCATCCGCATACCAACCTGCCCATCAGGGCTCCAACAATCATCAGAAAGCCAATCACATACATGGAAACAGTGAGGTTTTTTTCATTGGCAACGGCCTGCATGGCTCCAATGGGGCAAGAACCCAAAGCTCCGGGGCAAGAATAGCAATTCAATCCCGGAAGGCAAATTCGTTTTCCGGCACCCTGATAGATTTTCCCCGACAAAAATCCTGCTAAATATCCATTTGTCAAGGCCGTATAAACAATCTGAAACCCTGTTCTTATTTTATCCAATCCCTATACACTCCAAACAAATGTGAACTGCCTTTGAGAATACTGTCGCAACTTCTCCACGGTAAATGCCCAACAGCAAAAACCCGCAGCCTATTATCAGTATGCCAAAACCTATCTTATTCCAAAAGTTGATCAATTGCATCACTCCACTGGTCATAATCATACACACCTACATACAAATCGCTGACAACCGTCCCTGTGCTGTCAACAAAAAAACCAGTTGGTGTATATTGGATTTCGTTTTGTAATAACGGCAACAGAGAGTCTGGAATGTCCAAATTTTCAAAGGTCACTCCTTGGGTTGATGCAATCTCTTTGGCATCCTTCATCTTACTGCTGAGAATCGTTCCCTGTTCATCCTGCAAATCAACAACAATTCCAACCACATTAACCCCCAAATCCTTATAGTGTTCATCAAGCTTTTCCATTTTTGGCAAAGACTCAACACATGGATTACAGGTTGTTGCCCAAATATATACCAGGGTAAACTTGGCATCCTTCACCAAGGATTGGTTCTGGGTTACCCCTGCAATATCCGTTACCTGAAAATCTCCTAGAACCGACCCATATTCTGTTCCAAGATCACTAGACGATTCACTTTCATCTGTGCTACCGCATCCTACCAGACCCACCATAGTAATCATTATAACCCCAATTAGTACAGCAATTGCTTTCATTCTTATATTTGTCACACCATTTCCTCCATTATGCCTATCATTCCATCTAAATACAGCTTTGTTAATTTCACCCGGACAAATTTGTTTTCCCACTTGTTTTGGTCAATACCTTCTGTTAAAACATATGCCCGAATATAATTTTCTGTATACCCGGAAATCATGCCTGTAACCGGATTTATTCCCTCCACAAGAAGTTGTCGATAGGTGCCTATATTGTCATGGAGAAATGCTTTTCCCATGCTGTTTTCCAATGCCATCAGTTCCCGGCTCCGTTGATTGATAATGGTTGGAGGAATTTGATTCGGCATTTCTGCCGCCACGGTCCCTGACCTTTTGGAGTATTTAAAGACGTGTACTTTGGAAAATCCCGTCTTTTCAACGATTCTACAACTTTCTGCAAACTCCTTGTCTGTTTCCCCTGGAAATCCAACAATGACATCTGTTGTGATTGCAAACCCCATGTCATGCTTTTTAAGTATTTGAACAATATTCAAGTACTCAGAAGTTGTATAGTTCCGTTTCATCTCCTGAAGAATTCTATCACTTCCGCTTTGAAGAGACAAATGAAAGTGAGGGCACAGCCTTTTATATTGAAGTAATCTCTCAACAGTTTTGGCGTTGATAACCGTCGGCTCCAAAGAGCTAAGGCGAATGCGAAACTCCCCTTCCAAGGAATCTAAACGTGTCAAAACCTCTTCCAATCCTTGACCATCAGTAAGTCCCCATTCTTCTCCATACAATGCGGTGTTAATCCCTGTTAGGATGATTTCTTTGTATCCTGCCGCCACAAGACTTTTTGCCTCTTGAATGATGGACTCCATTTTTCGACTTCTAATATTCCCCCTTGCATAAGGGACAATGCAATAGGTGCAAAAGCGATTGCAACCATCTTGAATTTTTATGTACGCCCTGGTTCGGGATTCCATGGAAACAGGCATGCCAATTTCCTCAAAGCCAGTCAATTCTTCATAAGGTTTGTGATAAATTTCGATTCCCTTTGACTTTGCATATCCTTCAACAATGCCAACCAGCCCGGCTTTTTCATTGGTGCCGGCAACAATATTTACCCCGGGAATTGCTGCGATTTCTTCCGGCTGAAGTTGGGCGTAACATCCAATGACTACCAAAATGCAATCCGAATTCAAATTGCGAAGACGTCGAATAAATTGCCGGGACTTTCTATCCGCCAAACCGGTAACCGTGCAAGTATTTATGATGTATACGTCTGCCATCTCTGTTTCAGATACAATGCAATGACCGAATGCCTTGAATTTTTCCATGAGGGCTTCCGATTCATATTGATTCACCTTACATCCCAGAGTGTGGAATGCAATTTTCATAAATTATTCTGTCTCCTTCTTTTCATCTTGAGCATCTTCATCCTCTAAGGGATTTTCGATATGCACTAATACTTTTCCAATTCTCCTGTCGCAAAGAGATTCAATGGTAAATGTGTATTTGCCATGATGAATGACCGTGCCAGTTTGTCCGTCTTCTGGGATTTCCCCTAGAATTTCAATTAATAATCCACCAAGCGTTTCAATATTTTCTGACTCTAAATCTGTGTTCAATTCATCATTAATGTCATCTAAATACATGGTGCCGTCTATGCGGAATGTGTTTTCTCCCACAGATTCAATCCGCGGATCCTCCTCATCATATTCGTCATCAATATTTCCCATAACTTCTTCAATAATGTCTTCCAACGTAACAATGCCTGAGAAGCCACCATATTCGTCAATTAATATGGCAATATGCTGTCTGGTTTTTTGTAATTCGAAGAATAGGGTGTCAATATATTTTGTATCAGGGACAAAGAATGGTTTTCGCAAAATCTCATGAATATCCACGTTCTCAAAACCCTCTTCTCTGGCCTTGATTAAAAAGTCCTTAATATGGATAATGCCGATAATGTTATCGCTGTCCGAATCAAAGACGGGAATTCTGGAATATCGAAGTTCCATTAATGTATCAATATACACTTCCGAAGGATCGTTAATATCAATGGCAAAAACATTGGTTCTTGGCGTCATAATCTCATAGGCAAACTTGTCATCAAAGGCAAAGATGCTATCAATCATCTTCTTCCCTTCTTCTTTTAGGGCCCCTTTTTCTTGACCGGTTTCCAGCATAGACATGACTTCTTCTTCAGAAAACTCCTCATCCTCCAGTTGTATTTTCTGCCCTGTCATTTTCAGCAAAAGATTGACTGTGATGGATACAAACCACAAAAACGGTTTCACCGGTAGAATAATCCATTTGACTGGGTTTTCCGTCATTGCCGCTGCCTTATCCAATTTTTGGGCTGCCCATTTTTTAGGATAAAGTTCACCGAATACCAACACAAGGTATGATGCAAAGAATAACAAAATAATCATGGATATCAGTGAGCTGCCAGGCACATTACTATTATCCAACCAACCGGATAAGTCACTTTGGAGCCACAGCAGTAGCACAAGAAATATGCCCATGGCCGATAGAGAAAAAACCCCTCTTACTGCAAATTGTTCCTGGGCGGTAATTTTTATCTTGTTGCTAGCAGTCATGGCCTTTTCTGCCACAGAAGAAATTGCAGCAAGAAAGATTAAAATAATAAGGACAATCAAAAATATTCCGGATGATATATAAGGTTCTGGGTTGGTGTCCATGATGTTACTCCTTTCGTTTTCGCAACATGTCGCTTGGTTGGACGCTATGATCCATTTTGATAAATAACAATTGTTGTGGATGTGGAGCAGAATCCAATAGATTCCCTTCTTCATCTCTCATTTCCAATAATTCTTGCTCAAAGGGTTGGTGATTTGCCCCGAAAATTTCTATTTTATCCCCTCGAGTCATTTTATTCCGTTGCTCCACCAAAGCAATCCCTGTATTCTTGTCATATTCTTTCACAATGCCAGTGAACGCATATTCTCTGGTATAATTACTTGTTAAAAAGTTTTGACCCTCCTGAGATGGTGGCTGAAAATAAAATCCGGTTGTAAAGTTACGGTGGCTGGCCTTATGCAGTTCGTCCATCCATTCCCCATCAAAATGATACCTTATGGGATCCGCATAGTAGGCATCCAATGCCTTTCGGTATGCGCCTACCACGACGGCAACATAATAAATGCTTTTCATTCTTCCCTCAATTTTTAGGGAAGAAATGCCGGCTTTTGCCATTTGTGGAATATATTCAATCATACACAAGTCATTTGCATTTAAAATATAGGTTCCACGTGTATCTTCTTCAATGGGAAGGTATTCTCCAGGTCTTTTTTCTTCCATCAAAGCATATTTCCAGCGGCAAGGGTGGGCGCAGTTACCTCGATTGGCGTCCCTGCCAACCATAAAATTGCTTAAAAGACAACGACCAGAGTAAGACATGCACATTGCCCCATGGGCAAATGCCTCCAACTCCATTTCCATAGGCATTTTTGCCCTAATTTGGGCGATTTCAACTAGGGAAAGCTCTCTTGCCATCACTAGACGCGATATGCCCTGTTGATGCCAAAATTCAGCGGTTTTGTAGTTGGTCATATTTGCTTGGGTACTTAAATGGAGTTCCACATGAGGAAGGATTTCCTTGGCAAGGGTTATAACAGCAGGATCAGAGACAATTAACCCATCCAACCCTAAATCTTGAACACTATTGAGATAATTGGATAAGGGTTCGATGTCTTCATTATGAGGATAAATATTTACTGCAAGATAACAACGCGCCCCTTTTTTGTGAGCATATTGAATCCCATTTTTCATATCATCTAATGTGAAATTATCAGCTCCGGCACGTAGGCTGAAAGAATCTCCGCCAAAATAGACTGCATCCGCACCATAATCAACTGCTATTATTAATTTTTCTAGGTCCCCTGCGGGAGCTAATAGTTCCATTTTTTTCATTTTATTTTTTTATACTCATGCTGATTCCGTCTCCGATAGGCAAAATGGCCGTCTCTACCTCTTCTAAATTAGAAATATAATTGAGAAAATTTCTCATATTTTTGACACTGGTTTTGTGTTTGCCTTCAGGGTCATAGCAATCGTTTGCCACAGTTCCCCTCATTAACACATTATCACATATAATAAGTGCCCCATCCTTTGCGAGGGACAACCCCTGATCAAAAAAAACCTTATATCGGCTTTTGGACGCATCAATAAAAACCAAATCATAACCTTGTGAATCATGAGTTTTTTGTCTATAAACCATGCGGTTCATTATTTCGGTAGCATCTCCAAAAAATACACTAATTTGGCTTTCCAAACCTAAATCTTGGATGTTTTTCAACCCTACTTCATAGACATCTTGGTTGTTTTCGATGGTGTCAATCGTGCTGGTACCACTTTGGATTGCCATAAATGATGCCGAATAACCAATGGCCATTCCAATTTCCAAAACTCGTTTAGGCTTCAGACTAGACATAATCACCGCCAAAAATCGTTCGACATCTTTTGTGATAATGGGGATATACCGATCCTCTGCGTAGGCTCTAAGTCTACCCATTTCTTCATTAACCGGTACATAAAGTCTATCAAGGTATTCATCTATTAGTGGGTTTTTAATATTCACCATACACCCCTAAAGTGTTTTTTTATAGGCGGCCTTGTCTTTTTCAAAGTCATCATAGTTAGTTGAAAAATTATGAGTCGTGCCATCAGCAGACTTCAATACAAAATACAAATAAGAAGTATCCGATGGATTGAGGGCGGCCTGGATTGCAGCCTCTCCCGGGGAACAAATCGGTCCGGGTGGCAATCCTTCGTGAAGGTATGTATTATAGGGGGATTCTATTTGGGTATCCGCAACACTGAGCACCGCTTGAGGCTCCCCTAAAATGTATTGGACAGTAGAACAAAATTGAAGTTTCATCCCTTTTTCCAAACGATTATAGACAACACTTGCCACCAAAGGTCTTTCTTCATCTTCTCGCACTTCTCTTTCAATAAGGGACGCAACGATGACAATATCATATACATTGTAACCCAGTTTTTTTGCCTTGGCATAATCTGTTTCCGGAAACTCCTTGTTAAACTCCGACAACATAATATCAATAATCTCATGGGCATTGGCATTTACCGGCGCCTCATACTTATTGGGAAACAAAAACCCTTCTAGGCGATTTTGACCCTCCGGCAAATATGCCATAAATGGGTAGTCAAACGTGCCTGTTTTTGCTTCCTTTAGAAATGCATCTGCAGAGATGACTCCTTGTTTCTCTAGACTTGCAGCGATTTGTTTGATGGTTAGACCTTCAATGATTTGAAAAGTCTGCCCCACGGATTTTCCTTTGATGATGATACTCATAATCTTTTTCATGGACATATCTTGGGAAAAAGCATAGGTCCCCGCTTTGTATTTTCCGTCATAAAAGCTCATTCTGGATTTTAGACGAAATGCAAATGAACTTTTTATTAAGTCATTTTTTTTCAAAATAGCTGCAATCTGGCTGGTGCCGGATCCCGCCGGAATCTCCAAAATAACAGAATCCCCGGATTGGGGATCTGTTGGCTGCCCACTTATGGACAGGAAGATATTTACACCGATAAGTACAACCACAATGATGCCAAAAATCAACATTGGCAACAGAAATTTCTTCTTGTTCTTTTTCTTATAGATAGTCATGTTTCGTCTCCGATTACTTTGATCTACTTAGATATTCTCCTGTTCTCGTATCAATCTGAATAATTTCCCCTTCTTCAATAAAGATTGGTACTTGAATAACCGCTCCTGTTTCAACGGTAGCGCCTTTGGTCACGTTGGTCGCCGTATCTCCTTTGACCCCGGGTTCAGTTTCGATGACTTTCAAGTTGACAAAGTTGGGGGCTTCTACCAAAAAAGGTGCATTTTTATAAAATTTTAGGGTCGCTTCATCGTTTTCCCGAATATATTTCATGGCATCTTCCACCTGTTCTGCTTGAACCGGAATCTGCTCATAGGTTTCTAAATCCATAAAATAATAAAGATCTGCATCAGAATATAAATATTGCATGGTTTTGGTTTCAATGTGGGCCTTTGGAAATTTATCATTTGGGTTAAATGCCTCTTCTCGAGTTGCTCCACTTAATATATTCCTGTATTTAGTCCTGACAAAGGCAGCCCCTTTGCCTGGTTTAACATGTTGAAAATCCAAAACAACATGGGGTTCTCCGTCAATTTCAAAAGTGATTCCTTTTCTGAATTCGCTGGCGTAAATCATTTGTTTTCTCCAATTCTATATGATAATTAAATTCTTTGGTGATTTTACCGTATTAATTATACCAAATTCGGTAATAATTGCCAAGTCTTCAATCCTGACACCAAATTTTTCAGGGATATAAATTCCAGGTTCAATGGTCACAGGCATATCCACATCTAAGATAGATTCGCTTTTTGTGTTAAGGTAAGGTTCTTCATGCACCTGTCTGCCAACCCCATGGCCTGTGCCATGTATAAAATACGCACCGTAACCTGCCACCGAAATCATCTCGCGAACAACTTTATCCACCTCAGCGCACTTTACCCCAGCCTTACAAGCCGCCAACCCAGCCAATTGTGATTTCAGAACCAGATCATATATCTCTCTTTGTTCTTGGGATACGTGTCCAATTCCAATGGTTCGGGTCATATCGCCACAGTATCCGTCCACCATCGCCCCAAAGTCCATGGTAAGAAAGTCACCGGCTTCAATCTTTTTTTCCTGTGGCTCTCCATGGGGAAAGGTTGTGTTTATTCCAGAAACACAAATTGTTGGGAAGGCCAATTCTTTTGCCCCCAATTTCTCCAACGTATCATCGATTTCTTTTGCAATTTGTCGTTCTGTCATTCCCTCATGGATGTATTCCAACATATGGGCAAAGCAAGTGTCTCCCATTGCAGCGGCCTTCATGATTTTTAGAAGTTCTTCCGGCGTCTTACTTCCCAATTGAGACCACCTCGCTTAGTAGTTGATACACATCCTGCATCATTACTGCAAACCGCATCTCACATTGAAGGTATTCGGCTGCCAGGGGATCTTTCATCATGATTTGATATAGATTTTGTACCTGCTGCAGCATCTCGGCGGTCACATCTTCTCCCATCATTTGCTTACCCTGGACAGTCAGCTGTTGTCCTTGGTAGTCATGCAACATGGCTGCCAGCTCCGGTTGAGCTTCCATTCTTTCCTTTGCCGCACTATATTGTTTATACTCCTCAGATTCTTTTATGGCAGTCTTTAAGGCATGGGCCTGATCATATACATTCATTTTTCATCCCTTTCTACCGGTCCACTTCCATAAAAATAGGAAGAATCACCGGGTTACGCTTTGTCTTATTATAAATAAACTTCTTTAAATCGTCTCGAACTGCAGATTTCATTTCTGCCCAATCTTTTCGCTTTTTACCGGCGAATTGGTCAAGGCTCTTGATGACAATCTGCCGAGCTTCGGCAATTAAATCCTCATTGTCACGAACATAAATGAAACCTCTTGAGATAATGTCCGGTCCGGAAATCATGGTTCGCGTCCTCTTATCCATAGTGGCAACCACAATAATTAATCCCGATTCAGAAAGGAGTTTTCGATCGTTCAGTACGACGCTGCCCACATCTCCAACCCCTAATCCATCCACCATTACTGCATCGGCAGGGACGGTCTCCTTGGAAATAAACATTTGTTTGCCATTGGTTTGGAGAATATGTCCGTTATTTAGGATAAAAATATCTTGCTTTCGCATTCCTTGTGTCTCTGCCAAGTTGGCGTGAGCCATCAGATGCCGGTATTCACCATGCACAGGCATAAAGAATTTTGGTTTAATCAGTGCTTGCATTAATTTCAGTTCTTCTTGGCAAGCATGACCTGACACATGGGTCTCGGCAATATCTGAATAGATTACTTCGGCGCCCAGTTCAAAGAATTTGTTCACAATATTGGACACCGTTTTTTCGTTCCCAGGTATGGGACTAGAAGATAATATAACCATATCTCCTTTTCTTAATTGAATTCCTCGATGATCAGAATTGGCAATTCTGCTAAGGGCAGCCATGGGTTCCCCTTGACTACCGGTTGTGATAATGACAACCTCCTTATCCGGCAAATTACGAGTGTTTTTTAAATCCACCAAAGACCCCGCCGGAATTTTTAAATAACCCATCTGCTGTGCCAACTCGGCAACTTTCTCCATGCTTCTTCCTGAAAAAGTAACTTTTCGGCCAAACTGCACGGCCACATCCACAATCCTTTGAATACGATTCACGTTGGATGAAAAAGTTGAAATAATAATTCTGGTTTGTGATCTTCTGAAAATGGCCTCCAACGCTTGTCCCACCGTTCTCTCAGATGGAGTATATCCGGCTCTGGTTGCATTGGTGCTATCCGCCATCATCAATAAAACACCCTTGGAACCGATTTCTGCCAGCTTGGCAAAATCCATAGGCGCGCCATCTATGGGTGTATAGTCCACTTTAAAGTCTCCCGTATGGAAGACACGGCCCACTGGGGTCTCAATGGACAGACATACTGCATCCACAATGGAATGGGTAGTACGTATGGTTTCCACCTTAAATCGTCCTAACCTGAGTTTGTCCCCTGCTGTAAAAGTATGCTTTCGCGCCTTAATGTTATGTTCCACCAGTTTGCTTTCGATTAAGCCCATAGGCAATCTGGTTGCATAAATAGGTACATTAAGCACCTTCAATAAATACGGAATGGCACCAATGTGGTCTTCGTGACCATGAGTAATGACAACGCCTCGTACTTTTCGTTTATTTTTAATTAGGTAAGAAAAGTCTGGAATGACAATGTCAACTCCATACATTTCATCATCGGGGAAAGACAGGCCACAATCGATTACCAGAATGTCATCCTGATATTCTAATATAGTCATGTTTTTGCCGATTTCATTCATCCCGCCAATGGGGATGATTTTTAAGGTTCCGGTTTCCCGTTCCTGTGTTTTTTCGTTCATATTGAATCCTATTCTATGGTTTTACCACAATGTTAACTAATTTGCCCGGTACTGCAATCACTTTGACCAATTGGAGTCCGGCAATATGCTGTTTTATTTTTTCATTTTCAAGGGCACGCATTTCTAATTCTTTAGAAGTCAATGCTGTTGGTACTTGAATTTTATCTTTAATTTTTCCGTTGATTTGAACAACAATCTCCACACTATCTTTCACCAAGGCTGCCGGGTCAAATGACGGCCATGGCATTTTGTGAATCGAGTCTTTCATTCCCAGTTGCTGCCACATTTCTTCGCAAAGATGAGGCGTAAAGGGCGCCATGACCAAAAGAAGTTTTTGAATCGCGTCACGGAATTGATTTTCGTTTATGGCAGGGCCTTCCTTGTACTTATACATCTCGTTGACCAATTCCATAATTGAACTAATTGCCGTATTAAAATTAAACCGTTCCCTGATGTCCTCAGTTACTTTCTTAATGGTGCTATTCATTTCAAAAGCCAGTTCTTTGTCTGCATCTCCTGAAATTACAAAATCAGTGGTTCCGTTTCCAAATTTTTCCTGGAACTCTCGAACCATTCGATAAACACGATTAATGAATCGGTAGCTTCCTTCCACACCGGCATCTGACCAATCCAACTCTCGCTCAGGCGGTGCTGCAAAGAGAATAAACAGTCGCGCTGTATCTGCCCCAAACTTTTCTATAATCTCCGCAGGACTCACGACGTTTCCAATGGATTTTGACATTTTCTTGCCGTCTTTAATGACCATTCCCTGAGTCAGCAAATTGGTAAAAGGTTCTTCCGTGCTAACCAGACCACAATCATACAAAGCCATCTGGAAAAATCTGGAATACATGAGATGCAAAATCGCGTGCTCTACCCCACCAATATATTGATCTACACTCATCCAATATTTCACCTTATTAAAATTAAAGGCTTCTTGGGAATTCTTGGCATCGCAATATCGAAGGAAATACCAAGAGGAATCCAAAAAAGTATCCATGGTATCAATTTCCCGGGTAGCTGCCTTGCCGCACTTGGGACAAGTCGTCTGCATAAAATGTTTGCTGGTGGATAACGGAGATTCCCCCTTTCCTGTAAATTCAACATCTGTAGGAAGCAGCACCGGCAAATTCTCTAATTTTTCCGGCACCCATCCACAGTCTTCACAAAAAATCATGGGTATCGGCGTTCCCCAATATCTTTGCCTGGAAATAAGCCAATCTCGCAGCCTGTAGTTAATGTCTTTTTTCCCGATGCCCCGTTTTTCTAAATCTTCAATGATACCTTTGATGGCATCTTTATTGTTCATTCCGTCAAAGGGTCCTGAGTTAATCATGGTGCCTTCCGCTACCAGCGCCTCTGTTAACGCTGCTGCATCCACCGATTGATCTCCGGTTTTTACCACCGGAATAATATTCAGATGAAACTTCTTGGCAAACTCAAAGTCTCTTTGATCGTGGGCAGGAACAGCCATAATGGCCCCGGTTCCATATCCCATGAGTACATAATCTGAAATATAAACAGGTACCTTCTGTCCATTCACGGGATTGATGCAGTATCGACCAATGAATACTCCGGTTTTTTCCCCCGCTGCAGAAGTACGCTCAATGTCGCTTAAACGTTGGACTTGCTCCACATATTTGTTTACTTCCCCTTCATACTGGGTGCCTTGGACCAATTCCTTCACGTAGGGATGTTCCGGAGCCAATACCATATATGTAACACCATACAAAGTATCCGGTCTTGTGGTAAAGATATCAAGAGATTTATCGAATCCATCAATTTCGAAAGTGACTTCCGCACCTTCACTTCTCCCAATCCAATTTTTTTGCATAATTTTTACTTTATTTGGCCATCCGGGTAGCTGATCCAAATTATTTAACAATCGGTCGGCATAATCTGTAATCTTAAAATACCATTGGGACAGTTCTTTTTTCCCAACTTCCGTGCCGCAACGTTCACAGCCCCCATCCACCACTTGTTCATTGGCCAACACGGTCTTACAGCTGGGACACCAATTGACAGGGTTCTCTTTTTTGTAAGCCAAACCCTTGTTATAAAATTGAATGAAAATCCACTGCATCCACTTGTAGTAATCCGGATCGCAGGTGGCAACTTCCCGATCCCAATCATAAGAAAGCCCTAATTCCTGCAATTGTCGACGCATTTCAGCAATGTTATTCCATGTCCAGATGCTAGGTTCCACGCCATTTTTAATGGCTGCATTTTCAGCTGGCAACCCAAAGGAATCCCATCCCATGGGATGAAGTACATTATAGCCATTCATGGTTTTGAATCGAGCCACCACGTCTCCGATGGAATAATTCCTTACATGACCCATGTGAAGTTTGCCTGACGGATATGGAAACATTTCCAGCACATAATACTTTTCTTTGGTAATGTCCTCAACAGTCGCAAAGGCCTTTGTTTCAGCCCAGTGTTTCTGCCACTTTGTTTCGATTTCCTTAAAGTCGTATCTTTCTTTCATTCTTTGATTACCTCACAATCCGCCCATACTTTTTCTATGTTATATCTGCTCCTCATTTCTTCAGTGAGGACGTTTACAATGACATCACCGTAATCCATCAGAATCCATCCGGACTCTTTCTTTCCCTCAATATTTTTTGCTATAAATCCTTCCTTGGCATATGCATCTTGCACCTCATCTGCCAATGCGCCGATTTGTCGTTCAGATTTTCCCGAGGCTAAGACAAAGTAATCCGCAAAAGATGCTTTCTCCTCAATATGAAGAATCATCAAATCTTCTGCCTTTTTATTTTCCATTGTCTCTGTTGCCAAAACAGCAAGTTCTCTGCTATTCATGTATATTCTCCTTCTTTTGAAACCAATCCCGTGCATGTACTGTGTCAGGATCCAGATATTCACCTTTTTCATTAATGTGTTGTATGGTTCTCTCAAGGCACATCAGACATGCTTGATCCAAATTATGATGTGCCACCCTTCGAATATCCTCCACTCCAGGATATTGTCTTCCCGGTTCAATGGCATCTGCCAGAAAAATGACTTTTTCTAATGCAGACATTCCATCCCGTCCCGTTGTATGGTAAGCCACAGCATTCAAAAGATCTTCATCGGCAATGCCAAATTCCCTTTGAAGTTTACCGGCAGCCACCTTTCCATGGGCAAGGTTAGGGTTGTCAATATATTTTTCAGGCAAAGCCAATTGTGTGACATATTGATTCATGGCATCTTTTTTGATGCCGCGAAACATATCGTGGAGCAAAGCGGCCGCTCTGGCTTTTTCAACGTCAACTCCATACACGGTCGCTAGCAACGCTGCAGTTTGAATCACCCCGTCGGTGTGTTCTTTTCTTTTTATTGGATATTTACGGCTAATCTCTTCGTAGATAAAGTCCATGTTCGGTTATATACCTTTCCACCGCAGCTGGCACTAGCGATGTAATTGACTCACCCAGTGCCACTTTCTTTCGGATATTTGTAGCGGAAATATCCAATCTTAGATTGTTAATCAACAGGATCTCAGTGCTATACTTCTCTCTAATGATTGAAATTTGTTTCAACAGTTCCTGTTCTCGATATCCTGGCCGATTCCCAATAATAAAACGGTTATCTGCCAACAGTTCATCAGCATTCTTCCAAATGTTGATTTTCAAGAAAGTGTCGGCACCAGTAATAAAATAATACTTGTCATCCGGATGGCCTTCACGTAAGGAGCGAAGGGTCAAATACGTGTATGAAATCCCTTTATTTTCAATTTCCCATGGGGAAATCTGCAATTTAGGATTATCTCCCAGGGCATCCTCCAACATGGCCAACCGATCAACATCAGACGAAAGATTTGTGTCTAACTTAAAAGGTTGCCGATATGCAGGCATGAAAATCACAGAATCCAATCCGCATTGTGAGATGGCATCTTTGGCCAAAGAAATATGGCCAAGATGCACTGGGTCAAAGGACCCGCCCAAAATCCCAATTCGCTTCATTTTATTTCTTCCATCTTTTTAGGGAAGGGAAAAAGCCTTCTACCAGCTTTTGCGCATCTTCCGGTTTCAAAAATTCATTGTATGAAATATTCAAATCAATGCATAGGTTCATCATCTGTTCCATAGTGCAATCGTCTTTAAACGCCCCATTCTCGTAGCAAAACTTACAGTAATCCTGACTTAAACTTCCATTTTTTTCTGTACCGTATAAATCCTTCGTAGGTCCCATGGGCATGCCGCAAGACTGACATACTTTTTCAATCATTGGAATTCTCCTTGTACTATTTTTATCACTATTTCAGTTGTATTCCCAATTCATCCAGTTGGTCATTGGAAGTGGCTGATGGTGCCCCGCTAACCAGACAAACGGCAGCCTGGTTTTTAGGAAATGCCATTACCTCCCGGATGCTGTTTTCACCTGCCAATAGCATGGTGAGTCGATCCAATCCATAGGCGATTCCCCCATGAGGTGGTGCCCCATATTTAAAGGCTTCAACTAAAAATCCAAACTTATCTTTCACTTCTTGATCCGAAATCCCAAGAACTTTAAACATGCGCTCCTGCAAGTTTCTGTCGTGAATTCGAATGCTTCCGCCACCCAACTCCACACCGTTGAGTACAATATCATAGGCTTGCGCCTTCACGTTGCCGGGATCACTTTCTAATATTTCCAAATCCTCTATCCTAGGTGAGGTAAACGGATGGTGCTTGGCATAGTAACGCTTTTCCTCATCATCATACTCGTAAAGGGGGAAATCAACAACCCAAAGCAAATTATATTGCTTATCGTTCAATAGTCCCATCTCTCCTGCAACGTGTCGCCTCAAAAACCCTAAGCTGTCAAAGACAACTTGAGATTTGCCGGATACAATCAGAATAAGGTCTCCCGGCTTGGCTCCAAATGCATCGCACAACATCTGCAGTTGTTCTTGGGTAAAGAACTTATTTATGGATGAAGCAATCTGTTCTTTGTCCGGTTTAATCCAAACAAGTCCGGTTGCGCCATAACTGCGAATCATTTCGGTCAGTTTATCAATGGCTTTGCGGGTGTATTTTTCGCCGCCCTGATTGATGCAAATGCCTCGCACATCTCCACCTTGGCCCAAGGCATCCTGAAACACCTTAAATTCCGAAGTTCTAACCAAATCATTCAGCTTTTTTAATTCATACCCAAATCGGGTATCCGGTTTATCGCTGCCAAAACGTTCCATGGCTTCGTCATAGGGCATTCGACGGATAGGTGTAGGAATATCAATCCCCATCACCTCTTTAAAGACTTTTTTTAAAAAACCCTCTTGAACGCCTAGAATATCATCCACATCCACAAATGACATTTCAAGGTCTATCTGGGTAAATTCCGGCTGACGGTCTGCCCTCAGATCTTCATCTCTAAAGCACTTGGCAATTTGAAAATAACGATCCGTTCCTGCAACCATCAATAGTTGCTTATACATTTGTGGGGACTGAGGCAATGCATAAAATGCACCATGATTAACTCTGCTAGGTACCAAATAGTCCCTTGCCCCTTCCGGTGTAGGTTTAATAAGAATCGGCGTTTCAATTTCTGTGAATCCCTGATTGCTAAAGTACGCTCGAGCCACCATACAAATATCATGTCTGAATTTTAGATTATTTTGCATCTTTTGTTTTCTCAAATCCAAATATCGATATTTCAACCGAAGATTTTCATCCACGTTGTCATCGTCTTTTATATAAATCGGTGGTGTCTCCGCCTCTGAATAAATGATTAAATCATCAGCAAAGATTTCAATGTCTCCTGTGGGCAGTTGGGTATTTTTAGCTGTTCTTTCCTTCACAATACCCTTGACACCAACGACATATTCGCTTCGAAGGCTATCGGCACGCTGAAATATTTTCTCGGGGATTTTGTCATCAAAAACAATTTGCACAATACCGGTTTTATCCCGCAAATCACAAAAGATCAATCCGCCAAGAGTCCTTCGTTTTTGGATCCAACCGTTTAAAACAACATGCTCCCTCAGATGATTCATGTTCAAGGTCCCACACATATGGGTCCGTTTGTATACATTTGACATTCTTTTCTCCTACTTTTTTAACGCTTCAACGATTTGATCAAAGGGAACCATCCGTTGCTCTGATTGTTTCATATTTCGGATTGCAACAACCCCTGCTTTTAATTCATCTTCACCAATAATGATGGTATTTCTTACTGCCAAGCGATCTGCATATTTGAATTGTCCCTTTAAATTTCGGGCCATACAATCCATTTCCACCGCGAATCCTTCTCTTCGTAGAATCCCCATTAATTTTAGTCCAAATTCTTTGGCTGCATCTCCCATCACCGCAATAAATGCATCCGCACCTTCCGGTTCTGGAATTTTAATACCGTTGGCTTCCATGAGGAGCAACAATCTTTCTTTTCCCATACCAAACCCTACACCCGGGATAGGTGGACCACCCAGTTCCTCACTCAGGTGATCGTACCGTCCACCTCCACACACAGTGCCTTGTGCACCAATACTGGTGGTGATAAATTCAAAGGCCGTCTTTGTGTAGTAATCCAATCCTCTAACAATGCCCGGGTTTACCACATACTGAATTTCCATAGCGTCCAAGTTTTTTTTCAAATCTGTAAAAGCGGTTTCACATTCCTCGCAAAGGTACTCCAACATGGTGGGGGCGCCTTTTATCAGTTCCTGATCCACCGGTGATTTGCAATCCAAAATTCTCATTGGGTTTCGTTCATAACGATCTTTGCAGGTATCGCAAAGTTGCTCATATACTGGTTTTAGAAAATTTCGTAATGCATCTTTATAATTTTCTCTGCAAACAGGACAGCCAATACTATTGATTTGAAGTTCAATGTCTTTAATGCCCAACTGGTTAATAAAATCATAGGCCAATGCAATGACATCGCTGTCCGCCATCATATTGTTTGTTCCAAACACCTCAGCCCCAACCTGATGAAATTCTCGCAACCTTCCCGATTGTGGCTTTTCATATCGAAAGCAGGGAATATCATAGTAAAACTTCGACGGTTGCGGTTCTGCATATAGTTTGTGCTCAACAAACGCACGGACTACCGGGGAAGTACCTTCCGGTCGAAGGGTTAAGCTTCGATCCGCCTGGGTCCAAGTGTACATTTCTTTTTGAACGATATCCGTGGTATCTCCAACCCCTCTGGTAAAAAGTTCTGTATGTTCAAACACAGGGGTGCGCATTTCCTTAAATCCATATCGGGCGCAATGAACTCGATATGCTTCCTCAATATAGTGCCACTTGTGCGCCTCGCTAGGCAGCATGTCTTTTGTTCCCCTAGGTGCATTGGTTAGCATGTTAAAACCTCCTAAATAAATTGTTTTCTTTACGCAATATCATTTCTTCCAGTCTTTCTATATAAATTTGGTAATTTGATACGTTGGGTATCCGTTCCAACCTGTTTTCCTCAGGAAAATAAGCTTTGGAAATCCCTCCGGCACCCATGGCAATAATGGTTTGATTTTCTTCCATCACCCGAATATTATACAGGCCATCAAATTCAGGTAGGCAATATCCCACATTTTCCAAGCCGCCGGCCATTTGTTTTTGTCGATATAGGTAGTACGGGAGATACCCGGCTTCTCTAAGTCGTTGCTTTCCATCCTCAAGCATTGCAGCCACCACCGCCCCCTGCTCAAAATGAAAATTTTTGTTCCCTTCAGTTAACCGGGAGGTCCGTTTCATAGCCAAAGTGTGTACCGTAATATTCTCCGGCTTTAGCCCAATCATTTCTGAAAGGGTTTTGGCAAAATCATGGGGCCCCTCACCGGGCAGTCCGGCAATAATATCTGTATTGATGCATGGTATTTTTGCAGATCTGGCCATTTCGAAGGCTTCATAAACCTGCTTCACACTATGTTCTCTGCCAATTCTCCGCAAGGTTTCTTCATGCATGGACTGAGGGTTTATGCTAACCCGATTGATGCCAAATTGAGCAGCTAAATTCATATTTTCCGGAGAAATCGTATCCGGCCTGCCGGCTTCCAAACAATACTCCACTAAATTGGGATTTACAAACGATTCTTTCATTTGCCCGAATAGCCGCGCCAACTGATCCTCTGACAAAGTGGTGGGGGTTCCGCCGCCTATGTAAATGGACTCCCCATACCACCGTTTTTCCTTCATAGCCCTTGCAACATACTGGATTTCAGTGATTAGGGCATCCAAATATCTCTCCACTTCATCCTTTTCCCACGGATTGGATGTAAAAGAGCAGTAAGAACACCGAGTCGGGCAAAACGGAATCCCTACATAAATTCCAACGCTCCGGCTTGATGGCAATGCCACGGTTTGTTGTTGATGCAAAAGAATATCCATCACTTCCAGCGCCTTCGGTCTCGTGACAAGATATTCATCCATCAAAATGTTGAATACCTGATTGGGCTCCTTCGTCTTCCGCAACAACTCTCCTGTCATTTTCACAGGACGTATTCCGGTTATAATCCCCCACGGCGGATGGACTCCGGTCTTTTCCCTTAAAAATTGATACAACTGTGCTTTTAATCGATTCTTGTTCCCATCATAAGTGAAGGTTGCATCGGCACGATTCGCATCTTCTTCAGGAAGTAGTACAAATTCATCCGTAGGTAAAAAGAGTTTAAGCAACTCCTCATATTCATGTAACTTATCAGTATTGGAAATGAACAGTTTATACAAATGGATTGTTCCTCTTTTCAAATCCAATGGTGGTTGTTCCCATATGTCCCGGGTATACCTTCATATCATCCGGCAAAACAAAAAGTTGCTGATGAATAGAGGTGGAAAGCTGTTCAAAGGAGCTGCCCGGAAAGTCCGTTCTGCCAACAGAACCATAAAAAAGAGTATCTCCGCTAAATACCACCTCATCCACCACAATGCACATCCCACCGGGTGTGTGGCCTGGCGTCATGAGAAACTTCAACTTCATGGATCCTACTTGCAAAATGTCATTCTGCCTCACAAGAAGGTCCGGTTCAAATTCAATGCCCGTTTGGAACACCATTCGAGACATATTTAATTCTGCAGATTCAACCATTTTTGCATCTGCTGCAGAAATGACAACTTTCGCATTGTCGAAATCCAGCAAATGCTGAGAAACGCCTCCGATATGATCGCTATGGCCATGGGTTAAAATAATATACTCAATGGATATTTCGTTATCTTTTACGAATTGGGAAAGTGCCGGATTGTATCCTCCCGGATCTACAACGAAACCCTTTTTTTCTTTTTCATCATATACCAAATAGGTGTTAACCATTAATGGTCCGCTTGGCATGTTTTTAATGACCATGGTTCCTCCTGTCATTCTGTCAGAGAAATTAGCTTTTTGCCCGATATACTTCAGAGACCCCGGCAACTCCATGTAGGGTGCGAAGGATCTTTTTCATCTGGGCTGTATTGGAAATTGAAAGTGTTAAAATAATATGAATAGTTTTTTCTTTTGAACTTTTTGCATTGACACCGGAAATATGAACATCCATATTTTCGCACACCTTTGAAATGTCAGAGAACAATCCTTTTCGATCTTCCGCAACAATGGTAATGTCTGCGTTATAGGATTTCTCTTCCGTGGTATCCCATTCAACATCAATAAATCTTTGCTTTTCTTCTTCCGGTAAAGACGTAATATTGGTACAATCTTTACGATGGACAGAAATTCCTCTTCCCTTGGTAATATACCCAACAATTTCATCCCCCGGTACCGGATTACAACACCTTGACACCCGAATCATCAAATTGTCCACGCCTTTTACGGTGACCCCGACTTTGTCCCGAGGAACGGTTTTCTCTTTTTTCCCTTTATCTTCTACCAATACTTCAATGTCATTGGTTTCTTTTTTGATGTCTTCTTTTTTGTCCTCGTTATAGTACTTGAATAAGGCAGTGGCTACTTTGCTTACGTAAGATCCCCCATTGGCAATCTGTGCATAAAGCTCATCCGTTCCACTCAACTTGTTCTCTTTCACAAACCGAATGATGTACATATTTCTAAGCACTTGTCTTGGGTCATAGCCTTTTTTACGAACATATTTGTCTATGGCATCTTTTCCTTTTTCAATATCCCCGGATTTATTGTCCCTTCGGAGAAACTGACGGATTTTATTACGGGCAGTGCTGCTCTTTGCAATTTTTAACCAATCAATGCTAGGTCCTCTAGAGTTTGGGGATGTTACAATTTCAACGATTGTGCCGTTTTCCAGGGGGTGATCGATTGGCACCATTTTGCCGTTTACCTTGGCACCCACACATTTTTCACCAATACCTGAGTGAATTTTAAATGCAAAATCCAAAGGAGTGGATCCAGCAGGCAATTCCAACACATCCCCCCTTGGTGTAAAAACAAACACTTGGTTTTCAAATAAATCGACTTTTAAAGATTCCATGAACTCTTTGGGATCGTCCATGTCCTTTTGCCATTCCAAACTTTGTCTCAACCAAGCTAGTTTTACTTCTTCATTATCGCTGGCAATGCCCTCCTTGTACTTCCAATGGGCAGCAATACCATATTCGGCAACCCGATGCATTTCATAAGTTCTGATTTGAATTTCAAAGGGTTTGCCATTGTCACCGATGACTGTGGTATGGATAGATTGATATAGATTTTGCTTGGGCATGGCGATGTAGTCTTTAAAACGGCCGGGAATGGGGGTCCAAAGAGTATGAACAATCCCCAAAACCGCGTAACAATCTTTTACCGATTCAACAATGATTCTCACTGCCATGAGATCAAAAATTTCATCCAGCGACTTCCGCTGATATTCCATTTTTTTGTAGATGCTATAAAGATTTTTGGTTCGGCCGGATATTTCATAGCGGATTCCAAGGTCATCCAAGGCTTCAATAATATCCTCTACAATATGATCCAGCGTATGCTGCCGTTCCTCTTTTTGTGCGGCCAAATTGGACACCAATTTATCATGAGCTTCCGGATACAGATTTTTTAGGGCAATATCCTCCAGTTCAAATTTTAGGGCATACATGCCAAGTCTGCTGGCCAAAGGTGCATAGATGTCCAAGGTATCTCTGCATTTTTCCTTCACTTTATCGTCAGACAGATAATTTATTGTGCGCAAGTTATGCAAGGTATCCGCCAATTTAATAATGAGAACGCGAATATCCTTGGACATGGCTAAAAACATCTTTCGCAGGTTTTCTGCCTGTTTTTCTTCCTTATTATCAAAGGCAATTGTGCCTAACTTGGTCACCCCATCCACTAACAGACAAACTTCTTCACCAAAGTCTCTGGCCAGATCTTCTTCGGTATAGGCAGTATCCTCCACTACATCATGCATAAGTCCGGCAACCAACGTATTGTCATCCATGCCAAGTTCTGCAAGAATTTTAGTGACTGAAATTGGGTGAATAAGATAAGGCTCTCCGGATTTTCTCATTTGGCCGGTATGCATTTTTTCTGCCACATCAAAAGCTTTCCCAATTAATTCTATGTCATATTTGGGATTGATTTTTATGATTTCATCTAAAAAATCCTGCCTGCTTTCCATGGGGCCGTTTATCTCCTATTCCCTTTTTTGCCTTTTTTGTTGTGTTTTGTTGTTTTTGTCGGACCGGATTTTGTCTTTGCCTTCACCGGCTGATCCAAAACCGACATGTCCTCCACTAAGATTTCATTCATTTCCTCTACAACGACTTCCTCCACAACGGGTTTTTCAATTTTTTTTGCCTCTGTGGTCACTGGTTCTACCAGTTTTTTGCCTTTGTTTTTTTCCACATGCCTTTGATAACTGGATTTTTTTCGAAAATTGGAAAAATCGTAATACAAGGGGCTACAAACAAAGATGGAGGACAGGGTCCCTACCATAATACCAACCATCAAAGGTAATACAAATTCCCGAATAGATGATCCACCCATAAAATACAGAGGAATCATGACCACGACGGTAGCCACAGAAGTCATAATGGAACGGGACAAAGTCTGATTAATACTAATATCCAAAACATCCGCGGTGGGTTCCTTCCGCATGAAGCGGAAGTTCTCTCTCACCCGGTCAAAGATAACAATGGTGTCATTTATTGAATAACCTAGCACTGTAAGTATACCCGCAATGAATGGATTGTTAACAGGAATCTGGAAAATCGCATAAAATGCAACCACAAGCAAGATATCATGAAGGTCTCCTAATATGGCCGCAGCACCAAATTTCCATTCCCGGAATCGGAATCGTATGTACAGCAGCATGCCTATGATGGACAAAATAATTGCTTTCACCGCATTGCCTTGCAGTTCTTTCCCAACCGATGGTCCAAACAACTCAATCCCTAGAACATCATCGTCAGAAATGCCATATTTATCTTTAAAATCGCTAATAATCTCTCCTCGCACATCGTTGTCCAAGGCTTCTTTCGTTCGGATAATCACGGTCTCCAGTTTTTCCCCTGAGTAAACAATCTGCATCTGATCCGGGTCCACATCATACTTACTGAAAATATCTTTTATCTCCTGAGTAGCAACCTGCTTGCCCATGTCAATATTCATCATGGTTCCACCGGTAAAATCAATTCCCAAGTTGTATCCTCTAACTCCACCAACCAATAGTCCTGTGGCTATGATGACAACACTAACAATATAGTATATTTTGCGGTGCTTGATGACGTGAAACTGTTTTTTTATTTTCAGCATTGGTGTTCCGTCTTCGTGGATTCCAAAAAACTTATTTTTGGAAAATCGAGGGCTGGAAGCCAAAATATCCAAAATCAATTGAGTTACAAAGATTGCCGTAAAGACGCTGGCAAAAATACCAATCATCAACGTAAGCGCAAACCCTTTCACACCACTGGTTCCAACCTGATACAGGATAATCGCAGTTAAAAAAGTAGTTAACTGGGAGTCAATAATTGGGCTTAATGCACGTTTAAATCCGGTATGCATGGCAACCCGTATGGTTTTCCCCGCAACGATTTCTTCTTTAATCCGGGAAAATATAATGATATTTGCATCCACCGCCATACCAATTGAGACGATAATACCTGCCATACCCGGCAAAGTTAATACACTCCCCATCAGTATCATCGCTACAAGAATCAACAATACATACAAGCAAAGGGCAATGTTTGCAGCAAACCCCATCAAGCGATAGCCAAACAACATAATCAGGAAAATCAGCAAGAATCCAATTCCCCCGGCATAAAGACTCATCTGAAGTGCATTTAGGCCAACCGTGGCAGTTTGTACTGACGAAGTAACCTCTTGCAATTCCACAGGCAATGACCCGCCTCGTATTAAGGCTGCCAGATTTGTTGCCTCATCTTGGGAAAACCCACCGGTTCCACCGGAAATTTCGCATTCTCCACCGGAAATCACTTCTTGAACCTCTGGCGCAGAAATCACCTGTCCGTCCAAAGTAATAACAATCGCTGAACTGCCTACCAAAGTGCCGTTATCTGTAATGGTTGGCACCACTGTGCCAGCCAAAGCCTTTTTTGTTGCAGCTTCAAACGCTTTGGCACCTTCCGTATCAAAAGTTAATCCAATGGCATACCCACCATTCTCCGTATCCTGTTGGGTGACAGCATCTTTGACACTTCCCCCATCCAGCACAAAGGTTCCGTCTGCCAAGGTAAATTTTAGTTGCGCTGTTTTTCCAATCTGGGCGATGGCATCTTCCGCATTCTCAGCCCCCGGAAGTTCAACTCGAATTCGCTTTTGTCCTTCAATTGTAACAATTGGATTCACTAGCCCCATTTGGTCTACACGCTCTTCAATAACCGCCTTGGTTTGTTCCATCAAATCCGTTAGATCATCTCCCGTTAGATCCGTCTGGGCTTCCATAACAACATAGACGCCGCCTTTAATGTCCAAGCCGAGTTGGATTTGGTCTTTCAAAGGCTCAATGGGACCAATTCCTTTTACCGTAAGGATGCCACCTAAAATAATGACTACGATTACCAATAGCGCCAATACCTTTTTCCAAAAATCTGACATATAATTACCCACCTTATAAATATTTTTGCATTAATGTATATTTTACTACTTTTTCTCCGTTTTAACAAGCCCAAACGATTGATTTTTCAATTCAAACAAAGAAAAAAGCCTTCAGCGAAAGAAGGCTTTTCAGATTCTTTTTGATAAATTATTCTTTGTCTTTTTCGGGGGATGAAGCTTTTTTCATTCGCTTTGGCAAAGCTTTTTTAGGCTCTTCCTCCACAGGAGTTGCCGAATCTTCAGTTACTTTGATGTCAGGCTTCGCTGCACCATCTACAACTTTTGAGACCGCCCATCTCATCATCTCAAACTTCACCTTATCGGCTCCCGCCTGAATAACAATGGTCTCCTCTTTCGTCTTAACAATTTTGCCGCACAATCCACCGATGGTGATGATCTCATCTCCAACCTGAAGGTTTCTGCGCATTTCGTTTACTGATTTTTCCCTTTTTCTCTGTGGTCTAATTAACAAAAAGTACATAATCACTATCAAGAGAAGCAGTGGTCCAAATGTTACTAGTTGATCCATTCTATTTCCTCCTATCACATTGGTTCTTCATTTATTAGTTGTGGTGCCGGCGGTGGGGGTCGAACCCACACGGTGTTACCACCACGGGATTTTGAATCCCGCACGTCTGCCAATTCCATCACGCCGGCGCGACTTCGTAATTATAGCACTATCAATCGGTAATCGTCAACTCCTCTTATGAAATTACAGCGATTTTTTTCCTCACAGGTTGGTTAAAAAACACCAGAATAAGGAAAAAAGATAAAAGCTGGACTTTCAAACCCAAAATGTGCAGCAAAAAAACAAAAAAGCCTTATCATAAGACTTTTTGTTTCGATGGTGCGCCCGACCAGACTTGAACTGGTACGATGTTACTCACACGCCCCTCAAACGTGCGCGTCTGCCGATTCCGCCACGGGCGCATATCGGATACCTTAGATACAATATATAAAATCAATGATTTTGTCAACAACAATTAAGCAGGAAACCCGAATTTATATAGGATTTTCTTTTATTCATCTGATGTGGTATCCTCTGTTACTTCATATTGGCAGTACCACGTTTCACAACCTTTGTAATAGTCATCAAAGGTAGCCTGAACATCTCCTATCAGCGCCGGTGAAGAAATCGCCCCGGTTGTCTTATACAACAAGCAAAAATATGGCAAATCATCATGCAATATTTCTCTAATATTGCCATATGTTTCTTTCATTTGTTCAGGGGTTTCCCCGCTTCGAATATTATCCAATAAGTTATCTAGTTTGCTGTTATTGTATCCAATATAATTATACGTTCCCCCTCCGGACAACCAATCTCGAAAATCCATAGCCGTAGACAATTTCATTCCACCAAGATAGAGATCAAAATTCCCGGACTTCAAATCGGATAGATATGTATCCCAGGCGACTTTTGTTATGGTACTTCGAATTCCAATTTCCTTGAGAGATTTGTTAACCATTTTGGCAGCCAAAACTCGGGAGTGGTTATTACTGTTGACTAAAATACGCAAAGTTACCAAATCGCCACCAGGATTTTCCAGGTAATTGTCCCCATTTGTGTCCTTGTATCCGGCTTGTTTCAATAAATCTGCAGCCGCGGGCTCATTAGAGGAATATTGGTCTTTTAATGGGTCTACGCCAAGATATCCGGGGAAATAAATATTTTCGTTGGTAACCCCACTACCATAATAGCATTCATCAATTACCTCTTGAGGATTTAAAGAGTAGGCAATTGCCTTTCTAACGCTACTATTAGACAAATCCTCCTGAGAAAAATTAAACCCTATATATTCCTCCTGGTTTGAAGGAAAGTCATCAATGGTCACATCCTCGCCGGAGAATTCCGCAGCTCTATCCCCTGATTTGGATACAATCAAAGACAAGTTACTTGCCTTCAGTAAATTAAAGAAACTCTTTTTGTTAGGCAGTACTTGGAAGGTAATTTTGTTCGTTGCAAGGTCTCCGTAATAATCCTTAAATGCGCTGAGTACCAGTTTGGTGGTTGAATCATATTTTTTGTACTTGTATGTACCGGTTCCAATAGGTTTGAAGCCGCTAGTCTTCTTAATTGCCGTGTATACGCTGTCAAACTGATGTTTCGGTAAAATTGGGAAAGTCAACAAATCCAAGCCCATGTTATTCCCATCTGCAAAAAATATCTGTACTTTATAAGTGCTGATTACCGTAGTACGGTCTATGGTCTCTATATCGTTGTTATATAAAGACTTTGCTCCGGCAGCCTGAAATGCAGCAATGGTATATGCAACATCCACAGCTTTCAGGGTTTTACCATCATGCCATTTTACCCCTTCCTTCAACGTTAGGGTGATTGATTTAGAATCCCTGTTTATTTTATAACTATCCACCAACTGTGGAGTTGGCGTTAGGGTTTTATCCATGGTAAAGAGGCTGTCATAAATCAACTTAGAAATGTAATAGGTGTCTTCATCCTTAGACGCTAACGGGTTTAATGTGGATACATTAACCATGGGGAGCAGGATTTCTTTAGATGTCTGATATTCCGTATCATCCTCTGTCGGTATTAAACTACCATTGACAAAAAAGATGGAACCAATCACTAAGGTCAAAAAAATGCCAGCACCCACTAATCCAATCCATTTCCCATGTGGCTTTGGGGCTTGTGGTGTTTCAATGAGTGGTATAAATAGATTGTCTTTTTTAAACAGCTTCATATTCCTTTAGCGTCCTCTCGATTACACGATATAGTTCATTCAAAGTGGTTGAATTATCAATCATGCGACTGGCATATTTTGATTTTTCCTGATCTGATAGTTGCAGTTTCATCCGTTGAGTCACCTGCTCAGCCTCAATATTATCTCTTGCAATAACTCTTTCAACTCTCACCTTTTCGTCTGCAACAATCAGCCAGATTTCATCCATTGATTTATAAAGGCCTGTTTCTATCATCAGCGCCGCATCCACAAATATGAGGTCGGGGTGATAATTGATACGAATCTGATGCAGTTCTTCCTGTATGGTTGATACAATAACACCGTGGGTAATGCTGTCTAAAGCATCTTTTTCATCCGGTCCGGAAAAAGCAAGTTCGGCAAGCCGTTTTCGGTTAAGGGTTCCGTCCGCGCTTAAAATCTCATTGCCAAACCGTTGTACCAACTTTTGTAATGCCGGATGTTCCGGCTCAACAATTTCCCGAGCAATCAAATCAGCATCAACAACCCAGAATCCTTTTCTTCGTAAAAATTCTGTTACCGTGGATTTGCCACTGCCAATTCCACCGGTAATCCCAATCGTTTTCATTCTTCACCTGTTTCTATTTCAAATCATACCAATTCTTTCCTTGATGAAAAGCGGCATCTACTTTTACATCCAAGGTGACGGCATGCTCCATTCCATCCTTAAGAATTTTGGTGACTATAGGTAATTCTTCTTTGTACACCTCCAGAATCAACTCATCATGTACTTGAAGAATCAATCTGGATTTAAAATGTCCATCTCTAAGTGCCTCATAGACTCGAATCATGGCAATTTTAATAATATCGGCAGCACTTCCCTGTATGGGACTGTTCATGGCCAACCGCTCTCCCAATTGTCGCACCATGAAATTAGATGCGGTGATTTCCGGGATGAACCGCTTTCTTCCGAAAATTGTGGTGGCATACCCCAATTCTTTGGCAGAAGCTACCTGTCCATCCATATATTCTTTCACCTTCGTGTGTTTTTCAAAATAGGCTTTAATGTACTGGTCCGCTTCTTTTCTGGAAATATTCAACTCTGAGGATAACCCAAAGGCGCTCATACCATAAATGACCCCAAAATTTACAGCCTTCGCCTTGGTTCGATCAGCAATGGTAATTTGATCTTCAGGAACGCCAAGCACCCTTGCTGCCGTTAATTTATGAATATCTTCTCCTGTATTAAATGCTTCAATTAAAGCTGGATCTCCGCTTAAATGCGCCAAAATGCGAAGCTCAATCTGGGAGTAATCTGCTCCAAGAAGTACAAAATCATCAGATGAAGGAACAAATGCCTTCCGAATCGATCGTCCCGGCTCTTGGCGAATGGGTATGTTCTGCAAATTCGGCTCGTTGCTGCTGATTCTTCCCGTAGATGCTACAGTCTGATTAAAATGAGCATGGATTTTTCCATCTTGATGTATGAGGGGCAACAGCCCATCAATATAGGTCCCCTTCAGTTTGGTCAGCATTCTGTATTCCAAAATCAAGGGGATGATTTCGTGCTTGTCCTTTAAATTATCCAACACCTCGGCATTGGTGGAATAGCCCGTTTTGGTTTTTTTGCCGGTAGGCAATCCCAGTTTATCAAAAAGAATTGGTCCCAACTGAGATGGGGAATTAATATTAAAGGTTTCCCCCGCCATTTCGTATATGGTCTGGGTGATTTCTTCAATTTTCGTACGAATCCCCTCTCCTGTTACCATTAAAGTTTTGGCATCCAGCTTAAAGCCGGTGAATTCTAAAAAAGCCATGGGTTCAATCAAAGGCAATTCTACTTCACGATACACTTTCTCCATATTTTCTTCATTGATACGAAGACTTTGCACCTTTTGAATCTGTTGCACCAAGTGACACCAACTGTATCCACGAATCGGCAACTCCTCTGATTCAATGAAATCCATTCGACAGTATTCCTGTCCAAGAACCTTCAGCGAATAGTTGCTTCTAGAAGAATCCAACAAGTATTGGGCAACCGCCGTGTCATACTTGGTTTGAAATTGTCTTATGCCTAGGCAAAACAATGCATAATAATCTTCTTTTAAGTCATGGCCGCAATACCATACTTTTTTGGCAATAAGCAACTGCACCAATTGGTGAATACTGCCCGATTCAATAAAGTAATAATTGCCAGAAGTGATCATTCCTACTCCCTGAACCATGGGGGGCGCCTTATGGTTTCCATCATGAAAAACCTTAATGGTAATATCACTGTTCTCCACAAGTTGTTCCCTCAAATCTTCCAGCCCTAAAGGGATGGACATGGCAATTGCCACGGATGCTCCTTGTGTTTCAACATCTTGAGAAGATTCAACCGTCTCAAAAGTAATTTGGGTTTCATCTGAGGTAGATAGCTTTGTATCCTCCGGACCATCTTTTGCTGCAGATGGCCTTCCTTGGGTGGATTGGGATTGTGGTAGCTTCTTTATAAGACTATTAAATTCTAATTTCAAATATAATTCAATTAATTTCTTGTAATCCGGAGTTTCCCACAGATACTGATCAAAATCCATTTCGATGGGCACTTCCCGAACAATCGTTGCCAACCTTTTGCTCATAAGGGCAATCTGCTGATTGTCTTCAATAATCTGGCGAAGTCGTTGATTTTCAATTTCTTCAACATGGTCAATCAGGTTTTCCACCGTTCCATATTGAATGATGAGTTTTCTTGCTGTCTTTTCTCCAACACCGGGCAATCCGGGAATATTATCTGAAGAATCTCCCATCAAACCTTTGTAATCAATGAAATTTTCCGGAGGAAACCCGTAAGTTTCAATCATCGAATTTCTATCTTGGATTTCAAACTCTGAAATACCTTTTTTTGTAATAATGACCTTTGTCTTTTTGGATGCCAGTTGTAGCTCATCCTTGTCTCCGGTAATAATCAGAGGCTCCAAACCTTTTTCTTCCGCTTCCCGAGAGATGGTGCCAATAATATCATCCGCTTCAAATCCATCTATTTCAAGCATTTTGATTTTCATCGCATCTAAGACTTCTTTCAGTAGGGGTAACTGCATCGCCAGTTCCGGAGGCATTTTCTTCCTCCCAGCCTTATACTCTTCATATTCCAAATGGCGAAAGGTTGGGGCTTTTCGGTCAAATGCCACGGCGATATAGCTACTGTCATAATCTCGTTTTATTTTTTGGAGCATATTAAGGAAGCCGTACACGCCCTGGGTGTATAGCCCCTCTTTGGTGATCATCGGCCGTTGCATCGCATAGTATGCACGGTTTAACAAGCTGTTTCCGTCTATGATGATGATTCTATTATTCATGTGGTTTACCTCATGGAAATATTAACAGATATTGGTCCATAACTCAACACTTTATGATATACTATCTCCCGTATAAAACAATCACTAGAAAAGAGGAAACCAATGTACGACTACCACTCACATACTGATTTTTCAGATGATTCTTCTACTTCAATGGATGAAATGATTCAAGGAGCTATAGAAAAAGGAATCAGAGAATTAGCCATTACGGATCACTATGATCCTGATTATCCCGACCCAAACTATCCATTCGAAGTAGATTTTGTGGAATATCATAAGGCATTACTGGCTGCCGAAATAAAATATGCTTCCGATATCAAAATAATAAAAGGACTTGAAATTGGCATTCAGCACGAACCCATCATGAGCAAGTGTCGTGCCGCCGCCAACGGTTTTTCTTACGACTTTATCATTGGTTCCTTTCATTCCTTTAATGGGGTTGACCTTTATACTGCCAATTACCAAGAGATGATTCAAGAAAAAATCTTGCCTTCATACTACAGTTATGTATATGATTGTCTCAAAGAATATTCTGATTTTGACGTTCTGGGCCATATGAACGTAATCGACCGATATATTAGCCTTGGCGCAGATTACACGGAATCTATGGAGATTATTGAATCCATTCTCAAGCTATTAATTGCCCAGGGAAAAGGATTAGAAATCAACACCTCCAGCTATCGTTATGGCCTGAATGGTCGGACCCATCCTTCCAAAGAAATTTTGCAACGATATCATGCCTTGGGAGGCGAGGTGCTCACCTTTGGTTCCGATGCCCACCATCCATCGGATTTAGCTTTTCACTTTAAAGATGCCATCGACTCTGCGCAAAGCAGCGGTTTTAAATATTTCTCAACTTTTCAAAATCGTAACGTAACCATGCATCCGATTTCCGCTTTTTTTGCCGGATAAGAATCGTGGTACCAGGAGGAAATTATGCAAATTGTTGTTGTTGGATGTGGTAAAGTCGGGTCTGGATTTGCCCAACTCATGTCCGAAGAAGGTCATGACATTTCTGTTGTAGACGAAGAAAGCCAAAATTTTGAATTACTTGGTCAAAATTTTCGTGGAATTACGGTATGGGGAAGCCCCATTGATGAGGAGGTTCTAAAAGAGGCAGGAATCGAAACTGCAGACGGTCTTGTGGCCGCCACCCCGGATGATAATATCAACGCCATGGCTTGTCAGGTTGCCAAAGAAATTTTCAATGTACCAAAAATCTTTGCCAGAGTTCAAGATCCGGTCCGGGAAGAAGTCCTATATCAGTTTGGTGTGAATTCGGTATGTCCTACCAATATGACCGTCAAGGAATTTCGAGCTTTGATGCTTGGTGAGGTTGGCTGTAAGTCTTTCTTTTTTGATTTAAAAGTCGGGGTTGATTTTGGATATCAAAAAGTGGATATCGGGGATGATGGTACCCTACTAAAAGATATTCCCCATCCAAAAGATGTACATATCCTTGGTGTTATTAGGGACGGAGAGTTGGAGTTCACCAACCCTACCCTCCGTTTAGAAGAAGATGACGAAATTGTCTTTGCAAGAAAGATATGAGGTGAAAAATGAAAATAGTCATTGCCGGCGGTGGGAAAGTTGGATACTATTTAGTTAAAACACTGCAATCCTTCCATCACGAAATTGTGGTTATTGAACTAAAAAAAGAACGATGCCAAGATTTATCAGATGAATTAAACATTCCGGTTTATCACGGAGATGCAACACGAATAAATATTTTAAGAGATGCGGAAGCGGAAGATGCGGATTTCTTTATTGCCGTTACCGGATTAGATGAAGAAAATTTGATTTCATGTCAATTGGCCAAAAACAATCTTCATGCAAAAAAAACCATTGCTCGGGTGAACAATCCAAAAAACGCCAAAGTTTTTCAGAAACTTGGGGTTGATATGACAGTGAACAGTACTTCAATTATCTCTGAATTGATTGAAGAAGTCGTCGATTATGACGGTATGGTTACCTTGGCAAAAATCAAGAATAATCAAATTATCATCAGTGAAATTGAAATAACAAGAGACTCCCCTGTGCTAAACAAGAGAGTCTGCGATATCAAAATGCCAAAAGAATGTATTTTGGTTTCAGTCATTAAAGGAAGTGAGTTGTTCCAACCGGATCCAGAACTTCTACTGTTATCAGGTGATTCCGTCATTCTTATTTCTAATCAGGAGAACAAGAAGTCCTTGCGCCGAGTATTCATCGGAAACAAATAGTAATTTCCCCAAACCATCAAATCGGTTTTCATCACATGATAATCTAACCAACCATGATTTTCCCTTCAGGATAAATTGCATTCTGAAGGGTTTTTTTGTCCCTCATAGCAAGAGCTACTGCAAAGGTTAAGGGTCCCACACGTCCTAAGAACATTAAGAATGACAACAATAGCTTGCTGGAACTCTGAAGTGTCGGCGTAATCCCTGTAGACTGTCCTACGGTACCAAATGCCGAAGTGCACTCAAACAGAACATTGACAAAGGGAAGATCTTCAATGGAAATAATAATGGTTGTCATAGTAAATACCAGTACCATACTTAATCCCATAATTGCTAAGGATTTATTAACAATTTCCTGTTCAACCCTTCTTTTAAGAATCACCGTATCTTTTTTCCCTTTGATGTTGGACACCATTGCCATTATGACAATGGCAAAAGTAGTTACCTTTATCCCACCAGCGGTCGAACCAGGAGCCGCACCGATAAACATAAGGAAAACGGAAAACATCTTAGAGACTTCTGTCATTCCATTCAAATCTATGCTGTTATATCCTGCAGTACGGGTGGTAACAGACTGAAATATGGAAGCATTCAATTTTTCAAAAAAGCTTAACTGCCCCATTGTGGCAGGATTAGAGTACTCTTGGGCAAGAAAAAATATTGCTCCTCCAAATATTAACAAGATAGTCATCAATAGCACAACTTTGGTATGCAAAAACAAGGTATGGTTCACATGATATTCATAGATGTCCTTCCACACAATAAATCCCAGCCCACCAACCACAATCAGTGCAGCCATTGTATACAGGATGATAGGATTTCCGTTGAATGCTGTTAGACTTTTGTATCCCCCCATTAAATCAAAACCGGCATTGCAAAAAGATGAAATGGATTGGAAAACGGAAACGTATATCCCCCTTGCACCAAACATGGGGACAAACTGGGTTGCCAATAGAATTGCCCCTAATAATTCAATGACAAAGGTAATCACCACAATCCCTTTAATCATGGCTACTACTTCAGTAAAACTATAATCGCTGATGGATGCCTGCGCCAATAGTCTCCCCTTCATCCCAACCTTGCGACCCAAAACAGCCGAAAAAAATGTAGCAAAAGTAATAATGCCAAGTCCTCCCACCTGAATGAGCACAATGATTACAAGTTGCCCAAACAGTGTCCACTGTGTTAATGTATCTGCAATAACCAACCCCGTCACACAGGTCGCAGATGTAGCGGTGAAAAGTGCATTGACAAAGCCAATGCTGTCTCCCGAATTAGATGCAATGGGCAGATTTAACAATAATCCGCCACAAAATATTAGTATTGCAAAACTGGATACAATCATTCTCGTTGGGTTGATATTGGTCAGTCTAAAATACTTTCTCTGTTTTTCGATATACAACGTTGTCACTCCTACTTTTTCCTTTAAAGCAATGCAAGATAATTGTTCTTCTTTATTCTATATTATTCCATTATCATAGATAATACTCCTATTCAACCAGTAAGGCAATAACCAAATACATTCATTGGAACCAAATAAAATGACAGAAAAAAACAGGAATGGCATTTCGCCATTCCTGTTTATCGTTAACACGACATTTACAACTATTTTACTAGATCCGCATCATCGGGCATATCATCAACTAGGTTCGTCGGAGGCGTGAAATCGCACTCTGTAAGAGGAACGACTTTGGTCTTCTTGACATACTTATAAATCAGATAAATTGCCGGTGTAATCGGAATCAAAATGTAACTGGAAATAAAGTCAAACCAGAAAGTGTCGGTTGAATCAAATACCCAGATGTTGCATCCAAAGATAACGATGGTAACAACAATCAGTGCAAACCAGTTTCCAAACGGATAAAATCTTGATTTGTATTTTAGTTCACCAACAGTATGACCCTGTGCAAGCCACGCTTTTCTGAATCTCAGGTGGCAGATGGATATACCCCACCAGATAATGAAACCAGAAATAGCGGAAGCATTCAGCAAAATCAAATAAATCTTTTGCTCGCCTACCATGGAAGAGAAGAAAGATACCGCTGCAATAGCCCCAGTTAACCAAACCGCAGCTACTGGGACACCACGTTTGTTCAGATTAGAGAACATCTTCGGTGCATTTCCTCTGACAGACATAGCATGAAGCATTCTGGAGGCTGTGTACAGTCCGGAATTACCACAAGACAGTACAGAAGTCAGAATAACAGCGTTCACTACAGATGCTGCTGCTGCAAACCCAGCACTTTGGAAAACAACTACCATGGGAGATGCGGCAACATTGTCAACACCACCACCCAAGATGTCAGGGCTGGTGAAGGGAACCAGTGTGCCTGCAACGAAAATGGATCCGATGTAGAACAACAAGATTCGCCAGAACACTGACTTAATGGCTTTTGGTACGTTCTTTGTAGGATTTTCAGTTTCAGCTGCTGCAAGTCCTACAATTTCTGTTCCCTGGAAGGAGAAGCCGGCAATCATGAAGATGCCCAGCATAGCACTGATGCCACCAACAAATGGAGCTTTTCCAGCATCCCCAGCATCCAATACCCAGTTTTGGAATCCATTGGTATGATTCCCAATCACTCCAAAAATCATCAGAACGCCAACGATCAGGAATACGATAATGGTGATTACTTTAATGCTGGCAAACCAATACTCTGCCTCGGCATAAGCCTTGGTGGTAAGTAGGTTCAATGTCATCAATAGTACAAACGAAATCATGGCAACCACATAGGTTGGCAAATCCGGCCACCAGAATTTGGTAATCAGGCCAGCAGCCGCAAATTCTGCAGCAACTGTGATTGCCCAAGAAAACCAATAGTTCCAGCCTACTGCGAAGGCAAAGGCAGGGTCAATAAAACGACCGGCATATGCTTCAAATGATCCTGTGAGGGGCAACTCTGTCGCCATTTCTCCCAGGGATGACATCATGAAGAATACGACGATACCCATCAGCCCGAAAGCAAGCAACGCGCCTCCAGGACCGGATGAACTGATTGCATTACCACTGGCAAACCAGAGGCCGGTGCCGATAGCGCCACCGATGGCAATCATGCCGAGCTGTCTGGACTTAATACCTCTTTTGAGCTCGGTACTTTTTGACTCACTCATAATAATTCCTCCTAAAAAAAGAAAAAAATAATTAATAAAATGTTCCAAATTGTCAGTATACAATATACACTTATATGCACATTATACGGCAATTCTGACATTTCTTAATTATCTTACCACTTTGAAACAAAATTGCAATCCCAAGTTTCCACTTAACCCTGCAATATTTCATATTATTGTGTCACAATACAATTTTTATGAAAATAAATTGTATTGTGACACAAAATTATTAAAGCCTTTGTTTCAGTGAATTGAGCAATGGAGGCACCACTTGTTTCTTTCTTGAGAGGATTCCAGGTAAATATACAGACCCGCCTTTTGGCAATTTATCAAAAGTAGCGGCCACTAATTCGTCACAGTCTCCGGCAAACAGCAACCAGGTTCCCTCTTCCGCAATATCTGTCAACATAAAAAACAAATAGTCATATCTACCCTCGGCCAACACACCTTCCATATATACCTGAAGTTTCTTCTTAATGGAAAGGAGTTCCTCCACGTCCGGGCTATTTATCTGCCCAATTCCAATGGAAACCTTTCCATTATTGATCCGTTTAAAATCTTGCCGAAAAAGTTCTTCTGTTGTTTTGTTCTGCAAATTTGAGCCGGCCCGAAACATTTCAATAGCAAGTTTCATCGGTTCAATATTGGCAATTCCAGCCAATTGTTCTACTGCTGCCACATCTTGAGGAGTGCAGGTTGGCGACTTCAGCATCAGCGTGTCCGACAGAATCGCACAACACAAAATGCCTGCCATTTTGGGGGAAATCTTCACCTTGTTTTCCCCATACAACTGTGTGATTAGCGTTGCAGTACACCCTACAGGCTGGTTTCGAAAGACCACCGGTCCTGTGGTTTGAATGTCACCAATTCGATGATGATCGATAATTTCCAAAATGTCTGCTTCCTCCAGTCCATCAATGGCCTGTCCCCGTTCATTATGATCAACTAAAATCACTTGCTTCCTTTTCAAATTCAACAGCAAAGCTCTGGAAATCATTCCTTGATACTTTCCTTCATTATCAATGACAGGAAAATTTCGATATCGTTTTGCTGTCATGGTATCTTTGATCTCTTCCAAGTAATCTTCCGGTTCAAAGGTTACCAAGTCATTGGTTTTCATCAAATGACGAATGGGAAAACTCTGATTAATTAAATTGGCAACTCGAAAGGTATCGTGGGGGGACAAAATAACTGTTGCGCCACAGCCTTTTGCTGCTTCAACCACCATGGAACGCGGCTTTGTCCCACCGGAAAGGATTACTAGGCTTGCGCCGCTTTCCAATGCACTTAGTTGATTCTCAGTTCGGTTTCCCAATATAATCGCATCTCCGGGATGAATATAATCTTTCATGGTGTCCGGATCCATTGCACCAACCAATACCTTCCCTGTATGATAATTCCCCTCCGATTCTCCTGCTAACAAGATGCCATCCAGCACTTCCAGTAAATTAACAATTGGTGTCTGTGCAATGGCCAAGCCTTTGTTATCAATAGGCTCTAAATACGATCTTGCCAAGTCGCCAATGGTCACAATCCCATCCACAATGGAATCCCCTTTGCTGACACACAAAGTTGTGATTTCCGTTTCCTTCATTATATTCCATGTGCTTTTTAGCGATAAACTTCGTGGCACAGTAGGCACTTCCTTTATTTTCAGATCCAAAACTTGAGCCTTAACATTGTCCATATATTTTGGGGGAGTTAGACCAAATTTCTTCAGCACAAAATCTGTCTCCGCAGACACATCCCCGATTCGAACCGGAATGTATTGTTGGGTCAAGTCTGTACGATTTCTTAAGGCAGCGTATGCCAACGCAGAACAAATTGAATCAGTATCCGGATTTTTGTGGCCAATAATATATATGTTAGACATCTTTTCTCCTATCGTGTCATTTGCTCTGCAATTTTTGTCATTAATTGATCTGCAACTTCGTTTTTACTCATCAAAGGCAAAATAGTAACTTGCCCATCTTTTGAGAGGATTTGAACAACATTGGTATCCGTGCCAAATCCTGCCCCCTCTTTGGTCACATCATTGGCCATAATCAAATCAAAATTCTTGGCCTTTATTTTCTTCTTGGCGTTCTCCATCAGATTTTCTGTTTCGGCGCAAGCGCCTACTAGAAGCCTTGACCCTTTTATTTTGCCTAGCTCAGCGGCAATATCATGGTTTTTTGTTAACTGTATGGTCATGTCATCTTGGGTTTTCTTAATTTTGTTGGCCGCAATCGTCTCACAACGATAATCTGCAACTGCAGCCATCATAATCAAAACATCACAATTCTCATAATTTTTCATAACGGACTGATACATTTCATCTGCCGTATTCACAGAAATGACTTGGGCCCCTTCTGGAGGAGGCAGATTTACCGGACCAGATACCATGACAACCTGTGCGCCTCGCCTTATTGCATTGTGTGCAATGGCATAACCCATCTTTCCTGAAGACCGGTTGGAGATAAACCTGACAGGATCAACGGGTTCCACCGTTGGCCCTGCGGTAATCAAAATGCGCTTTCCTTTAAAATCACCAGTTGGTGCAAGAAGTTCCATAATTTTTTCAACAATTTTGTGAGGTTCCGGCAATCTGCCTTTCCCCGTTGTCCCACAAGCCAAAAGGCCGTCATCCGGTTCCATTACATAATACCCATGCTGTTTTAATTTGTTTATGTTGTCTTGAACAATGGGATTTTGATACATGCCGGTGTTCATAGCCGGAACAAATAACACCGGAGCCTTGGTGGCCATGATAGTGGTAGTCAACATATCGTCCGCCACACCGGCAGCAATTTTCCCTAGCACATTAGCTGTGGCAGGGGCTACAACAAACAAATCCGCCTTTTGGGCCAAGGAAATATGTTCCGTATCCCAATTTTCCGGTTCTTCAAACATGTCGGTAATCACCGGTTGATGGGAAATGGCTCGTAGTGTTAATGGAGTCACAAATTTTGTTGCATTTTTCGTCATAATCACAGATAAGTTTCCGTGAAGTTTATTCAGTCGGCTAACAACCTCTACCACCTTATATGCTGAGATTCCGCCACAGATTCCAATTACAATATTTTTATTTGTCAGCATAGTAAATACTCCTTATTTTTGTGTTGTAATGAACGGGTTTCCCACAATATCAGTCCCTTGAAAATTACTGTTATTTTAGCATATGCAATCCAATTCTACAACCATACCCTCTTTTTTGTACCTACATTTCTACTTCATATTGCCATTTTATCATGAATACAATATATCTCAAAAAAACAATTGAAAAATATACCTTTTACGGTATGATAGGAAAAGGAATTATTTAGAATTTATTGTTTATGTTATGGAGGAAAAAGATGCAAGGAATTACAAATAGTTTAAGCGTTGGCCTCGCTGAATTGACCTATCAAAATCTGATTATGTTTGTGATTGCAGGAATACTCATGTACCTAGCCATTGCAAAAGATTATGAGCCCATGCTACTTCTACCAATCGGATTCGGGGCAATATTGGCCAACATCCCCCTTTCTTCCGCAATTAATGAGGGAGGCTTCTTGACAGTGCTATATAATGCCGGCATTAGCAATGAGCTATTTCCCGTTCTAATATTTATTGCGGTAGGAGCAATGATTGATTTTAAGCCACTACTCCAAAATCCATTTATGCTTTTCTTTGGAGCGGCTGCCCAGTTTGGCATTTTTGCAACCATCATGTTTGCAATTTTTATGGGGTTTGATTTAAAAGAAGCCGCATCTATTGGCATAATTGGTGCAGCTGACGGGCCAACATCCATCTATGTCGCCGGCATCTTTGCCCCGGAATATTTAGGTCCCATTTCCGTTGCTGCCTATTCCTATATGGCGTTAGTCCCTATAATCCAGCCTCCTGTGGTGAGACTATTGACCACACGCCAGGAACGTTTGATTCGTATGGATTATAAGCAAACCGATGTTCCTCGAATTGTGGAAATTTTGTTTCCCATTGTCATAACCCTTATCGCCGGATTGCTTGCCCCCATCAGTGTTGCTTTGGTTGGTTCTCTGATGTTTGGAAACCTGATTCGTGCCTGTGGTGTATTGACCAGGTTATCCAATTCTGCTCAAAACGAATTGGCCAATTTAGTCACTTTGGTTTTGGGGATTACCATTGGATCCACCATGACTGCCGAAAAATTTCTTAATTTTGATACATTAATGATAATGGGTATGGGTTTACTAGCCTTTATCTTTGATACCGCCGGCGGCGTATTATTTGCCAAGCTCCTCAATCTGTTTATGAAAAATAAGATTAATCCGATGGTGGGAGCCGCCGGGATTTCAGCCTTTCCCATGTCTGCACGGGTCATCCAACGAATGGCCAAAGACGAGGATCCCCATAACTTCGTACTAATGCAATCCATTAGCGCCAACGTAGCCGGGCAACTAGGGTCCATTGTGGCAGGTGGAATGATTTTGGCTCTTGTTCCAATGATTCTTTTAGCAATGAACTAAGGAGGTATACCATGTTTCACCCAACTTCAGAATTAGTAATAGCAGGCTTAAAAGTCATGGGATATGGCTTGGTGGGCGTTTTCACAGTTTTAATCTTATTTTATTTGGCAACAAAATTGATGGTTTTTGTTTTTTCCAAACTATCATTCAAAAACAGGAGGAAGGAAAGTTAAAGACACGCAGTTAATAAAAGTTCATATTTTATTTAGTATATTGATTGATAGGTGAAAAAATGAAATATTTAAATATCTTATTGGTGTTTATCCCCGCTACACTTGTGGAGCGGTTTATCCTACATACCGATGACAGTATTGTTTTTATCACTAGTTGTCTAGCCATTGTTCCCCTTGCAGTCATCATTGGAGATGCGACAGAGCAAATTGCCATCTATACCAGCCCCAAGGTAGGAGGGTTCCTAAATGCCACTATGGGCAATGTTCCCGAGTTGCTAATCAGTGGATTTGCAGTAAAAGCAGGAATGTACTCTTTGGTGTTGGCCAGTTTGGCCGGATCCATTATTGGAAATATACTGTTGGTGCTTGGATTAAGCATCTTTATTGGTGGCCTTCGCTTTAAATTTCAAACTTTCAACAAAAACATTGTGCGCAGCAACTTTGTTCTACTGTCGTTTGCTGTGTTTAGCATCATTATCCCCTTTGCATTTCTCAACTTTTCCGGCTCAGCTACAACGGTGAAGGCCGTTCAAGGTTTTAGCTTAGTCTTAGCCATTATCATGCTAGGTATGTATGTTGTCGGCTTAATATTTTCCATGTTTACCCACAAAGATATCTTTCACGATGCAACGGAAGATGAGGAACCGGAAAATCCAAAATGGAAACTTTCCACAGGAATTATTGTTCTGGCGACAGCTACAGTATTTGTTGCAATAATGAGTGAAACTCTGGTAGCCACAGTGGAAGTGGCTGCCGATAAATTTGGATTAAGTGAGGCTTTCATAGGAATCATATTAATTCCTATTTTAGGAAATGTTGCGGAACATGCATCTGCTATGATGATGTCTTATCGGGGAAAACTGGATATTGCCATTGAAATAGCTGCTGGGTCCAGCATGCAAATAGCCTTATTTGTGACACCTTTAATGGTTGTATTAAGTGCAGTCCTCGGCAACACCATGGAGTATGTCTATACTCCCAGTGAGTTGTTAGGAATTGCCATAGGCATTATCATGGCTGGATTTGTCCTCATTGATGGCAAAACCAATTGGCTGGAAGGTTTCCAGTTATTTATTGGATACATTGTCTTAGGCGGCGCATTTTTGATGTTTGGCATCTAGTATCAATAGTATCAACTTCTCAATAACAAAAGTGCACCGGCAAATTTCGCCGTGCACTTTTGTTTTAGTTCAGTTTCTTTTGTGTTCAACAATCGACCTATTTCATTTGTTTTGAAAAAACGCTATAGGCTTTGGGCATGGCATAAGTATCGTCCATGGTCTTCTTGTTTACCCAAATGAAATCATTCTCCTTTGGAATGAAGTCTATCCCTACTTCATATCCTATCATATGCCATTCGATATGAGTAAAAACATGTTTTCCGGCGCCTATTCCTGCAATTTTTGAAATCATGTAGCCTTTTTCTTCCAACATATTCACGACTTCCTCTATTGGCATATGACCTTCAACCATTGGGAACGACCACATTTTGGCCAACAAGCCTTGTGACTTTCTCTTTTCGATGGCATAGAACTCATGGTAATGCAGCAGCAACACAGTCCAGTTCTGTATGTCTCGAGGTTTTTTCACAGGTTTATATGGGATTTCCTCTGTTAACCCCAAAATTGAAGCCTGACACATGGAATACAACGGACAACGATGGCAAAGCGGCTGCCCATTGGGTAAACAGCGAGTTGCCCCTAATTCCATTAATCCTTGGTTAAAGTCTCCTGGTCTGTTGTCCGGAATTCGATTTTCCAGAAACTTTCGAATTGTATCTTGGGTCTTCCTGTCACGAAGATCCGCCTGAATTCCCATTACCCGTGCCATGACGCGAAGCACATTTCCATCCATTAAGGTCTCTTTTTTTTGAAAGGCAATAGAAGAAATTGCACCGGCGGAATACGGTCCGATTCCCGGCAATTTTTCCAGTGCTCCCCGCTGGGATGGGATTTCTCCCTGATGTTCCTTTACCAATATGGTGGCTGCTTTTTTTAAGTTTAACGCCCTAGTATAATAACCCAATCCTTGCCATAATTTAAGCAATTTTTCTTCATCGATGCTGGCCAATGCTTCTACCGTGGGCACCTCTTCCATAAATCTCAAAAAATAAGGTATCACCGTTTCCACCCGTGTCTGCTGCAGCATCATTTCCGAAACCCAAACTCTATAAGGAGTGGGGTTACTTCGCCAAGGCAACTCTCTGGCTTCTTTGTTATACCAATCTAATAGGGCAATACAAAAATCTTTGTCTGCCATTATTTCATTTCCAACTGTATTTGATTAATTACTTCCTCAATATGCTCCGGCAATGTCCCATTGGCTACACCGGTAACCATTAAGTTGCATCGATTAAGCGGAATTAAGATTTTTTTGGCCGGACTTTCGGAGATTGCTTTGGCCATGGCAGGAGTCAGTTCTCCCAGCATTGAATTAGCCGAAATGATTCCTACTGCTCCAACAATTAAATCTACTTTTTTTGCGTTGACAATGATTGCGTTTTCTCCGGAAGCACCATCATCGGCACCCCCACGAATCATTAATGAAGTCGCCATCGCATTGGTTCCAAGGGCAATGACATCCACCTGATCTTTATACCTTGCCTTTATCTTCTCAACAAGACTTTTGCCAATACCTCCACCTTGTCCATCCACAACTGCTATTCTCATAACTTCCTCCATTTGCATCTATACGTTATTGTAACAAAAAAAACAATCTACTGATTGTTTTTTTGGAAATTCGCATCTATTTTTTTTTCGCGCCACAATTGGGGCAGGTCAACAAAGACAAAGGCAACTCCAGTCCCCATTCCTCCATTTGGATGGAATCTGATAGGATATCCATTGGCAGACCATCTGCCACTAAAGTTCCTTCTTTTAGCACCAGCACTCGACTGCAAGTTTCTAAAATCATATCCAAATCGTGGCTGGTGATAATCTTTGTATGGTGAAAGCGGTTTAATAAACCAATCAGTCTTCTCCTTGCTTGTGGGTCCAAACCAGCTGTGGGTTCGTCCATCAAAAGTACATCCGGTTCCATTGCCAATACCGTTGCAATGGATGCAGATTTTTTTTCGCCTCCCGACAATTTATAAGGCGCTCGCCCTGACAGATGGCCTAGACCAACGGTTTCCAAGGCGCTATTGACACGCATTGCCACATCTTCTTCACTTAGACCTTCATTTCTTGGACCAAAAGCCACATCGTCATAAACAGTCGTCATAAACAGTTGATCATCTGCCTGTTGCATGACAAGGCCAACCCGTTGTCTTATGGCGGACAAGGTTTGGGAAGTCACATGAACGTCTCCAACCAAAACCTCCCCCTCCTGTGGGAAAAGAATACCCAACAGCAACATGAGCAACGTAGATTTTCCGGCGCCGTTTGCTCCGATAATGCCCACGGATTCTCCATGATGAAGCAGCATGGTGACCTGTGAGATTCCTGTATTTCCGTCAGGATAATGATAGGAAACATTTTTCATTTCTACTCGATGATGACTCATGAACCAAAAGCTCCTTTCAATCCGTAAGTAATAAGTTGAGCAAGAGGAACCCACCTGGCTACAACAAAAAATGCGCACCACCCCATTAGGTAACCCCAATCCTTCAGAAGCATCGGATTATCCTTGCCGCTATGATACTCCCCACGAAATCCCCGCAGGGACATAGATATGTAAATTCGTTGGGCTCGATCGTAGGTTCTTAACAGTAGTTGGCCGGCAAAAGAGCCCCAGGCTTTGCTTTGTATCCCCCGATCTCTGGGAGCACGCAAAAAATATGCTCGGGTCATTCTGGATAATTCCTCTATCAGCACCAGAATATATCGGTAAGTGAGTAAAATTTGAAGAACCAAAATGCGAGGAACTTTCAGCATACGAAGACCCTCTACCACCCTATCGATCCCTGTTGTTGCAATCAATAATAGCCCTGCTGAAATGGTCAGTGTTCCTTTCAGGAAAATAGAAAAGAACGTCACCCACCCGGCCGAAATGGTTATGCCAAAGATGGCTATATTATTACTGTCAAAAAAGGGACTGAACAATCCAATGCCAATCACAATTGGCTCCAGTACAAGCAATCGTCTTCCCATCACCCGTGGTGGCAGTTCTGCTAGCGCCATCAACACCAGTGGAAAAAAGAATAAGCCCATCAGGCCGGCGATGTTATATTTGTTAAACGAAACCACGGTCACCAAAAAAAATAGGGTAACAACAATTTTTGCCAAAGGATGCACTTGGTGCATCAATGTTTTTTGATTGGCCAAATCGTCCATTTGCCGCAAATTATATAATGCGTTGGTTACTCGGTTCATTTGCATTGATTTCTTTTTTTGCTCCTTTTTGATATGTAGCGAATCATTAGGGCTGTACAGCCTGCCAGTATTAATGTCAGCAATCCACCCACAATGCCTGAAATGCTAGTGCCCAAGGAAGCATCTTGCCCACTTTTAAAAGTATAGTCAGGCAAGAAGGCGAGTTTACTTTGCAAGCCGGCAAAAAAATCGTGTACCGCGCCTCCGGTTGCAAGGCTGTCCGATCCAGTGACATGTCCGATGGACCACTCCAGTCCATCGGGGTTTGAGGATGCCCATAAGGATATCCCGGCTCCAAGAATGACTGCACACGCAGCTAACACCACGATTACCTTTTTATAGGATGTCGATGATGTTGTGGATGTTTGCCCTGCATAGTCCAATAGTTCAGGTCTCGCTTTCCATACATATCCTACCACTGCCGCAGTAACAAAGCCTTCTACCAAACCAATGGCCAGGTGAATAGGCTGCATAAACAGCACAAAGGTTCCGAAGGGCAACTGGGTTTTTCCTGAAAACAGGGTCTCTAGAACCACAGAAAATGCACCTAGTTGTAATCCTACCACCGCAGTAACAACAGATGCAATCACAATTTTTTTTGAGGTAATCCCCTTCTTCATAATCGGTCGATATATCAATGGATAGGCAACAAAACACGCCAAAAATCCCATATTGAATACATTTGCCCCATATGCCAATAATCCCCCATCCCCAAAAAACAAGGCTTGTATTAGTAATACCGAAGCCATGGTAAGAAACCCGGCGCAGGGTCCCAACAAAATGGCCAACATCAAGCCACCACCTAAGTGCCCACTGGATCCAGTTCCCGGAATGGAAAAGTTAATCATCTGAGCTGCAAATACAAAGGCTCCCATTACACCCATAAGTGGCACCTTAGACTCTTGCGGTTCTGGATTTTTTTGAATCTTTTTTATAGAATATGCTGTAATCCCGATGGTTACAGCCATCATCGTGCCCCCAACTGCCGGTGATAGCAGGGCATCTGCCATGTGCATCCGTTCACTCCTCCAAAAAATAGAACCCAAAGCTATGCCTTCACGCAAAGTTTTGGGTTCGTCCCATTTTGTGTCATATATCTTATAGATTTGGTACAGGTGTTGGATTTCAGCCTTCTTGACTGAATTTTTCAGTTAAGGATACCATAGTAGCAATCCTAACGTCAACCACCATTTTCACGAAAGAGAAAAACCCAATCCCCATATCCCAACTTTTCCATGTCATTTTTGGCAACAAACCGCAATGATGCGCTATTAATGCAGTAACGCAACCCGCCTTGATCCTTTGGTCCATCAGAAAAAACATGGCCTAAATGAGCTTCTCCAAGAGTGCTTCTCACCTCGCTTCGGATCATCCCATGGGAGAAATCCGCCTTCTTCGTAATTAACTTCGGATCAATTGGCCTGGAAAAACTTGGCCAACCACAACCGGATTCAAATTTATCGGTTGAGACGAATAAGGGTTCTCCTGTTGTAATATCAACGTAAATTCCATCTTCATGAAAATCATAGTATTCATTATTGTAAGGTGGCTCCGTCCCTTTGTTTTGTGTCACATTAAACTGGGTCTCTGTTAATTGCTTCACCAGTTCTTCCCTTTTTTTCTTCTGAAAGGAATGACTTCTCGTTGCAGGTTCCTCTTGAAGGATTTCCCGATCTTCTTCCAAAACAGTTGGGTCTTTGGCTAAAGATGCGGTCACAAATTTTTCCTTCCCAATGTGACAGTATCCTCCCGGATTCTTGTCTAAATACTTTTGGTGATACTTTTCAGCTTTGTTGTATTGAAACAAAGGGCACACTTGAATGGCTACCTTTTGATTCTCTTTTTTTTCCAAAGCACAAATGGATTCATCAATAGTCTCCCTATCTTCATCATCACAATAATAAATACCGGTTCTGTATTGTGTTCCCACATCGTTTCCTTGGCGATTCAATGAGAAGGGATCTATCATATCATAATATTTTTCCAGCAAAAATTTTAGACTGATTCGTGTAGGGTCGTAAATCAACTTTACTGTTTCCGCATGTCCGGTATTTCCCATGCACACCTGATCATAACTTGGTTCTGCTGTCTTCCCATTGGCATATCCTACTTCTGTTTTTATGACTCCATTGAGAAGGGATAAGTATTTTTCCGCCCCCCAAAAGCATCCTCCGGCCAAATATATTTCTTTCATTTTGTTCCCCATTCCTTCCTGCAGTGCCTCTCGTATCGTTTCATGATTTGTGCCAAATACAGAATTTAATTTATTTATACCCGAAGATCCAAAATGAAAACGATTTTGCCTACTTTGTATATTCTAGTTCTCTTTGCAGCAACTCATCCAAGGTTTGTCTTTTGACCACAAGTTGATCCTGTCCTTCGTTAAGAAATACCACCGGCAACATTGGAATTTTGTTGTAATTGCTAGACATGGGATAGCAATATGCGCCGGTTCCATAGATTGCCAATACATTTCCCCGTCTCGGAGAAGCAATCGTTGCGTCCCACACCAAAATATCTCCGGATTCACAACACTTCCCACAAATTGTTACCGTTTCCTGTTGATTGGATTGACTGTTACAAAAACATTGGTAGCAAGAGTCATAGAGGGCAGTTCTGATGTTGTCTGTCATGCCTCCATCCACTGAAACATATTTTCGTATGCCGGGGATTTCTTTTATCGCTCCTACACGGTATAAGGTGGTTCCAGCATTGGCAATCAAGCTTCTTCCCGGCTCAATCACTACTGTTGGCTGTTTGAAACCTGCCTGACCACATCTAGATTCAATTCGTGCCATGATCGGGTCTAAAAAATAGGAATATGGCTTCTCGTCATCAGCATCTGTATAGCGGATGCCAAACCCCCCACCAATATTGATTTCTTTCGTATGAAATCCATATTTTTCCAAATACATTTCCATGATATCCAACAGAACCGACACAGCCTGAAGATATGACTGATTCTCATGGAGCTGAGAACCAATATGCATGTGGAAGCCCAATAATTCCACCCATGGTGAATGATTGATTCTCTGAAACACTTCTTCCAAAATTCCACCATGAAGAGGAATCCCAAACTTTGAGTCTACATTCCCTGTGGTAATAAACTGATGGGTGTGGCTATCAACCCCCGGCGAAATGCGAATAAGGACTTTGACTGTTTTATTCGCCTGCTGACAAGCTTCTTCAATCAATTCCACTTCGTCTAGTCCATCAATAATAATTCGCCCTACTTGGTTTTCTACAGCCATTTGTATTTCTTCTAAGGATTTGTTGTTTCCATTAAACTCAATTCGTTCCGGCGGGAACCCTGCAGCTAAGGCGGTATACAATTCCCCACCAGAGACCACATCAAGGCACAGCCCTTCTTTTTCAATGACCCGACACATAGCCATAGGCAAAAATGCCTTTCCTGCATAAGCTGCTCGAACATTGGTATAGCGTTCCAAAAATTGATGTTTCAACTGGTTAATTTTCTCAAGAATCTGCGGGACACTGACGACCATGACCGGCGTACCATATTTTTTTGCCAGCATTTCCGTACTGCATCCGTCAATAAATAACTGGTGATTGGTTATCTGATTCATATTTTGTTCCTCCCGATTAAATCTGCCATGGTATAGAGCCCCGGAGATTTCCCAATAATATACTCTGCTGCTTTTATGGCTCCCCTGGCAAAAACTTCCCGGGATAACGCAGTGTGCTTGATTTCAATCATTTCATCAGGTCCGGCAAAGATTACGGTGTGCTCCCCCGGAATGGTCCCGGCCCGTAACGCATGGACGTTTATGTTATGGGGTTGGGTGCCGGATTTTTCCATGATGTCTGCCAAAAAAAGTGCTGTGCCGCTGGGCGCATCTTTTTTTTCTTTATGGTGCTTCTCAACAATGTCCATATCAAAGTTTTTCTCTAAAACGGGAACCATCATTTCCAGACAAGCCGCCATCAAATTTATACCAAGAGAAAAATTTGGTGATTGGAAAATCGCAATCTCTTTAGCCGCTTTGTTGATTTCCATCTGCTCCATATGGGTAATCCCGGTGGCTGCCAGAATTACCGGGATTTTTTTGTCTTGCGCAAAGGCCAATATCTGCCCCACTGCTTCATGATTTGAAAAATCAACAATCACATCTCCGGTTTCCTGACTATCTTCAGGAGAAGCATAAACAGGATACCCATGCCTGTTTTGTTGTCCAACTAGTTTATTTCTTCCGGCATTTCGGTCAACCCCATAGATGATTGAACAGTTAGGAAACTGATCAACAACTTTTGAAACAACTTGTCCCATCCTGCCACTGCACCCGTACAAAATAATATTCATAATGTGCCTCCTTTAAATCAATCCTGCATTGTGCAATTCGGTCTTAATCCGACCTGCCACTTCAGGACTTGGTGGACATAGGGGCAGTCGATAATGGGGCTGGATTTTTCCCATCATTGATAAGGCTGCCTTTACCGGAATCGGATTCACGTCTGCAAACATACTGTCAATTAAAGGTTTCATGTTTAACTGAAGGGTTCTGGCCTGACTTAAGTCGTTATTTAAAAAACTCCTAGAAAGGGCCACCGATTCTCTGGGCATAATGTTAGCAATAACCGAAATAAATCCAATCCCACCCAAAGACATCAACGGCAAAACCATATCGTCATTCCCCGAATATACTGCAAAGTCATTGGGGACTAACCGGCAGATTTCTGCAACCTGTGAAATGTTGCCGCTTGCCTCTTTGATTCCCACAATATTAGGATGGGTCGCCAGTTTTGCAACGGTTTCCGGCTCAATGTTTACTCCGGTTCTGCCGGGGACACTATAAAGTAAACAGGGAATGGATACTGCATCAGCAGTTGCTTTATAGTGATCCATCAACCCCTGTTGTGAGCACTTATTATAATATGGTGTTACCAAAAGCAATCCATCAACCCCTGTTGCCTGAATTTGTTGCGCCAAATGAATTCCATGCCTGGTATCATTGCTGCCCCCTCCACCAATAACCGGAATCCTTCCATCTACCACGTCAACACAAAATTTGATGGCATTGACGTGTTCCATGTCGTCCAAGCAAGACGCCTCACCTGTGGTTCCGCATACCACAATTGCGTCAATGCCTTCTTCAATTTGCCATTCAATTAATTGGCGAAACCGTTCTTCATCTAAACTGCCATCTTGCCGAAAGGGTGTCACAATTGCAACCCCACATCCTCTGAAAATTTCCATTTTTTCTCCTTCCTCATGCTGTGTAAAATAAAAAAGTTGCATCTCTATCGACGCAACTCAAAAAACACAGTTTGAGGTGTGTCAATAGCGCCTCTGCCAAATATTTCCGGCAGGAGTCCAGGACATTTTTTGCCCTAGCCCAGCAGTCTGTCGTGCCCGACAAAACCCTTCGGCGATGTTCCCTTTCAATTCAATCACTGGCTGCCGCCTCCCGAATTTACTAATGTTCATCGCGCCTCTATCAACTTTGTGGTGATTTTATCCGATTATTTGTATATTGTCAACATAAAAATCAATATAATTATATAAATATTGTGTCATACTAACAAACTTCGGCCAATCTCCTATGTTTTGTCAATTTAATGCTATTTTAAGTACCCATTCAGATTCTTTTCAGAGACTTCCTGTAATTTAGAGTCATTCAATAAAGTCACAGAAACGGAGGACGAAGGTTATGTCAGATTACCAATCAATATTTAATCGGACTGAAATAAAATATATGTTGACCCCTGAAAAAGAAAACGCATTCATGGAAAGTGTCCATGGGAAGTTAGTCACAGACGCCTTTAGCCAGTCTACCATCTCAAATGTATATTTTGATACCGATGACTTTCAGTTAATCCGCTCATCCATAGAAAAACCCGTTTATAAAGAAAAGCTTCGATTAAGAAGTTATGAGACCCCCAGCGATTCAAGCGGTGTTTTTGTGGAAGTCAAAAAGAAAGTGAAAGGCACAGTCTATAAAAGGAGACTTATGCTTCCCTACCATACTGCAATGGATTATCTCGGTGGTGAACCTATTCAAACAAAAAATCCCCAAGTACAAAATGAAATTGACTGGTTCCTCAAGCGATATCCGCTGCAACCAAAAGCCTTTATCTCTTACGATCGAAGCTCTTGGCGTGGCGTAGAAAATCCGAATCTGAGAATTACTTTTGATAGAAACATACTATTTCGTTCAGATCAATTAGAGCTAATTCAAGGAAGTTGGGGAACACAGGTGCTGGATCCGTCCTTATCATTAATGGAAATCAAGTTAAACGGCGCTATGCCTCTCTGGCTTTCCCATAGTCTTAACGATCTCAGCATTTTTCCGACTTCTTATTCGAAATACGGAAGTTGTTATAAGTCATATTTGCTAAAAAATACAAAATTAGTTACGGGAGGTAATATAAGTGCTTAATAGTATCATTGAATCATTTACATCTACCTCGTCCCCGGTTACTGCTTGGTACATGTTAATATGCACTCTAGCCTCCTTAATCATGGGATTTGGTGTTGCATTAACTTATATGTACAAAAACACCTATACCAAGAGTTTTGTTGTCACCTTGGTTTTGCTTCCTGCAATGGTGCAACTTGTTATTATGGTGGTCAACGGAAATCTAGGTGCCGGTGTTGCCGTCATGGGTGCATTCAGTTTGGTTCGATTTCGATCCATCCCGGGAAGTGCCCGAGACATCAGCAGTATATTCTTTGCCATGGCAGTGGGCCTGGCCGCCGGAATGGGATATCTTACCGTAGCATTTCTATTTTTAGTCTTTATTGGGCTTTCCACCATGCTTCTCAACAAATTACACTTTGGGGAACCAAGAAAAGTGGAAAAAGAATTAAAAATAACCATACCTGAAAACCTGAATTATGCCGGGCTTTTTGATGATCTTTTTGCTAAATATACAAAAGAATTTACTCTAATCCGCGTCAAAACCACAAATATGGGGAGTCTTTACGAATTGCAATACAAAATTTCACTGCGTAGCCCTGAAATAGAAAAAGCCTTTATTGACGACCTTCGTTGCAGAAATGGAAATCTGAATATTGTCTGCGGTTGGTCTACCCCGCGACGGGATGAGTTGTAATACAAAAAATTGGAAAGGAACCTACAGATGAAAGAAACCAAAATAAAAGTTTTTATAATAACGCTAGCGCTTGTAGTCGTGATGGCTTTTGCTTTGTCCGGCTGCAGTTCAACCGCAACAGATAATTCAGAAACCTCCGCCACTGCTCCCACAAGCCTTGATGTTACATACAGCGATGAGGACATGGACTCCTCTTGGAATGCAGATTTGGCCACCTATGTAACGTTAAAAGACGGAGACACTACGGTGGATGGAACCGGCGTTACAATTTCTTCTGACACCATTACGATTACTCAATCCGGTACTTATGTACTGACAGGTAGTCTTAGCGATGGACAGATTGTCATAAATGCTGACAAAGAGGACTTAGTACACTTGGTATTGAACCAGGCTAAGATAAATTGTTCTGATGGTCCTGCAATCCTGGCAAAAATGTGTGACAAGACCATCATAACCCTTGAAAAAGGCAGTGATAATTCTGTCTCAGGCGGAGATTCATATCAAACGACCAATACCGACGCATTAGATGCCGCTATCTACAGTGTGAAAGATTTGACTCTAAACGGTGCCGGCTCTCTGGACGTTACCAGTGATAAAGGAAACGGCATAAAAACCGTAGATGACCTGGTCATCACCGGAGGGGTCATCAACGTTGACGCAGCAAACGATGCGCTGCGTGGTCGAGACTCCATTGCAATTAACGGTGGTACATTTACCTTGACAGCAGGTGGCGATGCACTGCAGGCAAACAATGATAAAGATGTGACCAAAGGATGGATTTCCATCGATGGAGGCACATATACCATTGATGCAACAGGTGCCGGGCTGAAAGCAGAAAGCCTGCTCCAAATTAATGATGGTACTTTGGATATAAACAGTGATGACGATGCGCTGCATTCCAATACCAATATGCGAGTTACCGGCGGGAATATCAAAATTGATGCAGGCGATGATGCACTGCATGCAGATGCTCTTCTTAACATTGTTGACGGCACAATCAAAGTCAATAGTTGCTATGAAGGATTGGAATCCTTAGTCATTGAAGTCAGCGGTGGCAATATCAGTCTAAAAGCCGAGGATGATGGACTTAATGGCGCCGGAGGCAATGATAGTTCCTCTACATCACAGGATCAAGGTCAACAAGATAATTTTGCTTCAGTGGATGGCTGCTCTGTAACGATATCCGGTGGCACCCTAACCGTTGTGGCAGGAGGCGATGGGATCGACTCCAATGGCGATTTATACTTTAGTGGTGGCACGGTATACGTTTCCGGACCAACCAACGATGGGAACGGGCCTATGGATTACAATGGTACCTGTGAAGTAACCGGCGGTACCCTAGCAATTGCAGGAAGCGCCGGCATGGCCCAGTCTCCCGATGACACATCAACTCAATGCTCCATTACTGTATTTTTCACCAGTACCAAATCGGCTGGAACAACAATATCAGTGAAGGACGATGATGGAAACACAGTAATCTCCTATACACCTGTGAAAGAATTTGAATCCATTATCCTAAGCAGTGACGAACTTAAGACGGGAGAAACCTACTCCATCTATGCCGGTTCAACCAAATGCACAGACATTACCCTAAGTAGTGTTGTTACCAGCATATCCAGCGATGGTTCAGCAGCTTCCTCCACTGGAAATGGCCATGGAGGCCCACAAAACTAAGATATTACATCAGGTTTGAATTTACCGTTCAACTTGATAGATTCCAACTAAATACCTATCCCTATATCACTCAATCACTTCCTAAACAAAACCCGCAGACAAATAAGGTCTGCGGGTTTTGTTTGCTTACTATTCTCTAATCTAACTGGGTTCAATAATTACTTTCAATCCCCTTCTGAAGCGAACCAAATATTATTCTTACCTTTTCGCTTGGCGACATACAACGCTTGATCCGCTTTCATCAGCAATTCCTCAAATTGGGAGCCGTTTTCGGGATAAGTTGATACTCCCATGCTGAAGGTTATACAAAAGGCGATACCATCAACTATGATGGGGCTTTCAAAGGCTTGAAATAGTCGTTGCAAAGCAATTTCCGCCTCTTTTCTACCGTCAATACCCATGAGTAATAAGGTGAATTCGTCACCCCCATATCTGGCAACAAGATCTGCAGATCTTGAAAAAGCAAGTAATCTTTCTGCAACGGCTATCAGCACTTGATCACCTGTGATATGGCAGTATTCATCATTAATTCTTTTAAAATCATCAATATCAAAAATAGCCATTGCAAGTTTTTCACTGGATCTTGCGGCACCTGCCATTTGCATATGACAAATTTCCGCAAATCGCCATCGATTCGGTAGTTTTGTAAGCATATCGTGAGTAGCCATTTCTTGCAATTTATTTTTCAGTCGATTAATTTCACTAATATCCTTCATGGTAATAACAATAACGCCTTTGGTTCCAAGAGTAAGCGGCGTCGCAGAAAATAAAACAGGAACAATTTTTTTTGTTTTTGAATAGAAAGTAAATTCTCTCCCATTTATCTCTCCTCCCTCATTTAATTCCTTAATCAGTCCAAGTCGTAATTCCTTATCAATCCATATTCCCAACTCCAACAGCGTGTGCCCAATTAATTCTTCAGCGGAGAATCCCAACAACTTTATCATTTCTTGATTGGCCTCCACCACTTTTGCGTCAATGCTACTGGTAATCACCACAGCATATGGGGCGAAATGGAAAATGGAATTAAACTTGCTTTCTTCCTCCTGTACCTCTTGAAACAAGGATTTGGAGACAATTACCACCATGCTAAAAACTAGAAATACCACAAACGGCACTTGAAGAATCAAAAATATACGATCAAAAATACTCTGGTCAAATATGCTTTCCTCTTTTGTCGGGAATAATATGTGCACCACAATTCTATATAAATTTAGTGTGATTATTCCTGCTACATTCCAAATAATACCCTTGGAAATGGAACGTTGCTTTGGCGTGGCAAGAAAGAGCATTGTCCAAAGTAAATGGCACAGTAGCAGTATGAATATCAAACTCACAAGAATCACTCTAGTTCTGATTTGTGGCTGAAAATAGGTGAAATATAACAACAGTATTAAAAAACAAACGAAAACAGCAACATATAGAACTTTACTGTCTTTCATTCTATAGAACAATCGGACACCACAGTGAAAAAAGATGCAGGCTGCAACGATAAGAAGGTTGGCCAAAAAAATACTTAGAAAATCAGGAATTACGTTTCGCAACGCATAAAGTCCATAACCTGCACAAAACAATCCCATCATCAAAGCCCAGCAACCCAGCCCCATATATCGATGCCTATTTTGAAACCAAGTAACGAGAAGTACAATAAAACAAACCAACAAGACTAATATCTGAACGATAAACACACTTACTATATCAACCATAATCCCACCTCTGACATATACTTGATCAGTGGTTTATATAAGTCATAATACTCTATTTAATTGCGGATTTCAAGGGAACAGCAAGAAAAGCGAGAATTATTATCTAAATATTCTGAATTAAATAACTTCACATTTTTGTGTATTTTTCTTCATTTTTACCTTTACGCAAGATCCTATATATGGTACATTATAACTATGATAATTTTTTAACAATTCGGAGGACATAATGGAACATGAAAAAGATACCACTCACTCGCAATGTTCCCACTGCAATGGCAGCGCGTATGCCCAGCTAGACCTGGTTCTTGATGAATTCAAGGACATGCAAGGGAACCTCATCATCATTCTTCAGAAAGCTCAAGAGATCTTTGGCTACCTGCCTCGCGACGTTATTCGCCGCATTTCAGAAGTTACCGGACACACCCAAGCAAAAATCTATGGTGTTGTCACCTTCTATGCACAATTTCGTCTGACACCAATCGGGAAATATCTAATCTTGCTTTGCCAAGGCACTGCTTGTCATGTCAATGGCTCTTTGGCCGTTGAAAAGGCAATTTGCGGAGAATTAGGTATCAAAGACAAAGAAACCACCCCCGACAATCTGTTTACGCTTAACAATGTTGCCTGCCTGGGCTGTTGCAGTCTGGCTCCGGTTTTAATGATTAAAACCGACGAAACAGAGGAAACCTATGGGAACCTTACGCCGGATAGTGCTATTGAACTATTGGACGACATTAGAAGGAAAGAAGGTCTCATATGAAAATTCTTGTTGGACAAGGCAGCTGCGGCATCGCATCCGGTGCAAAGAAAACCGCAGCATTGTTTGCCGAACAAATTCAAGCTCACCAGCTTGAAATTCCAGTACAAGTTACTGGTTGCATCGGACTATGCTATCTGGAACCCATCGTAGATATTTACCACGATGACGGAAGTTTATTTCGCTATACTCAGGTGAAACCTGAAAAAGTTCAATCCATCTTTGATTCCCATATTCTCAAGGGGCAACCCAAAACGGAGGAGTTGATTTCCTCTTCCGGCCAAACTTTCTTAGACAAGCAAACGCGAATCGCTCTAAAAAATTGCGGTCTCATTAATCCTGAGGATATTGAAGACTACATTGGTACCGGCGGTTATACTGCCCTTTCCAATATTCTTTCTTCCTTTTCCCAGGATGATATCTGCAAGCTGATTTCCGATTCCGACTTAAGAGGACGTGGCGGCGGCGGTTTTCCCACCGGACGGAAATGGGAACAGGTAAAAGTTCAGAAAGACCCCGTGAAGTACGTGGTTTGCAACGCCGATGAAGGCGACCCCGGTGCCTTTATGGACCGAAGCATTATGGAGGGAGATCCTCATAAAATGCTGGAGGGCATGATTATTGCCGGTGTGGCCACAGGCGCACACGAAGGTTATATCTATGTCCGTGCTGAGTATCCTTTGGCGGTATCTCGGTTACGCATTGCCATTGCACAAGCCAAGGAACACGGCTATCTAGGTCAAAATATTTTAAATTCGGGATTTGATTTTGACATTAAAATCAACCTTGGAGCCGGTGCTTTTGTATGCGGAGAAGGAAGCGCATTAACGGCTTCCATTGAAGGACAACGGGGCATGCCAAGAGTAAAGCCTCCCCGAACCGTAGAAAAAGGACTTTTTGAAAAGCCTACGGTTTTGAACAATGTTGAAACCTTTGCCAATGTTCCCGAGATTATCTTAATGGGTGCGGCTGCGTACAAAAAAATCGGGACACCGAAAAATTCCGGAACCAAAGCATTTGCCCTTACGGGAAATGTAAACAACACCGGTTTGATTGAAGTGCCTATGGGCACTACCCTTCGAACCATTATTTTTGATATTGGCGGCGGCGTTAAAAACAATAAGGCCTTCAAAGCTGTCCAAATTGGTGGGCCTTCCGGCGGTTGTCTCACCTCTACCCACTTGGATTTGCCTTTGGATTTTGACAGCCTAAAAAAAGTAGGTGCAATGATTGGCTCCGGCGGTCTTGTGGTCATGGACGAGGATACCTGTATGGTGAGCATCGCAAGATTTTTTATGAATTTCACCCAGGAAGAGTCTTGCGGGAAATGCGTTCCCTGTCGAGAAGGAACCCACATTATGTTGGAACTTTTGGATGATATCGTGGAAGCCAGGGCAACGGAAAAAACCATCGAAAACCTATTGGATCTTGGCGATACCATTGGGGCTACGGCCTTGTGCGGACTGGGGAAAACGGCTCCCAACCCGGTCATCAGCACCATCACCCAATTTAAAGAAGAATATTTGGCCCACGTTGTGGATGGGGTTTGCCCCACCGGACAATGCCAAGCATATCGAAAGTATATTGTTACAGAAGGAAAATGCGTGGGCTGCGGCTTATGCAGAAAGGTGTGCCCGGTCATGGCGATTAGCGGTAGCACCAAAAAGACCCACACCATTGATACTAAAAAATGCATCCGATGCCACAGTTGCGTAAGTGCCTGTAAATTTGATGCCATTCAAGTGCTTTCGAAAGGAGGCATATCATGACAAAACAAAAATTTATGAACATAAATGGACAGATGGTTTCATTTTCCAACGAAAAAAACGTACTGGAAGTCATTCGAAACGCTAACATTGACATCCCCACACTTTGTTATTACTCCGACCTTTCCATTTACGGCGCTTGCCGTATGTGCATTGTGGAAGATGAATGGGGTGGGATTTTAACCTCCTGCTCTACCCCGCCAAAAAACGGCATGAAAGTGTTTACCAACACCCCCAAATTAAACAAGCATCGCAGGCTTATTCTAAAAATGCTTTTATCTTCCCATTGTAGAGAATGTACCACCTGTGTCAGAGGGGACAAATGCTCTCTGCAACGATTGGCAAATCGATTTGGGATTACGGAGGTTGGATTTGATAAGTCAGAAAAAGCATACAAAGATGAATACAAAATAGATTTATCCAGCAAGGCGATAAAAAAAGATCCGAACAAGTGCATCCACTGTGGCGACTGTGTTCGAGTCTGTAGCGAAACCCAAAATGTTGGGGTCATCGATTTTGCTCATCGAGGATGGAATCTGGAAGTCACCACGGCGTTTAATGATCCTCTGGGAGAAACTGAATGTGTAAACTGCGGACAATGTGTATCTGTATGTCCTACTGCCGCATTGACAGTCAAGGTGGAAATCGACCAAGCATGGGATGCCATCTACGACAAAACCAAACGCACCGTTGTCCAGGTTGCCCCGGCAGTCCGGGTTGCCTTAGGTGAGATGTTTGAAATGGACACTGAAAATGTGATGCCCCTCATTAATGCCGCTCTGCGCAAATTAGGTTTTGACGAGATATATGACACTTCATTCAGTGCAGATTTAACAGTGATAGAAGAAAGTGAAGAGTTGCTTCGAAAAATTACCAATAATGAACCCCTTCCCCTCTTCTCTTCCTGCTGTCCCGGCTGGGTAAAATATGCAGAAAACCGTCATCCGGATTTAATGGAAAATTTATCTTCCTGCAAATCTCCTATGGAAATGTTCTCTGCAGTGGTAAAAGAAGATGCAAAAGTCAACCCCAAGCTTCAACAGGATTCCCGGGAACCTTATGTGGTTGCCATTATGCCTTGTACCGCCAAGAAATATGAAGCTTCTCGAAATGAATTTCAAATAGATGGGTCACCCAGAACAGATTTGGTGCTGACTACGAAAGAATTGGGAATGATGATTCGACAAGCAGGCATCCATTTTGAAGACTTGGTGCCTGAGGCTCACGACTTACTATTTGGAATGTACAGTGGTGCCGGTGTTATCTTTGGCGTTACCGGTGGTGTAACAGAAGCTGTCATCCGAAGATTGGTGACAGACAAATCCCATTTATCTATGAATAATATTCAATTTTTGGGCGTCCGTGGATTGGAAGGGGTCAAAGAGCTGACTGTCCCCTACGGCGATCGGGAACTAAAAATAGCCATTGTCAGTGGATTGCGAAATGCCGACGAGTTGATACAAAAAATAAAGGCCAAAGAAATTTATTATGATTTTGTTGAAGTAATGGCCTGCCCCGCCGGTTGTATCAATGGTGGAGGTCAGCCAAGAGCCACCCATGTAGCCAGAGAAGACCGTGCATCTGCCTTATATGCGGATGATCGATTGTCGGAAATTCGACATTCAGAGGCCAATCCTCAAGTCAATGTTGCATATGAACGAATTATTAAGGATAACCACCATAAATTACTCCATGTAACCTATGGCGAAAATCCAAATGAAACCCATTAAACAATCGAAAGACAAATATTCTAAAGTGGCCGCCCAGCCCACGGTCCACAAAAAAGCCCTACGATATATTTCATAGGGCTTTTCTATTCTATTCTATTTTGGAAAGTAGTGATTCTTCTTCCACAAAGCGTTTTCATTGTTTCTTCACATCATGAAGAAACAATAGCCTCTGTCGGCACCACCATGACCCCTTGATCTGCCAAAGCTTCATTCCATTTATGCACCATGTCTCCCTGTTCCTTATGGAAGGTGCTATGCCCATCCTCCGCCAATACAACCTTTAGTCCGTTTTTAATGCCATCCACACAAGCCCCTTGAACACATCCGTTGCTCACCAATCCCGCCACAAACATCCATTGAAAGTCTTTGTCCGCCAGATATTTTTGAAATGATTTTTCGCCAAAAATACTGCTTTTCGTTTTATTAATAATCATATCATCCATTTTGACATCCAATCCATCCCCTAACTGCCAAGGCTGGGTGTTCTCGGAAGAGAAACTTGTGTTGGTGTGTCGGGTAAATACAATGGGCAACCCCTTCTCTCGCGCAAATGCAATCAGTCGATCGACATTCTCTGCCAGAAGCGCTTTGTTCCAAATGTCACGGTTCAACAACCCGTTTTGCATGTCCACCACTAATAGAAAAGCATGATCATAAGGAATGGTCGGCAATAACAGCATTTTTTTGCGGGAAATCAACAGTTTGCAGTGGTTGCAAAAGTATCCCACCGCGCCACATCCTGACAACATTTCCAACTCCCCATGGCAAGTTGGGCAATAATATTGTTTTTCCATTACGTTAACTCCACCTCTCGTTGATTTATATGAAGAATATCAGATTTTTTCACCGTTCCCACCTCTGTATCCACAATCCATGCAGAAATGGTTGACAGAGCCTTTTGGAGGTCCTCATGGCGTCTTGGGTCAACGGACTCAATCACCAATATGGCCCGTTTGGTTTGATCCGTCAGCATGGTACGTTGTCCATCCCGCCAATTCCAGCAGCGACAAACCCCTCCCATTTCATCTACATAGCAAAGTTCACCAGGCAACGTAGGATCCGAAGTTTCATCCCCCAGTGCAAGGAAATCATCCCCTCCTGAGGTAATGGTCAGTCTCAAATCTCCAACAATGTGATCCAAATCTTCCATACCGCACGGCAACCCAAAGGTCAAGGATAAGGCATTATATAAATCCACCAAAGAGTTGATGGTTCCCACGCCGATTCCCTTTTCAATCCGTTTCAGCAAAGCCTCAATGGAACACCTGGCGCCTTTTTTGGTTTTGAATTTCATAAAGGCCTCTCGCCAAACTGACACAACCGGGTTCTGGCTCAGTACCGGCTCTATCAGAAATTTTGTGGCATCATGCCCAGCATCCTCCAGTAACCTGCTGATTTTTTCTAAAGAGGGGGCCGAAAGTGTATGGTCATTTTGAATATTCTCCACCACAAGAACACCAATTTCACATTGGGGAAACAAGCCCCAAAATGATGGTTCGGCAATAATTTTTTTCATCATTCGTCCTCCTTGGGTTTGGTCATAGCAAAAAGTTTTCTGGCTGTATTGGCATTACGTATGGTAATGTACTGATAATATGGGGTTTTTACAATTTGTGACCATCTAGTACGTGAAAACGTCGCAAGGGGTGCTGTCCAAAAAATGACCTTCCCATTCCAATCAACCTTTTCAAATTCCGGTTTGGATGGTCCCATGCCAATTACCAATTCTTCCCCAGTCATAGGAGGGATGACGAAAATGGCATTATGCTTGGCGTTTGAGTCCTCTTGCCACCAAGAAGGTGCCTGATTCAACGCTTCTTCCAATTCCCGAGCCGTCAAAATTACCAACGCGATTTTGACTTGAAATGCCTCAAAAATAGCTTTTTCACATTGGTTTTTTAATTCGTCTTCATTTGGGTTATCACTCTGAAACAATACGTTTCCGCTATTGATGTAGGTCCGAACCTGTTGAAATCTCAGGTTTTCAAATACGGCTTTTAATTCTTTCATTGAAATGGTGTTTTTTCCACCCACATTAATCCCACGAAGCAAGCATATATATTGAATCATCCATACCTCCCTGATTTCTCTCAGTAAATCATTTGACCACTTGTGGTATATATTATATCTCTTTTGCTGCCGGTTTGAAATTGCCTTTTATCAACCAGTCTCAAAAAACACAAAAACTCCGGAAAACCGGAGTTTTTGTTAGTTATAGGGGATTAGTCAAGGTTGTATGCTTCTTCTTTATGTATAGATTCATCCAGTCCTCTGATTTCCTCATCTTTGGAAACCCGAACAGGGACAAAGACATTGATGACTTTGAGGAGCAAATAGGTTACCACAAAGGCATATACTGCGGTGATTGCAACTGCCAATATTTGAATGAACAGTTGTCTTGGGTTTCCGGCAATCAGACCATCTACACCGCCGATACTTTGTACGGCGAAAACGCCTACTAAGATGGATCCTAACATGCCGCCAACACCGTGGACTCCCCAGACATCCAGTGCATCATCCCAATCCATGTGGATTCTCCACTGAACTGCCAAATAGCACACGCCTCCTGCAAGGAACCCAACAATGACCGCTGCCCAGGGTTCAATAAACCCGGCACAAGGTGTAATGGTGGCAAGACCCGCTACTGCACCTGTCAACGCACCGACAAAGCTGGGGCGCTTCTCATGAATCCATGAAATAAACAGCCAGGTAACCATTGCAATGGAACCGGCGATATCCGTGTTGACAAAGGCTGCTGCGGCAACGCCGTTGGCGGCCAAAGCACTCCCGCCGTTGAAACCAAACCAACCAAACCAGAGAAGTCCGGTACCCAATGCCACATAGGTAACATTGTGAGGCGTGGAATTCTCCGACGCCGGCATAACCCGCTTTCCAATGAAGAATACAGAAGCTAAGGCTGCAACACCGGCACTAACATGGACAACCATGCCACCTGCAAAATCAACAACGCCCAGTTTTTGCAGGAATCCACCGCCCCAAATCCAGTGAGCAAATGGGATGTAGATTAACAAGCTCCAAAGTACGAGGAAGATCAGGTAACTCTTGAAACTGACTCTGTCTGCAAAGGCACCGGTAATCAACGCCGGGGTAATAATTGCGAACATTTGTTGATAAGTAAAAAAAGTGATGAATGGAATTGTCGTTCCATAGGTACTGCTTGGATCCATGCCAACACCATTTAAAAATGCGTATTGCAAGGTACCAATAATCCCGTGGACATCCTGGCCAAAGGCAAGGCTAAATCCGCCAAAAAACCAGATGGCGGTTACAATTCCCATGGAAATGAAACTTTGCATCATGATGGTAAGTACGTTTTTTTTGCGGACAAGTCCACCATAGAAAAACGCAAGTCCCGGTGTCATGAGGCAAACCAGTGCTGCACTAATCAGCACAAACGCGGTATCACCAGAATTAATCATTTTGTTTCTCCTCCCTTATGGGTTTTTCATAATATCATCATACCTGTGAGGTAATAAAAAAAGAATACGGGAAAACCTGTATTCTTCGTGGGAAATGGCTGTATTTTTTGTGGCTCAAGACGAGATATCCATCTGAACATCCCTGGAAAATCAAGGTTCTATCATATGATTTCTCACAGCAAAAAGAACCAATTCCGTAATATTTTTGAATCCCATTTTGCGCATAATATTGGCTCGGTGGGTTTCAACGGTTTTGATGCTTAGATTCAGTTTTTCCGAAATATATTTGTTATTGAATCCTTCCGCCAAGAGTTGCAATATTTCTCGCTCTCGAGTAGACATTGCCGCATCACGGCTTCCTTCCTGGGATTCTTTCATATAGGTGGCCACCACCAACTCTGTAATGGTGTGGGACAAGAACATTTTCCCTTCATACACCTGAAAGATACATTGAATAAGTTCTTCCAAGGCATTGTCTTTTAAGACATAACCCTTTACCCCGGAAAACAAAGCACGAGTCACAAATTCTTCAGACTTATGCATAGTTAATATAACAATTTTCACTTGCGGCATTTCCTGATGAAGTTTTGCTGCCAAATCCAAACCGTTTAATCCGGGAAGAGAAATATCTAACACGGCAACATCCGGTTTCAGATGGCATATTTTTCCAAATGCTTCCTGGCCATCTGCCGCATCCCCTATTACCTCAATGTTCTCATCTCGGGACAGAAGAATAATCAAAGATTCACGCAATATTTTGTGATCATCTGCAATAAATACCTTAATTTTGCTCATAAGGAACCTCCAAAGTTATTTTGGTACCTTTGCCCACGGAACTATCAATGGAAATGATGGCGTTCAGCATAGCTGTTCGCTCTTTCATAGCGGTAAGTCCCAGGCCTCCGTGTACTATTTTCGTGTCAAATCCCATGCCGTCGTCGGAAATTTCCAAACGATACCAACCATCTGGATGCCTTTTAAAATTCACCCGTGCATTCTTTGCCTGGGAATGTTTTACCATGTTGGTCAAATTCTCTTGTACAATCCGGTATAAGTTCAGTTCTTCTGTCTCATTCCACTTGGGCAGAGGCTCATCAATATGGCATTGAAAATGAATACCACTAACCTTCTCCGTCTTGTTGCAAAGACTGCGGATGCTTGCAGCCAGACCATCGTTAACCAATTCAACAGGCTTCAAGTTGTGAAGCACATTTCGTATTTCTTCTATGGTGCTGTCTACCAGAGAAATTGTTGCATTTTTCTGAGCATCAATGGTTTCATCATTTTGATCCATCTGCAAAAGCCCCAAATTTATCTTAAGTGCTGCCAAAGATTGTCCTGCACCATCATGCAAATCTCTGGCGATGGTCTCTCTCTCTCTCTCCTGAGTTTCTACCAGCATTTTTGCCTGTCTTCTTAAGGCGCTGTTTTGCTGACTAATGGTTTCGCTTAAATCTTGGGTCAAGTTTTCGTAATGCTCTTCCTTCACCTGCTGCATCCAAGTGTATACGTCTGAAAACTCCACAATATTAAGACCCTTTTCTTCTTCTTCCGGAGATACCCGCAACCCAATAATTTTATTAATAAGGAAAAACATCAACAATCCAATGCCAAAAGCCCATGCAAAATTCACTGCTGCGCCCAACAATTGCACCCCAAACTGGGTAAGTCGGGAAGAATAATTCAGATGTTCCGAAGATGCCAAAAGTGGACAAAGTAAAACGCCACAGACCCCGCCGAATCCATGGATGGGAACTGCATTGACCGCATCATCAATCTTGAGTTTCTGCAAAAGGACACTGGCCATCAACACACCAAATCCTGCTATCATTCCCACCAAAATCGACTGATAGGGAGTGAGCATATCGGATCCGGCCGTAATGGCAACCAACCCACCGAGGGCACCGTTAAAAATCGCCTCCATGTAGCTTTGGTTTTTGGCAAGAAGCAAGGTAGCCCCCACGGCTCCTACCACTCCGGCACAAGCCGCCAAATTGGTGTTGAGAAGAATCAGTCCAATTTGGGCATCAAATCGGAGAAGGCTTCCACCGTTAAACCCAAACCAACTAAACCATAAGATGAATGTTCCCAAAGCAGCAAAAGGAATATTGGATCTGCCAAGGCGCATAGATTTTTGATCCGGATCCCATCTCCCCTTCCGCGGTCCGACAATTAGGATGCCTGCCAAGGCAACCCAGCCGGCCGTTCCATGAACCACCGAAGCACCCGCAAAATCTATATATCCCAGTTTGCCAAGAAAAACCGAAGTCCCTCCCTCTAGGGCACCCCAAACCCAATGTCCATATACCGGATAAATCAGCGCACCAACCAAAATAGTAGCCGGAATCAATGCACGAAACTTGGTTCGCTCCGACATACTCCCGGAAAAGATGGTGACCGCCGTACCGGCAAACATGATTTCATAAAAAATGAAGATTTCATCCCCGTTTCCACCAAACATAATGCGAAATCCAACAATATAAAAAGCCAAAGTAGATACCACAAAAGCAATGATGTTTTCCATGGCAACACTAATGGCATTTTTGGGTTGAACAAATCCAACCTCATAACAAATGAAACCAGCCTGCATAAAAAACACAAAGCAAGCACAAACCAGTATCCATAATTGGTCCAAGTGTTCCATTCCTTACCTCTTTTTTTTGTCAGAAAATCCCCTTCGCATATGTTGCGCATCACAAAACGGCATATTATAGGATTTTCCACATCTACAAAGGGTTAATCGGTTTCGGACTTCATAGGTAAATCCGTCGGCAGATGTAATGGGAATGCGACCTTTCACGTACAAGGGCCCACTACACTGTCTTTCCGGATCCTGAAGAATTTCAACGGCAGGTTCAAACGTTGGTTCAATCTCATTGCCGGCTTTATCCTTGAGGACCAGTCTTCCCGCCGGGCATTCGATTGCAGCCTTAATAGCCTGCTCGCGAATTTTCGGATCATCAGAATGACGCACCAAATCCCAAGCGACCCCATCTTTTTGATGACAGAATCTAGCCAAGGCACAACGACCGTCATCATATAAATCCAACTCCGGTCCTTTGGTGACACTCATCAATCGGTCATCATAGTTTTCCCTTGATGCGGTTTCGGTTCCGTCAAATTCAACATGAGTGTGAGAACCATCACAAAAAGGGGGTGTCTTGGTTTGTCCGCATCTACAAAGAGCATAGGTTTCTCCATGGGAATAGGTTTTTCCATCTACATAAATATATCCATGACCTTTTGGTTTAATAATTTTTTCTGAAAGAGGAACATTGCCTGACACAATATATGGGCCATCCTTCGTAATGGTAATTTTGGGATTTGACATGTCCGGCAGACTCCTTTCTTTTGTTAGCTTCAATAGCTTCTTTTTCTATGCTGATACGACAGATGAGGAATCTCGATCGAAGAAATTACTTTTGCTATAAGTGGAGAGTGGAATGCCATAACAAATGGTCACATCTTTGCCCATCAAGCCTAAAGAAAGGGCTGCCTTTCCTACAGAAAACATCACTCGATTGTCCACTCGATTGTCTGCAGCGATGGAAACCGCCGAACCAATGGCAATGCCCAAATCCGTCAGATTAAACGCACACAACGCCCCGGTCTTTACTGAATTTACACAGTTTCCCAACCCACATAGCCCACAGGATTCCAGCCCGAGGGGTACATTCTCTACGCCGATTATCACAACACAGTGACTGTCATCCACATTATTGGCATCTCGAATAAAAAAGTCCAACCCGGGCAAGGTGGCCATTTTTCGCATTTCGTCGGACAAAGCTTTTTTTTCATCTCCATCCAAAACCAGCCCAATAATCTTATCGACACCGCAACCTTTGGGGGCCGTTTTGGCTGCCGTAACCATTTGTTTTGCCACTTGCAATGCTGTTGTACTTTCACAATTTGATGAATCGTATTTCATTTTTCTCTCCTGTTGTTTTCTCGTAAGTCTACCCTGTTATTGTGCCACATTCCGACTTGGTTTGCAACTTGCCAATTGGATAGATCCTTTTCCTACCTCTCATTACACAAAAAATAATCCGCTAGCTATGACAACTTGCGGATTATTATGATTAATGAGTAATATTGAAATTTAATTGACCAGTTTAGTTACTCGCACCCCATAATCTGCATTGGGATCGAAGGTTACATCATCTGAGTCTACGGTGACATTCTGCAAGAATCGTCCCTCAAACCAGAAGGTCGCTCCATAGGAGTTTTTATGAACCTGTTCAATATAAAATGCCGCAAATCCAAGAACTGTGATATGGGTATTATCTGGGGTATTTCGAGGAAGCATAGATTGCACTACTGGTATCAGAATAACCCGCCCATCCCCTACCTTGGCCTTGGTGTAGTCTGTATTGGAGTCTCGAGTGCATCTTCTAGCAAAGGCATCAACAGACTCCCGTCCTCCTGAAGATGGATCGCTATAATACATGGTTTCCCCAACAGTAAATTTTTCATGATAACCATATTCCAACCAATTAATATATTGGCTAAAGGTGGCCCCGGCCTTTATGTTCACATTCATGTAGTCAAACTGATAGGGATAATCGTTGGTCACTCCCGTCTGGGTCTTGGTAATTCTGGAAGCTTTCACCCAGCCGGTTTTGCCCCCATATGTTACCTTGTACCAAACGACCCCGCTCACCGTTGTTGAACTAACATATGTGACTGTCGAGCCACTACTGGAAATAGTTGTCACCAGATATTTGGTGAGTTCCTGCGTCGTACTATATAGTTTGACATTCTTTGCATTGGTCTTGTAGGTGTAGGTATAAGTTGTATATCCGCTATAATCTGAATCTGTCAGAAAATCGGTCGGGTAAGTATAACCATCGGGATAGGGACCGGATCCATACATCCTCATGACATACTTATGATCATAATTAAACTCATAAGGCTGAGGAATGACAAACGGTACAATCCAAGGAACACTGTTGGCAATTCCTGATACGGCAGTTGCAGAAGAAGTAATATTTTTACTGGAATTTCCAAAGATTTTTGCAAAAAACAAAGGAACATTCTCAGTGGTGGAAACTGTAATTGAGTTTTCATCAATGGTAACGGCAACACTACTGGATATTCCATTGGAAACTGCGTACGCTTTGGCAGTTGCCTCCGCCGCCGTCGGATCCCCCGGCAAATCCATGGAACCTGCAACAGCAGCTGCATCTATGCCTTTTTGTAGTGCTCCCTTTTCAACTATTACACTCCCAATATCAATGGCCAGTGCAGCACAACCGCATAACATGACAAAAGCAACCGCAAAAATAACCATCGCCTGTCCGGTCTCTCCCTTGACCTTCTTTATCAAATTAATCATCTTTATCCCACCTCTCAATATGGCCTTCCCAACACAAACAGAAAAATCCTGAAACCTCAACAATTTGAATGGATATGGCCGAATATTCTGCTATTTATAGTAGCATATAAGTATGATAATTGCAAGTATTTACCATTCTTTGCTCAGGAAGCCAATATTTCTCATAAAATTCTCATAAGTCAAGGTAATTCCAGAAAGAAATGGAAGGATTTCACTACAATACGTTTTTTCATCCATGCTGGCTAAATAGTCGATACGCAATAACTTGTCCAAGTTGGATTTGTCAAATTCCATACCTCTTGGCGTGTCCAAAGGGTTTTCCAGGTGTTTTTGATTCCAAGGGCAAGCAAGTTGACAGATATCACATTCCAAGAAATATCCTTGGTTCTTCTCCACAAATTCTTCTGGCAAGTCCGGTTCTTCCAACAAATAGGACAAACACTTCTCTTGTGTAAGGCAATGTGGCGTTTCAATGGCTCCCGTAGGGCAAGCTTTGATGCATGCCTGACAGGTCCCGCATCGGTCTTCCATTTGTTGGTACGGCAAAGCAAGATTAGCGTCAGTAATAATTGCTCCCAGGGCCTGCCAACTGCCATATTTGGGATTGAGAAGCAAGGAGTTTTTCCCAACCCAACCCAATCCCCCTCGTAGAGCTGCAGGTTTCAGTGGGATGCAATTGGATTCATCAAACCCATCACACAAAACTGCCTGATGCCCTTTGGCATGAAGATAGTCCAGTATAGGACGGATTGGTTCTACCACATCAAAATAAAATCCGGATAACACCAAACGACTGGTTTTGCCATGGGTTCCTGTCTTCCATCCGTCCAAAGCATACCCGCCAATATAGGTGCCAAAAATAATCACAGTATTAGCTGTTTTCAGAAAGTCTCGGGATTGCCTCCCAGCAAAAGCAGATTCTGCTTCAAAAGGGCCTGCATCAATAAATCGAACTTCATCCACTTTTGCCTGAGTTGCCAGTTGAATGATTTCTTGTCTTATACTGTCACTATTTTGCATACATCCACCCATCCTTTTGGTTTGGCATAGTAATCCAATTCATCTATGGTCAACTGGATCGCACTATTGGAACTGCCGCAAGCGGGAAAAACTGTTTCAAATCGTTTCAGGGATTTATCCAAATAGACTTCCACCCCCGGGTTGACGGCAAAGGGGCACACACCACCTACTGCGTGGCCAATCAACGGCTCCGCCTCATCAAAAGCAAGCATTTTTGCCTTGGTTCCAAAGTAAGCTTTGTATTTGCTGTTGTCAATTTTTGCATCCCCTGCTGCAACGATTACAACCACTTTGTCCCCCACGTGAAAGGATAAAGTCTTGGCGATTCGGCATCCCTGACAATTTAACGCCTTGGCCGCCAATTCTACAGTGGCGCTGGAAACGTCAAACTCTAATATCTTGTCTTCCATATCAAACTGTTTAAAATATTCTCGTACTTTTTCTATTGCCATTTTTGACCTCCATTTTTATTTATTATATCATAACCCTTTCTGCTGTTTCTATATAAAACACCGAGAGCTAATGCCCACGGTGTTTTGCTTTGATTTTTTCTCGCCGCAATTTGAATTGGTATTCTTTGTCGGCTTTCCTTTTCTCTTTTGAAAAGGCTTTTGATTCCAGTTTTTTTTCTTCTCGCTGAAGCGAAATGGATTGCTGGGCTTTGGTGGAAACGCCGATCTGCCCTAATTCCTTGGCAATGGACCGCTGTAAACGTTTCGGGTTAACCTTTGGTGGGTTCATTGATTTTGCACGGATTGGTGGGCTAAATTCCAACTGATTCCAGGTTTTTGCCATAAATGCATATACTTGGTAGTCTTTGGGCTCGGGGCCAAAGGTAACCTTACAAACCTGATACTTCCCATTGATTTTTTTTTCCAACACCCCTATCCAAAAAGGGTCTTCAAACAGAATTGTCAACTGGGCAACAATCTTTTCCATATATGGTCCTCCTTATCCGATTCTTACAAAGAATGGACAACCAAGGAGGCAGGTTACTGACAGGTTTCCCTGCGTCCGGACTACCAACCGGAACTGTGTTTTTATCTTTGCCATGTTATATTATCACAGGGTCATTATATTTACAAATGTCCCCGGAGCCTTTTGTGAATCAAAAATGGTCAATTATTTGAGTGATGCGCTCCAAAAACTATATCGCATTCATCAAAGTTCAACCGCTTCTCTTCAATCACCAGCGGGCGGTTCATGACTCGTGTATTAATGCTGAGGATATACTCACCCAAAAGCCCTATGAAAAATAATTGTAGGGACCCAAAGAGGAATACACCGATTAACACAGGTGCCATGCCGGCGACAAAGTTTTGCCAATAGATAAGTTTCATAATAAGATACACTACAGCAATGATAAATCCCATGATGGCAAAAATAAAACCTGCAATTGTAGCAATTCTAAGCCCAACTTTCGTGTAAGAAGTGAAACTGAGCATGGCAATATCAAATAAACTATACCAATTATTGCTGGTTTTGCCCGCCCTTCTCTTTTGTTGAGTATATGGGATTTCTTTTCGCTTTGGGCCCAACTCCGCGACAATGCCTCGGAGAAATGGCGTAGGATCATTTAAATCTCGCAAAGTGTCAATAAAACTCTTGTCATAAAGCCCAAATCCCGTAAAATGTTCTATCATCTCCACATCTGAAAGCCGCTTGATGGTTTTGTAGTAGCAGGTTCTTAGGAACCGTACAAGTTTATTCTCTTTGCTGGCAGTTTTGATGCCACACACAATTTTGTATCCGTTTTCCCACTCTTGAACAAAAGATGAAATCATCTCAACCGGATCCTGGAAATCCGCACACATGCTAATGGTGCAGTCACCTTGAGTCTGCATCAAACCATAAAACGGAGAATTCAACTGTCCAAAGTTTTTTGAGTTAAAAATTGCCTTGTTTTTTTTGTTTTCACTGCATAGGTTTGTTAGCAGCTCCTGGGTTTTATCCTCAGAACAATTGTCAATGAACAAAATCTCATAATCATAGTTCCCCAAATTTAGGCGAAACTCTTCAATAATGGCCTGACTTAAAGGAACCACGTTATCTTGCTCATTATAAGTTGGAATTAATACACTTATTTTTTTCATTTTATTTTTCCTTACTACCTTGTAATGAGGCCACCGTCCGCCTGATGCCTTCTTCAAAATCCACTTGAACTTCAAATCCTACATCTTCTTTCAAATCTTGGATATCTGCCAACAAATGCATGACTTGTTTTTCGCTGTAGGGAATGGCGCCAAAATCAATTAACAATGCCGGATTGACTATATTTCGGATGCTTTCAATATATTCTCGGAGGGGTTTCCCTTCCCCGCTTCCCAAACAGTATGTTTTTCCATCAATTCCCTTTTCCCCTAATAAATACATGGCATTCGCCGCATCCACACTATACAAATAGTCCCAGATTTGTTGTCCCGGGGTACATCTGGGCACTACACAATTTTGCAATTGGGTTATTGTGGACATGACCATGGTATTTTCATCGTCAAAGGGGCCATACACACTAACTATTCTTGGCCAAATATGTTTCATTCCCAATTGTTGGCACAAAAGCCGACTCAATTGTCCTGCGCAAAGTTTTGCAATGCCATATCCGTTCTCTGGGAAGGTGGGCGTTTTGGGTCCAATACGCCCCACCACTCGTCCGTATTCTGCCTGGGACCCTGCACCTACAAAAGTATGGCAGCCAAGACGATGGGCAAGGTGAACTGCATCTAGGGTATATTTTATGTTTTGGGTTTGCAGTGATACATCATTTCGAAATGCGCCCATGGTTCCATCCCAGGCAAAATGATAAAAAACATCATAACGATTTGAGTTCGTATAATTGCCTAACTCTGACAAATCGCATTGCACAATGGTAACATAATCCGAATCAGGAATGTTCACGATTCCTTTTGATTCTTTGCGGCAAATTGCAAGAACTTCAATCTTTTCTTGTACGCATATATTTATTAGTGCCAACCCAATGGCACCCGTTGGGCCACTAATTATGACTCGATTCATTCATATTCACCCCATTCAACGCAGGCATATTCATATTGCAGAAATATTTAATAATTATAGTTCCGCCATTATCGTTTCAGCGATCTTATCTGCACTAATTCCATATGCATTCCTTAAGTATTTTTGAGTTCCCACTATACAAGAATATTGATTGTTAATTCCAATCCTCAACAATCTTGCATTTCGTTCTCTTAATTCAGCTAATACTTCGGCAACTGCACTCCCAAATCCCCCTACAATATTATGTTCCTCCACAGTTACAATAAGCTTAAATAGCTTTGAGCATTTCAGTATCAAATTATAATCAATTGGTTTAACTGTAGGAAATGAAAATAAAGCAGGGTGAATACCATTCATCCTTAATATTTCTTTGGTTCCCAGTATCTCATCAAAAATTGCGCCCGTAGAAAAAATGGCGACATTTTCTCCATCCTCTACCCTAACTGCTTCTCCAATCCGAATTTCCTCCAAAGAATTGTGAATGATCTGCTCTCCACTCTTGCCAAGCCGCAAATAACAAGTCCCCTGGTTTCTATAAATCGCATCTGTAGCCCATTTTGCTTCTGTGGGATCTGCCGGTGCAAGCACGACGACATTTGGCAAAGCTCTCATTATTGCTAAATCCTCAGTTGCATGATGACTCATACCAAGTGGTCCATAAGCAAATCCACCTCCAACACTAACGATTTTCACATTTGCGTTATGATATGCACAGTCATTCCTAATTTGTTCAAGCGCTCTAAGTGTTGGAAAATTACCAATCGAATATGTAAACACTTTTTTCCCTTGGAGTGCCATACCTGCAGCGAAACTGGTCATATTTTGTTCTGCAACTCCTGCATTTGTAAATTGCTCTGGTAGTTGCTCCCAAAATGGTTTAAGTATACCATACCCTAAATCACCAGTAATTAAATGGACATCCTTATCTTTTTTCGCAATCTCAATTAGTGTATTTACGAAAGCACCTCTCACTTGACATCCCCCCCATTCTCATAGATATCCTCTATTCCTTCAGGCCTATGCGCTCTCAACTCTGCAAGGGCCAATTCAAATTCTCCACCTTTTTGTGGGAATCGATAATGCCAGAGAATATTATTTTCCATGTAAGAAACCCCTTTTCCCTTTATTGTATTGGCAATGATTACCGTTGGTTTTTCCTGGGATCCTAACGCTTCTTTATATGCTCTCCTTAGCTCATCATGATTATGCCCATCAATAGTAATAACATGCCAGCCAAATGCCTTCCACTTATCTGAAAATGGGGCAAGTGATATTGTATTCTCACAGAAGTCAAGACTTTGCATTTTGTTATGATCTATTATTGCTATAAGATTATTCAACTTAAAATGGTTTGCAACAAGCGCTGCCTCCCAAACCGAACCCTCATCACATTCCCCATCTCCCAATATGGCAAATACTTTATAGTTTTTTTGTGATTTCTTGGCGCCATAAGCCATTCCTGCGGATACTGATAACCCATGCCCCAAAGAACCTGTAGAAAATTCAACACCTGGCACATCTTTATGTGATACATGTCCAGACAATTTGCTACCATTAGCATAGTGAGTTAACAAATTCCGAACATCAAAAAAACCCATTTCGGCAAGGGCTGCATATATCGCCGCACCAGCATGACCTTTGCTGAGTATTACTCTGTCACGGTCTAACATTTCTGGATTGAGGGGGTTCACATTCACAATATCACAATAAAGTACTGCAATGATGTCTGCTACAGACAAGATTGAGCCAATATGAGACCCTTTTGAAATATGAGTCATTTCTATCCCATGACGTCGTATTTTCCATGCCAATTGTTCACTTAACAATTTCATACTCCTGTAAATATTTACTTAACATCAACGTATCCCTATTATTTCAGTTAAAATGTATCAACTATGTTTTTCATGGCAAAAAGTTATTATTTCTATTTAAACGCCCAGTACTTGTTCATTGCAAAATTTAACGGGACTGTAATCGCTAAGTTAACAATTGGGGCGATAATTTCCGAGATGTTGCAGACTTCAACTAAAAAAACCAATAACACAATGCTTAAGACAGCACTTATCCCATAGGATACATAGGTTTTAAAGATAGTCTTTACATGATTTCTCTCCTCTGCCTTAAAAACGTATCTATTGTTCCAGTAATATGAGTTCAACACACTTACAAAAAAACCCACAATGCTTCCGATAATATATAAGTCCATATTGATAAAGATAAAAATATAATAAATCAGCAGGGATATCAATGTGTTGGATATCCCTACAATTCCAAATTTCACAAATTGTTCAGCGAAAGACTTCATTTGTTCCTACCCTTTCAAAAAAGCTGCAATTTGCTGATTCATGGCTAGGGTTACATCTCCGCCTGAAGCATATGTCTTTGTCCAGTCTACAGTCTTTTCTATAGCCGTTTTGGCGTCCCATCTCGGATGCCATCCAAAGGTATTTTTCATTTTTTCACAATTCAACTTCAAATAAGATGACTCATGGAGACTAGTTCCTTGGGATTTGTCGATCCAGGTTTGACCGCCACCCCAATAATTGCAAAACAGCGTGGTGATTTCTCCGGTGGATTTGCAATCTTGTTCGTCCGGCCCTATATTATAGTACCCAGCGACTTCCGGGGTTTGGTATTGTTGTTGCCCAATCAATAGATATGCAAAAACAGATTCCAACACATGTTGATAAGGCCTGATGGAGCAAGGGTTTCTTACAACAATTGGCTCCCCTCGTTGGGCTGCTTTAATACAGTCTGGGATGATCCGATTTGGGGCAAAATCGCCGCCACCTATGATATTTCCCGCCCGGGCCGTGGAAACGGCCACACCATTTGGCTCAAAAAAAGAGTTTTTGTAGCAGTGGGTAACCAATTCCGAGCAAGATTTACTGTTGGAATATGGGTCAAATCCATCCAGCGGGTCTTCCTCTTGAAAGCCACTCCCACTATCATGATTATAGTACACCTTGTCGGTGGTAACATTCACCACCGATTTGATGGGCAGGTCCAAGGTACGAATGGATTCCAAAAGGTTGATGGTTCCCATTACATTTACTTCATAGGTGTTGTAAGGAGCCACATAACTTTCCAATACAATGGGCTGAGCCGCCAGATGAAACACCATATCCGGATTCCCATTCCTGAGTTCACCCTTAAGTTTTCCTAAGTCACGAATGTCTCCATTGAAGGAATCCATCCTATTATCCAAATCGCAAATTGTAAATAAATTCGGATTGGTTGGAGGTTCCAACGCATATCCGCTGACTTTGGCACCCAAACCAAGGAGCACGTGGCATAGCCATGATCCCACAAACCCGGTGTGCCCGGTAACCAAGACTTTTTTATCTTGATAAAATGTCCAATCATTCATGATCTTTCCATACTTTCCATGGTGCATTGCCACCATGCCATAGTTCTTCCAAACCTTTTTTGTCCCGTTGTGTATCCATGCACTGCCAAAATCCATCATGAATATAGGCCATCAGCTGACCTGAAGCCGCTAATGCTTCCAAAGGTTCTTGCTCAAAAATCGAATCATCTCCGTTTAAATAGTCCATAATTTCTGGTTGAAGCACCATAAATCCACCATTAATAAACCCTGCATCACTTTGGCTTTTCTCACGGAATGAATTTATTTGACCTTTGTCCACATCCAGCATCCCAAAACGACCTTCCGGCCGGATGGCTGTCATGGTTGCAATTTTTCCATGGGATCTGTGAAATCTCTCCAATTCAGAAACATTCACATCTGCCACCCCATCCCCATAGGTTAGCATAAATGGTTCATCCTCCAAATACTTCTGGATTCGCTTAATTCGTCCCCTGTCATGGTGTTTATCCCTGTATCCACCAATGTCACTTTCCAAGGCTCCGAAAAATTGTTATGTACCATCATACTATTGTTGACCAAGTCAAAGGTAACGTCCGAGGTATGGAGGAAGTAGTCCGAGAAATATTCCTTAATCTGGTATGACTTGTATCCTAAGCAAATAATAAACTCGTTATATCCATATGCGGAATATATTTTCATTATGTGCCATAAAATAGGCTGGTCTCCGATTTCAATCATCGGTTTGGGCTTTAAATGGCTTTCTTCCGAAATCCGGGTTCCAAATCCGCCGGCTAAAATTACAACCTTCATTGTTTTTCTCCTTTTGCAAGATAGCGATAAAAAAACGTATCCGAAGCATGTTTTGTAATAAAATTGTCGCGGGCAATATCTCCGTTGTCCAGTGTTTTAATTTTGTCTGCAAAGATTGAGGTGCAATGGCTCCCCGACTCCTTGATTTGTAGGTATGATTCACGGTACTCATCCAAAGGGGTTGCGGCGCCGATTAGCAAAATAATCAGCAGTGGTATGACCTTTTTGTTGATTCCCCATATATTCATTTCTGAGGATTTTAGGTGATGAATAAGATAATCTATTGTATAAAGCATTAAGATAAATAGCAAGGGAATTGAGGCCCGCATGCAAAAATCCTGCCCTCCGCCAAACTTGAACCATGGAATCACAAACAGCCCAATGGCACTGGGTAAAAAATATGGTAGTTTATAACTATATTTCCAAATTAATATTAAAATCAATGCAAACTCAAAAATAACAAACAAAATATACGGAACAACATAGAACGTGTTCCAGCTCCCCGCATTTCCGGTTGCCGCCATATTGGTGCTAAAATAGAAATAAAAGATTGGCAAGATGACCATGCACCCTAAAATGTTCGGAATAGAAAAAACCTGGCCAACCAATTCTTTTCCCTTTCCGGATTTTATATTGGCAAGTCCCCTTCGGATTGCTTCCACCACCATTAAATAAAATACGCCAATAAACGGTAAGGGTCCGTATGGAAGCAGTAAGAGGCCAAGAAAAGCAAAGTGGTTTATCTTTTTCTCGTGAAGCAACAAGGACATGGTCAGCCATGCGGGGATTGCTTGGTTGTAGACCCATGCTAACTGGGACGTATTAGCGCTGTATTCTATGTAATTCCACCATTCCAAATGGGTGCCCAAATGAAAGTCGCCAGAGCCCAATTGACTCACCACAACTCCCAAAATATCCATCCCACTAAACAAAATGAGAAGAACCATTACAATTAGAATATTCTTTTTTGAACTGCAATTTAGATAGCTCAATAATAACAACAAAACCACAAAAACAATTGCGGTGCAATATACTGCTGTTACGACATTAGCCCCAATCCAACCAGCCTGAGCTCCAAAGAAAAAGGCAATGCCTTTCCCAAACAAAGCCGGAATCAACCAAAATCCAATGTAATAGGTTAGTGAGGAACCAAATCCGTCTTCATAACGAACCGGCCATGGGTAATTAATCAAATCATGGAAGATAGCATTCCGCCAGTGGATATCGCTTTTTTGTGGAAAAGCACCACCAATACCAGAAAGCAAAACCCAAGCCACCACTATTAGAAAAATTAAAATCAACATTTCTTTGGAAATGTAAAAAGCCCTTTGATCCTCTTTTACGTTCTTTATCACCCCATACAGTGCCCAAATCAACAACAAAGTCGCTGGTATGCCAATATACCATTCCAACCATGTCAAGAAAAATGCAATGATGCTCACCACTAGTAAGCAGTATCCTGTTATTCTAAGATGCCGATTTTTTATTGCTATCAACTTCACACCAACCTTCATGTGCGCTTTTCAAACAAAAAGTATTTCTTATTGGAATAAGTGAGTCTGTAGTTTTGATCATGTAATAACTCAATGTATAAAATGTCCGATTTTGTAACCAATAGATGGGTAAAATGATATTTTTGAAGAACGTCTTTATAATATAGTTCACCCTTTTGAAGGTCATAATACTCCTTCATCACATCGGATTTATGGTTGTTTTTCTTAACGAATACCTCTGCTCTAGTGTCCAGATAAGCTGGGATCCCCATATACTCTGCCAAGTCCCCTTCATTGTAACCAGTATACAATACCACTGACTCGGATGTTCTTTCATTTTGAATATATTCTATAGTTTCAGTTAATAGCTTCACATCTTGGTTGCCTTTTCCAACGTTCAATCCGAGTAAACAAAATACAAGGATTAAAAGAATCAGGATTAACCCAATAAGAATCTGTCGTAGACGAAGGATTTTTTTTGTTAAGGCCACCTCTTGAAACTCCGGCAATTTAATCTCCCTAAGGTAGTATGCCAATGGGAAAAACCCAGATATAGCAAACAATGGAATACTTCTAATTGCCGAAAGAGCCAAATACAGGGTTCCTACTGTGAGGAACAAATAGCGTGGTCTGGTGGTGCCTTTGCGGCCAAACAAATATCCCAACAATAGGATCAGCAACCCGCCATATACAAAGGGACCAAGGAATGAATTAAGCTCCGGTGGCTGCATTTCACTTACGATTCCATTGATTTCCTTATAACCATAGGATCTAAATAAGTATGTCATTGCTTCAAAACCATAAGGATTGACAAGGCCAGCCACCCACATCAATGCGGCAGAACCAAATAATCCCCTCTTTGGATTTCCCGGATTTTCATATTTCCCAATCTTGAAGGGAAAGGACTCAACCAAATACGGAAGCATCAGAACAAACAGCATTGGCCACATAGCGGCATGAATGTTGATGCAAAGAAGAGACAACAAAGGTAGGGGAAACAAATATTTCCGTTTTGAAGTCAGCATATACATTTCCAAAAAGTATAGTTCGATGACCAAAATCAAGGTAGAAAAAGTCCCGGGGCGAGCAGTAATGATTGGCAAAATGACAAAGCTGGCAATAAGAGAGACAAAAAGAGAAACAAAAAAATGGTCTCCCGATACTTTCATACTGATTCGATAAATAAAAAATACGATAAATCCATAACAAACAATGATTAGGGCCTTGAGTCCTGCAATCCCTAATCCACAATAGACAACCAAAAAATACAGGCGGACAACCACTGTTGCATGACAAAGTCAAACCCCTGATGAATCGTAAAGGGCTCCATGTAAGGGATTCCATGAGCAAATACATATCTGCCACTGTTTAGCAGGAACCAAATATCATTGTCCAAAGTGTTGTTAATAAAGAATAGACAGGGTAAAAAGAGAAAAACAAGAAACAGCAATTTGTATTTTTTGCTGATGTCTTGGCTTTTATGAGGGTTTAATTCCATTCCGTCGGCCATGATTCTACTCCCATCGTTTTTTTCTTTATCATCTTGAGTCTGCTGCACATCCCCCAAGGAGGTTTGGCCAATTGAATTTATTATACCCTGACAGAATAAATTGTGCAATTTCAATCTCGCCATTATCATTCTCAAATCCCCTAAAGCAGCTGTACACTCCCATTTCCCTTTTTTTGTGAAAGAAATACGATGCAAACCCGCTTGCAAAAATGATGACATAGTGATTGAATAATACATATATGTATTATGACTTAATATACCACCAATACCATTGGAGGAACCTATGAAAGAAGTTTATGATTTTTTGAAAAAAAGTGAAACCTACTATTTGGCCACCATGGACGGAGGCCAGCCAAGAGTGAGACCTTTTGGCACCGTAAATATTTTTGAGGGAAAACTCTATATACAGACAGGGAAATCCAAAGACGTATCAAAACAAATGGGGGAAAATCCCAAAATAGAAATCAGTAGCATGGTTGGAGACAAATGGATCCGCGTGGAAGCCACCGCCGTTGAGGACGATAGATTGGAAGCCAAAGAAAGTATGCTCAATGCTTATCCACAATTGAAAGCCATGTATCAGGCGGATGATGGCAATACCCAAGTATTGTATCTAAAAGATGCAACTGCAACCTTTTGCTCTTTCACAGATGCCCCGGTGGTAATCAAATTTTAAAACTCATTCCGCTGACACCTTTATCCCCCATAATCCAATTAAATCTGCAGCTTGAAACATATTGATGGTTGCGCCCTTTAACTCCACCGGTGGGTTGGATAAGATAGGAGATTTTAGTTCGTTGTGGGTAAAATCCACTGTGGACAATAAGGTTTTAAAAAAATTATTTCTTACAAAGATGGAATCTGTTGTTTGAAATCTCTTTAATTTTGCCTCACTTATGGACCCTTCCGTAAAATCGACTTGATCAAAGAAGACGTCTGTAAGTCTTGATTTGTCAAAAATAGCATACTTTAATTTTGATTGCGAAAATCCGATGGTTTTTAATATGGCATTGCTAATATCTGTTCCGATACCCTTGCATGAATCAAATTGACACCGGTCAAAATAGGCTCCCACGAATTTTGATCCCGACAAATCACAAGAATGAAATAGCACTTCCACAAAGGTTGTATTTTCAAAGCTACAGTTGAGAAAGCTGCAGTTTTGAAAATTGCTTTCTTGAATTTCTATGCCATCAAAAGTGGCACTTTCAATGGCTTCATCGCAAGCAGTAATTTCTGAAAGGGGCAAATCATCTACTAAAAATTCTTGCGCGTAAGCAAGAAAATCCTCAATTTTTATTCTCATTTTGCCTTTCCTCCTATTTTGCTAATATATTGTATCAGTATATCCTGGGCACTTCAGTTTTTCAAGGCAAACAAAGAATGGACATTACAATAATGCAATGTCCATTCTTTATAGAGATTCAATGAGGTACCGAAGAGCGATTCAGTATCCTCTTAGGGGATATCTTGTTTACACCCAACGCCTTACCTGGTTCTAATGTTTTGTCCCCCATCTGCGGGAATGACAATATATCTCACTTTGTTTCCCACTTGCATCTCCCCATAGAAGGCAACCCAAAAGGGGCGATAAATAGATAGTCGACTAACAATTTTGGATTCATGCAATCCACCCATCATGCGATGGGTAATTTTGTGGACAAGTTTTTTTGCTCTGACAGTCACTTCCTCATCACTAAACTGAGTCTTTTGATACTCGCTTTTATCTTGAAAGTCTTTCTCAATAATCTTCAACTGTTCAGTAACTAAGGCGACACCGCCTGTGGATCCATTGACAAGCACTTGCACTTTTTTCCTAGTTGGAATTTGAGGCGTACCACTTTTTAGTTTGCCTATCAGGCTTGGGGTCGATGTGGTTTCAATGTCAAATAGTATGTATTCCACATAAAGCAATTTTAACTCTGATAAAGGTTTATGATGAAATACTAAATTCCAAAACCAATCTCCCTTGTTTTGCGCCTTTTGCATTGCCTGTTCTCTGGACATTTTTTGCTCTAAAACCGCCACACTCATCGTTTACTCCTTTTTGCTATTCTCATTGTAACTTGCAATTTTTTCGTTTTGCATTTTAATAAATCCGCCTAGCGTACGAATATAAAAAACCGTAACAGTGATAACAATTCCCAGTAGAATTAAAGGGAATACCCATCCTACTAAAACATCAATTCGGTATTTCAAGGCGCAAAACATGGTAATTGCAATGGCGAAGAATGCCAAAACCAATAACCCATCCAACCCAAGCCATTGGATTTTGTTATTGTCTTCGTCTTTTTTTAAGTTTTTTTCTTCGGGAATCATATTTTTATCCTCCATGGTGTTCTCCTTTCTACACAAGTACTTCAGCTGTATCCAATGGTTTACCAATTCTATTTCCAATTACATAACAAATAAATGAAATTCCAAAACAAATTGGCAGCGGATTATCCAATCCTGAGATGGGGAAGAAATATAGTACAATGTACAAAATGCTTCCCGAAAGCATGCTGAGCACACCGCCGGTTGGTGTTTTTTTACCTTTGTAGATGAGGGCTCCGGTAATGGGAACCACACCACCCGCTGACCAAACAGCCGCTGTAACCAAGAAGATTTCCATGGCAATGGTAACCTTGAACGCTACGATTAATCCAATGGCGCCCAAGACAACAATAGAGATTCTTGTAAGCTTCAGCAGTTGCTTTTCACTGGCATTCTTCTTTAATTTCCCGTAGATGTCATAGGCAAAGATGGTTCCACCGCATAGCAGATAGCTGTCCAAAGCTGAAATGGCAGATCCAATTAATGCGACGACGAAAAATGCTCTTAGCCCTACCGGCAATGTTTCCAATACCAATGTGACATATCCAAGGCCAGGTGCCATTTCCGGATGTTTTACGTCCACCATCATCCCTGTGGCCACCAGAACAATATCCATAGTTATCCAGATAAGCAAACATACCAGCATGGCTCTTCTTCCTGCACGGGGAGAATCCGATGCAGAGAACCGCTGATAAAATGCAGGATCCGCATATACAGCCAGGGCAATAATCATAAAGGTCAGGGCCTGCAAGGGGGTCAGCCCGCCAATGGGATCCAACAGTTCAGGTTTGCTGGCCAAAGCGGTTTCCACTGCAGACCAACCACCCATGCTGCTCCATTGTATTGGTACGGTTATGGCAACAGCACAACCTAAGAAGAAAAACATCATCATATCTGTAACAGCCACACCCATCAGCCCGGCTGCCACTGCGATTACTACAACGATTATAATGACAATTGTGGCGGTTACTAAATAGGGTGCACCCCAGGCGACCTTTCCCACGAAGCCACTTGTGGTCAAATTACCAAATTGGCAAGAATAAATTAGCATCAGGACCGCACCTATCAAGGCTGCCGTTTTGCCGTAGGTACGTTTCAATAAGTCTGGCACAGTCATGTCTGTTCTGATTTGCATGTTTGGACCAATCCATAAGGCCAGTGGAATTCGGGCCAAATGGGCGGTAATGCACCACATGGTGAACATGGAAAGCCCATATAAGGCAAACCATTCCACAGACCCAAGGGTTCCCACCCCTCCATACCAAGTTGCTACCAAGGTGCCTACTGTTAAAGACCAGGGAAGGGATTTGTTACAGACAAAATAGCTTTCCATATCTCTTACGGTTTTGGAAAAATAGACAGCTACCGCAACCATTCCGATAAAGGCAATCCCAACGACTAAATTATCTACTCCGGTTAACATAATTTTCCTCCTCTCATACTAATATAAAATTGGTTTATGCTTTGCACAAACTGTTAATCAGTTGAACTGCTTCTCCAGCATCATTGGAATACTTTGCGCCGATTCTAGCTGCATATTCGCTGGTAACCGGAGCCCCTCCAATCATTGGAATTGCATCAATCCCTTCCGCCTTCAATGCTTTGACGACTGCTTCCATTTCTGTCATGGTGGTTGTCAACATGGCAGACATTCCTACAAAATTAGCATGATGCTCTTTAGCAGCCTTGACAAACTCTTCCACCTTCACATCAATGCCCAAATCAACTACGTTGTAACCGGCGCCTTTTACCATCATGGCAACCAATTTTTTGCCGATATCGTGCAGATCGCCGTTGACTGTACCGATTACTAATGTACCTTTATTTAGATTGTCACCGTTTTCAATCAGTTCCTTTTCAATGATTTCCATCCCGGCCTGCATGGTGTTGGCGGCCATCAATACTTCCGGAACAAACACCTCTCCGGCGGCAAACTTTTTTCCCATGGCATCCATGCCCTTTACAAGGCCCTCGTTTAAAATTTCTTTGGCAGAAATCCCGGATGCCTTTGCTTCAGTAACAAGATTTGCAATGTTATCAATGTCGTATTCTTCTATTGCATTTGCAATCCTATTCAACATAATTTTTCCCTCCTAAAAATCTTCTCTGTGAAGCATCCCTTTGGTGACTTCACTTTCTCTTCGCTTTATAATTTCATCGTATTTAGTTACTTCATCACTACTTAGCAATTGTACCGGTTCTGCTTCAATAATCTTTCTGGCCTGTTCATTGAGAACCTGCTTCAATTCTTTTCCACCACTCATCTCCCAGGATTGGTGCTGTTTTCGATTAATGAATTCCGGGTAATACGTTTCTTCTTTGTAATGCTTCATGGTATGACTTTTCGTCAGGTATTCTCCACCCGGACCGACTTGATCGATTAAGTCCAAACAAAGAGTTTCTTCGTCAATTTTGATGCCTTGTTCCATTCTCTTGATGCATCCAATGATGTCACTGTTGAGCAAAATCATTTCCAGATTTCCCACAAGTCCTGCACCCAAATAGGCATTGTCATGAACCAGATTTGTGCCGGAAAGGGCTGCCATCATATTGGAAAACATCGATTCCAAGCCGGCCTGAGCATCTATTGCATTGGAATCAGAACATCCTCCGGTGCCATAACAAGGCAGATTATAGAATCGGGCAAGTTGTCCAACCACTGCATGCATAATGGGCAATTCTGCACCGCCATAACAGCTAATTTGTGTTTTCATGTCCATGGTAGAACCCACAATACCGAAAATAAAGGGGGCTCCCGGTGATTTTAATTGATGCATTACTAGACCACTTAATCCTTCAGCATTACCAACGGCAAGGGTCCCCGCCAAGGTGACCGGTCCGGTGCCTCCTGCAATAATTCCTGATGCCCATGTCACCGGAATGCCGTACTCAGCACATAGTAATAACTTTTGAGTCGCTTCCTTGCTGTTAATCAACGGAGAAATAGGTTCTCCATACAGTCCGATGGTAGGATTTTGTCTCAGTTGCTCATATCCCCCTGCCGAAACTGCCGCCATGTCTATTAATGCTTTCATATTTCCATAGTCTGTTGCTGTAATCCAATTTGGCTTATTGCAATACATTCTTACTGTTTTTAGATGGTGCAAATCCACGACTTGCTGATCCACATCACTGGCCAACCCTAAATTTGCAACAAAATCAATGTTCTTTGCATATTGGGCTACTTTTGCTACGTTTTCTACATCCTTCATCAATGTGTTTCGGATTTTTCCATCATAGGGATCGATGAAATTGGGCAAATCCGTTCCCAGTCCGTAATATACATTATTGCGGAAAAGATGCATGGTACGCTGCCCATCCACGGAGCATAAAGTAATTTTTGAAGGTGCAGAGGCAATGGCCTGTTCAACCATCTTTGCCGGGATTCTAACCCGCTTCCCTTCCACAAATGCACCGCCATTTTTTAGTAGCTCCAATGCCTGATCATCGTGTACTATGACGCCGGTTCTCTCAAGAATTTCCAATGAAGCCATATGCAATTGATACACGTCTTCCTCAGAAATATAGTTGAAATACCCTCCCTGTGTGATTGTCTTATTTACTAGCATTTTGTCCCTCCTGTTTTTTACAACCTGATAGTTTTTTAAATCTCTCCACCGAGTTGATTTTGATATCTAAGATTTCGGCCACTTTAAATTTTGCAGCCATTCCAATATTTCTTTCAAAACTTGCATCAAGGCCCACAACGCCCAAGCCTTTTTCTGCCCTTAACTCTGTCATTGTGACCACATCTGCCAAATCTTCCAGTGTAATCCCCAGCTTTTCGGCGACATATTTTTTGGCTTCGTTTATTTTCATCTTCTTCGATAACTGTAAACGCATCACCATGTCTCCTGCTGTTCTTACACCATTCATGCTAGCCGCCAGTGAGTGGGCTATCTCAGTTCCCAGCGGATCGCCAACGCCTACCTACAAGCCGTCGACTTTGCATATTTCTATTAAACACCGGTCAGCCCTTGACACAATGTCCACCGGAATGACTTCACACATGGGAATTCCATTGACGCCCATGCCCACATCGGCGTGTACAGGAATCTTGGCCACATCGGTGCACGCCTTGATGAGAGTGCAGGATTTTGCAATATTCCAGGGAAAAGTTTTGCTGCAGTTGGTATTAACCACCGCCCCGAAAATAGAAGCCCCGGCTTCTTCACAAAGCTTCACTTGGTCATGGACATATAGCCCCGCCAGTCTTTTTCCCTTGTACTTCAAACGTCCATGCATTCCCAGTACAAACTCTCCGGCCATTCCCATAATCACTGGCAAATCCGGGTATTTCTCAGTTATTTTTTCTGTGGCAAGAAGCCCTACCAACAAATCGGCGTCTCCTGCAGCCCCACAAGTATCAAGCTGGAATCCGTCTGCACCCACAGCGTTCATATTGTCCGCAACAAACAAAATGTCCTTGACGGAATAATCAATTGCTTCTTCTTGGGCCTTTAGGGCCTCTTCTATTCTGCCCTCCGGTAGGAGTTCCGCCCAATTTTCCACCGGACCGTCCGGCTTTGTATAAAACCCCAGATTCGGCATGGCGCCATAGAAGATTGGGAGTGTTGTAACATCCATTGCAGTTTTCATAATCATGGCTTCACGTTTTGCAATGCCCTTAACTGTTTTGTAGTTATAATCTTGAAGACCAATGTCCACTGAGTCTGAACATACAATTCTTTCGTTGATCATTGCACCGGTAGATCGATCCATTGGAATCTCACAAACCAAATGCATTTTGATGCAGCCCGAATCGCTAGTGGTGACCACCGCATCCTCCGCTTCCACGCCTACCATATTTCCCGGTTGTTTTACAATTTCCAATATCTTATCTTTGTCTTCCTGGCTTAAGGGTTGTACTTTTCCTCGAGAAACCCCATCGGCTACGCCCTCCTCAATGTCCGCGATAATTTCTTCTTCGGTTAAATAAACCAGCGAACCGTCTCCCATGCGTGTCTTGTATTTGTGTTTATCACCCATGCCTTCTCCTTTCCGGTAACCAAGTTGTTTTATGGTTTAATAATAAGTATCAGAAAATTTTGTTCAATAGGTTAAAAAGAATTAGCCGATTTCTAAATTCCATATTTTCCCAATTTCTATTGTTCTCCGCCGCAAGGTATGGCATAATGAATCCAACAAAGTACTCTTATATGAGGTGTAGAATGACTGGTTCACGAATTACCATACAACTGGACGTAGATATTGAGTTTGTCTATAGCACAACCTTGGAGTTGGTCTCTAGTTTGCACGTACTATCGGACCCTTCCCATCATACCAACTGTATCGATTGGCATGAGAAAGTACTGAACACCATTTCATCCCCCTTACTTCATCGGATACAAGATTTTGGGAATCGATATGTCCAGTGGTCATATGTAATGGACATTATTGACTATCTGGTGGTTGCCCCAAACCTTTATGAAAAACCAACCGATGATTTTCCCACAATCATAAGCAAATTAAAAACAATGCCCCAAAACAAATTTGCATATATATTTTTGGGGGAAACTCTTTTAGGTTGCCATGAATTGTCAGATGACATTTTGACCAATGCGGATGTTTACAGCAACTATGCCCCAACTGAGTTAGGGAAATACATTAAATGGAAAGACGCAAAAGGCTTTATGCGAAATATTGAATCTGTCAGAGATGACATGATAGATATTATGGTGCAATACTATAATGAATTTTTTTGTCACCATTGGATGCAGACTTCGTCCTTCTATCGAAACGCATCCATCAACGAAAAAAGGGTGTTCGACAGCACAGTTCCATCCAACTACATCCTTTCCCTTCATGATGATTTATTTTATGAAAACAATTCCCTGATTATGAAAAAGAAAACTCGATTTGAGGTAAAGGCTGAAGAAATCCACAAGATCAAAATCATATTTTCCACCTATACCTTCCCCCATTTGATGATCAATATTTATGGGAACACTTTAAGCCTATATCAGAATCTTTTAGTTCCCAATATGTCCACAGCATTTGATGCCATTGCCAATTCAGCAAAGGTTTTTGGTGACTCCACTCGATTGGCGATTATTAAACTTTTGTTAAAATCTGAAGTAACCACAAAAACACTGGCGAAATTGCTTAATCTTTCGCCAGCCTCTGTTTCTCAACATTTGAAAGTGTTACGAGATGCCGGGATATTATCTTTTTACAGAAATAAAAACAATGTGATCTATACAGTAAATCGGAGTGGTGTTGTAGACACCATGGATGCCATGATAAAATTTCTTGAACTAAACGAAGATTTTGTCAAGAAATCAAGCAAATGAACCTATAATTTCCACCAAAGAGTTTCCCCCTCTTTAAAGATTTTAAAGCCGCATCGCTTCAATATCATCTGTGTTGGCATTTTATCCGTCTCTGTCTCGGCAATTACACCGTACACATTGTTTTGCTTCAATGCCCAACTGCACATTGCGTCAACCGCCTCTGTCATATACCCTTGATGTTGGTATTTTCCCCCTAATCCATACCCGATTTCCACTTCATGTTTGTCATTGGGAACATCTTTAAAATCCGCTGCGCCTACAACTATCCGATCCTTTTTGCAAACCAAAAACCAAAACGTATGCCACATGTAGTTTTCAGGGTCTTGCGTCGCTTTTATCCACTGCATCTTGACAATCTCCAGAAAATCTCCCTCCAGAGGCGTGGCATCATAAGTTACATTGAGTTCCTCTTCCAATCCAACAATATCCTCAATCCACAACTGTAGTTGATGGGGATTAAGTGCCACAAGTTCTAATCGTTGAGTCTTAATTTTCATTCTTTGGATACTCCTCATCTCGTCTTTAATTTTTCTTTGCAAACGCCATGAAATCTTCCATGTTATGGCCATGGCTGCCATTGGGCTGAATACCAATATTGTTAAGCTTATCAAAAACGGATGGAGACCCATTCTCCTAGGCTTTGGCTGTTGGGCAATTTTGTCTGTTACTTCTCTGATTGTCCAGTATGAAATTTTGAAGAATCACTGATTAACCAAGTCGCTGATTATTTCATCCTATAATTTAATGGGGAGGCTAATCTTTTGGATTGACCCGTCTTTTCTGTACAATAAAGCCCTCGCATCGGATACATCAGTAGTACAATAGTTCGTTGACAAATCTTTTATGTTGTCACTGGTAAAATAATTGTAAATTTTGGCGTATGCGTTGATTTCGGCAGTGGAAGTCCCCTGTCCCGGCTTAAACAACATCCCCCACTTATATTTGCTGATGGTATTGTTTTTGATGCTGCAATTGTACACTCCATATCCCAGTACTCCACAGCGATTGTCACGAATCGCAGTGCTGCTACCCACAATATTATTATTTGATATCACTGCATATTTCCAGTTCATCATTCCAATTGCATAAGAAGTCATATTGGTCATTTGGCAATTGGTCACAGTAACATAATTGTGGGTGTGGCTGCCACTATAATTATGAGTCCCAACGGCTCTTCCCATGGATGAAAACTTGCAACGATTAATGGTCACTTTATAGTTGGCCGTGCAATCGTATTTACTCCATATTGCAGTAAATCCACCCGTCACTTTGTCTGGGGTATCTAAATTGATGGCCTCTCTCACATTGGTTCCTGTCATCCCGGAGAAGCTACAATCTTCAATTTTTGCATATTTGGTGGCATCCATCTCGATAAAATGCCCACGATCAACGTTTTTAAAGCGTATTCCTGTGATGGTTATATTTTGGTTGTGACCCGTTTGAATACAATTTGAACTGTCTTGATATTTCATATCAATGGTAACCGTACCGTTCCCTTGGAATGTAATGTTTTTTTCTCCATCATATTTTCCAAACACCCCAGCAACATGCCCTTTGCTTGGTCGAATCAACTGAAACAAGGAATTAGACGGTTCCAACGAGCATCCGGTGCTGGTTCCCTTGTTAATTGTAACACCATCTTCAAAAACAAAGGTTACATTGGAGGGCACAAAAATGGTATTGGTGACGGTGTATGTTCCCGGAGAAAATATCAATGTACCACCGCCGCACTTTTCAAACCATTCCATATAAGAGCGAATCATATAATACGGTCTTGTTTTACTGTTATAATACCTATAACGCAACATATTCTTGTTGGTTGGCAAGGATGCCGGATTAATTCTATATGTTTTGGGATAATAAGTAGTGACAGAAAGGATGTTGGATTTTTCACCAACCCCTGTTCCTGTGGTGGTTTTGGCGGCCTTCACCATAAACTGATATGTAGTTTTCTTTGTCAGCCCCGTAACTTTATATTTTACAGAATCATGACCTTTTACAACGGTTATGCGTTTAAATTGCTTTTCAGCATTACTATATTTGTAAACAACATAACTGTTGGCTCCTTTGACTTCACTCCATTTCAGTGTGACCGAATTATACGTTTTGGTATAGCAACTCAAATGAGGTGCGGACAAAGTGGCAGCACTAACAGGGGTTGCGTTTGCTCCTACGCAAACCCATGCCCCTACCATAACAATCAGTGCTATTCCAATATTTATAATGTTTTTCATCCTTGATTTTTTCATTCTTTCATCCTTAACAAAAAACCACCCAGTGTATCACTGAATGGCCACAGTTCTGCGATATTAATTCATACACATAAATAATGCGGCAACCGGCTAGCTTATCTAACGACTTAGCCCCTTGGCTTTGCGCCACAGCTTTTCAACTGCTTTGCCATTACTGAATACTTGTATGGGTGAAGAATACTCTAATTTATATGAAAAGTCAACTATTTAAGAAAACAAAATGGAAAATATTTCAAATTATTTTTTAGGATCATTTGTTATGTTTCTCCCTCATTCTATCTTCTTTCATACTTTCAGCAATCCTCGGAAACCCCTTACTCCATAATAAGATTCTGCACCATTGTGATAGATAAAGACTGTTTTATATCGGTAATCTCCAAAAATTGCCCCACCCAGCGTTCGAATTTCCTTCTGCGTTTTTAGCCAACTGGATGTTTTTGTGTCAAAGTCCCCAAAGGTTTGAAGTTTTCGGTATTCTTCTTCTCCAGGATTTCTATTTCCATCTCTCCCGCCATTTCCATGGCGCTGCTCACCGGTTTATGCTCTTTTCTTGATGCTAAGGCTTCTCCATCGTAGCACAAGTTTCTCCGCCCAATGGGGCTTTCCTTGGAACAGTCCACAAAGATAACCTCTTTGGTCACTTGGTTGAATCCCACCACATCAGGTTCTCCCCCGGTTTTCTCCATTTCATAAAGAGACCAAAGCTTCCTTGGGTATTGATCCAATTTCTCGGAAACCACCTCCCAAGTTAGGCTCTGATGACGATTCATGTTTTTCTCAAAGCGATCTTGTAATAGAGTTTTAAATTTTACTCCCTGTTCCGACGTTAATTTTTTATCGGTGTTTTGCATATCCAATTGCATTTATATCCTACCCTTCAGTGTGGACAAGAACTTTTCCACTCCTTTTTCAATTAACGAAACCAACGCCTCCTGATTTTCAAAATCAGGGTGGGCGGTTAATGTTGATTCTATAATTGCGTCCGGATTCTTCTCGTCATGAAAAATTCCATTCTCTTTCATTAGATTTCCCTCTATGCCAGCTGCAATCTTTTTTGCAATCTCACGATTCCGCGCCGAAAGCCACACTTCAAAAGTGCCGGCTTCATGTAAATAGACAATGGCGATTTTCAATCCTTTCTCCCTGAGTGATTTGGTGTTCAAGGAGAAATAAGTCATGTCCATATACCCTTGATATATGCCGCTAACGTCATAATCCGAGTATTTTTTTATCAAATGTCCTCTCAATTTACCGAAAAAATCCATAATCCCTTTATAGGCAATCTGGATTTCCCCTTGTTTCAGATAGTTGGTGTACACACCAATGGATTGATTCAGCGTTTTCATCATGATTTCCTCCGTATATGTTTGAACTATACGACGAAACCGGACTTCACGTCAACAATATTTTTTATGTTGCTGGTTTCTGAAAGATATTTTTACTATTTTTACTATTATCCTATCCCTTCTACTTTGCCTTCCAATTTATTTCCGATTATGCAAAACAATAATCCAACAATAATCGAACAAATTCCCACGATGGATATAATTTGCAGCATCACTTCAAAGTTACTGAATAAACCAGATGTATATTTTTTTAGGTAATAACCCTGACCCCAGGATCCTTCGTACCACTCAAGGAAAAATCTTGATAAAGTAGTAAAAACGCCAATGCAGATATAAAACCCACCAATTCTCTTCAAATCACCAAACCCCAAACCTGTTTTAGGATTGATAGGATATAGCTGTGGCTCTTTATTGGTCAATCCTTTGAACCTCCGTTTTGAAAGTATATATAGAATCGGGATTACAAGAATCCATAATAGCCCACCAAGATAAAAGTCGGTCCCGTTGACAAGTGTTGCAAAAAAACAAACCAGAAGAACAATCACGCATATGATTGTATGACCTGTCCGTCCTCCAGGCGTTTTAAATGGGACTTCCTCTGGCGGAATTCGCCGCTTAAGAATCAATGCTGACACAACAGTAAGTGCACAGACAGTTACCATAAAAAACACATCGACTACTACAAGAAATGTAAAGTGAAACGGTATTAGCAAAATCGTTACCACTGCGACGATACTCAATGCCACATAAGGGGTTGCCTTTTTTCTGGTAAGTTTGGCGAGAAACTGGGGACCAAATTGTTCATCCGACAGGACTAAGATGCAACGAGAGCCTGTCGCAATCGTCACGTTGAAAATGGAGCACTGACCTATAATGGCGATGACCATGAAGGCGATACCAAAGACCGGGCCAAGATTTTCCGTAAGAACGGTGGCATATCCGACGCCACCCGCTTCTGTTGTCCAGTTTTCCCATTGCCCGACAGATGCGAGGCCGCCTATGGTAGGCATGACATACGTTAACGCAATCAATGGAACAACAATCATCAATGCCCTTGGAATTACCTTGTGTGCATTTTTTATTTCACCCGCCAGCACAGAGAGCTCATCGAAACCTGAATACATCCAGATCCCTATGGCAAGACCGGCTCCTACATGCTGAAACATCGTATCATATTGATCAGAAATGAACGGAACCATCGGACTGGAATTCCAGTTCATGAATCCGACCGCAGCCACGACGGCAAAGGTTAAAATAATCAAGATTGACAGTATCGTACACACAACGCTGACTTCCTTCAAGCCGATAACATTAATCGTAAAAAAGATCAAGACCATGAGCACTTTAAGAATGTATGATTCTACTGGGGAAAGGCCTACAATATGATCCAGATAGTTGACTGCCAGCACGACATAGACAGTGTTGCAGACAAGTCCCCAGATTACGTTGCTGAACACCATCACCGCAAACCAAAATTCTCCCAGCGCCTCCTTTACCCACATAAGGGAGCCGCCCTCGACAGGTCGCGCCGAACCCAGTTCGGCACAGATAAAACTATATGGGAATGCCCAGATAAAGGGTAATACCAACAACATGATGATGGTTAATCCAGGACCGCATTCCGGAATCATCTCTTCAATTCCGTAAGCACCTGCACACACAATGGAGTAAAACATGCAGACTACCGATAGGACCCCCACGTTAGATTTTATGATATCCTTTACGCCGGTGCGCTTTTTTAGAGTGTTTTCCATATGTCATCCCTTACCCTATCCTTCAAATACTTTTGTCTGTAAGCAAATATCTAGTTTTGAAGCACACTGAAAGTAATAGTCTATTTCATTATAAGTAAGCATATCCGAAGAAATAAGACCTATCTGTTCATACCTATCCTCCACAAACATTTTTGTGAACAAGGCGCCACCCTGACCGGTTAAATACATTTCAGCAGTGATTCCTGCTTTTTCATAAGATTCGACCAATCCTGGCGCAAACACGTGGGTTTCTACTTTTACTTTTTTTCCGTTTTTTTCTCCATACGCCTCTACAACCATGCAACCCGAATCCGAGACAAGCCCCTCTTCAATTATTTCTTTGATTTCTTCTTTATATTTTGGTGCCGCAGGAATGTGGTTCAAAACCAAGTTGAAGGGTATTACCTGCTGACCATCGACTTTTTCTGGCTTTTGAGAAAGTAATCCGGCACGGAATAAAGGTTCAGAGAAAGAAACCCCCGCTCCTGCATATTTAAAATATATATTTTTTGCTCCCTTGAAATATTTGTCCGCATTCAATCCCATTTGAACAGGTTCATCATGTTCGTGTTCCACAAATTTAATTTCCTGATCCATGTAATCATATTTTCTATATTCCGGTCTGCTGAATGGTTTTGTATTGATAAGTTTCCCGTTTTCATAAGCATAGGGTTCTCCGGCCATATCTGTCAATGCAGTAATCGGTGACCACCAGAAGGGTTGGAAACGGTTAGCTTCAACTCCTTCCCAAACAAAATTGTATATAGAATCACAAGAATCCAATTCCTTAACAGCCATTCTTGCTGCGCAGCATATCAATCCCGGGGCCGAACCGGTTCCAAAAATTGCCAGCTTTCCTATTTTTTCAAAACGAGGTCCGTATTCATTATACATGATTTTGATCCCCTCTACCCAGTCATTATGAAATCCAAAAGGTGCTGCAAAGTCCTGATAATTTGTTTTCACGGAAAGAGCGGCATTTATTACATTCTGCCCAAACTGTAGTGGTAGGGCATTAACGATAAGGTCAACCCCACGCGCTATTTTTTCGATATTTTCTTGCTTGGATGCATCAATTTGCATTCCTTTTCCCTTTTTTAGGATTTTTACAAGCTCATCTATTGCTTTTTTATCATAGTCTGCACAGATGATCTCCCCAACATTGGGTTCTTCATCCATGCGCTGTGCTACTGTTGAACCTTGGGCTCCAGCACCTAAAACCAGTATTTTTTTACTCAAAACAATTCACCTCTTACTACAGATATAACCACTACAATACTTGTTTTGACTCCCTCCATATATCGGGTAATGTCAAACTACTATCATTTATTGTAGCCTCCATGGGAAAAACAAAAATAGCAGAATTGCCATAAAAATTACCGTATTTTGCGGAAGGTTGACTTGGTGATTTGGGCGTAGCAATATCAATCATTTTTTTTTAGCAAGATTTATCTGCTTTTTCTTTTGAATCTTTGTGGTATTATTTCATATAAGGAGGTGCATCATATTATGTTATTGGAATGTATTAACCATCATAGCAATCTTCCCTTCCGCATTGCATTTACCAATATCGCTGAGGAAGACAATCATTATCACAAAGAAATGGAGATTATGTTCGTCTTGCGCGGAACAACCAATTGTAAGATTCATCATTGGAACTATTCCATGTTGGCAGGAGATGTTCTCATGGTGGATACCGAAGACCTCCATCGAATTTACAATTCATCGGATGATATGCTTATGCTTACTATGCATATCGATCTGGAACATTTTACGGGAACATATCCTAACTTGGATTATATTATTTTTGCTCCTGAGGATTGTACTCAAGGTTCTGCGACAAAGCATCAAACTTTGAACAACAAAATGGCTTTTCTGAAAAGTCGCCTTGCAAAGATTATGTCGACTTTTATGGACAACAAAGATGATAGTGATTTGCTTATGAAGGAAATCAATGAATTTGTCTTTATTCTAGTAAATCAGTTTCAAGGTTTTTTTGTTGAAGATATGCAGTTTAAGCTTGGTAACGATGATGCAAGCGAAATAGATCAAGCGCGGATATTGAGAATTGTCAAATATATTTACTTAAATTATGACAAGAAGATTACACTGGACGATCTTGCAGCCCTGGAATATTTAAGCACCTATTATATCTCCCATCTAATCAAAAAAGTGACAGGGCTGAGTTTCCAAAATTTCCTCAACTATACTCGCATTGAATTTGCTGAAAAGCTGTTGATAGAGGGGAAACTATCCTTAACTCAAATCAGTGAATTTTGCGGTTTTTCTTCTCTTGCATATTTTGACAGATGCTTTAAAATATGGCATGGTATAACCCCGGCCCAATATCGTCACAAATTATGCCCCTGCCAACGTCGGTATGGGAAGGATTTTTCTCAAGAAGAAGCCATGACTCTCCTCCGCCATTATTGGGATGCCGGTTCGCCATATCAAAAAAATGACAGAATATCAAAGGCACCAGACCTCCTTTATATTCCTGTTAATGATTTATCTTCAACAGGCAAGAATTTTGGGAAGACTTTTTCTTTATGCCTATTCATAGATTCTGTGGAAGACCTTTTTCGTGTATCTCATTATGAAAAAGAATTGATTGGGCTTTGCCCTTCCCATATTTATGTTGGCCCTACTGCCCAAAAATGCATATCAAGTCGACAGGCAGTATTGGATATATTGCATGTTTTTCTCAGTTATGGGTGTTTGGTGGAGTTTGTGAATGAGTGCCCTTCTTTACCTGATATAAGCATTGATAATGTTGCAGAAGCCTTTGCCTATATGATGCATAAAAAAAATCCCTGTTTATCCATATTCGGCACGCAAAATTCACTTATTACACAAGATGGCCTCTTTACACCTTGGTACTATCTCCATGAGATTTTTTCCAAAATAAAAGGGAATGTCATCAGCCATGATAAACATTACATGAAAATAAGAAATGAAGATATGCAGTGGATATTAGTATACCAGGAGACCAACAACTGTAGACTGAAGGCACATATTGATATTGGCGACGTATCGAAACGTTGTACCATAATAGAAAAAAGATTTTGCTCAAAAACCAGTTGTTACGAGGCTATCAACCAATTTGAGGAAGGCTCCATTGGGACGTGGGATTTCCAAGAATATATCAATCAATCTTCTGCCGGTATTTGCAAAATCAAATCATTATCGCCAGAAGAATCACCGACCTTTTGTCCGGAAATCGAACCCGGATCATTTGTGTGCTTTTGCGTCTGCTTTTAGCGAAACAACTTTATAGCATCTATTTTTTCCGATAAATACAGCCATCGATTCATCTTGAGTTCTAGTGCCTTCTCTACCTCTTCCTTCTGGGCGGTGAGCTCTGAAAGTTTCATGTAATCGCTGGCCGCCTTTTGGATTTCCTCGGTGATGTCCCTCAAACGCTGCTCATCTTTGGCGATTTCCGATTCGATGTTTTTGAACTCATGTTGCTCAGAGAAGGATAATTTTAATTTGGGTTTGCTTCCCTCTTGGGTCCTTGGGGCTTTTTTGGTTGAGGCAGTCCTTTCCCGGCTTGGGCTTTTTGGGGAGGTCCTGCAAGCCAGATAATCGGAATAGCCGCCAAGACACGTTCGGATGGCGCCATTCTCACCAAATTCAAAGATGGTATCCACCACTTTGTCCAGAAAATACCGATCATGAGACACCGCAATCACGGCTCCGTTAAACCGTTCTAAATAGTCTTCCAAGATGGCAAGCGTCTGGATATCCAAGTCGTTGGTAGGTTCATCCAGCAACAAAATATTAGGTGCCCCCATTAAAATCCCAAGCAAGTAAAGTCGTCTCCGCTCACCACCGGACAATCGATTGATTTCTGTCCACTGCATATCAGGACTAAAAAGAAATCGCTCCAGCATTTGGGATGCGGTAATGGTACCTGACCCGGTTTCAATGACTTCCGCAATCCCCCGAATATAATCAATCCCACGAAGGGACAAATCCATCTCTTCGCCGGTCTGGGAGAAATACCCTATTTTTACAGTTGACCCTACGATAATCTCGCCGCTATCCGGTGCCATCTTGCCGCTGATAATATTCAAAAGCGTTGACTTTCCGCTTCCGTTTTTGCCCACAACTCCAATTCTACCATTGCGAAGTAGGTTATGGCTAAAATCATTGATAATGGTATGGTCTCCAAATTTTTTAGTGATATTTTTGATTTCCACCGTCTTTTTTCCTAGGCGAGAAGACAAAGAATCCATCTCCAGTTTCTCAGATTCTTCGGCTCCAATCTGCTCTTTTAAGGCCTCAAATCGCTGAATCCGACCTTTACTTTTTGTGGTTCTGGCCTGCGCCCCCCGACGTATCCATGCCAGCTCTTTTTTGTAAAGGCTCTGTCGTTTCCTTTCGCTGGCAATTTCCATTTCTTCCCGTTGTTCTTTTAATTCAAGATATTTGGAATAATTGCCGGGATATTCATACAGGCTGCCCTTTTCAATTTCCACAATTCGATTGGTGACCCGCTCCAAAAAGTAACGATCATGGGTGACCATAACGATGGCCCCTGTATATTTCTTCAGATAGCTTTCCAGCCACTCTATCATCTCGTTGTCAAGATGGTTGGTAGGCTCATCCAAAATCAACACGTCGCAAGGATGGAGCAATGCACTGGCAATGGCTACCCGTTTTTTTTGCCCGCCGGACAACAAACCCATGGATTTGTTAAATTCCGTGAACCCCAGTTTCGTCAGAATCCTTTTCGCCTCATAGGATTTGCTTTCGGCAAGTTCGGGGGAAATCCCGTGAAACACCTGCTCCAGGATCGTCAGTCCCTTCTGAAAAACCGGATTTTGAGGCAAAAATTCAATCCTCAGATTCTGGTTCTTAATCAGATTGCCCGAATCGGGTTCTTCCTGGCCTGCAAGAATTTTGAGAAATGTTGATTTTCCCGTTCCGTTGATGCCGATGACCCCGATTTTGTCGCCTTCATTGATGTAGATTGTAATATTGGAAAGCAAGGGTTTTTCTGTATAACTTTTGCTTATGTTTTCTGCAGTGAGCAGCATGTTTGTCTCCTGTTCTGTGGGAATATTATTCACACTCCATCTTGTCGTCATTTTATCATAGTGGTGAGGGATATAGGTAAAATTAAAAAAAATTACTCATGTTGTTTGTACGTGAGTAATTGCCATATATGAAGTCTATGAAAAATACAATTTCTTCCCGAAGCATATAATGGGGCATTAACATGCCTCCGCCCTTCCCCCCAATGCCGTAGATTTTAGCATCTGTAAATCTTGACAAAATAAATTCAGAGCGGAAGACGTGAAATCCACTGGTAACCACCACCACTGTGTCTGGCGCCGAGTCTATTTTTTTCAGAGAGAACTTTAGATTTTCAACTGTTGTTTTGGCTTTTGTCTCGGTCTTGATTCTATCACGATTGATGCCCATATCAATCAATTGATTGGCAATGCAAGCCCCTTCACTGATTTTGTCTCCGACTCCTTGACCTCCGGAACAAACAACTTTTGTGTCAGGATTATTTATTAAATATTCATATGCTACCTGGATACGATTTTCCAATATTTCCGAAGGCTGGTCTTTGTTGACGGCAGCCCCCAATACAATCATCACGTCACAATTGGCCGGCGCCGTAGATTCCGAATCCCGTAAAATGCAAACAAAAAAGATGACTGTGACCATGACCCCTGCAACAAAAACAGCGTCAAAAACGGTTGTCAAAACACGAGTCCATTTTTTACTTTTGGAAAATCGTATTTTGACCAACACAAACATCAAAATGGCACAACCCAGAATCAACCAAATAACAAGAAAAGAAACCTGCCCAAATCTGATGTAGCATATGAAATAGTACACCAGACAGGCAAGGCCTATTAGAAACTCAATTATCATGAAGGTTTTTCGAAACATTTGGTTCCTTTGTAAAGTGGTTTGCTCGTCAGGAAAACACCTACCCTTATTGTATGGTGGAGTGGCTGTAAATGAAAAATTCTTCCTGGCTTGGCTGGTATTGTTTCTCCAGATTATCCAAGGTCTGCTCGAAGCGTTCTGCTTCTTCTACATCAATCTCCATCACACTACTTTGATGGTACATCCATTTTCTTCCGTCCAAAACCCCGGGTTTCAGTTCTTTTACCAGCATTGCCGTGGGATAGATTTCATTTTCAAGGCAGACATTGTACTTTTGACAGCTTTTAAAACCCCGTCTCACATAGTTCCCCGGGGTTCCAAATATAACAATGACATCATAGCCTAGGGCCGCCGCCCTTTCAAAGGAATCCTCCATAAGTTGTTTCCCATATCCCAGTCTCTGGTATTCCGGCAAGATACAAACCGGTCCAAAAGTAAGGATTTCTTTTTCTCCCCCGGCTTCATCCACTAGTTTAGCTTTGGTATACATGATATTTCCAACAATCTGACCATCCACTTCAATGACCAGATCCAACGTTGGCAAAAAATCCTCGTGGGATCGCATCACATGCACTAAATAGTGTTCGTTGCATCCGGGAATATATAAATTCCAAAAGGATTTTCTTGTGATTTCTTCAACTATCTTAAAATCCGTTTCTTCTTCATTTCTAATATTAATGATTTTTTTCATTTTGTTATTCCTCGTTCCATCGATATTTTTTATTCTGAATCAGGGTATCCATGTCACAGCTTAAACAGAGTCCATTGTGGCAACAAATTGTCCCACCGCAGCCAGCACATTTCCATTTTTCTGATTCTCTCTCCAAAAATCCTTCCATGCCATTTTCTTTGATGAAATTAAGATTTTCAATCATACTCATGTGATATTTTGTACGGTATCGCTTATCCAGAGATTTTAAACGTTTACAGGGGTACTCTTTGCATTCAAAACAAAATCGGAGTTTTCCCTGCCCAAGAAGTTGACACCGATCCCCCATGTGGGTGCAATTTTTGCCTCTGAGAATACATCCGGGGCAATAGGACCGATGAAATCCACGTTTGTTTAGATCCTTTTCTTTAAATTGGTATGCAATGCATAAACTACAATTCATACCACATGGGGCAATCATGTTTTCATTCATCCGAATTACCTCCACTATGGTTCTGCTCTTGAATCAACGCCTCCAACCCAACCAGCAATTCACTGTTTCTAGGCACAAGAATGACGTTCTTGCTTTTTATTCTTTTTTGAGCCTCATCAAGCCAATTCATATATTCATTTCCCTTTCTTGAATTCAACAAGCGTATCAACCGCATCAAACATTTCATCGGAATGTAAGTTAAAAACAATGGGAAAAAACTTTAACTTCCCCATTTGATTTGAATCCACAATCATTTGTTTCAGTTTGTGGTCAATGAGAAGGTCAAGTATGGCTCCACGGGACTTCTCCGGTACATAGATATTGACCCTAAAAAATCCATCCCAAACGGACAACCAAAATACGGTTACTTCATTTTGACCGCCGCGAATCCCTACCCACTTGTAAAGGCCTTTTGCAAGCCACGCCTTTCCATCAGTGTAGTAGCGCCATTCCAACTGAACCTCATGGTTCTCAAGGCGACTGACAAACTGAACATAGGCGGCGTAGGCCTCTCCCAGCGCTTCCGAGATAACCTCTTTTGTGGGTTGTACGTTGGAATCCCTAAGTAATTGGTGCTTCTCAATCATATTCTTCAACTTCAGTTATGTCCTCCTCTACAATTATATCAAAAACGCAATACCTTTTTTAAATTTCATTTCGTTATATGGAACATTTGCTTTTTTTCTGTGTGATCCCAGTCTCTGTCCTCACACCAATAAACAATGTTATCTGTGACATCAAAAACCATTGATACAACAGTGGGGCATACTGTCTGGGCTGTCTCTTTTAGTATTTCAAAACAATCCGAAATGCCAAAGTCCTCTTTGGCTTCTTCTAACATTTGAATCGCCTTGTTGTATCTATCCCACCCCATCCAAGGATGTTTTTCAGTATCCCCTTTGAATGGGGAAAAGTTTGTCAGAACAGAATATGCAGGCTTTGGTATATATTGATAGCCTTGCCCGGGAATGATTTGAAGCACATTGCCTTCTTTATCCGACAACTGAGATTGAAAGGTAACACCTGGCACGCTGGAAATATTGTTGTGCGCTGCAATCTCTTTCACCTCTTCAAGGGTCTTTTTTCCCAAAAGCAAATCAATATCCAGCATAATAATGTTATGGGCATCTGCACTGACAGGATCGCTTCTCTTATCATATGGCCAGCAAGTAGGCATGGCTACAAAGTCGCCTCTCTCATTTGCACCAAAAAGAGGAAGCCATCCCTCTATTTTATCAAGGACGGCAATATAAACCCTGCTGTCTTCCGCCACAACCTTGTATTTCATGTCCAAAATATCAAGATTCCAGCCGATAATGGTCTTGTTACGATTTGATACAATCCCTGTACACATAATGTTCTCCTACATCCAAATCCTTATTGATTTAAAGTTGCATGATTCTATATTCTTGTCTGTGATTAGCATAGCGTTCCTTTCCCATGTTAAGCGTTTGGCATCAGCGAATCAAAGATTCATATGCAAAAAATGCGTTACAGTTTCCTTGCCTTTATGCAGAAAGTTATGGGGAACATCTTTGCCTTTTTCATTTTATCGCTGAGTTCATCTGTTGTTTCCATGGTTTCTTCATCCGTCTCTTCAACCATTTCTTCAACAACAAATCCGGCTTGTGCCAGGGCATTGATATAAGTTGACATTTTTCGATTGCACAAAATGATTTCACTTCCATCGGCAGGCATCGTAAAGTACGCTTCATCAAAATAGTTGTTATTAAAAATCAAGGTGTTCTTTTCCACCACATCTTTTCGTTCTTCGCGGGACCAAGCCACGCAATAATTCAATGGGTGATGCCAACTGAAAATAAAAATGCCGTCTTTCACCAAATATGTTGCAATTTTTTTGAAAGTTTCCTGCAGGTCTGTTGACCAGCCAATTCCATAAATCGAGTAAACAAAATCGAAATAATTGGTTGGAATATCCGATTCTGCCTCCATGGAGTCACAAATTAGCTTTGCCGTGTATCCATTTTTTTGTAAATATGCGTCTGCATTGTTGATTTGCTTCTGTGAAAAATCCACACCCCATAGTTCAGCGGCGCCTCTATCTCCGTGGTATTTTAAGGAGTGGCCACTGCCGCAACAGATTTCCAATAATTTTTTGCCGGAAACATCTCCAAATAAATGCAACTCCTCCTCTGTCACAAAGTGGATTCCATAGGTCGGCAGCGTTGTCGCTCCAAACCATAAGTCTGCATTTGAATCCCAATATTTTTTATTGGTGTTTCGTATTTCATCCCTATCCATAAAGTATAACATCCTCTCGTTTTACAAACTGAAATGAGCGACAAAGGCCTATGCCTATTGTATCATTATTGCTCTTTGGAGGAAAGTAATATGGAATTCGATTCATATCATCACCCACAAAAAAAAACGGCTCATCAGATGCGATTTGAAAAATCAAACTGATGAGTCGCCAATTTGGTGTCGAATGAAACCAAGCTATATGGTAACCATTGAGCCATATACCATAAATACATATCCCAGTAAAACAAGAAACAGCACAGGTGTGGATCCTAATTTGCCTAGGCTCCATCCCTTGTTAAGGTTAACGTGGGCTTTTCTGTCAAGCCGATATGTCGGTATCACAAGAATCGCAATCAATACGCCAATCGCACCACCTGCCAGTCTCATAAAGTCCAGGAATCCAGCAAATCCAAACACTGCAATGAGAAATGATGGAAGTGTGGCAATCAGGCAAGCCATCCCGGAACTGATCTTCAGTCGGTCTATTATGATGTCTGCACACGCCAGCGCAGTGGCCCAGTAGGAAGTGACCATCGCCAGCAAAACAAAAAATGCGCCGGCTAGGCTTGCCCAGCTTCCTATGCCCTTTGCCCAACCAATAATTGCCACCTCGGTTACAGGATTTGATGCTGCCATGGTACATAAAGTAATTGAAATAATAATCAGCATATTTATTGCAATGCCCAAAATGACGGCTTTCGCCACTTTTTTCCCATCTCTCGACAGTCCAACAGCCGCCTGGGGCACAGAGAAATAAGCAGAAAAGCTAAACATAATCATTCCATACAGGGCCGCCGCTTTATTCCCTACAAAAGGTCCCCCCGGCAAAGGATTCAGATGAATCGTCAGTGTTGTAACAATTAATATTGTCATAATGATGATGATGCCGCCAACCGCAAACTTTTCGAAGATGCCCATAATTTTCAGCCCGAAGAAAATAACCCCTGCAGCAATGATGAAGAACAATGTTTCGGCAATCCAAATGGGCATTCCGGTGAGAGATTCAATTATCTCAGCGGCTCCAATCACATAGGCTGCCAGGGTTGCAACCAACGTTACTGCCATTGCGCCAAAGAATATCCATATGCATACTTTCCCAATTGGACCTTTGAAAACATATTTTCCCAGTACTTCTATCAATTGAAAACTTTCTGTATTCCTGCAGAACACTTCTGCAATCATCAAATGAAGCAAGACACTTACCGCAAATGCCACTGCAAAGACAAGTGCAGTCGTTGCAATCCCATTTGTAGACGCCAGATATGGTACCGCCATGACGCCGCCCCCGATACCGCAGCCGGCCACAATGCTGGTTGCCTCGAAAAAAGTCAATTCTTTTTTTTGATTGGCCATATTGTCCTCCTTTGCATTCCTAATATACAATTTATTCAAATATATTTCTTAAATTAAGTCGTTTTTCCTTTCCCGGATCTTCTTCCACATGCCATTTTTCGTGAATAATCATGGTTTGACGTTTTTCCGCATCATACTTGGGCCAAACCGGAATCCCACTGTGAGAAGGGTTCCCGGTCTTTGCAAAGGCAACCCAGGCATCCTGGGTCATATCCGCAAGACTTGTGGGGAGATGGTCCCCTGCAAAGGTAATCAAGTCCGGGTTTTCTTCATTGTGGAATACAAATGGCAATTCGATTGCATGGCATGCGCCAAAGCCCTCAACTTTCGATGGCCATGCAAAGATGTACATCCAGGTATCTTCATAGTTGCATTGATTTTCGGCCAGCTTAATGGATGGAATGCGAAACATCAAATCGCTAAACAGGGACAGATATCGATCTACCATGGGCACGTCCGGCTGCATTGCCAGATACCCGTTGATTTCATTTTCATATTTCTCAATGTTGAGGGACAGCATATTACATTCATCTTCCAGAATATGTCCGGCTTGGCTTTCAATATCATCATAATATAATTTCCAATAGCAAACTTCATCTGCTGTGGTGCCAATCATTAATTTGATATCTTTTGCGCAACCATTCTGAATACATTCGTACGGATTGAGTGGTATCAATTCTCCATCTGCTACGGGAGCGAACATGATTTCACTTTTGTACCCATATTCAACCATCAAATTGATACAGGCATCTCTAATTTCATCTTGGCTCAAAAGAAGCAGTTCTTCTATGGTGTTTGCCCCCGCGTGTTTCAAAAAATCCTTTGCCTGTTCTCTGGATTTTTGAAGACTTTTGTGCATATTGAGGGTACCGCTTTCCACTATCGCCTTGTGAAACAGACCTTTTGCCCTGGGCATGGTCAACAGCAGCGATACGCTGATGCCACCGGCGGATTCTCCAAAAACGGTGACATTATCCGGGTCTCCACCAAAGTAAGGGATATTCTCTTTAATCCATTCAAGTGCGCATATTTGGTCTATGATTCCCAGATTTTTACTGTCTTTATATTCCCTGCCGCCAATCTCTTCTAAATCCATAAATCCCAACACATTGCACCTGTAATCGATGGTCACGAAAACAATATCATGTCTTTTTACAAAATTGTCTCCATAATACCAAGGGTCACTGGCTCCTGAACCAATATAGGATCCCCCATGAATGTAAACCATCACCGGTTTTTTCTCCGTACTAATATTTCTTGTCCAAATATTTAAGTTCAGACAATCTTCACCCTGCTCCCCCAAGGATGCCGGTGCCAGTTCATTGATTGGCTGCACACAACTCCGGCCAAAATCCAATGCTTCAAATACGTCGTCGCCGACTTCCGGCTTCATGGGTTCCTTCCAGCGGAGCTTACCAATGGGAGGCTTGGCATAGGGGATTCCCTTAAATGAAATCACTCCATTTTCATCTTCTACCCCCACATAAGACACATATTTTGTTTTCGCTTTTATCTTTCGCATTTTTCCCTCCCTGTAAATTGAGCCATCTAAATTGGTTTTCATGAACCGTGTCGGTATTTATACCTATGTTACTTATAAGTGCAATTGTTATGCCAGATGTAAATACTCTTTAATCCTACCATATTGGAACTGCTTTCGCACTTTTGATTCATGTGGCGTCCCAAATAGTAAAAAAAGTTTTACGCTAAAGCGTAAAACTTTTTTTACAACTCAAGATATATTGTGGAGAAGTTTCCTGACAATAGCCTTTTCATTTTATCGAATATTTTCCGGTTTTATATTTCAATAATTGCTTGGACATTCCCAATTTTCTTGCCGTTTCAGCCAACTTATGGTTGTTGCTGTTTAATTCACTGACAATCAGCAGTTTTTCATAGTCCTCAATGGCTTGCTTAAGAGAAAAGGCATTCCTGTCTTGGACTTCAGGTAATACACCACAATGAAAACTGCTGATTCGTGCAGGGATATCTTTGACTTGAATCTCTGTGGAAGAAACATTATTGTAGGCAGTTTCAATGGCATTCTTTAATTCTCTAATATTTCCCGGCCAGTCATATTTGTAAAAGCAATCCAAAACTTGGGGATGAACACTATTAATATGAATATCCATTTTGTTGTTATATAGATTGATGAAAAAATCGGTCAGGCACGGGATATCTTCTTTTCTTTCCGCAAGTGCCGGCATATTCATTTCGACAACCCCCAACCGATAAAACAAATCCTTCCTTAACCGTTTCTCAAAAATCATGTCTTCAGGAGATTCGTTGGTCGCCGATATAATCCGTAAATCCAGTTCTATATTTTTGTTGCCGCCGATTCTTCGGATGGTTTTATCTTCAATGGCTTTTAATAACTTTCCCTGCAAACTGATATCCAACGAATTGATTTCATCCAGGAACAACGTTCCTCCACTGGCCTGTTCAAAAAAACCCTGGGTATCATTTGACCCGGTGAAGCTCCCTTTTACCGTTCCAAACAAAATGCTTTCCAGCAATGTGGCCGGTATCGCTCCACAGTTCAGTGAAACAAAGGGGGCTTTGTACCTTTTGCTCATATTGTGGATGGCCTGGGCGACAACTTCCTTGCCCGTGCCTGTCTTACCATAAATCAATACAGAGGAATCCGTCTTGGCCACTCTGGATATTTTGTTTTTTATTTCAAGCATTTTGAGGTTGACGGTAATAATATCGTCGATGGTATAGATTGTATTGTTCTTTCTGTATATTTTATGATTGGTGTAATGATCCAATACATTGGTACTTTCTTTGTTGTAGATGAATTTAGAAAATTCGATGACACCAACGATTTTGTCATTTTCCATGATTGGGTAGGTGGAGTTAATTGAAGTAACTGGGTTCCCGGTTATGGTGACGATATGCTGCCTGTTATTACAGATTGGAACCCCTGTTTTCAGAACATCCATAATGGTGCTTGTTTCATTTTCAATGTTTTTCAACAAGGAAGAAATATTATATCCAATGTATTTTTCCGGACGCAAACCGGTTTCCATAATCCCACTAAAATCCGCGCTATCACAAAATATGATGGTTCCTTTTTCATCGACAACCAGTATATTCTCAAAATAATCTAATTCTTGTGGCTGATCAAGTTTCATATGCATATTTGCCCACGTACCTACTCCGGTTATGTTGCAAAGATTCTTTTTCGTTCCTCGCAACCATTTCAACTGTTATTATTGTACCACTATCCCACCGGGGAGGAAAGAAAAAAGCCGCCCACCAGGCGGCTTTTATTATCATAGGTAATCTAACACAATATTAATATATAGATTAGCACATGAAATCAAATCCTCAATTTCAAATCTCTCATTATACCCATGGGCACCATCCCATTTTGGGCCTTGCCAAACAACAGGCATCAGACGACCAAATGCCACAGCATCACCGGGAGCACATACACCGCAGGCTTTTGCCTCTTGGCCGTAGGTTTTTTGAAATGCCCTTGTGCCTATTGCAAAGATTTCATCTGTTTTCTCCACATAAATGGGCGGACTTTGAATCATATCGATTTCTAATGCAACCTCAAAGTCATTATCTTCCTGTTTCACCTCTTCTGCTAATTGATTCAACTCTTTCATGATTTGCTCCGGCGTTTGTCCCGGAAGAAACCTGATATCAAAAGTTGCTCTACAAATGTCAGGTACTGTATTCTGCTTTTCTCCACCTTCAATGATATTCATTTCGACAATGGGTTTTTCAGAATACATTCCATCTTCATATCCTGTATGAGGTTTTGCTTCATATGTCATCCAACCATCAACGTCCAATACCCGATTTGCGAACTTTAGCATTTTGTGTATCCCATTGATTGGCGCTACAGGTTTTTCTCCTTCTACAGAATTAAATACCGCGGTGTGCCCCATCAAGCCTTTCGTCGCTGCTTTCACCCAGAGAATACCACGGGAACTTACAGTAATTTTTCCAGATGTGGCCTCTGGTATAAAACACAAATCTGCATCAAAAAGCTCTGGTTTGTTTTCTATTACCCACACGGAACCGTTTACGCTGCCGGTCTCGTGTCCGGTCACAATAGATACTTTTAGGTCGCCATTTATTTCAATCTTATTATCTACAAAATATTTTATGACGCCCAGGAGCATGGCAATCTGCCCCTTCATGTCGCAAGCACCTCTCCCATAGACGTATCCGTCTTTTTCTTCTCCCGCAAAAGGATCAAGTTTCCATTTTTTTCGATCGCCGATGGGAACAGTATCAAGATGAGCGTTGAGCATCAGGATTTTTCCTTTTTCCTTTGTACCCTTTAAAAGGCCGACAATATTCGGGAAGTTCTCTTTCCCGTCAATTGTTACCTGCAAACCCAACGCCTCCATCAGTTCTTTTATATAGTGAATCCCCGGCCAATAATTGTTTACTTTATTGGGATCGTTCACTGTATCAATTTGAATTAATTTTTTTGCTACCTCTATTATGTATTTTTGATCTATATCGTATCTGTTCATTTCAAAACCAAAACTCTCTCAAACAATAGATTCTCATTACATGTCTTGTAATGTTGGAGGCTTTTTTCTAAAGAAATTGGTCGATACCAGAAGGTAAATAAACCCTATCACTAACCAAATACTACCTACGATTTTTGAATGGATATCAAGGTTCCACCAAATCACAGCGCAAGTTATCGCACCACATAAAGGCAATATCAAATATGTGAAAACAGCTTTCCCTCCTCGCTCTTTTTGCCTGCCCCAATAATGAGCAATAACCGAAACATTTACAAGTACAAATCCCAGCAATGCCCCAAAGTTGATTAATGTACAAGCAAGGGTAAGATCCATACCAAATGCTATAAATCCAATTGCCCCAAGTAAAAGAATATTAAATGTAGGTACCTTGGTCTTCGGATTGACATATCCAAAGAATTTTTTGGGGAGAACGCCATCCCGTCCCATTCCGTAGATTATTCTTGCTGCAGCCGCCTGACCTACAACTGCATTTCCTGTTCCTGAAACAATGCTTATCAACGAGAATGCTACGGCGAAAACCTGTCCACATGCGTATGCAAAATACTCCATTGCGCCTGCGTCCGGTGTCTTCATATCTTTCCATGCATCCGGCCAACCATTCATCATAATGTAGGTATAGACAATAAAATATACGCCTGCCGCAATGGCTATAATTATAATTCCTTTCCCGACTGTTTTGACCGGGTTCTTCGTTTCTTCTGTCAGGGTAGTTACCGCGTCAAACCCAAGGAAGGAAAGTGCTAATACCGAAGCACATGCAAATATCGTAGAGAATCCACCAATGTTTGCATATTCAGTAGGATTGAAGATTGCCTTGGAATTAATCAACGTACCACTTCCACCACCGTGAACAATGAAATTGATAGATACGATTGCCACCGCAACAACAAAGATTACTTGCACGATAACAACAATATTATCCGCCCATGCAGTAACCTTAACACCAATCAGATTGATTACTGTGGTTACTACTATAAACAATATAGTCCATAACCATGCAGGGATTCCCGGTACCACAGCGACAAGATACAAGGGGCATACAATGTAAACGATCAAAGGAAGCAAAATATAATCCAAGAGTATTGCCCAGCCGGATAAGAAGCCAACATGTGGGTGAATTGATCGTGATACATAAGTATAAACTGATCCTGCCATTGGATATGCTTTCACCATTTGCCGATAACTCAACGCAGTAAATGTCATCACAATCGTTGCTACAATATAGGCTAGCGGCAACATACCATGTGACTGTACAGTAACAATACCATACGTGGTAAAAACCGTCATTGGTGCCACATATGCCAATCCAAAAATGACTACTTGCGGTAATCCTAAAACTCTATTCAGCTCTTGCTTGTATCCAAGGCTTTCCAGTGTTTCATTTCCGGTCCCGGCTGATTGATTTTGGTTTCCCATAATATCCACTCCTTTCGTGGAATTAGTTACTAACGAGTTTCAAATATTTCACTATTATAGGTACTAATGAAACTCTTCTTATTCCCTACGTATAAAAAATAGCCCCTGCCCGTGGGGCAGAGTCAATATGTTTTTTTGTTCTGTTTTAAAAAAATCAACATTTATAGTAAAAAAACTAATCGACGATGTACAAATATCGGCTGGCCAAATTCTTGTCATAAAGTTCGATGCCCATGGTATCTTCCCGAAGTTTTTGCTCATAAAGGTCGCCATTCCCCTCATCCTCAAATGCCCTTTTGTATTTTTTCAATGTTCTTAAAGAATTTTCATATAAGATCCGTTCGTTTTGGCTATAATCAACAGTATTAAACGGTATCCCGTTTTTTGTAAGAATCTCGGCAATTTTTGTATTGTGACTTTGCAAGATGCTTCTATCCCCTGTGGCTTCATCAAATATGTATTGGGAATAAAACAAATACATTTTATTGTTTTCGATGCTTTTTAATTGTTGCACTAATTTGTCCAAATTGTTGCTGAAATAAAGGCTGTCAACAGAGAGGGTGATACTAGGCTTGATGCCGTAATGGGAAAATCGGTCAATGTCACCGTTGATATATTTTATTCTTCTGCTGTTTTCTCTTAAAATACCATCTTCTATTTGGTCAATTCCAATTCCCTGGCAACCATACTTTGTTACTAACAGGTTTAGAATACTTCCTGATCCGCAACCTAAATCCACAATTGTATCTTCTGCCGATATGGGAATGGAACCCATAATAAAATCAATTTGCTGTTTATCCATCATGTTGAAAAGATACAGCCGATAACCATATACCTCTTCACAAAAGTCCAGGTAGACGTTGCTTTTCGTCAAGCGATTAATTTTGTTACTAAATTCATCTTTTATCATAATTTTATTTATTTTCCTTAAATTCAAACATGTGAGCAGCCATGCTTGTATCAACATTCCCTAAACCTCGGGTTTCGACGCACGTCTGTCAGTCTATATCGATCACTGTGCCATCATTTTTGATGAATACTCTTTTTTCAAAAGCGGACAGAAGAATACCATCATGGTATATTAATATGGAATTTACATACTTAACATCACCTTGTTCTCCATTTTCAAATTGGTAGACTAGTTGCTTTCTTCCCTTTTCCATAACATTGATTTTATACACTTTATTTTTTTCAGCATAATATAGCCAATTACCCACTTTATTCATAGGTGTGTCTATCCTATTAGGTTCCGGTACTGCAGTCAGAAGAGTTTCCTCACCATCTATTTTCCCTTTTATTATCAATGTCTTTTCCCCGTCTGAACGCGTTAAAAAAACTTGATTATCTTCTATCACACAATACGCTGCTGCATCTAAAGTGACTTTTGTATCTGCAACGAAGATTGCTTGTCGGTCCTTACCGTTAGGTCTTACCCTATACAATGCATAGTCATCATTTGACGTTTTTTCATAATAGACCCAACCGTCGTCAATCCCACACAAGCTCTGATTTTCACCTGGCAGTGTTCTCTCATGTTTTCCGTCGAAGCTAGTCACATAAATCTTTGGATTCTCAGCCAGTTCTTCAGAATTAATGCTTTTTTCATAGCTCTCATAATAGATTTCTTTCTTGGTCAGGATATAAGACGCAACGTAATTTGCCAGCATGGTTTTTTCACTTCCGTCTTTTTTTATTTTGTATAAGTTGGACTGGGAATCATTCTCTTCCAAAATAAAATAAATCCAACCACCTAAAACGGATATATCACTGGGGCAACCTTCATCTCCTTCAAAATTATAAATTGCGACTTCCTTTTCAGGTGCATGAATGGAAAATTTCACGATTCGATCGAATCTTGTGGCATAAACCCAATCACCGTCTTTAAAGAAAAAGGTAACGGCTTCATCACCTTGCTTTTGTTGATTGATTTGATTCCCATAGGTCTGTATTGGTGTAATATCCATTTCCACCTTAAGTTCAAGCTTTGGTTCTATATCCTTGGTGCAGGCACTTAATAATAATACCAACACAATTAACAATATTAGAATTCCATATTTTCTCATACCCATTCCCCTCGTGGCTTTCAACCCGTGCTTCATGTTTTGACAGCAAATATAAACATTAAAGCTTTCTCAGAATCTTCTCTGGCATCCCACTATGTATGGCCTTACCCCAGTGCCCTGCTGGGTCGGAATAATGAATGGGATTATGTTACCTCCAAAATAAAAGAGCACAAAAAATGCTCTTTTATTTCAAATCATAAATTCAAATCTAATTCCAATGTTCATAGAATCCCCTCCAACTCTATACAGTTATCAGTATAGATGTTGGGGACGTGGGGTGCAAGTCTTTTCACGCAACGGCCCGAAACAATAGAAAAAGTATCTTCGGACCTATCGCCCGAAGATACTTTTTTATTTGGATGCCTCTTTTTTTAATGCCTGGAATAAGGTTTCGTTCAATTTTAAGTAAGCTCGATTTTGTTTGGCTCAACTTTTGCCCCAATAATAGCCAGCAAAATCCCTATTGCCGCAAACAATGCCGAACCAATTTTAATACATGTCAGAACAGTTGCAAACACAGCACTTCCGGCGCTCTCGAACAGCCCTTCAAAATAATCTCCGGCACCCCAACTTGCTTCATACCATGGCAAGAAAAAGACTCCAATCAAGCCAACGACAGCAAGCATAAGGAATAAAAAGGACATACGTTTCAAATCACCTGTTGCCAACCCGGTCTTTGCATTAACCGGAAATCTTTCTGGATCTTTCTTGGCAAGTCCACCGTATCTTTTTTTCCATATGATATAAAGGATAGGTCCTGAAACAAGACCGGCCATGCCACCGATAAAATAATCCGAACCGTTGATCATAAACGATATGAAGGCAACTGTAATCGGCAAAATACAGAGCACGCATAACAACCCATAGCCTCCGGGTATTTTGAACTGGTATTCTTCGGCGGGTATTTTCTTTCTCAGAATCATAGCTGAAATATATACCATGACGTAGGAAGAAGCCAGCAGAAATACGTCTAGCACGATTATCACACCGAAAGGAACCATGCATAAGATCAAGTTCGCTATGGAAACCGATAATACAGCAATATACGGCACTCCATGTTTTTTATCGCACTTTACCAAAAGTGGAGGTGCCAAATGATCATCCGCAAGGGCAAAAAAACCTCTCGAACCCGACGCAATATAGGTGTTATAGATCGAGCACTGCGCCAATATAGCAACGACCACGAACACAACACCGAACGCCGGACCCCAGAATGTGGTTACTACTGTTGCATATCCTACACCTCCATCAGGCGCCCATTCTTCCCAACGGCCCATCGAACCTAATCCCGCAACAGTCGGTAGGATATATACAGCCATAATCAATGGTATGGTAAGCAGTGTCCCCTTGGGAATCACCTGTGGGTTTGTGATTTCTCCTGCAATGGTCGACATGGATTCATATCCCGAATACATCCACATACCGATTGATATTCCCGAGCCGATATATAATATCCAATCTGTCCAGTTTGTCACTGGCGCAGGTGTAAACGGTCCAATCGATCCGGTCCAATGGGTGAATCCGCAGACTGCAACCATTGCAAAAGCAACAATTACAAGAATAGACAATACCATGCTTACGATTCCTACATCCTTAACTCCGCGGATATTGATATAGGTAAAAATCATAATCATAATAACCTTTACGAAAAACTCTGCCGGTTTTGATAGATCCCATTGGGTTGCGGCATAACCGCCGGCAAGAATGACATAAAGCGTATTGTCGATATAAATGGATATCGTCCGCCACCAGCCTGCCTGAAATCCCCAGAATTCTCCGAGAGCCTCCTGCACCCATTTGTAATATCCGCCTTCCTGCGGTCTTACTGATCCCAATTCCGAGGCTACCAACCCAAATGGCAGCCCCCAAACAAACGGCAGTACAATAAGCATCACCACAGTCAGTCCAGGACCTGCTGCCGGCACCATTTCGTCAATGCCGTACGCGCCTGCAGCTACCAGGCAGAAAATCATGAACACAACTGTAGAAACCTTCATGTCATGTTTTTTCAGCCCATGCTCTTCCATCGCGACAGCAGACGTAGTCTTTTCCACGTCATTCATTATGATTTCTCCTTTCTACAATAAAGACATATTTTTTGTACTGGATAATATCCACTATATACATTCCTCACATTTTGATTGGATACTTTTCATCAAAAGTTACTTCGTCGGCGCCAAGCATAACAACTGTTCTGATTTTGCCCCTCTTCTTTTGAATTACATATATAATGATTGGGACAAAGATTGCAATCAATGAGATGACGAGCACCGGCATTCCACCATCCTGAAAGGCGAGCAATACCATAGCCGCAACCTGAACAATGATGGAAAAATAAGCAAGCCCCGGATACCATTTTGCTTTTAACGTCAATGCTTCTTGGACATCGTAGCCTCTGGCCTTCAACTTACGGCGGAAGGCCACATGAGACCAGCAGATTCCAACCCAGCACAGCGTACCTGTGAATCCCGAAATCCCGATAAGACTTGCATAGAGCGGTAATCCTCCTTCACCCCAAAGGCCTAACTCATTGGAGGCAAATCCAAGCAGAAATACCAACCAGACAGGAATAATTGTAAATACAGTTGCATTATATGGCGTATTGAACCGATTCAGATTGGAGAGGAACTTTGGTGCCATCCCTTCAACAGAAAGGCCGTACAATGCTCGTACGGTGCCATAAAATCCCGAATTTGCGCAGCTGAAAGCCGCGATCAGTGTTACTACCGTAAATAAACCCGCCGCCCAATTCAGACCGTAAGCACCTAATGTGTATGCAAAGATAGACTGATCCAGACCTGCTTTCGCATAAGGGACAATCAGTGTTAAGACGAATATAGGGATTAAATAAATTAATATGATTCGATAAGCCACTCTTTTGCATGCAAGCGGCACGTTGGTCTCTGGATCTTGGGTTTCCGCTGCGGACACATTGGTAAAAGGATGCAAATCCCCTCCCACCAAACCGGACCAGATGCCAATTCCACAAATTACAAAAACAACAACGGCTAAAATTTTAACAATAGCCATAACTGATTCTATGTGCCCAAACCATTTTACGTGGTAAAGGTTTACCGCGGTTAAAATTGTAAGCGCGAGAAGCCCCCAGACAAAGGTGCTCCATGCAGGGTTTTTAAACGGTAATGTAACAAAATTATTCATAAATATTCCGCAAGCTAATGCTTCAGACGGTATGTATACAACCCAATTGACCCAAAAAGCCCAGCCGATTCCCGCCGAAGCGGTATCTCCCATAAATTCTCTCGTATAAGATACGAAGGATCCTCGCCTTGGGATATTAACCAGCAACTCGGCAAAAGATTGCATTACACCATAAATTGTAACTCCTGCAATGGCATAGGCTACCATTATTGCTCCAGGACCCATCTGCGAAAACGTCAATCCCAACCCCAGAAAATATCCGGAACCGATAATCCCCCCCAACGCAATCAGCGATACATGCCACGGTTGGATTCCGCGGGCAAGAGTACGTTCACTCTTCATTATTTCTCGACTCTTTTCTATCATTGTTTCATATCCTCCTCTTCCTCCTTTTCATTTGTTTGTACAGTGCTTTTTCATTCTTACTTAAGTAAGAACTAACACAAGAACAAAAACCTGATTATTTCAAATAATTAATAGCACATGGCACGGGCAAAATAAATACCACTATGGTGACATATTGAAAAATGTTACCATAGTGGTATAAGAATTAATGTGTGGGGGTTTCTACAATGAGTGGGGGGTTACTCTGATTTTATTAAATAAATTAGTTCATATCGATTCTTAATATCCATTTTTTTATAAATGTTCTGTATGTGCCTCTTTACTGTACCCGTTGTTATGTTCAATCTGGTAGATATCTCCGGATTGCTGTACCCTTTGTACACCAACTGTATCATTTCTTTTTCCCTTTTTGTTAGATTGAACCTTTCAGCAATTTCATTAATCGTATATGATTCGTCGCGAGTACCATAGATTTCATTGCTGCAATCTGATGGTGAGAGAAAAAAATTATTTTTATAAAGATATAAAACCGTCCACAAATTGAACACCAAATAGATTAGTGTATTCGGGTTGAATGGGTATATCTCAACGATTATCGACCCAAAGGGATATGACACGAGTACAAGATCATCAAGATATGCCCAACAAAGATTAAATAGTATCATTGCGTTAACAATAATAAAGTAATTTCTGTCCCGCTTATTAAGATTCCTATTTTTTCTTGCCGATATCATATCAAGCAAACCATACACTACGAGGGTAACATAAAAAATCGTATCCGGCAAAATACCCAACAGTTTGCCTGAAGTTGAATAAATATTATATTCTTTATCCATAAAAAACAAATAAACGCTTGTCCACGTAACTAGTGAGAGGCCTCCTTCTACGAGAATGATCTGCACTCGTCTCTTAGGGGAGATTCCAATGAATGCATGAGCAAAGCGTAACCAATAATAGGCAAAAATGATGAGCCCAATGTTGTACATCGTCATTAGAATTATATTCATTTCCCATTTTAAAAAGAAAAATGTCCTGTAGAAATCGGCAAATCCAACCAAAATATATATGAAAAAAGCCACATTAAATGTGCTCATGTGATTCAATAATGTTGTTCTCCTTCTTTTGCATATAACAAACAAAATAGAGATACAAGCAATTCCGGATAAAAATGACGCAAAATATAAAAGAATGACATACCGTGAAAAATCATACATAATCAGTGACCTCGTTTAATCAATATTGCCATTATATCATAATCTTCTTTATATTGTTCTGGAGACTGCATATAATTTAAAACAACGTCCATCACATTTACTACAATTCCGGACATTACTTCTTAAGCGCGAATCCCGCAACCACCAATATTCCTTGGTAATTCAAGAAAGAAATCTTCCGCAACAGTTCTAAATTCCTCACTGTTTGACATTATCGCCCCCACATCCTGCTTAGACGCCGCCCTGTCATCAATGATGTTTTGAGTAAATTCTTTTAATGCAAACTCTCCTTCAAAACTATCTGCAATTACCTTCCCCACTAAATCCGGGCGTTCCAATGCAATATTTATTGCAACCAACGCCCCGCCACTACTACCTATCAAGTGAACTTTTCCATATTTCATATGTTCGATAAATTCAATTGTTTGGAATTTGTGTTCTCTCTTTCTATACACATGAGGCTGGAGTACCCAGTGCTCGTTTTTTGACATGGTTCAATTTTAATTATTTAGCAATAAGCTTGTAATGATATACATTCTTGTATTTGTTAAGCAGTAGGAAGGATAATATTACAGTAGTAATTTCAGCAAAAACTACGGTCAGCCACACACCATCAAGTCCAAATATGAGTGGCAGTGTTATGGCTCCTATGATTACCATAATCAATCCTCTACTCAATGAAATTAGCGCGGCTACTATTCCATTTCCATATGAAGTAAAAAATCCCGATGCAAATATGTTAATTCCTGTAAACAGGAAGGCTGCAGAGATAAACCGTATCCCTCTGATTGCCATGTGATATACCTTGGTATCTGCTCCTACAAACACGCCGGCCAACAGAGGGGCTTCAATCAATGCGAGAAGCGCGACGCCAATGGAAGATACTACAATAAATATTCTGGAGTATTTAAGAAACAAATTCACCTTTTCATAATCTTTTGCCCCATAATAATAACTGATCAATGGTCCAACACCTGTTATGAAGCCTAGATGAATGGAAATCAACAAATAATGTGCATTTAATACAATGCTAAGCGTTGCCAAACCATCTTCCCCCGCCAACCCAAGTACTATAATATTAAATATGTATACCGTAATTGCGACCGATGATTCAGAAACCATTTCCGCGGAACCATTTACAAAACTATTTTTAACGTAATTACCATCCCATTTGAACTTTATCAGTTTTAACTTTGTTTTCTGCGTCAAAAAATATGCAATGCCCAAAATCATTATTGTGGTCTGCCCTGCCGCTGTTGCCCAGCCCGCACCTGCAATCCCCCAATCCCAAAGAACAATAAATATATAATCTAAAAATATATGTACAATCCCACCGGATACATACAGGAAAAGTGTAAATCCCGGTCTCCCATCCACTCTAATAAAATACTCAAGCATTACGCCTAAAAAAGCAGCCGGCAACGCAATAATTAAAATCCAAGCATAATCCATACAGTAATCCCATAGTCGACTTGTTGCGCCTAACAATCCAACTAATTCTTCCAAAAACACCAGACAAAAAATAACCGCTAAAACTCCAAGAACTATGGTAACTACGCATATTAATGAAAATTTTTCATTGGCTTCGCGGGCCTTTCCTTCCCCCATCTTAATTGCCACAATCGCACTAGACCCAGCAGCCAGCATAATAGAAATGCCCCATCCCAGTCCAGAAATTGGATACACAATGTTAATTGCTGCCAAAGCATCCGAACTAACAAAGTTGGCAACGAAAATTGCATCAATTAAATAATAGAAAGCAATGAAAACCAACATAATTACCGAAGGCACAACAAAACCCACAAATTTTTTAACAGTTACACCCTGATCAAATAAATGTTCCATACTACATCCATCCCTGCCATTTATTGGGATTATAGTGATGCTTTCTCACATGCAATCCTATCAACTAATGGCAATCTTGAAATCTTTCATGTTTTATGGTAGGGTATACGGTAACCATATAGTCAATAGAGGAAAGAAGAAAATGGAAGAGACCCGTGACAAAAATCTTCAGGGATATTTTACTACAGGAGAATTTGCCAAGCTTTGCAAAGTTAAAAAGCAGACTCTATTTCATTATGATGACATCGGCATTTTTTCGCCGGAGATAAAAAAAGAAAACGGCTATCGCTATTATTCTTACAACCAGTTGGAAGTATTCGGTGTGATTTCAATCCTTAAGGGAATGGACATGCCACTCAAAAGCATCAAATTTTATTTAGACCATCGCAGCCCCGAGGATCTAATTCATCTTTTAAAAAAAGAAATCCTTGAGATAGACCAAAAATTAGAAGATTTGGTTTGGCGGAAGGAGTTCCTTAACACCAAAGTTCAACTAACCCAAGATGCTTTGCACATAGAAACCGGGGTTGTCCATATCGAAGAATTATTAGAGGACGCGCCCTTTATTGCTACACCTTATAATGATACTGACGATGATATGAAGATTGCACAAGCTGTAATGGGGCACCTAAACTTTTGCCATGATTTGGATATATATAGTGCCTATTCCATCGGTGGGATGATTCCAACCAATAAGATACCTACAGATACTTGCTATAATTACTCTTATTTTTATACAAAACTAAACAAGAACGAGAGTGATGATGCAAATTATAGAAAACCTAGTGGTCAATATGCAGTCATTTATCATAAGGGCGGCTACAATACTGCTTCCCTTGACTATGCCAAACTGGCGGAATACATAAAGGCCCATGGATACACGATGGGTGATTATTTCTATGAAGACGTCATACTGGATGAGTTGTCTATGAAAGGATATGACAATTATGTTCTAAAGATTTCGGTACAATATATTCCTAAATCTAAACCCTAAAAAATTATATGGTTTAGCTTTGTGCCTATTGTTCACCGCATCACCTTCATTCTTCTATCCTTCAAATTGATATCTATTCATGCAAAAAAAGCAAAACCAAGGCCTAAAATTGTTATTCTTCATTTTTTATCCCACCAATTGCCTTATCAAAGTCTGATTGAAACAATCGATCCTGGATAATACGGTATTTCTCAAATTCACTTTCTGCATGGGCCTTAGCAATTTCTGCCGTTACTTTTCCTGCATCCATCAAAACCGCTCGGTCAGTTGCCTGTATGAAACGATTCAACCGTGTTTCCCAATCCAACATGGTCATAGGTATATGCCGGAGCGCCATATCTTCTGCAATGTCCAAATAAGCAGAAACCAGCCGCTGCAGCTGTTCCATCTCAAATTTGCTCAGGTAGTTTTTAGCTACTGACACGTCAAATTTCTGAATTTTCCCATGGGGCGCATCCTTCCAAGTGGCCAGCCCCATATGTTCCTTTTTGGCATCAGCGCGAGTATATAGAACCTCCGAAGCAGTCTGTCCGTGAATCGCCCAATGAAGCTTGTTTTGTACAGTAGCAAAAAAACGCTTTGTGGCGCTTGCATTCACATCATAATCAATAGCAGTTGCATAAATGTCGGTAATTTTTTGATAGAACTTACGCTCGCTAAGTCGTATTTCACGAACACGTTGGAGTTGTTCTTCAAAGTATTGCTCAGTCAGGATAGTTCCGCCGCTTTTTAGGCGTTCATCATCCATTGCAAAACCTTTAATCGTGTAATCCTTTACAACCTGATTGGCCCATTTACGGAACTGCACTGCGCGTTCATTATTCACTTTAAAACCCACGGCTATAATCATTTGCAGGTTATAATGTTTAATATCGCGTGCAACTTGGCGCGCACCCTCGGTTTGAACTATCCGGAAATCCCGGATAGTTGCTCTCAGTTCCAATTCTTGATCTCCATATATTTTTTGAATGTGCTCATTAATAGTTCTTACATCCACATCATAAAGAGTAGCAAGCATCTTTTGCGTGAGCCAAATGTTTTCATCTTCGTACCGCATTTCAAAGCTTTGCGGGTTATCGCCTGTCGCAGCGATATATGTCAGGTATTCGGCCGCACTGGAACGGATGGTGATTTCATTATTCTTTTTCTTCGCCATGAGTTTTATCTCCTCCGCCTTTATTTCATGATTATCCCTATTACCTGTTAGATATCCTCAACCAATCTTACTACAGGCTCTTTACATTTTTTGCACTTGCCCTTGAGCAGTATGCCGAACTTATCGTTATGTATGGAATATTCTACTATAGTAGTCACTCCGCAATTTGAGCAATAAACATTATCTATGAATTTTTTTTGTATATTCTCAGGTATCGTATTCCATTTTTGCGCTGCCTTTACATCTGTAGATTCCTCAATAACGTCAGCAACCAGTAGCGAGAAGTCAACCATGTTTTTGTTTGTTATGACAGGTTTCCCTGTATCGGCTTCAATTTCTTTTCGTGCGTTTCCTGCAATTCGACCTCCTCGCTGTGCTACCCGCTTATTTTCTTCGAAGGTCTTTGGTTCTACTGTCTTGGAAATTTCGGTTGTGGTAGCCTCCGCAAGCATGCTCAGAACCAATTCCAACGTTGACATGTTATCGCGGAGATTTTCCTTTTTTAACCCTTTGTGTTGTTTATACCGTCGGGTCGTCATACCGGACCATGCTCTTGTAATTTCGTCGGTCAGTATAGCGTATTCTTGCCTTTGGTTTACGCCACGGTCATCCCACTCATCAGTAAGCTCTTTGCGTACTTGAATCGCCTGCAATCTCTGATTAATCCACTCGCGAGTATATCCTTTTTTCAAGTATGTAGCGAGTGCGCGGTCAATAGTGAGCTCCGGATCAATTGTTTCTTCTACCCGTTCACGGCCAACCTGCGCAAGCCACATTTTGAAAGGTTCAGCTTTCGGCGACGGAATTGACTGTATAATGCGCAAAAGCTGTTCAGTGTTTGCAACATCCGTCAATCGATTTTTCCCGTCAACCGCTTTCATTTTCAACTGCTTACAATTTGTAAGCAGTTGAGCGCCTTCTTCAATGAGCCGTTTTTTCAAAACAGCCCAGTATGTACTCGCGCTCCGTGGCGTTGCCTGATCGGTCAGTACTGACACTGCATCCACCACAGAAAAGTACCACTCTTGTTCCTCTTCATCCCAAGCTGTACGAATGCGCTTATCTTCAAATAATTGAATTTTGTTATTGCCATCCATTATTAGCCTCACCACCTTCAACATTTAAATCCATCAAATTCAATAGGTTAAAATATAACTTAAATATATTATAGCAAACATATGTTCTTATCACAACCCCATTTCTTTTGCAACAGAAAACCTGTCCCAATCAACAAGCCAAAATGTTATGTGAATTTTTTTGTGGTTGAGAGGCCGATTCTATGCAGATAGAATCACAGTTCCCCACTGCTATTTTTTCGGCTCATATCACTTAATCTTTTTCATGGCCTTGCTAACTTCTTGATCAACAGATCCTTGATAGGTGTCAGCGTAAGTTTTTGAATCTTTGATTAGATTGTCGCAAAAAGCTGCCACATCACTGCCCGTCACTTCGCGCACACTTTTCCTAAGTGCTGCACCCTCTTCAAAAAGATCAACAATCCCCGTGAGCAAACCTATCCCGTTAGTTAATTCAACAGGACCTACTTTAAAAAGATATTTTTGAATCTCCTCATAAACAATCTGATAATCTTTCGGAAGTGCCTTGACTCGCGCTACGTGCGCTCGCCACTCTCTTTTGCCTTCGATGATATCTTGTATTTTCATTTTGTCCTCCTACTCACCTAATTTTTTTGCAATATTATTGTTGAGTTGCTTGCGCCACTTGTCGCCAAATGACTTTCCACCTTCTTCACCCGCCAGTGCTAAGCAGAAACCTTTGATGTCGTCACCCAAAACCTCTTCTACACTCTGACCGTCAGCCGCCGATTCTTCCAGCAGACCAAGTACACCGTCAAGAATTGGCATGAGGTTGCGACCGGTGAAATCTGTATGTAGCCATAGATTCGCTTTAATTTTTTCCCATGAATCTTGATAATCAGTTGGTAGCTTTTTGGCTCGCAATTCAAAGGTTTTCATTTCTTTTGTCATATCATTTCCTGTAATTTTATCCCGCAAGTTCATTTTTTCTTCTCCTTTAACTCATTAATTTTTGATGATACGAATTCCCATCTTAACCAGAACCGCTCCAGTTCCGCATGTCCTGCGTCATTGAGAACGAAAAACTTTCGAGGAGGCCCCATATCGGATGGTTTTTTCGTAATTTCCACCAACTTATTTTTCTCAAGTCGTACCAAAATGGTGTAGACTGTCCCATCCACAACATCTGAAAATCCCAGCGCATTCAGCCGCCGTGTGATCTCATAACCGTAAGTTTCCTCGTGGCTGATGATTTCAAGAACGCAGCCTTCTAGTACGCCTTTTAACATTTCTGTGATATTTTCCAATTTAATTACCTCTCCGCTATATAGTATTACATATATTCAGTATTACTTACTACTGCTATATAGTAACGCGCAGTAGCAAACCTGTCAATATTAAAATAAAAATTTATTGTAGCAAGAACCTTTTTGACAATTATATTTCTTTAGCCCTAAAGTTTTCTTCAACAAGCAGTATCCACTCCTCTGGATCAAAGTCGCCTTCCTCCAGTAGCTCGAGGTCCTTTGAATACACCTTTTCAGGAATCTTTTTTGCGTTAAGCGTATAATCAAAGCGTTGCATCAAGTTGTACCATTCTTTTGTGTAATATTTCATGATCTTGCTCCGTTTCTCTCTTGTGAAATCAAACTTTGTCATTTCTTAACTTGAATTTGTCTTGTCAAGTCCATATGAAATTACCATACCCTACTCTCGTTTTTCGATGCATACCACCCCTTAAAGTCTGTCTTCTTATAACTCAAGTACCAAAGAAACATTTTACAACATTGCCGTCTTTCCCAATATAAACTATCTGCTTTTGATTGGATATCAGCAAATCTTCACCATATAGCAAAACCGAAACCATATTGGGGTCAGAATATATGAGTTCCTTCGCATCAGAACCACTTGCATCAAACCGGTACAACTTGCCTCTAAAACTATAATACAGCCACTTGCCTTCTTTATTCAATGAGGTTACATCATAATAACCACTGACAGACATTTTGGTCAGTAAGGTCTCAGTACCGTCCATGGTTTTTTTCACAATGCTAGTGCTACTTGGAATGCCCTCACTGCTCTCCTCAGTAACTGAAAAATATACCGAATCACCTTGTGCCAAAAATGCACTTGAATCTATTCTCGAATCCAAAAGCATCTCAGTTCCTGAACCATCAAGTCGGATTCGGTAAGGCCCGATGAGCTCTTCCCCTTGCAGTTTTTCATAGTACAGCCACTCCGCATCAAGCGCTAAAAGGTAATTTCCCTCACGCAGCACTTTTCTCTTGCCTGTTCCATCCAAACTCATTGCAAAGGTGGCCGCACTATCATAATAAATTTCATCTTCGCAAAGAACATAGGAAAAGACCGTATCTGCAAGTTTCATTTTTCCACTTCCATCTGTCCTTATTCTATACAGATCCATCTCTGCGGGTTTATCCGCACCATATGCTTCAGCAATAAAGTAGATCCAATCCCCAAGTACAGATATTTGACTTTTTTGTGTTTCATCAGAAAAAATAACTTCTTTGTCCTCCACATTATCAATTTCAAATTTTACGATGCTGCTTTGATATTCGTCTGAGTTTCTAATCATATAAATCCAAATGCCGCTTTTGCAAACATCTCCTTGATTCAGTTGGTTGCCAATTGACTCTATCGGTTTGGAAATGCCATTTTTCGGTTGGGTAATAATTTTGGTTCTGTTGCAAAAAATCTCGCTCTTTCTCACAACCGCCTCGACTGTTATAATTGTACCATTATTGCTCTAGGGAGGATACAAAAATGGCTGAAAGCTTATTTAAATGGAAACACTTCGAATCCAATATTATTTTACTCTGTGTCAGATGGTATTTGAAGTATCCGCTTTCCTATCGGAATCTTTCTGACATGATGAAAGAACGCGGACTGTCAGTTTCCCACACCACAATCCTCCGCTGGGTTCAAGAATACTCACCAGTTCTCAGTCGAAATATCCGTAAACATATCAGTCCTACCGGCGACTCTTGGCGAATGGATGAGACTTATCTGAATATCCATGGAGTTGACCATTACCTTTATCGGGCTGTGGACTCACATGGCGCAACCGTTGATTTCTGGCTCTCTAAGCATAGAGATAAGCATTCCGCCAAGAGGTTTTTTGAGAAGGCTTTAGGAGCTTGCCACAACTCCATGCCCAGAGTAATCACAACTGATAAGTATAAGGCTACCGAGGTAGCGATTCAAGAACATATCTATGGTGGGCTCTTCTCCTGCCATGTGCAGCACCGGATGACAAAGTACCTAAACAACATTGTCGAGCAAGACCACCGATTCATTAAGAAAATAGTCAAACCCATGATGGGATTTCACAGTTTCAAATCCGCTTGTGCAACCCTTTCCGGAATCGAGGTCATGCACATGATCCACAAAGGGCAAGCGGGGAAACCAGATGTTATTTCCGAAATAAAGCTGATTAATCGGCTATTTGGTGTTGCATAAAATTAGGCTGCGATTTGGGTAGATTCATAGGCATTTGTTGATTTTAGAATTATTTGCAACACAACCTGATGTCTCCCCCCACCTTGCTCTTCCGGTTTCCGGCTGCATCATAGGTATAAGCCACCGTGTCTGTGTTTTCACCGTTTTCCGTTGATACTTCCGTCAGTCTGCCCTGGTCGTCATAGGTATAATCCTTGGATATATTTCTGGACTGCGTCGATATTTGTCTAGCACATTTGGGCAGTCATATGCATTCCTACATTGTTGGTTTTAGCTTGTTTTTCCTTTTCTTTCGGCATTCGGTATTCTACCGGGCTCATGTATCCCAAATGCGAATGCATACGCTTCCGGTTATAAAACAGTTCGATATATTCGAACAAATCCGACTTCACTTCTTCCAGTGTACCATATTCCTTTCTGTAGATGCGCTCTTTTTTCGCAGTGGAAAAGAAGCTCTCAAGGCATGCGTTGTCGTAAGGGCAACCAGGCCTGCTCATGCTTCCTTCCATGGCATATTTTTTTAGCATCTCTTGAAATGCGTTGCTGGCATATTGGCTACCCCGATCACTATGAAATGTTACTTTCCCATTTCGTCGATCTGTTCTTGCCAGCGCATTTCCCAGCGCATTCTTTGTCAACTCGCTGTCAATATTTTTGCTGATAGCATATCCTATAATCTCACGGTTGAACAAATCCATCACCGCAGCCAAATACATAAATCCTTGATTCGTCTTGATGTAGGTGATGTCTCCGGCCCAAACTTGATTTGCTTCTTTCGTGAAAAAATTCTGTTCTAATTTATTCTCAAAGAATCGTCCATCTGTCTTGCCCTTGTGCGCCGGCCTGTATTTTCCAAGAGAAATGGGGTACAAGCCGTTCTGACGCATGATTTTCCTCAGTTTGTAGGTACTTAAAACATAGCCTTCATTCTCCATGGCATGCTGCATTTTTCGGTAGCCATATATCTGTTTATTGTCTTCAAAGACTTTCCGAACCACTAAGGACAAGGCTCTTTCTTCCTGTCTATATGCTTCTCTTTTCTCCCATCTTCTTTTCCATTGGTAGTACCCACTTGGTTTCAGCTCCAAGACTCTGCACATCCTCCGCACCTTAAATTCGGAGCCATATGTATGTATTGCTTCATACTTCATTCTGGTGCTTGCATGACGATGTGCAGGGATTTTTTTAAGATTTCTACCTTAATTTTTTCCTCTTCTAGTTCCTTATTGATGCGTTTGTTTTCTCTTTCCAAGTCACGCATTTTGATTTTTATCTCCTGGGTACTCGTTGGCTTCGCCGTCAAATATCCTTTTTCTTCGGCATAAGTGCCCAGTTTATTTTTTCTTCTGTAATCTCTCACCCAACGGCAAACCGTATTAGTGTCGATTCCCATTTCTTCGGCTACGCTGGTGGCAGACTTTCCGCTGTTTAAGATAAATTCTGCTGTTTGGATTCTCATTTCTTCTGTGTACTTCGAGTTATTGCTTGGCATCTGTAATCTCCCTTTCTATGCATATGAAATTACAATACCCAGTGCTCGTTTTTCGACGCATACCAATCCAGCAGTATTGTATCCATAGTCAAAGGAAAGACTTTGGGTCGGTGTGGTGCTGCTACTATGAGAAGCCGTCGTCAGTTTCCCTGCGGTGGAATAGGTATAGGAAAGCAACGTGCCATCCGGCAAGGTAATGCTTTGAAGCAAATATTTGTTTGTGGTGCTATAGGTAAACTGAATATATTTTGTCCCTTCGGAGACTACCTCGGCATTGGAAATCACCTTGCTTAGTCTTCCCAACGCGTCATAGGCATAAAAAAGTGTGCTTCCGTTAGGTTCGCTTTCCTGAAGTAGCTGCCCTGAGGCATTGAAGCTATACACCATATCACCCTTGGTGGTGATTTCATACTTGGCGGAAATCTCGGAACTAGATGGCAAAGTCAATTCATAGTCTTTGGTCTGATCACAGGTATAGGTGCCGGACGCTTCGGTAAAGGTGTAGGTGGTGCCGTCTCCTTCCCGGAAATATACTTTCCCTGCGGCGTCCGTATAAAGTTCCTTGTGATAGGAATCCAGCCAACCGCTCCCTAGCATGCTGCTTTCTTGTGACTGACTGTTATATGTTCTTGTAAGTCCATAGTCAAATGCCAGGTTGGATAGGGAAAAGTCCGTTTGAGTATACTTAAAGTTTCCAAAGGCTTTTTCGACGCATACCAATTTTCGTAGATTCATGGGTTGAGGTTGAAATTATTTGCAACAGCACCTCCTTTCATTCTAAGCAAAGTCAGATTACAATCTTACCTTCAGGTGCTTTTCCCGAATCAGCTTACCTGAGTAGTCATAGACAGATAATGTTTTTGTCCTGAATAATGCAGTCTTTATGGTATCAATAACAATATAATCTGTGCAATAACTGATTGAACAAGATTCGACATCATACATCGTCTTTGACTGGTCAATCAATTTCGTAATGCTTCCATCGTTAAGGTTCACCTTTAAAACACTAAAATCAACATCGTTGCAGTATAAATAATCCCCTTCGATCTTGGATGTGTCGCAACTGTAATACTCGCCATATTCCTGCCCTTCTTGAAATTTTGTAATCGTTTTCGTTTCACCATTGTGCTTGTTGTATTTTTCTATCGTGCCAGCCGCACAGTTTATATAGGTGAAATAATCCGGTGTGTCCTGAATAATTTTTAGAACATAATGCTTTTTCGGAATGTCATGTTTCTTTGCAGGGCTTCCACCCAATGATTTCTCCATCACGAAATTGCCTTCTTCATTGTATGCGACCAATGTGTCTCCTAAAATATCTAGATAAGTATATCCTTCCCCTTTAAAAATATATTTCCTCTCTTTTGTATCTACTGAAGCCCCATAAACCCCGAAATCATCATCTATACCATACAAGTATTTATCAGTCACAAAATAATTTTTCTGACTTGAAATGCCGGAATATATTTCATGCTTAGCATTCTCAAGATTTAGCATCTCAGTCGGTCCACCATCTCCTTTGAATCCGGACCGAGAGTAGTATACTAAATTTCCCTTCAGTGAAAGATCATTTTCAAATTCACCGTTATATCTTGCTGAAAGTTTTATTGGATAACTTTTGTTTTCTTTGACATCGTGCAGAAAAAGCCGTCCCCCCCAAATAAACGGAAATGTTTTTATTCCATTGTCCTCACTATATAGCACATAATTTCCTTGAGCTCTGTTCACCGATGAGGCAATTTCATTGACAGTATCAAACTTTACGTTAACCGTTTGTTCAGTAGAAAAATATACTCGAAGTCCATTCACAAGTGCTGCGAATATAATCACTAACAACAAAAACTTTAATACACTTCGAATTTTTAATTTTTTCATGGTGCCTCCTCAATTTTACACGTCATAACAGAAAGCGGCCTTTTCAGTGAGGTAAAGTGTGCTTTGGAGAAACCGTTGCACCAACTACATTTCTTACACTCACGTTGAAAATATCACTGATTGTATATAATGCCTCGGCGGGAATGATGGTTCTCATTCCATAAGTAGATTTACCGTCGCGTCCGCTTGGCCTGTATCCCCATTGCATGGATTCAAGTGAGTTATACCTTGCCTTTGAAATACTTCCATGTTGCAATACCTCAATTGCCATCCATGCGCAATTTCTCCCCGTTAGCTTAAATGAAGGAGAAGAAGCACCCACATGATTTTTAACATAAGTGTAGCTACCAGAAAAATTTCCAACTATATAACTATATCTAGTGTACTTTGTCTCAATCCCTGTCCTTCCAAGGCATTTATTGAGGTCATTGTAAACGGTTTTGCCTCGCACAGATTTATATTTGCCAGAATTTACTTTTTTCTTAATTTTTTCATTGCGCCAAACTGCTTTGTCCCAAGTGAAGTATCTCCAATTGTCTCCCACTTGAATCAATACAGCCATATGCCCAATAAACGGAGCAACAAAATTTGACTTTAAAACAATCGCATCATGCCCACTGGGATCCACATAGTTAATCGGATTGTTTGCACAATAAGCATACAGATGCAGGGTATCTGGCTCGTTCACATCTCCCCTGTAGGTGTCTTCCGAAAGGAACCTGCCTGTGCCCGGGTCGTAGTATCTGGCGTTCAGATAGTACTGCCCAGATGCCCAGTCGTAGATGCCTCCAGTATAACAGATTTCGTTTTCGAAGGTGTAGTTTCCATCCACGGAAGTCTGTCCAAATTCATCATAGGAATATTTAGTAGCCACGGCTCCGGTCTCATCCAGAATGCTTACGGTGCTGTTTCGGATGTCCTTATTGTAAGTATAGTACGAAATGTCACTGGAACTGTACCTTGTGGTAGCCATAGTGCTTCCCGCTGTGGTGAGGAAATTCTGGGTGGTTTTGGCACCGCTGCTGTCTGTGGTGTATAGGACGCTTCCGTCTTGATAGAAGTAATTGGTGGCAGTGCCGTTTTCCGTCTTTCTGACTCGCTGTCCCCCTCCGTTATAGGTATTTTCCTGGGTCAGGGTGGTTTCACTGCCTGTTTGGATGGTGGTTCCGGAAAGCATGCTGTCCACGGTGTAGCCATTAGTGGTATTCGTCTGGGTGCTACCCCTGGTCTCGCTTTCGGCAATCTGGTTCCCCTTGGTGTCGTAGGTATAGGCGGTGGATGCAGTCTGCTGGTATTCTTCATTTTCATCCAATTCGCTTTCAATCATGGATGTTAACTGATTCAGGCTGTTGTAATTGTATTCTTGCTTGATGTCTCCCTCCACCTTGCTCTTCCGGTTTCCGGCTGCATCATAGGTATAAGCCACCGTGTCTGTGTTTTCACCGTTTTCCGTTGATACTTCCGTCAGTCTGCCCTGGTCGTCATAGGTATAATCCTTGGATATATTTCCATCCACCTCCGAGGTAATGTTGGAATTTTGGTCGTAGGTGTAAGTGAAACTTTCTACCGTGTTTTCGGCCTGGTCTTTCTCTTCCATAGCGGTGACTCTGCCCAGATTGTCATAGGAATAGGTGGTCTCCACGGTGTTGGTTCCCGTTCCTGTGAAGTTTTCGTGATCTGTAATATCTGTGATTTCCCCAAGGCTGTTGTATTCATATTCCCGTATGGTTTTTAGCAGGCTTCCCACCTTAGCTGAAACGGTGGTGATTCGGCCGTTTTGGTCGTAGATATAATGAAGGCCTGTCACCTCGTCCGAAGTGGAAAGAGGGTAGCCGATATCGGTAACCTTGCCATCTGAATCGTAGGTATAAGTCAGCTTATGGCTGTTGATGTCTGACTCTTCCGGTGCCGTTGAGGCGTTCAGTTCGCTGACATAGGATAGGCGACCCAGGCCGTCATAGCCGTAATAAATGTAGTGGTAAGGGGTCATATCCCCATTGGTATCCGCCTTGGCATCCACTTCAGACACAACTTTTCCAAAATCATCATAGCCGTATGACACCCGGGCCTGAGGAGTTTCAGCCGTCAAATCTGCCGCAGAAAGGTAGGTGTCCGTTTGGAGAAGCTGGTTTTTCTCGTCATAGGAATATGTCTTTAAGGATCCGTCCCTATAGGTCTCTTTCGTTAGATTCCCTTGGTTGTCATAGGCGAACTCCGTGTGGATGTCATTGGTACCACCGGTTTGGGTAGTGGTTGTCAGTCCCGCGCCGTCCACAACCTGTGTGGTGATAGTGCCTTCGGGATCTGTTTCCGCTGTAGTTAGTGCATTCGTGTAGGAAACGGTAGTGGTACTGGTCTCTGTATTCTCGGAAAGGTTTCCGCTCCCATCCAAAGACGCATCCTGGGATACGGCTGTGACTCTGTTTTCACTGTCATAGGTATATCCGGTGACGATTCCTTCCTCCACTTCAGCCTTCACGTTGTCGTCCGAATAGTACAAAGTCTTGGTGAGAATGGAATCTGTGCCGTTTGCTATAAGCTCGCCGGTATTGTTTTTCTCCGGGTTTTGGATTGGTAGCAAAGTTGTTGCCCTTTTGGTCATATAAATTCAGGGTGATTCGCTGGTCGTTCCCTTCTCCGGTGAGTTCCATCACCTGATTTCCGCTGTCGTCATAGCGGAAGTAATTGGTGACGCCGGCTTCCGTTTCCTTGACGGTCTGGCCCTCTCCATCCATCCATGTTTCCGATACGATACCGTTTGTGGTTTTTGTTTCCTTGAAACAGATGGCAAGGGATGATACATCCATATCCGCCGGGAAGGACAGATTGGTGTCATATCCGTAGGTGGTTGTGGTGCTGTTTGAAAGCCCCGCATCCTCGCTGATCTCTTCGCTTGCTGTTTCCCGATTCATGGCATCATAGGTGTGGGTAGTGGTAATGCCATCCGGGGAAATGGTACTTAAAAGGCTCCCATTGTTGTTGTAGGTATTGGTGGTGGTTTCCGTGGAGGAAACCTCCCTGTTATTGTCCAAATAGGAGGTGGTCACTGAAATGGCTCTGCCTAGATAATCATAGGTGTAGTCTACAATTTTCTGGGCTTCGGTTTCCTTGGTTACTCTGCCCATGGCGTCATATTCTGAACTGACGGCCTGAGAGACCGCCCCTGCATCGCTGGTGGTTTGCTCCTCCAACCCTTCTTCATCATAATGGGTGATGGAAGATTCGAGATCGGTTTCTCCCGAATCCTCTGTGGTGGTTTCTGCCACATCCAGATAGTCTTCTGAATAAGTATAACTTGTGACAGTACCGTCGCTGTCGCTTTGGACCGTCATATTCCCGTTGTCATCATAGGAATAGTTCGTTTCGCTTTCTGTTTCTGTGCTTCCATTGATTGTGGTGGTGACGGCGGTAGGATCATTTTCATTTTGGCTGTCAGTGTACGCGTAGGAGGTGGTTTCCGTTTTGCCGCCGGCCACGGTGGTTTCTGTGGTCACGTCTTCGTTTGCGTTATACGCGGTGGTGGTGGTTTCCGTCACCGGCTCTAAGGTGAAGTCCACAACGCCGGAGGAAGACAACGTTTCGTAGCTGCGTCCGGTAGTGGTTTGCTTCACCATTAGGGTATTGTTGCAAGGCGTATCAGACGCCGAAAAATATACATATTGGGTGGAGATGCCGCTTGCATCGGTGCCTTCAAGGAGTTTTCCCGTGGCGTTATCCAATGTAGCAATCTCCGTATAGAACGTCTCAGAACCCAATTTTCTGGATACGGTGGTGACTTTGTTTCCACTGCCGCTTTCGCTGTAGTTCAAGGTGTAATATTCGTTATTGCTTGAAGAAGTCGGTGTATCAACCCTGCTTGCCTTATTTCCTTCATAGGTGATGGCATATCCATTGCCTTCTCCATCCTCCAGGGTACTTAGGTATCCAGCAGTATTGTATCCATAGTCAAAGGAAAGACTTTGGGTCGGTGTGGTGCTGCTACTATGAGAAGCCGTCGTCAGTTTCCCTGCGGTGGAATAGGTATAGGAAAGCAACGTGCCATCCGGCAAGGTAATGCTTTGAAGCAAATATTTGTTTGTGGTGCTATAGGTAAACTGAATATATTTTGTCCCTTCGGAGACTACCTCGGCATTGGAAATCACCTTGCTTAGTCTTCCCAACGCGTCATAGGCATAAAAAAGTGTGCTTCCGTTAGGTTCGCTTTCCTGAAGTAGCTGCCCTGAGGCATTGAAGCTATACACCATATCACCCTTGGTGGTGATTTCATACTTGGCGGAAATCTCGGAACTAGATGGCAAAGTCAATTCATAGTCTTTGGTCTGATCACAGGTATAGGTGCCGGACGCTTCGGTAAAGGTGTAGGTGGTGCCGTCTCCTTCCCGGAAATATACTTTCCCTGCGGCGTCCGTATAAAGTTCCTTGTGATAGGAATCCAGCCAACCGCTCCCTAGCATGCTGCTTTCTTGTGACTGACTGTTATATGTTCTTGTAAGTCCATAGTCAAATGCCAGGTTGGATAGGGAAAAATCCGTTTGAGAATACTTAAAATTTCCAAAAGCTTTTTCGATGGTTCCGCTTCCCACCGGGGTGTCAAAGGAGAAGTAGTCCAGATAGGACATACTTCCGATGCCGGCGGCAAATTCAGAAGTGTCTTTTTGGGTGCCGGACACCTGACCGGAAACCACATTGGTGTCCACTTCCTGTCCCTGGCCGTTTTTCTTGACGGCTTTCACTTTGTAGTAGTATGTGCCACTGCCGCCGATACTGGTATCCGCAAAATATGGGGTTTTGACCTCTGTCGAAATGAGGGTGGTGTCACTTGGAGTAAACCCTGAAGTTGTACTTCGATAGACTTTGTAATACACATTTTCAGGGATGACTCCCGGTGCATCCCAATGAAGAAGATTCTTTCCGTAGTAACCGGAAAGGGCAATGTTTGCTGGCAGATAATCCATCAAAACAACCGTGTCATCAAGGTAATAGTTCACTGTTGCTGTTGTGGTTTTGCCCACTAAATCTATTGCCTTTAGTGTAATGGTATTGTCCCCGACTCTGGTAACGGAATTGTCGCGCAGCGTATAACTCCCCGAGTGATCCGTGGAATCTACATAAGCTTTAGGAATATCGGTGTAAGCACTCCCATTAATGCTATATTGGATTTTGCTGAAATTGGCTTCCGTAATGGGTCCCCAGGTAATAGTGGGGCTAGTATCCGTCCCCGGGTCTATGGGTGTTGTGGGCGGGTCTATGGTGATGGTGCTAAAGGAAGGCGCGGCGCGGTCTATGTAGAAGGTTTTGGTTCCGGAAGCTCCCACAAAGCCGTTGGTATCCTTTGCCCATACTTCCATGGTATATTTCCCATCGTCAATGCCGGTCACACTAATGGAATCGGTGGTCCCGGGGGTTTTGCTTAAGGTGCCGGTTTTCACACTGGTGCCGCTAGCATTTTTAATTTTGTAATTGACGGAATCCAGAATTGATGAGGTGCCCCCGGAATAGGTAACATTGACCTTGTTTTCACTTTCAACAAAAGAGGCTTGAGTCACCTCCGCCTCCTTGGGCTTACTGTAATAGGTGATGACAAGTTTGGGGCGATAGGAGGTGGCCCCGGTTCGACTGCCATAGAGTTCAGCGTACTTGACGGTGCTGGTGATATTTTTCATGCACAGGCCATGGCTTACGTAGGTATCGCTGGCCAAACCCCTTATGTAGGTAAGTACCGATACGCTGTGACCGTCATTGGTGTCCCCTGAAGTGGTAAACGTACCCATGGACGCCGAATCGATGGTCGGTTTGTTATTCCATGTAAGTTCGGAGCTGGACCAGTCTTCTGTACATCGATAAAGCCGCAGGGTCTGATTGGCGGTGCAGTTTCCTGTTTCATAAAATGAAAATTTGGCGCTGGATACGGATTTTCCAAGTACCGTTGTCTTTAAATCATACATTCTTAAATAGGTTCTGTAGTTGCCCAAGGTTCCTTTCCCCGAGGGCATGACTCTGGTCCCGCTGGAATAGAAGTTGGTATCGTCGTAGGAACCGTCCAGCACATAGACATCCCGAAGTCTATCGTTTCCAAGCCAAGTAGCGGTAGGATCCACCGTTACCGGATAGGCAGTATCTGGACTTTCAAGGTATGCTTCATCCAAGGTCACCGTTAGTTTGTAGGTGTCCTCCTCGTCTGTTGCCTCAATGTCATAGGTCACATCATAGCTTAAATTGTCCCCTGATGCATCGTTCATAAAGGGCGCTTCCAGACTTGCTACAATATCTTCCGTTTCTTTGTCATAAAGGGTGATGCCATTTCCAACCGGATCTTTTTTGGGCACCATGCCGGCTAAGTTTAGTGTATACTCCAGAACATTACTCTCAGGTTTTTCGCTGAGAACCACGTTTTCCTTAATCCCCTCGGGAAGGGAGGTGAGTTCAATGGCTGAATCCGTGTCTTCGGATGTATATGCTGCCTTGGTGGGCAGCATTTCAACGTCTTCGTAGGCTGTAGCGGTAGCCACATCTTTCAAGGTCACATCTACCTGATCTCCCAAGATATTTTCTGCGGTGCTATCTGTGGGCGCGAAGGATACCCCATAATCACCGTATTCCATGAGAGCCGGGGTTTCAGTGGATAGGGTTTCAGGCAGGTACTGTTTTTTATCTCCCGCTGCATTGGTGTATGCGTATCCGTTTAGATCTTCACCTTGCAGGGTGGTATCATCTGATTTGATTTCCGTAAGGGAAGGATCATAATCCACCAGGTCTCCGTTTTTATCTTTAAAACGTACTGCATCACCGTACAGGATGGTCATCTTCTCGTTATTCCCCAAATCGTAGGTAGTGGAGCTTTCCGTGTTTTTGCTTTCAATAACTGAGGCTCCTGTAAGATCCTCCAGATTCAACTGTTCCTCAAGTGCCAGTTCTTCGTCCGTTTTGTCTGACGAACTTTCCGTCTCTGCAAAGGCTGTCATTGGGATTTGGGTTGCCACCAAAGCTACCACCATGACGGCAATCAGCATTTTCTGAAGTTTCCTAGTCATTTTCTTCCTCCCCGTTTTTTCAACTGTTACTGTGTTGTTCCTCTACTGTTTTTTCGGCCCTGCCAAAGGCAAATTGCCTTGAAGGTTCGGTTACATGCACAAAAAAAGCGCACCTAAAATGCACTTTATTTCTTCTCCGATTTGTTTCTTGTATTCCCCAACGCCGGTCATACGAACCCCCACAAACTGTCCCGCTATTGTTACTATCAAGGTCATCTTAAATCCTTTAGAATAAAAATACAAGACCTTTTTTTGTTTTTTTGCGGTTGCTTCTACACATGTCTTTGGTTTTCAATCTTTTTTATGTCAGAAAATTCAACATATACTTTCGCATAAATGTAATTCAGCTTTGAAATCTCCCGGTTCTTCTTTATAACCATTGGCGGTTACATCTGTAATATTTATTACACCAAGGAGAAACAAAATGTAATCAAGCGCATGTACATGACCTACTAAGGGCAAACCGAAAGGCTAAATGTCTTTTCAAAAACCATGCTGATTAACGGCTATTTGATGTTGCGTGAAATTAAGCTGGGCTCATGGATTATTGTTGAGGTTTAAATAATTTGCAACACTACCCCCTTCAGAACTCTTGCTACCCTTGCTCTGTCTAATCCACTTCTCCAGTTTTTCTTGATATTTTAAATTTTCAACGACATGCTTTTCATCAACAAAATAGTGGTATCTTTCTTCATCAATGTTAAATAATACTCGGAAAACTTTTATTAATTCGGCTTGATTTTGTGAGGCAAGTGCTGTTACACAATGCGTAAAAACAATATTATCATAATTTGAGGATTGAATTAGTCTAATTGCTACTTTTCTAAGTTCCGCATTATTAATAACTGAAAGATGTTCAATAGCATAACTCAATTCTTCAACATGTTTATTCTGCTCTACACTTTTGATAATTATATCCCGTAATTCCACGGCATCTGATTCATAGCAAACGGCTTTTTTGAATCGCTCGGTATCTAGCAATAGGTACTTATCCGACTTATTCAACCTGCTTTTTATATTAGTGGTTAATTCTTTATACAAGTCTTCTTGATTTTTTTCTAAAAGATTTGTATAGGAAAAAATACACTCTTGAGAAAGAACACTGGCGGAAGCATATGGTACTCGCTTTTCTTCTAGTATATTAGATAATCTTTCTATAAATATTTTTACCTCATCTACATTAGAAATATCGGCAATCTGATAATCTCTCATAGGAGCATATAAAATGTCTCTGTCTATTTCACCTATGCATAATAAGAAGATTGGCTTGTCCTCTAACCAGAAAGCAGTAAACTCAGAAACGCTCCACATACTGTTCTGATATTTTGGAGTCAAAATAAATAAACCAGCTTGACATTCCTTCAATGCCTCACGTATTGCTTTTTTCCAGTCAACTCCAGCAGAGAGTTGTTCAGCCGCAGAAAAAAAACCAAGTTCCCCATGAAAGCGTTGTTCAATTGAGTATAAAGCTCTTTTGCAACAGCAGATTCAGAAAGACTGTAACTTAAAAACAATTTATACATACTATCACCTCAATTATTAACTTTTGTAATATATTTTTGTTTATATAGTACTCATCTTTAAAATAAAACCTCAAGTTATTACAAAAGCAATACTATTTTTGTTGCAAAAATCTCCACTCTTCCTCACAACAGCTTCAACTGATACAGAGGAACATATTAACCCTGTAGACATGTTCCCTTATACAGCCCAAACTTAATTCGTAGAGTATATTTGCACCCAAGCAAGACTATGCGGTGGGTACTAATATGGCTTGAAACCTTGAATTTAAAACATTCCAAACATTTGCTACAGTGCCCTCCTTGACCCTTGACATCAAGACTACGGCTTCCGCAGTCGGATGCAACCAATCGCAGCGTTGCTGCTCTTGGGCATCCTTTGCATGAGACGTGCCGCTACTCACTTCGTGAGTAGGGCTACGGCTTCAACGTGCAAGGTCCAGGGGAACATGTCCACGGGGGTGGCCTCTACAAATTGATAGCCTAGGCCGGCCAGGACTTTGATGTCCCGGGCCAAGGTGGCCGGGTCGCAGGAGACGTACACAATTCGGGAGGGAACCACGGAGGCCACTGCCTCAAGGAGTGGCTGGGGGCATCCGGATCGGGGGGGATCCAAAATCACAACGTCTGCGTTTCGGGCAATTTGGATTCCTTCTTGATCCAGTTTTTCTTCACATTCCGGGTCAAGAAGCTTTGGCAGGATTTCTTCTGCTTTGCCTAAGAGGAATCTGGCGTTGACAATTCTGTTGATGACAGCATTTCGATTGGCGTCCAAAACGGCATCCCGGGATACTTCTATGCCCAGGATGGATCCGGCAT